>NZ_NVXQ01000028.1 GCF_002733955.1 Hoeflea sp. | reverse complement strand
AAACTCGGATTTTTCCGAGCCGTTATCGGCCGGGCCACCTTCGCGATTGCGTTCAGCCGCCTGGGCCTCCCGCACCTTCTGCAGGATCCGGTTGATATCCGGGGCGCCCGAACCTGGTTCGAGCGGCATGTTCGCGGTTTCCGCATCCATTTCCATCGACGGATCAAGCGGCGGCGTGTTGTCTTCGGTGAACTGCGGCTCAGCCTGGGGACCGGAATTGTCCTTGCCTGGCCGGATCCGGGCGGCCAGGCCGGAGAGGAAGGATTTCTCGCTGCCGCTGTCCGTCTCGTCTGCCGCGAGTTCCTGGCTGTCGGCCTCGGGCTCTTGGCTTGCGGCATAGGCTGCGGCCATTGCGGCAGCTTCCGATGGTGTGCGCGCCGGGTTGGCCTTGTGTTCGGCGTGGGTGAGCTCGGCCTGGTGGATTTCGTCCTGATAATCCGGGGAGGCCTGCATGGCTGCATCGAGCGGCTGGGTCGAGGTGCGCGGCATTTGCACGTCGGCAACGCCCTGCGAAACCGGCGTATCGAGACGTTCCAGCCGGCCTGCGATTTTCAGCATGGTTTCCTGCACCGCCTCGAAAGCGCGCGTGGTGCGGTCCTCGGTCTTGCGGCTGAGGCTTTCCAGCGCCTTGAGATCATCGGCCAGTGCGGTGATGACTTCCATATTGGCGAGCGATTGCGGTGTCGGCGTATTGCCGACCTGGCCGGAATAGGCAGACAGTGCTGCTTCTGCCGCCTGTCGGGCGGCCTCGACCACGAATTCATCACTGGTTGCCAGATGCTCCTCGATGGAAGCCAGGCGTTCGTCAAATGCTTCGGAGCCGGCCCCTGACGGCGCCGAGCTGATCAGGCGGGACAGGTTGGAAATCTGGTCTTCGAGGCCGCGCATGGCCTGATCGCTGGGACCCGATCCGCTGTTGCTGGACATGTCCAGCCGCTCGGCGATATCGGCCAGACGGGCTTCCAGGTTCTCGATACCCGGCATCATCACCGGAGCCTGTTCAATATAGGGCCGGTCGAGCCGAGCCGAGATCTCGGCCAGCTGTGCTTCGACATTTTCGAGCCCGTTGACCGGCTGCATGGCATGGCCGGCGGCGGTGACTTCAGCCTGCTGCAGCTTGTGAGCGATGTCGGCCAGACGGGCGTCGAGTGTCTCGAGCCCGGGCAGCGGGTCGACGCTGCGCGAGACAGTGGCTTCGGCACGGCCGATGAGTGCTTCCAGCCGACCGATCACGGCCTCGGGAACTGCACTGGCCTGCGGCGCCGGCACCGAGAGGCTTTCGATCTGATGCGCCAGCTGATCCAGACGGGCGATCAGCGATTCATCGATGCCGCGGGCGTCAAGCGCTTCGATCTTGCCGGTAATGTCGTTGAGGTAATCTGCGAGCTCGGGCATGCGGTCGTCACGCGCGCCACTTTCCATGAACGTCTGCAGATTCTCGATCCGCGCGTCCAGGCGGGCGATCGCCTCTTCGTCGGCCAGTTGCGCCACCCGCGCGGCAAGGTGCTCTATGCGGCTGCCGATTTCGGTTTCGACCGTGGAGGGTTCGAGCTCATCAATTTTCTGGGCGACAGAGGCCAGCCGGGCTTCAAGCCGCTCGAACGGCGCGGTGTCGGGTGTGGATGAGACGGCGGCCGGCATGGCCGAGATGGCGCGGGTGATTTCGTCAAGCCGTGCACCCAGCATCTCGAACTGGGCGGGGAAATCGGGGCCGGCCGCTACCGTCTGGTGGGTCATTGCCTCGATCGCCTGGGATAGATCGACAATCTTGTCTTCGATCGCCTGGCCCTGGCCCGAAGCGGGCATGGTGGCAAGGAATTCGCGGATTTCATCGACGCGATAGGCCAGATTGACCAGTTCATCGCGGAGCGCGGCCATGTCCAGTCCGGAAACCTGTTCCTCTACCGATTGCCAACGGTTTTCCAGCGCACGGACGCTTTCCTCCCGGGCCAACTGATCGACCATGCCGCGCATGGAGTCCAGTTCCAGCCTGAGCGCATCCGCCCCACCGTCATGGGTGCCAAGCGCATCAATGGACGCTGAAATGCCGGCGAGATCCTGACGCAGTTCCCGCGGCAGCGATTGATCACGGGCTTCCGCGCGCAATTCGGCCATTTCGCGGCGCAACGCCGTCATCTCGTTGATGAGTTGCTGGCTCAGGTCCGGTCGCGCGTCCTGGGGTGCGGCCGACTGCATCTGGGCGGCAGCAGCAGATTTTTGAGCAGGTCGCGCGCCTTGAGCCACAGCACCGGGCGCGGCTGTGGGCGCAGCTACCTTCATTGCCGCCTCACGCTGGGTTTGCTCAAGCGCCCGCTGGCGGGCACGAATGTCTTCCAGCAAATCGCTGCCGAGGCCTTGCGACTGCGATTTTGGTGCCGTGGTCTGTTGTGGTGTCGCAGGCTGTCGTCCGGCGGTGACATCACCGCTGCGGCCGAGCATGCTTTCAATCCGCGCTTCAAGGCTCTCGATCGTGCGATTAAGCGAATCCAGCGAGGATCCGCTTGCACTGGGCCTGCTTGAATGAGATCGCGATCCGTTCATTTTTGCTTCCGCTTCGCGTTGTTGACCGGGGCTTGCCGCCCCACCCCCGTCCGCAGCACATCCATACCGCCATCCGGGTCACCGGAAAAACCGGATACCGAAAGGCCAGACTTCAAACCGGCAAAAACAAGATACAACGAATCCGGGCTTACTGCTCTTCGGCCCCACATTCGGCGAAACGTGGTAAACAACCCGTTAACCAAGGTTACTTTTCTTCTGACCGAAGCCCGGAAAAGGCCGCGACTTGACGTTCCAGAAGGTTTAATGTCACACCGAATTTGATTGATATAGCAACCGAGACAAATGGCGGCTTTGCCCAACCATGAATGATATGACAGACACCAGCGCCGATCACGACGAGCCGGTTTATAAGATCGGCGATCTGGCAGAGGAGTTCGGCGTCACGCTGCGCACCTTGCGTTTTTATGAAGACAAGGGGCTGCTCAAGCCAACACGCGTCGGGGTGACGCGTCTGTTCTCCAAGCGTGACCGCGCCCGCCTCAAACTCATCCTGCTTGGCAAGCGGGTCGGATTTTCGCTGACCGAGGTCAAGCGGATGATCGATCTGTACGATCCCCGCGGCAAGAACACCACCCAGCTCAAGGTGGCGCTGTCGAAAGGCGAGGCGCAGATGCGGGTGCTGGAAGAGCAACGCCACAGCATCAACACCGCTATCGACGAGCTCGAACGGACCATAACAGTGGTCCGCGACATGCTGGCTGAATCGGAATAGAGCGTCGTTCGCTTAACGAGACGCTCTCGTCACCAACCGGTCATCGCCAGGCTTTGCCAACCCGCTCAAAAGGCGGGTTTTTTGTTGGCTGCTCCCTGCAGATGCCGCTTCAAACCGCCGCAGCCCCTTTCCCCTCACCGCCAAAAACACCAATTTTGAATTCACAAGGACGGTCTGTTTTTTGATTTTTTCTTGACCGAAGAATCAAAAAATACTGGTTTTTGATGGATTTCGGGCCCAAGGTGGGTCTGAGGACGTGATCAGGCCAATTTTTTACGTTTACGCAAACGTCAAAGTTTAGTATGCCGCTCTACGAGGATCGCCGGGCTATCGTGCCCGAGGCGACGTAACTACAAGGGATGAGGATCCATGCCAGTCTTTAAGGCTCCGGTCGACGATACGCTTTTCATTCTCAACGATGTGCTCGGCTATGAGCGCTACATGAATCTTCCCGGCTTTGCCGACGCAAGTCCGGACATTGTCGAAGCTGTCCTGCAGGAAGGCGCGCGGATTGCCGAAGAGGTGATGCTGCCGCTCAATCAGGTCGGCGACCAGCAAGGTTGCGTTCGCCATGACGACGCGAGTGTTTCGACACCGAAGGGCTTCAAGGAAGCCTACAAGCAATATTGCGAAGGCGGATGGCTTGGCCTTGCCGCATCCCCCGAATATGGCGGCCAGGGCCTGCCCTATACGCTGCACACCGCGGTTTCCGAATACATGATCTCGGCCAACCTTTCGCTGCTGATGTATCCGGGCCTGACCCAGGGTGCGGTGGCCGCGATTGCCGAGCACGGCACTGACGAGCAGAAAAGCAAGTTTCTGCCGAAAATGATCGAAGGCACATGGACCGGTACGATGAACCTGACGGAGCCGCATTGCGGCACCGATCTGGGTCTGCTGCGCACCAAGGCTGTGCCGCAGGACGACGGCAGCTACAAGATTTCCGGCCAGAAGATCTTTATCTCGGCCGGCGAACACGACATGTCGGACAATATCATCCATCTGGTTCTGGCCCGCATCGAGGGCGCTCCGGAAGGCGTGAAAGGCATCTCGCTGTTCATCGTGCCGAAGATCATGGTCGGTGATGACGGCGCGCTCGGCGAGCGCAACCCGGTCACCTGCGGATCGCTCGAAGAGAAGATGGGCATCCACGGCAACGCGACCTGCGTGATGAATTACGACGAGGCCACCGGCTACCTGATCGGCAAGGAAAATGCCGGTCTCAAGGCGATGTTCGTGATGATGAACGAGGCCCGCCTCGGCGTCGGCCTGCAGGGCCAGGCGATGGGCGAAATCGCCTATCAGAATGCCGTTGCCTATGCACGCGAGCGTTTGCAGGGCCGGTCGCTGTCCGGCGCCAAGTTCCCCGACAAGAAAGCCGATCCGATCATCGTGCATCCCGACGTGCGCCGGACGCTGATGACCATCCGCGCCTTCAACGAGGCCGGCCGCGCCTTCATGCTGTGGACTGCACTGAAATCCGATGTGGCGCACAAGTCCGATGTCGAGAGCGACGTGCAGGAAGCAGACGACCTGCTCACCCTGGTCACCCCGGTGGTCAAGGGCGTGCTCACCGACAAGGGCTTTGACCATGCGGTGATGGCGCAGCAGATGTTCGGCGGCCACGGCTACATCGAGGAATGGGGCATGAGCCAGTATGTCCGCGATGCCCGTATTGCGATGATCTATGAAGGCGCCAACGGCATCCAGGCACTCGACCTGGTCGGCCGCAAGCTCGGCCAGAACGGTGGCCGTGCGGTGATGGCGTTCTTCAAGGAAGTCGGCGATTTCTGCGAGGAAAACCGCGAGAACGAAGAGCTGACGCTCTACACCAAGGGCCTGAAGAAGGGTCTCAACGACCTGCAGGCCTCGACCATGTGGCTGATGCAGAAAGCGATGGAAAAGCCCGAAAATGCCGGCGCTGCCTCAACCGACTACATGCACCTGTTCGGTCTTGTGTCGCTTGGCTACATGTGGGCGCTGATGGCCAAGGCAGCCGTTGAAAAACGTGCCGCCGGTGCCGATGGCAAGGAAGAGTTCCTCGCCTCCAAGCTGCTGGTCGGCAAGTTCTACATGGAACGCATCATGCCCGAGACCGCGCTGCGCAAGACCCGCATCGAGACCGGCTGCGAGACGATGATGGAGCTCGCCGAGGAGGCGTTTTAAGCAGCATCGGACTGCTTGAATTGAGAATGATGGCGGGCACGTTCATGTGCCCGCCTGAAACTTCGGGAGGAAGACATGGCGACATTGCCATCGGAAGTGCTTGGCGTACCCCGTCCGGACTGGATGGAAGACGACGTTGCCATGCTCGAGGACATGGCCAGCCGCTGGCTGGAAGCGGAAGTGGTTCCGCATTACGACCGTTATGAAAAGCAGGAAATGGTTGACCGCAGCGCCTGGGAAGGCGCCGGTGCAGCCGGCCTCTTGTGCGCGGCGATGCCCGAGGAATATGGCGGTTCGGGCGGGACTTACGCCCATGAGGCAGCCATCATCGAAGCACTCGGCCGCACCGGAACCGACGGGTTCGGGATCGCGCTGCACAACGCCATCGTTGCCCCCTACATCCTGCATTTCGGCTCGGAAGAGCAGAAGCAGAAATGGCTTCCGAAGATGGCCACCGGCGAGATGATCGGCGCCATCGCCATGACCGAACCCGGCGCGGGATCCGATCTGCAAGGCATCAAGACCACGGCCAAGAAAGATGGCAACCACTACGTCATCAATGGCTCGAAGACATTCATCACCAATGGCCAGCACGCCAACCTGATCATTGTCGTGACCAAGACCGACCCGACGAAAGGCGCCAAGGGCGTTTCGCTGATGGTGGTCGAGACCGACGAGGTCGAAGGGTTCCGGCGTGGCCGCAATCTCGACAAGGTCGGGCTCAAGAGTAATGACACCTCGGAACTGTTTTTCGATGATGTGCGGATACCGACGGCTAACATGCTTGGCACCGAGGAAGGTCAAGGCTTTGCCCAGCTGATGACGGAATTGCCGCAGGAGCGGCTGCTGATTGCCAACCAGGCGATCTCGATGATCGAGCGGGCACTGGCGATCACCATCGATTACGTCAAGGAGCGCAAGGCCTTCGGCAAGACGATCATGGATTTCCAGAATACCCAGTTCAAGCTGGCGGAACTGAAATCGGAAGCGACCATGGCGCGGGTGTTTGTCAATCACTGCGTTGGTGAGCACCTGAAAGGGCAGCTCAGCTCGACCACCGCGTCGATGGCCAAGTATCTGACCACCGACCTGCAGTGCAAGGTGGCGGATGAATGCGTGCAGCTGCATGGCGGCTATGGCTACATGAACGAGTATCCGGTGGCCCGGATGTTCCGCGACGCGCGGGTGCAGCGGATCTACGGCGGAACCAACGAGATCATGAAGCTGTTGATTGCAAGGAGCCTGTGACAATGACCGACTTTACGCTTGATTGCTTCATGGAAAGCGGCAACGCCTACAAGGCGGCGTTGATGCTGGAACTCAGCAGTGCCGGCTGGACGCCGCGCCGGGTTGCCTTTTTTGCCGGACAGACACGCTCGCCGGAGTACCGCGAAATGAACATCATGGGCGAAGTGCCGGTGATGACCCACCACAAGGTGGACGGCGACGTGGTGCTGAGCCAGTCCGGTGCGATCCTGGATTACCTGTCGCGCGAACTCGACCGTTTCGGCCCTGCCAACGAGGACGAGCGCCGGGAAATCCTGCGCTGGCTGTTTTGGGACAACCACAAGCTGACCAGCTATGTCGCGACCTACCGGTTCATGAACCTGTTCCTGAAAAAGACCGACGACCCGGTGACGCAATTCTTCCACGCCCGAGCCGAGGGCGCCTTCAAGGTGCTCGACGCGCATCTTGCCGGACGGGACTTTGTCGTTTCCGGCCATCCGACCATCGCTGATCTTTCGCTGTGCGGCTACCTGTTCTGGCCCGAGCAGATCGGCATGGACCTTGAAACCTATCCGAACATCGCGGCCTGGCTCGACCGCATCTCAGCCCTGCCGGGCTACAAGAGACCCGAAGAGCTGATGCCGAGCGGGCAGGACCCCGCTGCGGCCACCGCCTGACCCAAACACCAAACCCTGGAGATCACCGCAATGGTTGATGTATTTGTCTATGATCACGTCCGCACACCGCGGGGCCGCGGCAAGAAGGACGGAAGCCTGCACGAAGTGCCGTCGGTCCGGCTGGCCTCGCGCATGCTCGAAGCGCTGCGCGACCGCAACGGACTTGCCACCGAAAAGGTTGATGACATCGTCATGGGCTGCGTCGACGCCATCGGCGAAGCCGGCGGCGACATTGCCCGCGCGGCAACCTTCGAAGCCGGTTACGCCACCGAGGCGCCCGGCATCCAGATCAACCGCTTCTGCGCATCGGGCCTCGACGCGATCAATTTCGGCACCGCCAAGATCGCCCAGGGTGCTGACGACATCGTCATCGCCGGCGGCGTGGAATCGATGTCGCGCATCGGCATCGGCGCCCAGGGCGGCGCCTGGTTCATGGATCCTTCCGTCAACATCCCGGCCTATTTCATGCCGCAGGGGATTTCGGCCGACCTGATCGCCACCAAGTACGGATTCACCCGCGACGACGTCGATGCCTACGCAATGGAAAGCCAGAAGCGGGCAGCCAATGCCTGGGAGAAGGGCTATTTCAACAAGTCGGTTGTCCCGGTGAAGGACATCAACGGCCTGACCATTCTCGACCGTGACGAGCACATGCGTCCGGGCACCGACATGCAGGCGCTCGCGAGCCTCAACGCCTCCTTCGGCATGATGGCGGAAATGGGCGGTTTCGGCTCCGTCGCCATCCAGGCGCATCCGGAAATCGAGAGCATCAACCACATCCACCATGCCGGCAATTCCTCGGGCATCGTCGACGGCGCCGGCCTGGTGCTGCTCGGCTCGAAGCGTGGCGGCAAGACCATGGGTCTCGAGCCTCGCGCCAGGATCAAGGCGTTCGCCAATATCGGCTCCGACCCGGCGCTGATGCTGACGGGCCCGGTCGACGTGACCGAAAAGCTCTTGAAGCGCGCCAAGATGAAGATCGAGGACATCGATCTGTTCGAGCTGAACGAAGCCTTCGCCTCGGTCGTGCTGCGCTTCCAGCAGGCCTTCGACATTCCGTCCGACAAGATCAACGTCAATGGCGGCGCGATTGCCATGGGGCACCCGCTGGGCGCCACCGGCGCGATGATCCTCGGCACCGTGCTTGATGAACTCGAGCGCCGCGATCTCAACACCGCTCTCGTGACCCTGTGCATCGGCGCAGGCATGGGCACCGCGACGATCATCGAACGCGTCTGATTTCCGGGAGAACCACAATGAGCAATGAAATTTACACTGTAGACGTCGACAATGACGGCATCGCGCTGGTCACCTGGGACATGGCCGACCGGTCGATGAACGTCTTCACCCAGGCAGCTCTCGAAGAGCTTGATGCGCTGGTCGACCGCTTCGTCGCCGATGACTCGGTCAAGGGCGTGGTCTTCACTTCCGGCAAGTCGACCTTTTCAGGCGGCGCGGACCTGACCATGATGAAGACCATGCTGGCCGGCATGGCGGAAGAAAAGCGCAACAATCCAGACAACGCCCAGCAGATGCTGTTTGACCAGGTGGGCCGGATGAGCTGGCTTTACCGGAAGATCGAAACCTGCGGCAAGCCGTGGGTCTCGGCGATCAACGGCGTGTGCATGGGCGGCGCATTCGAATTGTCGCTCGCCTGCCACGGCCGCGTGGTGGCGGATTCGCCCTCGGTGAAAATGGCACTGCCTGAAGTCAAGGTCGGCATCTTCCCCGGCGCCGGCGGCACCCAGCGGGTTCCACGCCTGACCAATGCGCAGGACGCGCTGCAGATGATGACCACCGGTCAGTCGCTGACGCCGGCCCGCGCCAAGGCCATGGGCCTGGTTCACGAAGTGGTCGAGCCGAAGAAGCTGATCTCGGCCGCCAAGGCGATGATCAAGAACGGCCTGTCGCCGGTCGCCCCCTGGGACGTCAAGGGCTTCAAGCTGCCAGGCGGCAAGATCTGGTCTCCCCAGGGCGCCCAGCTGTGGCCCGCGGCGTCTGCCATCCTGCGCCGTGAAACGCAGGACAACTATCCTGCCGCCAAGGCGATCCTGCAGAGCGTGTTCGAAGGCCTGCAGGTTCCCATCGATACCGGCCTGAAGATCGAGCAGCGCTATTTCAGCCATATCCTGCAGACCCCTGAAGCGCAGTCGATGATCCGCTCGCTGTTCGTTTCGCTGCAGGAAATCAACAAGGGCGCCCGCCGCCCCGAAGGCATCAAGCAGACCAAGTTCCGCAAGATCGGCGTTGTCGGCGCCGGCTTCATGGGGGCAGGCATTGCCTATGTGACGGCCAAGGCCGGCATCCCGGTGGTGCTGATCGACCGCGATGATGCCGCGGCCCAAAAGGGCAAGGGCTACTCGGAAGACCTCGTCAAGAAGGGCATCCAGAAGGGCAAGACCACCAAGGAAGAAGGCGACAAGCTGTTGTCGCTGATCTCGACCTCTACCGACCACGCCGACCTGGCCGATGCCGACCTGGTGATCGAGGCCGTGTTCGAGGACCGCGACGTCAAGAAGGCTGTGACGGAATCGATCGAAGCGCAGATCCGCCCGACCACGGTCTATGCCTCGAACACCTCGACACTGCCGATCACCGGCCTTGCCAAGAACTCGAAGCGTCCGAAGAACTTCATCGGCATCCACTTCTTCTCGCCGGTCGACAAGATGCTGCTGGTGGAGATCATTCTCGGCCGCAAGACCTCGGACAAGGCGCTGGCCGTGGCGCTCGACTATGTCGCCGCGATCAAGAAGACCCCGATCGTGGTCAACGACACCCGCGGCTTCTTCGTCAATCGCTGCGTGCTGCGCTACATGAACGAGAGCTACAACATGCTGGCCGAAGGCGTGCCGCCGGCGATGATCGAAAATGCCGCCAAGATGGCCGGCATGCCGGTCGGACCGCTGTCGCTCAATGACGAAGTGGCGATCGACCTGTCGCTGAAGATCGTCCGCGCCACCATCGCAGACCTCGGCGAAAAGGCCGTCGATCCGCGCCACCTGGAGCTGGTCGAACGGATGGTCGAGAAGGAAGGCCGCCTTGGCCGCAAGAACGGCAAGGGCTTTTACGACTACCCGGCCAAGCCTGCCAAGAAGCACCTGTGGCCCGAGCTGAAGACGCTGTATCCGCAGCAGGATCCGGCCAAGGTGGACGTTCAGGAGCTGCAGAACCGCTTTCTGGCTGCCATCGCCCTTGAAGCAGCCCGGACGGTGGAAGAAGGTATCGTCACCGATCCGCGCGAAGCCGATATCGGCACCATTCTCGGCTTCGGCTTTGCGCCCTACACCGGCGGTGCACTGAGCTATATCGACACCATGGGCGCCAAGGCGTTCGTCGACATGTGCAAGGTGCTGGCGCGCAAATACGGCAAGCAGTTCAAGGCACCGAAACTGCTGGTCGAAATGGCCGAGAAGGGCGAGACCTTCTACGAGCGCTTCAACCCCTACCGGGAAGACAAGGCTGCGGCGTAAACGCTGCAGCTTTGCACCAGACTTTCAAACGGGCTCTCGGGCCCGTTTTTGTTGTCAGGATTTTGACGCCAGCAGCAATCTTGCCTGCGCATAGCCGCTGACGATGGCGCAGCTGCCGACGCGGTCGCAAGTGGGCGTATGGCATCGCAAAGATAGCGAGAAAATTAACCCCGGACACGCATGATGGAAGGTCAAATCGCCAGGATAGCCTTGCCGGAAATCAGTCCGTTCGGCCCTGCCGGCCAAAAGGGAGGTTCATCGAATGCCTGTCATCGACTACTACTTTTATTGCGCATCACCGTTCACCTATCTTGGCCACAACCTGGTTTGCGAAGTGGCCGAGCGGCACAAGGCGACGCTGAACTACAAGCCGGTCAACCTCGGGGCCTTGTGGGACGTGTCCGGCGCGGTACCTCCGGGCCAGCGCCCTCCTGTGCGGCAAAGGCTGCGACTGATCGAGCTGCAACGCCTCGCTGCCTGGCGCGGCCTGCCGATCAAGACCACACCGCTGCATTGGCCGGTGGATGCCGCGCTTGCGGACAAGGTGATCATTGCCCTGGTCGAGACCGGTCATGATCCGCGCTACTTCATGAGTAAGGTGCTTGCCGGCGTCTGGGCCAATGACGACAACATAGCCGATGAAGCGGTGCTGACCTCCTACCTTTCGCAGGTTGGACTGGATGCACGGCCCGCGCTCATCGATGCCAAGACCGACGAGATCGCGGCCATTCGCGACCGCAACTCGCAGGACGCCATTGCCGCCGACGCCGTTGGCGTGCCGACCTATGTGCTCAATGGCGAACCGTTCTGGGGTCAGGACCGGATCGAACTGCTCGACCAGGCACTGACCACCGGTCGCAGCCCGATCCGCCCGCATTGAACAGGCAAAGCCGACATCGCGCAAAAGTGAGGATATTTTTCCCAATTATATACTTGACAAAAGTAACCTCATGGACGATAAAGAATCCAAGGAGTTACGATCATGACCGCTTTCAACGATCCAATCTTTCACGACGAGGACAAGGCCCGCGCCCATCTTGAGACTATCCGCTGGCCCCATGGCCCGAATTGCCCTCATTGCGGCAACATCGACCCTGACAAGATTGCAAAGGTCGAAGGCAAGAAGCAGACGCACCGCAAGGGCCTCTACTACTGCAATGAGTGCAAGGGCACTTTCACCGTGACCGTTGGCACTGTTATGGAGCGTTCCAAGGTTCCGCTGGCTAAGTGGGTCTATGCCTTCCACCTCTACGCTTCATCCAAGAAGGGCATGTCCGCCCACCAGTTGCACCGTATGCTTGGCGTCACCTACAAGACCGCTTGGTTCATGGCCCACCGCATCCGCGAAGCCATGAAAGAGGACGTTGCCTCGTCTGGTCCTCTTGGTGGCGAAGGCAAAACCGTTGAAGCCGACGAAACCTATATTGGTAAGCGTGAGACGCCCCGCGTGTCTGCGCAGCGCAAGGGCCGTCCCTACATCAAGAAGGGCAAGTCAGGCGGCGCTCAGAAGCGTATCGTTGTTGGTCTGGTCGAGCGTGGCGGCAAGGCCCGCATGTTCCATTTGAACGACGCCACAAAGGACACGGTTCGCGAAGTTCTGGTCCGTAATGCAGATCGTGCTTCCACGCTCTACACCGACGAATCCCGTCTCTATACCGAGACTGGCACCGAATACGCTGGCCACCGCACCGTGAAGCATTCCGCTAAGGAATACGCCCGCCGTGAAGGCGATGCAGTCGTGCATTCAAACACGATTGAAGGCGTCTTCTCAATCTTCAAGCGTGGCATGATCGGCATCTATCAGCATTGCGGCGAGGCTCACTTGCATCGCTACCTTGCTGAATTCGATTTCCGTTATAACCGCCGTGCCGCGCTCAAGGTTTCGGACCGCGAACGGACAGATGATCTGATCCGTGGCACCGCTGGCAAGCGTTTGACCTATAATCAAACTGATAAAACCGCTTACGCCTAAGCAGAAGGCTCGGCGGCTTCTGTGGAAGCGCAAAAGGACTCGATAGGCACGAACTCATCCCATATGGTTGCAGCCGCGTAGACGCGCAACGGCAAGGAGGAGCTATTAGCCATGAGTACCGGACCTGATTTCATCGACACCCCGCATGCACCTGACTTTTTCGCTGATGGTGCGGCGGGTTTTTTCAATTTGAATGGGAACATTAAAGTTACCCTCTCATCGTTTAGGGTGAACCACGGGGCAAACCCCGGTCCGGTCAACCGCGTTGTGATAGGTCGTTTAGTGATGCCTTTGGCCGCTGCTGAAGCCTTCGCCAAGGAGCTTCTCGCCTTCATAGAGACACAAAAGACAACAGACACGCCACAAGCCAGCGCTACTCTTCAGTAGACCCCTTCTTGGTGGTTGCTGGCTTGTCGGCAGGGGAAGGGCCCCCGCCTTTCTCCTTTGGCTTAGGTGGCGTCGATAGAGCGCGGCGCAAGGCGTTATCTCTTCGCGCCTTTACATCCTTCTCGCTAATCTCGGAGTCTGACATGAAAACCGATCCCTTTGATGATGAAGATACCGTCCCCGCCGACACGCTACTAGCTGTAGATGCCCACGCATCATCTATCGGCCATATCGTTATCGGATACAACTCAGCGCAAGCTTTGGTTTTTGCCATTTTCGCGCGGCTAAGCGGCATGCCACTGAGCCAGGCGCACGCGGTGTTTTTTGCACTAAAGGCTGATGTGCAACAGCGAGCTATCACTAAAGCATTGACTGAAGTTACCTTATCCGAAAACAAAAAGGCAAGGAAGGCCATCGTAACTGCGGTTAGCCGATTGGACGAGCTCAGCACAGAAAGAAATGCCGTCATCCATTCAATGTGGAGCATGCCAACAGAGGGAAAGGAAATCGGCATTATCGAGAATACCAAAATACACCACCCCAAATTTGGCAGCGATATTGCCCTTGCCATAGAACATCTGGATGAAAGGCTAAAGTCAGCTACAGACGCGCTGTACGCTGCGTTCGAGCTTGCAGGTCAGCGCGCCTCATCGCGACAAAAATCCGGCGGACAGTAATTTCATCAGCGCTTCGGCATCCTGCCATCTCGCCTGCGACCGTTCCAAATAGCGCCATAATACCAGCGTCCAGCATTTCTGGCGTGATGGGCACGTCTGACGCAATCCCCAAAACTTCATCATCGTCTTCAATTTTCGTCACAGGAACATTCTCCGTTCTGTGACTTAGTGCCGGCCTGTCTGCCCCTAGATAGGCGAATCGGTCACTTTTGTCACGTATATAATTGGGATATTTTTCCTATTCGACTTTACGTGAACGGGGCTGATCATGTAGAAAAGTCTCATACGGGCCTTTTGTGAAGCGTCCGGCTTTTGTTCTGAACCGCGGGAACCTGGACCATGCTCTCGCATGAACGCATCTGGTCAGCGCTCGATGCGCTGGCCGAACGCCACGGCCTGACGGCCTCGGGACTGGCCCGGCGCGCCGGGCTGGACCCGACTGCCTTCAACAAGTCCAAGCGGTCCGGCGCCGATGGACGCCAGCGCTGGCCCTCGACCGAGTCCCTGTCCAAGGTGCTTGAGGCCACCGGGTCCTCACTCGATGATTTCATGAGCCTTGTGCGCGGTGAGCGCCCGACGACGGAAAGCAGCTTTCCGGAGGGCGCCTTTCCTCCGCAGACAGGATCCATACCCCTGCTCGGATTTGCCCAGGCAGGCTCCGGCGGATTTTTCGATGATGGCGGCTTTCCCGCGGGCCAGGGCTGGGACGTGGTGGATTTTCCGGCGCAACCCTCCGAGAGACCCGGCGTCTATGCGCTCGAGGTGCAGGGCGACAGCATGATGCCGCTCTACCGGGATGGCGATATCCTCATCGTCGAGCCGGGAGGCCAGATCCGCCGCGGCGACAGGGTGGTGGTGCGGTCACGCGAGGGCGAGGTGATGGCCAAGGTGCTCAACCGCCAGACACCGCGCTCCATCGAGCTGATGTCGCTCAACCCCGACCACCCCAACCGCAGCTTCGATGTTAGCGAGATCGACTGGATTGCCCGCATCATCTGGGCAAGCCAGTAGACCGGGTTGATCAGGAGGCAACAGGCTGACCAGACCCGGCTGCATGGCCTGAGATGGCTGTTTCGGATCCATCACGGCTTTGTGGCTTGTGCGCCGCGGTGGCGTTTCTTATCTAGTAGACACATTCAGGAGAGAAACTGCCCATGACCGAACGTGTTACCGCCCATGACGCCCTGATCTACCTTATGGTCACGATGTCCGCCGTGGACAAGGCCATGAACGACGCGGAGCTGGCGCGCATTGGCCGTCTGGTCACCTTCCTTCCCGTGTTTGAGGGATTTGACGCGGAGCGGCTGGTCGAGGTCACGCGCGCGGCTGCCGAGCTGCTCAAGGGGCCCGAAGGGCTCGATATCGTGCTCGAGGTTGTCCGCGACGCGGTGCCGCCCAAATCATACGACACGGCCTATGCGCTGGCGGTGGAGATTGCCTCGGCCGATTACAATATCCAGCAGGAAGAAATCCGGCTGTTGCAGATGCTGCGCGACCGTCTGGGACTGGACAAGCTCACCTGTGCTGCAATCGAACGTGGGGCCATTGCACGGTTCAGGCGCGCCTGATTGCTCAGCCCCGCGCTGCCGTGTCGCAGCCGTTTCACCGGATCGTGTTTAGCCCCTTGGCGCCAGCTGTGGCATGACAAACCAGTCCCAGAAAACGGAGGCGCATAATGACACTGTTCGGGCTGTCCGAGCCGGTGATCCGGCTTCTGGCTTTTTCCAGTATCTTCATCGCGCTCGCCGCAATCGAATTGCTGGCGCCACGGCTTGAGCGCGACGAAATGCGCGGTGCCCTGAAGTCACGGCGCTGGGTAACAAATCTGGCGATGGTGGTGCTGTCTTCGGTTGCGCTCCGGATCGTGTTCCCGCTGGCAGCTGTCGGAACGGCGCTGTGGGCGCAGACCAACGGTTTCGGCCTGTTGCCAATGCTCGGGCTACCCCTCTGGGCTGCGGCCATCCTGGCCTTTATCGTGCTCGATTTTGCAGTCTGGCTTGAACATGTGGTGAGCCACAAGTGGCCGTTGCTGTGGCGCATTCACCGGATGCACCATGCCGATACAGGCTTCGACCTGACAACGGCGCTGAGATTTCATCCGCTTGAGATTGTGCTCTCGATGATCTGGAAGGCGGCCGTGATCATTGCGCTCGGCGCGCCGCCCATGGCAGTTCTGGTTTTCGAGATTGTGCTCAACGGCGCTGCCATGTTCAACCACGCCAATATCAGGCTGCCCAAGGCAGTGGACGCCGTTTTACGTCTGTTCATCGTGACACCCGACATGCACCGCATCCACCATTCCACGGATCCGCGCGAAACAGATTCCAACTACGGCTTCAACCTGGCGATCTGGGACCGGCTGTTTGCGACCTACACGCAGGCACCGCAGCTTGGCGACACCGGCATCGAGATCGGGCTGTCCGAGTGGCGCGACAGCCGCACCGCGGGTCTTGGCTGGGCGCTGGCCCTGCCCTTCAGGTTTCCGCCGAAGCCGCGGCCGGTTCGAAAACCCGATTAAGGTCGGAACCGGTCAATAAAGCCCATTGGGGAACCAGCGCAGATAGAGTTCGGTGAAGCGGCCATTCCTGTTGAGCGCCGAGAGCGCATGGTCGAATGCCTGGCTCAACGGCGCGTTGCGTGGCCGTACCGCAATGGCCAGCCCCTCGCCAAGATGCGCCTGGGAAGAATACGGCCCATCAAGAAACCGGCAACAATCTTCCGCAGACTGGCTCGACAGCCAGAACGACAATTGCAGACCATCCCCGAACACAGCGTCGATAGTACCGGCCTTGAGCGCATCGAACATCCATCCCGGCCTGGAAAACGTGACCGGCCGCAGGTCCGCAAACCAATCGCGCAGCATAGCTTCGTGCGCGGTCCCGTCGAGCACGCCAACCCTCTTGCCGGACAAGGCCTTGGCACTGTTAACCCCGGCATTTTCCTCGCTTCTCAGCGCGAAGCGCGCCGGCAAAACAAGATAGGGCCGTGTAAAACGATATTTCTCGCGGCTTTGAGCGGTGATCGCCAGGCCTGATATCAACGCTTCCGCCTGACCGTTTGTAATTGCACCTTCCAGCTCACCCCATGGAAGTGCCTGGATCTGGCATCGGGGCAGCATGCCGATTTCATCACAGATCGCGCGCGCCAGATCGACGTGAAAGCCCGCAAGATGGCCCGTCTGGTCGAGAAAACTGAAGGGCGGAAAATCCACCGTCGTGACGAAGCGAATGCGGCTGTAGGCCGTCAGATCCGGAAGCGGAATGCGCTCTCGAGGGTCCGTGTAGTTTGGCACGCGTATCTCGTCAGCGCTCGCGATGGATAGAGCGACGGCAAAAAAAACACCCAAAGCGCAAGTTATACGCGAAAATCCTCTGAATACTAGGGTTGCGATCATGCGCGCTTCCACTACCATAGATTTATCATCCTACTGCAACCGTCATGTGTTTAACAGAGTCATGGCCCCGAACAAAAGCACAGAACAACGCGTTCCCGGCTTCAACGAGGCCGATATGGCTGCAATCCGCACATCAAGCCCCCGCAGCACACGCGGCAATCTGCATTCGCAGAACATGCGATCCATGACAGCAGGCCCGGAAGCGCGCTTTTTTCTCCAGTGCGGCATCGGCAAACCGCAGGTCAATGCCGCCGCAGCAGCAGCCGAGACCAACGCTACCTCGATCGAGAAGGAGCTGATCGCGGAGGGCGTGATTGATCCCGAGCTCTATTATAGCTGGCTGGCGGGCGAGCTGGAGCTTCCCTTTCTCACCGAAATCGATCCAGATCAGGTGGTGCAGCTGCCATCAATGGACGTGCTGTTGCACCGAGACGGGCCGTTGCGGTTGTCACGCGCGGGCAGTCAGGTCACCATTATCGTTCCCGAAGCTCGAACCATCGAGGCCGAGAAGGCCCGTTTCGCCAGAAGGCCCGGGCTACGCGGCAGGCTGATGGTCGCTTCGCCGGCAACCATACGCCGTGCCGTGTGGCAGGCGGGCGCTTCTGACCGGGTCCGGAAAATTACCTTCGAGCTGGATCAGGACCAACAGGATGCTAGTGCACGCCGTGTGATGACCGGCCCTCAGGGCTTCGTTCTGGCTTTGGCGGTCTACACCGCCGCCACCGGTTTCATGCTCTGGCCATTCCTAGCCTTCACGGTGCTGCATATATTGCTGACCATGTTCCTTTCAGGTGGCATTTTTTTGCGGTTGAGCGCATTGATCGCCTCCTCGTTTAAACCGAAGCGGTCACCTCCGCTAAAACGGGTGAACCGCAGGAAGTTACCGATTTACACGGTGCTGATCGCATTGCATGATGAGGCTGACATGGCGCCCGCCATCGTCTCTAGGATCGCTGCACTGCGTTGGCCAAAAAGCCTGTTAGACGTCAAATATGTCTGTGAGGCGGATGATGAGGCCACCATTCGGGCCTTGCAGGCTCAAAATCTAGGTCCTGAGAGCGAGATCATTTCGACACCGGCTTTCGGCCCGCGAACGAAGCCGAAGGCCTTGCAATACGCGCTGCAAGGCGCACGCGGATCGTTGATTGCGGTCTATGATGCTGAAGACAAACCGGCGCCCGGTCAACTGCTTGAAGCCTGGGCGGTATTCTGTAGCAATGACGCCCGGCTTGGCTGCTTGCAGGCACCACTTGCGATTGCAAATCTGGGAAGAAGCTGGATTTCAGGACTGTTTGCGCTCGAGTACAGTGGGTTGTTTCGGGTTCTCATCCCTTTCCTGGCACAAACCCGCATGCCAATCCCGCTCGGTGGCACGTCCAACCATTTCCGGCGAGCGGCGCTGAAGGCGGCTGGCGGGTGGGACCCACACAATGTAACGGAAGATGCGGATCTCGGGATAAGGTTATACGCTCACGGTTATCGCACCGGCACGCTGACGAGTGCAACCGTCGAAACCGCACCAACCACACCTCAGGTATGGGCACCACAACGTACTCGCTGGCTGAAGGGGTGGACCCAAACATGGCTCGTTGCCATGCGCCGGCCGCGGCATACTGTTAGCGCCCTCGGCATTCGCGGATTTGTCGTCTTTCAATTGTTGATCGCCGGGATGCTGATCTCTGCACTCACCCACCCGCTAATGTTCATCTTTGTCGCGGTAACCATTGCCTGGCTTGCCAGCAGTACAGCTTCATCCATTTCGACCTTCCAAAGCACGCTGATGTGGATCGACCTGATCAATATCGGCGTGAGTTATCTGACTTTCATCGCGATGGGGTGGCGCGGTTTTACGGCTCACGAACGTGGGAAGATGAAGGGGTATTGGGTGCTTCTGACCCCCGCCTACTGGTTCATGATGTCGATGGCGGGCTGG
This sequence comes from Hoeflea sp., assembly GCF_002733955.1. Lineage (GTDB taxonomy): Bacteria > Pseudomonadota > Alphaproteobacteria > Rhizobiales > Rhizobiaceae > Hoeflea. Next base: position 70,865 of record NZ_NVXQ01000028.1, on the reverse strand, counting down.
CGGGCGCTGGGGCAGCTGATGTCGAACACCCATCTGTGGGAGAAGACACCACATGCAGCCACACCGGAATGGGCGGCCCTCGCTGAAAACGTCGGCATGCAGAAAGATGCGCAAGGTATGGAGCGGGTGAAGGGAATCGAACCCTCGTCTTAAGCTTGGGAAGCTTCTGCTCTACCATTGAGCTACACCCGCGAAAGCCGGAAAAAGCAATGGCGTTGATCCAGAGGACTGTCAAGCAATTTGGGTTTGCGCCCGGGTTGACTGGTTGCAGGACCGACCTCATATGGGGGGCGCACCGCTCCAACCACAAGACACTCCATGAACCAGCTCAAAGCCCTGCTTTCGTCACGACGTTTCGAGACCGTCATTACCGTGTTGATCGTGATCAACGCGATCACGCTCGGGCTCGAGACCGTGCCCGAGGCCATGCAGATGTTTGGCGGGTTGCTGATGCTTCTCGACCGGGTCATTCTCGGTGTCTTCGTCGTCGAAGTGGCCGCGCGGCTGCTGGTCTGGCGGCTTGATTTCTTCCGTGATCCCTGGCGGATCTTCGACCTGGTGGTGGTTGGTGTGGCGCTTGTGCCGGCCACTGGGGGCCTGTCGGTGCTGCGCGCGCTGCGCATCCTCAGGGTGCTGCGGATCATCAGCATGGTGCCGTCGCTCAAGCGGGTGGTCGGCGGCCTGGTCAGCGCCCTGCCCGGCATGGGTTCGATCATGCTGCTGCTGACGCTGGTGTTTTACGTGTTTTCGGTGATGGCGACCAAGCTCTACGGCGACAGCTTCCCCGAATGGTTCGGCTCGATCCCGGCTTCGGCCTATTCGCTGTTCCAGGTGATGACGCTTGAGAGCTGGTCGATGGGCATTGTCCGGCCGGTGATGGAAGTCTACCCGATGGCCTGGGCATTCTTCATTCCGTTCATTGCCAGCACCACATTCACCGTGCTCAACCTGTTCATCGGTATCATCGTCTCGGCGATGCAGGAGGAGCATGACGCCGAGGCCTCCGCCGACCGCGAGGCGATGGCCTCGGAGCAGAGCGCGATGCTGGAAGAGCTCAAGGCAATCCGCAAGGATCTTTCCGACCTGAAGGCGATGCAGGCAGATACGGCGCGGCCGTCCTGATCAACAGATCCGAGAGCCTTGAAGCTCAATCAGGCGCGAAAATGCTTGGACAGTTTCAGGCCCTGGGCCTGATAGTTTGATCCCAGCCCTGACCCGTACAGGGCAGCGGGCCGCTCCAGCATCTTCTCATAGATCAGGCGGCCGACGATCTGGCCGTGCTCGAGAATGAAGGGCACCTCGTGGCTGCGTACCTCGAGTACGGCCCGGCTTCCCGCGCCACCGGCATCGCTGTGGCCAAATCCGGGATCGAAGAAACCGGCATAATGCACCCTGAACTCGCCGACCAGCGGATCGAACGGGGTCATTTCCGCAGCGTAGAGCGGCGGCACATGCACCGACTCGCGGCTCACCAGAATGTAGAATTCGTCGGGATCGAGGATCAGGTCGGCAGAACCGCGATTGTACAGCGGCTCCCAGAAATCGAACACGTCCTGGGCCGCACGCTTGTCGACATCGACAACGGCTGTGTGGTGCTTGCCGCGATAGCCGATCAGCGCATCGTCGCCCTGCCCCATCAGATCGATCGACAGGGCAATGCCGCCGCCCGAGACATTGGGGGTTTCGGAGGCGACCAGGGTCTCGGCTTTGTGAAGCGCGGACAGCTCGTCCTCGCCGAGCACCGCATGGCCCTGGCGAAAACGGATCTGCGACAGACGTGACCCGGTGCGGGCAACGATCGGGAAGGTCCGCGGGCTGACCTCAAGCCAGAGCGGACCGGTATAGCCGGGCGCGATCTTGTCGAATTCCTGACCGTGATCGGTCATCACGCGGGTGAAGATGTCGAGCCGGCCGGTCGAACTTTTCGGGTTGGCAGAGGCGGAAATCTCCGGCGGCAGGTCAAGGCTTTCGAACAAGGGCACGATATAGACGCAGCCGGTCTCCAGCACGGCACCGGCAGAGAGATCTATCTCGTGCATGCTCAGCCGCTGGAGCTTGTCCTCGACCCTGGCCGATGGACCGGGAAGGAAACTCGCACGAACTCGATACGCTCGCGCTCCCAGTCTCAGATCCAGGCTTGCGGGCTGGATCTGGTCGGCATCAAGGGGCCTGCCGGCAGCAAGCCTGCCTGCATCAAAGAGCGCCCGAATTGCGCTGTCCGAGAGAATGCCCTCTGCCAAGATCTGCCTCTCCAGTTTGCCTGATGCCTTGATGACAAGGCGGAGCGATTGACGCAAGCGGCGGAACCGCTTAAAAGCACGGTTATCCCGTGGTGATTTGGCCGACCGGCTTGCAGCCACGTTAAACAAGTCGCTAAAATGGTCGGGTTGCAAAACCGGCTGGCGACTTCGCAAGCCGGTATTTTTGTGTGTTGGACCAGGATCATGACAAGCAACCGAAAATTCCGCCCCGCCACCCAGCTCGTGCATGGCGGCACCAACCGCTCAGGGTTCGGTGAAACCTCCGAAGCAATCTTTCTGACCCAGGGCTTTGTCTATGACAGCGCCGAGGCCGCAGAAGCGCGGTTCAAGGGCGAAGACCCCGGTTTTGTCTACTCCCGCTATGCCAATCCAACCAATGACATGTTCGAAAAGCGCATGTGCCTGATGGAAGGCGCGGAAGATGCGCGCGCCACCGCATCCGGCATGGCGGCGATTTCGGCAGCCCTGCTGTGCCAGCTCAAGGCCGGCGATCACGTGGTTTCCGCGCGTGCGCTGTTTGGTTCCTGCCGCTGGGTGGTGGAGACCCTGCTGCCTCAGTTCGGCGTCGAATCCACTCTGGTTGACGGCCGCGACCTGGCCAATTTCGAGGCCGCCATCCGGCCCAACACCAAGGTGTTCTTCCTCGAAAGCCCGACCAATCCGACGCTTGAAGTGGTCGACATAGCCGGCGTTGCAAAGCTCGCCAACCAGAACGGCGCCAAGCTGGTGGTCGACAACGTGTTTGCCACACCGCTGATGCAGAAGCCGCTCGAACTTGGCGCCCATGTGGTGGCCTATTCGGCGACCAAGCATATTGACGGCCAAGGCCGTTGCCTGGGCGGGGTGATCCTGTCGGACAAGGACTGGATCGACGAGCACCTGCACGATTACTTCCGCCATACCGGCCCGTCATTGTCGCCGTTCAATGCCTGGACTTTGCTCAAGGGCCTGGAAACACTGCCACTGAGGGTGCGGCAGCAGACCGAGAACGCGACACGGGTGGCAGACTTCCTCGCTGAGCATCCGGCAATCGCGCGGGTGATCTATCCCGGACGCGCGGACCATCCGCAGGCCGATATCTGTGCCAAGCAGATGAAGGGTGGTTCAACGCTGGTGGCGATCGATCTCAAGGGGGGCAAACAGGCTGCGTTTGCGATGCAGAACAAGCTCGAGGTAATCAAGCTCTCCAACAATCTCGGAGACACGAAAAGCCTGATCACCCATCCGGCGACCACCACGCACAAGAATCTCGCGGAAGAGGCGCGTGCCGAACTGGGCATCGGGCCCGGCGTGTTGCGGCTTTCGGTGGGGATCGAGGATGCCGACGATCTGATCGAGGATATCGATCACGCGCTGTCAGGTCTCTGACGGCTCGTTGGGAAACTCTGCCCGCGCCTGCATGATCCGCGATATCGCGGTGTAAAGACAGATCGCGGTGAACACCCAGGCCACCGGCGCAAACCCAGCCGGCCAGAGGCAGAAAATCCCGAACACGATATAGGTCTCGCTGGCTTCGGCGAGACCGGTGGTAAAGTAGATCGACTTGATGCCGCGCGCCGTGGTGCTGAGACCGCGTTTTTCAGCGACCACGGCATAGGCGAGAAAACTTGCGCCATTGACGTAGAACGAGAAGATCAAGGCAGCGCCGGCCAAGGCGTTGGCGGCGGGGTCGTGAACGATAAAGGCCAGCGGCACGGCGCCGTAAAACACGAAATCCAGCGTGATATCGAGATAGCCGCCGAAATCGGTTTTCTGGCTTGCACGGGCCACAGAACCATCCAGTCCGTCACAGACCCGGCTGATGACGATCAGCATCAGCGCCACAATCATGTATCCCGCAGTGATCAGTCCTGCCGCTGCAAGACCCACCAGACAGGCGAAGAGCGTCACATGGTCGGCTTTCACGCCCCGGGCGGCCAACCAGGTTCCGATCCGGTCCAGCGGCGGCTGAATAATCTTGCGGGCGGCTCCGTCCATCATGGCGTCATCTTCCTCTTTGTCGGATGTGATAGCGCGGCCCATCCCGCACGTCACCTCCGGCACGGGTTTGAGGTCATCACATTCAAGTCACCGCAAACCGCATTTCCGGGGCTTTTGGTTGCACTGCAACGCTTGACGCGGGGACCTCTCTGTAGAATGAGTGTCGCAAGGAGTGACTGATGTACCGTGCGCTAACACGCCAAATCGAAGTGACGGTGGAACCATATTACCTCGAGGACCAATCGGACCCCGAGGATGGCCGCTATGTCTGGGGCTACCGGATCGTCATCGTCAACCATTCCGAGCAGATCGTGCAGCTGCAAAGCCGGCATTGGAAGATCACCGACGAGAACGGCATTATCGACGAAGTGCGCGGTCCGGGCGTGGTCGGTGAGCAGCCGGTGCTAGGCCCCGGCGACACTTACGAATACTCCTCGGGCTGCCCGCTCGACACCCCGTCCGGGGTCATGGTCGGCACCTACCAGATGCAATCTGCCGCGGGCGAATTGTTCGACGTCGAGATCCCGGCCTTCTCGCTGGACCTGCCGGGCATGGCAAGAACACTGAATTGACCGCTTTCGCCGAATTCCGACCGGTCATGCTGGTCACCGGCCTCCTGGTGGCGACGCTGGGATTTGCCATGCTGTTGCCGGCGCTGGTCGACATCGCGGCGGACAATGACGACTGGATGATCTTTGCCAGCGCCGGTACGATGACCATGCTGGTCGGGCTGGGGTTGTTCGCAGCCAATCGGGGCATCCCCAAGGGCCTGTCGACCCGGCAAGCGATGCTGATGACGGTGGCCTCCTGGATGGCGCTGGTTGCCTTTGGTGCGCTGCCGTTTCACTGGTCGGGGATTGTACCCAGCTATACCGACGCATTCTTTGAATCGATGTCGGGCCTGACCACCACCGGCGCCACGGTCATCACCGGCCTTGACTACGCACCACCGGGCATCCTGTTCTGGCGCGGGCTGCTGCAATGGCTCGGCGGGCTCGGGATCATCGTCATGGCGATTGCCGTGCTGCCGATGCTGCAGATCGGTGGCATGCAGCTGTTCAAGGCCGAGGCTTTTGACACGGCGGAGAAGATCCTGCCACGCGCGACGCAGATATCAACCTCGATCACGCTCGTGTTCATTGCCATGACCGGCATTTGCGCCGTTGCCTATATGGCGGGTGGCATGGCGGCGGACGACGCCATCATTCATGCCATGACCACGGTGGCCACCGGCGGGTTTTCCAGCAAGGACGGCTCGATCGGGCATTTCAACAGTGCCGCGGTCGAGTGGATCGCAATCGTCTTCATGGTGCTGGGATCGATCCCCTTCATTCTCTACGTGCAGATGCTGCAAGGGCGGTTCAAGCCGTTTTTCAGGGACGAGCAGGTCAAGGCGTTCATGAGCTTTCTCGGTGTCGCCGTGCTCGCCGGCTGGATGATGGCGCATTTCAGCGAAAACCATATCGGGCTTGAAGGACTCAGGCATGCAGCCTTCAACGTGGTGTCGATCGTTACCGGGACGGGTTATGCCTCGACCGATTACGGGCTGTGGGGTCCGCATGCGGTGGCGTTCTTCTTCATCATCATGTTTGTCGGCGGCTGCGCCGGTTCGACGTCCTGCGGCATCAAGATCTTCCGGTTCCAGGTGCTGATCGAGGGGGTGCGGCAGCACGTCTCCCAGGTGATGTACCCGAACGGGGTCTTTCGCGCCCACTTCAACGGCAAGCCGATCCAGGACCGCGTTATCGCCTCGGTGATGAGCTTCTTCTTCCTGTTCATGGCTTCGTTCGTGGTTCTCGCCATCCTGCTGCGGCTGACAGGGCTTGATACGGTGAGCTCGCTTTCAGGTGCGGGAACCGCGCTGTCCAATGTCGGCCCGGGACTGGGCGACATCATCGGCCCGTCGGGCAATTTCCAGTCGCTGAGCGACATTCAGAAATGGCTGCTTGCGGTCGGCATGCTGCTGGGACGGTTGGAGCTGTTTACCGTGCTGGTGCTGTTCCTGCCGCGTTTCTGGCGCTCCTGACCGCGATCAGGCCCGCTGCGCCAGCGGCCGTCTGCCGTAGATGAAAGAAAAGACCCGGGCAATGTCGTCGCCGATACCGACCAGGGCCGGGACGAGGAACAGAACCAGCAACGTGGTCATGGCCAGTCCGAAGACGATGGTGATCGCCATCGGCAGCAGGAACTGCGCCTGCAGGCTGGTTTCATAAAGCAGCGGCAGCAGTCCGCCGATGGTGGTCAGCGAAGTCAGCAGCACTGCGCGCAAACGATCACGACTGGCGCCGACCGCGGCCTGGGCCAGCGTATCGCCTTCAGCCCGGCGTTCCTCCAGCCGGGCAACCAGGATGATGGAATCATTGACCAGAATACCAGCCAGGCCCAACAGGCCGATGAAGGACAGGATGGTGAGCTGGTAGCCCAGCACCCAGTGGCCGAAGATCGCGCCAACGACGCCGAAGGGGATGATCAGAAGCACCGCAATGGGCCGCCAGTAGCTGGCGAACACCCAGGCCAGAATGATGTAGATGACACTCAGCGCAACTGCGACACCGATCTGCAGATCACTGAAGGCGGCTTCCTGTTCTTCCGACCGGCCGCCGAATGTGTAACTCACCCCATGGCGCGCGGCGATCAGGTCGAGCTCGCCGCTGGTGGTCAGCTGCTCGACCACGGCGCCCGTGGTCGTGACAGCCGTATCAAGGTCACCGGTTACGGAGATGGTGCTCTTGCCATCACGGCGCTGGATCGCGGAGAAGCCCTGACGTTCAGTCATGTCGACCACTTCCGCAAGCGGCACGAAGGTGCCGCCGGGGCTTCTGAGTTCGAAGTCCCGCAGGGCCTGAGAGCCGGGCGATGCAGGTTCTTGCACCAACCGCACGGTGACCTCGTCATCATTGCGCGGAAAGCGGAACGGAACCGATCCGTCAAAAGCGTTGCGGATCTGCCGACCCACATCCTCGATGGAAAAACCAAGCGCTGCGCCCTGTGGCGTCAATTGCATGACCAGTTCGGGCTTGCCCCATGGCAGGTTGTCATCCAGCCCGGTGACGCCATTGATGCCAGACAGCAGGGCGACGACATCGGCAGCCGCTGTCTTCAACGCCGCCACGCGCTCGCCCTGCAGCCGCACTTCGATGTCACGGCCCGGAGGCCCGCCACGCGATTGCGCGACGGCAAAGCGGGTGACACCGGCGATATCGGGTGCTGCCTTGCGCCAGGCGTTGACGATATCGGGCGTGCGCACATCGCGCTCTTCGGACGTGGTCAGCTGCACCTTGATGCGCGCCGTGGCGCTGCCGCTGCGGCTTGAAGCGCCGAAAGTGGTGAAGACAGCCTTGATCGAGGACGGGCCATCGCCCGCCAGGGCGCTATCGGCATCGCGCAGCGCCTGCTCGTGTGCCGCGATAGCGTCGAGCGCGGTCTCATCCGGCAGGCCGGCGTTGAAGATGATGGTACCGGAAATGTTTTCCGCTTCAGGCGATGGGAAGAACACGAACTCAACCCGTCCGGAGCGGGACAGGCCAATGGCCAGCACCATGACCATGGCAATGGCGATCGAGAGCGTGACATAGCGCCAGTTCCAGGCCAGTTGCACCAGCCTGTTGAAGGCGCCATCGCGAAAGCGGTCGAAGCCGTGGTCGAAGGCACGGCGGAAGCGGCTTTCGCCAGCCTCCTCGGGCCGCCCCCCTGCCCGGCTTTTGCGCCGGCGCAAGGCCAGCAGGGCCCACTCCATCAGGGTTGCCAGGGCCAGTGACACCGCCACCACCAGCGCCATCCGGCCGGTCTGCGGCAGATCGGCGAAGCGCCGGGCGGCGGCTCGCAGGCCGGTGTCGCTTGCCCCCAGTGCCAGGTCCACGGCCAAACGCCCCGAGACGCCGGTAAGAAACACCATCAGCACAAGCGCGATCAGGAACTGGCGCCACCAGGACCAGCCCGGCGCCCTGCGTCCGGACAGCGAATTGGCGAGGTGCCCGGGCAGGATCAGAAAACACTCGAGCAAGCTGGACACCAGCACCGCAATGACGACCATCGGCAGCACAGCCATCATCTGGCCGATGGTGTCGCCGATGATCAGGATCGGTGCAAAGGCCGCAAGCGTCGTCGACATGGCCGCTATCACCGGCGTGAACATCATGCCGACGCCGTTTTCAGCCGCCGTGTGCGGATCGTCGCCCATCTGCAGCCGCGTCGCCGTATGCTCGCCCACCACGATGGCGTCGTCAACGATGATGCCGAGCATCATGATCAGCGAGAACAGCGACATCATGTTGATGGTCTGACCGGAGGCGTACATGAAGCCGATGGTCGCCAGCATCGCGACCGGAATGCCTGCTGCAACCCAGAAGGCGATGCGGGCATTGAGAAACAGGAACAGGATTGCCACGACGACGAGCAGGCCGCCAAGCCCGTTCTTGACCAAGAGCCAGATTCGCGCCGCCAGGGCATCAGAGGCAACTTCATAGGTGGCAATTTCAACGCCCGGCGGCAGTTGCGGGGTGATCTCTTCGATATAAGTTGAGAGGATCGATGCGGTCTTGAGCGTATCAGCCGTTGGCGCCCGACGGACATCAAGTTCAATGGCGGGCGAACCGCTGGCAAGCCCACGGGTATCATCGGCATCAAAACCATCGGTGATGGTGGCGATATCGCCGAGCAGCACCTTCTCGCCGCCGGGGAAGGACTTGACCTCGACACTGGCCAGTTCGCGCGCGCCCTGCGCGTCGGCCAACGTCCTGAGCTGGCGGTCAACGGCGCCCTCGACCGTGCCTGAGGGAAGGTCGCGGCTGTTGGCGGCAATTGCCGAAGAGACATCGGAAATCTTCATGTCCAGACGCCGCAGCTCGATTTCTGGCACCTCGACGCGTATCTCGGCGCTGCGCAGGCCGGTGAAATTGATCTTGTCGATGCCGCGGTCAATCAGATCATCGCGGATGCGCTTGGCCCAGGCGCGCTTGACCGCCTCATCGGCATCGCCGAACACGGCGAGCTTGGCCACGGTATCGAAGAACACCGACCGGGTGATTGTGGGGTCTTCGCTGTCTTCGGGCAGGTTGCCGACAGCCTTGACTGCGGTTTCCACATCGGTCATCGCCTGGGTCATGTCGGTGCCATCGACAAATTCGAGCCGGACACTGGCCGAGCCTTCCGAGGCGGTCGACGTCATGCGGTCGACGCCGGAGACATAGCGGACTTCCGGCTCGACCAGGGCCAGGATGTTGGTCTCGACGTCCTCTGCGCTGGCTCCTGACCAGGCCACCCCGATGGTGATGGTCGGGCGATCGATGGTGGGGAAGAACTGGGTGTTGATGCGCGCGATCGAGAAGGCGCCGAAGAGGATCATCAGCACCATCAAGAGATTGGCCGCGTTGGGATGGCGGATGAAGGTGCTGACCAGACCACGGCCTGCAAACAGTCCCCGGCCCGGCGCCTCGCTCATGCTCATTCCGCGGCATCCGGGGTTTCAGCACCAGATGCTTCTGATGGCGCTGGCTCGCCGGAGGGCTCGCGCACGCTGACCCCTTCAGAGGCCTCCGTCAGCCGGGTGACGAGAACCCTGTCGCCGTCGTTCAGATCCCCGTCCAAAATGGCATTCTCGCCGTCCCAGGCGATCAGCTGCACCTCCCGGCGTTCAAGCTTGCCGTCCACCACGAGGAAGACGTGATCGGAATTGCGCACCGCGGTCTCGGGCAGGCGGAAGGTCTGCGGCCAGATCCGGTCCGGCACGGTCAGCGAAACAAACGCGCCGGGGCGCAACCGCACCGGGTTGTCCGCCTCGCCGATGCGGGCGAAGACCTCGACGCCGCCGCGCTCGGCGGTCACGCGGGCACCGATCCGGTCTATGGTTGCGGGCCATGTGTAGGCGGTGCCGCCGACCGTCCAGCTCAGTTCGACTTCGCGGCCAATCAGGGGGTCGGCATCCGTCGCCATGCGTCCATACTGAGCGTTGGTCAGAGTGAATTTCACATCAAGGGCAGTGTCGTCATAGATCGAGGCCACCACCTCGTTGGCATTGACCGAGCGGCCGGTTTCGACGGACTCATCGGAAATGACGCCGTCGAACGGGGCGACGAGCGCGGTCTCCTGCAATTTGCGCTCGGCTTCGCGGACTTTCCACTCCAGCCGTTCAGCATTGGCTTCCTGCTGGGTGCGCTGGGCTTCCGCGATGAGGATATTGTTGCGGCGCTGGCTTGAGGCCTGTTCGCGCTGGGACAGAACCAGGCGCCTGGCGTCGACTTCCTTGTCGGTCAGGGCTCCTGTTTGCGCGAGCGACAGCGCCCGCTCGAGATCAGCCCGGCCGAGTTCCAGCTGGGCGTCCGCTGCCTCCAGCTGCTCGCGTTCGGAAGCCAGCCGCGCGTCTATCTCGGCAATCGCGGCCCGGGTGGAGGCCAGATTTGCGCGCGCTTCGACCAGCGCCCCTTCATAGGCGAAGGGGTCAACCCGCAACAGCACCGTGCCCTGGGTGACCCGCCGTCCGGCGACAAGATCAGGATGGATCTCAACCACGTCGCCGCTGACGGCGACGCGCAGATCGACATTGCGTCCGGTCTCGACCTGGCCATAGAGCCGGATGTCAGGCCGGTTGTCGGCGCGTTCGGCTGTGGCTGTCTCGACGGTGTAGACCAGCGGCGTGAAGGCGCGCGGGGTGCGCTCTTTCTTCGACGCGGCCAGGCGATCCATCGCCACCCAGGCGCCGGCAAGCACGAGCGCCATCAGCGCGAACTGCACCAGGGGTCGCAGGAACCGGCTGCGCGCCGGCACAGGTTCCCCGCGCGGGGGCTGGGCCGGCACATCCAAGCGACTGTCCGCCTTGTCGAGCATTGCGTTCCTCCGTTGGTCAAACAGGTAACGCAATGACGGCGCATGGCAAATTAAAGTTTCGTCATGTTCCTGCCTGGAGCAGCTCAGCCCTGGATTTCGGCTGGATCAAAACGATAGGCGGTCGAGCAGAACTCGCACTGCACGGTGATGACGCCGTCTTCCACGCTTTCGGTGATCTCTTCAGCCGAAAATCCGCTGAGAACCTCGCCCAGCCGTTCGCGCGAACAGCTGCACCTGTCGAATACGGGAACCGGCTGATAGGTCCGCGCACCGCGCTCGTGAAACAGCCGGTAGAGAAGCCGCTCGGCGCCGACTTCCGGGTCGGTCAGCTCACCGGGCTCGACACTGCTGACCAGCACCTTGGCCTCTGTCCAGCTGTCGTCCTCGCTGTGAACCATTCCTTCGAGGCCTTCGGGCGCATCTCCACCGGGAAGGTCGGGATGGCGCATCCGCTCGGGTGCCTGAGGCAGGAACTGGGCCACGATACCGCCGGCGCGCCAGCTGTGGCGCGGCTTGCCTTCCTCGTCGCGGTCGATCAATTCGGCAACGGCGAGGCGGACGACGGTCGGGATCTGCTCGGACTGGCGGAAATAAGTTTCGGCCATGGCTTCCAGTGTCTCGCCCTTCATCTCGACGATGCCCTGGTAGCGCTGCATGTACTCACCCTGGTCAATGGTGAAGGCGAGAATGCCGTTGCCCAGCAGTTCGGCAGGGCTCGTGGCGCCGGACGCCTGGGCTGCGGCAAGACGCTCTTCGTCAAAACGGGCATAGGCGCGCAGGTTCCCCGGCGTGGTGAAATCGGCAACGACGAGATCCACCGGCCCATCGCCCTTGGTCTGGACAATGAGCTTGCCTTCGAACTTGAGGGAGGTGCCGAGCAGCACCGTCAGGGCAATGGCTTCTGCCAGCAACCGGGCGACAGGCTCCGGGTAGGAGTGGCGTGCCAGGATAGCATCGATCATCGGACCGAGCTGCACGGTGCGGCCACGTACGTCGAGGCCGTCCACATCGAACGGCAACACGCGGTCGTCTCCGGCGAAAGCGGGTTCGCCGTGGGTCTGGGTATCGGTTTCCATCATCAATTCCGATTGTTCGTTGCGACACAGCCCGCCATCAGACAGCAAGGTCCGGTCCGGCTGCACATTTCAAAACGAGCATATAGGCATGGATAACCGCAAGTGCCAGAGGCGTTACAAAACGCCCATGCACCAGCGCATCACCGCCTTCTGGGCATGCAACCGGTTTTCGGCCTCATCAAACACCACAGACTGCGGCCCGTCCATCACCTCGTTGGTGACTTCCTCGCCACGATGCGCCGGCAGACAATGCATGAACAGGGCATCCGGATTGGCCTTGGCCATGAGTTTCTCATTGACCTGGAAGGGCAGGAACACGTTGTGGCCGCGCGCCTTGTGCTCCTGGTTCATCGAGACCCAGGTATCGGTGATCACGCAATCCGCGCCCGTGACCGCGCGGTCCGGATCGGCGCTGATATCGATCTCGGCACCCTGCTTGCGGGCCCACTCGACAAACCTAGCCTCCGGCTCGGAGCCCTCCGGTGTGGCAATCTGCATGCGGTAGCCAAATTGCGCCGCGCCCTCGATGAGCGAATGCAGCACGTTGTTGCCGTCGCCGGTCCAGGCCAGCGTCTTGCCCTTGATCGGACCACGATGCTCTTCAAAGGTCAGGATGTCGGCCATGATCTGGCAGGGATGGGTGTCGTCGGTGAGGGCATTGATCACCGGCACCGTGGCATGTTCGGCGAGCTCGAGCATGCGGGCGTGATCAAGCGTCCGGATCATGATGATGTCGACAAAGCGCGACAGCACCTTGGCGGTATCGGCAATGGTCTCGGCGCGGCCAAGCTGCATCTCCGTTCCCGAGAGGAACAGGGTTTCGCCGCCAAGCTGGCGCATGCCGACATCGAAGGACACGCGTGTGCGGGTCGACGGTTTCTCGAAGATCATGGCCAGCATCTTGCCGGCCAGCGGACGGTCTGTCTCGGTCGCCGTCTTGGCGGAGCGTGCCGCGTCCATCATGGTGCGCAAGTCGCCCGCGCTGACGGCGGAGAGATCAATAAAATGGCGATTGCCGGCGGATGTGGTCTTTGACATGGGATCCAGTCCGTTCAGTTGGCTGTGCCGCTGCGGGACAACATGTCGAGTGCGGCCTCTGTTCTGGAAAGTGCTTCGCGGGCTTCTTCGGCGGTGACAATCAACGGCGGCAGAAGCCGGACGACATTGTCTCCGGCCGGCACGGCCAGCAGGTACTCATTGCGCATGGCCTGCACCAGATCCGCATTCGACTTCGCGCACCTGATGCCGAGCATCAGGCCCGAGCCCCGCACTTCGGTGATCAGATCGGGATAACGGTCCTTGAGCGAGGCCAGGCCTTGGCGCAGCACCAGGGCAACATCGTTGACATGGGTAAGAAAATTTTCATCGAGGATGACATCCAGCACGGCATTGCCCACCGCCATGGCAAGCGGATTGCCGCCATAGGTGGTGCCGTGGGTGCCAAGCGTCATGCCATCGGCCGCGCTGGCAGTGGCGAGGCAGGCGCCAAACGGGAAGCCGCCGCCAATACCCTTGGCCACGGCCATGATATCGGGCTCGATACCGGCCCACTCGTGAGCAAACAGCTTGCCGGTCCGGCCGACCCCTGACTGGACCTCATCGAGGATCATCAGGATGCCGTGCTCATCGCACAGACCGCGCAGGGCGCGCAGGCTCTCATTTGAAAGCGGGCGGATCCCGCCCTCGCCCTGAACCGGCTCAATGAGAAGCGCGGCGGTGCTGTCGCTAATGGCAGCCTTCAAGGCGTCCATGTCATCAAACGGCACCTGGTCGAAACCCTCGACCTTGGGACCGAAGCCTTCGAGGTACTTGGGCTGGCCGCCGGCGGCGATGGTCGCCAGGGTGCGTCCGTGAAAGGCGCCTTCAAACGTGATGATGCGGTAGCGCTCGGGCTGGCCGTTGACATGGAAATGACGCCGCGCGGTCTTGATCGCACATTCGAGCGCCTCCGCGCCGGAATTGGTGAAGAACACCTTGTCAGCAAAGGTCACCTCGGTCAGGCGCTCGGCCATGCGCGACTGGTCGGGAATTTCATGCACATTGGAAAGATGCCACAAGCGGTCGGCCTGGGCTTTCAGCGCCTCGACCAGATGCGGGTGGGTGTGGCCAAGGGAATTGACCGCAATGCCCGCCGCAAAATCGAGATAGCGCTCCCCCTCGGGGGTTTCCAGCCAGACGCCGTGTCCGCGCTCAAACACGATCGGAACGCGATTATATGTATCATAAAGCGGCTTGGCATCGGCCATGGCGCTTCTCTCCTTATTACAGACCGGACGTCCAGGCATCGCCCCTTACCTTGAGCCGCAGGAGCGGCTGGTTTGCCCAGGGTATGCCGTAAAACCAAAATGCCGCCCTTTCCGGGGCGGCGTGGGCACTATTTACATTTCAGTCTGGCCTGTCAATGAGACACGGCGCTCTGCAACACAAGCCGGTATCGGCTTCTCCAAGTGCGTTGAATTCGCTCCTGCACGCGCTAATTTAGCAATGACTGGTAAGATTTTGTACTCTCTGCGTAAGTTGGGGAAAACCGCAAAAAGGAATCAGCATGATTCGGCTGACTCTTGTCACGGAGTCTGCCGACCACTAAGTTGAGATCATGAAATAGAGGTTCGCGGCGGACACTATTCACCTCACTGAAACCGAGTTTTCAAGCTCCGGTCATCCGGGGCGACGGTGAGGGATTCTGCCATCCCGAAATACGGGATACAGGGAGAGCATTTTATGAACTGGACTGATGAACGGGTCGAAAGACTCAAGAAACTCTGGGCGGACGGGCTCAGCGCGAGCCAGATTGCGGCACAACTGGGCGGCGTGAGCCGCAATGCCGTGATCGGCAAGGTGCACCGGCTCAACCTTCCGGGCCGCGCCAAGAGCGGCGGTCAGGCGTCGGTACGCACCAAGCGCACCACTGCTGCACCGCGTGCGCCGAACTATGCAGGCCGCACGACGCAAAGCCAGACATCGCGCCCGGTCGGCCGCTCAAGCGGCGGCGCCGCTTTGAAGCAGGATCTGGATGTTGTTGCATCGGAAGAGATCGATACACGCCCGGTGGACGATGTGGTGGTGCCGATCTCACGCCGGCTGACACTGGTGGAACTTTCCGAGCGGACATGCAAATGGCCGGTTGGCGATCCCCTGCAGGATGACTTCCACTTCTGCGGCAATGATTCAGGCGATGCGTCGCCCTACTGCGGCTATCATGCCAAGCTGGCATTCCAGCCATCCAGCGAGCGCAAGCGCGCCCGCTGAAGCACAGCCTGCCCTGAATGCAAAAGCCCGGGTTTGTCGCCCGGGCTTTTTCGTGTCTGCATCTGCCTGTCGGCGTGCCGATTGAGGTCTTGGATCAAGCCTCGATCGAATAGCCGGCGCCACGAACCGTGCGGATGGTATCACGCATGCCGGACAGATTGACCGCCTTGCGCAGCCGGCCGACATGCACATCGACGGTCCGTTCATCGACATAGACATCGTGACCCCAGACACCATCGAGCAATTGCGCACGGGAATAGACCCGGCCGGGTGAACTCATCAGATATTCGAGCAGGCGGAATTCGGTCGGACCAAGCTTGATGTCGCGGCCACGCCGCCGGACGCGGTGGGTTTCGCGATCAAGTTCGATATCGCCGACCTTGAGCTGGCTGGAAATGACCTCCGGCCGTGCCCGGCGCAGCATGGCCCTGACGCGGGCGAGCAATTCCGGCGTCGAAAAAGGTTTGACGACATAATCGTCGGCACCGGTGGCCAACCCGCGGATACGTTCACTTTCCTCGCCACGCGCTGTGAGCATGATGATCGGCAAACGCTCGGTCTCGGCCCTGGCGCGCAAACGGCGGCACAGCTCGATCCCGGAGATACCCGGAAGCATCCAGTCGAGGATCAGCAGGTCGGGAACCCGCTCCTGCAACCTGATCTCCGCCTCATCACCGCGCAGCACGGTGTCGACTTCATAACCTTCGGCTTCGAGGTTGTAGCGAAGCAGGACCGAAAGCGCTTCCTCGTCTTCAACCACTGTAATACGTGGATTCATCGCCATCTTGCATGCACTCCGTACAAGTCTCAGTCCGCACCCGGCTCGGGTGCGACCATGCTGGCGGTGTCATCGTCCTTGGGACGATCCGCCGACAATTGCTCGCCGGTGGCAACATAATAGACCGTCTCGGCGATGTTGGTGGCGTGGTCGCCGATGCGCTCGATGTTCTTGGCGCAGAACAGCAGATGGGTGCAGGCGGTGATGTTGCGCGGGTCTTCCATCATGTAGGTCAGCAATTCGCGGAACAGCGAGGTGTAGATCGCGTCGATCTCCTCGTCGCGCTCGCGAATGGAATTGGCCAGATGCGGCGAACGCGTGGCAAAAGCGTCGAGCACTTCCTTGAGCTGGGTCAGCGCCAGTTCGGCTAGGTGCTCGAGACCGCGCACAAGCTTGCGCGGCTGAGCCATGGTGTGAACCGCAATCACCCGCTTGGCGATGTTCTTGCCAAGGTCGCCGACGCGTTCCAGGTCAGAGGCGATGCGGATGGAACCGATGATCTCGCGCAGGTCCGAGGCCATCGGCTGACGTTTTGCGATCACCAGGACCGCCTTGTCGTAGATTTCACGCTCGCCGGCGTCGAGCAGCAGGTCCTCTGAGATGACACGCTGGGCAGAAGCCGTATCGGCGTTGACCAGGGCTGCCACAGCATCGGCAACCATGCGCTCGGCGATGCCGCCCATTTCCGACAGGCGCCGCACGAGGAAACGGAGTTCGTCATCATAGGAGCTGACGGTATGAGCTTCGGGCATGATCTGATCTTTCTATCCTGAATACGTGATGCGGAAATCGGTCAAATCAACCGAAGCGGCCGGTGATGTAGTCCTGGGTCAGCTTGGTGTCGGGATTGGTGAACATCTTGTCGGTGTCGCCCTCCTCGACCAGCTTGCCCAGATGGAACATCGCCGTGCGCTGCGAGACACGCGCTGCCTGCTGCATCGAGTGAGTGACGATGACAATGGTGAAATTGGTGCGAAGCTCGTCGATCAGTTCCTCGACCTTAGCCGTGGCGATCGGATCCAGCGCCGAACAGGGCTCGTCCATGAGGATGACCTCGGGGCTCACCGCGATGGCGCGGGCAATGCAAAGCCTCTGCTGCTGACCGCCGGACAAGCCGGTTCCAGGCTCATGCAGACGATCCTTGACCTCTTCCCAGATCGCGGCCTTGCGAAGGCTCGACTCGACGATCTCGTCAAGCTCAGCCTTGGATTTGGTCAGGCCATGGATGCGCGGACCATAGGCGACGTTCTCGTAGATGGATTTGGGAAAGGGGTTGGGCTTCTGGAACACCATGCCAACCCGTGCGCGCAATTCCACCACATCGATCTTGGGATCGTAGATGTTCTCGCCCTCGAGCGTGATCTCCCCCGTCACCCTGCAGATATCGATGGTATCGTTCATCCGGTTGAGGCAGCGCAGGAAGGTCGACTTGCCGCAGCCGGACGGGCCGATCAGAGCCGTCACGCTGTTCTTGCGGACATCAAGATTGACGCCGAAAAGCGCTTGCTTTTCACCATAGAACACGCTGACATCGCTCCCGCGCATCTTGATTGCGGATTCCTTGATCGCCGTGTCGACCGCAATTTCAGTCGCCGCTTCCGTCATGATGTTCATCTCCGTCTTCCCTTCAACAATTTCAGTATACTCAGGGCTTGGTTGTTTCAAAGGCGGCACAGGGCCTACCAGCGGCGTTCGAAGCGGCGGCGCAGCAGGATGGCGACGGCATTCATGATCACCAGGAAGACCAGGAGCACGATGATCGCTCCCGACGCCCGCTCGAAAAAGGCCGGGTCACCACGCTGGGTCCAGTTGTAGACCTGAACCGGCAGAGCCGAGGCAGGATCGAAAAAGCCCTCCGGCGGTGCGCCGGGATATTCGCGCACGAAGGCCACCATTCCGATCAGCAGCAGCGGCGCGGTTTCACCCAGGGCCTGGGCCAATCCGATGATCGTGCCGGTCAGGATACCCGGCGCCGCCAGCGGCAGCACATGGTGAAAGATCGCCTGCATCTTCGACGCTCCGATCCCCAGTGCCGCATCGTTGATCGAGGGCGGTACCGCTTTCAGCGCCGCGCGGGTGGCGATGATGATGGTCGGCAACGTCATCAGCGTAAGCACGAGACCCCCGACGATGGGCGCAGACTGCGGCAGGCCGACGAAATTGATGAAGATAGCCAGACCGAGGATGCCGAACACGATGGAAGGAACCGCGGCCAGGTTGGCGATGTTGACTTCAATCATGTCGGTCCAGCGGTTTTGCGGCGCAAACTCCTCGAGATAGATCGAAGCGGCGACCCCGATCGGCAACGCCAGCACCAGCACGATCAGCATCATGTAGGCGGAACCGAGTATGGCGACGCCGAGACCAGCGGCTTCTGGACGGGTGTCGGAGGCGTCAGGCGCTGTGAAGAACGACCAGTTGAACCTCGATTCGAGGATACCGGCTGCTTTCAGCTGATCGGCCAGCACCAGTTGCTCGGGCGAGATGTTGCGGTCGAGTGCTGCGGATTCCATCGAGACCCGGCCCTTGTAGTAGCCATCGATGCGGCCCGAGGCCAGCAGATCAAACGTCACTGACTGGCCGATGACCTCCGGGTTGTCGAGAACGAAGTGGCGCAGCTGGGCCGGCGCTTCCTTGGAGATGAGCTCCACTGCCTTCTTGGCGTTTACACCTTCGACCGCAATACCGCGTGCTTCCATCGTCTCTGCAAGAGCTGCCTGGATCAGCGGCTGGATGGTGAAGGTGGTGATCTTGGCGATATCCTCCGGATTGCGATTGCCCTTCTTGTCGAGCTTTGCCGGGTCAAGAAATACCTCCATCGTCACATAGGTCTGATGGAACGACGACAGGCCATTGGACAGGATCGACGTCATCAGGCCCAGCAGCGCCAGGATGCTGAACGTGACGGCGGCCAGGCCCATCATCCGGAAGCGTTGCTCGGCTGCGTGACGCCTGCGGGTACGCTCGCTGACCTGGTACAGCGAACCGGCTTTCGGGTGGCCGGCTGCCGTGGCGGTATCGGCGGTGGTGTCGGTCATTCGTACTGCTCCCGATATTTGCGCACGATGTACAGCGCCAGAATGTTCAGGCTAAGGGTGAAAACAAACAGCGTCAGGCCTAGCGCGAAGGCCACCAGTGTTTCCGGGCTGGCAAACTCGGTATCGCCCGTGAGCTGGCTGACGATCTTGACGGTGATCGTCGTCATGGCTTCGAACGGGTTCAGATCAAGCCGTGCGGAGGCACCGGCGCCCATGACCACGATCATGGTTTCGCCAATGGCGCGGCTGGCTGCGAGCAGGAAGGCACCGACAATCCCCGGGAGCGCAGCAGGCAGGATGACCTGCTTGATGGTTTCCGACTTTGTGGCGCCGAGCCCGTAGGAGCCGTCGCGCATGGTCTGCGGCACGGAATTGATGATGTCATCGGACAGGGACGAGATGAACGGGATCAGCATGATGCCCATGACCAGTCCGGCCGTCATGACAGAGGAGGAAGAGCTGCCGATACCCAGCGGCTGAGCAATCCAGTCACGCAGGAACGGACCCACCGTCATCAGTGCAAAAAGACCGTAAACAATGGTTGGGATGCCGGCCAGAACCTCAATGGCGGGCTTGGCAAAACCGCGCAGCCTGCTGCCGGCATATTCGGCAAGATAGATGGCGATCATCAGTCCCAGCGGTACGGCCAATGCAAGCGCCACGAAGGAAACATAGAGCGTTCCCCAGAGCAGCGGCAGAAAGCCGAGTTCGGACCCGCCACGGAACTGCGGGTTCCAGGTGGTCGAGAGAAAGAACTCTTCCGCCGGATACATCTTGAAGAAGGAGATCGATTCAAACAGCAGCGAGCCGACGATGCCGACCGTGGTCAAGATTGCGACCAGGGATGAGCCCATCAACAGGGCCTTGATGAAGGTCTCGCTGATATTGCGGGCGCGCAATTTTGGCTGGATCCGTCGCAAGGCCCAGATGCCGAAGCCAAGGGCGACCACAAGCACCGCAATATTGCGAAGGTATGAGGCGACAAGATCGATATTGCGATATTCCTTTGCCGCCTGAAAAACGACCGGCGACACGTCGGATCCGAGCGCCACACCAACTTCGGCGAGCCGCGAGCGCACATCGGTGACATCAGCGCGCATGTCGGTGAGGTCGGCTTCCGAGGAATCGCCGCTGGCGATGATCTGGTTCAGCCCGTCGGCAATCCGCCGGACATCGAACATGACAAGGCTCTTGGCCCCGCCTTCGGGAATCGCGCTTTCAGGGATCTTGCCGCTGATGCTGTTCTCTATCAGCACAGGCTGCAGGAACAGCCACGCTGCCAGCAAGAACAGCGCCGGAACGGCTACGAACAGGGCAACCGACTGGCCGTGATATCCAGACAGCGAATGGAGCTTCACGCCATCCCGCTGTGCCGTTTTCAGTGCGCGCTGCCGGCCGAGAAAGTAGCCGATTGCCGCCAGCCCGAGCACGATGAGTATGATGGCACTGGGAGTCATGTCACATTCGCCCTGTTTTCCGAGGAAGGGCGGCGCTTGCGCACCGCCCCTTGATCAACGAACTGATCAGTTCAGCGGACCCATTGGTGTGCGGCTGGCCACCATTTCCTGGGTCTTGGCGAGTTCCGGATCGGAAACCAGGCCGTAGGCAGCCAGCGGGCCGTCAGGACCAGCAATTTCGTCGGAGACGAAGAACTCGATGTATTCCTGCAGGCCAGGGATCACGCCCAGATGTGCGTTCTTGACGTAGAAGTAGAGCGGACGCGAAACCGGATACTCGCCGGAAGCGATGGTTTCGGTCGACGGGTTGACGCCGGACATGGTGGCAACCTGCAGCTTGTCGGTGTTGTTCTCGTAGAACGACAGACCGAAGACGCCGATTGCGTTCTTGTTGGCGTCGATGCGGGCCAGCGTTTCTGTGTAGTCGCCATCGATATCGACCGATGCGCCGTCGGTGCGAAGCGCGGTGCAGCCCTTGGCCTTTTCGTCGCCGGCAGCCTTGAAGGCTTCTTCGGCACCAGTTGCTTCACAACCAGCTTCCAGAACCTTCACGTCGAAGACTTCGCGGGTGCCGTGCTTGGTGCCGGGGATGAAGGCGAGGATGTCCTGTGCCGGCAGATCCGGGTTGACGTCGGCCCAGGTCTTGGCGGTGTTGTCGACCAGAGCGCCGTCCTTCACGACCTTGGCGGCCAGGGCATTGTACCAGTCGGCAGGTGTGAAGGCGAAGCTTTCGCCATTGATGTCGGAGGCGAAGACGATGCCGTCATAGCCGATGCGAACTTCCTGAATTTCAGCAACGCCGTTGGAGGCGCAGAGATCGATATCGGACTGCTTGATGCGCGAAGAGGAGTTGGCAATGTCGATGGTGTTCTCACCAACGCCTTCACACAGCTTCTTGCGGCCTGCACCCGAACCACCGGATTCGACAACCGGTGTGGGGAAGCTGAAGTTTTCACCGAAAGCTTCGGCAACGATCGAAGCGTAAGGCAGGACCGTGGAGGAACCGGCGATCTGGATCTGGTCGCGGGCAATAGCGGTGCCGGCGAAGGCCGTGGAGGCCACAAGTGCGGCAGCGGCAAATTTGAGTGCGTTCATGAGAATCTCCCGTCGTGGGTAAAAGTGGCGTGGCTCTGTTGCAGAACCGCTTGTCAGCCATCTGAGGCTGGCCTTTTCTAGGCCCTTCGGGATTCCGTTTTATGACAATTACGTCACTGTTTTATGACATTTCATGTTATTGTTTTTACTCGTATAATTCTGAAGATGACGACAACTTGCCTGGGCCAGACTGGCTGAATTTGACAGTGAAGGCCGATCCTTCGCCCGGCGTGGAGCGAACGACAAGCCGCGCGCGGTGCCGGGCGAGGATGTGCTTGACGATCGCCAGGCCCAGACCGGTGCCCTTTTTGGCCCGGCTGGTTTCGACATCCACGCGGTAAAATCGCTCGGTCAGACGCGGCACATGTTCCTTGGCGATGCCCGGACCGAAATCCTGGATCGTGACATGGGAACCTGCTTCATCGGTGCTGGCAACGATGATCTTCACACGCTTGCCGGTCTGGCCGTATTTACAGGCGTTCTCGATCAGGTTGGAAAACACCTGGATGAGCTCATCGACATCGCCGGTGACCGTGATCGGGTCTTGCGGCAGGTCCAGTTCAATGGCGACGCCAAGATCATCGGCCATCGGTTTAAGCGTATCGACCACGTGGGCAACGGTGCCGCCAAGGTCCACCTCGCCGTCGGGCGCTACATGGGCCCGCATCTCAAGGCGCGACAGCGACAACAGGTCGTCGATCAGCCGGGCCATGCGCTGCGCCTGCTCGAGCATGATGCCGAAGAACCGGGTCTGAGCGGCCTCATCATTGCGCGCCGGGCCCTGCATGGTCTCGATGAAACCCATCAGGGACGCCAGCGGCGTTCTGAGCTCATGGCTGGCATTGGCGACAAAATCGGTGCGCATCCGGTCCATGCGCCGGGCTTCGGTCAGATCCCTGAATGTCAGCACGAACAACCGGTTGTCAGACGGCGAGCCATTTGCAATCAAGGCAACCCGGACCTCGTGCCATCGCTCGGAGGGAACTCGCTCCGTATATTCCACGCTTTCGGTCAAACCGCGGGCCACAACCCGCGCCACAAGATCAAGAATGACCGGCGACCTGATTCGGGCCGAGAGCGATGCACGCTCGGGATAGGCGCCGATAAGCGTCCGCGCGGCAGCATTCTGGCGGACAACCTGGGTGTCTTGGTCAAAAATGACCGTTGGCATGTCGAGCGCCTCAATCACCGAAAAATCTTTCGCTGACACCTGGGCCGCCCTGCTCTCGGCTCCTGCCCGGGCCACTGCCCTGCCCGATGGCCAGAGCAGCAAACCCGCCGTAAACAGCCCATAGCCGAAGATGGATTGCCAGGGCTCAAGGCCTGCGGGCACCGAGGCCAGCGCCATCACGGCTCCGACAGCCAGCGGCCCGGCATGGGGTCTGAGCCGCGCAGCCAGTCCGGTTCCGGGGGCCTCTTCGCCAACGGGCGTGTCCTGAGGGTTGTCGACCATGTGTTTGCCCACTCCGGCATTGCAACAATAAAGTTCGTGCTACTTGTTTACCTGTACAACTTGAAATCACAATGACGGTGTGGCCATTCCCGTGGCAAGCCGCCCGGCCCGAGACGCATTTGAACGCATAAAGGTGACCTTGATGTCCGAGATACGCACAGAAACCGACAGCTTTGGCCCGATTGAAGTGGCTTCTGATAAATATTGGGGCGCACAGGCCCAGCGCTCGCTGGGAAATTTCAAGATCGGCTGGGAGAAGCAGCCGCTCTCGATCGTGCGGGCTCTGGGCATCGTCAAGCGTGCCGCTGCGGAAACCAACATGGAGCTCGAGCGCCTCGATCCGGAGATCGGCGCCGCCATCGTGGCCGCCGCGCAGGAAGTGATCGACGGCAAACTTGATGGGCATTTCCCGCTGGTGGTCTGGCAAACCGGGTCAGGTACCCAGTCGAACATGAATGCCAACGAGGTGATTTCCAACCGCGCCATCGAGATGATGGGCGGGGAAATGGGGTCGAAGAAACCGGTCCATCCCAATGACCATGTCAACATGAGCCAGTCTTCCAACGACACCTACCCGACGGCAATGCACATTGCCTGCGCCGAGCAGATCGTTCGCGTCCTGCTGCCGGCGCTGAAGCACCTGCATGCGGCGCTCGACAGCAAGGCGAAATCCTTTGCCCACATCATCAAGATCGGGCGGACCCACACCCAGGACGCCACGCCGCTGACGCTCGGACAGGAATTCGGCGGCTACTCAGCACAGGTTGCCTCCTCTATCAAGCGGATCGAAGCGACCCTGCCCGGCCTTTATGAACTGGCGCAGGGCGGCACGGCGGTCGGCACCGGACTGAACGCGCCGGTTGGCTTTGCTGAAAAGGTGGCCGAGCGTGTCGCCGGCATCACCGAATTGCCATTTGTCACCGCACCGAACAAGTTCGAAGCGCTGGCAGCGCATGACGCGATGGTGTTTTCGCATGGCGCCATCAATTCGGCGGCTGCCGCACTGTTCAAGATCGCCAACGACATCCGTTTCCTCGGCTCCGGTCCGCGTTCGGGGCTGGGCGAACTGGCGCTGCCGGAAAACGAGCCTGGCTCGTCGATCATGCCGGGCAAGGTCAATCCGACCCAGTGCGAGGCGATGACGCAGGTCTGCGTGCAGGTGTTCGGCAACAATGCCGCGCTGGGTTTCGCCGGCAGCCAGGGCCATTTCGAACTCAATGTCTACAACCCGGTGATGGCCTACAATTTCCTGCAGTCGGTGCAGTTGCTCGCCGATGCGTCGATTTCGTTCACCGACAATTGCGTCACGGGCATCGAGGCCCGCGAGGACAACATCAAGGCGGCGCTTGACCGCTCGCTGATGCTGGTGACAGCGCTTGCGCCGACCATCGGCTACGACAACGCGGCAACGATTGCCAAGAAGGCGCATATGAACGGCACCACGCTGCGCGAGGAAGCCCTGAAAACCGGCCTCGTGACAGCCGAGGATTACGACCGTATTGTCCGTCCGGAGGACATGACCCATCCGGGTTGAACCATCCCGGCCAGATGGCGTTCTCCTGCATGAAGCCAGTATCCAGAGGAAAAGAAGATGGACACCGATATAACCAGCCGCGCTGTCGAGCTTGAGATCAACGGCAAGCTGCGGGTCTTCGACATCGACGATCCGAAACTGCCGGACTGGGTCAAGGACAACGACTTCTCCTCGGATGGCTATCCGTACAAGAAAAAGCTCGATCGCGACGAATATGAAGACACGCTCGAAGCGCTGCAGATCGAACTGGTCAAGGTGCAGACCTGGCTCGGCGAGACCGGCAACCGGATCATCTCGGTGTTCGAGGGCCGGGATGCGGCCGGCAAGGGCGGATCGATTGGTGCGACGCGGGCCTACATGAACCCGCGCTCGGCGCGCATCGTGGCGCTGCCGAAACCGACCGAGACCGAGCGCGGGCAATGGTACTACCAGCGCTATGTCGACCATTTTCCGACCTCGGGCGAATTCGTGATGTTTGACCGCTCCTGGTACAACCGCGCCGGCGTCGAGCCGGTGATGGGGTTTTGCACACCGGAACAGCACGCGCATTTTCTCGAGGAAACGCCGCATTTCGAACGCATGCCGGTGAAGGCTGGCATTCACCTGTTCAAGTTCTGGCTCAATATCGGCCGCGAGATGCAGCTCAAACGATTCCACGACCGCCGTCACAGCAAGCTCAAGGCCTGGAAACTGTCGCCCATGGACATTGCCAGCCTGAACAAGTGGGACGAGTACACCCAGGCCCGCGACCTGATGTTGCAGGTGACCGATACCGAGCATGCGCCGTGGACGGTCGTGCGGGCGAACGACAAGCGCCGCGCCCGGATCAACGTCATCCGGACGATATTGAAGGGGCTGCCCTATACCGGAAAGGACAAGGGGGCGATCGGAGACATTGACGAGGCGATCGTCGGCAGGGGCATCAAGGCGGTCCGCTCCTGATCCGCATATGCCGGGGAGCAATCTGCGGCAGCTGTCCCAGCCGGAACGCAGGAAAGGCATAAATATTGACGCTTACGTCAAGGGAAGGCATTGCAACCCAACTCGAGGCGCTTTAAATCTTGGTCAGACCGGGGAGAGGGAAACGGGCAGCGACCAGACACAGGCATGCGCCCATATCCGGACAAGAAAAAGGGAGTGAGACATAATGAACACGACTGCTGCCACAGACCAAATTTGGCTGAAATCCTATCCACCGGGAACGGCTGCGGAAATAGGACCGCTGGCGTATGCCTCGGTTGCCGCGCTGCTTGAGGATTCCTTCAAGCGCTTTGCCGACCGTCCGGCCTATACCTGCATGGGCAAGACGCTGACTTATTCCGAAACCGAGCGCATGTCGGCGGCCATCGGCGCCTGGCTGCAGTCGCTTGGCCTGCAAAAGGGCGACCGGGTTGCGGTGATGATGCCGAACATCCTGCAAATGCCGGTGGCCATGGCTGCCGTGCTGCGCGCCGGCTACACCGTGGTCAACGTCAACCCGCTCTACACGCCGCGCGAACTCGAGCACCAGCTCAAGGATTCGGGCGCCAAGGCGATCATCATCCTCGAGAATTTCGCCGTTACCCTGCAGCAAGTGATTTCACGCACGGACGTCAAGCATGTCTGCGTGGCGTCGATGGGCGATCTCATGGGGCTCAAGGGCCACCTGGTCAATTTCGTTGTCCGCAAGGTCAAGAAGATGGTTCCGGCCTGGTCACTGCCCGGCCATGTCAGTTTCAAGGCTGCTCTGTCAGCCGGCCAGTCGAAGACCCTCAAGCCGGTGGATACAAAGCCGGAGGACGTGGCTTTCCTGCAATATACCGGGGGCACCACCGGTGTGTCGAAGGGCGCGACACTGACAAATGCCAACGTGCTTTCCAACGTGGCACAGAACGATCTGTGGCTTCCTGCCGCCTTCATCAAGAAGCAGAAGCCTGAAGTTCTGGTCTATGTCTGCGCGCTGCCGCTCTACCACATCTTTGCGCTGACGGTGAATGCGCTGATGGGGATGTCCCAAGGTGCGCACAATCTGCTGATCCCCAATCCGCGCGACATCCCCGGATTCGTCAAGGAACTCGGCAAGTACGAGTTCCACGTTTTCCCGGGTCTGAACACGCTGTTCAACGCGCTGCTCAACAATGACGACTTCCAGAAGCTGAACTTCAAGCCGCTGCTGCTGTCGCTGGGTGGCGGCATGGCGGTTCAGCGTCCCGTAGCGGACCGCTGGAAGGAACTGACCGGCTGCGTGATATCGGAAGGCTACGGGTTGTCGGAAACAGCGCCGGTGGCGACAGCGAACCGGTTCGATGCCGATGATTTCTCCGGAACCATCGGCCTGCCGCTGCCCTCGACCTCCATCGACATCCGCGACGAGGATGGCAACTCAGTCCCGCTCGGTGAGGTCGGAGAGATCTGCATCAAGGGCCCGCAGGTGATGGCGGGGTACTGGAACCGGCCCGACGAAACCAACAAGGTGATGACCGAGGACGGCTATTTCCGCTCCGGCGACATGGGCATCATGGACGAGGCCGGCTACACCAAGATCGTCGACCGCAAGAAGGACATGATCCTGGTGTCGGGCTTCAATGTCTATCCGAACGAGATCGAAGAATTTGCGGTCTCGCATCCCGAAATCGTCGAGGCAGCAGCGGTCGCAGTCCCGGACGAGCATTCCGGCGAAGCGGTGAAGCTGTTTGTCGTGCGCAAGGACCCCAACCTCACCGAGGCGGACGTCAAGGCGCATTGCGCCACCGGGCTGACCAACTACAAGCGCCCCAAGATCGTCGTGTTCAAGGATGAGTTGCCGAAGACGAATGTCGGCAAGATCCTGCGGCGCGAGTTGCGCGACTAGGCACTGCACAATCAAATCGAACTGGAGAGGCCCGCGGAAAACTTGATTTCCCGCGGGCCTCTCTGCATAGGTGGGTATCCCAATCACGGAGGCTCCTGCTTTGTCGAAGACCATCCCCCAGGCTTTGTCAGATCTCAAATCCCACCGGGACAGCGGCGCTGTCAGCGAGCTTCGGGCGGCGTTTGCCGCCGAGCCGGACCGCGCCAGCCGCTTCACCGTCGGGCTCGACGATCTGCGCATGGATTATTCCAAATGCGCAGTCAATGACGAGACGCTGACGCTGCTTGGAGATCTCGCGAAAGCTGCAGGTGTCGAGGCCCAGCGCGACCGGATGTTCGCAGGCGCGGCGATCAACGCCACCGAAGGCCGGGCCGTGCTGCACACGGCCTTGCGCGCTGCAGCAGACGCCGACATCCGTGTCGATGGCGAGAACGTGGTGCCGCAGGTTCACGCGGTGCTTGATGCCATGGGCGCCTTTTCGGACGGCTTGCGCGACGGTTCGATATGCGGTGCGACCGGCAAGGCCTTTACCGACGTGGTCAATATCGGCATTGGCGGCTCGGATCTTGGACCGGTGATGGCAACGCTGGCGCTGGCGCCCTATCATGACGGCCCGCGGCTGCATTTCGTGTCCAATGTCGACGGCGCGCACATCGCCGACACGCTTGATGGTCTCGATCCCGAAACCACGTTGATCATCGTCGCTTCGAAAACCTTTACCACCATCGAGACCATGACCAACGCGGCGACCGCGCGCGAATTTATCGTCTCGAAGCTGGGTGAAGCAGCCGTCGCGCAGCATTTCGCGGCACTTTCCACCGCGCTCGACAAGGTGGCCGAGTTCGGCCTCGACGAGGACCGCGTCTTCGGCTTCTGGGACTGGGTCGGCGGGCGTTACTCGCTCTGGTCGGCCATCGGCCTGCCGCTGATGATCGCCATCGGGCGGCAGAATTTCGCAGACTTCCTGGCCGGTGCGCGGGCCATGGACACGCATTTCAAGGATGCACCGGTCTCTGAAAACCTGCCGATGCTGCTGGGCCTGATCGGCATCTGGCACCGGCTGGTCTGCGGCTATCCGAGCCGCGCCATCATTCCCTATGACCAGCGGCTGTCGCGGTTTCCGGCCTATCTGCAGCAGCTCGACATGGAATCGAACGGCAAGTCGGTCGGGCTGGACGGCAAACCGCTGAAAACCGCGTCGGGGCCGACGGTCTGGGGCGAGCCCGGCACCAATGGCCAGCACGCGTTCTTCCAGCTGCTGCACCAGGGCACCGATGTGATCCCGGTCGAATTCATGATTGCGGCAAATGGGCATGAGCCGGAACTTCAGCACCAGCACCAGTTGCTGATCGCCAATTGCCTGGCGCAATCGGAGGCGCTGATGCGTGGCCGCACTACCGAAGAGGCACGGGCGCAGCTCCTGTCCGCTGGGGCCTCGGAGACCGAGGCGGACCGGCTGGCGCCGCACAAGACCTTTCCGGGCAACCGGCCGACGATCACCTTCGTCTATGACAAGCTGACGCCGTTTGCGCTTGGGCGGCTGATCGCGCTCTACGAGCACCGTGTGTTCGTCGAGGCGCAGATCTTCGGCATTAACGCATTCGACCAGTGGGGCGTGGAACTGGGCAAGGAACTGGCAACCGGGCTGCTGCCCGTGGTCAAGGGCGAAAGCACCGGCGATGGCCATGACGGCTCGACGCTGAAGCTGGCCGAAACGATCCGGCAGCTGCGCGGCGAGGCCTGAAAGACCTGATCAGAAACCGATTTCGCTGGCCCAGGGCGGATTGGCGCCGGGCCGCGAAACGGTGACGGAAGCCGCCTTGGCGCCGAGGCTGAGCGCATTGGCGACGGCCTCGACAGACAAGGATTTGATCGACTGCTTGGTCAGCAGATTGTCGCGCTTGAGCGACGCCAGGATGCCGGCATTGAACGTGTCGCCCGCACCCACCGTATCGGCGACCGTGACCGGCACGCCG
Organism: Hoeflea sp.; assembly: GCF_002733955.1. Lineage (GTDB taxonomy): Bacteria > Pseudomonadota > Alphaproteobacteria > Rhizobiales > Rhizobiaceae > Hoeflea. The sequence goes on along the minus strand of NZ_NVXQ01000028.1, from coordinate 41,316 downwards.
TCAACCTCGACCGTGTGATCGGCGGTAAAGCCGATGGCGCCGTCGGGGCCACGGGTGAAGACCACCAGGCTCGGGCCCTCGGCCAGCCAGGTGCGGGCCGCGGTTTCCATGTCCGGCTGGCCGAACCATTCGAGATCCTCGTCCGACATCTTGACGATGTCGCTCATGGCGATCATCCGGTCGATGCGGGCACGGTGCTTTGCGGTGTCGGTGATGAAGCCGGGGCGGATATTGGGATCAAGCGAGATCACCCGCGCGCCATGCTCGCGGCGCATCAGACTCTCATAGGTGGCGCCGCAAGGATCGGGGATCAGGCTGATGGCGCCGAAATGCAGGGCTTCGACATCGTCACCCAGGTCCGGCAGGTGCGCTTCGGTGATCATCCGGCCTGCGGTGTTTTCATCGAAGAAGGCGTAGCTCGCCTGGCCGTTGACGAGCCGGACGAAGGCCAGCGTGGTGTTGAGATCAAGCGTCGCGCAGGGGCTGTGATCGACGCCGCTGGCGGTCAGCGCTTCCCGCAGGATATCGCCGAACATGTCGCTCGACAGCCCGGTGAAGAAGCTCGTGTCCAGCCCGAGGCGGCCAAGCGCCAGCGCCGTATTGAACACCGCGCCACCGGCATAGGGCGCAAACGCATCCTCGCCCGCGGTCGTGGTCCGCGGCAGCATATCGATCAGGGCCTCACCACAACACATGATCATCGTACTACTCCCCTGACCGGTCCGAACGGCCTGTTGTTGTCACGGACGGTCTTTACTGACCGGGCAGCTCGGAGACGCCGCCATGTTTGGCCGACCATTCCAGCGGCGCATCGAGAAAGGCTTCCACCGAAGCCAGCGTCGCCGGGTCGAAGGCCTGCTGTTTCGTGGCCGCCGCCAGCACATCACGCCAGGTGGCCAGGTAATGCAAGGTTACGTTGCCGCTGGCAAAACGCTGTTCGGCTTCGGCAAAAATACCGTAGTAGAACAATGCGATGCCGTGATCGACGGTGCATCCGGCTTCGCGGATCGCATCGATGAAGGTGAACATCGACCCGCCGGCGGTGGTCAGATCCTCGATCACCAGCACCCGCGAGCCTTCCGGCAATTCGCCCTCGATCTGGGCATTGCGGCCATGGCCTTTCGGCTTCTTGCGGACATAGATCATCGGCAGGCCGAGGCGCTCGGCCAGGAACGCGGCAAAGGGAATGCCGGCTGTTTCGCCACCGGCGATGCAGTCAAATTGCTCGAATCCGGCTTCCGACAGGATCGTCGCAGCCGCAAAATCCATCACCGCGGAGCGGATGCGTGGATAGGAAATCAGCTTGCGGCAATCGATATAGACCGGGCTCATCATGCCGGAGGCAAGCTTGTAGGGTTCGATGGCGTTGAAATGCACCGCCTTGATTTCCAAGAGCTGACTGGCGACAAGCTCGGCCATTTTCGCCTTGTCGGGAAAGGTGTTGGAAAACATCGGCATCGCCTCCAAGGTCGGGTCCGGACATCAGGTCCGGCAGGGTCTGGCGATCCGAATACCAGTTCGGACCGCCGGTTTAAAGCTTGTTCAGGCAACTTCCCAGTGGATGGGCACAAGCGGGTCGAACACGGTGACCGGACCATCCCCGGTTTCGATCCTTTCCGGCCAGCTGACCGGTTGCTCGCGCTTGGTCAAAGTCACGGTCTCGCTGTTGACCGGCAAGCCGTACCAGGCCGGGCCATGCAAGCTGGCGAAACCGGCCAGCTTGTCGAGCGCGCCGTCTTCTTCGAAGACATGGGCGAGGCAGGACAGCGTGTTGATCGAGGTGAAGATGCCGGCGCAGCCGCAGGCGCATTCCTTCAGCGGGTCGACATGCGGCGCGGAATCGGTGCCGAGGAAGAACCGCTTGTCGCCCGAGGTCGCAGCCTTGCGCAGGGCCAGCCGATGGCTCTCGCGCTTTGCGACCGGCAGGCAGTAGTAATGCGGCTTGATGCCGCCGGCCAGGATGGCGTTGCGGTTGATCATCAGATGATGGGTGGTGATGCTGCCGGCCAGATTGGCCTCCGCGCCCATGACATAGTCGATGCCGTTGGAGGTGGTGATGTGCTCGAGCGTGATCTTGAGCTCGGGAAGTTTCGCGCGCAGCGGGTCGAGCACGGTCTCGATGAACACGGCCTCGCGGTCGAAGATATCAACTGCCGGGTCGGTGACTTCGCCGTGGATGCAGAGCGGCATGCCGATCTCGGCCATTTTCTCCAGAACCGGCATGACCTTCGCAAGATCGCGGACACCGGAATGGGAATTGGTGGTGGCGCCTGCGGGGTAGAGCTTCACTGCCGTCACCAGGCCCGAGGCATGGGCGCTGGCCACATCGGCGGGGTCGGTGCCCTCGGTCAGGTAGAGTGTCATCAAGGGGGTGAAATCCATGCCTTCGGGCAATGCCGCCATGATGCGGTCGCGATAGGCCCTGGCATCGGCGCTGGTCACCACCGGCGGAACCAGGTTTGGCATGATGATGGCGCGGGCGAAGCCTTGGGCGCTGTAGGGCAAGACGCCTTCAAGCATGGCGCCATCGCGCAAGTGCAAGTGCCAGTCATCAGGCTTCGGAATGGTAATATCGACCACGCTGGGGTTCTCCCTGGATTGGGCTGCCCTCTCTGCCCCGCGGCAGGGGTTGACCTTTTCGGTCGCGGGCGGCAACTGATAGGCCAAGCCTTTAGCAGGCAACAGGCAAACAGGGAAAGACTTCATGGATCTTGGATTGACAGGAAAACGGGCTCTGGTGCTGGCGTCATCGCGCGGGTTGGGGCTGGGCATTGCCGAAGCGATCGCCGCCGAGGGCGCTGATGTGCTGATCACGGGTCGCGACGGCGAGCGCCTTGAAGCGGCCGTCAACGCCATCAACGCGCGTGGCGCGGGCAAGGCCCGGTTCGTGGTTTCCGACCTGTCCGACAAGGGCACGCCGGACCTGCTCGAGCAGACCGTGAAGAGCGAATTCGGCGGGCTCGACATCCTGGTCAACAACACCGGCGGCCCGCCTCCGGGACTGATGAGTGAGGCAGATCTCTCGGTGGTTCACCGCCAATTCGAGATCATGGTGATGAGCGTGATGGACATCACCGCGCGTTTCCTGCCGGGCATGCGGGCGCAGGGCTGGGGCCGGGTGCTGACGGTAGCCTCCTCCGGCGTCATCCAGCCGATCCCCAATCTCGGCCTATCGAACGCGCTGCGCGCCACGCTGGTGGGTTGGTCGAAATCAATGGCCAACGAGACAGCAGGCGATGGTGTCACCTTCAACATGCTTCTGCCCGGCCGCATCGAAACGGACCGGCTGAAGCAGCTCGATGCCGCCAACGCCAAGCGCTCCGGCAAGGACGTCGCCGAGGTCTCCAGGGCTGCACAGAAGGAAATTCCGGTCGGGCGTTACGGCGCGGTGGAAGAGTTCGCCAATACGGCTGCCTTCATCGTCAGCGCGCGGGCAAGCTACATCAACGGATCTATGATCCGCTGCGATGGCGGCGCCATCAAATCGGTCTGAAGACGCGAGTGGAGCCGGGTCCTCGCGGCCCGGTTCCAATTCATTGGTTCGCGGTCAAAGCGCGCGTTTGAGGCTTTCCTCGATATAGGTCTTGCGCAGACCGAGCGTCACCGCGCCGGGCTTGCCGCCCGACAATTCCACGCCGTCGATCGAGATCACCGGGCCGACGAAGACCGAGGCCGACGAGATGAAGGCCTCAGCGGCATCCCTGGCTTCCTCGATGGTGAATTCGCGCTCTTCGATCCTGGTGCCATTGGCTTCGGAATAGGCCATCAGGGCGGCGCGGGTGATGCCGGGCAGGATCGAATGCGACAGCGGGCGGGTGACGATTGCGCCGTCTTTCGTGACAATGAATGCGTTGTTCGAGGTGCCTTCGGTGACCACGCCATCACGCACCATCCAGGCATCATCGGCACCGCGCGCCTTGGCTTCCATCTTGCCCAGTGACGGATAGAGCAGCTGCACGGTCTTGATGTCGCAGCGGCCCCAGCGCAGATCCGGAATCGAGACGATCTTCATGCCGTTTTTCGCGACAGCGGTGTCGATCAGCGGGCGGGTCTGGGTGAACAGGATCAGGGTCGGCGTCAGCTTGTCGGTATCGAAAAGGAAATCCCGGTCGATGGCGCCGCGGGTCATCTGCAGATAGACTACGCCTTCCTCGACATTGTTGCGGGCGACCAACTCGCGGTGGATGGCGAGCAGTTCATCGTCACTGACGTCGATGCGCATGCCGAGTTCGCCCGCGGAACGGTGCAACCGGGCAATATGTGCCGGAAAATCGATCAGCTTGCCGCCAAGCACCGAGGCCACCTCGTAAATGCCGTCGCCGAAAAGGAAACCGCGATCAAACACAGAGACCTTGGCCTCGTTTTCCGGCACATAGCTTCCGTTGACATAGACCGTGCGCATGACAAACCTCTCAATTGTGTGGCTTCAACACATGGCAAATTTGATGCTGTCAGCCAACCGCTATTTTGACACGCGGCGCAATCTCCACGCAGGGTCGCACCGCTAGACAAAGACGATCCCGACCGCTGGAAACGCCTCATGACAGCCCGCATCGCCTATACCAAACCATCAATCACCGAGCTGGAAGTCAACTATGCGACTGATGCCGCGCGTAACGGCTGGGGCGCGCACTGTTATGACTATCTCCACCGGCTGGAACGCGAATTCGCGGCCCATCTTGGCGTCAGACATGCGATTGCCACCTCAAGCTGCACAGGGGCACTGCATCTGGGGCTGGCGGCGCTCGGCATCGGCCCGGGCGACGAGGTCATTCTGGCTGACACCAACTGGATTGCCTCGGTGGCGCCAGTCGTCCATCTTGGGGCGACACCGGTCTTCGTCGACATTCTCGAGAGCAGCTGGTGTGTCGACCCGGCTCTTGTCGAGGCGGCAATTACTCCCAGGACCAAGGCCATCATCGCGGTCCACCTTTATGGATCGATGTGCGAGATGGACCAGCTGCGCGCAATCGGCAACCGCCACGGCATCGCCATTGTCGAGGATGCAGCCGAGGCGATCGGGTCGGCCTGGGGCGAAAAGCGCGCCGGATCAATGGGGGCTTTCGGCACGTTCTCGTTTCACGGCACCAAGACCATGACCACCGGCGAAGGCGGGATGTTCGTTACCAACGACACCGAACTGTTTGAAAAGGTCACCACCCTTTCCAACCATGGCCGCGATCCAGGCGAGCCGCGCCAGTTCTTTCCGCTGGTGACAGGGTACAAGTTCAAGATGTCCAACATCGCCGCAGCCATCGGCTGCGCCCAGGTGGAACGCATCCACGAGCTGATTGCCGGCAAGCGGCGGATCATGGCGCGCTATCGCGAGCTGCTTGCCGGTGTCGACGGGATCGCGCTGAACGTCGAGCCAGCCGGCGTCACCAATGGCTACTGGATGCCCACGGTCGTGTTCGACCGCGATACCGGGGTCAGCCGCGAGCAGTTGTCCGAGGCCTTCAAGCAGGCCGATATCGACGCGAGGGTATTCTTCTGGCCGCTGTCCGAGCTGCCGATGTTCGAAGCCAGGCCAGGCAACACAAAGGCTCGCGATATCGCTGCCCGTGCCATCAACCTGCCGAGCTATCACGACATGGATGAAGCCGCGCAGAGGCGCGTTGCCGACGTGATCAAGAACGCGCTCAAGTCATGATGTGATCGGCCTGCCTGCGGCATCCTTCCGGATCAGGCGGAAGGTTAGTCATCCGCCGGACTTGCGTATGAGCGCGGAGGCAACCCTGGTCTTTTGCTCGGTCAGCTCGATCTCGACCTTGTCGCCTAGCTTCTGATCCGCAGAGTCGGGATCGCGGTCACGAACTGTCCACCCCAATCGCTGATATAGGCCAGCTGGCTCCTGATTTCGGTCTCGATGTTCCATGGCAGTATCACCATCCTGTCAGGTTGGTCGGAAAGAAGCCGGTCTTCACCGACGATGGGAATGCGCGAGCCGGGCATGTAGCGCCCCTGCTTGGCCGGATTGCGATCAACCACAAAGGCGATATCGCCCGCATCCGCGCCTGCGAAATTGAGCAAAGTGTTGCCCTTGGCGGCGGCCCCATAGGCGGCCACCTTCAGCCCGGCCTTGCGCGCATCAGCAAGAAAAGCCTGGAAGCCGTCGCGCGCGGCCTCGGCACCCACCTGAAAACCGGCATAGAAGGTTTGGCCATGCATTCCGGCTTCGCGCTCGGTTTCGAGCATGGCCTGGACCGCCTGCGACACCTCATGGTCGGCCTGATCGCTGCGGCAGGCAAAGACCCTGAGGCTGCCGCCGTGGTGCGGCGTGGTTTCCACATCGAAGACCGTCAAGCCGTTGGCACTGAAAATGCGGTTCACGGCGAGCAACGAAAGATAGGAATAGTGCTCGTGATAGGCGGTGTCGAACTGGTTGCCGCGCACCATCTCGTAAAGATGCGGGAACTCGAAGGTCGCCACGCCTGATGGCTTGAGAAGCTCGGCGAAGCCGTGGACGAAGTCGTTGATGTCGGGGACATGGGCCAGCACATTGTTGGCGGCGATGAGATCGGCCTGCCGCCCCTCTGCTGCCAGCCTGGAGCCCAGCTCCTGGCCGAAAAACTCCTCGACGATCTCGATGCCCCTGGCGCGGGCAGCCTCGGCAGTGCTGCGGGTCGGCTCGATGCCATAGCAGGGGACGCCAAGCTCGCGGACATATTGCAGCAGATATCCGTCATTGGCCGCGACCTCGGCCACCAGGCTGTCCGGGCCGAGATCAAACCGTTCGCGCATTGTCTCAACATAGGCCCTGGCATGGTCCAGCCAGGTTTTCGAGAACGAGGAGAAATAGGCGTAATCGCCGGAAAAAAACTCCTCCCGGTCGGCAAAATCCTCGGTCTGAGTGAGCCAGCATTCGGTGCAAGTACGGATCACCAGCGGGTAGCGTTTTTCCGGCCGGATCAGGTCAGCCGCATCGAGATAGGAGTTGGAAGGCGGCGCTTCACCAAGATCCAGAAACGGAATGAACTCCGTGCTGCCGCAATGTCTGCACTGCATCATGGTCGCTGTCCTGCCGGATCTATCATCGGGTGCTCCGCATCGCGCGCCGAAATGCCCGTAACAGGCAGCGGCCAGAGGATGCCAAGCGCCGGATCATCATGCCTGAGACCGGCCTCGCAGGCCGGATTGTAGGCCGCGGAGTGGATGTAGATCAGCTCCACATCATCAGTGAGCGCCTGAAAGCCGTGCGCGAAGCCTTGCGGAATGTAGATCGCGGTCCCCGCCTCTGCGGACAGCTTCACGCCGACATGCCGGTAGCGGGCCGGACTGCTTTCGCGGATATCGACGGCAACATCGTGAACTGCGCCTCGAATGCAGACGACAAGTTTGGCTTCGGCATGGGGTGGACGCTGGTAGTGCAGTCCGCGCAGTGTTCCGGCCTTGTCCGTCCGGCTGTGATTGATCTGCGCGACCGGACCCGGCCAGCCGATGTGCCTGAGCGTGTCGGCACAGAAAATGCGGGCGAACGCACCCCGCTCGTCGACAAAGGGCTTGCGCTCCACCAGCACCGGCCCATCGGGCTGATCCGGCATCAACGGCGTGAGCATGAAGGGCGAAGCGCTCACCGGATACCAGCCACAGACGCGCGCCTGACTGCGTCGAGATAGGCGGAGCAATCCGCCTCGCACAGGTCCCTTGCCGGACGGCCGTCCAGAAAGGCCCGGTACCAGCTGGCAGTCAGAGCCACGGTCTGGTCCAGGTCCCAAAGGCTGCGAACACCGAGAGCCGTTTCGGCAAGGCTCGGGTCGAGCGCCAGGGCGTGTGCCTCGGCGGGTCCCTCCGGGGTCTCGGCGAATTCGGTTTGCACATCCTCAAACTGCGCCGCCGCGAGCGACAGCACCTTGCGGACGGATGCGCTTTCCGAGCGGGGTCCAAAGTTGAATGCCGGGGCCGTGTCTTTCCCGGAGGCCAGCCGCTCGGCAAGAATCAGATAACCGCGCAATGGTTCGAGCACGTGCTGCCAGGGCCGGGTCGCGTCGGGACGCCGGACCTGCAACACCTGGCCGGACGACCAAGCCCTGATCGCATCGGGGATCAGCCGGTCTTCGGCCCAGTCGCCGCCGCCGATGACATTTCCGGCGCGTGCGGTTGCCGTAGCACATCCTAGCTCCGCGAGGCGGCTGCGCCATCCGTCGACCACCATTTCACAGGCCGCCTTGCTGGCCGAATAGGGATCATGCCCGCCCAGCGGATCGGCTTCGACGAAAGGCCTGCCATCATCACAGTTGCGGTAGACCTTGTCGGTGGTGGTCACGACAAGCGCGCGGGCGGATTTGACCTCGGCTAGCGCTTGCAGAAGGTTGTTGGTGCCCGAGACATTGGTCTCAAATGTTGCATGCGGGTCGCTATAGCCGCGACGCACCAGCGACTGGGCCGCGAGATGGAAAACGACTTCCGGCTCGGTGCGCGCAACCAGCGAAGAAAGCTCTTTCGGATTGCGGATATCGACAATTTCGCTCGCCAACCGTTCCGGTGCGTGCAGCTGCGAGAACAGGGCCTCGGGCTGTTCCGGCGCCAGAGAACAGCCGGTGACCCGCGCGCCCATGGCTTCCAGCCAGAACAGCAGCCACGCGCCCTTGAACCCGGTGTGGCCGGTGAGAAGCACCCTGCGTCCACGCCAGAAGTTGCGATCAGGAAGTCCGGCGATCACCAGCTTTTCCAAGGCGCACGCCCCTGTGTCCAAAGCGCCTCGAGCATGGTCTTGTCGCGCAAGGTATCCATCGGCTGCCAGAAGCCGCGGTGGAAGAAGGCCCGCAATTCGCCTTCCTCGGCGATTTGCGACAGCGGCTCGCCCTCAAAACTGGTCTGGTCGTTTTCGATGCGATCCAGCACCGGGTTGTCGAGGACGAAGAAGCCGCCATTGATGAAGCCGCCCTCGCCTTCGGGTTTCTCGATGAAGCCCTGAACGCTGTCGCCATCGAGCTTGAGTGCGCCAAAGCGCGCCGGCGGGCGCACCGCCGTCACCGTTGCCAGCTTGCCATGGGACTTGTGGAAATCGATTGTCGCGGCAATATCGACATCCGACAGGCCGTCACCATAGGTAAAGCAGAAATTCTCTTCGCTTTCGAGATAGGGCGCCACGCGTTTGAGCCGGCCGCCGGTCATGGTGTTTTCACCGGTGTCGACCAGTGTCACCCGCCAGTCCTCGGCGCTCTGACGGTGGAAATGCACCGTGTTGTCGGACATGTCGAAGGTCATGTCCGACATGTGGAGTGCGTAGTTGGCGAAATATTCCTTGATCACGTAACCGCGGAAGCCACAGCAGATGATGAAGTCGCGCAAACCGTGGGTGTGGTAGAGCTTCATGATGTGCCACAGGATCGGCCGTCCGCCGATATCCACCATGGGTTTCGGCCTCAGATGGGTCTCTTCCGAAAGCCGGGAGCCCAGTCCGCCTGCCAGGATCACGACCTTCATGAGTTAGCTCCCTGCAGGGACCTGCCAAAGGACGGCCCGCCCGCCGGCGGTGTTGGCCGGCAGATGTCTTCAGGCTTGGTTGTTGCCCCATGGTTCATGGTGCCCGATATTCCCCTGACAATCAGCCTCCGGAAGCTAGACCGGCAAGCTTTCCCGAGGCTGGCGCAGACCGCAAGGCGGACCGAGCTGCCGCTATCGGCACCAGCAGCACCATCCGATGGGTTTGCAGAGCCTGAGGAGAAGCATTGTTCATCAGCCATCGCTTGCCTATAAGTGGGCGACCATGCTTGCGCGCGGCGCATGCGAAAGCCCCACCGCCGGGACCGGCGCAGCACGAGGACGATATGCTCGAAGAAGGCAAGCTTTACGTCGGCACCAGCCGCAACCCCGACGACAGCATCAACAAGGGCGAATATCTCGACCTCAAATATGCCAACCGCCACGGCCTGATTACCGGCGCGACCGGTACCGGCAAGACCGTGACGCTGCAAATCCTCACAGAGAGCTTTTCCAATGCCGGGGTCCCGGTGTTCTGCGCGGATGTCAAAGGCGACCTGTCGGGCATCGCCGCGATCGGCGAGTACAAGGACTTCCTTGAAAAGCGGGCACAGACGATCGGGCTGGATCCTTACGAGTTTCAGGAATTTCCGGTGATCTTCTGGGACCTGTTCGGTGAAAAGGGCCACCGCGTCCGCACCACGATCTCTGAGATGGGACCGCTTTTGCTAGCGCGACTAATGGACATGTCGGACGCGCAGGAAGGCGTTCTCAACATCGCCTTCAAGCTGGCCGACGAGCACGGGCTGCCGCTGCTGGACCTCAAGGATCTGCGGTCGCTGCTTTCCTACATGGCTGGCGAGACCGAGAAACTCTCGGCCATGTACGGCAACATCACCAAACAGTCGTTGTCGACGATCCAGCGCGATCTGCTGGTGCTTGAGCAGCAGGGTGCCGAGCATTTCTTCGGTGAGCCGGCGCTGAAGATCTCGGACATCATGCGCACAACCAATGATGGCCGCGGTGCAATCTCGGTGCTGGCCGCCGACAAGCTGATGATGAACCCGCGGCTTTACGGCACTTTCCTGCTGTGGCTGCTGTCGGAGCTGTTCGAGGAACTGCCCGAAGTCGGCGATCCGGACAAACCGCGCCTGGTGTTCTTCTTCGACGAAGCGCATCTGCTGTTTGACGAGGCGCCGAAGATCCTGATCGACCGGGTCGAGCAGGTGGTCCGGCTGATCCGGTCGAAGGGCGTCGGCGTCTATTTCGTCACCCAGAACCCGCTTGATGTGCCCGAAAGCGTGTTGTCACAGCTCGGCAACAGGGTGCAGCATGCGCTCCGGGCCTATACGCCGCGCGAGCAGAAAGCCGTAAAGGTGGCGGCCGAGACGTTCCGTCCCAACCCGGCTTTCGATTGTTTCGAAGCGATCACCCAGCTGGGTGTCGGCGAGGCGCTGGTGTCGACGCTGGGTGCCAAGGGCGTGCCCTCGATGGTCGAGCGGACGCTGATTCGGCCACCCTCTTCGCGGCTTGGCCCGCTGACCGAGTCCGAGCGGCAGAAGGTAATGGCCGTCAGCCCGGTCGCCGGGCAGTACGACAAGGATCTCGACCGCGACAGTGCGCACGAGATGCTGCAGCGGCGCGCCGAAGAAGCGGCGAAGGCCGAAGAGGAGGAACGCCGTCTCGAGGAGGAGAAGGAACAGGAACGGCCCGAAAGCCGCCGCTGGACCCTTCCCGGCTATGGCGACGAGGACGACGAGGACGATCGCGGTCGCAGCACGTCATCCCGCCGGCGCAAGAGCTCGAGCCGGAAACGCCCCGGCTACCAACGCCAGACGGTGACAGAAGCGGTCATCAAATCGGTGGCACGATCGGCGGCGACTTCGCTCGGTCGGGCGCTTGTGCGAGGTATCCTGGGGTCGTTGAAAAAGGGCTTCTGACCAGGCTTCCAAGCCGGATCGCCGGCGCGGTGATCCGGTGCACCATGCATGTGGCCGGCGCGGCGATTACGCGATCACGCCGGATTGACGCAGGTCAACGGCAGGGGACGGGATAGGTGCTGCGGAAACTGTCCGGCTCTGCCGCGGCGGGGTCAAAGCAGCTCACCTGACCGACACCATTCATCCAGACCCGGTGCGGGTCCACTGCCCTTTTGACGTCGGGCCTGACCTCGCGATGGACCTCGAAATGCAGATGCGGCAGACCCCCGGCCAGGGCGCCGGTGTTGCCGAGGGTGGCAATCTGCTGGCCGCGCGCGACCCTGTCGCCAGACGACACGGTCCGGCTGTTGAGGTGCTTGTAGACGGTGATGGTCTTGAAACCGTCGGCATTGTGTCCGTGATCGATGGTGACGCGATTGCCATAAGCCGGCTCGAAGTAGGATCCTTTGACCACGCCCGGCGCCGCTGCAATCACCGGGGTGCCGATCCTGTCGACAATGTCGATGCCTCGGTGACCGGACCCGGCCGGATCGCTGAAGAACTCCTGTGAAATCGAGGGGGCTCCCTGCGGCATCACCACGGGAATCTTTTCGCGATGATCCGGCCTGTAGGCGGAAGCGTGCCCGAGTTCATGCTGGACGCAGCCGGTCAGGATGAAAAGGCCTGGCAAGGTCGCGATTGCGACAAGCGGGCAGAAAAATCGGCGCATTGGTCATCTCCGGGCTGCGCGCTCCGGGGACATGGCCTCCGCTGCGGGCACGATCATGCATTCCGATAGCATGAACCGCAAGAGAGTCTCAACTGACAGGGTGCTCGCGCAAGGCGAGGTATTTTGGCCGCGGGGAGCGGAGGCACCAAATCCCCAAGGCATCGTCGCAGCGACCGAACTTTGACGGTCGCTGCGGTGCCCGGTGTTTAAATGACCAGGATCGGTGTCCGTGTCGGCACGCGGTCATAGAGATCGCAGATATCCTGATTGAGCAGCCGGACGCAGCCGGACGAGACGGCCTTGCCGATAGACTTGTATTCGGGGCTGCCATGCAGACGGTAGAGCGTGTCTTCGCCGTTCTGGAAAATGTAGAGCGCGCGGGCACCGAGCGGGTTGTCGAGGCCGGGTGCCATGCCGCCATTTGCCGCCGAGTAGGGCTCGAGTTCCGGTTGGCGCGCGATCATTTCCGCAGGCGGCGTCCATTTGGGCCATTTCTGCTTCCACTGGACCACGGCGCGGCCGGACCACGAGAAACCGTCCCGGCCGATGCCGACGCCATAGCGCATGGCGCGGCCGTTCTCGCGCACCAGATAGAGGAACCGCTGGCCGGTATCGACCACGATGGTGCCGGGCCTTTCGCCCGTCGGATCGGCGACTTCCTGGCGCAGGAAAGCTGGGTCGATCTCCTGGTAGGGAATGGCCGGCAGCGGGAACGGCTCGTCAAGTTTCGGGCCGTACATGCTGTCATAAAGAGGTGAAGTCCTGACGAGACCGGCGTTGCGGTTTTCGGGCACACGGTAGACCGGCGAGGTTTCCCTCACAAACAATTGGGTCGTCTGTGGCCCTGCGCACCCGGCAAGGGTTGCGGCTGAGCCGAGCGCCAGAAAATGACGGCGTGAGAGGGAACGCGACGCGGTATCGCGCCCGGCTGGACCGGTCGCGGTCAGGTCTTTTTCATTGGGTCCGGTCATGGTCGCGGAAAGTCCTCAGGTCTGTAAGATGCATAGGCTCGCAAAAGCCTGTCCGGAGATCCCCCGGCCCGACTCAACGCGCAGGGCCACAATTGGGTTCCGATTGTGACTTTCCCACGCTTGTCTTGTGGCGAACTTGCCACAGTGATTGGCAATGAACCGGCGCCACCGCAAAAGCGCCGCGGGTGCGCGCCTCAGCCGGTCTTCGCGACCAGTTCGAGACGGGCAAAGCGCTCAAGCCACACGGGATCGGTCTTCTCCACCGCCAGCAGGCGTTTGAGGAAGGCCGCACTCCAATGGGCGACATCATGCTCTTCCAGGTGGGAGTAGAGCGCTTCATGCCGTTTCCGGCGTTCGGCCAGCGGCATCTGGAGGGCTGCCTTGATGGCGTCGGCCACATCTTGCGGATCATGCGGATTGACAATCAACGCATCGGACATCTCCTCAGCCGCACCGGCAAATTGCGACAGGATCAGCACGCCCGGATCGGATTCGTCCTGGGCGGCCACATATTCCTTGGCCACCAGGTTCATGCCGTCAAACAGAGGCGTGACCAGCCCCACCCTGGAATAGCGGTACAGCACTGCCAGATCATCGCGCGGCAGGGCGCGGTGGATATACTGGACCGGGGTCCATTCGACAGTCCCGAAGCGGCCGTTGATGCGGCCGGCAAGATGCTCCAGCTCCGAGCGAATAGCCTTGTATGCATCGACGTCGTCGCGCGTCGGTGGGGCGATCTGCAGCAGAGCGACCTTGTTGCAGAATTCCGGCGCCTGGCTGAGAAATGTTTCGTAGCCATGCAGGCGATGGGGCAGCCCTTTCGAGTAATCAAGCCGGTCGACTCCGATCAGCCTCGGCAATGGCGGCGGCGCGGTTTGCGCAGCGCCTTCGACAGCCAGTTGCCTGAAGCCGCGAACGTCGATCGAAATGGGGAAACAGCCCAGCACCACTTCACGGCCGTTGATGCCCATATTGCCGTTGGCGCGCAGCTCACCGCGCAGAGTGTGGCGAAAGATATTGATCAGATGGCTGAGGTCGCGCTGGGTCTGCAGGCCGAGCAGATCGTAGTCTGCCAGGCAGCCAGCGAGATCCTGCCAGTCCGGTATCGCCTTGAAGGTCTGAAGGTCCGGCAGTGGGATGTGCAGGAAAAAGCCGATGCGGCTGGTTACACCCAGCGCCCTGAGCTCGTGAGCCAGCGGGATCAATTGATAATCGTGCACCCATATCACGTCGTCATGCGTGACAGTCTGGGCGATCTGCCGGGCCAGCCGCCGCGCCACTTCGCGGTAGGCGGCGGCGAAATGAGGCTGGACGTTGATGAGGTCCACCCGGCCATGCAGTGCCGGCCAGAGCACCGAATTGGAATAACCGAGGTAGTAATCGCGATAAAGCTCGGGCTCCAGCTCGAAAAGGGCGATGTCAAAATCAGGGCGCTGGTGAAACACCAGTTCATCCGAAGGGGTTTCCGTCTGTTTTGGCGCACCACCAATCCACAACCCACCCTGCTGGCTCAGTGCATCCTTGAGCGCAACAACCAATCCGCCCGAGTCACCTGTCCCATCCACTGACGGGGCCCGGTTGGACACTATGACTAGACGTCCCATACTCACGATCTCCCGGCTTCTACCTGTCCAAGCAACCAGGCCTTGAACGTGGAGGGGCTTTGGGTCCTGTAACGGGCGCAGGTTGGCCCCTCCCCGATCCTGACTGTGACTCCACCCTGCTGGTTGACCCAGGAGAAGGCACTTTCATCGGTGACATCATCACCGGCAAACACGATGTTGCGTCCGGCGAATTCCTTGAACGCCATGATCCGGCCTATGGCGTCGGCCTTGGAAATGCCCTTCGGCTTGATCTCGACAGCCATCTTGGCGGACTGGAGCTCAAAAGCGTCATCTTCGCCGACCAGAATGGTCAGGAATTCGCGCACCTTGCATTCAAGCTCGGGATGCTGGCGGAAGTGCAGGACGATGCCAAAGCTCTTGTCCTCCGCGATCACCCGTGGATCGAGAATGGCAAACTCCTTGACCGCCTTCTTGATGTGATCGAGCCGATCGGCATCACACTTGACGCCCTCGACATGTTCACCACCGTAACGCAGTTCGGCACCATGTCCGCCCGAAATGGTCGGCGCACACTCGCCAAGATAATGTTCGATTTCACGCAGATTGCGACCGGAGACAATGGAAACCGCACCGTCGTGGTGCCGGCTGAGCTCTGTCAGCAATGATTTGAGGCAATCATCCACCCTGATCGCATCTGGGGTGGGAGCAATGTCGACAAGCGTTCCATCGAAATCGAGAAACAACGCCGTGTCGGTGTCGCTGATGGAGAGCCGCTCGAGATCATCGGGCGGATTAACTTCGGGCGCAAACCCGACCATATTGTAGTAATCCCATTGGTTCGACATGACTGAAAAAGCTCTCTTTGAATGCACTTTTTCAACGATGAAACGAACTATTCGTTCCGCTCATCCTACAATTTTTCAGCTGCCATCTGCAAATAGCACAACCCCCACAGTGGCCCGTACCCCTTGTCAGAAGCAGTTCGGCTGCAGATGAGATCCAAGGCTTGCGCTAGTCGACGCCACCAAGGTCGGGGAGAATCAATGAGGGCGACAGGTCGCGGTACTCGTCAGGCATCTTCGCCCGGTTGATCCAGACCGTGCGAAAGCCGAATTTCGTGGCACCGGCGACATCCCAGCGGTTGGAGGACTGAAACGATACGGCGCCGGGATAGAGCCGGTAAGCCGTCGTGACCATGTCATAGACAGCCGGATCGGTCTTGAAGGTCTGCAGTTCGTCGACCGAGAAGACATCGTCGATGACAGTGTCGAGTGCGGCGTTCCTGACAGCCGAATCCAGCATCTTCACCGAGCCGTTGGAGAGAATCCCGACCCGTGCGCCGCCGGCTTTCAGCGCCTTGAGCACGGCGGGGACTTCCGGGTAGCAATCAAGCTTGAAATAGGCCTCGAGCAATTGCGGCTTGAGGCTCTTGTCGGCACTGGGGATACGCTCGAAGGAATAGTCCAACGCTTCCTCGGTCAGCGCCCAGAAATCACGCCACTGCCCCATCAGCGCTCGCGTCCAGGAATATTCCAGCTGCTTGGCGCGCCAGATCTCCGACAGAAGCTGCCCGTCCGGCCCGACCGCTTCGGCATGTCGGCGCACGGCGGAATGGACATCAAACAGGGTTCCATAGGCGTCAAAGACGTAAGCGGCATAGGCCATTTCATGTTTCCTCGTGCAAGGTGCTTACGATGCCCGTGTTGCATTGCAACAGTCAAGCGTCAACCGGAGTGCGGAGGAGGCAACGCCGGACGCGGCCAATTGTTTCCCGTTGCCGCAGGATGACGCAAGGATCGTGCGATTGACGCGCCCCGGTGTATTTGTGGCAGAGCGATGACTTGACGCCGATGGCGCCAGCGTTCGAATGTCGAACCAAAGACAGATAACCGGCAGGAGGCAATCATGACCGTCAACACCCAAGCCCGCACCAAGACCTGGACCTATGTCGATGGGGAGTGGCTGGAAGGCAATCCGCCACTGATCGGACCGGTCAGCCATGCCATGTGGCTCGGCTCGACGGTGTTTGACGGGGCGCGCTGGTTTGACGGGGTGGCGCCAGATCTCGATCTGCACTGCGCGCGGGTCAATCGTTCTGCGGATGCTCTGGGCATGAAGGCCACCATGGAAGCCGAGGCGATCGAAGCGCTGGCGCATGAAGGGCTGAAGAAATTCGACGGCAAGACCGCCGTCTACATCAAGCCGATGTACTGGGCCGAACATGGCGGCTACATGTCGGTGCCGGCCGATCCGGAATCGACGCGGTTCTGCCTGTGCCTGTTTGAAAGCCCGATGATTGCCTCTTCCGGATTTTCGGTCAGCGTCTCGCCGTTTCGCCGCCCGAGCTACGAAACCGCGCCGACAAATGCCAAGGCGGGGTGCCTCTACCCCAACAATGGCCGGGCGGTGATGGAAGCCAAGTCACGCGGCTTCGACAATGCACTGGTGCTCGACATGCTCGGCAACGTCGCCGAAACCGGCACATCCAACATCTTCATGGTCAAGGATGGCGTCGTGTTCACCCCGGCGCCGAACGGTTCCTTCCTGACCGGCATCACCCGCTCGCGCGCAATCAAGCTGCTGCGCGAGTCCGGCACCGAAGTGGTGGAAAAGTCGCTTTCGGTCGCCGATTTCATGGATGCGGACGAAATCTTCTCGACCGGCAATCATTCCAAGGTGGTTCCGGTGATCCGTATCGAGGACCGCGAATTGCAGGCGGGCCCGACCGGCCGCAAGACCCGGGAACTCTACATGGACTGGGCCCACAGCTAAGGGCTGCAGCACAAGGGGGAAATACATGAGTGGCAGGCTGAAGCATTCCACAGGCTCGCCGTTCGAAAAGGCGGCAGCCTATTCGCGCGCCGTCCGTCAAGGTCCGTTCGTGCATGTGTCCGGCACCACCGGCTATGACTACACGGCGATGGAAATGCCAGCCGACGTCGCCGACCAGGCGCGCAACTGCCTCACCACTATCGCAGCCTCTCTGGCCGCCCTTGATGCCAGCCTGAGCGACGTGGTGCGGGTCAGGTACTACGTCACCAAGCCCGAACACTTCGACGCGGTGGCGCCTGTGCTGGCCGAGCATCTGGGCGGCATCGACCCGGCTGCCACCATGATCGTGTGCCAGCTGATCCGGCCGGAAATGCTGATCGAGATCGAGGTCACGGCCCAGGTGGGCTGAACCGTTCCAGCTTCAGAGCTCACCGTCCATTTCATCTTCGATATGGATCCGGATGATCTCTTCGAACGAGGTTTCGGCGCGGAAGCCAAGTGCTGTGGCGCGTTCGGCGGCAAAGCCGCGCGGCCAGTTGGAGATAATGCGCATGATCTCGGGCGCAGGTTCGCGGCGGATGAGTGCCACGGCCTTGTCTCCTGCAACCGCCCGCAACGCCTCGATCTGCTCGGCCACGGTGGCCAGTACGCCGGGCATGTTGAGCACCCGCCGATGGCCGACGGGGCCGGTGTCCATGGTCGCGGCATGAACCAGAAATCCGACCGCCGCACGCGGGCTGGCGTGCCAGTGGCGTACCGTATCGGGAACCGGCAGGATCGCGGTTTTTCCGGCGAGCGGCTCGCGCAGGATACCGGAGAAAAACCCCGAGGCCGCAGCGTTGGGCCGGCCTGGGCGAATGCAGATGGTTGGAAGCCGGATCGCCAGACCGTCGAAGAACCCGCGCCTGGTGTAGTCCTGCAGCAGCAACTCGCATATGGCCTTTTGCGTGCCGTAGCTGGTCATGGGAGCGGTGAAGAACGTATCGTCGATCTCGTCGGGCAGCGGCGCCCCGAAGACTGCAATCGACGATGCGAAAATCAGCCGCGGGCAATAGGTTTCAGTTTTGGAGATGTGCCGGACCGCGTCAAACAGGTAGCGGGTGCCATCCAGATTGATGCGGTAGCCCTTGTCAAAATCCTGCTCGGCTTCTCCTGAAACGATGGCAGCCAGATGGATGATCACATCGGGGCGACCGGCCAGAAGCTGCGGCGCGGTCTGCGGATCCGAGATATCAAGCGCCAGATTTGTCACCGCGCCTGCAAATCCGGGCGGAGTTTCAGGCTCCACAGTGTCGGCCAGGGTCAGCCGGTTTACGGTGTGAGGACCCAGTTTGCCTGTGTTGGCAATTGCCGCCGTGAACTTGCGGCCAATCATTCCGGCCGCGCCGCTGATCAATACATGCATGGCAATGCTCCCCACCCCGATATGCGAAGCGGACGGTACGATCTGTGGCCCGTCAGCGCAAATGTAATGATGAGGGCGGCCAGCGGATCGGCAAATTGTCAGCCCGGACGGGGCTGCCTTGAGCCACCCCACTCTGCAGTTGCATTGTGGCTGCGAATCCCCTTGAGTGGAGCGCGAGGTGCTGCCGTTATCCTAATGGTAAGTTTTCGCTTACATTTATGTAGAGAGCGTTCCGTGCAGCTTCGGCCGGCCGGAGCCATGGAGTTCCCAGCCTATGACTGATACCTATCGGCCGGCGATGGCCGCACTGTGGATGTGTGGATCGATATTGTCGTTTTCGATGATGGCGGTGGCGGGACGCTATGTCTCTGCCGTGCACAACACGTTCGAAATCATGACCTTTCGCTCGCTGGTCGGCCTTGTCATCGTGCTGTCCCTGGCTGCCGCCAACCGCAGGCTGGGCGAAATCCGCCGTGAGCGGCTGAAGCAGCATTTCTTCCGCAACCTGTTCCATTTCACCGGGCAAAATCTCTGGTTCTTCGCGCTGGCCTCCATTCCGCTGGCGCAAGTGTTCGCGCTCGAGTTCACCTCGCCGATCTGGGTCATCGTGTTGAGCTTCCTGTTTCTTGGCGAACGCCTGACCGGATCGCGCATCATTGCCGCAGGCCTCGGCTTTCTCGGCATTCTGGTGGTTGCCCGGCCTGACTTTGGCGCCATGGAACCGGGCACGGCCACGGCGGCGATGTCGGCGATCTTCTTCGCCGCCACCATCATCATGACCAAGGCGCTGACCCGGCATGAGAGCATCGTCTCGATCCTGTTCTGGCTGACCGGGTTCCAGCTTTGCTTCGGACTTGTCGCGCTCGGTTTGCACGAGAGCATCACATGGCCCACGCTGCTCACGGTCCCCTGGCTGGTGGTGATCGGCGCCGCCGGCCTGATGGCGCATTATTGCCTGACCACCGCCCTGTCCCTCGCTCCGGCAAGCTTCCTCATGCCGATCGATTTCGCCCGGCTGCCGCTGGTCGTCGTCATCGGCATGGTGCTGTTCAACGAGCCCGCGGATACGCTGGTCCTGCTCGGCGGTGGCATCATCATCCTCGCCAACTGGATCAATCTGCGCGGCGGGAAGAAAGCAGCCGCCAAGCCCGCAGCCGTGTAGCGCGCAAGGCCGTGGCTAGCGATTGCGCCCGGTGTCGGAATAATCCGCCAGCCGGTTTTCCGGAGAGTTCGTGAGTTGCTGCAAGGGGCCGCGACGTTTGACGAAGGACTACTGGTTCAAGCGATCAGGACCGCTCTGAAATCATTCACGTTTGTCAGTGTTGGCCCGGTCACGACCTGCCCGCCTACAGCGCCAAAGAAGCTGTGTGCGTCATTGGCTGCCAGCGCGGCCGCCGGGTCGAGGTTGAGCTTTCTGGCCTTTGCCAGTGTCTGGGGCCCGATAATTGCCCCGGCGACCTCCGCTGCGCCATCCACGCCATCGGTGTCACAGGCAATGGTGTGAGTTCCGGGTGCACCATTGAGCGCAATGGCCAACGCCAGACAATACTCCGCGTTCGGTCCGCCAATGCCGTCGCCGCGCCGTGTCACGGTAAGCTCGCCGCCCGAAAGCAACAGCACCGGCGCGTCTCCCGGTTTTCGCTCACGGGCGATTTCCAGCGCCAGACCGGCATGTACCCGCGCCACCTCGTGTGCTTCGCCTTCCAGTGCATCGCCCAGCATGCGTATATCGCAGCCCGCTGCCCGGGCCAGTTTTGAAGCTGCTGCCAAAGATTGAGCCGGTGCGGCGTATATCCGGTTTGTGGTCGTGCTCAGGCGTTTGTCGTCGGGAGCGATAACGCCGCTGCCCTTACGCAGGGCGGTGGTCACTGAAGCCGGAACCTCAACACACCACTTCGCCAGGATGGCCAGCGCGTCTTTGGGTGTCGAGGCGTCTCCGACCGTCGGACCGGAACCGATACAGGCCGGGTCATCGCCGGGAATATCGGAGATCATCAGCGCATGAACCTGGGCTGGAAACGCAGCTGCGGACAGCTGTCCGCCCTTGACCCGGCTGAGATGCTTGCGCACCACGTTCATGGCGCTGATCGGTGCGCCCGACGACAAGAGAGCCTTGTTGACCGCCCGCTTTTCGGCAAGGCTCACGCCTTCGATCGGTGCCGACAGCAGTGCAGAGGCGCCGCCGGAGACAAGCGTCAGAACCAGGTCATCCGGGCCGAGATTGCTGACCAGGTGAAGCATTTGCCTGGTGGCGTCGACACCAGCGATATCCGGGACCGGATGCGCCGCTTCGATGATCTTTACACCCCGGCAAGACCGCCCGTACCCGTAGCGGGTGATGACCAGCCCCTTGCAAGGCCCCCAGGCCGCTTCGACGGCTTCCGCCATCCGGGCGCTGGCCTTGCCGGCGCCGACCACGACCAGACGCCCGGCGGGCCGCGCGGGCAGATGATCGGCGAGGCTGCGCATCGGGTCGGCGACTTCAACGGCGCGGTCAAACAGGGACCGGAGGAAAACCTCTGGGCATTGGGGCGTCATGCTGGCTCTCCCGCAAGATTGGAGTGGAGCGGGCGGAGTGCGGGGCTTTATATATTGGAGCCGCGGATGGCGTCACAGACAGCGTCGGTCACTTCCTGCGTGTTGGCGGTGCCGCCGACATCAGGGGTCATGATCCCGTCCTCGCAGACCTTTTCCACCGCACGCATCAGCCGCTCCGCTGCGGCGTTTTCTCCCAGATGTTCAAGCATCTGGGCAGCCGTCCAGAATGTCGCCACGGGGTTGGCGATGCCCTTGCCGGTAATGTCGAAGGCCGAGCCGTGGATCGGTTCGAACATCGATGGATAGCGACGCTCGGGGTCGATATTGGCGGTCGGCGCGACGCCGAGGCTGCCCGCGAGTGCGCCGGCGAGATCGGAGAGAATGTCGGCATGCAGGTTGGTGGCAACGATGGTATCGAGGCTCTTGGGATCCTTGACCATCCGCACGGTCATCGCATCGACCAGCATCTTGTCCCATTT
The DNA here is from genome assembly GCF_002733955.1 of Hoeflea sp. Taxonomy (GTDB): domain Bacteria; phylum Pseudomonadota; class Alphaproteobacteria; order Rhizobiales; family Rhizobiaceae; genus Hoeflea. The sequence goes on along the minus strand of NZ_NVXQ01000028.1, from coordinate 19,514 downwards.
GACGTCGGGGAATTCCTTCGCCACTTCCGCGGCGATCTCGTCCCACATCACCATGCCGAACCGCTGGGCGTTGGATTTGGTCACCACCGTGAGGAATTTGCGTGGACGCGACTGCGCCAGCGTGAAGGCATAACGCATGATGCGGGTAACGCCGACGCGGGTGAATATCGCGACCTCGGTGCCGACCTCTTCCGGCATGCCCTTGTGGGCACGTCCGCCATGGCCGGAATATTCGCCTTCCGAGTTTTCACGAACGATGACCCAATCAAGATCACCGGGCCCCACGTCGGCGAGCGGCGAGCTGATGCCGGGCAGAATGCGCGTCGGACGCACATTGGCATATTGATCGAAGCCCTGGCAGATCGGCAGACGCAGCCCCCAAAGCGTGACGTGATCGGGAACATCGGGAGCGCCCACGGCGCCGAAGAAGATGGCGTCGAACTTCTTCAGTTGCTCGGTGCCGTCTTCCGGCATCAGGGCGCCGGTCTTCTTGTAGCGCTCCGAGCCCCAGTCGAAATCGGTGACTTCAAGGGCAAAACCGCCATCGCGTTTAGCCAGGGTTTCGATGGCCTGAAGCCCTGCTGCGATCACTTCCGGTCCAATTCCGTCTGCCGGTATCGCAGCGATTTTGTACGTCTTCATGGCCATCCCCCGTGTTCACTCTTGCAACAGCCGAAATCATCGCTGCTGCGATCCTCATCAGAGGCGCCAATCTTGCAAGTTGAGAGAGTTGCAGCAATGCGGCAAAGATCATATAAAAAAATGAAATAATCCAAGGTGCCGAAATATGGAATTCCTCCAACTGCGCTGTTTTGTAACCGTTGCTGAAAAGCTTCATTTCGGAAAAGCCGCGCAGCAGCTGGAAATGCTGCCGGCATCGCTGGGCCGCCAGATTCGTCTGCTGGAAGACCGTCTCGGGGTTCGCCTCCTGTCGCGGACGACCCGCAATGTGGCCCTCACAGAAGCGGGCAGCATTCTGCTTCCCGAAGCGATCGAGATCATCTCCCGGGTGGAACGGCTTGAAGCGAAGCTGCGGGATCACAAGAACGAGAAAGCCGTCGCCTTGCGCATTGGCGCGATCGACAGCGCGGCGGCCGGGTTGCTGCCGCAGCTGTTGCCGCAGTTTCGGGATCAGCATCCCGAAATCGTGGTCCAGCTCATTGAACAAAAGACGATCAGGCTGCTGCCAAAGATCCTGTCCGGGCATCTCGACATTGCCATCGTTCGTCCACCGGAGACCCCTGACCGGGGACTGGAGTTTCATCCGCTGTTCCACGAGACCGCGGTGGTGGCCTGCCCGGAGGGGCACATGCTGGCCGATTGTGATGAGCTCGACGTGCATCAACTGGCCGACCAGCCATTGATCGTGCCTGACCGCAAGTCGCGTCCGCACAGCCATGACCTGAGCATGCAGCTGTTCATCGAAGCAGGGCTGTCAGCCAGGGTTGTCCAGATTGCCGAGGAGAAGCAGACCATCGTCAACCTGGTCAGCCGCGGCATGGGCATTGCCATCGTGCCGCGCTGGGCATCCCGCCTGGGCGTTGATGGTGTGAGGTTCGTCCCGCTGAAGATGCCCGAGACCCCGATCCGCAACAAACTGGCGCTGGCGGCCTGCTGGATGCGGGATACCAAGGACCCGGCTCGCGAGGCATTCATGGACCTGTTGCTGGCCAACATAGGCTCAATCGCAACAACGGCTTAGAGATTAATCAAATTATTTATATAATTGGCAGTCCTTGAGGAGCAGCTTCGTCAGGCTGTAGCGTCTTGGGAATGGCACCACAAGGTGCATTCACGGGAGGAGTGAGCCATGAAATTTGTAAGAAAATCCATTCTTGCGCTGGCAATTGCGGGAAGTTTCGCCGCAGCGGCAGTCGCACAAGACAAGTCCGGCTGGCCGGAAACGCTGACTTTTGGCACAGGTAGCCAGGGCGGGTCCTATTTTGCCTATGGTAGCGGTTTCGCCGGTCTGATCAGCGAAAAGCTGGGCGTCAACGCCAGCGTCGAGATCACCGGCGGTCCCGGACAGAATGTCACGCTGGTCCAGACCGGCGACCTGAACATGGGCTTTGTCACCATGGGCCCGGCCTATGATGCCTGGGTCGGCAAGAGCGAAGTGATGCCGGGTGTCGAACACACCGCGGTCCGCGCAATGTTCCCGATGTATCAGACCCCGCTGCAGGCAGCGGTGCTGGCGAGCTCCGGCATCAAGTCCTTCAAGGATCTGGAAGGCAAGCGGGTCGGCGTCGGGCCGGCAAGCGGCACCTCGGCAGCCTACTGGCCACGTTACTTCAAGGCGGCAGGCATGGAGGTCAACATTTCCTATGCCGGCGCCAGTGATACGGCCGGACAGCTGAAGGACGGCCTGGTCGATGCCTTTGTCTATGCCGCGGGCATCCCGAATGGCGCCTACACCCAGCTCGCCGTTGAAAACGACGTCGTCTTCATCAGCATGACCGAAGAAGAGCGGGACATGTTCCTCAAGGCCGAACCGGCAATGGCAGCTTTCACCATTCCGGCCAACACCTATGAGGACCAGCCCGAGGCCATAGAAACCGTGTCGCTGTGGAACTTTGCGATTGTCCACGAAAGCGTGCCCGACAGCCTCGTCTACGAAGTCACCAAGCTGGCAATGGAAGAGCATGAACGCATGCTTCAGGGCCACAAGGCAGCAGCCGAAACCCTGCCGGAGCATTTCGACAAGAACACTTTCATGCCGTTCCATCCCGGCGCTGCCAAATGGTTTGCGGAAAACGGCTACGAGATCGCCGACGAACTGAAGTAGGACGTAAAAAACGTCCGGATAATCCGGTCGACCGGGATCAGGCGCAGGGCGGGATTGCACAATTCCGCCCTGTTTTTTTAAGCCGGGACAAGAGTATCACTGCCTGTGGGAGGGCGCACCATGTCAGACACAAAACCAAAGCAAGTCAAAGAAGATGTTCAGGACGATGTGTCACTCGCAGAGGCTGTGTCCCATGTCGACGAGGAACCGGTCGGCTTCAATCAGCGCATCTTCTCCGGGTGGTTGATGTGGGTGGTCGCAATCTCCTGTGTGGCTTACTCCAGCTTCCACCTCTATGTGATGAATATCTACCCGCTGGAAACCTGGGCTTACCGCCTGTCCCACATTGGCGGCGGGCTGGCGCTCGGCTTCATGATCTATGCCGCAGGCGCCACCCGGGCTGATGCGGCCACACCACGCAATTTTCTCGCCAACGTCATTCTGGCGCTCGCCGCCGTTGGCATCCTGACCGGTTTCACCATGTTCCTGGCCATCTGGTACAATGTCGTGCAGACCGGCGTACCAGCCGGACAGCCCTGGGCGCTTCGCTACTACGGTATCCCGCTGTTTGCAGGCAGCTTGCTGGCCATCGCGCATGGCTGGTTCTTCGCCGAGCGTCCGCAGAGCCGTATCTCGCTACCGGATGTGCTGCTGGTTGTGGCGACATTCAGCGCGATCGCCTATCTCATCCTGTTTTCCCGTCAGCTGCAGTTGCGTGGCGGCATCTCGATGGCATTGCCATCGGACATGTGGGCGGCCGTCACCTGTGTGTTGCTGGTGGTCGAACTGACACGCCGTCTTGCCGGCATGGCGCTGGTCATCATCGCCAGCGTGTTTGTCGGCTACGCCTTTCTCGGGCCATGGCTGCCGGGAATTCTCTACCATCGCGGCTATGATGCGAAACGGTTCTTCACCTACATCATCACCGACAACGGCATTCTCAGTGCTCCGATTGCCATCTCCTCGACCTACATCATCCTGTTTGTGATCTTCGCCGCATTTCTGCAGGCCACCCGGGTCGGCGAGTATTTCGTCAATTTCGCCTTCGCCACGGCCGGCCACAAGCGCGGCGGTCCGGCCAAGGTGGCGGTGTTCGCATCCGGCCTCATGGGGATGATCAACGGAACGTCGGCCGGCAATGTGGTGGCAACCGGCAGCCTGACCATCCCGATGATGAAGAAGGTCGGCTACAAGCCGCAGACCGCAGCTTCGGTCGAGGCGGCTGCTTCGACCGGCGGCCAGATCATGCCGCCAATCATGGGCGCCGGCGCCTTCATCATGGCCGAGATCACCGGCATTCCATACATCAACATCGTCTATGCCGGCATCATTCCGGCGATCATCTACTTCCTCTCGATCTTCTTCATGGTGGATCTGGCAGCGCAGAAATACGGCATGGTCGGGCTGCCCCGCTCAGAGCTGCCGAAATTCGCCAAACTGCTCAAGCAGGTCTACTTGTTCACACCGATCATCGTGCTCATCGGCTCGCTGCTGTCAGGCTATTCGGTGATCCGCTGCGGCACGCTGGCGATGATGTCGGCGACCGTGGTGTCCTGGCTGACGCCACATCGCATGGGTCCGAAACAACTGTTCCGGGCGCTGGAACTGGGTGCGCGCATGGCGCTGCAGCTGGTCGCGGTTTGTGCGACAGCGGGCATCATCGTCGGCGTCATTGCGCTGACCGGCATCGGGTCACGCTTTTCCGCGGTGCTTCTGGGGCTCGCCGAACACAGCCAGTTCCTGGCGCTGATCTTTGCCATGCTTGTTTCGATCGTGCTCGGCATGGGCATGCCGACGACCGCCGCCTACGTGGTTGCCGCAAGTGTCATGGCGCCGGGCCTGATCAATCTCGGGATCGAGCCGCTGACGGCGCATTTCTTCATTTTCTACTTCGCCGTGATCTCGGCCATCACACCACCGGTCGCACTGGCGGCCTATGCCGGAGCGGCGCTGGCCGGGTCTGATCCGCTCAAGACCAGTGTCGAAAGCTTCAAGTTCGGGCTGGCAGCGTTCATCGTGCCTTACATGTTCTACCTGTCCGACGAGATGCTCTTGCAGGGAAGCTGGGTCGATTCCATTCATGTCACCGCGACAGCGGCCGTCGGGGTTTATCTCCTGTCGGCAGCCGTGCAGGGCTGGTTCTTCGGACGCGCCAGCAGCGTGGTGCGGGTTGTCCTGCTGGCAGGAGGATTGACGATGATCGATGCCGGGTGGCTGACCGACATTGTCGGCGTCACCATCGGTGTTGCGGTCTATATCTACCAGAAAGGCTTCCTGCGCCCCCGCGACATGGCCCATGGCGCGGACTAGGCCGTCGTTCGGCAGATTTCCATGGTGCGGATAGAGGTCAGATACCGGCGAGCCCGATAAGGGTTCGCCGTCACCGGGTGATTTCGGCTGCGGGAATCCGCCCCTCTCCCACGCCGTGGCAGGCGGCAACACCGAATCTTGTCTGCGTCCAGCCGGGCACCTCACGTTCGCACCGCTCATTGGCGAAAGGGCAACGCGGGTGGAAGGTGCAGCCCGATGGCGGGTTGATCGGGTTGGGGATTTCCCCTTCCACTTCCTTGCGCTGACGGCCGGTCATTTCCAGGTCGGGAACCGCATCCAGCAGCATGCGCGTGTAGGGGTGTTGCGGGGCCTTGAACAGTTCCTTGCTGTCGGCAATCTCGACCAGCGCGCCGAGATACAGGACGCCGATGCGGTTGGCCATGTGACGAACCACCGACAGGTCATGACTGATGAACAGGTAGGTCAGGCCCAGCTGGTCCTGCAGATCCCGCATCAGATTGAGGATCTGTGCCTGCACCGACACGTCGAGAGCCGAGGTCGGCTCGTCGCAGACAATGAATTCCGGGTTGGAGGACAGCGCCCGGGCAATGGCGATGCGCTGACGCTGGCCGCCGGAGAACTCGTGCGGGAACTTCGACCCGTCGGCGGCGGACAGGCCAACCAGTTCAAGCAATTCGTCGACCCGGGCCTGGATTTTCGCGCTGTCCTTCTCGACGCCCAGAACAACCATCGGCTCGGCAATGACATCGGCCACCTTCCAGCGCGGATTGAGGCTGGCATAGGGGCTCTGGAAGATCATCTGGAAGCGCTTGCGCAACTCCATCATCCGCTCGGAGCTGTCGATGATCATCGGCTGGCCATCAAACAGGATGGTGCCTGCACTGGGCTCCAGCAGGCCGACAAGCATCTTGGCGATGGTTGATTTGCCTGACCCTGATTCGCCGACCAGCGCCAGGGTTTCACCCTTGCGGATCTCGAAGGAAACATCGTCGACTGCACGCAGGAACTGCTTGGGTTCGCGTTCGACGACGCGGTTCAGCCAGGGCTTCGAGACGTCAAAAACGCATGACAGGTTGTCGACCTGAATGAGCGGAGTCTCGGGCTGTGCGGAAATCTCGGTCATGTGGCGGCCCCCCTCGCTTCGGTATCCTCGTAGAGCCAGCAGGCCACCTCGCGGTTTTCCACCGGGATCAGTGAGGGGCGATGCACCCGGCACTTGTCGAACACCTTGTCACAGCGGGGATTGAACGGGCAGCCGGGCGGGATATCCGAAAGCCGCGGCATCGAACCGGGTATCTGCACCAGGCGGTCTTCCTCCTGTGCGAGCGTCGGGATCGAGCCCATCAGACCGCTCGTGTAGGGGTGCTTGGCGTTCTGGATGATCTCGCGCACCGGTCCGATTTCCGCGATCCGGCCGGAATACATCACCGCCACGCGATCGGCGGTTTCGGCAATCACGCCCATGTCGTGGGTGATGAGAATGACCGAGGCTCCGTGCTGGGTGCACTGCTCCTTGAGAACATCGATGATCTGTGCCTGCACCGAGACATCGAGCGCGGTGGTGGGTTCGTCGGCAATCACGAGTTCCGGTCCGGCCGCGAGCGCCAGAGCAATCACCACGCGCTGGCGCATGCCGCCGGAAAACTGGTGCGGGTAATCGTCGATCCGGCGGCTGGCGGCCGGAATGCCGACATCGTCCAGCAGCTGGATGGCGCGCTTGCGGGCCTCGCGTTCGGACAGCCGCAAATGGGTGCGGATGGTTTCGATCAGCTGGTCGGCGATCGTGTAAAGCGGATTGAGCGAGGTCAGCGGATCCTGGAACACCATGCCGATGCGCCGGCCGCGGATGGCGCGCATCTCTTCGGGGCGAAGATTGTCGATGCGCTCGCCCTTCAGGTAGATCTCGCCCGAGGCAATATGGCCCGGCGGATCCAGCAGGCCGATGATGGCCGAACCGGTCAGCGACTTGCCGGCGCCCGATTCACCGACGACGCCCAGCACCTCGCCGGCTGCCAGGTCGAAGCTGACGCCGTCGACTGCCGTCAGCGGACCGTGGCGGGTGGGGAACTTGATGACAAGATCACGAACGGAGAGGAGTGGGGTGGACATGTCTCCGCCTATTTCAGTTTCGGATTGAGCGCATCGCGCAGCCAATCGCCAAGCAGGTTGACCGACAGCGCCAGCGCAAGCAGCGTCACGGCCGGGTAGAGCAGGATCCAGTACTCACCGGAAAACAGAAATCCCTGGCCGATGCGGATCAACGTCCCCAGCGAGGGCTGGGTCGGCGGCGCGCCGACACCGAGGAAGGACAGCGTCGCTTCGGCGATGATGGCCAGCGCCAGCGAAATCGTGGCGATCACCAGAACCGGCCCCAGCGTGTTGGGCAGGATGTGCTTGAGCATGATCGCCATCGGCTTGCGCCCGATCAGCTTTGCCGCCTGCACATATTCCTTGTTGCGTTCCACCAGCGTCGCGCCGCGCACGACACGGGCAAACTGCACCCAGTCGGAAAGCCCGATGGCCAGGATCAGCACCCAGATCGCCACTTCATCGCGGTAGGAAGGCGGCGTGATGCCCTTGGCGATGCCGAAGATCAGCAGCGCGACGAGGATTGCGGGAAAGGTCAGCTGGATATCGGCGATGCGCATGATGATGGTGTCGGTGCGCCCGCCGGTGTAGCCAGCAATCAGGCCGAGAACCGATCCCAGCACCATGGCGAACATGACCGCGGAAAAGCCGACAAACAGCGAGATGCGCAGACCGTAGAGGATGGTCGAAAACACGTCCCGGCCCTGGTCGTCGGTGCCGAGCATGAAGGTTTCGCCGGTAAACTGGTTGGGTTCACCCGGCTGGGAAAACCCGTTCATCAGGTTGAGAGATCCCGGGTCAAACGGGTTTTGCGGGGCAATCAGGGGAGCGAACAGGGCCGAGAGCACCAGCACCGCAGTGACGATGAAGGCGAGAACCGCGACCGGCGACTTGCGGAAACGGTAGAACAGGTCCGAAGCCAGGAAATTGGAAACTGCTTCCATCACGTCCCCCTAATGCCCGCGCGCCGACGCGTCGGCGGAAAGCCGCGGGTCAATGACGAAGTAAAGCAGGTCGACGATCAGGTTGATCAGCACGAACATGACGGAGATCAGCATCAGATAGGCCGCCATGACGGGAATATCGACAAACTGGATGGCGTTGATGAACAGCAGGCCGACCCCGGGCCACTGGAACACCGTCTCGGTAATGATGGCAAAGGCGATGATGGAGCCGATCTGCAGTCCGGTCACGGTGATCACCGGGACCAGGGTGTTCTTCAGCGCATGGCCGAAATTGATGGCGCGCGTCGAAAGCCCCCTTGCCCGGGCAAACTTGATGTAGTCGGTGCGCAGCACTTCCAGCATTTCGGAGCGCACCAGACGCATGATCAGGGTCATCTGGTAAAGCCCGAGCGTGATCGCCGGCAGGATGATGGCCTTGAGGCCGCTCTCGGTCAGGAAGCCCGTGCTCCACCCGCCGATCTTGACCGTTTCTCCGCGTCCGAAACTGGGCAACCAGCCCAGTTCGACGGCGAAGACGTAGATCAGCAGGATGCCGATCAGGAAGGTTGGCAGCGAAACCCCGATCAGCGACGTGGTCATGATCAGATTCGCCATGAACCCGTCCCTGCGGATGGCGGTGAAGACGCCGAGGCCAACCCCGAAAACGACGGCGAAGAGGGCTGAAACGCCCGCAAGCTCGAGGGTCGCCGGTGCACGTTCGGCAATGATCTCGGAGACCGGCCGTCCCTGCCGGTAACTCACCCCGAGATTGCCCTGCAGCGCGTTGCCGAGGAACTTGACATATTGGACGGGAAACGGATCGTTGAGACCCAACTGGTCCCGTACCCGCTCGATATCCGCCTGGGTGCGTTCCTGGCCAAGCAGGTTTTCGACCGGATCGCCGACAAAGCGGAACATGGAAAACGCCACCAGACCGACCATCAGCAGCACGAAGATCGATTGGAATACGCGGCGGATCACGTAAGCGAGCATGGGTGAGCTTTCAAAACAGGGAAATGGACGGGGACCATGGTCCCCGTCCAGGAAGCGCTCAGGCGCTGATCAGTTGAACTTCAGGAACTTGAAGTGCGGCTGGTCTTCCGGCTGAACCGGGAAGTCGATGTTGGACTTCATGCCCCAGTTCAGGACCTGGTTGTGGATCGGCAGGTAGATCTGCTCGTCCTGAACAACCTGCCAGATCTTGGCGATGGTCTCGTTGCGCTTGTCGAGGTCGACCTCAGAACCCAGCGACTGGATCATCGCGTCGACGTCCGCATTGGAGAAGCGCGAGCCGTTCCAGGAACCGCGGTCATCCGTGGTGGAGTGGACCAGGAAGTTGAACACATACTCGGAATCAAAGGTCGGAACGCCCCAGCCGAGCAGGTAGAAGTCGGTCTTCTTGCCCGAAATCAGCGGGAAGTGGTTGGCCTTGGTCTGGGCAACCAGATTGGCCTTGATGCCGATCTTGCCCATCATGCCGACGGCTGCCTGGCAGATGGCCTCGTCGTTGATGTAGCGGTCGTTCGGGCAATGCATGGTGACTTCAAAACCGTCGCCATATCCTGCTTCTTCCATCAGTGCCTTGGCAGCGTCGATGTCAGCCTTCGGATAGGCATCGAGCGCGTCTGTCCAGCCATTGACGAAAGGCGGGATGATCACGCCGGTCGGCGCGGACTGGCCGCGCATCACCACCTGCTTGATGGCATCGCGGTCGATCGCCATGTTCATGGCCTTGCGCACGCGAACATCCGCAAACGGGTTCTTGCCCTCGACATTGTCATTTTCGAGGTCCGCATCACCCGAGTTGATGCCGAAGAAGATGGTGCGGTTCTGCGGTGCATTGCCGACTTTCAGCCCGTCGCCATTGGCCACACGGTCGATATCCTGCACCGGCACGTCCTGGATCAGGTCGACTTCGCCGGACAGCAGGGCCGCCACGCGGGTCGCTGCGTTCTGGATCGGCGTGTAGATGATCTCGGTCACTTCGAGCGGGAACTGGCCCTTGCCCCAGTAGTCCGGATTGGCCTTGAGCACGGTCTTGGTGTCCGGCTCGCGGCTTTCGAGCATGAAGGCGCCGGTGCCGTTGGCATTGCGCACCGCATAGGTTTCCTCGCCATCGTCGAATTCGGCCGGCGCGGTCACGTCGTTGGCTTCTGCCCAGCCCTTGTCCATGATGAACAGGTTGGTCAGGTTGTTCGGCAGGATCGGGTTCGGACCTTCGGTTTCCATCTCGACGGTGTAGTCATCGACGGCGCGGACTTCCTTGATGGAAACCAGCAGCTCCTTCATGTCGGAGCTTTCCATCTTGGCGCGGTTGAAGGAGAACACCACGTCTTCAGCGGTAAAATCTTCGCCACCGTGGAACTTCACGCCTTCGCGCAGCTTGAAAACCCAGACATTCGGGTCGCCTTCCTTCACCATCCACTCGGTTGCGAGCGCGGGAATCGGCTTGGCTTCCATGTCAGGCGAGATCAGCGGCTCGTAGATCTGCTGGGAAAGCGCATGGGTCGGACCTTCATTCTGCGAATGCGGGTCGAGCGTCAGGCTGTCGCCGGCGCGTGCCCAGCGAAGCGTCTCGGCCGAGGCGAGAGCGCTGCTCCCCGCCAGAATGGCGGTGGTCAGCAAGGCGCCGAGCAGTTTCTTTTTGGATGACATCAGTTTCTCCCTGTATTGCTGTTATTGGTGTCATTCTCGAGAAAAAACGCCCCGACGGCGGACAATTCGATTTGGCCTCCCAGCCTGATCGGGACGTTCTGGAGACCTGTGACTATAATTGGACAAGAGTGTATGTCCACACCATAGTTTAGCGGCTGCGCAGGTTCGTGCTGCATGCCGGATCCGATGGTCATGGGCACGAGGGGTCAGCCGGGGAAATCTGCGGGCAAAGGGTGGTCCCGTTGAAGCGAGAGTGGCCCTCTGCGACAAAGTGCCAAGCCGACAGCGCTCTGCAAAATTGGACTATCGTCGACTGGCGCGGGTGGCGATCACCGCCAGGAAAATGGCCGCGACACTTCCAGCAGCGATACCAGCCAGGGTCCACGGATGCTCACGACCGAATGCCAGGATGGCAAGGGTCAAGAAGGTCAGGATAATTGCTTTCCATGTCATGCCGGAACTCTAGCCGCAGCCGACCACTTCGCAAGGTCAATTCGTATTCAGCTGCTGTTCGCGCCTGCAATCAGGTGCTTGGGACAAGCGCGAAACGGGAAAGTGGTGCCGCTTGCAGGACTCGAACCTGCGACCCCATCATTACGAATGATGTGCTCTACCACCTGAGCTAAAGCGGCGTACCGGTTCATGAAGCATGGCACTGAGTGCCGCGCGGACATGATGGAGGGCAAATACCTTGGTTGCCCCCCGATTTCAAGCGGGCATGGACGGCCCGCCGATATTTTTGCTGAGCCCAGCGGGACCTCCCGGTCCGCCAGAGCGAGGCGACAGGATGCAGGCCTCGTTGCGGGCTACAGCGCCAAGCGTTGGCGGCTGGCCTTGTATTCGCTTTCGAGACGATCGACCAGATCAGCCACCGGACCGATTTTCTTGACCGCGCCGATGCCCTGGCCCGAGCCCCAGATCTCTTTCCAGGCTTTCGGGCCGGAGGCTGCCTTGTCGAAATCCATCTTGGTCGGATCGGCCACCGGCAGATTGTCCGGATCGAGTCCGGAAGCCGTAACCGAGGGCTTGAGATAGTTGCCGGCAATGCCGGTGAAATAGTTGGAGTAGACGATGTCCTTGGCGTCGCTGTCGACAATCATCTGCTTGTAGGCATCCACGGCGCGGGCCTCATCGGTGGCGATGAAGGGCGAGCCGATATAGGCCATGTCAGCGCCCATGGCCTGGGCCGCGAGCACGGCGCCGCCGGTGGCAATCGAGCCGGACAGAAGCAGCGGACCGTCGAACCATTCGCGGATTTCCTGAATCAGGGCGAAGGGTGACAACGGACCGGCATGGCCGCCGGCGCCTGCAGCAACCGCGATCAGACCGTCAGCGCCCTTCCGGATTGCCGAATTGGCGTGGCGGTTGTTGATGATGTCATGCAGCACGATGCCGCCATAGGAATGGATGGCGTCGTTGACTTCGGGCACCGCGCCGAGCGACGAAATCACCACCGGCACCTTGTATTTGACGCACATGCTCAGATCATGCTCGAGCCGCTTGTTGGAGCGGTGAACAATCTGGTTGACCGCAAAAGGAGCTGACGGGCGGTCCGGGTTCTTGGCGTCGTGGTCGGCCAGGCCTTCGGTGATTTCGGCCAGCCATTCGTCCAGCTGGGCTTCAGGGCGGGCGTTGAGCGCGGGAAACGATCCCATGATGCCCGCCTTGCACTGGGCCATGACCAATGGAGGATGGGAAATAATGAACAGAGGCGCGGCCACAACCGGCAGCCTGAAATTGGTCTTGAGAATGGCAGGAAGGGTCATATGGCCTCGCAAATCAGAATGACGTTTACGCAAACGTCAATTTCCATAGCAGAGCCAGGGTGAGCTGAAAAGACTTGACTTGCCGCTCCAATTCCACAGCTGGATGCCACAGGAATTGGTTGCAAGCTTGAGTTTTTCAGGGTTAGCGGATAGGCACAGCGTAACGGCAGGCACCAAGGCTCGGCGGTTGACCGGGCTTCCCCTGCCCGGTCCCGCCAGGATTGAACCCGATTGCCTGCACTGACTGATCCGGACAGGCACCAGCCAGGCCGGACCACACGGAGACAGACCATTGACCGGCATGGAAGCTGCAATTCGCGGGGCTTTGGACAAGGCTGGCATTCCCGGCGCACAGGCGCGCCGGCGGATCTACGATTCCGCCCGGGCGGCGCTTGACCGCAGCCTCGAACGCCAGGGCATCGCCGATCCCGAGCGGATCGATGAGCACCGGGAAAAACTCGAGCTGCTGATCACCGACATCGAGGCCGAATGGACGCCACCGAGCGAGACAGCGCCCCCGCCCTCACCGGCGGCAGCGCCTGAGGTTTTCGCGTCGCGCGATGAGGCAGCAGCAGCACGGCCGCCAGTCGCTGCGCCACCGGTCCAGCCCGCGCCGACGAATCCGGCACAGGCCGATCCCACCCCCGTTCACGCTGCACCGCTCGCGCCCGCCGAAGTGCGGCCTGTTGAAAGGGAACCGGAAGCTCCGGTGCCTGAAGCGCGAAAGCCAGACATGAGGGCCCCGGAGGTGCTCGGCCCGGAGCATGACGGCCCCGAAGACCAACGGGCACCCTGGGACGACCTCGAGCCCAAAACGGGCGTACCGCATCAGCCGGCCCCGGCAGTCACCCCGGTTTCGGCACAGCCGCAGGGCGATGCCCGCCGCAAGACGGCGGCTGGTGATGCCATGCTGGATTTCGTTCCCGGCGCTGCCGGAGCGGCAGCTTCCGCGGGCGCTGCACCTGAGTTGAATGCCGAGCGGCCACCGCACATCGCAGCACCCGCCGACGCCAAGCCGCAAAAGCCCGGCAAGAAGGTCAAGGTGGCTAAAGCCCGCAAGGAAAAGCGCAAACGCCCGATCTTTGCCTCATTGTTCTCGGCCGCAGTGATGCTGTCGTTTCTGGGCATCGGCATCTGGTGGCTGATCGAAAGCGGCGCACTGATGAGTGCAGAGGAGCGTGACACGGGCGTTCCCAATCCGCCCCCATCGCTCAGCCGCGACGATTTTGCCGGCGGACCACAGCAACTCAATCCCGGCGCAGGCTTTTCCGGAGAGTGGGCCAATGTCTATACGCCAGGCCGCGACGGCACAGCCGAAGCGGGTGGCAACGCCAGCGTCGAGGTGATCGAGGAAGCCGAAGGCAACGTGCTGAGGATCGTGTCCGGTTCTGCCGGCGCGAATGGCGAAGTGCGCGTGCCGCTCGGGCCTGAGGTGATGCAGGCACTGGCCGGCCGCCAATCGGTGCTGGCACTGACCATGCGCTCGGCGACACCCGAGGCGACGCAGATCTATGTCCGCTGCGAATTCTCGGTTCTGGGAGACTGCGGCCGGCGGCGCTTCGACGTGACCTATGACACCAACGACATCCTGTTCAGCCTCGACTACGACCGGGCTCTGGCCCCCAACCAGGGTGGATTTCTGATCATCAACAGTGATGTGTCGGGCGGCGCGAAGGGTGTTGACCTGATTGCGGTGCGGATCAGGCCACTGACCTGATCGCGGGGACCTGACCCCGAACGCAGTGCTGAACTACCCGATTATGAAAACGCCCGCTTCGCAGCGGGCGTCTTGCATGCGGAACGGATGTCTCAGCTGACGTCGGTGACGCGGAGATAGGGGCGGATTTCTTCCCAGCCCTGCGGGAAGATACCCTTGGCATCCTCGTTGCTGACGGATGTCGGGATGATAACCTTGCCGCCCGGACGCCAGTCGGCAGGCGTGGCGACCGTCTTGGCGTCGGCCAGCTGCAGCGCGTCAATGACCCGGAGGATCTCGTCGAAATTGCGCCCGACATTCATCGGGTAGGTCATGGTCAGGCGGACCTTCTTGTCCGGGTCGATGATGAAGACCGAGCGCACGGCGGCAGTGGTGCTCGCGTTGGGGTGGATCATGTCGTAGAGCTCGGCCACCTTGTGATCCCTGTCGGCGACAATCGGGAAGGTCAGCGTGGTATCTTGCGTGTCATTGACATCCCTGATCCAGGCCATGTGCTCCTCGACGCCGTCCGTCGACAGGCCGATCGGCTTGACGTTGCGGGCGGCGAACTGGTCGGCGAGCTGCGCGGTGCGCCCCATCTCGGTGGTGCAGACCGGGGTGAAATCGGCCGGATGGCTGAAGAAGAAGGCCCAGGAGGAACCGATCCACTGGTGAAAATCGATCGGGCCGCTGGTGGTGTCGGTCTTGAAGTTCGGGGCGGTGTCGCCGATGCGTATGGTCATGGTGATCTCCTATTGGGGTTGGGAGGTTGTGAAACTGTTATGTGAAGGCCCGGCGGCCAGTTCCTCGGCCGCCTGGTGCTGGCTGAGGAACACCTTGCCGCTGAGGTGATGCAGGAAATCGCTTCGGCGCAGCCGGTCCATGACCGGCCCCTTGACCTCGCTGAGATTGAAAGTCACGTCCAGCGCCTTGAGCCGCTCGTTGATCGCTTCCAGCGATTCCAGCGCGCTCATATCGATCTCGTTGACCGCCGGGCACATCAGCACCACGTGCCTGAGCTGCGGGCGGGCGGCGACCATGTCGTAGAGACTGTCCTCCAGATAGCGCGCATTGGCGAAATAAAGGCTCTCGTCGACCCGGAGCGTCAGCACGGTCTCGTCGATCTCCACCTTGTGGCGCTTGACGTTGCGGAAATGCTCGGTGCCCGGAACCCGGCCGACAACGGCCATGTGCGGCCGCGACGACTTGTAGAGATGGATCAGGATCGACAGCACCACACCGGCGGTCACTCCGACCTCGACGCCGAAGAGCAGCGTCAGGGCGATGGTGGCGCTGACGGCGGCGAAATCGGCGCGGGAATAGACCCAGGTCTTTTTCAGGATCGAGAAATCCACCAGCGACAGCACCGCCACGATGATGGTGGCAGCCAGCGTTGCCTGCGGCAGGTGATAGATCAGCGGCGTCAGCAGCATGGCCGCAAGCAGCAGCCCGACCGCGGTATAGGCGCCGGCTGCGGGGGTTTCCGCACCGGCGTCGAAATTGACCACCGAGCGGGCAAAGCCGCCGGTGACCGGGTAGCCGCCGGTGAACGCCGCGCCGACATTGGCAGCCCCGAGGCCAATCAGTTCCTGGTCGGGAACAATCCGCTGGCGTTTGCGCGCGGCCAGGGTCTGGGCGACCGAGACCGACTCGACAAAACCGATGATTGAAATCAGCACCGCGGGGCCGATCAGCTGGCCCAGCAGATCGGGCGAGAAGGACGGCATGGTCAGCGGCGGCAGCCCCTGCGGCACGTCGCCCACGACCCGGACGCCTGCGGTTTCGCCGAGATTGAAGACCCAGGCGATGAAGGTGGTGACAAACACCGCCGCCACCGGACCGGCCTTGGCGAGCACGCCCGCCAGCTTCGGCTTCATGCCGGTCGACAGCAACAGCGGCATCAGCCCCTTGCGCACCCAGAACAGGAAGGCGGTGGCGCTCACACCGATGGCAAGCGTGATCCAGTTGATCTCGTCCAGATGCTCGAACAGGGAGCGCAGCAGTTCGGGCAGGTTGGCACCGCTCGCGGAGATGCCCAGGACATGGCGCAACTGGCTCATGGCGATGAGAATGCCCGAGGCGGTGATGAAGCCGGCGATCACCGGATGCGAGAGGAAGTTGGCGAGAAAGCCGAGCCGGAAGACGCCGAGCAGGATCAGAAAGGCGCCCGACAGGAAGGCCAGCGTGACGGCGGCAAGCAGCAATTCGGGCGAGCCCGGCTCGGCGATATTGCCGATCGCGGCCGCGGTCATCAGCGAGACCACCGCGACGGGTCCGACGGCCAGCGCCCGGCTGGTGCCGAAGATGGCGTAGAGCACGATCGGCGCGATCGAGGCGTAGATGCCGGTCTCGGCCGGCAGGCCGGCCAGCAGCGCGTAAGCCAGCGATTGCGGGATCAGCATGATGGTGACAATCACCGCGGCAACAAGGTCGTTGCTCAGCGCATCGCGGTCATAGCGGCGGCCCCAGTCGAAGACCGGCATGACGCGGGCAAGGCGATTGAGAAGGGCGGGATCTTTCAGCATGTCGATATCCTTGCTGTGTACGCAGCACAAAAGTCTTGGGCAGTTTCCGGCCTGCGGCGGTCTCGGCGCACCGCCGGTCAAATGGGATCAGAATGCGGTTTCGCTCAGGTCAGCCGACGACTTCCGGCCTGGCCATCCATTCCTTGCCCTTGAGCATGGCCTTCCAGTAGATCGGCGGCAGAATGCGCTCCTTGAGCAGCCAGGAGACCCGGCTTGGCTTGGTGCCGTCGACCAGAAAGCCCGGGAAACTTGGCAGCAGTTTGCCGCCATAGCCGAACTCGGCCAGAACAATCTTGCCGCGCTCCACGGTGAGCGGACAGGAGCCGTAGCCATCGTAATGGGCGATGCCCTTCACACGGCCCATGTCGGCCAGAACATTGTTGGCCACCACAGGCGCCTGCTTGCGGGCAGCGGCAGCCGTCTTGGCGTTGGGGGCGTTCATGACATCGCCGAGCGACCAGATGTTGTCGAAGCTCTTGTGGCGCAGCGTGGTCTGATCAACATCGACCCAGCCGGCCGCATCGGCAAGCGAGCTGACGCAGACGAAATCGGGCGCTGTCTGCGGCGGCACGACATGGATCATGTCGAAGGCTTTCTCGACGATGTCCTTGTTGCCCTCGGCATCGGTCACCGTAAACCAGGCCTTTTTCGCCGGACCATCAATCCTGACCAGGTTGTGGCTGAAGCTGAGTTCGGCCTTGTACTTGGCGATGTATTTTTCAAGCGCGGGCACATAGTCCTTGACGCCGAAGAGCACACCACCGGCATTGCAGAACTCGATGTCGATGTTGCTGAGATCACCGGACTTGAACCAGTGGTCACCCGAAAGATAGAGCGCCTTCTGCGGAGCACCGGCGCATTTGATCGGCATTGGCGGCTGGGTGAAAATCGCCTTGCCGGCTTTCATGCCCTTGACCAGCTTCCAGGTGTAGGGCGCCAGATCGTAGCGGTAGTTCGAAGTCACGCCGTTGCGGCCAAGGGTTTCGGGCAGGCCTTCGATGGCGTCCCAGTCAAGCTTGAGGCCGGGCGCGACAATCAGGCGATTGTAGCGCACCACCCGGCAGCCATCGAGGATCACCGCATTGCTGGCGGGCTCGAAGGCGGCGACTGCGGCCTTGATCCAGGCCACGCCGCGCGGGATCAGTGAACCCATGGTGCGGGCGGTGACTTCAGGCTCGAAAATGCCGCCGCCGACCATGGTCCAGCCGGGCTGATAATAATGCACATCCTGCGGGTCGATGATGGCGATGTCGAGATCGGAAGCGCGGGCCAGCAGGCTGGCGGCCACCGAGATCCCGGCGGCACCGCCGCCGATGATGACGATGTCATGGGAGAAGTCGGCGATATCGGTCGGCGTCTTGCCGCCATTGGCGATACGCCGGACGACATCCGACATGTCATAGCCTGCAGCCTTTGTGGCAGCCAGGATGCTGGGCAAAGGCGTGCCGCGCGCGCCTTCAGCCAAGGCCCAGAGCGTGGTCGAGCGGGTGCCGGTGCGGCAATAGGCGAGCACCGGGCCGGGAAGATCAGAGATCGCGGCATCGAACCTGCCGCCGTCGTCATCGGCCACGCGGCCTGCGACGATGGGCAGGTAATGGGCTTCAAGTCCAGCCGCCCGGGCCGCCTTTTCGACTTCGGCGAAAGTCGGCTGATCATTGCCTTCGCCATCGGGGCGGTTGCAGATGATCGAGCGGAAGCCCGCCATTTGCAACTCGACCAGATCGGCCGGAGCGATTTGCGGGCTCACCGAGAGCCCGCGATTGATCTTCCTGATGTCCATTGCTCTACCCATCCATTGCGTGATTGCGACCGGGGCGCGGCAGCCCGTCAGAGCCCGTTGACGGGAACTTTCAGCACCGGATGCCCGTCCTTGTCCTTGGGCACTTCGCCGGCGCGCATGTTGACCTGCAACGACGGGATGATCAGCCGCGGCATGGCCAGCTGGGCATCGCGCTCGGTGCGGAACTTGATGAAGTCCTCACGGCTCTTGCCGCCACCGACATGGATGTTGTGAGCCTTCTCGTCGCCGACCGTGGTTTCCCACTGGATATCGCGACCATTCGGACCATAGTCATGGCACATGAACAGGCGCATCTCGTCGGGCAGCGACAGGACCTTCTGGATCGAATCGTAGAGCACACCGGCATCGCCACCGGGGAAATCGGCGCGGGCCGAGCCGCCATCGGGCATGAACAGCGTGTCGCCGGTAAAGGCGGCATTGCCCATCACATGCACCATGCAGGCAGGCGTATGGCCCGGCGTGTACATGGTGAAGGCCTGCATAGAGCCGATCTGGTAGGTGTCGCCGTCCTTGAACAGCGCATCAAACTGCGAGCCGTCGCGCTGGAATTCGGTGCCCTCATTGAAGACCTTGCCGAAGGTATCCTGCACGACCATGATCTTGTCGCCAATGCCGATCTTGCCGCCGAGCTGCTCCTGGATATAGGGCGCTGCGGAGAGGTGGTCGGCATGGACGTGGGTCTCGATGATCCATTCGAGCTTCAGCCCGTTGTCCTTGATGTAGGCAATCATCGCGTCAGCGTGGCCATAGGTGATCCGGCCGGCGGCATAGTCGATGTCCATGACCGAATCGACAACCGCGCAAGAGGTCGAGGCAGGGTCCTTGACCACATAGCTGATGGTGTTGGTGTCGGGGTCAAAGAAGGCTTTGACTTCGGGTGTGACCGACATGTCCACTGGATAATTCGACATTGCAGCATCTCCTCTTTGGTAGCGTCTGGTGGTGAGGCCGCTTGTCAGGGC
>NZ_NVXQ01000027.1 GCF_002733955.1 Hoeflea sp. | reverse complement strand
CAGGGTCCGGCCGGTTCGATTGGTCTGGATCAGAGGGCCGCCTGAATCGATTTTTCAATCTGGTCGGTCGGGCTGTTGATCAGGGTCTTGGGCAATTCGAGCATGATCTTGTCGGTGACGCTGACATGCAGGCTCGGGCGGGTTTCGCCGAGCGTGTCGGGGTCAAGCACGAGGATCAACTTGTCGAATTTGTGCTGCTGGGCCAGGTCATAAAGGTGATTGGCCAGGATCTTGGCGAAGGTGGCCTCCATCGATTCCTTGGCCGAGGTGTCGGGCGGCTGCTTTCCGGCCGGTCCCTGGTCGGCAAGGTTGCCGGGTTCCAGATCCTTGGAGTGCTGCAGCTTGAGTTCGCCATTCTTGCCGGCATTGCGGTAGAAATTGGCGCCTTCACCGGTGCCGACGACGATGAGGGTGTTGTGAGGGACTGGTAGGTTGGACATGCGACCTCCCGCTTAGTGTGAATGGATTGGCCTGTACCACTATGGCGACCAATGCGGCGGGTTGGGGGCAGCCGCAGCGCGGCCGCCCCAAATCCGGATCAGGCAGCGTTGGCGGAATCGCGGTGATGTTCGCCTTCGCGTACCTCCTCGATGATCTTGTTGACAAACACCTCGAGATCTTCGGGCGAACGGCTGGTGATGATGCCGTTGTCGATGGCCATCTCGGTGTCTTTCCACTTGGCGCCGGCATTTTCCAAGTCGGTGCGGATCGAGTGGTAGGAGGTTGCCTCGCGGTCCTTGATGACGCCGGCTTCGATCAGCAACCACGGGGCGTGGCAGATGGCGGCGACAATCTTGTCGTTGGTGACGAAATCGCGGACCAGCTGGACGGCATCTTTTTCGACACGCAGCAGGTCAGGGTTGATCTGTCCGCCGGGCAGCACCAGAGCGATGTAGTCGTCGACCTTGACGTCGGAGATCTTCAGGTCGGCTTCGACCGTGTCGCCCCAGTCGTCCTTGTCCCAGCCCTTGATGGCCTTGCCGTCGAGCGTGGCAACGTGAACCGTGGCGCCTGCCTTCTTGAGGTGTTCGAGCGGGTACTCAAGCTCGGACTGCTCGAAACCGTTGGTGGACATGATGAGGATTTTTGCGTCTTCCATGTTGGGCATCTTGTGCTCCTTGGTTCGTGAAACTTACTGCCACCCAACGCCTGTTTCTGCCGTGAGTTCCGTCGCAACCCGGAAAAAGTGGCCGGTGCTCACGCGCCATCACGCCGCTTCACGTTCCCGGGCGGCACAGGGCCCAAGATTGCAAAGGTGGAACCAGCACCCATCTGTGGCGTTCAACTTTGAAGCCGCACCGCGCAACCCGGCCGGTGGCTTGTCACGAGAGGGACAGAAATGCTCAAATCCATCGCCATTGCCGCGCTCGCCGCGGCCAGTTTCGTTTCAATTGCTGCTGCCCAGGACAATGACACACTGCGTGTGGGCATGTCCGGAGGCTATTTCCCCTTCACTTTCGTGCAGCAGGACAAGCTGCAGGGCTTCGAGGTCGACGTGATGAACGCGGTCGCCGCGGAAACCGGCATGAATGTGGAATACGTCACCATGTCGTTTTCGGGACTGATCGGCGCGCTGAGCTCCGGGCGTATCGATACCATCGCCAACCAGATCACCATCACGCCGGAGCGCCAAGAGGCGTTCGTCTTCACTCAGCCCTACGTCTATGACGGTGCGCAGGTGGTGGTGAAGAAGGGCAATGAGGACACGATCAGCGGTCCGGAAGATCTGCGCGGGCGCGTGGTTGCGGTCAATCTGGGATCGAACTTCGAGCAGTTGTTGCGCGAACTGCCCTATGCCGCCGAAATCGATATCCGCACCTATGAATCCAACATCGAACAGGACACGGCGCTTGGCCGCGTCGACGCCTTCGTGATGGATCGCGTGTCGTCCACCCAAGTGATCCAGAAAAGCCCGCTGCCGTTGGCGCTTGCCGGCCAGCCCTTCTCGGAAATCCGCAACGCATTGCCGTTCCGTGATGACGAAGCCGGGCGGGCGCAGCGTGACAGGGTTGATGCAGCTCTGACGGCTCTGCGCGAGAAAGGCACGCTTGCGGAGATCTCCCAGACCTGGTTCGGAGCCGACATCACGTCAGCCGAATAGGCAGGCAGCACACGGGGCAGGGCCATGCAACCGCTAGACATCGACTACATGCTGGGACTTGTCCCGGTGCTTCTGGGATATGTCCCGCTCACGCTCGGCATGGCGCTGGCGTCGATGGCGTTAGCGCTGGTGCTTGCCGCGCTCTTGGCCGTGGAGCGGGTCATCCGCGTGCCGGTGCTCGATCAGGCGGTGATGCTGTTCATCAGCTTCTTCCGCGGCACGCCGCTTCTGGTGCAGCTGTTCCTGTTCTATTACGGCCTGCCGCAGCTGGTGTCGTTTCTCTCCCAGATCAACGGTGTCACCGCCGCGATCATGGGGCTGACACTGCATTTCTCGGCCTATATGGCGGAGAGCATCCGCGCCGCCATCATCGGCGTTGATCGCAGCCAGTGGGAAGCCTCGATGGCTGTGGGCATGACCCGCGGCCAGATGCTCAGGCGGATCGTGCTGCCGCAGGCCTCGCGGGTGGCGGCGCCGACGCTGGTCAATTACTTCATCGACATGATCAAGAGCACCTCGCTGGCGTTCACGCTTGGGGTCACCGAACTGATGGGCGCGACCCAGAAGGAGGCGGCGGGAAGCTTTCTTTATTTCGAAAGCTTTATCGTGGTGGCGGTGATCTACTGGATTATCGTCGAGGTGCTGTCCTATGGGCAACGTCTGCTTGAGGGCCGCATGGAAGAGGCGTATTCGCGATGACGGGCGTGAGCGGGCTGACAAAGCGGTTTGGCGCCAACACGGTGCTCGACAAGATCGACCTCGAGATCAAGGACGGCGAGCGGGTGGTGATCATCGGCCCGTCGGGCACCGGCAAGTCGACCTTGCTGCGCGCAATCAATTTTCTCGATCATCCCGATGCCGGCACCATCACCGTCGGTGATCTCAGCGTCGATGCGGCGCGCGCCAGCCGCAAGGACATTCTGGCTTTGCGGCGCCGGACGGCCTTCGTGTTCCAGAACTATGCGCTCTTTGCCAACAAGACCGCGCGGGAGAACATCACCGAAGCGCTTGTCACCGTACAGAAGCGCTCGCGTGCGGAGGCCGAAGCACGGGCGGATGAGGTGTTGCGTGAGACCGGCCTGACGGAAAAGGCGAACTCCTATCCCGCGGCACTGTCGGGCGGACAGCAGCAGCGTGTCGGTATCGGTCGCGCGATGGCGCTGGATGCCGACCTGATGCTGTTTGACGAACCGACCTCGGCGCTGGATCCGGAATGGGTCGGCGAGGTTCTGGACCTGATGCGGCGGGTGGCCGAGCAACGGCAGACCATGCTGATCGTCACCCATGAGATGCAGTTTGCCCGCGAGATCGCCGACCGCATCGTCTTCATGGAAGGCGGACGGATCGTCGAGCAGGGGCCGCCAAGCCAGATTTTCGATGCTCCGCACGACCCGCGAACGCGCGATTTCCTGCGCCGTGTCGGATAGGCCTGCGCGATGGCGTTTTGCGCGCCGGAACGGTTTGACTCACGGCCAGTGACACACTAGGTAAAATCCATTCTCAGGGCGGGGCGAAATTCCCCACCGGCGGTTACAGCCCGCGAGCGCCACCTTCGGGTGGGTCAGCAGACACTGGTGGAATTCCAGGGCCGACGGTTAGAGTCCGGATGGTAGAGAATGGGTGTGAGGCAACGGGTTGCGAGACCTGTGCTGAACGCTTGTGCGCTCTGGGATCTTGTCATTATTGAAAGGATCCGAGCAATGACAAAATCCCTCAAAATTGCTTTCATCAAGGCCCGCTGGCACGCCGATATCGTCGATCAGGCGTTTGTCGGGTTCAAAGCGCGGGTTGAAGAGCTGGGTCTCGATGCCGAGGTGGTGAGTTTCGATGTGCCGGGTGCATTCGAGATGCCGCTGCTGGCGCAAAAGCTTGCCAAGACCGGCCAGTACCAAGCCGTGGTTGCTGCGGCGCTGGTCGTGGATGGTGGCATCTACCGGCATGATTTTGTGGCCCAGGCCGTGGTCACCGGACTGATGGATGTACAGCTCAAGACCGAAGTGCCGGTTTTCTCGGTGTCGCTGACGCCGCACCATTTCCAGCCCACGGGCGAGCACGAGACCTTCTTCACGGAGCATTTCGTCAAGAAAGGCCGGGAAGCAGCCGACGCAGTGGCGCAGGTGGCCAGTCTGCCCGTTTGACAAGGGTTTTTAAAGCAGCTCAATAATTTGAAAACCCCGCACGGGAGGGGCGTCCGTGCGGGGTTTTCGGGCCTGCCGCGGCAGGCCGGGGGTGTCAGTTGTTTCTCAGCGCCTCAATGAGCTCGCCCTTGGTCATGTCGGAGCGGCCGTCGATGTCGAGTTCCTGGGCGCGTTCGTAGAGCTCGTCCTTGCTCCAGTCCTCATAAGGCTGCGCCTTGCCGCCTTTCCTGGATGGCTTCTGGCTGTCATTGGCTTGCGCATTGGCGATACGGGCGGCTTTTTCCTTGGAGGCGCCGTCGTCGCGCAAGGCTTCATAGGTGTCGTCGTCCTTGACGGACGATCCGTGTTTGCTGCTGGCCATGGCCTTTCTCCTCACTCTGTTTGCCGGGGACCTGTCCTAGATGCGGGGCGAGAGCTGATCGATCGCGGCATCGATATCGTTGATCAGCGGCGCCATGTCGTTGCCAAAATCGGCGTGGGACCGGGCCTCGAGTTCGGAGCGCATCGATTTCAATGTCTCAAGACGCTCGTCAACCGGCTTGGGTGACATGAGGACCGCGTTGATGTCGTCGGCGGTCAGTGTCTGGGCGATGCCGTCAGTATCCGCATCGCCGCCAATCTGGACGTCGACAGGATCAATGAATGAACTGTTTTTCTCTATCGGCATTGTAGTCTCCGTTGATGCTGCTGCTTCAACGCCACAAAGGTCAACTGGTTCCACTGATCCCTTGATCTCGGCACTCAGATGGCACGGTTTCGCGCGGATGGGATTTGCGCTATAGGCAGGCGAATGAATTCGGGCCTGGAGACCGGGCCTGCACAGTTTATGAAACAGGCGAGATGAGTAGATACCCTCAACACCGATTTGCCGTCGCACCGATGATGGACTGGACTGACCGGCACTGCCGGTTCCTGCACCGTCAACTGTCGCGCCAGGCGCTGCTTTACACCGAGATGGTGGTGGCTGACGGCATCATCCATGGTGACCGTGACCGGCTGCTTGGCTTTGATCAGGTGGAGCATCCTGTGGCCTTGCAGCTGGGCGGATCGGAACCCGACAAGCTGGTCGAGGCCGTGCGAATTGCGACAGACTTTGGCTATGACGAAATCAATCTCAATGTCGGCTGCCCGTCCGACCGGGTGCAATCGGGTGCCTTCGGCGCCTGCCTGATGCGCGAGGCGGAGCTGGTGGCGCGCTGCGTTACGACGATGAAAACCGTCGCGGATGTGCCGGTGACGGTGAAGTGCCGGATCGGGGTGGACGAACAGGATCCCGAAATCGTTTTGCCGGACTTTGTCAGGACCGTCGTCGACGCCGGTGTGGATGCGCTCTGGGTGCACGCGCGCAAGGCCTGGCTCGAAGGGCTTTCGCCCAAGGAGAACCGGGATATTCCGCCGCTCGATTACGGCATCGTCTATCGTCTCAAACGAGATTACCCGAATCTTTTCATCGGCATAAATGGCGGTGTTGCCACGCTGAATCAGGCTGATGAGCATCTGAATCATGTTGATGGCGTGATGCTCGGGCGGGCTGCCTATCACAACACGTCGCTGCTCGCAGAGGTGGACCGCCAGGTCTATGGTGACGACGTGGCAGAGACCGATTGGGGCGCTGTCTGCGCGTCGATGATGGCCCATGCGGAGGCGCATCTGGCCGCGGGTGGCCGGCTCATTCATGTCACCCGGCACATGATCGGCCTGTTTCAGGGCGTACGCGGCGCGCGCCGTTTCCGGCAAATCCTGTCGACTGACGCTGTGCGTCCGGGAGCGGGGCCGGAGGTGATCGCCGCCGCTTTCGAGGCCATCAACTTCGCAGATCTGACAGAAGCCGCCTGATCGCTCACCCCAGCAATGTCGCCAATCGACGGGACATGACATGAAGCTTCTCCGCTCCTACCCGATCATCGGCGCCATCGCCGCCCAGGTCGTTGCCGGTGCGCTCGTGTGGCTGCTGCTCATGGGCCTTGCCGGAACACTAGATGCGCGCGGCTTGTTCTGGATGGCGCTTCTGATGCAGAGCCTGGCGGCGGCTTTGATCACCAGACTCATCGGTCTTCCAGTCTGGTGGGTCTGGATCGGGCTTTGTTTCCCCGCGGCGATGGTGCTGGCGCTGAATGCCGGAGAGCTGCCGGCCTGGCCGTTCGGCGTCGGTTTCGTGGTCCTGTATCTTTTCTTTTCCAACACGGCGCGCGAGCGGGTGCCGCTCTATCTCACCAACAGGGCGACGACCGAGGCGCTGGCGTCACTGATGCAGCAACGCGGGGCGAGCCGTTTCGTCGATCTCGGGTCGGGTCTTGGCGGCGTCGTCCGCGCGCTCGATGGCGAGGGCAGGCAGGCAAGGGGTGTGGAGACCGCGCCGATGGTCTGGTTGCTGTCTGTCCTGGTGTCAAAGATCTTCAGGCGTGGCCGGATCCTGCGGCAGGATATCTGGTCAGCGGACATATCGGGCGACGACATCGTCTATGCCTTCCTTTCGCCAGAGCCGATGCCCGCACTTTATGACAAGGCGGCTCGGGAGATGAAGCCGGGCAGCCTGCTGGTCTCCAACAGCTTTGCCGTCCCGGGCGTCGAGCCGTCAGAGACCTGGGAATTGCCCGACCGGCGCAAGACTCGGCTGTATCTCTACGAGATGAGTGAGCGGCCGTCTGTTTCGACCGATGGTGCCAAGGCGGCTGTCGGTCAATAGTGGCGGCTGTTCGTCCTGGTTCTTAAAAGTTGTTTCGTATCAACGGCATAGGTGACGGTGTTGCCAGATTGAATCCGGCGCTTGCGGTGTCGATTCAATCTGCGGTGCGGCTGCCCTGGCGTCTTACTCTGCGGGCAGTGGGGTCGGTTTGTTGTTCACATCCAGCGCCACCATGACAAACAGGGCGTTGGTGACCTTGTCCATTTGCGGAGACAGATAGCGCTGGGCCCATGCTTCGACCAGCAGCGTCATCGAGGTGCGCCCGACCTTGACGATATCGGTATAGATGCACAGTGTGTCGCCGATCTTGACCGGCATGGCGAAGGACATTTCATTGACCGCTGCGGTGACCACGCGTCCCCTTGCGCGCTCGGCGGCACGGATACCGCAGGCCAGGTCCATCTGGGCCATCACCCATCCACCGAAAATATCGCCGGCGGCGTTGGCATCAGCCGGCATGGCCAGTGTCCGCAAAGTCAGTTCACCCGTCGGCGTGCTCATGCTCTTCTCCTTGTTGCCGCTTCAGGTTTACCCTGCAGCCGGATGGTTTTGAAGGGAGCGCGGGCGAGATTGTGGGGATGACTGCAAACCGCATTCATCATCTGGTCTGTGGTCCTCTGCGGTCAGGTCGGTGATCTCCGGGGCTGCCGCAATATTGCCCCAGAGGTTAACGGCAAAGATCAGCCTTCCTTTACTGTTGTGTGGGAGTTTGAATTAAAGTTTTGCGTTGTATCGGAGCAATCCATGTTGTCTTGTGTATCCAGTTCCCGCCGCCTGTCGCTGATCTCAGCGGGGTTGGTGTTGACGACGGCGCTCATTGCCGGCGGGTGTTCAGGCGACATGGCGCCTCCCGGTGATCTGCTTTCTGTGCAGCCGACCCAGTCCGCGATCCTCAGCGAACCTGCGGCGCCGATGATGGCCAGCGCTCCGCTTGCACCTGCAATGTTTGCCGACCCCGCCGATACACGCATCCCCAACGGGGTCGATGCGCCGGTCCAGAATGTGCTGGTCTATCCGGTCTCCGCAGGGGTCGACACCAAACAGATGACATCGGCCTTGCCGGAAGGCAGTGTCGAGCAGCCGATCGTGACCGGTATCGGCACCGACAACCCGCAGCTGGCGTCAGTGTCCGGCTATCCAACCAGCGGTTCCGAGCTGCAGGTTCAGCAAAATCAGGCCGAGGAGCAACCGGTCAGGCTTGCGGGACTGATGCCCCGGATCAGCAACCCGATGAGTGCGCCGAAATGGGCGGGCGGAATGCCGGCTTCGGAAAAGGCGTGCCGCAACCG
Source organism: Hoeflea sp. (assembly GCF_002733955.1). Classification (GTDB taxonomy): domain Bacteria; phylum Pseudomonadota; class Alphaproteobacteria; order Rhizobiales; family Rhizobiaceae; genus Hoeflea. The sequence goes on along the minus strand of NZ_NVXQ01000027.1, from coordinate 82,521 downwards.
GCTCAAGCGTCTTGGGGTTACCTATCGCGACCTTCCGGCCATCAACAGCGGCAAGGGCTGTTCCATTCCCTATCCGGTCGAAGTCACCGAATTGTCGGGTGGCATCCAGATCAAGCCCGCGGCCAAGCTCAATTGCCAGATTACCGATGCATTCGCGCAGTGGGTCAAGAACGAGCTCGCACCGGCGGCCCGGCTTCGCTACCTCTCTGGGGTCAGTTCCATCCGCCAGCTTTCCAGCTATTCCTGCCGGACCATGAATTCGAAGCGCGGCGCGCCGATGTCCGAGCATGCCAGCGGCAACGCCATCGATGTCGGCAAGATCACGCTCAACAACGGCCAGTCGATTGCGGTGCGAAAGCCCGGGTTCTTCTCGTTTCGCGAGAAGAGCCTGCTGAAAACCGTACGCAGCGACAGCTGCAAGTATTTCACCACCGTTCTCGGTCCGGGCAGTGACATCCATCACCGGGATCACTTTCATTTCGACCTCAGGACGCGCAAGGCCGGGTACCGCCACTGCGACTGAGCGGCAAAGCGTGATGGTGCAGATCCAGGGCGTTTGCGCAAAAAAGAAGGCTGGCCAAGCCAGCCTTCAGCCCGTTTGCCGGGGGATGGGGCGTCTGCCCGGTACGGGAAGGCTCTGACGCGGGCCCGTGGCGGGGAGCGGGTTTTGGGAGAGCCTATGCGGCCGGTTTCGTTTCTCCGGCCAACGGCTTCACAATGCGCGCTGATTGTCTCTGTTTGATGACGCATGCGATTTTGACTACACATGCGGCGTGATCATGCTGGCACCAGCCGGGACACTGCAAACGAGGACCCTACATGCCAGCTCCAGAAGATCTGATCTGGTTTGCGGTGGCTCTTGCTGCAGCCGGAGGCGTTGCCGGTGTGCTCGCGGGCCTGTTCGGCATTGGCGGCGGGGCTATCCTCGTGCCGGTGTTCTACCAGCTTTTCGGCATGCTGCAGGTGGATGACGCGGTGCGCATGCATCTCTCCGTCGGCACCTCGCTGGCGATCATCGTTCCGACGTCGATCCGATCGTTCCTGTCACACCGAAAGCGCGGCGCGGTGGATCAGGACCTGTTGCGCAACTGGATCCTGGCGGTGCCGCTTGGCGTGTTTTCGGCGGCCTTCATCGCGGCTTCGGTTTCAAGTGCCGGACTGCGGGCAATCTTTGCGCTGATTGCCATTCTGGTCGGGTTGCGAATGCTGCTCAACAAAGAGCACTGGCGGCTTGGCGGGCAATTGCCGGAAAATCCCGTCAGAGCTCTCGTCGGGTGGGTTATCGGGCTTTTGTCCGGTCTCATGGGCATTGGCGGCGGCGTTCTCAACAACACCTTCATGACGCTATATGGCCGTCCCGTGCACCAGGCCGTGGCAACCTCTGCCGGGGTCGGTGTGCTGATCGCGGTGCCCGGCCTGTTCGGCTATATCTGGGCAGGGTGGGGATCGGCTGGCCTGCCGCCATTTTCGACAGGCTACATAAACTGGGTGGTGGTGGGGCTGATCATCCCGATCACGCTGCTGGTGGCGCCGTTGGGTGTCCGGCTGGCGCATGCGCTCAACAAGCGCCAGCTCGAGATCGGCTTTGGCGTGTTCATACTGTCCGTGGCGGCCCGGTTTCTCTACAGCCTGGTCTGATCGAGCGATCTGCGCAACAGCTGAACAATACTCAGATGTCCCTTGGTCTGGAGGCGTGCGGAATCCCGTCACCCGTTCACGGCGCGCAAGCGAAACCCAATGCCAACCTTGTGGGCTGGTGCGTCTTACAAGCTGGAGCGCAGCTGAGCCAGTGTTGCCACGGTTTCGAAATTGATCGACGAATTGCCGTTGAGAACAGACAATATCGGGTCCTGGGCACCATTGTCGATGTCATAAAGCGCGAGGAACCGTCGGACCAGAGTGTCGACCTTTTCCGGATCGAGCAGATCGTCCACGTCAAGATACCGGTCGAGCATGGCCTTCTGCTTGTCGATGTCACTGCCCGCGGTCTCATCGGAAATCGAGAATGTGGTGCGGACGAACTGCGCCAGGGCTTCGTCAGCCAGAATGTCGTAGTTGCTGGTCAGAGAAGGCGCCATGCGCTCGAAATAGAGAGCCAGACGCGCGCCCAGGCTTTCCTCTCCGGCTTCTTCTTCGATTGCCTGTGTCAGATAGAGCCGCTGGGTTTCCACCAGGCCGCGTTCATTCTGTGCGCCAGGGTCGGACACTGTGCGGATGTAGCCTTCGGCATCGAAGTTGAAGGATCCGGCAATCTTCTGGAAGCCGATATCGGTCTGCTGATTGGCAAAGCTGTTCGGATCATCGAGGTCAGACGTGAGAACTGCCCGGAGCATCTCTGTGCTCACGTCAACCGGTCTGAGACCTTCGGCAACCAGCAGCACGTTGCGTAGCCGCGTGTCGGCCAGAAGCTCGTCCACGGTCTCCAGCGTCTGCAGCCTGGTCCGATAATAGGAGGCTTCCTTTTCCGTCGCGGCCTTTGAGGATTCGCTGTCATCAAGCCTGGTCACGGCGGTGTAATAGGCCTTGGTAATCCGGGTGATCTCATTTTCGGACTGGGCATAGCGTGGCGAGCCGATGCTGCCGTCAGGGGCAAAGTTGAAGGCCTTTGCCAGCTGCACGAAGCGGTCATCCTTCATGCTGTTGACGTAGCTGTTGGGATCATAGGGATCGCTTGTGAAGACCTGTTTCAGCTTGTAGGTGGAGACTTCATCGGGGGAAATGTTGAACGCCTTGAGGGCGAATTCACGGATGGTGATCGCCGCAGGCTCGGCAGACAGGAAGTCGTCGAGGTTGCTGGTCAGGCCGATGTAGAGCTTGTACTTGGCGATGGCCGCGGCATCGGCCTCTTCATCGGCGTCGTTGTATTTGCCGATGTAGTTGGATGTCGTCGTGTAGAGTTGGTCTGCGTCCTGGATGTCCATGCCGGGCGTGATCGAGCCATCGGCTTCAAAATTGAAGGCCTTGGCCAAGGCGATCATTCCCTCGCTCTTGGTGTAGATTTCGCCGTCGGGATCAGATGTGTCCTGCTGCAAAGCCCATTCGACGTCGGCGCGGCTGGTGGTCAGTGGGATGTCATAGGCCGTCAGCATCATCACGCTGAGACGGGAATTGTTGAGAAGCTCCTCAAGCGTCGTGATGGTGGGAATGGTTTCCTCGTAATACTGCTTGTTGAGCAGTGCGCCGGTGGAGGTCAGCCTTGGCTGCGACAGCACGTAGCTCTCCGTGACCATTTTGAGCTGGGCTTCTGTCATCGGGGCCACGCCCGTATCCAGGCTGCCATCGGCGCTGAAATTGAAGGAGGCGGCCATGTTGTAATACATGTCGGCCTTGTCGATGGCCTTGGTGTACTGGGTGATCAGGTAGTTGATCTTCTCTTTCTGCGCCGGTGTCTTCAGCGGATCGGTCAACTGCGTGTTGAGGTCGTCAACCAGAACCAGCCAGTCATTGACCTTGGGCGCAATGACTGAGTTTACGTAGCTGTTCGCATCGGCAATGTCGCTGGTGAGCACGCCTCTGAGGGTTTCGTAGTCATAGGTCTTGGGATCGATGCCGAAGGTGGAAAAGACGTAGTCGCGGGCGCGGGTGTTCTGCAGCAGGTCGTCGACGTTGGTAAAGGTCTGGGACACCGCCTTGAAGTAGTTGGTTTCCTCGCGCAGCAGGTCATCATTGTTCTGAATGGACTGCTCATAGGTGCCGATCAGGGCGTCGATCTGGCTTGTGGTCTGGATGATTTCGGATGTGACCGTGTTGCCGAAGTCATAGGCTGCGGCCAAGGTCTTGTATTTGCTGTCGGTGAGAAGGTTTGCGAAACTGTTGGTATCGGTCAGGTCGCTTTCAAGCACCTTGCGAATGAAGGCCTTGGCGTAGGTCATGTCCTCAAGCCCGTAGGCCTTCATTGCGTAGGCGTAGACCCGGTCATCGGCGAGAAAATCATCGACCGTTTTGATCGATCCGATCGTGTCGCGGTAGTACTGCGCTTCCCTGGTGATTACCGGGTCGGCTGCCTTCCGGCTCAGCGTCAGATTGATGTCGTTGGTGTAGAAATTATAGGATTGGTAACTTGAAATCATGGCGCGACCTGTGACCGGAAAAGCAAACAAGGCAATCGACAAACTGACGACAATCCGCATCGCGAGGATGGAATCGGACACGTTGTGCCACGAGTCGCTTGCCTGAGGCTTTCCGCCCGGTGCCCGGTACGGCCTGAACTGGCGGGGTGTCGCGTCCGCATGGCGCTGCAGTTGGTTGCGGCGCCTCAGTCGCGCAGGATGACTTCGTCCCGGCGCATTTCAAAGGCTGTCAGCGATGAGATGAAGTTCATCCCGAGCAGGCTTTGTTCCAGCTGTCCCGGCTCTGCCACCATGGCCCGCAAGCCCTGGCGCTCTACTGTGCCGATGGTGACCGTGTCGAGCCTGACAGGTGCTGCGCGTGCTCTGCCGTTGGCGGTGTTTATGATCAGCGTGTAGCTGAGGTCACCCTCCGAAAATCCGACGCGCAAGGCATCGGCATGTGACAGCGCGATCGAGGTTGCACCGGTGTCGATGAGGAAGCTCACCGGCTCGCCGTTGACATCGCCGGCCGCTTCAAAGTGACCGTTCAATGATTTGCGGATCAGCACAGCCTGACCATTTGCATCCGATACCGTGACCGGCTTGCCGGGCGCCAGACCGCCGGCCACGCGCAAAACCATGTCCCGGGCCTGGTCCTGGTAAAGCCAGCCGGTGGCAAGGCCGAGGATCAACACCACCCAGATCAGCAGATTGCGGATCATTTCGCCGATATTGCGATGCCCGCCGACCACGGCGGCGCCGACAACCGCCCCAATCAGTCCGAGATAGACAAGGCTGGCAAGGTCCGCATTGGGAATGCCGAAACTCAGCCCGGTCTCATGATTGTAGATCAGCACGGCGAGGGTGGCGCCCATCAGGGCGAGGATAACTACCATGCCCGTCAGCTGTCCTGCCGTTCACGCGCCATGCGCTGCCGCCTGGTTTCCCGGCGCGGTTTGCGCTCAACGGTTTCAAGTCGGGCCGGCAACTCGGCCATGACTTCACGCCTGGCTTCCGGCGAATAGCTTACCCACTCGGCGATCTCGCCACGGGTACGGCCGCAGCCGAAGCAATAACCGGTTTTCAGGTCAATCGAGCATATCAGGATGCAAGGCGATTCAATGCTCATGGATTTTGCTCGTTTACGGTCGGTATCGACAGTTTATATCGTCGCTTCACAGCAAAAGGGCAAGGGCGGTGAGGCAAACAGTCTCTGTGAGCTGTTGAGTTGCGCCGATCGTGTCCCCGGTATGGCCGTTGAGTTTGTTGCGGACCAGCGACGTCCAGAGGCTGGCGATTGCAGCCAGAAGCGCCAGGCCAAACAGTGCAGGAAAAAGGCCGCAAGCCAGGCTTGCCAGAATGACACACACCAGCCCGCCCACCACCAGTGCCAGTGTCCGGGCGTCTTGATCAGGCGCGCCCACAGAGGCTGCGACGCCGTTCTGGCGGGCAGGGGGCAGCACGTTCCAATGCCAGACCATGGCTGTGCGGGAGGCTGCGGCGACGGCAAGAAGGACAAGCAGCGTGTTCCAGCCGCCGATCACCGAGAGAATGATGGTCAGGGCTATAGCGCGAAGCGCAAAACTGATCAGCAGGGCCAGCACGCCATAGGTTCCAATGCGGCTGTCCTTCATGATCTCGAGCATGTGCTCGCGTCCGCCGCGCGCGCCGAATGCGTCGGCGGAATCGGCCAGTCCGTCCTCGTGCAGCGCGCCGGTAACGCCGATCAGGACCGCAAGCGCGAGAACAGCCGTGAGCGCGGGATTGGCATCCCCGGCAGACAGCAGCGCAACCACCAACCCAGGACACAGGCCGATCAGCAGGCCGGCGACGGGAAACATCGCAGAAGCCCGCGCCAGCGATCCGTCGTGCCCGGAAAAATGGCGCGCCGGCATTGGCAGCCGGCTCAGGAAACCGGTTGAACGGGCAATGTCGTCGATATAGTCGCTGATCTGCATATGGGTCTCCGGCCAGCGTCAAAATACGGATCAAGACCCCGGATGTCGCTAACGTTGTTGTCCTTGGGTGAAATGACAATTACACCGGGCCGCGTCGCGCGTCATGCGCCAGAACTACCTTGGAGAAAAAAATGAGTGCCAGCGGTTTGCCCTTTGATGATTTTCGCGAACTCCTGCGCAACCTGCCGGGGCCCCACACCGAGGCTCTGGCAGCGGCGCGCGAACGCGATTCGCAACTGACCAAGCCCGCAGGCGCCCTGGGACGGCTGGAAGAAATCGCGTTCTGGCTGGCAGCCTGGACCGGGCGGACACCGCAGGTCACGCGACCGCTGGTTGCTATCTTTGCCGGCAACCACGGCGTGACCCAACAGGGGGTGACGCCTTACCCGTCCTCGGTGACGGCGCAGATGGTGGAAAACTTTGCCGCCGGCGGAGCCGCCATCAACCAGATCTGCGTGGCGAATGATCTGGGGCTGAAGATCTTCGACCTGGCTCTGGAAGTGCCGACCGGCGACATCTCCACCGAGGCCGCGATGGATGAGCGCACCTGTGCTGCCACCATGGCCTTCGGCATGGAGGCGATCGCAGGTGGCACGGATCTGCTTTGCATCGGGGAAATGGGCATCGGCAACACCACGATCGCGGCGGCCATCTTCTACGGACTTTATGGTGGCTCCGCGGTTGATTGGGTCGGCCCCGGCACCGGCTCGGAAGGCGAGGTTCTGGCGCGCAAGATCGCCGCGGTGGAAACCGCGGTGGCTCTGCACAAGGCGCATCTCGATGATCCGCTGGAACTCATGCGGCGTCTGGGCGGGCGCGAGATTGCCGCCATGGCCGGCGCGATCCTGGCCGCGCGCACCGAACGGATCCCGGTGCTGATCGATGGTTACGTGGCAACGGCTGCAGCCGCCGTGCTGCATGCGGTGAACCCGGCCGCCCTTGATCATTGCATGATCGGACACGTGTCAGCCGAACCGGGCCACATGGCTGCGATCGAGAAGCTCGGCAAGACGCCGCTGCTGGCGCTGGGCATGCGTCTGGGCGAGGGGACCGGGGCGGCGCTTGCCGCGGGCATCGTCAAGGCGGCGGCGCAATGCCACTCCGGCATGGCCACCTTTGCCCAGGCGGGTGTCGCCGACAAGGGCTGAAACAGTCAAAGAAGGAGAGGCGCGCCTGAGGCTTATTTATCGAACGATGCTCTAGCTGAAGGCGCGCTTTTTCTTTACCGCCGCGCTGGGCAGGCCTTCGACCGGCGCCATGCTTTCGAGCACCCGCTTGGCTGGCAGGATGGCGATGCCTTCGGTGCCTTCACGCAGTTTGGATTTCAGCACGAATTCGCCGCCATGCTTGGCGAGGATGGCCTGCACGATCGGCAAGCCGAGGCCGGTGCCCTGTTCGGCGCTCTTGATGGCGACCGATCCCTGGCCGAAGGCGGATAGCACCACCGGGATTTCCTCTTCGGCAATGCCCGGGCCATTGTCCTTGATTGCCAGATACTGACCGCCACCGGCGGTCCAGCCAAGCTTGACCCGGATTTCGCCGCCCGAGGGGGTAAACTTGACTGCATTGGAAAGCAGGTTGAGGGTGACCTGGCGCATGGATTTCTCATCCGCCCAGACCATCGGAAGGTTTTCTTCAAACGCCTCTATGATGCGAATGTTCTTGCTGCGCGCCTTGAGCTGCACCAGGCTGATGCAATCCTCGGCAATATCGGCGAGCGAGAGCGCGTTCTCGTTGAGCTCGTAGCGCCCGGCTTCAATGCGCGACAGGTCGAGAATCTCGTTGATCAGGTTGAGAAGATGCTGGCCGGAGCGGTGAATGTCGCCGACATATTCCTTGTAGCTGGCATTCTCTATCGGGCCCAGAACTTCCCCGGACATGACTTCCGAGAAGCCCAGAATGGCGTTGAGCGGCGTTCTCAACTCGTGGCTCATCGATGCCAGGAAGCGTGATTTCGCGAGATTGGATTCCTCGGCGCGGCGGCGGGCCTCGTCCGAGACAGAATTGGCGACCTCGAGTTCGGCAATGAGATCATCCTTCTCGGTCTGATAGCCGAGCATCTTCACATTGGTGGTGTAGAGCCGCTTCGACATGAAGACAAAGAACAGCGCGGCGGCGAGGATCATTGCAAGGATTGATACATCAGCCATGTCCTGGCTGACGGCTGCGCGCAGGGCCAGTGCAGCAATGACCGGTACGGCGGCGAAATAGAGGGCCCGGCGCAAGGCAAAGGCGGCCATGGCGGTTGCCGCAAGCGCGATCAACAGGACCGCGGACTTGTAGAAGACAAATGTATCGCCCTGGCAGGTGGTGCAGTCCTGATAGGCAAAGAAGGCCCAGGTCAGGCCCAGGATGGTGTAGGCGGCCAGGAACCGGTTGCGCCAACGTCCGAAATTTTCGTCGTTGCTGTGTTCGCGCGAGGCGCGGCGGGCAACCATGATCATGCCGGCATAGACGACCAGCGTCATCAAGGCCCAGGCCAGCAACCATACGGCATCGTCAAACCAGAGGCCGCCGACCGCTGTGAGAATGACCAGCACAGGTGGCGCGGCAGCGCCCTGCAACACTGCGTTGATGTGCAGACGCAGCATCTCGTTGTCGAAGCCATGGAGCTTTTCGCGGCCATGCTGCAACTGCTCGCGCGTATTGCGCACGGTTTTCATCACCGCCGCGTTCTTGTGGGTACGCGAGCGATCGACAATGTTCTTGTCGGTCATGGTCTGGGGCGTCGACACAGTCATCGGTTCTCTACGGTTCGTACCTAAATCTAGTCGCTAAAGTTTAAGAACCTGTTTGCATCTTAACGGTTCTGGCCAATCAATCGGCTTGAAACAGCGGAGTGAATAGGGGCATCTGGCGGCATGAGATTCCGAAAGTTCAGGTCAAGGCGACAGCGTCCGCGGTGGCGCAAATTTCTCGATTTCTGTCTGGCCATTGTGGTTTTTGCAGGGGCGGCGTTCATCGCCGCGCGTATGGAGCATTTCGCAGCGCCTGACATTTCCGGTGCGATGCGTGTGGTTGATGGCGACAGTCTGGCTCTGGGAACGCGCCGCCTTCGGCTCAAGGGAATTGATGCGCCCGAACTCAAGCAGGTTTGCCGCAAGGGGGGCGAAGCGTATGGCTGCGGCTTCGAGGCGGCATCTTTTCTCCGCGGTCTGGTGGGAAACCATGAGGTAACCTGCAAGGGCGAGGGTATGGACCGTTACGGTCGGGATCTTGTCCGTTGCACCGCGGCCGGTGTGGATCTGAACCAGACCATGGTGCGTTCAGGCCACGCCGTGGCCTTCGGAGATTACCGCATCGCCGAAGCCGACGCGCGCAGCGAACAGGCAGGGCTTTGGGCCGGAGAGTTTGACTTGCCGAAGCAATGGCGCGCGGTGCATGGAGGGCTGAACGAGGATTTTCACACGGGATTGTCTTCGCTGATGGCTATCGCGAGGCGGTTGTTTGGTGTCTGATCGACACTATCTTTTTGAGGGAGAGGAAATATTACATGAAGCTTTATGATGGAGGCCGGGCGCCAAACCCACGTCGCGTAACGGTGTTCCTGGTCGAAAAGGGCATCGAGGTCGAAAAGGTGCCGGTGGACATGGGCAAGCTGGGGCACAAGTCCGAAGAGGTCACCCGGCTCAACCCGTTGCAGCGGCTGCCGGTGCTCGAGCTCGATGACGGCACGGCGATCTCGGAAACGGTGGCCATCTGTCGCTATTTCGAGGAACTGCATCCCGAACCGCCGCTGATGGGGACGGACGCCCGGGACAAGGCCATTGTGGAGATGTGGAACCGTCGGGTGGAGTTGATCTTTCTCGGCGCTGTCGCCAATGCTTTCCGCCACACCCACCCGGCGATGAAGGAATGGGAAGTGCCGCAGCTGGCAGAATGGGGCGAAATCAACCGGCCCAAGGCACTGGCGTTCCTGGAACTGCTCGACAAGGAGCTGGCCGAGCGCGAGTTCATCGCCGGCGATCGCTACACCATCGCCGACATCACCGGGATGATCGGGGTCGACTTCATGAAGCCGGCACGGATCGAGCGGCCGGAGCATCTCACCAATGTGATGCGCTGGTACAAGGCGGTGTCGTCGCGGCCGAGTGCCCAGGTGTAAGGTAAAGATGAGCAGGGCCACCGACGAACAGGAGCGGGATCCGGAGCTGAGCGCGCTGCTTGCCAGGATTTCGGCCTGCCGGATTTGCCGCGACAATCCGGCGGGTGGCCCTGAACGCGCCCTGCCACACGAGCCGCGGCCGGTCTGCGTGGCCTCCTCGCGTGCGCCCATCCTGATCGCGGGGCAGGCGCCAGGCACGCGGGTGCATGCGAGCGGCAAGCCGTTCACCGATGCGTCCGGCAACAGGCTGCGGGACTGGCTCGGGGTGGACGAAGCGCAGTTTTACGATCCGGATCTTTTCGCCATCGTGCCGATGGGGTTCTGTTTCCCCGGCCAGGACGCCAAGGGGGGTGACCTGCCGCCGCGCAAGGAATGTGCGCCGACCTGGCGTGACGAGGTGATGGCGCAAATGCCGCAGCTCAAGCTGATCCTGGTCATTGGCCAGTACGCGCACGCCTGGCACCTGGGATCGCTGAGGCAAAGGACGCTGACGGAAACGGTCCGCAACTGGCGTTCTATCCTCTATGCCAATGATACGCCCACGCCGGTGATGCCGCTACCGCACCCCTCCTGGCGCAACAGCGGCTGGATCCGGAAGAATCCCTGGTTCGAAACAGACCTCCTGCCTGAACTCAAACGCCGCGTGTCGTTGCTTGTTGACCGTTGATGTGAACTGAGAGTGCTCGAAGACGCTCTGCAATAGAAAAATTTTCTTTGTCACGGCTGGGTGTGCGCGATATCAGGGAGTTCATTCCTGATCCTGGAGACGCTCATGGACCGCCTCGACCGCAAAATTCTTCGCCTGCTGCAAGAAGACGCCACTTTGGCCGTGGCTGAAATCGCCAAGAAGGTTGGGCTTTCGACAACGCCCTGCTGGCGGCGCATCCAGAAGCTCGAGGAAGACGGGATCATCAAGCGCCGCGTGGCGCTGCTTGACCCTGCCTCGGTCAACGCCAAGGTGACGGTGTTCGTCTCGATCCGCACGAATTCCCACTCGAATGAATGGCTCAAGCGCTTTTCCGAGGTGATCATCGAGTTTCCGGAAGTGGTCGAGTTCTACCGGATGAGTGGCGATGTGGACTATCTGCTGCGCGTGGTGGTGCCCGACATCGCCGCCTATGACGCCTTCTACAAACGACTGATCGCCAAGATCGAGATCCGCGATGTGTCGTCCTCCTTTGCCATGGAGCAGATCAAGTACACGACACAGCTGCCGCTCGACTATATCCAGCTGGCCAAGGAAAAGTCCGAAGCCAGCTGAGCCGGGTGCGGCCTGAAGCGCGTCAGTCAGGACGCAATCAAATTCCGGACGCGCGCGGCTGCAGGACCTGCTGCAGGGACGGCACGGCAAAACGCCGCGGTCAAATCGCTCACGCATCTCGCGTTTTCGGTGTATGCTGAAAATGCGATATGTTGTGGGGATTGCCCCACCGGGAGGATACTCATGAAAACGCTTCTTGCCACAGCGATGGCCGTCTTGTTCATGGCAAACGCCGCCAATGCCGCGGGTGACGATGTGACAACCGTCACAAGTGATGCGGCTTTTGCCGATGTTGCGTCCGGGATCGAGAATGCCATCGTCAATCGCGGCTACAAGGTCGATTATCACGGCTTCATCGGCGACATGCTCAAGCGCACCGCAACCGATGTCGAAGCCGGCAAGGCGCTCTACAAGGACGCGGAATTCTTCACCTTCTGCTCGGCGGTGGTGTCGCGCAAGGTGATGGAGGCCGATATCGCTGATATCGCCTATTGCCCCTATGTGGTGTTCGCCTACGAGACCGAAGAAGCGCCGGGTGCTGTGACCATCGGGTTCAGACGCTTGCCGGATGGCGCTGAGCGCGATGCCGTGAACACGCTTCTGTCCGAGATCATCAAGGATGCAGCCGACGGGTTCTGAGCTGTCGGGCGGATCAAGGCCGTCTTGACGCCAGACGCTTGAGCACCTTGTCTTCGGTCAGTTCCTTGACGGCGTTCCTGCCGACCCAGCGGGCGGCCTTGTCATCAGATGCTGTGAGCTTTTCCGCCAGCGCAAGGGCAGGGGCGTGGCAGGCCAGGTTGCGCTTGCCGATCTGTCGCAGCGCCCAGTTGACGGCCTTCTTCACGAAATTGCGCGGATCGGTGGCGTGTCTTTCGATCAGCGGCAGGAATGCGATGAAATCGGCATCGTCGCGTTTCTTGAGATGCACCGCGGCCCAGGCCAGCATCGCAAAAGCGGTGCGGCGGACAAATTCACGCTCGTCGCTTGCGAAGTCCGGTGCCAGCTCATCGAGATGTCCCGCATCGACGAACAGGTTGGCGGCGTGATCGACGATTTCCCAGCTGTTGAAATCGCGGGCCATGTCGCGGGCCTGGGTTGGACTCACCCGCCCGGGCTCCTCGGTGAACAGTGCCAGCAGACGGGCTTCGCGGTTCCCGGTCTGCCACAGCTCCAGCGCTCGTTCATGGTCGCGGCCCAGCGTCTTGGCGAAAGGGCGAAGCACTGAGTTGCCGACCCCGTAGGCGTTGCCGGTATGGATGCCGAAGCGCGCCATACCGGCAATGTTGTGCGCCGACCCGTTTGCTTCCAGCCATGCCAGGATGTCCGGCACGGTGTAATCCGCATTTTCGGGCGGGCGGCGGGGCGGCATTTATTTCTCGAGGCGTGCCAGCAGCGAGGAGGTGTCCCAGCGGTTGCCGCCCATGGCCTGGACATCGGCGTAGAACTGGTCGACGAGCGCGGTCACCGGAAGCGTCGCGCCGTTGCGCCTGGCTTCTGTGAGCACGATGTCGAGGTCCTTGCGCATCCAGTCGACGGCAAAGCCGTAATCATACCTGCCGGTGTTCATGGTCTTGTGGCGGTTTTCCATCTGCCAGGAGCCGGCGGCGCCCTTGGAAATCACGTCGACCACCTTCTCGATGTCGAGGCCGGCCTTCTTGCCGAAATGGATGCCTTCGGAGAGCCCCTGAACCAGGCCGGCGATGCAGATCTGGTTGATCATCTTGGTCAGCTGACCGCTGCCGACCGGGCCCATCAGGCCGACCATGCGGGCATAGGCGTCGATGACAGGGTTGGCCTTCGCGAAGGTGGCCTCATCGCCGCCCACCATGACGGTGAGCACGCCATTGTCGGCTCCGGCCTGGCCGCCCGACACCGGCGCATCGAGAAAGCCGCAGCCCTTGTCGCTGCAGGCATCGGCCAGTTCGCGCGCCACTTCGGCAGACGCGGTGGTGTTGTCGATCAGGATCGCGCCCTCGCTCATGCCGTGCAAAACGCCGCCGGGCGCCAGGGTGACTGCGCGGAGATCATCATCGTTGCCAACGCAGGTGAAGACGAAATCGGCACCCTTGGCGGCGTCCGCCGGGGTGTCGCAAGCGGTGCCGCCAAACTCGTCGGCCCATTTGCGGGCCTTCTCGGCGGTCCGGTTGTAGACCCGGAGTTCATGGCCGCCCTTGGTCTTGAGATGTCCTGCCATGGGGTAGCCCATAACCCCCAGACCAATGAATGCTACTGTTGCCATTTCGCCTATCCTCCTATCACAAATACGCTTTACGCCTCACCTGATTGCAAGTTACGTAATGCAACTTGTCAGATCCTGGGAGGGACATAGACCAATGATGCGCATCCTCAAAGGGCTTATCAAGCTCATTTTGTTTCTTGTTCCCCTGGTCGTGATGGTTGCGGGAGCCGGAATCTTGTGGGCTTCGCGATCGCAAGCGCCCTCGGACGGCAGCATGCAGATCGCCGGTCTGGGCGAGGATGTGACAATCACCCGCGACAGCAACGGGGTGCCGCATATCAAGGCCAGGACCCGCGCCGACGCGGCCGCCGGACTCGGTTTCGCGCATGCCCAGGACCGTCTGTGGCAGATGGAAGTCAGCCGCATGGCGGGGCAGGGACGTTTGTCGGAGATGTTCGGCGATGCCACCGTCAGCACCGATATCTGGCTTCGCACCATGGGTATTCATGAAGCGGCGGAAGGCTCACTCAGTGTCATGGATGCGGACACAATGGCGATGCTCGAAGGTTATGCCCGCGGCGTCAACGCCTGGATGGAGCGCAACCCGCAGGTGTTTTCAGCCAGGCTGCCGCCCGAATTTCTGATTCTTGGCCATGAGCCGGAGCCGTGGAGACCGGTCGACACGCTGACCTCCATCAAGATGATGTCGATCTCGCTGGCGCAAAACCTCGGCGAAGAAGCGTTGCGGCTGGGGTTTGCCCGTCTCGGATTGAGCGAGGCGGAAATACAGGATCTGCTGCCCTATCTCGATGTCGACACTGCGCCCGCGATGCCTGACCTGACCGAGCTGCTCGGGCTCGACACCGGCCCGATCGGGGCTGCGATGGTCTCCGCCGATGCATCGGACAGCTTTGCCGGTATCGACAGCGTGCTGGCGACCGGCGCCTCCAACAACTGGGTAATTTCGGGAGAGCGCACCCAGTCCGGCTTGCCGATCGTGGCCAATGATCCGCATCTGGGCCTGATGGCGCCGTCGGTCTGGTATCTTGCGCACACGGAAGTCACCGAGGAGTTCGACGAGCCACGGCATCTGATCGGCGCGTCGCTGCCGGGCACGCCTTTCGTGCTGTTGGGACGCGGCAACGACATCGCCTGGGGCTTCACCAACACCGCATCGGACGCACAGGATGTGTTTGTCGAGCGGGTCAATCCGGACAATGCGGATGAGTACCTGACGCCGACGGGCTGGGCGAAATTCGGCGCGAAGGATGAAGTCATCAAGGTCAAGGGCGGTGCGGACCAGCGCTTTACCCGCCGGTGGACCCGGCATGGGCCGGTGTTTCCGGCCAGCTACAAGAATTTCGACAAGCTGCTGCCGGAAAACACCGTTGCGGCGTTGCAATGGGTGGCGCTGGCGCATGACGACACCACGGCGATGGCCGGGCCGCGCCTCTACAACATGCGCACGGTCGAGGATTTCCAGGCCGGCTTCGAGGTGTTCCTGACGCCGATGCAGTCGATGGTGGTGGGCGACCGGTCGGGCAATATCGGTTTTGTTGCCGCGGGGCGGCTGCCGCGGCGCGATCCGGCCAACCAGCTGATGGGGCGCGCGCCTGCGCCGGGATGGAACGCGATCTATGACTGGCGCGGCTATGCGCCCTACCGGGATCTGCCGCGCCAGAACAATCCCGAAAGCGGGCTGATTGCCACCGCAAATACCAAGATCGTCGGCCCCGACTATCCGCTGCACCTGACCTTCGACTGGGACGAGCCTTTCCGTCAGGACCGCATCGAAACACTGATCAACGGCACGGAGGAAAAGCATACTGCGGCACTGTCGCGGCAGGTGCAGGCCGATATCTACTCGCCGGCTTTCGCCAGCCTGAAGCCGCGGATGCTGAAGGCACTGGAGGGCAAAGCGCTGTCTCCGGCCGATCAGGATCTGGTCGCCAGCCTTGCATCATGGGACGAAACCATGGCGCGTGACGCAAGCGAACCGCTGCTGTTCATGGCCTGGGTCCGCCACACCATGATCATGGCATTCGAGGATGATCTGGGTTTCCTGTTCAAGGACTGGTTCAAGATCCGCGGCAAGGTGATGGAGCGGTTGCTTGACGGCGAAACCGCGCGCGACTGGTGCGATATCAAATCTACCGACGCCGAGGAAAGCTGCGAGCAGATCGTGGGCGACGCGTTCGATGCCGCTGTTGCGGAGCTCAAGGCCCGCTACGGTGACGACGCCAGCCAATGGCGCTGGGGTGAGGCGCATTATGCCAGGGGCGCGCACCGGCCGTTCGGCGAAGTCGGGATGCTCAGGCGCTTCTTCAATGTCGAAGTCGAAAGCGGCGGCGGGCCGTTCACGCTGGATCGTGGACGCACCCAGGTCCAGGATGACGAGGATCCCTATGCCAACACCAATGCGGCGAGCTATCGCGGCATCTTCGATCTGGCCGATCTTGACGGTGCCACCTACATCCAGACCACCGGTCAGTCGGGCAACGTGTTTTCCGGCCACTACAGCGATTTCGCCCCGATCTGGGCCGATGTGAACTCGATCGAGATCCCGGCGGCCGATGTGGTGGATCCGGCAGGGGTATGGAGGCTCAGCCCGGCGCGCTGATCCGGCTAGAAGTCGTTTGCCAGCGCGCAGGCAAGATCTTCGATGCTGTGCTGGGTCACCAGCCCGCGGATGCCGTAATTGTAGGTCGCCTCGATGATCTTGGGGTTCTTTTCGACCACCGGGTAGATGATCTTCATGAAGGCACGCAGCAGAGCCAGGATCTCGCCGCGCTCGCTGATGCGGTAGATCCGCAGGCCCTGCTTGTTCACGTCCCGGTCCGGAATGTCGTAAAATCCGGTGACGCTGGTGCCGTTGAAGGAGTAGACGCGGCCGATGCGCGAGCTGGCATAGCCTGCGTGCTGGGCCAGACCGCCGCCGAGGGAATGGCCGGCGGCGATGAATTCCGGCGTGTCCAGCCCCTGCAGCTCCGGATGGTCGACCAGCAGATTGTCGGCAACGTGGATGGCGATGCTGCGGGCGAGATCATACTGGTCCCAGCCGGCGCCAAAATAGCTGGTGATCCAGCGTGCGTTGCTCCACCAGTCGCCCCAGGTCTGGGTGCCGCGAAAGACCAGCGCGACCTGGATCTTCTCCGGATCGATCCTTCGGTACCAGACGCCATAACTCAATGTGCCGTCCCATCTCGCCTGGTTGCCGTCGCGGTGATCCGGCCTGTCCGGTACTGTCGCGGATGCCGGCAGGCGTGTCCAGTCGGCAAGAATCTCGGCCAGGTCACAGGCTGCCGCGGCGGTCTTGGGCTTCGGACTGTCTGAGAGACGGTAGACTTCGGCGCTCATCGCGGCGAAATACTTGGCCTCGTAAAGGTTCGAGGCGGTCGTGCCCTTCTTCAGGTCGTCGACCGATTCCAGCAGACCTGCGATCCTTGCATAGCCTCTTTCGAGCGTGAGAATGTTGTAGGTCCGCACCCCGAAGATCCACAGGATCACGATCAGCAGAAACGATGCCTGATACGGATGGTTCACAATTCCCGATATGATTGCGCGAAAAAAGCTCACGGCTTATCCTCCCCGGCACGGCACCCCAGCATGGTGAAGCCTTGCCGGCATTTGACCGCAAATCGGCCCGATTTCCGTTGACGCATGTCAAGGACAGCGCAAATCGGTGCAGGCGGTGGTCTCGCAAACTGCCGGCAAAGAATGGCCGGTCGGGGTTGCAGCTTCGGGCTCAGCGATTAAGTGAGACCTGCGAGCGCTGCAATCGCAGCTTGCCTCCATTCAGATCAAGGAACGAGAATGACTGATCAAAAGAACATTGCCTTTCATGACGGAAACTCAATCCCGCAGCTCGGATTCGGCATCTGGCAGATCCCGCAGGACGACACTGCAGCAGCGGTCGAAAGCGCCATCAAGACCGGCTACCGGCTGATCGACGGCGCCTTCATCTATGGCAATGAAGCCGGTCTTGGCGAGGGCCTGAGGAACTCAGGCGTGCCGCGCGACGAGATCTTCGTCACCACAAAGGTCTGGAACCGTGACCAGGGACGTGACAAGGCCCGGGCCTCGCTCGAGCGCAGCCTCAAGAGCATCGGCGTCGACAAGCTCGACCTGGTGCTGATCCACTGGCCGGTCCCGGGCCTGGACCTCTATGTCGAGACCTGGAAGGCGCTGATCGAGATGCGCGATGAGGGGCTGATGCGCTCGATCGGCGTGTCGAACTTCAATGCCGACCATCTGACAAGGATTATCGAGGAGACCGGTGAGGCGCCTGTGCTCAACCAGATCGAGATCAACCCGCAACTGCAGCAGCCGGAGCTGCGGGCGTTCTGCGACAGCCACAAGATCGTCGCCCAGGCCTGGACACCGCTCGGCAATGGCAAGTCGTTCGAGGCAGATCCGATCAAGGCGGCCGCGGCGCGGACCGGCAAGAGCCCGGCACAGGTGGTGTTGCGCTGGCATTTGCAACTCGGTCACGCGGCGATTTCGCGCTCGGTCAATCCGGGCCGGCAGGCGGAAAACCTCGATGTGTTCGATTTCACAGTGACCGATGACGAGATGAAAGCCATCGAAGGCCTCGATATCGGCCTGCGCAACGGCCCCGATCCGTCAGTGTTCAAGCTGATGTAAGCAGGTCCGGTCATCGCCTGGTTGTCGATGCCGAACCTTGAAAAGGATGCGGGCGATGGTTTCGCCCGCATCTTGGTGTTTGGCGCTCAGAGCGCCTTTCCAGACTTCTGATCAGGCTGCGTTTGCGGCGTCATTGCTGCGGGCCAGCAGGCGCAGACGGGAGGAAAACTCGCCGCGGTCGACATAGCAGCCATGAAGGTGCCGGTAGCCGGTGGAGGGGTCGAAGGCGTCGCGTCCGTGCAGCACCCGGCGATTGTCAAACACCACCATTTCGCCGGCTTTCAGCTTCAGTGTCAGCCGGTATTTCGGATCGCGCGTCTTGGCCATGTAGGCGCGGTAGGCGCGATAATAGGCGGGCATGATGTCGGGGCTCATGTCGAAGATCGCCGCCAGATGGGCGTTGTAGCGGATCTCGATGACCTCTCCTTTCGCATCCAGCGTGATCACCGGCTCGTGCACTCGGATGTCTGCCTCCCCGTCATGAAAGCGGAACGGGATCGACACGCCGCAAAGCAGACGGAAGGCTTCGGGATCCTCGCTGCGAAGGTCTTCCGCCATGGCAAAGCCGTCGGCGAAAATCGAGCCGCCGCCCGTCGCCTCGTTGGCGAGGCAATGCATGAACTGGTAACCTGGCGGCACTTCCTGGTTGGGCAGGTCGGTGTGCAGCGGCAGGGCCACGGATGTGTAAGCCAGGTTGTTGGGGTCGGGCTTGTTGATCACCTCGAACGTGGTGCCGAAATTGGTCTGCCGCAAGAAGCCGATCCGTTCGGCCACATCCACGCCCGCGCCGACCCGGTCTTCCAGATGCTCGACAATCGAGAGGCCAAGCCTGGCCGTGTCGCGCATCCAGGCGTTCAGAGCCACGTCATCGACCCCGATTTGGGCCGCCTTGTGCCGCGAGATACCGGCTGCGCCGAGATCGCCGCGCCAAGGCTGTGCTGCAATCGCGCCGGGGTCTTCAGCTGGCCGTCCGGGACGGTGGGCATTCAGCAGGGACACCGGCATATGGCTGACATGTCCGTCTGCGTAGGTCAGCACGGCAACGTCTTGGTCCATCTGTGCGCCAGTGAGCACTGGCGCGTCATCAAGCGCCAGAAGATCGAGTACGCGTTCATGGGTCTGCGGGTGCAGGCCGGACGGGCAATTGTCGCGCAGCCAAATCGTCGGGTAACGGGTTGAGGTGGCGTCTGTCCAGGTCACGACAAGCGTGTCGGGACGGACCGAAAGGTCTGTTATAGTCATGGGAGATCCAGATTGTTTCATGTGGGCAAAAATGACCGGCGCGGTCTGCGTCGCAGCCGTCCGGTCAGCACAACACTCAGTGGCCGGGAGGCGGCCACCAGCCCTGGGTCTTGCCATAGGGCGAGCCGATGGCGCGGCCGCCGAGGGAAACATCTGATTTCATGCCGAGATGCTATGCCTGCATGGGGTTCCCGACAAGCGGAATTTTGCGCATCTAACCGCCAGCGCAGAGGGGATTTGCGGTGCAGGTGCCGGATAAGGTGTCGCGGCTCTCGATCAGCTCTGGCTGGAGCAGGATCTATCTCTTCCTTGCGATAAACAGATGCCCGGCAATCGGCAGGCCCTGTTCGTGGCGGACAATGATGTCGCCGGCCTCGAGTGTGTCGAAGCCTGCCGCGTCGAGGGCATCGCGGACATAGGTCTCGGTGTGGGCGAAGCGCTGGAAACGGCCGACCGTGTAGGGACGGCCCTCGAAATCGGCATCGGGCAGGGTTTCGCTGGAGAAGCAGAACAGCGCGTTCGGCAGGGCGTTTTTCGCCGCCGCCTCGAACAGCGGCTCGAGTGCGCCGAGATAGGGCAGTACGTCGGTGGCGGCGATGAGGTCGAACGGGTCGTCCTCATTGTCCTGAAGATAGTCAACGGCGTCGGCGACATAAAGCGTGTCGTAGAGGCCTTTCTCATGGGCGATCTCGACCATGTTTTCAGCCAGGTCGAGGCCGGTGGCGTCATCGACCATGTCTTCCAGCGCGCCGCCGGTCAGGCCCGTGCCACAGCCGAGATCGAGCATGCGCTCGAAGCTGGTTTCGCCGAGCTCGATCAGCCGCTGTCTGAGCAACAGCGGCACGTGATAGCCGAGATCCTCGACCAGCACCTTGTCGAAGACTTCGGCATGCTGGTCGAACAAGGTGGTGACATAGGCTTCTGGCGCACGGGCGGGCACCTCGCCACGCTTCATTGAGGCAAGCCGCACCGCTGCGCCGCCGTGATCGTCGGGATCGAGCGCCAAGACTTCGGCGTAAGCGGCTGCTGCCAGGTCAAAATCGCCGGATTTTTCCAGCGACAGCGCGCGGTTGTAGGCTTCCGCCAAGGCATCGTCGTCGGTTCTGGCCATGGAAGGCTCCAATTTCGGTTTCGCGCTCCTTTTATACAAAGGCGCGGGCGCGGCAAGCAGCGATTGGTGCGCTACCTCTTGAGGTGGCGGGTGAGGCGCTGTTCGAGCTTTTCCCAGATGTTGCGCAAGGCCTCGACGATGACGAGATAGAACACCGCGGCCCAGATATAGGTCTGGAAATCGAAGGTGCGGGAATAGGCGCGCCGGGTTTCGCCCATCAGGTCGAACACGGTGACAATGGCGACAATCGCCGAGCCCTTGATCATCAGGATGATCTCGTTGCCGTAAGGTCTGAGCGCCACGATCATCGCCTGGGGCAGGATGATGCGGTGGAAGGTCTGGAACCGGGTCAGTCCGAGGGCTGCGGCGCCCTCGTGCTGGCCGCGGGTGACGCTCTCGATGGCGCCGCGCAGGATCTCCGCCTGGTAGGCGGCGGTGTTCAATGTGAACGCGAACAGGGCACAGTTCCAGGCATCGCGGAAGAATACCCAGAGGCCGACGGCCTCAAGTTCGTGGCGGAAGCTGCCGAAGCCGTAATAGATCAGGAACAGTTGCGCGATCAGCGGCGTGCCGCGGAAGAAGTAGACATAGCCGTAGGCGATCGAAGAGAGAAAGCGGTTGGACGACATCCGCCCGAAGGCGATGGGGACCGACAGCAGCGCGCCGAGCGACACCGATATGGCCACCAGGGTCAGCGTGACGCCCAGCCCGGAGAGGAATTTCGGCCCGTAGGTGGTGACCTTGTCGATGTCCCAGGCGTCCACCAGCCAGAGCACCAGGGCAATGCCCGCCACGATCCACAGGCCAAGCAGGATGGCGCCGAGAATGCGCAGGCCGCTCCAGCGGAAGGCTTTGACCGGCGGTGGCGGTTGCGGCGGAATCAGGTCGTGGGCGATGCTCATCGGCTCACCCCCGAACGTCGTACCCGGGTCTCGATCTTCGAAAACACGACCGAGGAGGCCATCGCCAAGGCGAGAAACAGCAGGCAGGCGGTGCCGTAGAAGAAGAAGGCTTCCTTGGTGACCTTGGCGGCAATGCCGGTCTGGCGCAGCGTGTCGCCAAGCCCGATCACCGAGATCAGCGCGGTATCCTTGATCAGGATCATCCAGAGGTTGCCCAGGCCGGGCAGGGCGATGCGGACAAGCTGCGGCAGGATGATCAGCCGCATTGTCTTGCCCGGGCGCAGGCCGAGCGCATGGCCCGCCTCGTACTGGCCCTTGGGGATCGCCTTGAAGGCGGAGGAGAGCACTTCCGAGGCGTAGGCGGAGAACACCAGCGACAGCGCAATGGTGCCGGCAATGAAGGAATTGATGTCGAAGCCGCGCTCGAAGCCGAGCGCGATCGCCACTTCACGGACCGCGATCTGCAGGCCGAAATAGATCATGAAGATGGTCAGAAGTTCCGGCAGGCCGCGAAAGATGGTGGTGTAGATGTCGGCCGCAGCGCGAAGCGAGCGGATGTCGGTCTGCTTGGCGAGTGCGAGAAACAGGCCGATGATCAGGCCGATGGGAAGCGTGCAGAGCGCCAGGGTGATTGTGACGAAGAAGCCGCGCGCGACCTCGTCACCCCAGCCGGTGTCGCCGCAGGACAGCAGCGAGCCTTCCGGCAACAGGTTGAGCACCCCGACAGGACCACAGAACGGATCGAACAGCGATACGAACGCATATAGCTGGCCTCCCAGCGTTGCCGTCGGTTCCATGCTGTCCCCTGAGCCTTGCCGCATTGGTGCGGTCTTGGTGTGCGGCGGCGGACGAAAGCCTCGCCCGCCGCCCGTTTGCGGTGGTTACCGGTGACTATCCGGCTTAGTCGCCATAGACATCAACGTCAAAATACTTGTCGTTGATTTCCTTGTAGGTGCCGCTTGCACGGATTGCGGCGATGGCCGTGTTAAACATGTCACGCAGCTCGGTTTCGCCCTTGCGGATGGCAATGCCGGCGCCTTCGCCGTTGATCACCGGATCAGGCGTCAGCGTGCCAAGCAGCTTGCAGCAGGTGCCGGCATCGGACTTGAGCCATTCGGAGAGCACGATGACATCGTCGATCACCGCGTCGACACGGCCGGAATCGATGTCGAGCTTGTACTCGTCCGGAGTCGGGTAGAGCTTGAGCTCGGCCGACGGCAGCTTCTCTTCGGCGTAGTTGGAGTGGGTGGTCGAAGACTGCGCACCAATCACCTTGCCGGCGAGACCGGCGTCGGTCGCCTCGGTGATCGGGCTGTCCTTCGGCACGGCGATGGCCGGCGGCGTGTTGTAGTACTTGTTGGTGAAGTCGACCTTCTCCTTGCGTTCCTCGGTGATCGACATCGAGGCGATGATGGCGTCGAACTTGCCAGCGAGAAGAGCCGGAATGATGCCGTCCCAATCCTGGGTGACAAATTCGCACTCGACCTTCATCTCTTCACACAGCGCCTTGGCGATGTCGATGTCGAAGCCGACGAGGCTGCCATCGGATTCGAGATTGTTGAAGGGAGGGTAGGCGCCTTCGGTGCCGATGACGACCTTCTTGATGCCGCCATGGCTGGCTGCCTGGGCCGCTGCGCCCATCGACAGGATGAGGGCTGCAGCGGAGACTGCCAGCGTGATGCGTTTGGAAATAAACATAGGTGTCCTCTCTGTTGGCAGGATTGCGGCTTGTTGACCGCCGCATTCCCATGATCGCAGGTGGTGTTCACCGCGCTGGGACGGATATTCCCACTGTTTTGCGGGCGATTGCAACAGGAAATGCAAGCTTACCCAAAGCCAGTTCAGGTAAGATATTCAGCAAGGGCGACGGTACCGCCGGCCGTGACGATGCCGGCGGTGCACCGTGTCGGGGTCAGGCCCCGTCAATCCTTGCATCGGCGGCGAGGCTGCTCTCGACCCGGATGACGTAAAGCGTTGCGAAAATGGAAAGGATACAGGAGATCAGCATGACGGTGATCAGCGGGTAGGGGCCTGTTTCGGGCGACATGATTGCACCGGCCAGGGCGGACAGGGCCGCGCCGCCGCCGATCATCATTGCGCCGCCGAGGCCCGAGGCCGACCCGGCCAGATGCGGGCGGACACTGACAATACCGGCATTGGCGCTGGGCAGCGTGACCCCGTTTCCAAGCCCGAGGAAGAAGATCGGGCCGAAAAACGACAACGGGTGCCACTGTCCGGCGAGAAACAGCACCAGTGTCACGGTCATGCCGAACGTGGCAATGATGCAGCCCGTCACCATCATGCGGTTGATGCCGATGCGGCTGGCAAAGCGGCCGGATATGAAATTCCCGGTCATGTATCCAAGCGCGATGAACACGAAATAGAACCCCAGTTCGGACGGCTCCATGTCGAGGATCCTGGTGGCCACGAACGGGCCGCCGCCCAGGAACGAAAAGAACGATCCCGATGCAAAGGTGGCTGTCAGCGAATAGCCCCAGAACCGGCGTGAACGAAGCAGTTCCGGATAGGCGCCGAATTGCGCCAGCATGCTGGACGAGCGGTTATGGTTGGTTTCTCCCAGATCGGTGAGCAACAGAACGAAAGCTCCCAGGCCGAAAACAAACAGCAGCGCAAACACCGACTGCCAGCCGAACAGTTCCTCCATGACGCCGCCCAGGGCCGGCCCTATCATCGGCGCCAGTGTCATGCCCATGGTGACATAGCCGATCATCGAGGCTGCCTGCTCGGGGCCGACAATGTCGCGTACCACGGCCCGCGACAGCACCATGCCGGAGACCACTGCGGCCTGCAGCATGCGGATGGCCAGAAATGCCTCGATGCTGGGCGCAAACGGCGTAAGAGCCGTGGCCACGAGAAAGATGCAGAGGCTCACGATCATCACCGGGCGCCGGCCATAGCGGTCCGACAACGGGCCGATGATCAGCTGCAGCAGACCGGTCACGGCCAGGTATCCCGATACGGCCAGCTGAACCAGGGCATAGTCGGCCTGGTAATAGGTGGAGATGCCCGGAAGCGAGGGAAGAATGAGGTTCATGTTCAACGCGCTCAGCCCTGCGATCACCACGAGCGTGGCAATGTGCGGCGGGGTTGTGCGATTGAGAAAGACTGTCTTGTTCATCGGGTGTGTTTTGTGGCTTCAGGAGTGGAGATGCAATCGAAATCCGACTGAACCGCGGATCCGGTTGATTGCTCATTGCTGTCATGGGGCATTCGGACACCGGAGTTGCATGGCAATGCAATAGGAATTACTTTGCGATTCTGGATTGAGAACTTGAGTGCGGTAGAATTCACCGACTCTCGGTCGGGTCTATTGTTTGGGGTAGGTGACGCCGTATGACCGACAAAAGCGAAGTCGACCGATGCCCGTTCTGTGACGTGAAGTGGGGAAGCTGCTTGCATATCAAGTTGCTCCTTGGGCTGGAGGGCGAAGCATCGGCCCGGATGAAGCCAGAGCCGCCCGCCTGTGTTGAAGCCGGCGAGGATTCTCGTCTACCGGCAGGCAACTCCGCCCCCGGCGGTGGCGCGACCCGGAAAACTGATTCGAACAAGCCTGTGCTTTGCTCATGGTGAGTGACGCGCCGGGGCACGGGTTGCCGGCTTGGCTGTGCTCTTGATCCGTTCGCGGTAAAGCGTGTAGAGGCCCGAGCCGATCACGACAAGTCCGCCGGTAACCATGTAGATGTCTGGGTATTCTCCAAACACCGCCATCCCCAGCAACAGGGCCCAGAGAAAGCCTGTGTAGCGGAAGGGGGCGATGAAGGAGATTTCGCCCTCGCGCATCGACATGATGATGAACTGGTAGCCAACCAGCAGCAGGCAGGCCGCCAGGCTGATCAAGGCCAGATCGGATGCGGAGACCGGTTTCCAGCCGCCCATCGGCGGAATCAGCAACAGCCCGGCTATGGCGACGGCCGCTGCGGTGACTGTCGAAAGATACAGGGACGGAATGGCCGCGTTGACCTTGCGGGTGGCGATGTCGCGCGTTGCGGCGAAGATGACGGTGCCGACAATCATCAGCGAGAAGGGCGAAAAGCCCTCAAGGCCCGGTCGAACGATGATCAGGACACCGGCAAAACCGGCCAGAATGGCGCCCCAGCGGCGCCAGCCCACCGGCTCGGCCAGAAAGATCGCCGCTCCCATGGTCACCGCCAATGGCAGAGCCTGAAGAATGGCCGATGCATTGGCGAGCGGGATGTGGGAAAGACCAACCAGAAATGTCAGTGTGCCTCCGGTTTCTCCCACAACCCTCAGAGCGATCCAGCGATCACGCAGGACCGACAGCGGGCGCAAGGCCTTGCGGTGTCTGGCCAGGAGAAAGATCAGAAGGGTGGCGACCACTCCACGCAGAAACATCACCTGGGCAACGGAGATGTCACCGGTCAGCAGCTTGACGATCGAATCGTTGAAGGTGAAGCCCGCCATTGACAGGGACATGAACAACGCGCCGCGCATGTTGCTGGAAAATGCCATGATACATCCGGAAATTGGCAGCGTGGAATCGCTGGCTTGAGCTTCACCCTAACATCGTTGCAAGGGGGGACACAGTCACGCGAGACTGCCGGTCCATCACGGAAATTGATCAGTCGCGGGCCGCGCCCGGGCCGAGAGGCCCGGTCATTGCAGGAAGATCAGCCGCCGGTCACGCTCATGTGGCGGGAGACCGCGGGCTGCTTGGTGGTGCGGTCGATAATGAAGTCGTGGCCCTTGGGTTTGCGGGTGATGGCTTCGTCAATGGCCGCGGACAACAGCTCGTTGCCTTCCGACGCTCTGAGCGGCACGCGCAAGTCGGCCGCGTCGTTCTGACCGAGGCACATGTAGAGCGTGCCGGTGCAGGTCAGCCGGACACGGTTGCAGCTTTCGCAGAAATTGTGGGTCATCGGGGTGATGAAGCCGAGCTTGCCGCCGGTCTCCGCCACGCGGACATAACGGGCCGGGCCGCCGGTCTGGTAGGGGATGTCTTCGAGCGTGAACTGGCGCGCGAGATTGCTTCTGAGCAGCGACAGCGGCATGTACTGATCGGTGCGGTCCTCGTCGATCTCCCCCATCGGCATGGTTTCGATCACCGTCATGTCCATGCCCTGGCCGTGAGCCCATCTGAGCATCTCGGGAATTTCAGTGTCGTTGAAACCCTTGAGCGCCACGGCGTTGAGCTTGATCTTCAAGCCTGCGGCCTGGGCTGCACGGATACCTTCGAGCACCTTGCTCAATTCGCCCCAGCGGGTGATCTTGCGGAACTTGTCCGGGTCAAGCGTGTCGATGGAGACATTGATGCGGCGAACGCCGCAATCGTAGAGTTCGGACGAAAACCTTGCGAGTTGCGATCCATTGGTGGTCAGCGTCAGCTCATCCATGCGGCCGGCATCGATGTGGCGTCCGATCTGGCGGACGAACTGCATGATGTTCTTGCGCACCAGCGGCTCGCCGCCGGTGAGGCGGATCTTGCGCACGCCCTTTTCGACAAAGACCGTGCACACCCGATCCAGTTCCTCCAGCGTCAGAAGGTCCTTCTTGGGCAGAAATGTCATGTTTTCCGCCATGCAATAGGTGCAGCGGAAATCGCATCGGTCGGTGACCGAAACACGCAGATAGTCCACCGACCGTCCAAACGGGTCAATCATGATCGGGGCAGCGGTGGCTTCCATGGCGGATGATCCTTCATTCTCTAAATTGCAATGTCGTCATCGCCGGGTGCCGCGTCAAGGGCCCGCGTCAAGACGACCGGGATGAAGTATGTCCGGTTTGGCTTGTGAAGCTGCCGGATCGGTTCTAGATCAGCGTGACGAAGCGTTTATGCGAGGACCGGACCTATGAGCAACCATGAAACTGCATGGCCGAAGGAATTGCGGGTATCTCCCGATCGCAGGATGCTGACGGTCCGGTTCAACGACGGCCGGTCCTACGAGATCGAAGCCGAATTGCTGCGGGTTCGTTCGCCGTCGGCGGAAGTGCAGGGACACGCGCCGGGGCAAAGGGTGACCGTGGGCGGCAAGTCGGAAGTGACCATTTCCAAGGTTCTGCCGGTCGGCAATTATGCAGTCAGACTGGTGTTTGACGACAGCCATGACACCGGCATCTTCACCTGGGCATTCCTGTCCGAACTGGGTGAAGCCAAAGAGGAGCGCTGGGCCGAATATATCGCAGAGCTCGCAGACAAGGGCATGTCGAGAATTTTCTGACCGCGCGGTTCAAGCGTTTTTTTGAAGAGACTTGCCGGCGTCCTGCTGTTTTTCGGTATCACTCGTTGTCAGTTCGCGGATGATGCGGGTCATGACTTCGCCAACCAGATTGCATTCGTCAGTGTCCGCAGTTTTCATGGCGCGGTCGATGATCTGAGACTGAATGACGATGGCTTCCTCGGTGAGTCTGGTTCCCTCCGGCGTCAACTCGAGGCGCAGGATGCGGCGGTCCTGGGGATCATTGCTTCTGACCAGAAGGCCGCGTTTTTCCAGCTGCGGCAGAAGCATGGAGAGGTTCGAGCGCCCGACCAGAAGCTTGTCGGCCAGATCCTGCTGCGAGATGCCCGGCGTGCGGTAAAGGTTGACCAGAATATCAAGGTGCGGGGGCTTCAGGTCGAGCGGCGCCAGCGCGCGCGCCAGCGCCAAGCCCATCACCTGACAGGCGCGCCCCACGGCAATCCAGTTGTGAAAACGCGGGTTGTCCCAGGGCAGGGCTTGCTTTTTGTTCATGGTTGTACAATTCTGTTCATAGTTGAACCAATCTGGAAAGCCCACTATGGCATCTCTTGTTGTAAAGGTCACCCGTGCAGCGCTTCGTCTGGTTGCTGCGCAATCGCCGCAAAAGGCCGGTGAACTGGCGTTCTGGCTGTTCACCCGCACCCGCTCGACCAAGCCGCAGAGCGAGAAGGAGCGCAAGGCGCTCGAACGCGCCAAGGCGCGAATGGCCGAAAGTGAAACCGTCCAGCTGGTGATTCCCGGCAGCGTGATCGCGACCCATGTGTTCCGGCCGGCGTCTGCGGCAGCGACCGGACAGAAAATTCTGGTGGTGCACGGCTACCGCTCGCGCAGCGATCACATGGTCACGCTTGCCGATGCACTGGTGGCTGCAGGGCACACCGTGGTCTGTCTCGATCTGCCGGGGCACGGCGCCTCGAGCGGGCGGGCGTTGCATCTGGGCAAGGCGGTGGAGGCGATCGATGCGGCCTGGCGCCAGCACGGGGCATTTGATGCCTTTGTCGGCCATTCCTTTGGCGGTCCCTCGGTGATGGCAGCGGCCGCGGGCTCGATCCTGCATGTGCCGCAGCGGCGGCCGGACCGTATCGTCACCATTGCGGCGCCCTCGGACATGAACGATGTGTTCCGCTGGGCCGGCAAGCTGATGGGGCTCGGCGCTGCAGCGCAAAACGCCTTTGAACGCCAGGTGCTGCGCTTCGCGGGCCGTCCGCTGTCGGAATTCCGCGTGGACCGGATGATGCATGATCTCAAGATCCGCACCCTGGTGATCCATGCCGAGGATGACAAGGAAGTGGCCTATACCAATGCCGAAGCAATTGCGCGCACCGGATCGCATGTCCGGCTGGTCAAGGCCAATGGCTTCGGCCACCGCCGCATCGTGTCCGCGGAACCGGTGACACGTGCGGTTGTCGAATTTCTCGGCGAAGCGGCGAAGGAAGCCGAAATCCTCGATCTGCCACTTCCATCCGGGCAGCAAGGCGATAGTGTTGCGGCCAGCCAAAGCAGGAGACCCCGGAGGCTCGCGTGACACTCATCCAGACAGTGGCGGAACTTGAGGCGATCTACGGAGAGACCGGGGAAGCTTCACGGATCAAGGTCAGCGACCGTCTGACCTCCGGCTATAGAAAGCTGATCGAAGCTTCGCCGCTGATGGCGCTGGCGACCTGCGGGCCGGAGGGGCTGGATTGTTCGCCGCGTGGTGATCCGGGGCAGGTGGTCGCCATCAAGGATGACCGGACATTGTTGCTGGCCGACAGGCGCGGCAACAACCGGATCGATTCGCTGCGCAATATCGTGCGCGACGGGCGGGTTGCGCTGCTGTTCCTGATCCCCGGATCCAACAGCACGCTGAGGATCAACGGCCGGGCGGAAATTTCGGTGGATGCGGATCTGCTGGCGAACCTCGCCACGGAAGGCAAGCCGCCGCGGACCGTCATCATCATCACCATCAACGAGATCTATTTTCAGTGTGCCAGGGCGCTGATGCGCGCGCAGATCTGGGACAGTTCCACCTGGTCCGATCCGGCAGGGCTTCCCACGCCCGGCAGTCTGATGCGCGAGCTCAAGCAGGATTTCGACAGTCAGAGTTATGACCGGGAATGGCCGGAGCGGGCAAAAAACAGCCTTTGGTGACAAAAAAACCGGCCATTGCGGCCGGTTTCATGTTTGGATGGTAATCGTTGGTCACTTATTTGCGGACAATGACCCTGGTGCCAACATCCACCTTTTCATAAAGATGCTCGACGTCGTCATTGGCCATGCGGATGCAGCCCGAGGACATTGCCTTGCCGATGGTCCAGGGCTGATTGGTGCCGTGAATGCGGTAGATGGTGGAGCCGATATACATCGCGCGCGCACCCAGCGGGTTGTCGGGGCCGCCCGGCATGTAAGCCGGAAGCACGCGGCCTTCCTGGCGCCTGACCCGGTCACGCATCACCTTTGGCGGCGTCCAGCCCGGCCATTCAGCCTTGCGGGTGATACGGTTCTTGCCCTGCCAGGTGAAGCCTTCGCGGCCGACACCGATGCCGTAGGCCATGGCCTTTCCCTTGCCCATCACGTGGTAAAGTCGGCGATCAGACGTATCGATGACGATCGTGCCCTTCGGATGATTTTCCTTGAAAGACACCACCTTGCGCTTGATCGGCGACTTATCGGAACGGCGGTACTTGTTGTAGTTCTTCGAGGGCGGAAACAGAATTTGCAGCAGAGTCTTGGACTCTGCGGAAGACTGGCCGGCCGGCTGGGCCTGCACGGCGGCAGGCATCATCAGGCAGAGGGCCAGAAAAGCGGAGGAAATCAGGCGTTTCATATCACGATCCGGGGCTGGCGTTAAAGATTGGCGGTGCGGTGGTTCATCGAGGTCTCGGCATTCCGCCTTCACCCCAGATCACAATCGGTAACTGCTTCGCACAGGGCTGTCCAGTTTGACGGCGTACCATATGCGGTTTTGGTCCTGATCGAGCCCGAAACAAACGTTCAGTTGGCAAGCGGTGCAGCAACATGGGTCAAGTCTTGTAGATGGCCCAGTTCTTTTCGAATTCCTGGTTCAGTTCCGGCTTGTAGAGCTGAGATCTGTTGCGGCCACTGTGCTTGGCTGTATAGAGCGCCACGTCGGCTTTGTTGTAGAGTTCTTCAGCGCTGTCGGCGTCACTGGCCATGCAGATGCCCAAAGACAGGGTGATGGGGCCGTAATTGACACCTGTCTTCTGGTTTCTCAGCGGGGTGGATTCGACTGCGTTGCGCAACCGCTCGGCAATTTCCATGGTGATCTCGAGGCTGGTGCCCTGCAGGATTACCGCGAATTCCTCGCCGCCCGTGCGGGCAATGAACACGTCCTTGCGAAGGGTGCTTTTCATCACCGCAGCGACAACACCAAGAACCCTGTCGCCGACCGGGTGTCCGTACGTGTCGTTGAATTTCTTGAAATGATCGATATCCGCCACGATCAGGGCATAATACATGGCGTTGCGCTGCTCATTGTAGATATTGGCCAGCACATCATCGAAGGCGCGGCGGTTGGCCAGCCGGGTCAGTGGATCGGTGTTGGCGATGCGCTTGTACTCGTCGAGTTCGAGCTTGACCTGCTCCATCTCGCGGGCGCGTTCGACCATATGCTCGACCACGACCTTGCCTTTTTCCATGTTGTCGCCGGTGGCATTGGAGAGAACGCCAATGACATTGCTGAGAATTTCGGCGCTGGCCATGCTCTTGGTCGAAATGCGGTTGTAGGCTTCGCCGAGCAGTTTGGAATAACTCTCCATCGACGATTGCTCCTGCTTGAGCAGGCGCAGCATGCCGTCGAGCTCGCCGGAAATCTTGTCATGAGCCCCTTCCACAACACCGGTGCGGTGGTGGTGCGGGAAAACCTTCTTGCCCAGGGCATCCAGATCGGCCTGGGCGGGGTTGCGGCCGAGTGCATCAAACTGTTTGGTCAGCGTCGGATTGGAAGAATTCAGCGCCTCATAGACAAGCTCATAGTTCCGGGGCAGGCCCGAAATCCCACGACGGCGCATGGTGGCCAGCACCAGGGTAGCTGTGTCCATGGATTGGACCTTGTTGGAAGGTGCTACCGTCATTTTTCGTCCCCACAGTCGCTGTCATAGCTCTAATACCGTTATTCTTACGGGTTAAATCTTGGGGAAATGTTAATAGCGCAGCCGTCCGTTACCCTGTTGTTGCAATGCTGACGTCTAGATTTTCGAACTTATTGTAATTTTCTATCCGAGGTTCAGTTCCTTGAAGAAATCATTGCCCTTGTCATCGATCACGATGAAGGCGGGGAAGTTCTCGACCTCAATGCGCCAGATTGCTTCCATGCCCAATTCAGCATACTCGACAACCTCGACTTTCTTGATGCAGTCCTGAGCCAGTCTGGCGGCCGGGCCGCCGATGGAACCCAAGTAGAAACCTCCATGGGCTGCGCATGCGTCACGTACCGAGCGGGAACGATTACCCTTGGCGAGCATCACCATGGATCCTCCAAAGGACTGGAACTGGTCCACATAGGAGTCCATCCGGCCTGCTGTCGTCGGGCCGAACGAGCCTGAGGCGAAACCTTCCGGCGTCTTGGCCGGCCCGGCGTAATAGACCGGGTGGTTCTTGAGATAGTCGGGCATTGGCTCGCCCGCTTCGAGCCGCGCCCTGATCTTCGAATGCGCCAGATCGCGCGCGACGATGATCGAGCCGGTCAGCGACAGCTGCGTCTTGATGGGATGTTTCGACAATTCTGCCAGAATTTCGCTCATCGGCCGATTGAGATCGATCTTGACCACGTGTTGGGAGAGCTTTTCCTCGTCGATTTCCGGCAGGTACTTCGACGGGTCGGTTTCCAGCTGCTCGAGGAATATGCCTTCCTTGGTGATCTTGCCCTTGGCCTGGCGGTCAGCCGAGCAGGAGACGCCGAGCCCGATCGGCAGCGAGGCGCCGTGACGGGGCAGGCGGATCACCCGCACGTCATGACAGAAATACTTGCCGCCGAACTGGGCGCCAACGCCCATCTGCTGGGTGAGCTTGTGGACCTCGGCCTCCATCTCCAGATCGCGGAAGGCGTGGCCCGAGTCCGATCCTTCGGTCGGCAGCTCGTCAAGATACTTGGTCGAGGCCAGCTTGACCGTCTTCAAGTTCATCTCTGCCGATGTGCCGCCGATGACGATGGCCAGGTGATAGGGCGGACAGGCAGCCGTGCCGAGCGTCAGGATCTTTTCACGCAGGAACTCGATCATCCGGTCATGGGTCAGCAGTGAAGGGGTGCCCTGAAACAGAAAGGTCTTGTTGGCCGAGCCGCCACCCTTGGCGACGAACAGGAAGTCGTAGCTGTCCTCGCCCTCTTCGTAGATGTCGATCTGCGCCGGCAGGTTGGTCTTGGTGTTCTTTTCCTCGAACATCGACAGCGGTGCGAGCTGCGAATAGCGCAGGTTGCGGCGCTCGTAAGCGTCCATCACGCCGCCGGCCAGGGCTTCGTAATCGCCGCCCTCGGTCCAGACCCTGCGGCCTTTCTTGGCCATGATGATGGCGGTGCCGGTGTCCTGGCACATCGGCAATACGCCGCCGGCGGCAATATTGGCGTTCTTGAGCAGGTCGAAGGCGACAAAACGGTCGTTTTCGGTGGCTTCCGGATCGTCGAGGATCTTTGCCAGTTGCTTCAGGTGTGCTGGCCGCAGTAGGTGATTGATATCGCCAAAGGCGGCTTCCGAAAGCATCCGCAACCCGTCGGTATCGACCGTGAGGATTTCCTGGCCTTTGAACTCCTCGACACTGACGTGTTTGTCGGTCAGTTTTTTCCAGGTGGTCGTGTCGGGGCCTAGGGGGAAGAGATCGTTCGCCACGGGATGCCTTTCCAGTCACTCATTTGTCGCGGAATTGTGGGCACGGTCTTAGGATGAAGGCCGGTCAAATGCAATTGCATGAATGTCGCCGGGAATGAACCTTGTATAATTCAAGATATCATGATTTATGGATTTGAATGATTGACGGTTTTCGTCAACAAGTGTTTGGCATGGCTCGGACGACGAAGCCACGCAGCCGGACTTATCAACAGGAGCAGGACATGTCGACTTTCGAGCGGTATCTGACACTCTGGGTCGCCTTGTGCATCATTGCCGGAATTGCGCTTGGTTATGTGTTCCCGGCCTTTTTCCAGATGATCGGGTCGGCTGAAATCGCCAATGTCAATCTGCCCGTCGCGGTACTGATCTGGCTGATGATCATTCCCATGCTGGTCAAGATCGACTTTGCATCGCTGGGGCAGGTGAGCCGGCACTGGCGCGGCATTTCAGTAACTTTGATCGTCAACTGGGCGATCAAGCCGTTTACCATGGCGGTGATGGCCTGGTTCTTCATCGGCTGGCTGTTCCTGCCGTTGCTGCCTGCGGAACAGGTTAACAGCTACATCGCCGGATTGATCCTGCTCGGCGCTGCACCGTGCACCGCGATGGTGTTTGTCTGGAGCAACCTGACCAAGGGCGATCCGCTGTTCACCCTGAGCCAGGTGACCCTGAATGACATGGTGATGGTGATTGCCTTCGCCCCGATTGTCGCCGTGCTCCTGGGGATTTCAGCGATCACCGTGCCCTGGCAGACGCTGCTGTTGTCGGTGACCCTCTATATCGTGGTGCCGGTGATCATTGCCCAGGTCCTGCGCAGCCGCATGCTGGCCACGGGGGGCGAGGCAAGGCTTCAAGCGCTGCTGTCAAAGCTGCAGCCCTTGTCGATCCTCGCGTTGCTGGCGACGCTTGTGGTGCTGTTTGCCTTCCAGGGGCAGGCCATTCTGGCCCAGCCGATGATCATCGTGCTGCTGTCGGTGCCGATCATTATTCAGACCTATCTGATTTTCGGCATTGGTTATGTGGCCAACCGGGTGGTCGGCGAGACCCATGTGATCGCGGGCCCGTCGGCGCTGATCGGGGCGAGCAATTTCTTTGAACTGGCCGTCGCTGTCGCCGTCAGCCTGTTCGGTTTCAACTCGGGTGCTGCGCTCGCCACGGTGGTGGGCGTGCTGATCGAGGTGCCGGTGATGCTGTCGCTGGTCTGGGTCGTCAACCGCTCAAAGGGCTGGTACGAGATGACCCCGGCCTCGTCCCGGCAGGCCTGATCCCCGTTGAGAAGCCTTGCAATCGCTGTCACGGTATCACGGCCGGAGGGTTCCGGCGCTCACGAAAGGGTGACAATTCAGGTCATTGAAATTGGCTCGCATTCTTTCCTTGGCAACCATCCTTTGGTAAGCTTTGCGCAAATCGGCAATTTCCTCTGAACGCGTGGAGCCGTCAGGCTTGCGCACAACAATCTGGGCTGGGCATGAGTATCAAGATACGTGCAGGTGTGGCGTTGATCGCCATCGCGGTGACATTTACTGGCGTTGTTGCGCCGACACCTCCTGTCCAGGCGCAAGGCCTGCTTGATGCCTTGTTCAAGAGCCCGGCTCAGCGCAAGCGTGAGAACGTTGCCCGGGAACGTGCGAGGCAGGAAGCCGCGGCTCCGAAGAAGCCGGTCAAGCAGGTTCGCATCAGCGGGCCGAGCTACCGCCGCTACAAGCCCGACACCCTGGTTCAGGTTGCCTTCAACGAGATCGCAGATCCCGTCGTCACCGGCGGGATCGAGGACATGGGGCTGGCACCGCTGGGGATTGATCCCTTTGCCGAAGGCCGGCCGGCGCTGGCTGATCTGTCGGTCCGGGCGCTGCCGGAGGTGGCCGAGGCGGTCGTTGAACACTATTCCGTGCATCCGGACTATGTCTGGGTCGCAGGCACGGCGATCACTGATCGTGCCCGCGCGGTGATCGAGGTTCTCGAATCCGCAGAATCCGTCGGATTGTCAGCGGCCGATTACAAGGTGGATGTGCCCGCCGATGCCTTCGATGTCACGCAAGGCACCGAACGGCAGAAGGAGCTGATGGCGTTCGAAATGAAGCTGTCGGTGGCCGTTGCAAGCTACATTCTCGATGCCACGCGCGGCCGCGTCGATCCCAACCGGATCTCCGGCTATCACGATTTCAAGCGCAAGAGCCCGGATCTGGTCAAGCAGCTCGAAGCCCTTTCCAAGGCTGACGATCCTGCAGCGGCGCTGCTGGCGCAAAACCCGCAGGGCGCGCATTTCGAAGCCTTGATCGCCGAGCTCAAGCGCCTGCACGACCTTGACGATGTCCAACGTATCGAGATCGCCCCGAATGTTCTGCTGAAGCCGGGCCAGTCCAATCCCGAGCTCGCCAACGTGATGGCGGCGATCGAAATGAAGGGCAGCGATGCGCTGAAGACCGACAACGCGCTGCTGTTTGCCAGCTATGCCGGCAAGCCTGAATATGACCAGGAGCTGGTGGGCCTGGTGAAGGCGTTCCAGAAGGAAGCCGGGCTCAAGCCCGACGGTGTCGTCGGTCCGGCCACGCGCCGTGCGCTGGTCGGCATCACCAACGAAGACAAGATCGAAAAGGTGCGGCTTGCCATGGAGCGGGCGCGCTGGCTGCCGGGTGTTCTGGCCGCGCGGCGGGTGTTCATCAACCAGCCTGCCTACACGGCGACCTATTTCAACGAAGGCAAATCCGATCTGTCGATGCGGGTCGTGGTCGGCAAACGCTCAAACCAGACCAACTTTTTCGATGACGAGATCGAACTGGTCGAATTCAATCCCTATTGGGGTGTGCCGCAGTCGATCATCTTCAACGAGATGGTGCCGAAGCTCAGGTCCGATCCGTCCTATCTCGATCGTCTCGGCTACGAGGTGACTGCGGGCGGCAAGCGGGTGTCGTCGAGCAACATCAATTGGTCGACGGTCGGTCGCAGCAGCAATATCGGCGTGCGCCAGCCGCCGAGCAGCCGCAACGCGCTGGGCGAACTGAAGATCCTGTTCCCCAACAGCCACGCCATCTACATGCACGACACGCCCTCGAAATCGCTGTTTGAGCGCGACACCCGTGCCTACAGCCACGGCTGCATCCGCCTGCAGGATCCCCGTGCCATGGCCGCAAAGGTTCTGGGCACCTCTGTCGACGATATCGGCGGCCATATTGCCGGAGGCCAGAACAAGCGGGTCGAGCTGTCCTCGAAAATTCCTGTGCATGTGGCCTATTTCACGGCGTGGCCGGATGACAGCGGCAATGTCGAGTATTTTGCCGATGTTTATGATCGCGACAGCTACCTGCGCAAGGCGATCGACGCCACAGAAGACGCCCGCTCGTCCTGACACCGGGGCTCCGCGTTGCCGACGCGGCCCCAGTTTGCAGGAACCGGTCCGCTGCTTCCGGCAGCCAGTGTTGTTCCGCTGGCTGCGCCGGGCAGGGGGCGGTCGGCTGCTCCCTCTGGAAGCAGCGGACGCTTGAGCTGATTTGACCTTTGTCACATTGCCGGGCCGGCAGGTCTGCTAGTAGATTATCAGGCGCGTGAAACAGCGCGGATCAATCTTCGGAGCAGAAGCCAGATGAAAATCGGAATCGTCGGGACCGGAATGGTGGGCAGCGCGAGCGCCTATGCCATGGCGCTGATGGGGGTCGGCACGCAGATCGTGCTGGTGGATCACAATAGTGCCCTGGCCCGCGCCCAGGCGCAGGATATTGCCCACGCCACGCCGTTTGCCACCACCGTGGCCGTTCGGGCCGGTGAATATGCCGATCTGGACGGGGCTGCGGTGGTCATCATCGCCGCCGGTGTCAGCCAGAAGCCGGGCGAGAGCCGATTGGCGCTGCTCGAGCGCAATGTCGAGGTGTTCAAGGCGGTTATCGGCGGTGTCATGCAGGCTGCTCCCGACGCTATCCTGCTGATTGCCACCAATCCGCTTGATGTGATGACATTCGCCGCACAACGCATTGCCGGTCTGCCGCCCGAACGGGTGATCGGCTCCGGCACCATCCTTGATACAGCGCGGCTGAGAAGCCTGCTCGGCGACCATCTCGGCATCGCGCCGAATTCCGTGCATGCCTATGTGCTGGGCGAGCATGGCGACAGCGAAGTCTGTGTCTGGTC
The DNA here is from genome assembly GCF_002733955.1 of Hoeflea sp. Lineage (GTDB taxonomy): Bacteria > Pseudomonadota > Alphaproteobacteria > Rhizobiales > Rhizobiaceae > Hoeflea. The sequence continues at coordinate 44,911 of NZ_NVXQ01000027.1, read as the reverse complement.
GAGCGCGATGGCCGGCAGTGTCCCGATCGTGTCATTTGCCAAGCAGATCGGCCGCCCGCTCGATGAAGCCGCCCGTTCCTCAATTGCGGAGCAGGTGCGCGGGGCCGCCTATACCATCATCGAGGGCAAGGGAGCGACCTGGTACGGCATCGGCGCCGGGCTTGCCCGGATTGTGAGTTCCATCACCGATGATGAGCGCACTGTGCTCAGCGTCTCCCAGGTCACCGACGAGATCGAGGGCGTGCGCGACATCGCCCTGTCGCTGCCACGCATCATTGGCCGCGAGGGGATCGTGGCAACCTTGATGCCGGACCTGGACGCAGACGAGCGGGCGGCGCTCAAGCGAAGCGCCGGGGTGATCTCGGATTACACGTCGAAACTGAAGTTCTGACGACGCACCTGTGCCGCAGCCGATTGGGTGAAGCGCGCCAGGGTGTGATATCCTGGCGGCATGACATCAGGTGCCGTTCAATGCTATATCGTCGCCCATTGGCGGGGCCAACAAGGGCTGGCATGGTCCTTCCTCGTTAATCTCGTTGGCGTCCGTGCGGCAATCTTCGTGTTGCAGGAAATTGCGAAACCTGCCCAGTACCAGGATTATCATGACTGGGCGCCGGCGGTGCTGATTGCTGCCTTCTTCCTGCACGGCATTGTCTTTGTCTGGCAGGCGGTGGGCGTGATCCGCGCGGGGGAAGCGCATATTGTCGATCATGGCGGGATCGCGCTTCACTGGGGCGGACAACTCGGCCTGCTGATCGCCTTCTGGTTTACCGCCAGCTATTCGCTGCAAGCCTGGCAGATGACGATCGAGGCGCCGGACTACAAGAATTTTGCTTCGACCATGGAGGCCGAGCGCGCCGCAAAATATATGATTGCAGCCCAGCCGGACGGGGTGTTGTCGATCAAGGGTACGCTGGAACTTGGGATCACCCGGCGGCTTGCGGCCTTGCTTGCGCAAGACAGTGAAATTTACGAGATCGCCCTGTCGAGCGAGGGCGGGAACATCTATGAGGCGCGCGGTCTGTCGCGTCTGTTTCGGGAGAATGGCCTGACAACCACGGTGACGGATGAATGCTCATCCGCCTGCACCACCGCATTTATCGGCGGGCGCAAGCGGCAGCTTAGGCCCGGTGCCAAACTTGGTTTTCATCAATACAGGATCTTGGCTTCTTACCATGTTCTCGGCGCTGATCCGAGAGCCGAGGAGAAGAAGGACCAGAAGCTGTTTCTCGAGGCCGGCGTCAGCCGGGATTTCGTCTCGCGCATGCATTCAGCGGCGCCGGGAAGCATGTGGTACCCGGAGGCTGGGGAGCTGCTTGATGCCGGGGTGATCACCGAGAGTTCAGACTGAGTGGACGACTGTTGCAGCGGTGATGCGACCTCTGCACGGTCAGGCGGTGGACGAGCGCTCAGATCTCCTTCGTCACCACCTTCTCCAGGATCTCGTCTGCCATGGCCTTGGAGCAGAGTTCGGTGGCTGGCGTCAGCACGGCTGATCCGGCAGCGGCTACGCCGTGACGAACCGCATCGCGCAAGCTGCCGCCGCGCGACAGTTCAAGCGCGATGGCCGCGACCATGCTGTCGCCGGCGCCGACCGCGCTGAGTGTTTCAAGCCTTGGCGGGCTGCAGAAGAACCGCTCGGTGGCCGACACGCCAACGGTGCCCGAAGCCCCCATCGACATCACCAGCCTGTGGGCCGCGCCGGCGCGGATCAGCTCCATGCCGTAATCTGCCAGTTGAGCAGGTGAGGAAAATGTCCTGCCCGAAACCTCTGCGGCTTCGGCACCATCCATCCGCAAAAGTGCGAAAGCGGGGCCGCGGTTGGCCGCAGCCGCTGTAAGAGCTTGCCCGGATGTGTCGAGAATGAGCTCGGCACCGCTCTCAACCGCCATCTTGTTGATGGTTTCAACGATCGCCGCAGGCACTTCCGTCGGCATGCTGCCCGACAGAACAACGATGCTGCCACCACTTAACAGCGGCTCCAATCTCGCAAGCGCGCTGTCGGTCTGGTCCGACGACCAGGGCGGGCAGGGCAATTGAAATCGGTACTGACGTCCGGTCGTGCTTTCAAGAACGGCGAAAGACTGGCGGGTGTTTCCCGACACCTCAAAATGCTCGACAGCAATGTCTTCGGCATCAAGCAATGCCTTGAACGCCGCACCGTTTTCGCCGCCGAGCGCCACGAAGGCTTTCGACTGGCCGCCCAGCCGCTTGATGGCACGCGAGACGTTGACCCCGCCGCCACCGGGGTCGTAACGCGGCTCTTCACACCTGAGTTTCGGCCCAGGTGTCACCGTTCCGACCGCGGTCGATATATCAAGGGCCGGATTGAGAGTGATGGTTAGGATGTCGGACATGCGCAGACCATCACACAGGGAGCAGGGCGGATTCAATACCGCTTCGAAGGTGTCTCAGGGGTTTATTTTCCTGCCTTCTCCGCCTCGGCGACATTCTCCTTGACCGCCACGAAACTGTCCGGTGTCACCGAGATGGTGTCGATGCCGGCCTGCACCAGCAGTTTTGCGAATGCGGGGTTGTTGGAGGGCGCCTGGCCGCAAAGCCCGACCTTGGCACCGGCCGAATGGGCCCGCTCGATCAGGGTTTCGATCATCCAGATCACCGCCGGGTCGTCTTCGCTGAACAGGTCGGCCAGTTCGCCGGAATCGCGGTCGACGCCGAGTGTCAGCTGGGTCAGATCGTTCGAGCCGATGGAGAAGCCGTCAAAGCGTTCAGCGAATTCGGCAGCCCGGATGACATTGGAGGGGATCTCGCCCATGACGTAGACCTGAAGCCCGTTTTCGCCGCGCTTGAGGCCGTTGTCAGCCATCACGGCGAGCACCTTGTCGGCCTCGTCGGGCGAGCGGCAGAACGGGATCATGACCACGACATTGTCAAAGCCCATCTGTTCGCGCAGCATCTTGATCGCCTTGCATTCGAGCGCAAAGCCCTCGCGGTAATTGTCGGAATAGTAGCGCGAGGCGCCGCGGAAGCCGATCATCGGGTTTTCTTCCTTGGGCTCGAAGGCGTGACCGCCCAGAAGCTCGGCATATTCATTGGTCTTGAAATCGCTCATCCGCACGATCACCGGCTTCGGATAGGCGACGGCGGCGATGCGCGACAGGCCGCGGGCCAGGGTCTCGACGAAGTAATCGGCCTTGTTGTCATAGCGCCGGGTCAGCTCGGCAATCTCTGCCTTGGCCGCTTCGTCCATGAGGGTGTCGAAATGCACCAGCGCCATCGGATGGACGCGGACGGCCGAATTGACCACGAATTCCATGCGCGCCAGGCCAACGCCCTCGGCGGGCAACCGCCACCAGCGGAACGCCGCCGAAGGATCGGCGAGGTTGAGCATGATGCGCGTCTTGGTCTGGGGGACGTGGTCGAGATGGACGTCATGCACCTCGTATTCGGCTATGCCTTCATAAACCGTGCCGTCTTCGCCGCCGGCGCAGGAGATGGTGACTTCCTGCTGGTCGTGCAGGACATGGGTGGCGTTGCCGGTGCCGACAATGGCCGGAAGTCCCAGTTCGCGGCTGACAATGGCCGCATGCGAGGTGCGTCCGCCATGGTCGGTGATGATGGCCGTGGCGCGCTTCATGATCGGCACCCAGTCCGGGTCGGTGGTCGACGTCACCAGGATCGAGCCGTCGATGAACTTGTCGATGTCCTTGACGTTTTCGATCATGCAGACGCGCCCGGCGCGGACGGCGGCACCGACGCTCAGGCCGGTGATCAGGGGCTTGCCGGTCTTGCCGATCGTGTAGGTTTTCAGCGCTGTGACATCGATGCGCGACTGCACGGTCTCGGGCCGCGCCTGGACGATGTAGAGCTTGCCGGTCTCGCCGTCCTTGGCCCATTCCATGTCCATCGGCTGGCCGTAGTGCTTCTCGATGGTCGCGGCCTGGCGGGCAAGGTTGAGGATTTCCTCGTCGGAGAGCACATAGGCGCCGCGCTCGGCCTTCGAGGTCGGTACGTTTTTCGTTTCACCGCCCTCTGCGCCTGCGTAGATCATCTTGATCTCCTTGGCGCCGCAGGTCTTCTCCACAATCGGCTTGAGGCCGGGTGTGTCGAGCAGCGGCTTGAACACTTCGTACTCGTCCGGGGTGACCGCGCCTTGCACAACGTTTTCGCCCAGGCCCCAGGCGGCGTTGATCAGCACCACCTTGTCAAAGCCGGATTCGGTGTCGATGGAGAACATCACGCCGGAGCCGCCGATGTCGGAGCGCACCATCAGCTGAACGCCGATCGAGAGCGCCACCTGGTTGTGATCAAAACCCTGGATCTTGCGGTAGGTGATGGCCCGGTCGGTAAACAGCGACGCGTAGCAGCGGCGGCAGGTCGACAGCAGGGCGTCTTCGCCGCGGACATTGAGATAGGTCTCCTGCTGGCCGGCAAAGCTCGCGTCGGGCAGATCTTCGGCGGTGGCTGACGAGCGGACGGCGACGGACAACTCGGTGTTGCCGGTGCGTTCGGAGAGCTCGCGATAGGCCGAGAGGATCGCCTCGCGGATGTCGTCTGGCCAGTCACCCGCGACGATGGCCGCGCGGACCGCCTTGCCGGTTTCGGCCAGCGTGCGTTTGCCGCTGTCGAGCATCACCATCGCCTCGGCGATCACCTCGTTGAGATTGTTGGCCTTGATGAAGGCGCGGAAGGCATCGGAGGTGGTGGCAAAGCCCGGCGGCACATCGATGCCCTTTTCGCCCAGCTGCTGCACCATTTCGCCCAGCGACGAGTTCTTGCCGCCGACAAGGCCGACATCGCCGCGCGACAGATCTTCAAACCAGATGACATTCTTGTTGGCTGCGGACATGGGGCCCTCCCGGAGGCTGATTGAAACAGGCTGTTCGGGAGGGATCATAGAAGCCGCGGGCATTGCCGCCTTGACGTGCATCAAGAGTGCCGGGTGAAACCGGCGCAGCCGTGTTCAGAGCACGGGCCTTGCGGTCCGGACCGTTCAGGGGCGGTCGAGAATGAAGTCGGGCGTGATGCCGCAGCCGGCAATCGACGCATCCGGATCGGCGCCATCGAAGAAGCCGTAGCCCTGGATCAGAGCGGTGCGGAACCCGGCCGCGCTGCCGCCGAGAATATCGGTGTGCAGCGTGTCGCCGACCATGACCACACGATCATCGGGGGTGCCCGGGCGGATCCGCTCACGCGCCAGGTCAAAGATCGCGGGGAAGGGCTTGCCGTAAAACACCGGTTCAACGCCGCTGGCGGAGGCCAGCCGGTGGGCGTAGTGGCCGGGTTCGCGCGACAGGCCCGATTCCACCGGGGCGACCAGATCGGGATTGCCGACCAGCAGCTCGCGCGGGTTGTCCTTGAGTGCCTGTTCGAGCAGTGCCTGCCGGGTCTCGCTCCAGGCCGATGCGCCGAGCATCAGAAAACCTTCGGCTTCAGCATAGGCAGCCGGATCGTCCTCAAGAAAGACCGCGCCTTCGGGCAGTTCTTCGCGGCCGAATTTCGGCGCTGCCACCAGGCCCCATTTGCGATGCGCATGGTTGCTCAAGCCCTTGAGCAGCGCCATCCGGCTCGAGACTACGTCCGAGGTCTCAAAGCTGTAGCCAAGCCGCCGGTAGCGCTCATGCAGCACCGAGGAGGGGTAGCCGGCGGCATTGGTGACCACGAGCACCTGTTTGCCGCGCTGACGCAATCCGTTGACGCGGTCGACCACGCCGGGAATGGCCCTCTCGCCGATGTTGAGCACGCCGAAGGCATCGAGCAGAAAAACGTCGAAATGATCGGCGATGGCATCCAGATGCTCTGCGCGGACCGGGGCCATCGGCGCGCGCGGAGCCGGCAAGCGGTGGCGCACGGATTCGTATTCGGTAAAGGCGACAGCCGTGTCCGCGCCTTCAAGGATTGCTGCACCCGTGCTCAAATGATGGCTCCGCGCACCTTGGCGGATACCCATTCGCCGATCACCACTGCCGCCAGAATGACGATCAGGATCAGTGTTACCTGCGGCCAGGCAAGGGTGTTGAGCGAAGATTGCAGTTGCAGCCCGATGCCGCCGGCGCCGACAAGGCCGAGGACGGTGGATTCACGGATGTTGATGTCCCAGCGGAACACGCTGATGCCGGTAAAGGCGGGCATGATCTGTGGCACGATGCCGTAGGCCATCACCTGCCAGCGGCTTGCGCCGGTTGCGGTGATCGCCTCGACCTGGGTGTGGTCGATCTCCTCGATCGCCTCATAGAGCAGCTTGGCGCAGAAGCCGATCGAGCGGAAGGCAATCGCCAGCAATCCGGCAAACACGCCGGGGCCGATCACGGCGACCAGCAGAAGCGCCCAGATCAGCGAGTTGATCGAGCGGGTCGCCACGATGATGAACAGCGCGATCGGCCGGATGAACATGGTGCTCGGGGTGGTGTTGCGGGCCGCGAGGAAAGCCACCGGCACCGCCATGACCAAAGCCAGCAGGGTACCCAGCGTCGCCATGTTGAGCGTGTCCCAGAGCGGACCCCAGAGCTTTTCCATATAGGACCAGCGCGGTGGCCAGGCACGGCCGCCGATATCGGCCGCAATCCGCGGCGCATCCCAGACGAAGAACCAGGTCGTGGCCTCGGAAATCCGCTGCCAGCACCACATGAAGATGGCGACGGCTGCGAGATAGCCGGCCCAGCGGGTGAGCGTCTGGTTGCGGTTGCGCAATTGCCAGATTTTGGCGCCCTGTGCGTCAGTTGATACCGGCATTATTGCACCTTTGCCCTGATGATGCCGGAGAGATATTCCAGCGCCATGACGGTGACGATGATGATCAAGAGGATCGCCGCCGCGGTGTCGAATTCATAACGGTCGAAGGCGGTGTTCAGCGTTGCCCCGATACCGCCGGCGCCGACCAGGCCCAACACCGCGGATTCGCGGAAATTGATGTCGAGACGGTACATCGACAGGCCGATCAGCCGGGGCATGACCTGCGGCTGGACGCCGTAATTGATCCATTGCATCCAGGTCGAGCCGGTGGCGCGGATGGCTTCCGCCTGCACCTTGTCCATCTCCTCGATGTCCTCGGCCAGGAGCTTGGCGAGGAAGCCGATGGTGGCAAAGGAAAGCGTGAGGAAGCCTGCGAGCGGGCCGAAGCCGAAGATCGCCACCAGCAGGATGGCGACGATGATCTCGTTCAAGGCCCGCGACAGCGCAACAATGGCGCGGCAGACCAGATAGACCGGCAGTGGCGCGATGTTGCGCGCAGCACCGAGGCCGATCGGGATCGAGATCAGGATGCCCACCACCGTCGAGGTGATGGTGATGATGATGCTCTCGAGAATGCCGTCCCAGATGTCGCTGCCGCGCGAGGTGAAATCGGGATTGAAAAACGAGGTAATGAAGGCCCAGCCACGGCTCAAGCCTTCGGCAACGCGTGACCAGTTGACGTCGATCGAGGCGACGGCGAGTACGATGTAGATGGCTGCGCCGATGAACAGGCCCCAGCGCAGGGCCGGATTGGTGATTAGCGGCGGCTTCTTCCAGGCGGTGCCGAGCCTGGCTTCAAGGGTGGCGGTGGTCATGCAGCCGATTCCTCGGCGCCGGAATCCTCTTCGTCGACGTCGCGGATTGTGGCCTGCCAGTCCTCTTCGCCATAGATGTTGGTGAGAACGTCTTCGGTCATTTCGGTCGGTTTGCCGTCAAAGGCGAGTTCACCAGCCTTGAGGCCGACAATGCGCTCGACGAACATCTGCGCCAGCGCCACATCGTGAATGTTGATGACGGCGGCGAGATCGCGCTCGGCGCAGAGTTCGCAGATCAGCCGCATGATCTGGCGCGAGGTCTTGGGATCGAGCGAGGCGGTCGGCTCATCGACCAAGAGCAGGCGCGGATCCTGGATCAGGGCGCGGGCAATGCCGACGCGCTGGCGTTGGCCGCCGGAGAGTTCGTCGGCGCGCTTGTCGGCCATGGCGAGAAGGCCGACCCGGTCGAGAAGGCGGAATGCCTCGTCGATATCGGCCTGAGGATATTTGCGGAAATAGGAGCGCCAGAAGCCGACATAGCCAAGACGTCCGGAGAGCACGTTTTCCATCACGGTGAGGCGTTCGACCAGCGCGTATTGCTGGAAGATCATGCCCATCTTGCGGCGTATCTTGCGGAGCGCGCCGGAACCCAGGGTGGTGATATTGGTGCCGTCGAGGATGACGCTGCCCTCGGTCGGCTCGACCAGCCGGTTGATGCAGCGGATAAGCGTCGATTTGCCCGCACCCGATGGTCCGATCAGGGCCATGACCTGGCCCTTCGGAATGGTCAGGGTCACGTTCGTCAGTGCCTTGTCGCCGGTGCGATAGGTCTTGGTCAGGTTCTTGAGTTCGAGCATGGGGCCCCGTCACGAAAGGAAAGCGGCGCCGCGCGGATACGCGGCGCCAGAGGGAAGGGGATTACCCGCAGGTGTACTCGACACCGTTGGCGGTGTCGATCTTGCGAACGACGTCCCAGAAGTCCTTGTAGTTCATTTCCAGGAACTGGCCTTCGTTGGATTTTTCGAATTCCTTCTTCAGCGACGAGCCTTCCCACGGGAAGGTGAAGAAGGCTTCCTTGATCTTGTCCTGAAGCTCGGGCTTGAGGTTGTAGACGGTGCCGAAACCGGTGGTCGGGAAGGTCTGCGACTTGTAGATCGACTTGACCTGATCCGGCGTGATCACCTCACGCTCGATCATGCGGCTCATCACCGAGTTGGCGATGGCTGCGGCCGGGTAGTCCTTGTTGGCGACGCCGAGGATCGAGTTGTCGTGCTTGCCGGAGAAGGCAGGCTCGAAATCACGCCCGGCTTCCATGCCGTATTCGGCCTTCAGCAGGGCAGATGGTGCCTTGAAGCCGGAGTTCGAGGTTTCCGAGGTGAAGGCCAGTGTCTTGCCCTTGATGTCCTCGACCTTTTCGACACCCGAATCCGGGTAGGTGATGATTTCCATCTCGTAGCCGAAGCCGCCATCTTCAGAGGCCATGATGGTGAAGGGGCGGAAACCGGCGCAGTTGACGGCCAGCGGGTTGGAGCCGGTGTTGAAGCCGGCGATGTGCAGACGGCCCGAGCGCATGGCTTCGATCTGGGCGGCGTTGGACTGAACCGGGAAGAACACCGACTTCTTGCCAGTGACCTTGTCGAGGTGGGTCAGGAAATCCGACCAGGCTTCCTTGTAGACAGCCGGGTCTTCCACCGGTGTGTAGGCGAAGATCAGCGTATCAGGATCAATAAGCTCCGATTCATCGGTCGGAATGTCGGCAATCAGGTCGCCGTCGACATCGCAATAACGTTCGTCCAGCGTGCCGCGTTCGCAGTCAGCCGCAGATGCTGCCAGCGGGGATGCGATCGTCATGGCCACACCGGCAATGGTGCTCAAAAGAATTGTCTTCAATGTCATGGTCTTCCTCCGGGTCTGTTTTTTCCCAGCGCAGACTATTCTGCGTGCGCGGACAAATGACAAGGGTGTATGACAGTTATGTGACAATCGGTTGTGGGTTTCCCGGGATAATCCGAACGAATTGCCCGCATATTGGTCAAACCGCCCCGCAATGGTTGCATGTGCCCGAAGATGCAGGCCTGATTCATAGGCAAGGCGCGCCCTGAGAGCGCGCCTTCTGGTTGAGAAAACCGGTCGCAGAGCGATCAGACGGTGCCGCCGAGCGAGCCCTCCAGCGCCACCAGTTCCTGGCCGCCGGCCATCATGTCCTGCAGTTCGTCCGGCGTGATCTGCCCACGTTGGGCTGTGCCGAGCGTCTGGCCGCGGTTGAGCACGGTGAAGCGGTCACCGACAGCCATGGCATGGCGGACATTGTGGGTGATGAAGACCACGGCGATGCCTTGCTTGCGGACCTTGTCGATGGTCGCAAGCACGTTGGCTGTCTGGCGCACGCCGAGTGCCGAGGTCGGCTCGTCGAGGATCAACACCTTGGCGCCGAAATGCACCGCCCTGGCAATGGCCACGGTCTGGCGTTCGCCGCCGGACAATGTGCCGACCGCCTGTTCGGGGCCGCGCAGGTTGATGCCCATGGTGCGCATTTCTTCCATGGTGACGCGGTTTGCGTATTCATGGTCGAACAGCTTCAGCGGGCCGAATTTCTTCTCGGGCTCGTTGCCCATGAAGAAGTTGCGGCTCACCGACATCAGCGGGATCATGGCGAGATCCTGGTAGACCGTCGCGATCCCCGCCGAGATGGCGTCGCGCGGATCCTCGAAATGCATCGGCTTGCCTTCGAACAGGATTTCGCCGCGGGTCGGCTTGTGGACGCCGGACATGGTCTTGATGAAGGTCGACTTGCCGGCACCGTTGTCGCCAAGCAGGCAATGGCACTCGCCGGGGTAGATTTCCAGCGAAACGCCGTTGAGCGCGATCACCGAGCCGAAATGCTTCTCGATGTTCTTCATTTCGATGAGGGGGGCGTGTTCGGGATTCATCTTATCTCTCCCCCGTGATCATGCGCCGGATATAGGTGTTGAGCACCACAGCGAACAAAAGGATGACTCCAAGGAAGACGCGGAACAGCGAGCTCTCGACATTAGCGAAAAACAGGCCCTGCTGGACCACGCCGAAGATCAGGGCGCCGAGTGCCGCGCCGATCACAGAGCCGTAGCCGCCGGTCAGCAGCGCGCCGCCGATGACCACCGCGATGATCGCCTCGAACTCCTTGAGCAGGCCGCGGTCGGCGCCGGCGGACCCGAATTCCATGACCTGGCAGGTGGCGAAGACACAGGCGCAAAACGCGGTGAACATGAACATCAGGATCTTGACCCGGTTGACCGGAACGCCGACGTAGCGCGCGGCCTGGGCATCACCACCCGAGGCGAAGATCCAGTTGCCGAATTTGGTGCGGGTCAGGAGAAAGTGGCCGAAAGCCACCAGCACAAGCGCCCAGATGATCAGCATCGGCACGCCGTCGACCACCGGCTGGCCGGCACGGTTGCCGCGCTCGAAGACCGCGATGATGCCGGCGTCGCCGAGCCAGGTGAACAGGCCCTTGAGGATCTTGCCGCCGAACAGGGCTGCCAGCCAGTCGCCTTCGGCAGCCTTGTCGATGCCGCCGATGATGGTTTTGCGTTCGATCAGCTGCGGCAGATAAATGGTGAAGCCGCGCAGGATGAACAGGAAGGCCAGCGTGACGATGAAGCTCGGCAGCCCGGTGCGCACGACGATGATGCCGTTGAGCGCGCCGATGGCTAGGCACAGCGCGAAGGTGACGATGATCGCCTGCCAGACCGGCCAGCCAAGGGTGATGGTGAAGATCGCGATCATCATGCCGGCAAAGCCGATCATGGAACCGACCGAGAGGTCGAATTCGCCGGCGATCATCAGCAGGCACGCGCCGACGGCGATGATCATGAACTGGGCGGAAACAACCGACCAGTTGAGGATGCCCTGCGAGTTGAACATGCCGCTGTCGCCAGCAAAGATGGCGAACAGGACGAACACGATGATCGTGCCGCAGATACCGCCCAGTTCAGGACGGATCAGGGCCTTGCGCCACGCCGGCGTCTTCTTGATCCGTTCGTCACTGACGGGGATTTCAGCCGTATTGGACATGAGACCTCACACAGTTTTGCAATGCATGGAAAAAAAGGCAGCGGCGCCAGGCGCCACTGCCAGTTGGGAGGAAACCCTACCGGTATTCGCCGGCGTATTTTTCAACCATTTCCAGAGCATCGACGGTGACGAAGCCGGGGCCGGAGTTGATGTTGTTGCCCGGCAGAACGCCGTAGCGGTGATAGTTGGTCATGACCACCACCGGCAGATAGGCCTGCAGGAAGGGCTGCTGGTCGATGCCCCAGTTGATGGTTCCGGCCTTGATGCCCTCGACGATGTTGGCGCCGAGATCGAAGGTGCCAAAATAGATGTCGCCGGCCATGCCGTTTTCATCGAGTGCCAGCAGGGTCGGGTCTGCGCTGGTCGGTCCAAGTGTGAGCACCGCATCGGTGTCGGGATTGGAATTGAGGTAGGCGAGAACCCGGTTCTTGATTTCAGCCGGATCCTGACCGGCATCGATCATCTGGTTGCCAAGCTCCACGCCCAGCCCATCGGCAAAGCCCTGGCAGCGCTCGGTGGACGAGGGCGAGGAGATGTAATGGTTGACGCAGAGGAACGAACCGACGCCGTCGCCCTTGGCGCGCAGGCCGGCTGCGTAACCTGCGTCATATTCAGGCTGGCCGACATACATCAGGGCGCCGACTTCGCGGGCCTGGTCGGGGGTGCCGGAGTTCATGATGATCACGTCGACACCTGAATCGACGGCGGCGCGGATCGGTCCGGACAACACGTCATAATCGGCGAGCGTGGTGATGATGCCGTTCGGGCCCGAGGCTGCGGCCTGCTCGATGATGCGGGCCATGTCGGCGAGATCGCCGGTGGGCGGATTGCGGTACTCGACTTCGACATCCATCTGCTGGCCGGCCAGCGCAATTCCGTTCTTGACGGTGTTCCACCAGCTGTCGCTGTCGGGTGCGTGGCTGACGAGGACGTAACGTTCGCCTTCGGCGGATGCGGTGGTGGCGCCCAGTACCGGTGCTGCGATCACCGCAACGGCCAATGCGAGCTTCTTGGTCAATGACATCTGTATCTCCTCCCAGAGTGTTGAGTTTCGAAAGGACGGTGGAATTCCTCCTGCCACCGTCTCTCGATGGTTAAGAAACCACGATTCAATGAATTTTGCAACCGGTTGCAAAATTGAATCCGAAAATCTTGCTTTCGCACGCTTTTCTGGGCACTAATGCTGGCGATCCGAACCGGATGAACAGGAGACGTTGATCAATGCCGCCCACGCTGAAGGATGTCGCCGAACGGGCAGGGGTGTCTCGCGCAGCCGTGTCGCGCACCTTTACCGACGGTGCATCGGTGTCGCCGAAGATGCGCAGAAAAGTGGAAAAGGCGGCCGATGAACTCGGTTACAGTCCCAACGCCCTGGCCTCGAGCCTGACCACCGGGCGAACCAAGCTGATCGGGCTGGTGTCGAACAACTTCCACAACCCGATCTTTCTGGAAGTGTTCGACCTGTTCACCCGCGGCCTGCAGGACCGCGGATTGCGGCCGCTGCTGGTCAATCTGTCGGATGAAACCGATCCGGCGCACTCTATCCGCATGCTCAGGCAATACTCGGTCGATGGCGTGGTGGTGGCGTCGTCGACGCTGCCGCCGGATTTTGCCAAGTCGTTTCGCGACGCCGGCGTGCCGGTGGTCAACAGCTTCGGCCGTTACGCCAGTTCCCCGGACGTGCACGTGGTCGGCATTGACAATGTGGAGTGCGGGCGGATGGCGGCGCGGGAACTCGTGCGCCGCGGCTACCGCGATGTGGCATTTCTCGGTGGCCCGGAAAGCGCGACTTCGACCCAGGACCGTTTCCGCGGCTTTGTCGAGGAGCTGCAGCGCCACCCGGAGATTTCTGTCCGGCACAGTTTCGCCGAGGCCTATTCCTTCAACGCGGGGCGGGCGGAGATGCTCAAGCGTCTCGAGGACCGTCCGGCTCAAGCCTATTTCTGCGGTGATGACGTGTTGTCGATCGGGGCTTTGAGTGCGGTCACCGAAAGTGGCCTGAAGGTGCCCGATGACATCGGCCTGATCGGGCTCAATGACATGGAAATGGCCGGCTGGGAAAACATCAACCTGACCACCATCCGCCAGCCGATCAGCCAGATCATCGATTCCTCGATCGAGCTGATTGCCTCAATGCTGGAAGACCCGGACCGCTATCCCGAAGCACGGCTGTTTCCGTGCCGGGTGATCGAACGGGGGACATTGCGGCCGGTCCGCTGACGTCGGCCCTGCCTGGGCCATGGATCACAGCATCTGTGCCTTGTTCACAAGATCTGCCTTGCCAGGATAGAGCGAGACGTCGACACCATGCTCGGCCAGCGCTTCGCGAAGCTCTTGCTCTGTCATGGCCTCAATCGCATCGCTGCTCATCTTCATGAAGTTGATCTTGCGCCTGACCGGTGGATTGAGTTCTCCGAACACGCTGTTGTTTTCAAAACCGAATTCCCGGGCGTACTTCTCCATGAAAAAACTCAGAAAGGTGTTGAGTGCCGGGCGAACCCGCGGATCATCGGTCATATGTTGTGCCGAGTCTTCCAGCGTGTCCAGCATGAGCCTGGTCCAGCGCTCGGCGCCGCGTTCGGTCATCAGCTGGATGGCGTTGTGGGTGTGGTGGAAATTGAGCCGGAAATCGGCGCCGTGGTAATAGGGTCCGCCACCCATCACATCGACCCACATCGAGGCCTGGGTGTTGATGTGGTGACGAACGCCGCCGACGCGGGCAAACACCGAGACAAACCATTCCTCATCGGCAAACACGCGTCTGTAGAAATCCTCGACGATCCTGACGATCCGCTCGGCGCCAAGCACGGAAAACAACTGCCAGAACTGGATCGGCTTGGCTATGTCATTGGAGGCATCGAGCGAGACGATCTCGGCGATCCGGTGCGCGTCGGTCGGCAGCAACCGGTTGCTGACAGCAAAGGCAATGTAATCCTGCTGGATCTTTTCGGACATGTAGCCATGCGCGGTTGGAAATGCCGGATAGTTGAAACTGCTCACGTCTGGCGTCCTTTGCCGGTATCCTTCATAAGGTTTCGGCCGTCATAGGTGGGCATCGGCCTGGCACAAAACAAATTCGTGGCGACACAGTGTTTCCAGGGGCTGGACCGGAAACGGTCTTTTCGCTTGTACCTCTAGCCGCTGGAGGGATTACACAGTCAGCGGTAGGACATCCCGGACCCGAGGACAGCAATCATGGCAGGCCATCATCATCACCACGTAGACCCGGATGCCGGCGACGCCCGCGTGCTCTGGGCGGTGATCGTCAATCTCGGGCTGACGGTTGCGCAGATCATCGGCGGCATCCTTTCGGGCAGCTTGGCGATGATTGCCGATGCTGTGCACAATCTCTCCGATGCGCTGTCGCTGGTGATTGCCTTTTTCGCCCGCAAGATCTCCCGTCGTCCGGCTGACGAAAACATGACCTTCGGCTATGGCCGGGCCGAGGTGGTGGCAGCACTTATCAACTACACCACGCTGATCGTTATCGGACTGTATCTGATCTACGAGGCGGTGATGCGCTTCATCGAACCCTCGGGCGTTGATGGCTGGCTTGTGGTCATCATCGCCGGCCTTGCACTGGTGGTCGATCTGGTGACTGCCTTGCTGACCTGGTCGCTGTCGAAAGACAGCGTGAACATTCGCGCCGCGTTCCTGCACAATGTCGCCGATGCGCTCGGCTCGGTGGCGGTCATCTTTGCCGGCACCCTGATCATCCTGTTCGACTGGCACATCGTTGATCCGCTGGTGACGCTTGCGATCGCCGGCTACATCCTGTGGATGTCGTTTTCCGAGATTGGCGGCGTCATTCGTATCCTGATGCTGGGCAGCCCGCCGGAGCTGCATGCGGGGGAAGTCCTCAGGACCATCGAAGCCACCGACGGTGTCACCGGGGTGCACCATCTGCATGTGTGGCAGATGCAGGAGCACGAGGCGGCGCTGGACGCGCATCTTGTCATCGATGCCGGCCGCTGGGGCGATGCCGATGCGATCAAGCAGGCCGTGAAGACGGTCCTGAAACAGGATTTCGGGCTTGGCCACACGACGCTGGAGATCGAATGCGCGCTGCATGCCTGCATCGGAGCCGATGCAATCGGCGACGCTGACGAGGGTGGATCAGAGCACGATCATCACGATCACGGCCACCCGCATCGGGACTGACGGGAGCGGCAATAACCAGCGTTATGCCTGCAAGGCGGAACCTTCTCTCAGCTCAAACATTTAGAAAACGAGATATGAAAGGAGGAAGCATGACCTTGCACAAGACAAGCCCGTCGCGCGGGCCCGGTTCGCCGGATGTCACCGGCTTTTACGACGAGGACACCGGCAGCATCCAGTACCTGATGTCCGATCCGGATACCGGGAAGGGGGCATTGATCGACGTTGTGATGGGCTTTGACCCGGCGCAGGCGACCACGGACACCAGCGGTGCGGAAGAGATCCTGCAATTCGCGCAAAAGCACAACATCGAGATCGAGTGGATCCTCGATACCCATCCGCATGCCGATCATCTGATGGCGTCATCATGGCTGAAACAGCAGCTCGGAGCGCCCAATGCGATTGGCGAGAAGGTAGGCGAAATTGCAGAGCTGTGGCGCGACCTCTACCACTTGCCCGAAGCCTTTGCGCCCGAAAAGGATTTCGACCGGCTTTTCGCCGATGGCGACGAGTTCAAGATTGGTTCGCTGCCGGTGCGGGTGATGCTGACGCCGGGCCATACACTGGGCTCCATTACCTATGTGGTGGGGTCGGATGCGGCCTTCGTCAATGACACCTTCATGCAGCCGGATGTGGGAACCTCACGCGCGGATTTCCCGGGTGGTTCGGCCGGCGAACTCTATGACAGCCTGCAAGAGATCCTGTCGCTTGGCGACGAGACGCGGCTGTTCATCGGCCATGATTACGGCACCGACGAGCGGGAAGATCCAGCTTGGGAGTCCACCGCAGCCGAGCAGCGGCGCGAAAACAAGCATCTTGCTGGCGGTACATCTAAAGATGCCTATATAAGCCTGCGTGAAGATCGCGACCGGACCCTGGCGCTGCCGGATCGGATGCTGCACGTGCTGCAGATGAATCTGAGGGCAGGGCGTCCGCCCGAGCCTGAAAGCGATGGCGAGAGCTATCTGAAAATTCCACTTAACCGATTTGAGAAAGAGACCTCATGAAAACCGAACCACTGGCCAATGGCACGCTTGAAACCTGGACTGCGCAGGAGGCGGCTGACGCTTTCGCGCGTGACGAAATCGTGCTGATCGACGTGCGCACGCCGCAGGAATACAGCTTCGAGCGCATCGAAGGGGCGCTGCTGGCGCCGATGCAGGCATTTCAGCCGACGCACATGCCGGGACAGACCGACAAGCGCATCGTGTTCCATTGCGGCTCGGGAGCACGCTCGAAGAAGGTCGCCGAGAAATATCTCGCGGCTGGTCACGACCGCGTCGCCCACATGGAAGGCGGCTTCGGCGGCTGGAAGGAGGCCGGGCTCAGCTACACCGGCACCGATATGGCCACCGGTGCGCCAAAGCAGATGAAGAAGACGGGTTAACCCGCATTTGCCACGACCAATCGATTACTCTGACCCGCGCGGGCCAAGCAGCCGCGCGGGTTTTCTGTTTCTGCCCTCTCAGATCCCGGTAAAGGCCCAGATCGCCAGGCAGCTGGCAATGCCGACCACCAGGTTCATCACCAGCCCGAGTTTGAGAAAATCGGCAAAGCGGTAGTTGCCGGCGGCGTAGACCAGCGTGTTGGTCTGGTAACCGATCGGGGTGGCGAAACTAGCCGAGGCGCCGAGCATGATGGCGTAGATCAGCGGCTTGGGATCGATGCCGAGCGAGCCGGCAAGTCCAATCGCCATCGGCGTCAGGATGACGGCCACCGCGTTGTTGGAGATCAGCTCGGTGAGGACCGAAGTCAGGGCGTAGATGGCAAACAGGACGACCAGGGGCGAGACGTTTTGCAGGAGCGGCGTCACCGCATCGACAAGGCTTTGCACAACTCCGGTGTTGTCGAGCCCGCGCCCGATGGCGAGCATCGCAAAGATCAGCACCAGGATCGAGCCGTCGACGGATTTCCAGGCGTCTTCCGCTTCGACGCAACGGCCGAGCAGGATGATGCCCACTCCCAGCAGCGACAGGGTGACGATCGGCGCCACGTTGAAGATCGACAGCATGATGACCGCCGCCATGGTCAGAACGGCAAGGCCTGCCCGGTGCCGCTTGTAGGGCCTGAGCTTGGGCTCGCTCGCGGCGACAAAGCTCTCCGACTGCAGAATATCGGCGAGGTCTGCGGGGCTGCCTTCGAGCAAAATCCGGTCGCCGGCGCGCAGCCGGACTTCGGACAGCTCGGGGCCCGGATTGTGTTTGCGACGGGCAATGCCAAGCACCCGGACGCCGGCCTTGAACCAGCCGAGATCCCGCAATTGGCGGCCACTGCTGCCCGCATCGCCGGCATAAACCGCCTCGACCTTCTCGGCCTTTTACTGGTCGGCGGAAGCGAGCAGGGTCTTGAAATAACCCAGCAGGTAATTGGGATGGTCGCGCAGCGTCAGAAGTTCTGACTGATTGGCGTGAAAGATGACCAGATCGTTGGTGTGCAGCTCAAGTTCGGGTTCGGGTTTCAACCGTTCGGTGCCGCGCAGGATACCCAGCACCCGGGTTTTCGACAGGGCGCTGAAATCCGACAACGGCCTGCCGGTCGAGCCGGTCTCGGCCTCCGTGCCTGCAGGTGCGAGGATCTTGACCTCGGACATGAACTGGGTGGCGCTGTCGTCGATGGCTTCGCCGGAACCCATATGCGCGGGCAGCAGCCGTGGCCCCAGCAGCAGCAGGGTCAGCCCGCCGACCACCAGCGCCACGAGCCCGAAGGGCAGCAGTTCGAGCATCCGCATCGGCTCCATACCCTCGCGCTGCGCCACGCCATCGATCAGCAGATTGGTCGAGGTGCCGATCAGCGTCAGCGTGCCGCCCAGGATCGCCATGTAAGACAGCGGAATGAGAACCCTGCTCGAAGCAATTTTGAGCGCCTGGGCCATCTTCGAGATGATCGGGATCAGCACGATCACAAGTGGCGTGTTGTTCATCAGGCCAGAGGCCAGTGCGGCGCCAAGCAGCAGCAGCGCAATGGCGATCGGTCCGCGACGCTCCGACAATCCGACAAAATAGGACGACGCCGCGTCGAGCACGCCGGTGCTGACCAGGGCCGAAGACAGGATGAACATCGCCGCGATGGTGATCGGCGCCGGGTTGGAAAAGACTTCCAGCACTTCTTCGGTCGTGACATAGCCGAGCAACAGGAACGCAGCCGCACCGGCGGTGGCCACAGCGGCGGGCGGCAATTTCTCGAACAGGAAGCCGAGGAAAACCAGCCCGAGAATCAGGGCCGAAAGACCCGCTGGCGTGTCTCGCGTGAATTCAGCAAAAATATTCTCAACCATCAAGGCGCCCCCAGCCGAACATTCTGGCTAGGTCACAAACGCGCTGGCGGGACTTGGGTTGCGTGGTCAGGCGATTAATCGAGTTCGCCGCGGCATTCCTGAGGCAGGAACGCGCGCTGGAACACTGCTCCCGGGTCGGGTTGGCGGCAGACGAGGGCTCAACGGGCCCGGGTTTCAAGTTGCATCAGCACTTCACAGGTGTCATGATTTGCTCTCGGGCGGGACTGTTTCGTCCAAATTTTTTAGCAGGCGTAGCGTTGTGAACATTGATTTTCAGCGGGACATCGAAGTTGTCCAGCAGGTTGGAGCTGTTCCCCGCATTCTGGATGTCGTGTGCCGATTGACCGGAATGGGGTTTGCGGCAGTCGCACGGGTCACCGAAGATCGCTGGATTGCCTGCCAGGTGCAGGACAATGTCAATTTCGGCCTGGAAGCGGGCGGAGAGCTCGATGTCGAAACAACCCTGTGTCACGAGATCCGGCAACATCACCAAACCATCGCCATAGACAATGTTGCGGCAGACAATACCTATTGCGACCATCATACGCCCCGGATCTACGGGCTGCAGAGCTATATTTCGGTTCCCATCGTCTTGCCGGACGGGCGTTTCTTCGGCACGCTTTGTGCAATCCATACCGAGACCGCCGAAGTCAACAATCCGCAGGTGATCGGCACTTTCGAACTGTTTGCCGAACTGATTGCCTGGCACATCGAGTCCATTGATCAGCTCGAGGACGCGACGTCACAGTTGCGAAAAGAGCAGCAGACGTCTGAGCTTCGCGAACAGTTTATCGCGGTTCTGGGGCATGATCTGCGCAATCCCATCGCCAGCGTCAATGCCGGGGTGGACAAGCTGCTGCGTGACGGCTGGACAGACCGCTCGCCGACGATCCTCACGCTGATGAAAACCAGCATCACCCGGATGGCAGTGCTGGTCGATAACGTGATGGACTTTGCACGCGCGCGGATGGGCGGTGGCATCAGCCTGAATCTCGATCCCGACCGATCGCTCGAAAGCACACTGACCGAGGTGGTCGCGGAATTCCGCATGTCGCAACCTGATCGGGTTCTCGAAACGATCATCGATATCAATCGCGATGTGGTGGTTGACCACGCCCGTTTTGCGCAAATGCTGTCCAACCTTCTGGGCAATGCTCTTACCCATGGGTCGAAAGAC
The DNA here is from genome assembly GCF_002733955.1 of Hoeflea sp. Classification (GTDB taxonomy): domain Bacteria; phylum Pseudomonadota; class Alphaproteobacteria; order Rhizobiales; family Rhizobiaceae; genus Hoeflea. Next base: position 24,801 of record NZ_NVXQ01000027.1, on the reverse strand, counting down.
CATCCTGTTGTCGTCAAGGCTGTCACCGACGAGACAGAATTCGTGCTGGAGGTCGAAAATGGCGGTGAACCAATTCCGCCATCGGTCATGGAACGGCTGTTCCTGCCGTTTCAGCGCGGCTCGACCCCGCATGGTGAAGGTTTGGGGCTTGGCCTGTTCATCGCCTGCGAAATTGCGCGTGCGCATGGCGGCGCACTCAGCGTCCAATCCGACGAGAGCTGCACCTGCTTCAGCTACCGGATGCCGCTTTGATGGGGCCGCAAGGCAAAGCCGATCTGGCGGCGAGTGTCCTGGCCGCTACCTGAACATCGGTGGTCTCGCATCCACCCATTCGCCCTGGGCCAGACCCGATTCCGCCACCGCAAAGACGGCTGCCATCGAGCGCAAGCCGTCTTCGGCGCGGGGGTAGAGATTGGCAGCGGGATCGACGGCGCGCCCCTCTTTATCCGCGCGAATGGCTTCGGCCAGATCCTTGTAAATATTGGCGAATGCCAGCGGCATGCCTTCGGCGTGACCGATGGTGACGCGGGAGGTGCGGTCGGCCTCGGGCGAGAGATTTGCCTCGCCGCGCTCGATGGTCTGCAACCGTTCGCCCAGCGGCATCCAATAGAGCTGGTTGGGCTGCTCCTGGGCCCATCTGAGCCCGCCTTTTTCACCGAACACCTGCAACGTCAGCCCGTGCTGGCGGCCGATGGCGATCGATGAGGTCCAGAGCCGTCCCACGGTGCCGCCATCCATGCGGAAATTGACCATGGCATCGTCTTCGAGCACCCGGCTTTGAATGCAGGAGACAGTGTCGGCGGAGAGTTTCGTGACTTCCTGGCCGGTGACGAAGCTTGCCATGTGCAGCGCATGAATGCCGCAATCGGCAAACTGCGCCGAGACGCCGGCCTGGGCCGGATCGTAGCGCCAGCGCACCCGCGGATTGTCGGCATCTGCCGCGTCAGCATGGTGGCCATGGGCGAATTCGGCCTTGACCAGCCGGATCTTTCCGAGATCGCCGCGGGCAACCATCGCCTTCATGTGGCGCACCAGCGAATAGCCGGAATAGCCGTAATTGACGGCGCAGATCCTGCCGGTTGCCTGAGCGGTGCGGACAATGTCCTCGCCTTCAGCGATGGTCATGGTCATCGGTTTTTCGCACAGCACGTGAAAGCCTGCCTCGAGATAGGCCTTGGTGATTTCGTAATGGGTGGCGTTGGGGGTCGCCACGGTGACCAGATCGACGCGGTCGGGGCGGCTTTTTTCGCCCTTCAGCATCTCGCGCCAGTCGCCATAGGCGCGGGTCGCGTCAAGACCCAGCCGCTGGCCATAATCCCTGCCTGCCTCGGGCCGGTGGTCGAGCGCGCCTGCAGCAAATTCGAACTCGCCGTCAAGGCCGGCGCCGAGCCGGTGGGCCGGGCCGATCTGGCTGCCTTCTCCGCCACCGATCATGCCCCATTTGAGCTTTGTCATGAAATGCCTCCCAGTCGATGTGTAGCAGCGTGTTGTCGAAATTCCGGTTCCGATTTTCCGTTTCCGTCATACCGGACTTGATCCGGTATCCAGCGACCCGGCGTCTGCCGGGTCAGAGGAGCTTTTCAGCCCAAGGACTTGGGCTGACTGGATGCCGGATCAAGTCCGGCAAGACGGCGTCTGATGACTGCATACCGCCGCCAATCAGCCAGCAAGCCTCCACCTCCGCTCAAAAGCCGATGGATTGAAGATAGGTGCGGTTGACCTTGGCGTCGCCGACCGGATCGGGATCGAGCAGCGGGTCGCAATCCTGCTCCACCGTGCACCAGCCGTCGAAACCTGCGTCGAGCAGGATCTGCCGCACGGCCGGAAAGTCGACGTCGCCATCGCCGAGATTGCAGAAAATGCCCTGGCCGCAGGCATCGTAGAAGCCGGTGCGGTTGGCAATAGCCTCGGCTTTCACCTTCGGGTCGATGTCCTTGAAATGCATGTAGGAAATGCGATCGATGTGGCGCTTCATGAAGGCGATAGGATCAAAGCCTGCATAGGAATGATGGCCGGTGTCGAAGCAGATCTTGAGGATCTTGTCGTCGACCTCGTTGAGCAGCCGTTCCAGCTCCGGTTCGAAATCGATGAAGCCCGCCGCATGGGCGTGCATGCCGACGGTCAGCCCGTATTCCTCGGCGCCGAGCTTGGCCACGGTGGCGATCCGGTCGCGGAAGGCGGCCCATTCGGCCTCATCCATCTGCTCGGCCTCGCTGGCGCGGCCGGCGGTGGGGGCGCGGCGTGGCGAGATCGAATCGATCAGCACCAGATGTTTGGCGCCATGCGCCACCAGCGCCTTGCAGGTGCGCACCGCGCCATCCATGACATTGTCCCACTGGCTGGCATCATGGAAGGCGCGGAACACCACTCCGCCAATCAGCTCCAGCCCGTTTTCCTCAAGCGCCTCGCCAAGGATTGCCGGGTATTCCGGCATGAAGCCGACCGGCCCGAGTTCAATGCCCTTGTAACCGGCCTCGGCGCATTGCTTCAGCACCGTCTGCCAGGCCGGGTTGCGCGGGTCGTCCGGAAACTCCACACCCCATGAGCAGGGGGCGTTGCCTATGTGTATCGTCATTTTTTAGTCCCCTCCGCTTACTCGTCTCTGTCGAGTGTTTGCCATGTTTTGCTCTCAGACGACGCAAATGCCGCCGCCACGATTTCGTTGACCGCCAATCCGTCGCGGAATGTCGGCCAGACCGGCTTGCCGGTCTCGATGGCGTGCAGGAAATCCCGCGCCTCGATTGTAATCTGGTCCTGATAGCCGGTGCCGTGGCCGGGCCCCTGGCAGAACGGCAGATAGTCGGGATGTGCCGGTCCGGTCAGGATCTTGGTGAAACCGCGTGTCGCTTCCGGCTCGTCCATCCGGTAAAGCCAGAGCGCGTTCTGGTCTTCCTGGTCAAACCGGATCGCGCCCCTGGTGCCGGTGATCTCGTAGGCATAGCCCATCTTGCGCCCGGTCGCGATGCGGCTGAAATGCATCTGTCCCATGGCGCCGTTTGCAAAGCGGCACATCATCTGGCCCTGATCATCATTGCTGACCGCACCGCCGGGGCGGGTGGCATGCACCGTCTCGACCTCGGCAATCAGCGACCGGATCGGCCCGACCAGCGCAAGTGCGGCGTTGATCATGTGCGGCGCGAGATCACCCATGGTGCCATTGGCCTGGCCCTCGGTGCGCCAGTTGGCAGGTGTTTGCGGGTCGGCCAGAAAATCCTCGGTGTGCTCGCCGCGGAACCATGTGATGTCGCCGATGACACCGTCAGCAATCAGCTTTCGCGCAAACTGGCTGGCAGGCGTGCGGATATAGTTGAAGCCGACCATGTTGGCCGCACCGCTTTTCTCCGCAGCCTCGACCATGGCGCGGCTGTCGTCCAGGTTTGCGCCCATCGGTTTTTCGCACAAGACCGGTTTGCCGAGCGCGAAGGCTGCCTCGGCAATGGCGCGGTGGGTGGATTGCGGCGAGGCGATGACGATGGCCTCGACCTTGGGGTCGGCAACCAGTTCCTGCCAGTCCGAGGCTGCACGGAGGAAGCCGTAGGCTGCGCGGTAGCGTTCGGCGGATTCCGGCGAGCCGGCGGACACCATCTCAAGCCGTGGGCGCAGCGCGGTGTCGAACACGGCGGCGACGGCTGCAATGGCCACCGCATGGGCTTTTCCCATGTAGCCGCCGCCAACAATGCCAACGCCAATTTCATGCATAATCGGGACCATATTGAAATTCAGTTTGCAACCGGTTGCAAATTTTGTATCTTCGGAATCGAAGTTTCGCAAGCGGCATTTTTGCGTCCGGCATTCCGGACCATCCTGCCGGCCAAGAGGGAGGTCTCGGCGCGCATGACTGAGGAGACACTACGTCTGACAACGGCTCAGGCCATTATCCGCTATCTTGCCAATCAGTTCATCGAGATTGACGGCGAGGAAATGCGGCTGTGTGGCGGCGGCTTTGGCATTTTCGGCCACGGCAATGTCACCTGCCTGGGCGAGGCGCTTTATGACGCGCGCGCCGAACTGCCGCTTTACCGCGGCCAGAACGAGCAGAGCATGGGCTTTGCCGCGGCTGCCTATTCCAAGCAATGGCTAAGGCAGCGCTTCATGTTCTGCACCGCGTCTGCGGGGCCGGGGACCGCCAACCTGCTGACGTCGGCCGCGCTGGCGCATGCCAACCGGTTGCCGATGCTGATGCTGTGCGGTGACATCTTCATCACCCGTCTGCCCGATCCGGTGCTGCAGCAGCTTGAGCACTACGGCAATCCGACGCTCGGCGTGAATGACGCCTTCAAGGCGGTGAGCCGCTTCTGGGACCGGATCACCCATCCGGCGCAGATCATCCAGTCGTTGCCGGCGGCCATCGCTACCATGCTTGATCCGGTCGATTGCGGCCCGGCATTCCTGGGCCTGCCGCAGGATGTGCAGGGCTGGGCCTATGATTACCCGGTGGAGATGTTTGCCAAGAAGGTGCACCGCATCCGCCGTCAGGCACCGGACGCTGAAGAGATCAAGGATGCTGCTGAACTCCTCAAAGGCGCAAAACGTCCGGTGATCATCGCCGGTGGTGGTGTGCAGTATTCCCGCGCCACGGCCGAGCTGACCGCTTTTGCCGAAGCGCATCAGATACCGGTGATCGAAACCATCGCCGGGCGGGCCAATCTGCTCGACGAACATCCACTCAACATCGGCCCGGTCGGCGTCACCGGCTCCGACAGCGCCAATGCGGTTGCCGAAAAGGCCGATCTGATCCTGGCTGTCGGCACCCGGATGCAGGATTTCACCACCGGGTCATGGACCGCCTTCGACAAATCCGCGCCAATCGTTTCGCTCAATGCCGCCCGGCACGATGCGGCCAAGCATCTGTCGCTGCCGGTGGTGGGTGACGCGAAACTCGGGCTGGAGTTGCTGGGCACAGCCCTTGAGAGTTACCGCGCGCCATCGGACTGGACCGGGTTCGCACAGGAGCAGCGCCAGGCCTGGACGGCTTACGTCGCGGACAATGTCGCTTATGGCAACAAGCCCAATTCCTATGCCCAGGCCATCGGCGTGGTCAACGCGCTGTGTGATCCGCGCGACCGGGTGGTGACCGCTGCGGGCGGTCTGCCGGCGGAGGTCACTGCCAACTGGCGCACACTGTCGCTCGGCACGGTCGATGTCGAGTTCGGCTTCTCCTGCATGGGCTACGAGATTGCCGGTGGCTGGGGCGCGCGGATTGCCCAATCCGAGCGCGAGCCGGACAAGGACACCATCGTGTTTGTCGGCGACGGCGCCTATCTCTTGATGAATTCCGACATCTATTCTTCAGTGCTGTCGGGCAAGAAGCTGATCATCCTGGTGCTCGACAATGGCGGTTTTGCCGTCATCAACAAGCTGCAGAACAACACCGGCAATGAGAGCTTCAACAATCTGCTCGCCGATTGCCCGACGGTCAGCGAGCCTTTTGCGGTCGATTTCGAAGCCCATGCCGCCGCGATGGGGGCGATTGCCGAGACCGTGTCCAACCCGGCCGAACTGGGTGAGGCTTTCAAACGGGCGAAGGCCAGCATAAAGACCCATGTAATCTGCATGAAGGTCGATGCCTATGAAGGCTGGACCACGGAGGGCCATGCCTGGTGGGAAGTCGGAACACCGCACGTGACCGATAATCCCAAGGTCAAGGCCGCGCATGAAGAGCAGGAAGCCACCCGCTCGAAACAGCGCAAGGGCGTCTGAGATGAAACGCTTCACAGCCCAGACGGCAGACCCCGATACGATCATTGAAGAGCTGCTCAATGGCGATGGCGCGGTGGCGATTTCGGGACTGTTTTCGCCCGAGGAGATCGCCGAGGCGCGCGCCATCGTGATGGCGCATTCGGAAAACGAAGGCGAGAAAGTCACGCATTTTCAAGGGGCGGCGGCGGAAGAGGGCAAGATCAACCTGCAGCGCCGGGTCTGGAACCTCTTGGCCAAGGGCGAGGTGTTCTCACGCATGGCCGCACACCCGGTGCTGATGGATATCCTGCGCACGTTTCTGGGCACCGAATTCATCATGGGCTCGATTGCCGCCAACCGGATCCTGCCGGGTGGGCCGGGGCAGGAGCCGCATGTGGATTATCCCTATTGGGATTTTCACAAGCCCGAAACCCATCCGATAGGCTTCAACGGCTCGTTTCCGATGAACGCGCAGGTCTCGGTGATCCTCGATCCGTTCACCGCCGAGAGCGGCGCCACCGCCTATGTGCCGGGAAGCCAGAAGGAGTTGCGCTACCCGACAGCCGAGGACCGGTTCTACGAGCGCTGCGAGCAGATGTTGGGCGAGCCGGGCGACGTGGCGCTGTTTTATGGCGTCACCTGGCACTGCGCCATGCCGAACCGGGCCGATCATGACCGCAGCGCCATCCTGATTCAGTATCTGCCCAAATGGGTCAAGCCGATGGAAGACATGCCCGCGTCCCTGCCGCAAACCTTTCTCGATGCGGCAAGTCCTGACATGCGGCAATTGCTGGGGCTGAACTATCCCTATCCCGAAGTGCTCGACGCCGCGCGCGCCGGCAACACGGAGGGCCGGGCATGAGCGTTCTCGACGGCATCAGGGCGCGCAACTTCCTGGTCATCGGCCGTGTCGGCATGGATCTGTCGCCCGATCCCGCCGGCACCCGGACCCGTGACGCGACATCGATGATGGTGGCAATGGGCGGCTCCAGCGCCAACATCGCCGCTGGCCTGGTCAAGTTTGGCTGCAAGGCAGCACTTGTTACGAAAGTCTCGGATGATGCGGTCGGCTGGTACTGCCTCAACCAGCTCGATCATTACGGCGTTGACCGGACCCATGTGCACGCGATCAGCGGCGAATGCCGCACTTCGCTTGCGGTCTACGAAACCCGGGTCGAGGAGCACCAGAGCGTCATCTACCGCAACAATGCCGCCGATTTCCAGATGGACATCGCTGATGTCGAGGCGGTGGATTACAGCCAATATGGCGCGCTGATCACCGCAGGCACGGTGTTTGCGGCAGAACCCTCGCGCGCGGCCACGTTCCGGGCGTTCGAGCTGGCGCGCGCCGCAGGCCTGCCGATCATCTTCGATGTCGATTACCGGCCTTATTCCTGGCCGTCGGCGGAAGTGGCGGCGGATGTGCTGTCGCGCGCAGGCGCCATGGCCGATGTGATTGTCGGCAATGACGAGGAGTTCGGCTTCATGGCCGGCGGCATCGACAAGGGGCTGGACAAGGCGCGCGAGCTGGCCGGTTCCAGCGCCGAGATCGTGGTCTACAAGATGGGCCCCGAAGGGGCCGTCACCTTTGCCGGCGGCGAAGAACTGCGCACCGGCATCTTCCCGGTCACGGCGCTCAAGCCCACAGGTGCGGGCGACAGTTTCATGGCCGGCCTGCTGGCAGCGCTCTCTGAAGGCAGCGAGATGAAACAGGCGGTGCTGCGCGGTTCGGCCTGCGCCTCGATCGTCGTCTCCCGGCCCGGCTGCGCCCCGGCAATGCCCGATCACACGCAACTCGAGGCTTTCCTCACCACCCATCCCGGCCCGACCCACGTCTGAGGCTCCGGACTCCCGAAAGGATCTGACCCATGCATATTGCGCCCTACAACAACCAGAACAAGCCGATCGTCGATGTCGAAGATGCCTGCGTTCCGCTCAACTATTTCAACATCGTCAAGCTGAAGAAGGGCGAGGCCTTCGCCTATCAGGTGCCGGGCTACGAGACCTGCATCGTGCCTGCGACCGGCACGGTTGATGTCGAGGTCGAGGGTGTGTCCTACGCCAAGCTGGGAAACCGCGGTGTCGATGTCTGGGACGGCGAGCCGGAAGGCGTCTATGTGCCGGTCGGCGCCAAGGTGACCATCGTCTGCGCCTCCGACGAGACCGAGGTCTTCATCGCCGGGGCCAAATACGACAAGGTGCTGGAACCGTTCGATGTGCGCGCCGACGGGCTCGACCTGGTGCAATACGGTTCCGACGACACCAAGACCCACCGCAAGATCAAGCACATTCTCGGACAGAAGCATCACGGCAAGGTCGGGCGGCTGCTGGTCAGCGAGCTCTTCACGGTCGGGCAGGGCGGCTGGTCCGGGTTCCCCAGCCACAAGCATGACACCGACCGCTTGCCCGACGAGACGCGTCACGACGAGACCTACAATTTCCGCTTCCGGCCCAATCACGGCTCCGGCGTGCAGATGCTGCAGCGCGAGGACAACAAGCCCGGCGACGCCTATCACATCGTCGACGGCTCGACGATCTGCCTCGACAAGGGCTACCACCCGTGCTGCGTGCTGCCGGGCTATGAGATGTATTACTTCACCATCCTTGGCGGGCTGAGCCAGCGTTCGCTGGTGCAGTATTTCCAGCCAACCCATGCCTATCAGATCGAAACGATCCCGGGCATCAAGGACATGGTGGCGAAGTTCAAATGAGTGTCGCCACGCTTGCCGACGTGCTGCAGCCGGCGCTGAAAAACGGCTATGCGGTCGCGGGCCTGGTGACGCTGGGCTGGGAGGACATGCGCGCCTATGTGGCAGCCGCGGAGGCCGAAGGCGCGCCGGTGATCCTGCAGGCGGGGCCATCCTGCCGGGCGCACACGCCGTTGCCGGTGCTGGGCAAGATGTTTCGCCATCTGGCCGAGAATGCCAGCGTGCCGGTCGTTGCCCATCTCGATCATGGCTACACCTTCGACGAGTGCAAGGAAGCGCTCGACAGCGGCTTTACCTCGCTGATGTTCGACGGTTCGCGCAAGGAGTTGTCCCAGAACATCGAGGAGACCGCGGCCATCGCCGAGATGGCGCACAAGGCCGGCATTTCCTGCGAGGGCGAGATCGGGTTTGTCGGTTATTCCGGCGGCGAGAACTCGGCCGGCACCGATCCCGAGGAAGCGGCAAAATTTGCGCGCGAGACCGGGGTTGACGCCATGGCGATCTCGGTCGGCAATGTGCATCTGCAGCAGGACAAGCAGGGCGGGCTGGACGAGCCGCGGATCAGGGCCATCGAGGCGATCACGACTGTGCCGCTGGTCATTCACGGTGGTTCCGGCGTTCCGCTGGCGCAGCGCATGGCACTGGCAACGGGATCGAGCATCTGCAAGTTCAATATCGGCACCGAGCTTCGCATGGCTTTTGGCGCGGCGCTGCGCGAAGCGGTCAATCGCGATCCGGAGCGCTTTGACCGGGTGACGATCCTGAAGGAAACCCACGACCCGGTGATGGCTGCCGCCCGCACCGTCATCCGCGCGTTTGGCGCATCGCAACAGAAAGCCTGAGACATGTTGAAGATCGGAATCCTCGGTTGCGGCCGCATCGGCCAGGTCCATGCCCGCAGCCTGTTCATGGTTGACGGCGCGCGCGTGGCGGCGGTGACGGACGCTTTTCCGGACGCCGCCAATGCGCTTGCCGCCAAAACTGGCGCCAGCGTGATGAGCGCCGAGGAGATGATCGCCAGCCCGGAGATTGACGCGGTGGTGATCGGCACGCCGACGGACACGCATTACGACCTGATCCAGGCCAGTGCCAAAGCCGGCAAGGGGATCTTCTGCGAAAAGCCGGTCGACATGTCGGCCGACCGGATCCGCGAGTGCATCACCACCGTGGAAACAGCTGGTGTGCCGTTCCTGACCGGGTTCAATCGTCGTTTCGATCCGGGCTTCGCGGGCATCCGGGCGCGGATTGCCGCCGGCGAGATCGGTGACGTCGAGCTGGTCACCATCCTGTCGCGCGATCCTTCTCCGCCGCCAGTCTCCTATATCAAGAGTTCCGGCGGGCTGTTTCGCGACATGATGATCCATGATTTCGACATGGCGCGGTTTCTGCTCGGCGAGGAGATCGTCCGGGTCTACGCCACCGGCTCGGCGCTGGTCGATCCGGCAATCGGCGAGGTTAGCGATGTCGACACGGCCGTAGCGGTGCTGACCACGGCATCTGGCAAGATCTGCCAGATCTCCAATTCGCGTCGCGCCAGCTATGGCTATGATCAGCGCGCCGAAGTGCACGGCTCGCTGGGTCTGCTGAAGGCCGAGAATATCCGCGAGAACAATGTCGAGATCGCCAATGGTTCAGGCTTTCGCTCGGCGCCGGCGCAGCATTTCTTTCTGGAGCGCTATGCCGGAGCCTATCTGGCTGAAATGCAACACTTCATCGGCTGCCTGAGCACCGGGAGCGCGCCGACGCCCGGCATTCGTGACGGCCTGGCTGCGCAGCTGATCGCAGACGCAGCGGCAAAATCGCTTGAAACCGGTGCGCCGGTTGAGCCCGGGTGATCCCGCCTGATAGGAAACCGCCCCCGGCAGCAATGCTGGCCGGAGGCGGGAGGCGCTGAAAACACCTTGGAACTTTGGCTGTAACCGGTCGCGGCGGCGAGCCGGTCAGGCGGCCTTTGCTGCGGCGGGTTTTTCGCCCGCGACGCTCTTGGAAACCGTCTCGAGCGCCCATTGCTTGATCTGCGCTTCCAGCTCTTCGTTGCGCTGACGCAGCGTGTCGAATTCGCCGTCGATCTTCTCGCGCTCGGCCTGGTGAATGGCGTCGAGCTGCTCCTGAAGTTCCTGGTTCTTGGCTTTCAGGGCTTCGACGTCCTGGCCGCTCATTGCATCCATCTGGTTCTGCAAGGTCAGGATCTGCGAGGTCATCTTGGACTTGGATTCGGTGAGTGCTGTAACCTGGGCTGCCATCTCGTCCAGATCGGCGCCGGATTTCGGCGACATGAACATGGCGGCAATGGCAAACAGGGCGAACAATGGCACGAGCACGATGGCAGAGCCGGCAAGGGTGTGGATCAGGCCGGCATTGCCGACATCGAACATGGCAGCAAAGAACAAGGCGCCCAGCGTGATGGCGCCGACGCCAAAGACCTTTGACAGCATGCCCATGATGCCGCCTTTGTTGCTCTGGGCTTTGCTTTTGTCTGATTTCTGGGCAGCCACGACGAAACTCCTTACGCGATTACAAACAGTTTGTTGCGGTTGACTTCGCAGTGACGAGACGCGCCCGGTGAAGGGCAGGCGGAGACGTGCACGCGCGGTCGGAACCGGTCTTCCAACATGCCTGGATCTGGACTGATCTGAATGGCGGAGCGAGAACGCATCATGCTTCCCCGGAAAGGAATCTCACAGCCGCAAGCTAGCAAGATTGGTTTAAGGAAAGGTGAAAAGTTCGAAACCCGTTTCGCAACCGGCAGTGGCCCGCGCAACGGCTCTTCACGACACATCATGGCCGAAGTGAAATGATGTGGCAGCCGCCAGCCGGATGACGTTGACGGATGTTACCGAAAATCGATTGCGGTCGAATTTATATCATCTAATCTGAATGTGTGAATTTGATTGGCAAGGGAGGAATGAGATGAAGTATCTTGGACACATGATGGTGGCGCTGTTTGCGGTTGCCCTGATGGCGATGCCGTCGATCGCCGGGGCGGCCGATCACAAGCTGGTGCTGCAGATCAGCGACAATGACCCGCAGAAGATGAACACGGTGCTGAATGTGGCTGCGAACGTGTCGCGGCTGTATTCGGAAAAGGGTGAGGAAGTCGACATCAAGGTCGTCGCCTTCAATGCCGGGCTGCACATGCTCAGACCGGACACGTCGCCGGTTTCGGAGCGGATCAGCAATTTTTCCGCCAGCATGCCGAATGTCGCGTTTCAGGCCTGCAACAACACCCGCGAGGCGATGGCGAAGAAATCCGGCAAGGACGTGCCGATCTTCGAGTTTGCCGAGGTGGTTCCGGCCGGCGTTGTCTCGATCATCGAGCTCAATGAGCAGGGCTACACCATCGTCCGTCCATAACCGGCCGGCGTCGTCCATGACCCGTCTGCCCCGTCTGCCTGTTCACCGGCAGTTTCGGGGCAGGCGGCTTTTTGAATGGTTCAGCCCCGGCGCCGGCGCCGGGCTTCGGTGACGATGTCGAGAACCGCGGCCCTGACTTCTTCGTCCTGTGCCAGCACGGCCTGGCTGAGCGTGTGCAGCCGTGCCCGCGTGTCGTGCAGCTGGTCCAGCAGATCGAGCACCACCGGCAGCGTTTCTTCCTCCACGTCCATGTCGTAACGCAGGGTGCAGATCAGCCGGACACGTGCGAACTGGGTTTCGCTGAAGGTCGGGATGCCGCTTTCCTGAGCCGCTTCGATGAGCGCGTCGCGGATCCAGCGGTCGAGATCGTCCCGGTGCAGTTCGGGTATCAGGGTGATGACTTCGTCCAGGTTTTTCATGACAGCATCTCCTTGCGAGGATTTTGCGCATGGCGGGGCGTCCAGCCTTCCAGGAAGGCCGTCAGCTCCGGTTCGTCACCTTCGGGCAGCACCACTTTCAAGGTCACGTAAAGGTGGCCTTTCTGCCCGGTCTTGCGGTTGCGTATGCCGCGATCCTTGAGCCGCAGCTTGGCGCCGGTGTTGGATCCCTTCGGCACCGCCAGGCTGACATGGCCGGTCAGCGTCGGCACCTCGATCTTTGCGCCCAGCGCCGCCTCCTTCAGGGTGACGGGGACCTCGAGGTGGATGTTGTCATCCTTGCGGGTGAAATGCGTGTCGGGCTGGACATGCAGTTCGATATAGGCGTCGCCGGCCGGACCACCGCCGAAACCGGGCATGCCCTGGCCTTTCAGCCGCAAGGTCTGGCGGTCCTCGGCGCCTTCGGGGATCGTTACCTTGAGCGTCTTGCCATCGGGCAGCTGCAGCGTGTTGACGCCACCCCGGGCGGCGTCAAGGAAGGAAACGCGCAGCGTGTAGTTGACGTCCTGGCCCGGCGCCTTCATGCCGGCCCCGCCGCTGCTGCGCCTGCCACCCATGCCGCCCATTCCGGCGCCCATGCCGCCGAAAGCGCGGGCGAGGAAATCCTCGAGGTCGTCGTTGCTGGCAAACCCGTCCTGACCGGCGTGGAAGCCGGACTGGGACGGGCCGGCGTAATCGCGGTAATATTGCTGCTGGTGTCTTTCGGCCCCGGACGCGTCGATCTCGCCGGCATCGAAACGCCGTCGCCGGTCCTTGTCCCTGAGAAACTCGTGCGCGGCCGAAATGTCCTTGAACCTGGCTTCGGCCTGCTTGTCGTCCGGATGCAGGTCAGGATGATATTTCTTCGCAAGTTTCTTGAAGGCGAGCTTGATCTCCTGATCACTCGCCTTGTTCTTGAGGCCGAGAACCTCGTAGGGGTTTTTCATTCGGTTCGCTCCATTCGTGAACGGCAATCCGTGATGTCATTCTTCAAACCCGGTCATGACGCAGGCACCAATTTTCCGGTTGCGGCCCACCGGGACCAGCAGCGCCGACCGGTTGATATTCGCATTGCCGGCCGAAGCCTTCATTGAGCCTGATCAAGTTACACGGGTGTGCCACACAAGTGGGAACTGGATGGTGATTTTGTAAGGGCTTTGATGCCGCCATATCCGGACGCGCACCCAAACGAGGCAACCCGGCAGTTGGACCGTCAGGCCGCCGGCGCCAATGGGACAGGCTGGCAAGTCAAGAGCCCGGCCGGCTGTCGGCCCCGTCCGCCGGAGGCCGCAAGGGTTGGGATGGCCGGCGCTTGTGCTCCTGTTCATGAACCGTGTTCCGGGCTAGCATCGTTAGCCCATGCCCATGCCCATGCCCATGCCAATCCAGGGAACACCTTCATGATCACACGTCGCCGCCTTCTCAAGGCAGGACTTGCCAGCACGGTGGCCTTGCCGGGGCTCTTGCCGCGCCGCGCGAAGGCGAGCATTGCCGATGTGGATGTCATCGTCATTGGCGCGGGCATTGCAGGGCTGGCGGCTGCCCGGCGGCTGGTGGAGCTGGGCTATGAAACGATCGTGCTTGAGGTAGACAGCGCGCCGGGAGGCCGGATCAAGACCGACTGGTCGCTTGGCGCGCCGTTCGAAGTGGGGGCGGGCTGGATTCACGGGCCGGAGGGCAACCCGATTTCGGAACTGGCAGACGCCGCCGAGGCGAAGCCGTTCGTTACCGACGATGAGAACTACCGTGTTTTCGCGGCCAATGGCGATGCTGTCTCAACCGATGACATCGAGGCGGGCTACAAACGTCTGGAAGATCTTTATGCAGCGATTGACGACGAGTTCGACGCCGACCAGGCCCTGTCCAGAGCGATGGCCCGGATGGGCGGGAAACTCGGTTCGGATCCGATGATCGACTGGATGAGCTCGGCCTATACGGAGTTTTCGACCGGCGGGCCGATCGACAAGCTCTCGGCCTACTATTTCGATGAAGACGGCGTTTATCCCGGAGAGGACGTGGTCCTGCCCAATGGGTATGACGCAATCATCAAGCAGATGGCCGGCGACCTTGATATCCGACTGAACACCCGGGTGACATCCATCGCCTATGAAAAGGGCGACGGCGCGCTGGTCTCCACCGATAAGGGCGACTTCGAATCCAGCTTCGTCATCTGCACCGTTCCCTTGGGCGTGCTCAAGGCCGGGGACATCGAATTTGATCCGCCGCTGCCAAAAAGCCATCGCCGCGGCATCGATAAGATCGGCATGGGCAATGTGACCAAGCTGGCGCTGAAGTTCGACGAGGTGTTCTGGCCCGAAGGCGTGCAGTATTTCGGCCTGATGACCGAAACGCGCGGACGCTGGAACTACTTTCTCAATTACCGCACCTTCAGCGAGGAAAACATCCTGCTCGGGCTCTGCGTTGGCGGCTACGCGGAAAAAGCCGAGGCGATGAGCGATCAGGACATGGTTGCCGACTGCATGCAGGCCGTGCGCACCATGTTCGGGGCAGAGGCACCCGAGCCGTCCGGGTATCTGGCAACGCGCTGGTCTACCAATCCCAATAGCCGCGGTGCCTATTCCTACAGTGCTGTCGGTTCGAAACCGGAGCACTACGACGACCTGGCGAAACCCGTCGCCGACACGATCCTGCTCGCGGGTGAACATACCGGCTTCGAGTATCACGCCACCGTTCACGGCGCCTATCTGAGCGGCCTGAACGCCGCGCAGATCATCGAGGACCGGCTGGCTGATTGAGTGCTTGGCCCGAAGGCCTGTCCGGCATAGATCTTTGTTAAGAAATGGTGGGCGCGACAGGGATTGAACCTGTGACCCCTGCCGTGTGAAGGCAGTGCTCTCCCGCTGAGCTACGCGCCCGTCGCGTGGCCGCCTGTGGCGGTCCGTACGGTCTGCGGCGGTATAAGCGGTCCGCCGTGCAAAGGTCAAGCGCGAGTTCTGCGGGCAGGCCGGTTTTTCCGGTCAGCGGATCGCCGGTTCAGGCTGCCGGGATGCGGGCGGCGATCAGCCTTTCGATCAGCGCGGCATCAAGCTTGTCAAAATGGTCGATGACAATGTCGGGATTGAAGCTTTCGACCGGCTTGTCGGAATAGCCGAAGGGCACGCCGATGGCCGGGACCGAGGCATTCTGCGCCGCCAGGATGTCGTTGATGCTGTCGCCGATCATCACCGCATTGTCGGGCTCACCGCCGGCCTTGTCGATGGTGCGCAGGATATGGTCGCCATGCGGCTTTTTCACTTCAAACGTATCGCCGCCGGTGATCGCGGCGAAACGGCCGGTGAGATCGAGGCAATCAAGCAGCTGCAGCGCCAGCTGCTCGCTCTTGTTGGTGCAGACGGCGAGCTGCATGCCTGCCGCGTCGAGCCGGTCAAGTGCTGCCAGCAGGCCGGGGTAGGGCGCCGACTTGCCTGGCATGCCGGCGGCGTAGTGGATCAGAAAGGCCTCGAAGGCGCTCTGAAGCTGGTCTGGCGAAGAAGGATGATTGTGCAGCGCCCAGGCCCGTTCGATCATCACCTTGGCGCCCTGGCCGACGAGCCAGGTCATGTCGTCGAAGGTGACATGCTCGAGGCCGTTGAGATCCATCACATGGTTGAGGCTGGCCATCAGGTCGGGCGCGGTGTCGATCAGCGTTCCGTCGAGGTCGAAGATTACCAGGGGAGAGGTCATGCGGGCTCCGGCAGATTTGAACTGTTGGCGCGGACGGCCCGGACGGGCTGGCGCGGAGCCGGTGTAACAAGGTTGCGGCAGGCTTGGCAATTGCGATTGCTTGGGCACTGCCGCGTGATCCGTGCCAATCGGCTTTAAGCGTGTCTTGCCGCTATCGCATGCAGGCCAGGGCGGGAGCATCTGTTCGCATCTCGGGCTTTGCCTCGTCTGGCTTCCATGCTAACAGGCGGGCCAGTATCAACAACTATGGCAGAGTGGCATGGACGCCCGGGAACTCAAGATCGCAGCCGCACAGGCGGCCCTCGAACATGTCGAGGACGGCATGCGGCTCGGTATCGGAACCGGCTCCACCGCCGATGAATTCGTCCGCTTGCTGGCGGAGAAGGTTGCGGAGGGTTTCAATGTCCAGGGCGTTCCCACATCCGAGCGCACGGCGCGGCTGTGCGTCGAGCTTGGCGTGCCGCTCTACTCGCTCGATGATCTGCCGGAACTCGACCTGACGATCGACGGCGCCGACGAGGTCGACAGCGCGCTTGGGCTGATCAAGGGCGGCGGCGGCGCGCTGCTGCGTGAAAAGATCGTGGCCTCGGCTTCGGCGCGGATGATCGTGATTGCCGACGAGACCAAGCTGGTTGAGACGCTGGGACAATTCCCGCTTCCGATCGAGATCGCGCCGTTCGGGCTGGCAGCGACCCGGATTGCGGTTGAGCGTCTGGCTTCGCGGCTCGGGCTGTCAGGGGAGATCGTGCAGCGTCCTGACAAGGACGGGCCCTATCTGACCGACGGCGGCCATTTCATTCTCGATGCATCTTTTGGCCGCATTCCGGATGCAGAAGCGCTGGCAAACGGGCTCGTCGCCATCCCCGGTGTGGTCGAACACGGGTTGTTTCTCAATATGGCAGATGCAGCCATCATCGCTTCGCAAAGCGGTGCGCGCACGCTGCTCGCAAAGACTTAAACAGGAGTGAAACCGAACATGACTATCATCACTGGTCTCAAGCGTTTCGGCGCCGGCATGATTGTGATCTCGAGCCTCGCTGCTGCGAGCCATTCGGCTGTCGCGCAGGAGGTTTCCGACGAGCATCTTGCCGCCGCACGCGCAGCAATCTCGGCCCTGGGGTCCACCGATCAGTTCGATGCGATCATCCCGGGCACCGCAGAAGAGCTGAAAACGAACCTGATTCGCGCCAATCTCGATTTGCAGGAAGTCATCAGCAATACGGTCGATGAGGAAGCTCTCAAGATCGTGCCGCGCCGCGGTGATCTGGAGAAAGAGGCTGCGCAGATCTATGCCAAGTCGTTTTCCCAGGAAGAGCTCACGGCAATCGCTGATTTCTACAATTCGCCGACCGGCAAGAAGCTGATCGACAACGGTCCGCTGGTGACACGCGAAGTGCTCAAGGCGGCAGAAATCTGGTCCTCCGGTATTGCACGCGACCTCAATGTCAACGTCAACAAGGCGCTTGAGGAAAAGGTCGGCTCGCGTCCGAAGGTGGCGCAAGACCAGTAACAAGCGGGCACCGTGAACCCGAGCGAGGCGATCAGGCTTCGATCGGTCGCTGCCTCACAGTGATTTGAGAGCCCGGGGCTGGTCCCCGGGCTTTTATTTTGCGTCCGGTCAGTTACATAAGCAGCAACCCCCGGCACATCTCGTGCCCGCTTCCGTCCGTAAAGGGCAACGGCCTGTCATGGTCTTGCCGCCAGCAGTTCACCGATACGCACACAAGGATCCCCGCTCATGACCGAATTCGATTACGACCTGTTTGTCATTGGCGGCGGCTCTGGCGGCGTGCGCGCAGCGCGGCTCGCGGCGGGGCTTGGCAAGAAGGTGGCGATTGCCGAGGAATACCGGTTCGGCGGCACCTGCGTCATTCGCGGCTGCGTGCCCAAGAAGCTGTTCGTCTACGCCTCGCAATTCCAGGAGCATTTCGAGGATGCCCGCGGCTATGGCTGGAGCGTTGGCGAGAGCTCGTTTGACTGGCCGACGCTGGTTGCCAACAAGGATCGCGAAATCGACCGTCTGGAAGGGCTCTACCGGCACGGGCTGGAAAATGCCGGCGCCGAGATCATCGCCTCGCGCGCCGAGCTGACCGGTCCCAACTCGCTGCTGATCAAGACGACCGGCCAGGAGGTCACCGCACGGCACATTCTCGTCGCCGTCGGCGGCCGGCCCAATCCGCATGCCTCGCTGCCGGGCCATGAGCTCTGCATCCATTCCAACGAGGCATTCCACCTCAAGGAGCTGCCCAAGGCGATCGCCATTGCCGGCGGCGGCTACATCGCCGTCGAGTTCGCCAATATCTTCCACGGCCTGGGCGTCGACACCACGCTGATCTATCGCGGCAAGGAAATCCTGTCGCGCTTCGACATGGACATGCGCCGCGGGCTGCACAAGGAGATGGAAGCCAAGGGCATCCGCATCCTGTGCCATGAGGTGTTCTCCAAGATCGAACGCGGTCCCGATGGCCGCCTCGTCGCCCACACCAACAATGGCAAGGCGCTGGTCGCCGACCAGGTGATGCTGGCGCTGGGACGCGATCCCAACACCGAGGGCCTGGGCCTGAAGGCCGCCGGCGTCGAGACCGGGCAGAAGGGCGAGATCATCGTCGACGAGTATTCGCGCACCAATGTGGAAAGCATCTATGCGGTGGGCGATGTCACCAACCGGGTCGAGCTGACACCAGTCGCCATCCATGAGGCGATGTGCCTGATCGATACGCTTTACCGCGACAATCCATCATCGCCCGACCACGACCTGATCGCCACGGCGGTGTTCTCGCAGCCCGAGATCGGCACTGTCGGCCTGTCGGAAGACGAGGCCGCCAAGCGCTATGACGAGCTCGAGATCTACCGCGCCGAGTTCCGCCCGATGAAGGCGACGCTGTCGGGCCGGCAGGAAAAGATGATCATGAAGCTGGTGGTCAATGCCGAGGACCGCAAGGTGATCGGCGCCCATGTTCTCGGCCACGAGGCCGGCGAAATGGCGCAGATCCTCGGCATCGTCTTGAAAGCCGGCTGCACCAAGGATGATTTCGACCGCACCATGGCCGTGCACCCGACGGCGTCGGAAGAGCTGGTGACCATGTACCAGCCGACCTACCGGGTGAAGAACGGCGAGCGGGTCTGATCTTCAGGCCTGCGCTTCGCCCTTCAGCCAGCCAATAGCCTCGGGCCAGAGGGTCTCGCGGAAGCGTGAACGGAAGAAATCGAGATGACCGATCGGCCCGCCGGCCTCTTGCGGGTCGAGCCATCTTGTTTCCACCGGCGCATTGGTGAAATGGCGCATGATCGCCTCGCGCGCCGCCGGCGTCCCCCAGGGATCGTCGGTGGCGCCGATGGCGAGGATCGGGGTCCTGACCGACGCGAACAGGTTTTTGGCGTCAAACCTTGGCTCTTCGGAGAAGAAGTAATCCGGCCTGTTGCACCATCTGGTCCAGTCGGAAAAGACGCCGCCGGGCAGGCCGGATCCCAGCCCCATGCCGGACGGCACATGGCCGACAAGGAAAGCGACCGGGTTGGCGACCAGGTTCATCAGCGCGTAGAGCTTGAAGCCGCCGCCGAGATTGCGCCAGTAACCGGAAATCGTCGCCACCATCAGATAGCGCTCGAAGCGCTCGGAGACATTGCCCAGCCCCAGCGCCTGGCCGCCATAGGACTGGCCGACACCGACCACGCGGTGACCGGGGGCCACCAGTTCCAGCCGGGCGAGTGCGGCGGGAAAATCCTTCATGCCCCAGTCGGCCATCGAGATATGGCGCGGATTGAAGTCCTGGCTCACCGACCCGCCGGTGCCGCGATAATCATAGGTCAGGGCCGCGCGAAACCCGTGTTCGGTGACAAGGCTCTCGGCAAATTTCTGATAAAACCCGCGCTTGACCGCCGTCGCCGCCGAAATCAACGCCAGCGGTCCGTGGCCCGGTCCGGTTGTCAGCGTGCCTTCAAGCGGGTGGCCGTCCGCTGCCTCGAAGCGAATGGTTTCGGCATGGGCTGACGCAGCCGCTGATGGCCGTGATATTGACGACATGGGACATGGCCTCCTGCTTTGAGCAAGCGTAATCTGAATAACGTTTACGTTCACGTCAATCGCTGTGGGAGGGCGATTTTGCGGAGACGAGCCGAGGGCGGGGGAGGATGGCTGCGTGAGGACTTGCGGCGCCGCGGCACGTCAGAGGAGACATTCGCTGCAGGTGTTTGATCTGGTCGCGGCGAAACAAGACGGTGCGAACGATTAGGCCGTGTGCAGCTTGCCGGAGGATTATCGCATTGACGAGAAGGTTGCGACAAACATCCTTGTTGTGCCTAATCGTTCCGAACCCGGAAGAGAGTTTTGTCCATGGGTGAAGCTGTAGTGTGCGGTCGTGATTTGAGGGGCGTTCGATGATGAGAAAGATGTCCGCCTTGGTCCTTCTCGGATTGTCATTGGCGTTTGGATATTTCTACTATGTCCAGTATTTCAGATGGCGCGGCTGTTTTAATGAAATGGGCCGGTGTTTCGAAGCGGAATCGGGCATCGTATATCTGGAGCAATCCGGAGATACATGGCTCTTGCTGGCTGCATTGGCGTTCGGTGCATCAGTTTATCAGATTTGGCGTTTGAGAAAGCCAAATCGATAGTCGTGAGCTCACTGCCGACCTCGGTTGCGGTACGGCTTGTCTTGGCCTTGTTGAGCAGCGCGGCATCACGGTAGCTCGGGAGCATCTTCCTACAGCATGGCTCTCGCTTCCATAAGGAAGCGTTTCGCTGTGCTCAGGTCCTTCGCCTCGTTGCTGGCAGGTGCGGGCTTGCCCGTGAACTCGATATGCCCGCCTGATGGGTACTCGCGCGGGCCGAGGATGAGACGATCGACCAGGAACCGGGCCGATCGTTCCGGCGTGCTGACCCCTTCGGCAAGGCCCGCCAGAAACGGCATGATCCGTTTCCAGACAAACCGGACAGCTGCGTTCTGCTGGCGGGCAAGACCGGTGCCGGGCATGAGGCCGGGATCGAAGCAATAGAAATGGACATCCGCAAATGCCGGCTCGGTGGCAGCAGCAGTGGCATGGTAGATCGCGCAGAGCTTTGACGTGGCATAGCGGTCCAGCGCACGCCCCCTCTCGTCACGCTCCGGTCTTGTGCTTTCTCCCCTCATGGCGGCCGCGGCGGAGGTGAAATCCGCGCCGGCGAACCCCGCACGGCGGGCGAGCTTGTTGGACGGATCATGCGTGCCACTTCCGATGGTGATGACGACCGCGCCCGGTTCCAGATGCTCGCTCAACTCATCGGCAAGCAGCAGGTGGCCCGCCACATTGGTCGCGAAGGTCTCGTCGAGACCATCGGCAGTCAGCTTCTGCGGCCCCAGGATCTGAAGCCCCGCGATACAGGACAGGGATGCGATTTTCCGCCCGCCCAGCCGCTGCCTGACCTCGGACGCGAAGGCCTTGACCAGATCGGGCGAGGCTGTGTCGAGCCGCAGCGGGACAAGCTGGCCGGCTGGGACGACCTGTTTCAGGTCAACGGCATTGGCCGGGTTCCTTGCACCGGCCACGATTTCGTCCCTCGTCTTCTCCGCCAGACGCCGGGCGACTTCCAGCCCCAGCCCCGAGGTTGCGCCCGTCATGACATGTATCGCGGTCATCATTCATCCTCTTCATGCGTTTGCAGGATAGGATGAAAATATAATACGAAATTCGTATAATTCAATCTTCGTTTTTTGCAATCGTGGAAATGAGCCGGATCAAGGTGTCCTGATCCTCGCCCGAAAGCGCCTCGAGCATCATGCGGCAATGGTCCGTCTGAACATCGATGAGATTGGAGACATAGCTCTCTCCGGCCGGCGTAAGGCTAAGCGCGATGGCCCTGCGATCCTCTTGAGGACGCTCGCGGCGCAGATAGTCATGTCTGGCAAGCCTGTCGGTTGCCGAGGTGATCGTCGTCGGCGCAACCCCCAGATGCCGCGCTATATCCGTAGGCCCGCACGCTTCGTGTGCTGACACATAGAGCATGACCTGCATGTCGATCTGGTTCAGGTGCTTGCCATCCGAAACCTCTGATTCTGCGATCTTGAAACGCCGCATCAGGGTGTCAATCGCGGTGCGAAGGGCGGCCGCCTGGCTGTTGGTCGGTGTGCTCATGGGGAAGACTTATACGAACTTCGAATGATTTCCCAGAGATCGGGACGGCAAGCAGCAGAAGTTCCGCTCCCCGCGCCAACAATTCCCTCTCACGCTCCTCACACCGGCGAATGCTGCGCATCGCTCCATTGCCTCGGGGACTGGCCGTAGATGCGGCGGAACTCGCGGCTGAACTGGGAGGGGCTCACATAGCCCACATTCATGGCTGCTTCGCTCACCGTCATGCCTTCGGCGATCTTCGCCGCGGCGTCGCCGAGCCGCATCGATTTCACGAATTGAATTGGCGACATCGTGGTGGCCTGTTTGAACTTGCGGTGAAACACGGCGCGGCTCATGCCCGCCCGGGTGGCCATGTCGTCGATGGAGACCGGCTTGTCGAGATTGGATGAGAGATGGGCAATGGAGCGTGCAATGGCGTTGCCCGCGCCAAATGCCTGCCGCGCAAAATGCCCTGCATCGCCTTTCAGGACCGCATAACAGAGCTCGCGCAAGCGCGTCTCGCCGAGCACGGCGGCATCGGTTTCGCTGTCACCCAGTTGCAGAAGGCTGAGCAGCGCATCCGAGAAGGCCTGGTCCCAGCGCGCCAGCTTGATCGCTTGCGCAGCGTGATTGGCTTTCGCCGCCGGGACTGCCCTGCCTGCGGTTTCCATCACGAGGGCCAGCTCGTTCATCACCCGGGGATTGAGCTGGATATAGACGCCATAGAGCGGGTTTTCCGCGGAGGCCGCGGGCGTTCCCGCCTTTACCGGCATCGACATCGGGCAACACATGTATTGCGTGGTGTCATAGACATAGCGTGCGCCGTCCAGAACCGCCTCCTTGGAGCCCGCAACGATGGCAATGACGCTTGGCTCATAGACGGCAGGGGCGCAGGGCATGGCCTGGGTGGCGCGGAACAGTTTCACGCCCGCGATACCTGTTTCAATCAGGCCGTCCTGGTCGATCCGGCTCGCGATGATTTTCTTGATCTGATCCTGGTGCATGGGATCAATCTAGGGCGAGGAAATCATCAATGGCAACCGGCTTGATACAATCAGGCAAGTCTTTGCGACGATTCCGCCTGTTTCTGCCCATCCCGGAGATTTATCTGAATGTCCATCAGGACAACAGTCAAACCCATGCGGCACCGCCGCCACCGACAGGAAGATGAAAATGGCTGACACGACATTCGGACCAGAGGGCTGGACGCCCGACCGCCTCGGCAACCTCGCAGGCAAGACCTACGTGATCACGGGCGGAAATGCCGGTGCCGGGTTGCAGGCCTCCCGTATTCTTCTGTCAAAGGGCGCAAGAGTGGTGATGCTCAATCGCAATGCCGAAAAATCGGCTGCCGCCGTCGCAGAGCTCAAGGCGGAATTTGGCGAAGGCGCGGAGGTCAGCTTTGTTCGCATGGATCTCTCCGACCTTGCCAGCGTGCGCAAGGCTGCCGCCGAAGTGCTGGCAACGGTGCCGCGGATTGACGCCCTGGTCTGCAACGCCGCGATTGCGCAGGTGCCGGCCCGGAAGCTGACTGTTGACGGCTTCGAAAGTCAGCTTGGCACCAACCACTATGGTCATTTCGTGTTGTGCGGCATGCTCTTCGACCGCATCGAGGAAAGCGCAGGCCGGATCGTCGTTGTCGCCAGCCTGGGGTACAAGCTGGGGCTCAGGACGATCCAGTTTGACGACATGAACTGGGAGAAGAACTACAGCGCAAACCCGGCTTACAGCCAGAGCAAGCTGGCGCAGATGATGTTTGCCTATGAGCTGCAGGACAGGATCAAGGCGGCCAACCGGAATGGCGAGGTCTATGTCTGCCACCCGGGCTCGTCGGCCACATCCCTAATCAGCACCAGCGGCGGCCTTAAAAACACGGTTGGTCTGGTGGCTGATGACCAAGTCGCCCATGGTCCAAACCGCCGAGAAGGGCGCCTATCCTGAAGTGATGTGCGCCACGCAAGATGGTTTGCAACAGCGCGCTCTTTACGGCCCAACCGGGCGCATGGAATTCGCCGGCCCGGTCGGCAAGGGCACGCTGGAGCCGCACGCCTATGATAAACCGGTCATGGTCAGGCTGTGGGAGCGGTCAGAAAAGGACAC
The DNA here is from genome assembly GCF_002733955.1 of Hoeflea sp. Classification (GTDB taxonomy): domain Bacteria; phylum Pseudomonadota; class Alphaproteobacteria; order Rhizobiales; family Rhizobiaceae; genus Hoeflea. Next base: position 770 of record NZ_NVXQ01000027.1, on the reverse strand, counting down.
AGGCTTCAACTGGGCCCTGTGAGCGCCTCGCTGCCGGTAGCTGACATTACAGCGCCGCGCAGCGCTTGCCGCTAACCCTTCACATGCTGCCGCACCCAGCCGACAATCCCGCGTGCGTCCATGGCGCCGGCCTGGCGGGCGACTTCCTTGCCATGATCGAACAGGATGATCAGCGGGATGCCGCGGATCTGGAAGCGGGAGCCCACGGCCTGGTGCTGCTCGGTGTCGAGCTTGGCGAACCGAACCTTCGGCGACATCTGCCTGGCGGCGTCGGCGAACATCGGCGCCATCATCCGGCAGGGACCGCACCAGGGCGCCCAGAAATCCACCAGCAGCGGCACCTCGTCGTTTTTCAGGTGCTTGTTGAGTTTTGCTTCGCTGAGCTCGAACGGGGTTTCGGGAAACAGCGCAGCCTTGCAGGCGCCGCAGGTCGGATTGGCCGCAAGCCTGTCCGCCGGGATCCGGTTCTTGGCCTGGCAGGCGGGGCAGGTGATATGGATCGGGCCAGTCATGCTCTCCTCATGCAGAACTTGCGCTGCTCACGTCAACCACATCTTCGGTGGGCTTCGAGGTGCCGGAGCCAACCAGCGAGGGCAGGGTGTGCAGATGAACGCCCTCGGCGTTGTGACCTGCAAGGATGCCGAGGGCGCGCTCTTCGTGGGTCTTGTCGCGGGTGCGGACCCAGAGCAACAACCCGCCGGCCTTGAGATGCTGTTCGATTTCCTCGGCCTTGGCCGCGCCGATCATGCCGGCCATCACGGTGCCGAGCG
>NZ_NVXQ01000026.1 GCF_002733955.1 Hoeflea sp. | reverse complement strand
CGTGCGGCGCAGACGGCGGCGGCGCAGGCGGCCGAGCCGCAGGCGCGGGTCAGGCCGACACCGCGTTCCCAGGTGCGAAGATCAAGCGTCTGGCCATCCTTCACCCGGGCAATCGAGATGTTGGCGCGCTCGGGGAAGATCGGGTGGTTTTCCAGAAGCGGTCCGAAGCGCTCGAGATCATAGGACCAGACATCCTCCTTGACCCAGAAGATGGCGTGCGGGTTGCCGATCGCCATCACCGAAGGCGAGTGCAGCACCGGCGCATCAATCGGGCCGACCTGCAGCTCGATGCGGGTGGTGTCGTAAAACTCTTCCGCCAGCGGGATCCGGTCCCAGCGAAACTCGGGCACGCCCATGTCGACGGAGACCAGCCCGTCCTCGTGTTCTTCAGCAGTGAGAATGCCGGCCAGCGTCCTGAAGGTGAAACTCTTGCGCCCGGTCTCCGAAGCCAGCGCCTGAACCACGCATCTGGTACCGTTGCCGCAGGCCTGGGCGTGGCTGCCGTCGCGGTTGAGGATGTCGATGCGGTAATCGACGCCGTCGAGATCGATGTCGTGGATCGCCATGATCTGGTCAAAGCCGGTGCGCTCGCCGCCGGCCAGCGCAATCGCGGCCTCCGCGGTCACGGTATCGCTGCGGCCACGCATGTCGATGACGACAATGTCGTTGCCCAGTCCATTCATCTTGGCAAAAGGAACCATGGATCCCATCACACGCACCTGTTTCTGTTTGCGGGCTGTATGGCCGAAAAGTGCCGGGATTACCAGTCTCGGGAGTGTCGGCGCCGGTTCAGGCGACGTCAGGGAAATCCCAGGCTTCACCGACATGCAGCGGCCTGAAGCGCTCCTTCGCCACGCCCTTCTCGGCGAGTTTCTCATAGAGCAGCTCTTCGGGCGCCTCGCGGCCTTCGTCGGTGAGCTGGAATGTGCCCCAGTGGTGGCCCAGCGCATAGTCGGCGCCAGACAGGAGAAATCCGTCGATGGCTTCGTCGGGGCTCTGGTGCTGGTCCTTCATGAACCAGCGCGGCTCATAGGCGCCGACCGGCAGGATCGCGGCGCGGAACCTGCCGTGCCGGTCGCGGGCGTTCTGGTAGGGGCGGCCCTTGTCGTAGCCGGTGTCGCCGATATGCAGGATCTTGCCGCCCGGCGTTTCCAGCACGAAGGCGGCCCAGAGCGCCATCGAGCGGTCATTGACGCCACGTGCGGACCAGTGATGGCAGGGTTCGAAATGCACCGTGGCCGGGCCGGACTTGATGGCGTCGCCCCAGTCGCCGGTCATCACCCGCATGGTCGGCACATGCGCCTTGATGATGGTGTCGTTGCCCAGCGGCGTGATCACCAGCGGATTGTGCGACAGCCGCAGCCGCGCCAGCGTGACCAGGTCGAGATGGTCGTAATGATTGTGCGACAAGAGCACCATGTCGATCTCGGGCAGATCCTCGAAGGCGATGCCGGGTGCGGTGACGCGCTTGGGTCCGGCAAACGCCACCGGACTGGCGCGGTCGGACCAGACCGGGTCGGTGAGGATGTTGAGGCCTGCGGTCTGGATCAGCATGGTGGCGTGACCGACCATGGTGATGCGCAACCGGTCGCCTTCCACGCGCGGCTCGGGCCGGGCCGGGGCAAAGGGGCTTTTCACCGAGGTCGGCCACTTGGCCTGGGTGCCGCCGAATTTCCACTTCAGCAGATCGGAAAACCCCTTTGGCGCAGAGCCGTCGGGATTGAAGAACCGCGTCCCGTCGAAATGATCGCTGACCGGGCCGGAATGATAGCGATTGGAGTTGCGTGCAACAGCCATGGCGGTCCCCGATGCGCCGATCCCGAAGAGGGCGGCGAAAGCAGTGAATTTGAGAAAGGAGCGGCGTTTCATGGGAGGAGATATGGGGGCGAGGGGGGCGCGATCAAGTGCTTCGGCAGGCTCGTCGCCCCCGGGGTGGTCCGAAGTCACCTACCTGACCCTTGCAATCAGTTGCGGCCACTCCTTCACAAACGCCTTCTTGTTCCTGATCCCGACGGAGCCCTTCTCGCGCCTTTCGTCCTGGTTGAGCCGCGCAAAAACCACCGTCCGATCCCCCTTGCTGGCCCAGCCGACAAACCAGCCCCAGCCGCGTGCCCTGTCGAAAGAGCCGTCGGCCCGGCGCGGATAGGCGGCACCGGTCTTGCCGGAAATTGCCCAGCCATCGCCCGCCGGCACGGTTTCGACAAGGGCCAGGGTCTGGTCCATTGCGGCGGGGGTGACCGGCAGGGTGCGATGAAGCAGTCTGCGCAGGAATGCCACCTGCTCCAGCGGTGCGATCTTCAGCGAGGAGCTGATCCATGCACGCGTCAGGGCGTTGTTCTTGCCTGCATCGCCCGACAGATCGGCGTTGCCATAGCCGAAGCGCCGCGTGTAATCCGCAAGCCCGTCGACCCCGAGGGCGGCGGTGATGTGATAGGAATACCAGAGGACCGAATATTTCATCCAGCGCTGCGGATCGGTCGCCTGAGTCCAGTTGTCGCCGCGCCAGTCGGGGTAACCGGCCTTGAACGGCATCACCGGCGAATTGGCGCTGCGCAGGTATCCCGCGTCAAAGCCCATCAGGCTCAGCGGGATCTTGAACGTGGACGCGGGGGTGACACGGCTGCGGCAGTCACCTTCCTCCAACAGCACCTCTCCGGAGGCGGCGTCCGCCAGGATGGTGCAGATGGTCTTTGCACCGGCTGGCGGCGATGCAAGTGTTACGAGAGCGATCAGCGCCATACCGACATGCTTCATGGGGCCTTTCTCCGGCGACAAGGATGTTCAGCAGTGTGACCTGTGGAGCTATGCACAGGGCGCGTCTTGCTGCAATCGGAAAAACCAAAGCCGTGCGGGCCGAACTTCGAAGCGCTTGCCGGCGCCCGGTGAGCAGATGAATGGTTCATGAATGATGGTTTCAGAAACGGTTCAAGCGGCGCGGATCATGGTGAGGTCATTGCAACACACACCACCCGGAGCCAGACAATGTTCAACAAATCCATTCTCGCCCTCACCGCAGCCGCCCTGACAACGCTGATGATCCAGACGCCGGTTCAGGCCCGCGATTCCGCCTCCAATGTCCGTGATCACCGTCCCGCTGTCGAACGCAAGATCCGTGACCACCGTGCGCCGGCCCAGGCGCAGACCCGCGACCACCGCGTCGGCAAGCAGGACACGGTTCGTGATCACCGCAACGGCCGCAAGAACGAGGTCGTCAAGGTGGCCCGCAAGGATTGCCGTGCCGGCGCTGAAAGCCTGCGCCGCTCGGGCTACCGGCAGATCAAGATGCTCGACTGCCGCGGTACCGAGTATTCCTATCTGGCCAGGAAGCACCACGCCCTGTTTGGCGCCAAGATGAACGCCTATTCCGGCAAGCTGAAAGTGTCCTTCATCGGAAAATCGCGCTGAGACAGGCTTCAGTCCAAATACATGATGAAAACCAGACGCGGCGCCGGGACATCCTTTCCGGCGCCGCTCGTTTTGATGGGGCCGCGGCCTCCGCTGGCCATGCGGCAGGGTACAGCGCGAGATTTTCGCGCGGCTGCCCGGGACAAATCCGCTGGCGGGCAAACAAGGTGGCGGATGGCAAAACTTCGTTAGGGAAACTCGCGTATGGCTGGATCAGAAATGCCCGGCGGCGCGATGGAACTCCGCTCTTCCGGAATGCCTGAAGGACTGACGATGCACTATTCAACCCCGGCCCTGCTGGTGATCGCGTTGCTCGCGGTCCTCGTTGTCGGACGAATCATCCGGTCGCCGGAAGCCCCGGGGCGTATGGCCTTCGGGCTGGCAGCCGTGGCGTCGGTCTGGTGGATCGCGATGGTGGTGCTTCGGCTCAACAGCGAGGAGCTGCCGGACAAGGTCCTGTTCAGCAGGCTCGCCTGGTTCGGCATCATCGCCACGCCGCTTTTCTGGTCGGCAGGCTTTCTTGATCATGCAGGCTTCAGCCAGGTGACCAGGCGCCTTCCAATCGCTCTCATGCTCGCCTTCAGCGGGCTTGCGGGCTTCGCCGCCCTGACGGACGGCTATCACCACTGGATCTACACCGGCATCGTCAACGCGGAACGGCCGAGCTTCTCGCACGGATGGCTGTTTTACGTGTTGCTGGGCGGAATGTATCTCTTCATGCTGCTTGCCTGCCTGATGTCGATTTCGCAGCTGAAACGCGCGTCTCGCCTGCACAGGCGCCAGATGGTCGCCCTGCTGGTCGCCACGTGTGTTCCCTGGGGGGGCAACGCGGCTTTCCACCTGTTCGGGTTCCGGCTCTTCAATGATGATCCGACGCCCTTCGCCTTCAGCGCCACCGTGCTGGCCGTGCTGTTCGCACATCACCGCGGCAAGCTGTTCATCGCGCCGCCGATTGCGCGGGACGTCATCTTCTCGATCCTGCCTGACCCGATCGTGGTGCTGGAGCCAAGCGGCCTGGTGCTCGAGATGAATCCGGCAGCGGAGAAGCTGACGGGATTCAGCAAAGAAACCGTCGGCACGAAGCTCCCGCCTTCCCATCCGCTCATTGCCTTCGTTGCAAGAGATACGACGAACGAGGCCAGGAAACCGATCGTTCACTTCGAGGCCATGCAGAAGATCTTCGAGGTGTCCATCAAGCCCCTGGAGCAATGGGGCCGGCAGGGCAACGTGATGATCGTGTTGCGCGACGTCACCGCGCGCGAAGCCGCTCAGAAAGATCTCTCGGATGCCGGGCAGGCGCTGAAACTGCGGCTCGAGGAAAATCTGCGGCTGCAGGAACAGCTGGAGCAGCAGGCGTTTCACGATCACCTGACCGGACTGTTCAACCGCCGCCACGCCAGCACCGTTATTCCGCCGCTGCTGTCGAGGGCGCGCGAATCCGCGCCGGTCTCGCTGATCATCGTGGATCTCGATTATTTCAAGCAGGTCAATGACCGGTACGGGCACGATGTTGGCGACAAGGTGCTGGCCACCTTTGCCCGCATCCTCAGCGAAAGCCTGCACGGTCCGGAGATGGCGTTCCGCTATGGCGGCGAGGAATTCCTCGTCGTGCTGCCGGCCACGAGCCGCGAGTCCGCGCTTGAGCGTTGTGCGCAGTGGCGGCACGAACTCGCCATCCGGACGGTGGCCGAGCTGGAAGGCGTCGCCTTGTCGTTTTCGGCCGGCATTGCCATTGCTCCCGAAGCCGGAACGGCACTGGCCGACTGCGCAAAGGCTGCGGACATCGCGCTTTACCGGTCCAAGATCTCCGGGCGCAACAAGGACACGGTCTGGGGCGAGCATCTCGAAGGCATGGTCCGGGAAGGGCCTGACCAGAAAGGTTCTGCCGACGGCAAGCAACGCCCCCTGGCCCCGGCGGGCCGCAAGATCGCGCTGCCCTGATCCAGACTGAATTCGCCATTGGATGCCAGTGCTGATGTTCAAGGCTGGCATGCTGGGTGACGCCAATGGCGATGTACAAACAGAGATGCCGGACGTGTCGGGCTGATCCACCAAATTGCATCCGGCGGAGTAGGATCGTGCAAAGGCCGGAGCCGGCGAACTGGCTTCGATTGATCTGCATTGCCGGGTGCGGAAACCGGTTGACCGGCACTTGCGGCCATGTAACCCAAGCTGCAACCGTGCATGTCGCACGCCGGGCAACAGGACGAGTTTCATGACCACCGACCAGATCATGCTGTTTGGAATTCTGATCGTGCTGTTCGGCATGCTGGTCTGGGGCCGGGTGCGCTATGACATGGTTGCCTTCGTGGCCTTGCTGGTCACCGTGCTTGTCGGGTTGATTGCGCCCGAGGATGCCTTTCACGGCTTCGGACATCCCGCGGTCGTCATCATCGCGCTGGTGCTCATCGTCTCGCGCGGGCTGATGAATTCCGGGGCGGTCGAACTGATCGCCCGTTTCGTCACACGGCCGGACCGGGCCTTGTCGACGCATATCGGCATCATGGCGATCGCAGGCGCCATATTGTCGGCGATCATCAACAATGTCGCGGCGCTGGCACTGCTGATGTCGCTCGACATGGATGCGGCGCGCAAGGCCAAGCGGGCGGTGTCGCTGACGCTGATGCCGCTGTCCTTCGGCACCATTCTGGGCGGCATGATCACGCTGATCGGCACGCCGCCGAACATCGTGATTGCGCAATACCGGCAGGATGTGCTCGGCGCGCCGTTCTCGATGTTCGATTTTGCCCCGGTCGGCCTCGCAGTCTCTGCTGTCGGTATTTTCTACGTGGCGTTCCTTGGCTGGCGGCTGATCCCCTCTCGGCCCGACGCGATGTCGCTCGACGGCGATGCCGGGCTTTATGTCGCGGAGGCCCGGGTCAAGGAAGGCTCGAAATCCACCGGCCATGCGGTGAGCGAGCTCTATCCCCTTGCCGAGGAGAACGACGTTTCAATTCTCGGCCTGACCCGAAACGGCAAGCGGTTGCCGGGCTTCTCGCAGGCGCGGGAAATCCGCGAAGGCGATTTCCTGGTGCTCGAAGGCGACCCGAAACAGATCGAGGCTTTCATGGGGGCGGCCGAACTCGATGCCATCGGCACCGAGGAGCATGGCGGCCTCATGGGCAAGTCGCTGAGCCTGGTCGAGGCCATCGTGCCGGAGGAATCCAGTGCGGTTGGCCGTACCATGCTCGGGCTCCGGCTGATCCAGCGCCACGGCGTGACGCTGCTCGGCATTTCACGGCAGGGCCAGCGGTTTCGCGAGCGGGTCAGCCACCTGCCGATCAAGGCCGGCGACCTGCTGCTGCTGATCGGGCCGGACAAGAACATCGCGGCCGCCAGCCAGTGGCTTGGTGTGCTGCCGCTGGAAAACCGCCGCCTCGAGGTGCTGCAGCGGACCAAGGCGTTTCTGGCGATCAGCATCTTTGCCGCGGCGATCGCGCTGTCGGTGCTGGGAATCACATCGCTGGCGATCGGGCTGGGGCTCTGCGTGGTGGCCTATCTGCTGCTCGGGATCATCAACGGGCGGGATTTCTACGCCCTGATCGAGTGGAAGGTGATCGTGCTGCTGGCCTGCCTCATCCCGGTGGCCGCGGCGCTGGAGGAGACCGGCGGCAGCCAGCTGATTGCCAATCTGATCGTCACTCAGACCGAGAACCTGCCGGCCTGGGGCGTGCTCGCAGTGCTGATGGTCATCACCATGACACTGTCGGATTTTCTCAACAACGTCGCCACCGCACTGATTGCAGCGCCGATCGGGGTCTCGGTCGCCAATTCCATCGGCGCCAGTCCGGACCCGTTCCTGATGGGCGTGGCAGTCGCCGCCTCCTGCGCCTTCCTCACGCCGATCGGGCACAAGAACAACACCATCATCATGGGCCCGGGCAACTACCGCTTCGGCGATTACTGGCGCATGGGCCTGATGCTCGAGGTGCTGGTCATCGTCGTCGGCGTGCCGATGATCGCCTGGGTGTGGCCGTTCTAGGGAGGGGCGGCATTCGGCCCTCTGCAAAGGCGATGCCATAAAGAGGTTAAGTGTCACTCTGGTCCGGCAGAGATGTCTCTGGATTTTCGCGCCCCAGAATGCGGACGATCAGGACTAACTCCTGGTCAATCCTGTAGTAGATTGAATGCGCCCGGTAGACGCTGCGGCGGTAGCCTTGTCGTATGTGGTCTACGGCCTGGTAGAGGTTCGGCTGCTGGGCCAGTTGGTCGAAACGATGTTTCATACCGTTCTGGTATTCGAGCGCCTGCGCAAGGCCGAACTGGTCGATACCAAACTCGAAGATCCTCTCGAAATCCTGGTCGGCTGCTTGCGTAAGCCTATAGCGTACCATTATCGCGCCGCTTCTCGATCACGGCGCTGATGATCTCATCCGGACTGCGGGTGCTAAGGCCACTGTTCTCTCCCTCGATCAACGCTGCTTGCAATGTGCTCACTGCGGTTTCGCGCTCTTCGAGAAGACGGAGGCCGGCGCGGATGACTTCACTTGCCGACCCGTATTTTCCACTTCCGACCTGCGTGCCGACAAATTTTTCATAATGGTTGCCGAGTATGACCGACGTGTTCTTGCCCATGGAAACTCCTCTCATTGGTACCAGTAAATCATATCGACTGGTAGAGTTTCAAGGTTTGTAGCGTTGCTGTTCCTTGACAAGAGGTGCGGAGATGCAGCTACAGCAAGCCATCCTGCGTCACCGACAACGAAATGGCGACAAAGAAACAGGCCGAAGCCGCGATGACAAAACCGTGCCAGATTGCGTTCGAGAACTTCATCTTCTTCGCCGCGTAAAACACCACGCCGACGGTGTAGAGCAGTCCTCCGGCGACGATGTAGCCAAATGGCAGTTCCTGCCAGGATGACCAGAACAGCACCACGCTCATCCAGCCCATGACCAGGTAGAGCGCTGGGCCAAACTGGCCCGGCGTGGACCAGAACACCAGCTTGAGCACCATGCCGATCAGCGCCAGGGCCCAGACTATGGCGAGAACCACGTAAGCCAGTCCGGAGCCGATCATCACGACCAATGGCGTGTAGGTGCCGGCGATCTTCAGGTAGATCGCTGCATGATCGATGCGGCGCAGTACCGGCCGGATGCTGTCCCACGGGGTCATGTGATAAAACGCCGAGGCCGTGAAAGTGGCGATCAGCGTGACCGCGTAGACCGAGATCGCCGCGATTTCCCAGGGCGAGGCCCCCGGGACCGACCAGACCAGCAACAAAATGGCACCAAGCACCGCTCCGGTGACGCCGATGGCATGCATGCTGCCGTCGGCAACGCGTTCTGATCTGCTGTAGCTGGGATACATGGAGAGCCTTCATTTCCTTATCGAGATGTATTGATAGCAGCACAAGCGGGCGGGATTAAGGGGGGAGGTCGTTGAAATTTTGCCCCAGACAGCATCCGAACCCGGCGAAATCTTGATCGTTCAAGTTGGTTCACATACAATCATTGCGAACCAGAGAAAGCCATGTGAATGTCCGCCTTTACAGTCCGCGTGCCCGATGAAATTGCAGAGCGGCTCGACCGCCTGGCTGACAAGCATGATCGGTCCCGTTCCTACATGGCCGCGAGAGCCATTGAGGACTTTGTTGCCCGTGAAGAATGGCAGCTTGCTGAAATCGAGGCAGGGTTGGTCGAAGCCCGGAGTGGTCAGTTTGCCAGCGCCAGTGAGATTGCGCAGGTGATCGCCCGATATGTGCAGCCCGCCCGTGAGTCATGACACGGACGATCCGGTGGACGCGCCGCGCGCTCGGACGCCTCGACCAGATCGGCGCATATGTTGCGCAGGACAACGCCGAAGCTGCAGCACGCGTCGTTGCCCGCATAGTGACCGCTGCTGATGCGCTTGGCGACAGGCCTGAGATGGGCCGTCCTGGCAGGGTCAAGACCACGCGCGAACTCGTACTGGCCGATGTGTCTTACATTATCGCCTATCGCGTGACGGACAGGCACGTGGATATACTGACTATCATGCATTCGGCCCAGAAATGGCCGGGGGCGCTTTAGTGTCCGCAGCACCAGCTGTCCCACAAACATGCGCCAAGCTGCCGATCCGCCCGCAACCTTGACTCTTCCGCCCTTTTCCTGTTTATCCCGCTCAAATCTGCGACGAGCATGACTCCGAGCCGCCGACCGGGACATTCCAAGTGGGCGCATAATTCCTTTCTTCAAACCGGGCCGGTTTGAAGGGTTATGCGCCGAACTCATGTCAGATCCCGGAGGTCAACATCCGACAGCGCGATGCGCCCTCGGGTGTCGTTTGGCTTTGCGTGATGCTCTTCCCATATTGGCTGGAGACCCCAGCAACCACAGGACGACGCAATGTTTGAAAATCTCCAGGACCGGCTTGGCTCCATCCTCAACAACCTGACCGGGCGCGGCGCCCTGTCGGAGAAGGATGTGTCGGAAGCCATGCGCGAGGTTCGCCGCGCGCTCCTGGAGGCCGACGTGGCGCTGGAAGTGGTGCGCGGGTTTACCGACCGGGTGCGCGAAAAGGCCGTCGGCGCCGAGATCGTCAAGTCGATCAAGCCGGGCCAGATGGTGGTCAAGCTGGTCCATGACGAGCTTGTGGCGCTGCTTGGCGAAGAAGGCGTCGCCATCGATCTCAATGCGAACGCCCCCGTCGTGCTGATGATGGTCGGCCTGCAGGGCTCGGGCAAGACCACCACCTCGGCCAAGATTGCCGCAAGACTCGAAAAGCGCGACCGCAAGAAAGTGCTGATGGCCTCGCTCGACACGCGCCGTCCGGCCGCGCAGGAGCAGTTGCGTCAGCTTGGCGAGCAGACCGGTGTCGCCACATTGCCGATCATCGCCGGCCAGTCGCCGACCGATATTGCCGCGCGTGCGGTGCAGGCGGCGAAACTCGGTGGCCACGACGTGGTCATCCTCGACACCGCCGGCCGTACCCATATCGACGAGCCGCTGATGGCCGAAATGGCCGAGATCAAATCGCGCGCCAACCCGCACGAGATCCTGCTGGTGGCCGATGCGCTGACCGGCCAGGACGCGGTCAACCTGGCGCGCAATTTCGATGAGCGCGTCGGCATTTCCGGCCTGGTGCTGACCCGTATGGACGGCGATGGCCGCGGCGGTGCGGCGCTGTCGATGCGGGCTGTTACCGGCAAGCCGATCAAGCTGATCGGTACCGGCGAAAAGATGGACGCGCTGGAGGAATTCCATCCCCGCCGCGTTGCCGACCGAATCCTGGGCATGGGCGACATTGTTTCGCTGGTCGAGAAGGCGGCAGAGAATTTCGACGCGGAAAAAGCGCAGGCGATGGCTGCGCGGATGAAGACCGGCAAGTTCGATCTCAACGACCTGGCCGAGCAGCTGGGGCAGATGCAGAAGCTCGGCGGCATGGGCGGGATCATGGGGATGATGCCGGGCATGGGCAAGATGAAGGACCAGATGTCGGCGGCCGGCATGGACGACAAGACGTTTGCCCGCCAGCTCGCCATCATCGGCTCGATGACCAAGGCCGAGCGCGCAAATCCCGACATTCTCAAGCACTCGCGCAAGAAGCGCATCGCCAAGGGCTCGGGCACCGATGCGGCGGCAATCAACAAGCTTTTGAAGATGCACCGGCAGATGGCTGACATGATGAAAGCCATGGGTGGCAAGGGCAAGGGCGGCGGCATGATGCGCCAGGCCATGGGCGGCCTTGCCTCGAAAATGGGCCTGCCTGGCGGCATGGGTGGAATGGGCGGCATGCCGGATCTGTCGAAGATGGATCCGAAGCAGCTCGAAGCACTGCAGAAGCAGGCTGAAGCCGCAGGTCTCGGCAAGGGCGGCATGCCCGGCGGACTTCCTGGTGGTTTGCCGGGCCTGGGTGGTCCTAAGCTGCCCGGTCTTGGTCGAGGCGGCCTTCCCGGCCTGCCGAAGAAGAAGTGAGGGGCGGCATGAGCACGAACACCGAGGCGCTGGCCACATTGCAGGAATTCCGCAAGTCGATCGACAATTTCGATGCGGCGCTGATCCATATCCTGGCCGAGCGCTTCCGGGTGACCAAGGCGGTCGGCGCGCTCAAGGCCTCTGCCGACCTGCCGCCATCCGACCCGAACCGCGAGGCCGAGCAGGTTGCCCGGCTGCGTGATCTCGCAAAATCCGCCGATCTCGATCCGGATTTTGCCGAAAAGTTTCTCGAATTCGTCATCCGCGAAGTCATCCAGCATCACAAGCAGGCGGCGGCGAAATAACCCATCTGGCGCCTTCCGGCGTCCGACCATAACCAACCAAACAGTCAACAAAACTGCAAATCGAAGGAAAAGAAAATGGCACTGAAAATTCGTCTCGCCCGTGGCGGCTCCAAGAAGCGTCCTTACTACCACGTCGTGGTTGCCGACGTGCGCTCCCCACGCGACGGCCGCTTCATCGAGCGTCTGGGCTACTGGAACCCGATGCTGGCCAAGGACGACGCAGCCCGCGTCAACCTCAACCAGGAGCGCATCCAGCACTGGCTCGACAACGGCGCGCTGCCGACCGACCGCGTCGCCCGTTTCATGGCTGAAGCCGGCATGATCACCCGTGATGCCCGCAACAACCCGAACAAGGCCCAGCCGGGCAAGAAGGCGCAGGAACGCGCTGCCGAAAAGAAGCAGAAGGAAGAGGATGCAGCCGCTGCTGCCGCCGAAGCCGCTGCTGCACCGGCTGAAGAAGCTGCTGCGGAATAAGATTGCCGCCTAAGCGCATCTTCACGGATGCGCAGCGTGCGCACTCATGCGGGCGGCTTCTTGCCGCCCGTTTCTCGTTAACCCTGACCCTTTCCCCGTTCATGCCGCCCCCATTAAGGCCGGGCTTGAGTGACAGGATGCAGGCAATATCCTATGTGTTGCAGCGGGCCTTGTGCCTTCAGGTGCGCCCGGCGCTGCAGCGGAGTTTTCCATGACCAAGCTTACCCACCCCATTCTGATTGGCGTTGTCGGTGCCGCGCAGGGCATTCGCGGTGAGGTGCGGGTCAAGCCGTTCACCGAAGATCCGATGGCGATCGCCGAATATGGCGCGCTCTACACCAGCGATGGCCGCCGTTTCGAGATCCTCGATCATCGTTTTGCCAAGACTGTCGTCGTGGTGCGGTTCAGAGGCATCAATGACCGCAATGCGGCGGAAGCGCTCAAGGGGCTCGAGCTGTTCATCGACCGCTCCAGCCTCGATGACGAGGAGCTGGAAGAGGGCGAATATTTCCATGCGGATCTCGAGGGGCTGGAAGCCTGGGATGCCGAGGGCCAGTTCTGGGGCGAGGTTTCGGGCGTGCTCGATTTCGGCGGCGGCGACCTCCTGGAGCTGCGCGAAGACGGCAAGAAACCGGTGGTGATCCCGTTCACGCTGGCCGCGGTGCCGCATGTCGATCTCGAGGCCGGGCGGATTCTGGTTGATCCGCTGGCCGCCGGCCTGATCGATACCGGTGAGGATGAAGAGGGCCCGGAGGATGGCGGCAACGAGGATGGCGGCGAGGACGACAGGTGAGTTTCCGCGCCACCATCCTGACGCTTTATCCGGACATGTTTCCCGGCCATCTCGGTCTGTCGCTGGCGGGCCGGGCGCTGGAGCGCGGCGATGCCTCGATCGAACCGGTCAATATCCGCGATTTTGCCACCGACAAGCACCGCTCGGTCGATGACACACCGGCCGGCGGCGGCGCCGGCATGGTGCTCAAGCCCGATGTGCTGGCAACGGCTATCGATGCGGTCAGCCCGGAAGGCGACATGCGGCCGCGGCTGTTGATGAGCCCGCGCGGACGTCCGCTGACCCAGGCCCGCGTGCGTGAGCTGGCGGAGGGCCCCGGCGCCGTCATCGTCTGCGGCCGGTTCGAGGGCGTCGACCAGCGGGTGATCGAGGCGCGGGGCCTCGAGGAAGTCTCGATCGGCGACTATGTGCTTTCGGGCGGCGAACCGGCGGCGCTGATCCTGCTCGATGCGGTGATCCGGGTGCTGCCCGGCGTCATGGGCAATGCCGCTTCGGGCACGCATGAAAGTTTCGAGACCGGGATGCTGGAGCACCCGCACTACACGCGGCCGCAAGTTTTTGAAGGCCGCGAGATCCCCGCCGTGCTGGCCTCGGGCAATCACAAGGCGGTGGACGAATGGCGGGCAGCGGAATCGCTCAAGCTCACGCGTGCGCGGCGGCCCGATCTGCTTGCTGGGCAATCCGCCAAAGAAGCGCGCGGAAAGCCGCCGCCGCAGCTTCAGGGAGAGCAAATTCTGCTGCGCCCGGCGCGCGAACAGGACGTGGCCGACAGGCTGGCGCTCGGGCGGGACCGGGAGATCGTCCAAATGTTCGGCTCTGAACTGGCGGAGAACGATTCCTACTCCCGATCGGAAGCAGAGCGCTTCATCGATGGTCTCAGGCAGCATCCTCATGCCTGGGTCATCGAGCATGAGGGCCGGTTTCTCGGAGAGATCCGGCTCGATGACATCGACCGCCAGCACCGCCGCGCGCGGCTCGCCGTCGGCCTGTTCGATCCCGGCAAGCTGGGCCAGGGGCTGGGCCGCGAAGCCATCATGCTTGTGCTCAAACATGCGTTTGCCAAGATGCGGCTGCACCGGGTTGATCTGCGGGTGCTGAGTTACAACACACGGGCGATCCGCTGCTATCAGGCCTGTGGCTTTCGCGAGGAAGGCCGCGAACGCCAGGCCGCGCTGGTTGGCGGAAAATGGCATGACGATGTGATCATGGGCATTCTGGCGCCGGAGTTTCGCGCCGCCTGATATCGGGCCTGCCGCTCGACGCGGCGATTGGGCTCAGCTGGAAAAATAATACCAGCTCAGCAACAGGCCGACGGCGACCACCACAGCGCGGATCACCGCTTGCGGTACCCGCCGTGCCAGCCACACGCCGGCATAGCCGCCCAGCGCGCCGCCGGGGATCATGACCAGGGCAGGCAGCCAGGCCACAACGCCGCCGGTGGAAAACACCACGATGGCGATGAAGGCTATGATGACGGCGATGAAATTCTTCAGCGCGTTGAGCTTGTGGTAGTCGCCGCCCTTGGTGATCCCGAGCACGGCGAGCATCATGATGCCCATGCCTGCGCCGAAGAACCCGCCATAGATCGAGGTGATGAACTGCCCCAGCATCCCGAGCCTTGTGACCGGGCGCTCGGCGTGCAGGTGCTTGGGGCGCAGATAGGGGCCGGCGGCAAAGATCATGGTGGCGGCGAGCAGCAGCCAGGGCACAAGCGAGCGGAACGAGGGGTTGGACATCGAGACCAGGATCAGCGCCCCGGCAAGGCTGCCTGCGAGCGACAGGCCGGCCAGCACCCAGGCTTCGCGGCCCGCCTCGCGGATCTCGCTGCGGTAGGCCAGCGCCGAGGTGACATAGCCGGGAAACTGGGTCACCGAGGAGGTGGCGTTGGCCATGATCGGCGGCACGCCGACCAGCGTCATGGCGCCAAAGGTGAGAAACGTGCCGCCACCGGCGATGGCATTGACCGCACTCGAGAGAAAGCCGGCGGAAAACAGGAGAACGATATCGAAAAGGAACATGAGGCGCCGGTGCAAAGAGACAATGGGACCGGTTTTAGAGCATCGCTTGCACTTTGCCACAAGACCCGTGTCGGGGGCGGTAACAAAATTGCCCGGGCAGGCGTGACAAAACCGCGGCGATGGTGTATCTGCCCCGCGATCGGCAAAGTCCGACAGCCGTTTTAAAACGGCGCCTGCCAAACAAAGAATGGTGAATCCGCTCCTGCCCTCACCGGCATAGCCCCGAGAATGATCCCGAAGCCGGGACATGTCAAAGGGACGAGACGAGGGCGCTCTGACCGTTTGAGAAAAACGAAAGGTCAAGGACCATGAACATTATTGCCCAGCTGGAGGCCGAACAGGCCGCCAAGATCGAAGCTTCCCGCAAGTTTCCCGAATTTTCCGCCGGCGACACGCTGCGGGTTCAGGTGCGCGTGACCGAAGGCAAGCGGACCCGTCTGCAGGCTTTCGAAGGCGTCTGCATTGCGCGCTCCGGCGCCGGCCTGAACGAGAACTTCACCGTTCGCAAGATCTCCTACGGTGAAGGCGTGGAACGCGTGTTCCCGATCTACTCGCCGATCGTTGAAGCCGTTGAAGTTGTCCGCCGCGGCAAGGTCCGCCGCGCCAAGCTCTATTACATGCGCGATCGTCGCGGCAAGTCGGCCCGTATCGTCGAAAACACCGGCACCCGCGCCCGCAAGCTCAACGATGCCGAGCGTCAGGCCTTTGCCGCTGAAAAGGCACGCATCGAGGCCGAGAAGGTTGCAGCAGCCCAGGCTCTGGCCGCCGAAAAGGCAGCAGCAGAAGCCGCTGAAGCCGCAGCCGCAAAGGAAGCAGCAGCCGCCGCTTCGGCTGAAGAAGCCAAGAGCGAATAAGCCGCTCCACCATGATTTGACGATCCTTCGGGGTCGGACGGAAAAGCGCCGGGCAACCGGCGCTTTTTTGCGTCTGGCGGCCGGGCCCGTGCAAGGCGTGACCATGCATCGACCGCTCGAGGCCGCCCGGTGGCGGGTCTGCCAATAGCCCGGGGCAGGTTTCCGGTTGTGGGGGAACAGATGGAGGTAACCGGTCAAAACCGAGCGTTCGGTTTAACGCTCCGCTAATCGGGATCGGCGACACTGCCCCCTCACGCGCAAAGGGCAGGGCCACTCATGATTTCTTCGATGATGCAGACAGCCGTCTCCGGCATGCAGTCCGAGCAGATCCGCCTGACCGAGGCAGCCGGCAACATTGCGCGTGCCGGCACTGCATCCGAAACCGACGCCGAAATCAGCCTTGCCAACGAACTGCTCGCGCTCAAACAGGCGGAAATCGGCTTCAAGGCCAACGCCCTGGTGTTTGAAACCGGCGCCGATCTCTGGGACGTGCTGATGAGCATCACGCGGGATGATTCGGACTAAGGGCTCTGGCACCCTGCCTCCCCTCTTGTGGTTGAAAGCGGGATAAGACTTCGCGCTTGGCACCACACCTTCGCGATCCACCATTTTCATCCTGCACTGCCTCCGCCGCCGTCAGCCTCGGCCACAATCTCTCCGTCGTCATCCTCGGGCCTGTCCCGAGGACCCAGAGCCAGGCGGGCAGGTGACTGCATGTCCAGCTTTGGCTAACCGCTGTTTCGGGAACCATCGCACGGCCTGTGGCGTTTTAATGCACCAAAGGAGAGTGCCATGCACAAGAAACCGGACCAGCAGCCAGACAAGACCAAGAACAGGCAGACGCCTGCCGAGCGCGACGTCTCGGACCCGCATCCCGGCAGCGTCTCTGACGGAACCCACCCGGAAGCAAACGAAGACAAGACCGAGGACTAGGGCCGCAGCGGAGCGGCGCCGGGGATTGCTCCGCCTCCCTCCCTGAGAAGCGGAGAGCCGGATCCGCAACTTCGCCTCGTGAAAACGTCCAGAGTTTCATCCCCACCCTCCAGCCCCATGTCATACTCTTTGCGCTCCCGCTGCCGGATGGTTCGCGAACGCTTTCGACCAGGCGGGAGGAAGGCCTCCCGGGGTTTGCCGTAACGTGCGGCAGGCAACGAGAGGAGGTGG
Source organism: Hoeflea sp. (assembly GCF_002733955.1). Lineage (GTDB taxonomy): Bacteria > Pseudomonadota > Alphaproteobacteria > Rhizobiales > Rhizobiaceae > Hoeflea. The sequence goes on along the minus strand of NZ_NVXQ01000026.1, from coordinate 81,256 downwards.
AGACCAGCGTGGCTCCGTCGGCGAACTTGCTCATCCCTGCGGGATGAGCTTGTTCAGCCGGCCACCGGGACGTCCTCGGATTCCTGCCCGTCGCATTGGCGGGCGCGGAATTTGACAGCGGACCGGGCCTGTGGCGGATTTGGCCCCCTTTGCCGGGGATCAATTTCGTGCCGGACCCCGCGCCAAAAGCTTCCGCCGCAGCCCCTCGTCCGGGGCATGCGGCCTGGCGCAAGCCAGAGACGTCAGCGTCGGGTGCAAACCCTCAAGCTGGCGAAGCGAAGCGGTCCCTGCCTGTTGGATGCGGACATCATCCGGCGATATTCGGGCCGCGCGCGAGCCGCGCCACCGTTTTATTCATTTTCCAGAGGCAAAGCCCGCGTGCGGCCCTCCGGACCTGCATTTGCCAAACTCCGGCGTTGAGGCGCGCGGAGGGTTTCGGCCTGCTTGAAATTGACTTGCCGGCAGAGATGCCGGGTGAGCAGACAACACCAGCGGCTTGCTCCAATCTCCCCCCCTTGCGGGGGAGATGTCACGAAGTGACAGAGGGGGGTAAGTCTTCAGCGCACACCGGCCTTCCGATATGGACCGAAACACACCCCCTCTGTCGGCGGTGTGTCCAACCGATAGGTTATTTACAAAACGGACCGGATAGATGGTTTACAGTTTTTGCTGGAATTGCCCTTTCTGTGGTTGGTGGTTGGTGGTTGGTGGTTGGTGGTTGGTGGTTGGTGATGGGTTTGAGTTTGTTCGTAGACGGGTCGAGCTGGCCGATGGGTCTGGCGTAGAAGTGGACCTCAAACGTGTCATTGTCGATTTCAACGAGGCCAACCAGGTCGCCGATGATGGCGCTGGAGATGTAGATCAAGCCACCCTTCCACTTGATCTCGCCATTAGACCGCACCCGGCGGATTTTTGCCCCGGCCGGATAGTCCGGTTCGGGGACCCTTTCCGGCATTGATCTCTGGCTCTGGCGATAGAACTGGCACGGCGGTGTCTGACCCAGTGCTTCGTGCGGACGCTCCTCATTGTAGTCCTGCCGGTAACAATCGAAGCGCCGCTGCTGCTCGGCCTGGCTTTTCTCGGGCGGCGTCATGGCCTCCTTCAAGGTCAGGTGAAAACGTTCATGACGGCCGTTCTGTTGCGGCTTGCCCGGTATGATGCGTTCGTGGCGGATGCCAAGCCTGGTCCAGTGGGCAGACAGGCTGGTCAGACCGGTGACGGAGGCCGAAGCGAACGGGCTGCCATTGTCGGTCCGGATCACTTCCGGCAGGCCATGCTCTTCGAAAGCCCGACGAAACAAGGGATGAGCCTCGTTTGCCCGCGTCGTCTGCGTCGCCGACAACGCCACCAGATAGCGGCTGAAGCCATCTGTCACCGTTAGCGGCTCAAGCCTTGCCCCGTAAGCTGTGGTGACCCACCCCTTGTGATCGGCTGAACAGACATGATTGGGATAGAGCGGGTGCGTCAGCGCCAGCCCCGTCACCGGTGTGCGCCGCCGCTTGCGCCGTGGTTCGACCAGGCCGGCGCGCTTGAGGATCTCGCCGGCCGTCGATGGCGCAGGCCATGGCGTGCCCGGCTGCTTTGCCGAAAGGTAGGCCACCAGCTTCTTCGGCCCCCAATTGGGCCGCTGCCGCCGCAGCGCAATCACCGCCTGAACAATCGTCTCCGGCGTCTGGCGCCCATGAAGATGCGGCGCGCTCGAGCGGTCGGCAAGTCCGGCCGCCCCTTCACCCTGATAGCGCCGCAGCCATTTGTAACCGGTCACCCGGCTGATCGAATAGAGCGTGCAGAGCTCCGTCATCGACATCTCGCCAACGATACTGGCGCTGATAAATGACACACGCTGATCCATAACATTGCTTGCATTCCAGGACATCGCAGATCCTCCTGCCAATGTCGGAATGTAAACACCCTATCCGGTCTGTTCTGTTCGCAACCTAACCGGTCTGGACAGGTGCCGACATCTCCCCCGCAAGGGGGGAGATTGGGCTCTGCGATTACATTGCCGCCCTTGCAGCCCGTGGTCCGGCATTGCAAAGTGCACACCAAGTGCCGTACCCGACAAGCGGCACGCCGAAAATCAGTCCCGAGACCTCATCAGGGAGAGTGTCATGTCATTTGCGAAATTCACCGTGGCTGCGGCCGCAGCCCTCATCGGCCTCGGCGTGGCCGCCACGCAGGCGCAGGACCTGCCGGATCTCGGCGGCGAGACTGTCGTGGTGGTCACCGAAAATGCCTATCCGCCGCTGCAGTTCATCGATCCGAAGACCGGCGAGCAGATCGGCTGGGAATATGACGCGATGAACGAGATCGCCAAGCGGCTGAATTTCAATGTCGAGTACCAGAACACCTCGTGGGACGCGATGATCCAGGCGGTCTCCGACGCGCAATACGAGATCGGCATGACCGGCATCTCGATCAAGGAAGACCGCAAGGAAAAGGTCGATTTCTCCGATCCCTACATGCGCTCGGAAATGTTCATGCTGGTGCGCGGTGACGAGGACCGCTTCGAGGATGCCAAGTCCTTTGCTGCTTTCGAGGACGGGCTGGTCGGCGCGCAGCCGGGCACGACGCCGTTCTATGTCGCCGTCTATGACGTGCTCGACGGCAATGAGCAGAACCCGCGCATCAAGCTGATGGAAACCTTCGGCGCCACCGTGCAGGCGTTGAAGACCGGCGATGTCGACATGGTGCTGACCGACGGCGTTGCCGGCAAGGGCTATGTCGAAGCCTCCGACGGCGGGCTCAAGCTGGTCGGCGGTCCGCTCGGTTCCGATGATTTCGGCTTCATCTTCCCCAAGGGCTCAGAGCTGGTGGCGCCGGTCAATGCGGCGATTGCTGCGATGAAGGCCGACGGCACCATCGATGCGCTCAACAAGAAGTGGTTCCTCGACTACAAGCTCGGCGGCTAGGGCTACCGTGCCGATCGAATTTGATGGCTACAGGCCGGGAGCGCTTGGCGGCGTCCTCGGCCTGCACATGGACTATTATGCGCGGGAGTGGGATTTCGGACTGGCGTTCGGAACCAAGCTGGCCTCCGAGCTTTCCGAGTTTCTCGCGCGGATTGATCCGGACCGCGACATGTTCCTGACGGTGTGGCGCGGCGATACACTGGTTGGCTCCGTCAGCATGGATGTTTCGGGCGGTGGTCCGGACGGGGCGCATCTGCGCTGGTTCGTGGTCTCCGATCGTGAGCGTGGCAGCGGGCTCGGCAAACAGCTGATGCGCCGCGCCATCGAGCATGCCGACCGGGTGGCGTCCGGTGCTGCCTGGTTGACCACATTCGCCGGATTGAACGCGGCGCGGGCGCTTTACCAGCGTTACGGCTTCGAGCTCCGATCCGAGAGCGATGCGGATCAATGGCAGGGCGGGGTGCGGGAGCAGATGTTCACCCGGCCGGCGCAGCCGCCAGCCCGGCGTGAGAGTTTCCAATCGTGAGCGTTGCGCCGCCTTCGACCGACAAGCCGGATTTTCCCTGGTGGTTGCTTGCCGCCGGGGCCATTGCGCTGCTTCTGGCCGTGCAGATCGTGCTCAACGATCTCTACAGCCAGATCTTCACCATCGTCTCCAAGGGCGTCTGGATCACCATTTTCGTCACCTTGGTCGGCTTCACGCTGGCCACAGGGCTGGGGTTGCTGCTGGCGGTGATGGGGCTGTCGAAATCGCTGGTGCTCAGGCAGATTGCGCGGTTCTATGTCGAGATCATCCGCGGCATCCCGATCCTGGTGCTGTTGTTCTACATCGCCTTTGTCGGCGCGCCGGGCTTCGTTGCGGCATGGAATGCACTGGCCGGCCCGCTGATCGAGGCGGGGCTGATTGGCGAGATGAAAGTCCGCGATGTGTCGCTGCTGTGGAGGGCGATCATCGCGCTGACCATCGGCTATTCGGCCTTTATCTCGGAGGTGTTCCGCGCCGGCATCCTGTCGGTCGACGAGGGCCAGATCGAGGCGGCCAAGGCGCTGGGGCTGACGCCGCTGCAGCGCTTCCGCTTCATCGTGCTGCCACAGGCGATCCGCACCATCCTGCCGCCGCTGGGCAATGATTTCATCGCCATGATCAAGGATTCCTCGCTGGTCTCGGTGCTCGGCGTCGCGGATCTCACGCAGATGGGCAAGGTCTATGCCTCGGGCTCGTTCCGGTTCTTCGAAACCTACTCGATCGTGGCTTACGTCTACCTGCTTTTGACCGTCGGGCTGTCGCTGGCACTCAGGGCGCTGGAGAAACGCTTGCGGCGGGCGGATGAGGAACGCTCGGCAGATGGCTGAACCCTGGCTGAAGTGGGCCGGAATTTGCCCGGTTCAAAACCCGTAAGAAGCTTGTGGTTACCTGTGTAAATCTCTGATAATTAACGGGATTGTTAAAGGTTTAGCGAACCGGTTAAGTTTTTGTTAACAGGCTGGCTTGCATCTGGAGGGCACTTCAACCCAAAGGATCAATGCGTGCTTTCCAAGCTCACCGCCAGGTCATTCATCATCTGGCTTCTCGTTTCTGTCGTGCTGCTTGCGCTGGGCACCGTGTTTATCGGCCAGACACTGTGGCTGACGATTCCGATCATCGCCGGGCAGGGCTGTGTCGGCGGCGGCGGGCTGTGCGGGCCGATGGCGCCGGTGCTGGGTTTGTGGCTTCAGCCTGCCTTGCTGCTGGCTTCCGTTTGTCTTGGAACAATCGCATTCTACCGGCGGGGGCTTGCTGTCGGGTCGCGGTTCTGGGCGCTGATGCCGCTGGCGCTGATGTTGCCAAACCTGCCGTCGCTGTTCGTGCTCGGCAATCTCTGGAATCTCGATCTCGGCAGCGCCTTGCTGTTTTTTCCGCGCTGGAGCGCGCTTGAGCTGTTGCCGCTGCTGATGCTCGGTGTGCTGTTCTGCTTCCAGGTCGAATACATGCCGGGCTACGGCGGATCCATCGCCCGGACGCGGCTTTACGGCAATATCCCGATCGGGCCGCTCTACGTTGCAAGTTGTCTCTGGATCTGTTCGGATCTGCTGCTCGCGTCAGCGCCGAACCTGGGTATGTCCATAGCCTCGGTCCAGGCGCTGCGCGGTATCCTGCATTACCCGCTCTCGCTTGTGGATGGTCAGGTGCTTGCCGGGCTGCCGCCCTATGGCCAGCGACCGGAGATGATCGTGCCGCTTGGCACCCTGGTCAATCTGGTGCTGTTTGCCGTGCTGGTGTTCGCGCTGACCTTTGATGGCTCGGGGCGTCTGCGAAGAGCCGGCGCTTTGATCTTCATCACCTCGGGCGATGAGGATGATGGCAAGCCGCTGTTCCAAGCACGAAGCAGGTACGGCCGCTGATCTGGTGCGCGGCGTTTCATCCCCACCTCGCTGACGGGGCTTATCATGTCGGGGCAGCGATGCTCTAGCCCATGCGCTCTCGACATTGGTGCACCGATTTTGCAAGTTCCGGGCCTGCAATCAGGGAATGAACAATGGTTGAACGCAGCAATGACGAACTTGAGCAGGTTTATGCCGCCAGCACGCCCGGGGAGCTGAATGCCGCCTATGCAGGCTGGGCTGAGGGCTATGACCGGGATACGCTGGCAGCCGGATACTGCCTGCCGTTTCAGGTGCTGGCCTGGGTGGCGCGCTACGTCAAACAGGACAGCGGTCCGCTGCTTGATGCCGGCTGCGGCAGTGGCCTGTCCGGGCCCTATCTCTCGGCACTCGGCTACAGCCATATCGAAGGCCTCGATTTCTCAGCCGAGATGCTGCAGCTGGCCGGAACCCGCGACGCCTACAGTGAGCTCAAGGGTGCCACGCTGGGCGAAGAACTGCCCTGGGATGACAATCATTTCGCGGCCTTCTTCTGCACCGGTGTGTTCACCGAAGGCCATGCGCCATCATCGAGCCTTGCGGAGCTTTGCCGCATCACCCGGCCCGGCGGTCATGCAATCTTCACAGTCCGTGACACGATTTTCCACAGTGGCGGTTTTGATGCGATGCTAGCCGAGCTTGCCGGCAGGGGTGTCTGGCGGCGGCTCGAGCAAAGCCCCTCGTTTCGCGCCTTTGCGCTCGATGAGCCGGATGTGCTGGTAACGGCACATGTGTTCGAGGTTCTGGCATGAAGCTTTTCAGGCTTGCGGCGGCTTCGGCTCGGTGCGCTGCATGTCGCTCGCGACTGCCTGAATGACCCATTCGCGAAACGCCTTGATTTTCGGCGTGTTGCGGCGGCTTTTGGGATGTACAAGCCAGATGCCGATATCGTCGGTGCAATACTGGTTGAAGGGCGCAATCAACCGGCCGGAGGCGAGGTCTTCGGAAAAGAAGATGTGGTTGAGTATGGCGACGCCCTGACCGGCAAGCGCTGCATTGCCGCACAGGTCCTGCTCGACGTAATTGTGGCGCGTGTGGCCGGAAAGGTCCGGCGCTGGCACGCCGACGGTGGCAAACCAGGTTTGCCAGGAGCCCTGCCCGGCGCCGATGATCGGCAGCTTCAACAGGTCCTCCGGTGAGGAGACCCCACCAATGGTTTCGGCCAGCGCCGGGCTCAGCATCGGGGCAAAGGAAAACCGGCCGAGCAGGTGGCAGTCCAGATCCGGCCACGGGCCGACGCCCCATCTGATCGAGATATCCGCCGGGTCGCGGTTGAAATCGGTGATCTTGCTGACCCTGAGCAGGCGGACCGCGATCGAGGGATAATCGAGCTGAAAGCTGCCGAGGTTGCGGGCCAGCCAGTGGGACGCGAATGTCGGCGAGGAATGGATCTCCAGCGTCTCGTTGGAGGCCTGGCGGGCGGAAACCATCGCGTCGTTCAGGAGCTCGAAAGCCCTTGTGACGTCCGGCAGCATGCGCTCGGCCGTCTCGGTGTTGACGATCTGGCGCGGCTGGCGCAGGAACAGCTGCTCGCCGACATGGTCCTCCAGCAGCTTGATCTGGTAGCTCACCGCGGTCTGGGTCATGCCAAGCTCTTCGGCGGCGCGGGAAAATCCGCGATGCCGGGCGACGGCTTCAAACACCCGAAGCGCGTTGAGTGGAACCTTCCTCGACAGTTTCATGCATAAGTTCTCTTTATGGCGCCAGACGGGAATTCCGTTGGAATTTCAGTTCATCTGCCGTCACCCTAGCCCCAGCACACATCAAAAGGAAAGAGCGATGAGCGAGCACGCCAGTGTCTCGCAGAGCTGGTTTGCGCGGCTTTGCGGGCGGATATTCCCATGCGGGATGCGGCCGCGTCTGCGCCGTGGCTCGAGGGTGACGCCTGCCGATGAGCTGGATCAGCGGCTCGCGCGCGACATCGGCCATGAGACCTCAACGCTGCCGGACCGGCGCGGCGATCATTACCGGCGCCTGCTCAAACGCGGCTATCCGCTCGGGTGAATGGCGGGTTGCTCAGCGGGCCGCAAGTCTCCGGTCGAGCCCCTGATTGCGCAAAACAATTGCCCGGACTTGCTAAAATTGCTATGAGCCCGGGCATGGGATCGAAATTCAGATGTCTCGCGCCTCAAGTCTTCGTGCTGCAGGATCACAAACGCCTGCCGGCACGTTTCTTTGCGCGCATTTCCGGCGCACTGGCCAGCCACAGCGTCTGAGGCCTCCGCCCTGGCCGTTGATCGCGCCGGGGGCATTCTGAACCACATTCATTTTCCTTGCATACGGACCACCATCATGACCGCACCTCGCACACTTTACGACAAGATCTGGGACGACCACGTGGTCGACCAACAGGACGACGGCACCTGCCTGCTCTATATCGACCGGCACCTGGTGCATGAAGTGACCAGCCCGCAGGCGTTCGAAGGCCTGCGCACCATGCACCGCAAGGTGCGTGCGCCGCAAAAGACGCTCGCCGTGGTGGATCACAACGTCCCGACCTCGCCCGACCGGGCGCTCGGCATCAAGAACGAGGAAAGCCGCATCCAGGTCGAGGCGCTGGCCAACAATTCGGCCGAGTTCGGCGTTGAATATCTCAACGAGAACGACAAGCGTCAGGGCATCGTCCACATCGTCGGTCCGGAACAGGGCTTCACCCTGCCGGGCACCACGATCGTCTGCGGCGACAGCCACACCTCGACCCACGGTGCATTCGGCGCGCTGGCGCACGGCATCGGCACATCGGAAGTCGAGCACGTGCTGGCAACCCAGACGCTGATCCAGAAAAAAGCCAAGAACATGCTGGTCGAGGTCAATGGCGAACTGCCCGAGGGCGTCACCGCCAAGGACATCATCCTTGCCATCATCGGCGAGATCGGCACGGCCGGCGGTACCGGCTACGTGATCGAATTTGCCGGCGAAGCCATCCGCGCGCTGTCGATGGAAGGCCGCATGACGGTCTGCAACATGACCATCGAAGGCGGCGCCCGCGCCGGCCTGATCGCGCCGGACGAAAAGACCTATGCCTATTTCAAGGACCGGCCGCGCGCGCCCAAGGGCAAGGCCTGGGACATGGCTGTCGACTACTGGAGAACGCTGCCGTCGGACGAGGGCGCACATTACGACAAGGTGGTTCGTCTCGATGCCGCATCGCTGCCGCCGATCGTCTCCTGGGGCTCGTCGCCCGAGGACGTGATTTCGGTCACCGGCGTGGTTCCGAACCCGGACGACATCAAGGATGAATCCAAGCGCACTTCGAAATGGCGGGCGCTGGATTACATGGGCCTCAAGCCCGGCACGCCGATCACCGACATCAAGATCGACCGGGTGTTCATCGGCTCGTGCACCAATGGCCGCATCGAGGATCTGCGCGCTGCCGCCAAGGTGGTCGAAGGCAAGAAGGTGGCGTCCACCGTCTCGGCGATGATCGTTCCGGGCTCCGGCCTGGTCAAGGAACAGGCGGAAGCCGAGGGCCTCGACGTTATCTTCAAGGATGCAGGCTTTGACTGGCGCGAGCCGGGCTGCTCGATGTGCCTGGCGATGAATGACGACCGGCTCAAGCCGGACGAACGCTGCGCCTCGACCTCGAACCGCAACTTCGAAGGCCGCCAGGGCTTCAAGGGCCGCACCCACCTGGTCTCGCCGGCGATGGCGGCGGCTGCGGCGGTTGCCGGTCACTTCGTCGATATCCGCGAGTGGAAATAGGGGGGTAGCCGGGCAGGCGGTTGCAAGTTGATAGCGCATCTGCCTGACGGACTGATTCTGCTTGACCCCTCGTTTCGTCATCCTCGGGCCTGACCCGAGGATCCACGCCGCCAGGGTGCCAACGTCCGTCAACTTTTGAGGTTCACGGAATGGATCCTCGGCTCGGAGGCCGAGGATGACGAAAGAGAGCAAGCCGTCATTGCCGTACCAGACTCAAGAACCCGCCGAGCGATCGGCGGGTTCGTTCGTTTCAGGGGCTTGGGAGGCTCGCCGCCTCAGCTCAGGTGCAGATGCGCCTCGATGGCGGCGGCGATGAAGGCGTGGCGGGCCTTGCGGGGGGCTGCGTCGCCGTGGATGACTTCCTCGCAGGCGCGCTCCGCATCGTGAAAGCGGCTGCCGTGGTTGCCGGGCCAGTTGCGGTGCAGCAGTTTCTTCGCCTGCCGGGCGGTCTTCACCGTCCGGTGGAGCCCTGTCTCGGGGTCATCGATGGTGATCGGAGTATTCCAGGCTGTTGTTCGCATGAGACTTCCTCCTCGAAGCTGGAAGATCAGTCTCCGCCGATCCCGGCCAGAGGTCACGTGGATTCGGCCAGCATGGTTAGGCGACGGTTGCCGCGAAGGCGGGGAACGCCGGAAGATGTGCCGGAACGGCACAGGCCAGCACTGTCGGGTCTGAATGTTGCCGAGGCGGCCGGCGGAATGGCGGCGGCAGGCCGGGTGCCGCCGCTGGCTTACGAGTGCATTGCACACCCGGCCGGATGCTCAAATGAGGTGCAGCATTCCCGAACGATGCATCAGGGCCGGATGACGCAGACGCCGCTGCTGTCGCCGCAGCCGCGGGTGTTTTCGTCGACAATGATGACTTTCGGGCCCGAGCGCACGATGGTGCCACCCCGTGTGTCGTCGCGCTTGATGCGGATTTCCACCTTGTCGCTGTCACGCCTGATCTTCGCAGACGGCTGCTTGAGCGGCGACGATGCCGACCGGCCCGGCTTGCCGATCTGTGAACTCGACGTGTGGTCATCCTTGTCGATGATGATGACGGTGACATCCTTGTCGCGCAGCAGCCTGGATTTGCCGGAGGGCGCCTTGAGCTCGGTGGCCAGCGCGGTTGTCGCGAGACCCAGGCTTGCGGCCAACAGGATGGCCGCCTGAACGGGTCGACGGCCTGGGGCGCGTGAGAAGAACTTGACGGTCATGGCAGTTTCCTTTCAGCAGGCTTCGGTGCTCGCAGCATGCAGGCCCGCGGCGATCCTCATGCGGTTGAGAACAACCCTTGCAGCCAATCTGGCCGATATTGTGCACGAGGCCCAAAAGCCTGTCACGCGGAGCCGGCCGCTATCGCCGGTTAACCTTAAGAAGCGGGGACGGAATTGCGCCAGGATGCGACCTTTGACAGGCTTGACCGGGGCGCGGCTTTGACCCAAACATGCCGCCATGGATACGCCCAAGAACATTGAAATCTCGCTGTTGCGCCTCAATGATGCGCATCATTTCTCGCCGTTGCTCGCGGCTTACGTGCAGTCGCTCAAACGCGGTGCGCCGCGCCGGCCGGACGATTATTACGCCGAAACCCTGCTGCAGGACCGGGTTGCCCAGATTTTCGGCGCCCGGCTTGATGGCGAGCTGGTCGGGTTCGTGATCTTCTACGATCTGCCGGATCCGGTGACCGGCATGCGCTGCGGCCAGGTCGACCATCTCTATGTCAGCCATCTGCACCGCAAGATGGGCATCGCCCAGGCGATGATCGACATGCTGGCCGAGGAAAGCGACGCCCATGGCTGGTCGCGAATCATCCTCAACGCGCCACGGCTGCCGGAAGAAGGCCGCAAGCTTTACGAAAAACTTGCCACCAAGGCGGATTTTTCCAGCTGGGAACTGCGTTTCGACCATTCGACCTGAATGTTTTTGCGTTGCAATCGAAACGTAGGTGTCTGATTGCGCGGCCAGATGCCGCGCTTTCTTGCTCTGTTAAGCATTTTGAATCGTTTGAAGCGCTATGGAAGGCAAAATCCGGTTTCGCTTTCGACGAAAGCCGCGCTGTTGACGGCGATCCGGGCTTTGACGCGGTGCACATAACGCACTAAAACCACCGCACAGTCGCCGCGCTCGCTATCGCGCAAATGCGTGCGGCTCTCCTTGAGGGAAAGAAGGACAGGGTCCCGATGACCAATGTGACGCAGAACCGGCCTTTGTCGCCGCACCTGACTATCTACAAGCAAATACCCACCATGGTGATGTCGATCATGCACCGGTTTACCGGTATGGCACTCTATGCAGGCACGCTACTGGTGGCCTGGTGGCTGGTGGCAGCTGCCTCCGGCGAAGCGACCTTCGACTGGGTCAACGGCATCTTCGGTTCGCTGCTGGGACGGCTGGTGTTGTTCGGCTACACCTGGGCGCTGATGCATCACATGCTCGGCGGCATTCGCCATTTCATCTGGGACACCGGCCGCGGTTTCGATCCGGCGACCTCGACCAAGATGGCCTGGGCGACCCTCGTCGGCTCCATCACCCTGACGATCCTAATCTGGATCGCCGGCTACGCAACCCGGCTCTAGGAGACAGACATGGACAGCAAGAACATGCGCACACCGCTCTCCCGGGTCCGTGGACTCGGATCGGCCAAGGAAGGCACCGATCACTTCTGGCGCCAGCGGCTCACCGCCGTTGCCAATGTGCCGCTGCTGATCTTCTTCGTGCTTTTCATCGTAGCCTATAATGGCGAGCCCTATGCGACGGTCGCGGCAGCGCTTTCCAACCCGCTGGTGGCGGTGCTGATGGGGCTGGTGGTGATCTCCGGCGTCATTCACATGAAGATCGGCATGCAGGTGATCATCGAGGACTACATTCATGCCGAGGGCATGAAAGTGAGCCTTCTGATCCTCAACACATTCTTTGCAATCGCAGTGGGCGCCGTGTCGCTGTTCGCGGTTCTCAAACTCGGCTTCGGAGGCTGACAGACCATGGTAATGACGTCGAGCGTCAACATTGGCGGACGCGCCTATTCGATTGTCGACCACGCCTATGACGTGGTCGTTGTGGGCGCCGGCGGCGCCGGGCTTCGTGCCACGCTGGGCATGGCCGAGCAGGGCTTCAAGACGGCCTGCATCTCCAAGGTGTTCCCGACCCGGTCGCACACGGTGGCAGCCCAGGGCGGCATCGCCGCCTCGCTGACCAACATGACGCCCGACAGCTGGCAGTGGCACATGTATGACACGGTCAAGGGCTCCGACTGGCTCGGCGATGTCGACGCCATGCAGTACCTGACCATGGAAGCGCCGAAGGCGGTCTATGAGCTGGAACATTACGGCGTGCCGTTCTCGCGCACCGAGGATGGCCGCATCTACCAGCGTCCTTTCGGCGGCCACATGCAGAATTACGGCGAAGGCCCTCCGGTGCAGCGCACCTGTGCCGCGGCCGACCGTACCGGGCACGCCATCCTGCACACGCTCTATGGCCAGTCGCTGAAAAACAACGCTGAATTCTTCATCGAGTATTTCGCGCTCGACCTGTTGATGGAAGACGATGGCCGCTGCACCGGCGTGGTCGCCTGGAACCTCGATGACGGCACCATTCACCGCTTCTCGGCCAAGATGGTGGTGCTCGCCACCGGCGGCTACGGCCGGGCCTATTTCTCGGCCACTTCGGCACATACCTGCACCGGCGACGGCGGCGGCATGATTGCCCGTGCCGGCCTGCCGCTCCAGGACATGGAGTTCGTGCAGTTCCACCCGACCGGGATCTACGGCGCAGGCTGCCTGATCACCGAGGGTGCGCGCGGCGAAGGCGGCTATCTGGTCAATTCCGAAGGCGAGCGCTTCATGGAGCGCTATGCGCCGTCGGCCAAGGATCTGGCGTCGCGCGACGTTGTCTCGCGCTGCATGACCATGGAAATCCGCGAGGGCCGTGGCGTCGGCAAAGCCAAGGACCACATCTTCCTGCATCTCGATCATCTTGATCCGGCGGTGCTGAACGAGCGGCTTCCGGGCATTTCCGAAAGCGCCAAGATCTTCGCCGGTGTCGACGTGACCCGCGAGCCGATCCCGGTGCTGCCGACGGTGCACTACAACATGGGCGGCATTCCGACCAATTACTGGGGCGAGGTGCTGAACCCGACATCCGAGGATCCGGACAAGGTGACGCCGGGCCTGATGGCGGTCGGCGAAGCCGGCTGTGCGTCGGTTCACGGCGCCAACCGGCTGGGCTCCAACTCGCTGATCGACCTCGTGGTGTTCGGCCGCGCCGCAGCCATCCGCGCCGGTGAAGTGATCGACCGCAGCTCGAAGATCCCTCAGGTCAACGAGGCATCGTTCGAGAAGATCATGACCCGCTTCGACACTCTGCGTCATGCAAACGGCTCGCTGCCGACGGCAGATCTGCGTGAAAAGATGCAGTGCGCCATGCAGGAAGATGCGGCCGTGTTCCGGACCCAGGAATCGCTCGAATCCGGCTGCAAGCGGATGAGCGCGATCTGGGCCGAGCTTCCCGACGTCAAGGTCACCGACCGGTCGATGATCTGGAACTCGGACTTGGTGGAAACGCTGGAGCTCGACAACCTGATGGCCAATGCCATCACCACGGTCTACGGCGCGGAAGCCCGCAAGGAAAGCCGCGGCAGCCACGCCCGCGAAGACTATGTCGACGGTCCGTTCGGCGGCCGCGACGACGAGAACTGGCGCAAGCACACGCTGTCCTGGGTCGATGAAAAGGGCAATGTCACGCTCGATTACCGTCCGGTTCACACCGAGCTGATCGCAGACGGTATCGATCTGGCCAAGATCGCGCCAAAAGCCCGCGTGTATTAAGAGGGAACAGGGACCATGGTTGAACTCACACTCCCGAAGAATTCGCAGCCGAAGCCGGGCAAGGTCTGGCCGAAGCCGGAAGGCGCCACCAACACGCGTGAATTCAAGATTTACCGCTGGTCGCCGGATGATGCCGAGAACCCGCGCATCGACACGTTCCACATCGACATGGATGATTGCGGTCCGATGGTGCTCGACGGTCTGTTGTGGATCAAGAACAAGATCGACGCGACGCTGACGCTGCGCCGGTCCTGCCGCGAGGGCATCTGCGGTTCCTGCGCGATGAACATCGACGGCACCAACACGCTTGCCTGCACCAAGGGTCTCGACGAGATCGACGGGGCGGTGAAGGTCTATCCGCTGCCGCATCTGCCGGTGGTCAAGGACCTGGTGCCGGACCTGACCAATTTCTACGCCCAGCACCGCTCGATCGAGCCGTGGCTGAAAACGGTGTCTCCGACGCCGGCGAAGGAATGGAAACAGAGCCATGAAGACCGGGCCAAGCTCGATGGTCTCTACGAGTGCATCCTGTGCGCCTGCTGCTCGACCTCGTGCCCGAGCTACTGGTGGAACGGCGACCGCTATCTCGGCCCCGCCGTGCTGCTGCAGGCCTATCGCTGGCTGATCGACAGCCGTGACGAGTGCACCGGCGACCGGCTTGACGATCTCGAGGATCCGTTCCGGCTTTACCGCTGCCACACCATCATGAACTGCGCGCAAACCTGCCCCAAGGGTCTCAACCCCGCCAAGGCGATTGCCGAGATCAAGAAGATGATGGTCGAGCGCCGGGTGTAGGCTCGGTCACAACGAAATTAGATACGGAAAGGCCACCTTCACGGGTGGCCGTTTTCGTTTCAGAGATGGGCTTGGTCTCTCTTCGTCATCCTCGGCCTCCGAGCCGAGGATCCATTCCGTGATTTTACTATCGACGGCATTGGCTCTGCGGCGTTACGGATTGGATCCTCGGGTCAAGCCCGAGGATGACGAAGGATGGAGTTGGTGGGCGTAGCCGCATCTGCGGTATCAGATACCTACCGAGACCCCCCTCTGTCGGCTACGCCGACATCTCCCCCGCAAGGGGGGAGATTTGGGAGCCGCCGAGCTTGGATTTCACCCCAGCGCCTGCGTCAGATCCGCGATCAGATCGTCCGCATCCTCGATGCCGACGGAAACCCGGATCAGGCTTTCGGGGATGCCGGTGTGGGGCTCGATGGTGTGGCGGTGTTCGACCAGGCTTTCGACGCCGCCGAGCGAGGTGGCGCGGTGGAACAGCTTGAGCTTGCCGACGACAGTGAGCGCTTCGTCCGCGCCGCCCTTGACCAGGAACGAGAACAGGCAACCGAAACCGCCCTGCATCTGGGCTGATGCGATCTCGTGGCCAGGATGGCTTTCAAGGCCGGGGTAATAGACGTCCGTCACCTCGGAGTGCTGGCTCAAAAATTCGGCGATAGTCTGGGTCGAGCGGCACATGCGCTCGACGCGCAGCGGCAGGGTGCGCATGCCGCGCAGGAGCAGCCAGGCCTCGAACGGGCCGATGACGGCGCCGGCGTCGTGGCGGTCGGCCTTGATGTCGGTCCAGATCTGTGCCGCCGGTGCTGCGGTGGCGAGCACGCCGGCCAGCACGTCGGAATGGCCGTTGATTGCCTTGGTGGCGGAGTGCATGACGATGTCGGCGCCATGCTCGAGCGGGCGCTGCAGCACCGGGGTGGCGGCGGTGGAATCGACTGCCAGCAAGCCGCCGGCCTTGTGGGCAAGTTCGGCCGCGTGGGCGATGTCGACGGTTTTCAGCCAGGGGTTCGAAGGAGTTTCGATGAACACCAGGTCGGGTTTGTGCTCCGCACAGGCCTGTTCCAGCGCATCCGCGTTGGCGGCGTCGACCTCATGCAGGGTGATCTGGCGGCGGGCGGAAAAGTCACGCAGCCATTTGGTGGTGCCCCAGTAGATGCCGGACTGGACGACGACGGTGGCGCCGTTCGGCAGGGTACGGAACAACGCCGCAATGGCCGCCATGCCGGAGGGAAACAGCAAGGCCTCTTCCGCATTCTCCAGCCGCGCCAGCACGTTTTCGGCGATGCGGACAATGTCGGAATTGTCGCGGGAATAGATGTTGTCGGGATTGACCAGCGCATACTCCTCGTCGCGGACAAAGGTGGTCGAGGGCTGCACCGGCGGCACCACGCCGCCCGAGGGCATGTCGATGACGCCGCCGGCCTGGGCTGCGATGGTGGAGGCTTTGAGGTCGTTGGGGAGCGTCATGCGAGATCTGTCTTTCCCTGGTTTTCGCACCAGATTTCCGGACGCCTGCACGTCCCTGTCGTCCCCTCGTGTCTATGCAGTCCGGCGATGGAATTCAACGGTCCTTCGAAGCCAAGGTTGTGGCCGGTTCACTCGGTGTCGAGGGTAATGACGACACTGCCTTTCCTCGCCCGGTTTTTGAACCAGGCATGCGCCTGCGCCGTCTGGTCGAGCGGAAAGCGGCGGTCGATATAGGGCCTGAACTGTCCGCGCTCGGCGAGATCGGCCAGAAACCGCAGATCTTCTGCGCGTTCCGGGGCGTAGCCCGGAATGGCCTTGCGCCCGCCGGTCTTGCGGGCAATGAGCGCCGCCAGCATCTGCCACAGGCTGGAAGACACCAGCAGCAGCCGGCCGCCGGGCTTCAGCGCCGCGGCGTATTTGCCGTAGGTGGCGCTGCCGCTTGTGTCGAGGATGATGTCATAGGCATCTGTTTCGCCGGCCGGATCGCTGCTGGTGTAATCGAGCACCGCGTCGGCGCCGAGTGCTGCAACCATGTCGCGTTTGCCGGAAGAAGCGGTGCCGGTGACATGGGCGCCGAAAGCCTTGGCCAGTTGTATGGCTGCGCTGCCGACGCTTCCCGACGCGCCGATGACGAGCACGCGGTCGCCGGATTTGATGCCGCCCTTGTCGCGCAGGAAATTGAGCGCCGTTGCTCCGCCGAAGGAGATTGCCACCGCTTCATCCAGCTTCAGATTGTCCGGCACATGGGCGATGGCGGCATCCTCGCTGATTGCTGCAAAGTCGGCGTAGCCGCCGAACTTTGCGCCGGGATAGGCGAAGACCCGATCACCCGGTTTGAAGCGGGTGACAGCGGCGCCCACGGCTTCTACCACGCCGGCGAATTCGGTGCCAAGAATCTTGCGGCGCGGGCGCAAGAGGCCGAACACCAGCCTGCCGACCAGACCAAAGCCCGGCGGCATGTCGAGGCTGCGGGCGCGGTAATCGCCCGAGGTGACGCTGGTGGCGTGGATCCGGACCAGCACCTCATCGGGTTTCGGCGCGGGCTTTGGCAGCTCGACGGGTGTGAGCTCGCCGGGCGATCCGTAGCGGGAATAGGAAATGGCTTTCATCTGTGTGATCTCCAGTTGGCGATCGGGATATAGCCATGCGTGAGCGCAGATAAAATTGACCAATAGCGCTGATATGATATGCGATAATGCATGGATTGGAAATCTGTCAATTTCGACTGGAACCGGGCGCGGGCCTTTCTGGTCACCGCCGAGGAGGGCTCGCTGTCGGCCGCCGCGCGGGCGCTCGGCATGGCTCAGCCGACGCTGGGGCGGCAGGTGGCGGCACTGGAGCAGGAGCTCGGCGTGGCGCTGTTCGAGCGCGTCGGCCGCGGGCTGACGCTGACGCCGAGCGGGCTGGAGCTGATGGACCATGTCCGCGCCATGGGCGAGGCGGCGGCGCGGATGTCGCTCAGCGCATCGGGCAAGGCGCAGGCGATCGAGGGGACGGTGTCGATCAGCGCCAGCGAGGTGGATGCGGCGTTCCGGCTGCCGCCGATCATCCGCAAACTCCGGGAGACAGCGCCGGGGATTGAAGTGGAGATTGTCGCCACCAATTCGGAAAGCGATCTCAGGCGGCGCGAGGCGGATATCGCCATCCGCAATTACCGGCCGACCCAGCCCAACCTGGTGGCGCGCAAGATCCGCGATTTCGAGGGCCGGATCTATGCGGCGCCGGGCTATCTACAAAGCATCGGCGATCCGGTGACGCCCGAAGAGGTGTCAAAAGCGGAGTTCATCGGCTTCAACCGGTCAGGCGAGTTCATTGCGGCTATGACGCGGTTCGGGCTGACGCTGACACAGCGGAATTTTGCCCTCGTGTCGGAAAGCCATCTGGTGCAGTGGAACCACGTCAAGCATGGTCTTGGCATCGGCGTCATGTCGGCGGATATCGGCGATGCCGAGCCCGCCGTGGTGCGGGTGCTGCCCGATGCCGATGCGATCATGGTGCCGGTCTGGCTGGTCACGCACCGGGAGGTGCACACCAGCCGCCGGGTGCGGCTGGTGTTTGACCTGATGGCCGGGGAACTGGCGCGGGCATACCTGCGATGATCCGGCAGGGATGACTGCCGCCTGCAGGCCTTGGTCGGTCGGGCGCCAGATTGTTTGCAGTACGATCTCTCTGCGGGACCGACGGAGCTGAAAAGTCTAGCCCTTTTTCAACACGCCCGTATCGATCAGCTGCTGAAACATTTCCGCCGCCGCATCGCTGACCGGATGGTACTCAATGCCGAGCTCGCGCTTCGACTTGGAATTGTCCGCCCGCCAGGGGTAGCCCATATTGTCGGATATCATCTGACGCGACAGCTGCTTGCTGACCATCGGACCGATCAGCCAGAGCAGCCACTTCGGCAACTCGCGGGTCGGGAACGGCCATTTGTCGCCAAAACGCTGCCGCAGCATCTGGCCCAGTTCGAGAAACGAGACGGTCTGCGCCGAGGCGATGTGACGGCCCTTGGCGTCGGCCAGGAAACCGGCCCGCAAATGGGCTTCCGCCACGTCACGCACATCCACCATGCCGACTTCCATCGGCGGTGCGCCGGCCTTCAGGGTGCCGTCACCGAACTGCTTGAGAATATTGTGGGATTCCGACGTCGAATTGCCCGAAAGGGTCTTGCCGATCACCAGCGACGGATTGATGGTCACCAGCCGCCAGCGGCTTTGTGCATCGGCAATCTCCCAGGCGGCCTTTTCGGCTTTGACCTTGGAGTAGGAATAGGGCTGCCGCTCGAGCGACGAGGTGGTGTTCCAGTTGTCTTCCGTGAGAACCCCGCCGGACACATTCTGGAGGTCCTTGTTGTCACCATAGATCGCCGCACAGGAGCTGGTCACCACCACGCGGGTCACACTTTCCGTGCGGTTGGCGGTTTCAAGCACATTGCGGGTGCCCTGAACCGCCGGATCAACCAGGTCACGCTGCGGGTCATCAAAATTGCTGGTGAACGGAGACGCGGTGTGGAACACCACCATGCAGCCTTCCATGGCCGGGCCGTAGCTCCCGTCATCGAGCAGGTCCGCCTCAAACAGCTTCAGCTCGCCGGGCAACTCCGCTGCCATTCTGGTCAGGTGCCCGGTCTTGTCTGCATTGGAAGGCTCGCGCACGGGCGCATGCACGGTAAGCCCCTCCTCGAGCAGCCGCCGCACCAGCCAGCCGGCCACAAAGCCGGTGGCGCCGGTCACCATTACGGGTTGATCGGTCGGATAAACGTGCTCGGTCATGGGGAGCCTTTCAAGAATTGTGCGCGATTGGAGCGGCCAGGCCGATCGCCTGCCGTCCTTCATACTCCCCAATGCACTGCGCATCACAATGGTTCCGGAGATCACCCGGTGTCGTTGTGTTTTGACCCTGTCGCCACTGCTTAATGGCTTCACGCGGCCGGCATGGCTTGATATGGATGTGCTCGTGCGGCCCGTCTCCCGTCAAGGATTTGTTAACCCTTGACGGCGAGTATCGCGCGGACGCCATGGCAAACCGAACCCGGTGCACATCGCTTTGACGCATTATTTCGACAACATCATGCGATCTTTTCTGGCGGTCTCGCTGGTTGTTTGCTTTGCCGTGTTTCCGGTCTCGGGCGACGCGTCGCACAGCCCGTTGGCAATGGCCGAAATCGTTGCTCAACATGATGCGGAAACTGCCTTGCATGGTCATTCCCATGACGAGGCCGAGGAAGAGGCCGACCATATCTTCTATAGCCATGCGCACAATCCGGCGGACCATGATCACAATGGCTCGTTTCTGATACCGGCCGCAGGCCGTGGCTTCAGCCGGCTGACCGACATGCATGGGCCCCTTCTCGCTGCTGCCGCCATTCCGGGGCTGGCAGCGGATCTGGACAAGCCGCCGCGCGGCTGACGCGGCGTTTACCTTCACATCCAGACACACATAACCGGAGTTCACAATGAACAAGACTCTGACCTGCGGGTCGGTGGACCGGGCGTATCGATTGCGCCAGTCCCTGATCCTGCTGGCCCTCATCTGCGCGGCGCTGCTTGCCTGCCAGTCAGCAGCCCTGGCCCATGCCGTCACACAGGGCGACAAGGGCTATATCCAGGAAATATACGGCGTCAAATTTATCCCCTTCATGTATCTGGGGGCAAAGCACATGATGACCGGATATGATCACCTGCTGTTTCTCGCAGGGGTGATCTTCTTCCTCTACAGACTGAAGCACATCGGGATCTATGTGAGCCTGTTCGCGATCGGGCATTCGACGACGATGATCATCGGTGTCTACTACAACATCACGATGAGCTCCTACCTGATCGATGCGATCATCGGCCTGTCGGTCGTCTACAAGGCGCTGGACAATATGGGGGCCTACCAGCGATGGTTCGGTTTTCAGCCCAACACCAAGATCGCCACCCTGATCTTCGGCCTGTTTCACGGCTTCGGCCTTGCCACCAAGGTGCAGGAATACGACATCGCGTCTGACGGATTGCTGACGAACCTTGTCGCCTTCAACATCGGCGTCGAGATCGGACAATTGCTGGCGCTCGCGGTGATCCTGATTGCCATGAGCTTCTGGCGGCGGTCGGCGAGCTTCTGGACCCACGCCTACACGGCCAATGTGGTGATGATGACGGCAGGCTTCGTCCTGACCGGCATGCATCTCACCGGCTATTTCATCACTCCCGCTTCCTGAGGAAACCAAAATGTACAACACAGATATCCCGACACGTGCCGAACTGCCTTCAACGCGGCGGCTGATCAAGTCGACGATTGCAGCGATCATCGCGGCCATCGTCATTCTCGTGACCATCGTCCTGCCGTCCGAATACGCGATCGACCCGACCGGTGTCGGCAAGGTTCTCAATCTGACCGAAATGGGCGAGATCAAGCAGCAGTTGCAGGCAGAAGCCGAGGCGGACCACCAGACAAGCCTGCCCCTGAACGAAGCCGGCAAGGGATTCAGCCTCGCCGATGTGCTGACCGGGCTTCTGGTGAGCCCGGCCCAGGCCCAGACGAGCACCCCGGCCTGGACCGGAGAGAAGACCATCACCCTTGTGCCGGGTCAGGGCGTCGAGGTAAAATTGGTGATGGAGGAAGGTGCCGAGGTTGAATTCCGTTGGGTCGCGGAAGGCGGTCTTCTCAACTACGACCTGCACGGCGACGGGTCGGGCAAGAACATCAGCTATGAAAAGGGCCGTGGCGTGCCGGGCCAGGAAGGCGTCCTCAAGGCGGAGTTCACTGGAAATCACGGATGGTTCTGGCGCAACCGTGACAAGCAGGACGTGACGATGACGTTGCAGGTGCGCGGCGCCTACAGCGACATCGTGCAGTATGACTGAATACGCCTGAAAATATGCGCCTCCGGCGGTGCGCGCCGGGGGCGTGAAATGACAAAGGTTGTCCCATGATCGACGTGCTCCGACATCCTGATTATGCGCGGCTGTTTGCGGCGCAGGTGGTTGCCCTGATCGGCACCGGCCTGCTGACCGTGGCGCTGGGGCTGCTTGCCTATGATCTTGCCGGGGACCAGGCCGGGGCGGTGCTCGGCACGGTGTTTGCCATCAAGATGGTGGCCTATGTCGGGCTGGCGCCGGTGGCCAATGCGCTGGCCGGGCGCTGGCCGCGCAAGCGGGTGCTGATCGGCGCCGACATGGTGCGCGCCGCAGTGGCGCTGACGTTGCCGTTCATCGATTCGGTCTGGCAGATCTACGGGCTGATCTTCGTGCTGCAGGCAGCGTCGGCGACCTTTACCCCGGCATTTCAGGCCGTCATTCCGGATATTCTCACCGACGAGCGCGACTACACGCGGGCGCTGTCGCTGTCGCGGCTGGCCTATGATCTTGAAAACCTGCTGAGCCCGGCGCTGGCGGGGCTCCTGCTTGTGTTCATCAGCTATCACGGGCTGTTCGGCGGCACGGTGCTGGGCTTTATTGGCTCTGCACTGCTGGTGCTGTCGGCCACGGTGCCCGCGGCGGGGCCGAAAGCGACTTCGCGGCCGTTCGTCGACCGATTGACCCGCGGCATACGAATTTATGCGGCGACGCCGCGGCTTCGTGGTCTGTTCCTGCTCAATTTCAGTGCCGCTGCAGCCGGCGCCTTCGTGCTGGTCAACACGGTGGTGCTGGTGCGGGGTGGCTATGGCGCCGGCGACAGCGAAGTGGCGATAGCGCTGGCGGCCTTTGGCGGTGGTTCGATGCTGGCGGCACTTTTATTGCCGCGGCTGCTCGAGCGGCTTGCCGATCGCAGCATCATGCTTGGTGCGGGCCTGCTGCTGACGGGGCTGACCCTGGGCCATGCTCTCTACCAGGGGATGCAGGGGCTTCCGGCCTGGAACACCTTCCTGCTGATCTGGGCGCTGAGCGGGGTGTTCTATTCGGCGATCCTGACGCCATCGGGCCGATTGCTGCGCAATTCGGCACATGCGGAGGACCGGCCGGCGCTGTTTGCGGCGCAGTTCACGCTGTCGCATCTGGGCTGGCTCGTCACCTATCCGGTTGCGGGCTGGGCCGGCAGCGCATTGGGCCTGCCGGTGGCGATGGCCATTCTCGGCATCATGGCGCTGGCCGGCGCGCTGCTGGCAGCGTTGGTCTGGCCGGCGGATGATGCGCTGGAGGTCGAGCATGAACATCGCGATCTGCCCAGGGATCATCCGCATCTGCGCAAGCATCCGGTCAAGGGTGCGCGGCACAGGCATGTCTTCGTTATCGATGACGAACACCGGGCCTGGCCCACACACGGCTGAGATCAGAGCCGTGGCTTGACCGCGATCAAATCCCTCATGCCCACGGGCTGCTACCTGTTGCGACCGGAACCGGAGCAACAGGGGCACAAATATGGCCGAGACGAACTGGAATGCATTCATCGATCAGACCAATCACCGGATGGCGGAATTGCGCAAGGCGATGCCCGAGCAAGCCAAAGGCCTTGGCCAGCTGGCGCAGGCGGCGATTGCACCGGGCGTGCTCGATTCCAAGACCAAGGAGCTGATCGCACTGGCGATCGGGATCACCGCGCGCTGCGACGGCTGTCTTGCCTTCCACGCCAAGGCGGCGCACCACTATGGCGCCACCCGTGAGGAGATCGTCGAGACCATCGGGGTCGCGGTCTACATGGGCGGCGGGCCGTCGATGATCTATGGCGCCGAAGCACTGGACGTGTTCGACGCGATCAGCTGAGCCCGGTTCCTGGCGTTGCTGCAGGCCGAAGCATGGCTTCACGGCTTTGTGCGCCAGAGTGAGTTGTCTTCTCGGTGCACTGGACTAGGTTCGAGGGACAAAGGAGATCTTGATGCTCAGATTGCTGCTTTCGTCCGCCCTGTTTGCCGCCGCCTTCACCGCTGCGCCTGCCCGCGCCGAAGAGACCGGAACCGCGATATTTGCGGGCGGCTGTTTCTGGTGCGTGGAATCAGACTTCGATTACGTCAAAGGCGTCACCTCCACCGTCTCGGGCTATATTGGTGGCAAGGCCGACAACCCGACCTACAAGAGCCATGTTGCCAATGGCGACCGGGAAGCGGTCGAAATCACCTATGATCCGGCGGTCGTCAGCTATGCCGAATTGCTCAAGACCTTCTTCCGCACGGTCAATCCCACCGATGATGGCGGCCAGTTCTGCGATCGCGGATACAGCTACACGACGGCCGTCTATACCTTGAACGAGGAACAGGCGGCGCAGGCTGAAGCTGCCAAGGCGGAAGCGGAAAAGACGCTGGGCAAGCCTGTCCTCACGGAAATCGAGCCGCCGGCGAAATTCTGGCCCGCGGAAGACTATCATCAGGATTTCTACAAGAAGAGCCCTGTGCGCTACAATTACTACCGCAAGGCCTGCGGCCGGGACCAGGAGATCAAGGCGCTCTGGGGCGATGAAGCCAATTATGGTCTCTCGAAATAGGTCCGGCAGCGCCTTCGCGGGGTGATTCCCCGCTGGCCGAGCTGGGCGCTCTTTCGGACGCCGGCTGTGCAATTAGGCGGGTGACAATTGAGGTATGACTGGTGTATTGGCCACAATACCATTGGATTATCGTCTTGCTAATATGCATCTAGGGCCGGTTTGCCTTGCAATTTCCACGCTATGGTCATTTTATGCGGTTTAATGGGACGAACAGCGAAGCAGATGTTTCGCCTAACCGGAGCTTATCTATGAAGATGCAAACCTTGCTGGTCGCAGTTGCGGTCGCCGCGGTCCTTGGCGGTTGCCAGCGGACATCCTTCGGTGGTCTGAACACCCAGCAGCAGCCGGCTCCGCTCATGCCCGCACCCGTTGGTGGTGTTCAATCCGGCCAGCTGGCGCCGCCGATGGCGCCTCAGCCCGGCGAGTTCCCGGCAGCGCCCACGGCGCCGACAGAGACAGCCACACCGCAGGTTGCTGCAGCAAATGCGCCGGAACTGACCCGCGAAGCCCTGATCGGGCGCTGGTCCGCCGGATCAGGCGGTTCCAGCTGTGACGTCTTCCTGTCGCTGACCAAGTGGACCGGCGGCTACCGCGCGGCGTCGCGCGGGTGCGTCGGCAACGCGGCGGCAATCGCTGCCTGGGACGTTCAGGGCAAGCAGGTCATCCTGGCAGATTCCAGCGGCAACCAGATCGCACGGCTCTACCAGTCGGCCAGTGAGCGCTACGACGGTTCCACCACCTCAGGTCAGCCGATCTCGCTCTCCCGCTAAGTCAGGCACAGCTTCACGCGATAGGCCCTGCTTCATGAGCTGGAAGAGACACGACACGGTTGCGAGTGCCTACGAGTCCCGCGTGGCCAGTGGCGAGTTTTCGCTTGATCCGGCACAGGTGCAGCTGGCGGCGCGTCTCGACGTGTTGCTCGAGGCGGTGTCGAACCAGCGGCTTGCCACCAAGTCGAGCGCGCTGGGCTGGATGTTCGGGCGCAAGAAGACCGCGAAGATCCCGCGCGGGCTTTATGTCCACGGCGCGGTCGGTCGCGGCAAGACCATGCTGATGGACATGTTCTTCGAGCTGGTGCCGGCCAAGCGCAAGCGGCGGGCGCATTTTCACGATTTCATGGCCGACGCGCATGCGCGCATCCATGCCCACCGGCAGAAACTCAAGAACGGCGAGACCAAGGAAACCGATCCGGTGCCTCCGGTGGCGGCCGAGCTGTTCGAAGAGGCGTGGGTGCTGTGCTTTGACGAATTCTCGGTCACCGACATCGCCGATGCGATGCTGTTGTCGCGGCTGTTCGAGCAATTGTTCAAGCTCGGCTGCGTGCTGGTGGCAACCTCGAATGTCGAGCCGGACAATCTCTATCGCGATGGCTTGAACCGGCAGCTGTTCCTGCCCTTCGTCGGGCTGCTCAAGGACAATGTCGACATTCTCAATCTCGATGCGCGCACCGATTACCGGATGGAGACGACCACCAAGCTGCCGGTCTATCACCGGCTCGGCGAGGGTGAAGCCAACGAGGCGATGGACCAGGCCTGGAAGCAGGTGACGGCGGGCAAGCAGACAGGGCCTGATACGGTGCAAATGAAGGGACGTGAGGTGGCGGTGCCCCAGGCCGGGGCCGGGGCCGCACGGTTTGGCTTTTCCGACCTGTGCGAGAAGCCGCTGGGAGCGTCGGATTATCGGGCTGTCTCCGAGCGCTATCACACGGTGTTCGTCGACCATGTGCCTTTGATGAAGGACGCCGGGCGCAATGCGGCCAAGCGCTTCATCACCCTGGTTGACACGCTTTATGACCGCAAGAACCGGCTGTTTGTCTCGGCCGTGGCGGCGCCTGACGCGTTGGCCGAGGGGACGACCGGGACCGAGCGTTTCGAGTTTGATCGCACCGCATCGCGGCTCAACGAGATGCAAAGCGAGGCCTATCTGGAGGCAAGTCTGGCAAACGAGACCGCAAACGGAGCGGATCCAGTTTGAAAACTTTTACCTTTACGTAAGAGTTTTAAAAGCTAACCGATTGAAAAAGCTCATATCGAAAGTTTGAGTTGCCAGTTCCGGGCATTCGGTTTATGCGGGTTGTCGAAATCGGGGCCAGGCGTTCGGCGGGTTCCATACCACAACGACCTGCGGAGATATTCGATATGGCGCGTAACAAGATTGCTTTGATTGGCTCGGGAATGATCGGGGGCACGCTTGCCCACCTGGCCGGCTTGAAAGAACTGGGCGACGTCGTCCTGTTCGACATTGCCGAAGGAACGCCCCAGGGCAAGGCACTCGACATTTCCCAGTCCGCACCGGCGGAAGGTTTCGACTCCCGTCTGTCGGGCGCCAATGACTACTCGGCAATCGAAGGCGCCGATGTCTGCATCGTTACCGCCGGTGTCGCCCGCAAGCCGGGCATGAGCCGCGACGATCTCCTCGGCATCAACCTCAAGGTGATGGAACAGGTTGGCGCCGGCATCAAGAAATACGCCCCCAACGCCTTCGTCATCTGCATCACCAACCCGCTCGACGCGATGGTCTGGGCCTTGCAGAAGTTCTCCGGCCTGCCGAAGAACAAGGTCGTCGGCATGGCCGGCGTGCTCGACTCGGGCCGCTTCCGCCATTTCCTGTCCGAGGAGTTCAACGTCTCGATCGAAGATGTCACAGCCTTCGTGCTCGGCGGCCACGGCGACACGATGGTGCCGCTGGCGCGCTACTCGACCGTTGCCGGCATCCCGCTGCCAGACCTGGTCAAGATGGGCTGGACTTCGAAGGAAAAGCTCGAGGAAATCATCCAGCGCACCCGTGACGGCGGCGCCGAGATCGTTGGCCTGCTGAAGACCGGTTCGGCCTATTACGCGCCTGCCGCCTCGGCGATCCTGATGGCGGAAAGCTACCTCAAGGACAAGAAGCGGGTTCTGCCGTGCGCTGCGCACCTGTCGGGCCAGTACGGCGTCAAGGACATGTATGTCGGCGTGCCGTGCGTCATCGGTGAAGGCGGCGTCGAGCGCGTGATCGAGATCGAGCTCAACAAGACCGAGCAGAAGGCCTTCGACAAGTCGGTGGAATCGGTTGCCGGTCTTTGCGAAGCCTGCATCGGCATTGCCCCGAACCTGAAGTAATCCACGCCGGATACTGGACGGAGAGCCACAAAAGGGGCTTTCCGTTCAGCTTTGCGTAAGAACATCGCGTTAGAGCGTTATCAGGCTTAACAGAATGTCAAGACGCTCCAGACCGTTCACTCACTCCAGGAGTTCCCATGAACATCCATGAATACCAGGCCAAAGCCCTTCTGAAGGGATTTGGCGCGCCGGTGGCCGAAGGGGTTGCCATTTTCTCCGCTGACGAGGCGGAAGCGGCTGCGAAGTCGCTGCCCGGCCCGCTCTACGTGGTCAAGAGCCAGATCCATGCCGGCGGACGCGGCAAGGGCAAGTTCAAGGAACTCGGCGCCGACGCCAAGGGCGGTGTGCGGCTGGCGTTCTCGATCGATGAAGCCAAGGCGCATGCCAAGGAAATGCTCGGCAACACGCTGGTGACCAAGCAGACGGGCGACGCCGGCAAGGTGGTCAACCGTCTCTACATCGAAGACGGCGCCGACATCGAGCGCGAACTCTACCTCTCGATCCTGGTTGACCGCACCGTCGGCCAGGTGGCTTTCGTGGTTTCCACCGAAGGCGGCATGGACATCGAGGCGGTTGCCGAAGAAACCCCTGAAAAGATCATCACCGTCGCCATCGACCCGCAGGCCGGTGTCACGGCAGACGATCTTGCCAAGCTCAACAGCGCGCTGGAACTGACCGGGGAGGCTGCGGCTGACGGCGAAAAGCTGTTCCCGATCCTCTACAAGGCGTTTGTCGAAAAGGACATGGCGCTGCTCGAGGTCAACCCGCTGATCGTGATGAAGAACGGCCGTCTGCGCGTTCTCGACGCCAAGGTCTCGTTCGACAACAACGCGCTTTTCCGCCACGACGACATCGTCGAGCTGCGCGACCTGACCGAAGAGGACGAGAAGGAAATCGAGGCGTCGAAATACGACCTCGCCTATGTCGCGCTCGACGGCAATATCGGCTGCATGGTCAATGGCGCAGGCCTTGCCATGGCAACGATGGACATCATCAAGCTCTACGGCCAGGAACCTGCCAACTTCCTCGACGTTGGCGGCGGCGCCACCACCGAGAAGGTGACGGCTGCGTTCAAGATCATCACTGCCGACCCGGCCGTCAAAGGCATCCTGGTTAACATCTTCGGCGGCATCATGAAGTGTGACGTTATTGCCGAGGGCGTGGTTGCCGCGGTCAAGGAAGTCGGCCTCAAGGTTCCGCTGGTGGTTCGGCTTGAGGGCACCAATGTGGCGCTCGGCAAGAAGATCATCAACGAAAGCGGCCTCGACGTGATTGCCGCTGACGATCTCGACGATGCGGCGCAGAAGATCGTCAATGCGGTGAAGGGATCCTGAGACCATGTCCATTCTGATCGACAAGAACACCAAGGTCCTGGTTCAGGGTCTGACCGGCAAGACCGGTACCTTTCACACCGAGCAGGCGCTGGCCTATCACGGCACCCAGATGGTCGGCGGTATCCACCCGAAAAAGGGCGGCTCGACCTGGGAAGGTTCGGGCGGCGAGAAGCTGCCGATCTTCGCCTCCGTTGCCGAAGGCAAGTCGCAGACCGGCGCCAATGCATCGGTGATCTACGTGCCGCCTTCGGGTGCTGCTGCTGCGATCATCGAAGCCATCGAGGCCGAGATCGAACTGATCGTCTGCATCACCGAAGGCATTCCGGTGGCCGACATGATCCGCGCCAAGGCGGTGCTCGACAAGTCGAAGTCACGGCTGATCGGCCCGAACTGCCCCGGCGTGATGACGCCGGACGAGTGCAAGATCGGCATCATGCCGGGCAACATCTTCAAGAAGGGCTCGGTGGGCATCCTGTCGCGCTCCGGTACGCTGACCTATGAAGCGGTGTTCCAGACCACCAATGAAGGTCTTGGCCAGTCGAGCGCTGTCGGCATCGGCGGCGACCCGGTCAAGGGCACCGAGTTCATCGACATTCTCGATCTCTATCTCGACGATCCGGAAACCGAATCGATCATCATGATCGGCGAAATCGGCGGTTCGGCCGAGGAAGATGCGGCCGAGTGGCTGATCGAACAGGCCAAGAAGGGCCGCAAGAAGCCGATGGCAGGCTTCATCGCCGGCCGCACGGCGCCTCCCGGACGCACCATGGGCCATGCCGGCGCGGTGATTTCCGGCGGCAAGGGCGGTGCGGACGACAAGATCAAGGCGATGGAAGCTGCAGGCATTCGCGTGTCTCCGTCTCCTGCCCGTCTTGGCAAGACACTGGTTGAAGTCCTCAAGGGATAATCCCTGGGGTCAACACGAAGGCTGGACCAATGAGCGACGCCGTGCGCGAAACGCTGGACCGCTACTACGCCGCGCTGAAAGCGGGCGATAGAGAGGCCCTGCGCGGCGTCGTCTCCGAAGAGATCGAGGTGCATTACCCGGCGCCGGAAGGGCTTTTGCCCTGGGCCGGGGACTGGACCGGGTTTGAAGGCTTCGAAGCGTTCCTTGCGACCGTGGGCGATCATTTGGTGATCGACACGGTCGAACCGCTTGCAATCCATGTCGCCGGCGACACCGTGATCACGGTGCTCAAGGGCGAGTGGACGGTGAAGGCGACGGCACGCAAGGTGCGAACGGAAACGGTCAACATATTCACGTTACGCGACGGCAAGATCGTCAGGTACCAGGTTTTCACCGACACGGCAGCGTTGGGAACAGGGTTGGGCAGGTTTGCCGCGGCTTGAGTGCCGCGCAAGCCTCAGAGTCTAGGAAAAGGGCCCGGAAAAAAGGCCCGCGGAGAAGGTGAGATCCATGGCACGCAAAGACGAAGCCAACGACATCATGGCAGAGACCTCGTTTCTGTATGGCGGCAATGCTGCCTATATCGAGCAGATGTACGCACGGTTTCAGGACAATCCTGGCAGCGTGCCGGCCGAATGGCAGTCGTTCTTTGCAGAGCTGAAAGACGATCCGGACCAGGTCCGCAAGTCCGCCGCCGGCGCTTCCTGGAAGAAGCCCAACTGGCCGGTTCAGGCCAATGGTGAACTGGTCTCGGCGCTCGACGGCAACTGGGGCGAGGTCGAGAAGGCGGTGTCCGACAAGCTCAAGGCCAAGGCAGCCACCGGGGCGGCGGAGCCGGGCGACGTCACCCAGGCCACGCGCGATTCGGTCAAGGCGCTGATGATGATCCGCGCCTACCGCATGCGTGGCCATCTGCATGCCAAGCTCGATCCGCTCGATCTGGCGCAGCAGCCCGACAATGACTACAACGAGCTGTCGCCGGAAGCCTATGGCTTTACCGAAGCCGATTTCGAGCGGCCGATCTTCATCGACCATGTTCTCGGGCTTGAATACGCAACGATTCCGCAGATGCTCGACATCCTCAAGCGGACCTATTGCTCGACGCTGGGCGTCGAGTTCATGCACATCTCCAATCCGGAAGAGAAATCCTGGATCCAGGAGCGGATCGAGGGCCCCGACAAGGGCGTCGACTTCACCGACATGGGCAAGAAGGCGATCCTGCAGAAGCTGATCGAGGCGGAAGGCTTCGAGCAGTTCATCGACGTCAAGTACAAGGGCACCAAGCGGTTTGGCCTCGACGGCGGTGAATCGCTGATCCCGGCGCTGGAGCAGATCATCAAGCGCGGCGGCAATATGGGGCTGAAGGAAATCGTCTTCGGCATGGCCCACCGCGGCCGCCTCAACGTGCTGACCCAGGTGATGGCGAAGCCGCACCGGGCCGTGTTCCACGAGTTCAAGGGCGGTTCGTTCAAACCCGACGAAGTCGAGGGCTCGGGCGATGTGAAATACCATCTCGGCGCCTCGTCGGACCGCGAGTTCGACGGCAACAAGGTGCACATGTCGCTGACCGCCAACCCGTCGCACCTGGAAATCGTCAACCCGGTGGTGATGGGCAAGGCGCGCGCCAAGCAGGACATGATCGCCAATGAATTCGAAGGCGACATCATTCCGCTGAAAGAGCGCGTCAAGGTAATGCCGCTCCTGCTGCATGGCGATGCGGCCTTTGCTGGCCAGGGCGTGGTGGCGGAAATTCTCGGCCTGTCAGGCCTGCGCGGTCACCGGGTTGCCGGCACCGTGCATTTCATCATCAACAACCAGATCGGGTTCACCACCAATCCGGGCTTCTCGCGCTCGTCGCCTTACCCATCTGACGTTGCGAAGATGATCGAGGCGCCGATCTTCCACGTCAATGGCGACGATCCGGAAGCGGTTGTCTATGCGGCCAAGGTTGCGACCGAGTTCCGCATGACCTTCCACAAGCCGGTGGTCATCGACATGTTCTGCTACCGCCGCTTCGGCCACAACGAGGGCGACGAGCCGGCGTTCACGCAGCCGAAGATGTACAAGAAGATCCGCAGCCACGAGACGGTCGTGACGCTCTATTCGCGCCGCCTGATCGAGGAAGGCGTGATCTCCGAGGGCGAATTCGAAAAGATGAAGGCCGACTGGCGCGCCAATCTGGAAACCGAATTCGACATCGGCCAGAGCTACAAGCCGAACAAGGCCGACTGGCTCGACGGTCAGTGGACCGGGCTGCGGACCGCCGACAACCAGGATGAGCAGCGCCGGGGCAAGACCGGGATGCCGCTCAAGCAGCTGCGTGAAATCGGCAAGAAGCTGTCGGAAGTGCCCGAAGGTTTCAAGGCGCACCGCACCATCCAGCGGTTCATGGACAACCGCGCCAAGATGGTCGAGACCGGCGAAGGCATCGACTGGGCCTTTGCCGAGGCGCTGGCCTTCGGCTCGCTGGTTTCGGAAGGCACCAAGATCCGTCTTTCCGGCCAGGATGTCGAGCGCGGCACCTTCAGCCAGCGGCACTCGGTGCTGTATGATCAGGAAACCGAGCAGCGCTACATTCCGCTCGCCAACCTGACGCCGAACCAAGCCCGCTACGAAGTGATCAACTCGATGCTGTCGGAAGAGGCTGTGCTCGGGTTCGAGTATGGCTACTCGCTGGCGCGGCCGAATGCGCTGACGCTGTGGGAAGCCCAGTTCGGCGACTTCGCCAATGGCGCGCAGGTGCTGTTCGACCAGTTCATCTCCTCGGGCGAGCGCAAGTGGCTTCGCATGTCGGGCCTCGTCTGCCTGCTGCCGCACGGCTATGAGGGGCAGGGACCGGAGCACTCTTCGGCCCGTCTCGAGCGCTTCCTGCAGATGTGCGCGGAAGACAACATGCAGGTTGCCAACTGCACCACGCCGTCGAACTATTTCCACATCCTGCGGCGGCAGATGAAGCGGGATTTCCGCAAGCCGCTGATCATGATGACGCCGAAATCGCTGCTTCGTCACAAGCGCGCCGTCTCGAGCCTGAGCGAAATGGCCGGCGACAGCTCGTTTCACCGGCTGCTGTGGGACGATGCCGAAGTGCTCAAGAACGAGCCGATCAAGCTGGTCAAGGACAACAAGATCCGCCGCGTGGTGATGTGTTCGGGCAAGGTCTATTTCGATCTCTACGAAGAGCGCGAAAAGCGCGGTATCAACGACATCTACCTGCTGCGCCTGGAACAGCTCTATCCGTTCCCGGCCAAGGCGCTGATCAACGAGCTGTCGCGCTTCCGCAATGCCGAGATGGTGTGGTGCCAGGAAGAGCCCAAGAACATGGGCGCCTGGTCGTTCATCGATCCCTATCTCGAATGGGTGCTGGCGCATATCGACGCCAAGTTCCAGCGGGTTCGCTACACCGGACGTCCGGCTTCGGCCTCGACGGCGACCGGCCTGATGTCGCGCCACCTTGCACAGCTTGAAGCCTTCCTCGAGGATGCGCTGGGCGGCTGATGCCGCCCGCGTTGCCGAACAATCGTCTGACTGACTGAAAAAGAACGGAAACAAATATCATGGCTACTGAAGTTCGCGTCCCGACCCTTGGTGAATCTGTCAGCGAAGCCACCATCGGCACCTGGCTCAAGCAGGTGGGCGACACCGTGAAGGTGGATGAACCGCTGGTGGAACTGGAAACCGACAAGGTGTCGATCGAGGTTCCCTCTCCGGTCTCGGGTGTGTTGAGCGAGATCCTCGCCAAGGACGGCGAGACGGTCGAAGTCAATGCGCTGCTGGCGCAGGTTACGGAAGGCGAGGGAGGTGCTGCGGCACCGGCCAAGGCCGAGAGCAAGCCCGAGGCCAAGAGCGAAGCGCCGGCTGCCAAGGCGGAAACGCCCGCGGCTCCCGCCAAGAGCAGCTCGGACATGCCGGCGGCCCCTTCGGCGCAGAAGCTGATGGCGGAAAACAAGATCGACGCCGGTGACGTGTCCGGATCGGGCAAGCGCGGACAGGTGCTCAAGGGCGACGTTCTGGATGCCATCGGCAAGGGCTCGGCGCCCGCAGCCGCTCCGGCTGCCGCACGTCCGGCCTCGTCAGCTGACGATGCGCCGCGCGAGGAACGGGTGAAGATGACCCGCCTGCGCCAGACCATCGCCCGCCGCCTCAAGGAAGCCCAGAACACGGCCGCCATGCTGACCACCTACAACGAGGTGGACATGACGGCGGTGATGGACCTGCGCAAGAAGTACAAGGACCTGTTCGAGAAAAAGCACGGCGTCAAGCTCGGCTTCATGGGCTTCTTCACCAAGGCCGTATGCCATGCGCTGAAGGAAGTGCCCGGCGTCAATGCCGAGATGGACGGCACCGACATCATCTACAAGAACTACTGCCATGTCGGCGTCGCCGTCGGCACCGACAAGGGCCTGGTGGTTCCGGTGGTGCGCGATGCCGACCAGATGAGCATTGCCGGCATCGAGCAGGAAATCGGCCGTCTTGGCCGCGCCGCGCGCGATGGTGAACTGTCGATGGGCGACATGCAGGGCGGTACCTTCACCATTTCCAATGGCGGTGTCTACGGCTCGCTGATGTCCTCGCCGATTCTGAACTCGCCGCAGTCGGGCGTGCTCGGCATGCACAAGATCCAGGAACGGCCGATGGCCATCGGTGGCCAGGTGGTGATCCGGCCGATGATGTATCTGGCCCTTTCCTATGACCACCGGGTTGTCGACGGCAAGGAAGCCGTGACCTTCCTGGTCCGGGTCAAGGAAAGCCTGGAAGATCCCGAACGCCTGGTTCTCGACCTGTAAGGAGAGGCTGATGGCTTCGGCCCGTCTTACCTCAATGATGCTTGCGGCCATGATGCTGGCCGCAGGCAGCCAGGCAGCCAGCGCCGCCTGCCCGCAGGCGCTTGCGGTCTATGATGAAGCGGCATCAGGCACCGAGATCGCGTTTTCGGGACCTCTGCCGGATGTCGACGGCATGCAGCACCGGTTCCGCCTGAGTTTTGCCGGCAATGGTGTTATCATGGATGGCGTGGTGATGATGGCGGGAGAGCCTGACCGGCCCTGGGGCGTGATCCTGCATCAGTGCCCAGAAGGCGATGCGACCGGTGCGGAAATTGCCGCCTGCACGGTCTGGGAAGGCCCGGTCTACAGCATCGGCAATGACGGCACTGTTGGCTGGCTGCCGACGCGCGAGGCGATGCGGACGGCGGGCGAGAGATTGCTTCTGCCGGATTTCGCTGCCGCCGTGATGCGGTCGCAGGCATGGCAGGCGCAGGAAATCACCGCGCTGCCGGATGATGTGTTTCGGCTGAAAGCCTGCCAGGAATAATTTTCGGATCATAAGGACAAGACCATGAGCTACGACATCATCATTATCGGTTCCGGACCCGGCGGCTATGTCTGCGCCATCAAGGCGGCACAGCTGGGGATGAAGGTGGCCGTGGTTGAAAAACGCGCGACCTTCGGTGGCACCTGCCTGAATATCGGCTGCATTCCATCGAAGGCGCTGCTGCATGCGTCGGAAATGTTTGCCCACGCCAATCACGGCATGGAGAGCCTCGGTGTCGAGATCGGCAAGCCGAAGCTCAACCTCGAAAAGATGATGGCGCACAAGGATGCGACCGTGAAGTCGAATGTCGACGGCGTTGCCTTCCTGTTCAAGAAGAACAAGATCGACAGCTTTATCGGTCACGGCAAGGTGCTCGGCGAAGGCAAGATCTCGGTGACCGACAATGACGGCAAGGAAACCGAACTCGAAGCCAAGAACATCGTCATCGCCACCGGCTCCGATGTCGCAGGCATTCCGGGCGTTGAGGTCGATATCGACGAGAAGGTGATCGTGTCCTCGACCGGCGCCATCGCGCTCGACAAGGTGCCGGAACATATCGTCGTGGTCGGCGGCGGCGTGATCGGGCTGGAAATGGGCTCGGTCTGGGGCCGGCTTGGCGCCAAGGTGACCGTGGTCGAGTATCTCGACAAGATCCTGGGCGGCATGGACGGCGAAGTGGCCAAGCAGTTCCAGCGGATTCTCGCCAAGCAGGGCATGGAGTTCAAGGTCGGCGCGAAGGTGACCGGCGTCGAGAAATCGGACAAGGGAGCAAAGGTCTCGTTCGAGCCGGTCAAGGGCGGTGACACCGAGACCATCAACGCGGATATCGTGCTGATCGCCACCGGCCGCAAGCCGTTCACCGAAGGACTCGGTCTCGAGGATGCCGGCGTGGTTCTGGACGAGCGCGGCCGGGTGCGCACCGATCATCATTACCAGACCAATGTGCCGGGCGTTTATGCCATCGGCGACGTGATTGCCGGGCCGATGCTGGCGCACAAGGCCGAGGACGAAGGCGTGGCGCTGGCCGAGATCATGGCCGGCCAGGCAGGGCATGTGAATTACGACGTGATTCCGGGCGTGGTCTACACCCAGCCGGAAGTCGCTTCGGTCGGCAAGACCGAGGAAGAGCTCAAGGCCGACGGCGTCAAGTACAAGTCGGGCAAGTTCCCGTTCTCGGCCAATGGCCGGGCGCGGGCGATGGAGGCCTCGGACGGTTTCGTCAAGGTGCTGGCCGATGCTGAAACCGACCGGGTTCTGGGCGTCCACATCATCGGCTTCGGCGCCGGCGAAATGATCCATGAGGCCGCCGTGCTGATGGAATTCGGCGGGTCTTCGGAAGATCTGGGCCGCACCTGCCACGCGCATCCGACGATGTCGGAAGCGGTGAAGGAAGCGGCCCTGGCGACCTTCTTCAAGCCGATCCATCTGTAAGAACAAGGCTCAATCTCGCGGGGTGTGCCATTTGATGAAAGCCCGCGACATTCCAGTCACCCTGCCGCATCCGGCCTTGCCGGGTGCCGACTGGGCCGACTGTTTCGAGACCAGGGTGGCCCAGCCCGGATTGACGGCGGAGGCTGCGGCCCGGCGGGCGTTCGAGCGAATGCCGAAATGGGTTGACGGGCTGATGCTGTTGCGGAACCTGATGGTCCGGCCCTTCGGCTTGCAGGGCGATCCGGACGCTGCCGCAGCGGGTGTCCCGCGGGTCGGCATGTTCCCGATGCTGAGCACGGAGCCAGGCGAGACCGTGCTCGGGTTTGACGACCGGCATCTCGATTTCCGCATCGTGGTGCAGACCGAAGCGCTCGGGAATCAGCAGACAGCGGTGCGCATGATGACGCTGATCAAGCGGCACAACAGCCTTGGCCGGGTGTATCTCGCGGTGATCATGCCGTTTCACAAGCTGATCGTGAAAAGCACTCTTTCGCGAATTTGAGCGGGAAAACCTATTCTCAGAAACGCGAAACCGCCCGGTGTGGGGCCGGGCGGTTCGTGGGTTTCCATCACTGGTGGAGGTCAGAGGAGGGAGGTCTGAACAGGATGGAAAACATATGGCTTAGCCGTCAGTGGCGGGCGCCGGAGCGGTTTCCGCCGGTGCAGCCGGAGCTGCGGCATCCGGGGCGATCAACGGCGCATCGGGTGCGGGGGCAGGGCGAGCCGGGTTGGCGTCGGGCGCCACCTGCTCGTTGACCTGAGCGCCGCTCTCCACAGCCGGGGCGGTGGTTTCGACCATCTGGGCGTCATCGGCTGTCCAGAAGACAAAGGCGGCGACTGCAAGAAGAACAAACAGGACGACTGCGGCCATCACGCCGGTGTTGCCTGTCCTGACGACAGTGGTGTCGCGAACATGCTCGTAGGGAGGACGACCCTGCTCGCTGGGGCGGTTATGAGGTGTGTAATCGACCATTGGACATCTCCTTTTGTGTCACAGGGCAAAAACGCCCGGATCAGGAGATAGGTTCCGTGAGGATGGTCACGCTTTGTTACCGGACAGCACTGACCGTGTAACCGGCGTCCTGCAGCAGGGCGACCACGCCTTCTTCACCAGGCAGGTGCAGGGCGCCAATCGCGATGAAGGCATTTCCGGCTTGCAGAATGGGGTCGGCGCGTTCGGTCATGATGTGGTTGCGCATGGTGACGATACGTTTTTCGAAGGCGGCATAGCTGCTGGCATCATCTTCCAATTGCTCGGGCCCGGCGGCGAGGATGACCGGCATGATCTGGGCGATCTCGCCTTCGAGGTAAAGACCGGTCATGGTGGCCATGATGTCGGGCATCAGGTCAGCAAGCTTGATGGTTTCAACCAGGCCGCGGACGTGAAACTCCATCGGCAGATCGGCCATGGCGGCCATCTGTTCGCCGATGCTTTCAAGCCCAAGCAGTTGCTTGCCCTCGTCGCGGGCGGTGTTGGCGATCTTGATGTCGAGGAACTCGACACCCTCGGCCTTGCGCGCCATTTCGCAGGCGGGCAGCGCCACCAGGCCCGCAATCATCCAGGGTTTCATGCGCGAGACCAGCGCCAGCGGAATGCCGCGACGGGCAAGCTCGGCCTTGATGATTTCGGTCTCGTCCTCGTCAAGGAAAGCATCAAGTGTGGTGCCGTCGGTGAACATGGTCAGCTCCGGCTTTGACATGAGCGCCGCCTGGGCCTTGGCCGGGTCTAGGATATCGATGGTCTCGATGACAACGGTGCCGGCAGCATCGAAGGCGGCCTGAGCCGCAGACGGCATCTTGGTGACCCGGGGATCTGTCACATGCATGGTGCCGAACAGCCAGGACGGTTCGGTGCCGGGTTTTTCCACCTTCCACAGAAGACCGCTGCCATTGGGCACTGCGGCGGCTTCAGCACGTGCCTCCGCCAGCTTCTGCGGATTGGAAGCTGCCAGTTGTTGGACCAGACTGGTGCCATTGCAGGCTGCGGTCTCATCGGCACGGGCGCCATCCGTTCCCCACATCAGGCCAACGGCCAGCAGGATCAGCAGCACGAACGGCAGCGATATGGCGACGGCGAAGACCATATTTGAAAATTGTGCGCAGGTGGTCCTCATGCGGGACAAGACTGGCTGATGATGCATGGCAGGCCGTTCCTTCTGGATCTGACCTGTCATGTTAGCGCGTCGAGGCTGACAATCCGGTTAACCGGCAGCCAAGTTGAGGCGGTGGTGAACAGGGCGTTAACCGCCCGCGCGACGACGCGTTTGCGTTATTGCTCGCCTCGTAGTCCATCGATATAGCCGGCAATCAGGCCAATGGTTCGGTCGTCCGAAATGACCCCGAGATGGGACTGACCGTCGAGCAATTCATACCTGCCGTCCGGATTGGCGGGTTTCATGGTCGGTTCGTAAGCATCGGCGATGAAGGATTCATCATCGGAACCGGCAACCAGGAGAAACGGTGGCAGGCCGGCGATATCGGCGAGATAGTCGTTGTGTGGCGCGTAGCCCGTGTTGAGACGGTAGCTGTAGCTTGCAGTCGCTGTGTTGCCCTGCGATCCGTTGAGCACCTCGTCAGGGAAGTTGAACTGGATCGCGGTCAGCCCGTTCAGGCCGGTGATCCCGACGGCGTTGAGCATGGACAGGCCGATGATGCGGCGCGTGAGTGGCCGGGCCCAGCCACCGGAATTGGGTCTTACGGTCGGGGCATCATATTTGAGATAGGGCGCCAGCAGCACTGCACCGTCGAGTGTTTCGCCGTATTTCCCGCCGGCATAGCGGATCGCCAGTCCGCCGCCGCTGGAATGGCCGCCGATCAGCAATTGCTGGCCGGGCTTGCGCAGGGTGTCCGCGAGATCGGCGATGTCATCTTCGAACTGATCGATATAGGCGATGTCGCCACGGGTTTCAGGCGACGGGCCATGGCCGCGCAGATCCGGCAGCGCGACTTCGATGCCGGCCTGTTCGGCGATAGAGCGCGCAAGCCCGTCATAGGCGGCCCCGTGCCAGCCGGATCCGTGAATGAAAATCAGAAGCGGAGCATCAGTGGTGTTGCTGCCATAATGGCGGTAGCCGAGCGAAGCGCCATCGCGCGCCTGATAGGTTTGCAGTGGCGCCGGATCCTGGCTCGCGGCCTCTGTCTGGCTGGAAAAATCGATCGTGTCACCGGCTATGGTTTTCGACGGGCTCTGGGAGAGGATCAGGCCGAAGGCGATCAGGAAGTAGATGACGACGGAAATGAGTGCAAAGCGTAGGACGAAGGTGAAAACAACTGATGCGGACATGGCTCTATCAATGCTTGCTAATGGTTGCGTAATCTTATCAAGGCAGCTTTGGGGAGAATTGCCGCTCAATACAAGGCGCGATTACGTTTTTTGTCCGATCAGGCCGAGAATCAGGCCCAACTCAGGCCCGGGGGTGGGCGCGGTCGTAAATGTCGATCAGGCGGCTGGCATCGACCCCGGTGTAGACCTGTGTGGTCGAGAGGCTGGCATGGCCAAGCAGTTCCTGGATCGTGCGGAGGTCACCGCCGCCGGCCAGAAGATGAGTGGCGAAGGAGTGCCGCAACGCATGCGGGGTGGCGGTTTCGGGCAGGTCGAGCGCTCCACGCAGACGGCGCATTTCCTTCTGCACGATGGCCGGCTGCAAGGGGCCGCCGCGCGCGCCGCGGAACATCGGCGCGTCGGGGTCGGGCGAATAGGGGCAAATCCTGCGGTAGTCGGCGATCGCTTCCCGGGCAATCGGCAGCAGAGGGACGATCCGGGTCTTGCCGCCCTTGCCGGTGATGCGCAGGGTTTCGCCGTCGCGCGGCAGATCATTGACGGTTAAGCCCAGCGCCTCGGAAATGCGCAAGCCGCAGCCATAAAGAAGGGTTAGAACGGCGGCGGAGCGGGCGGCGATCCAGGGCTCGTCGGAAAGCTGCAGGTCGGCGTCGACCACCCGCCTGGCATCGCGGGCGCTCAGGGGTTTGGGAAGGGACTTGGGCTGGCGCGGTGCTCTCGTGGCCGAGGCGCCGGCGGCATTGGCGAGACCCTTGCGCTCGAGATGGCGCAGAAACGAGCGGATACCGGCGAGGCCGCGGCCCAGGGTTCTGGCGCCCGCGCCATCGCGGCGGCGCTCGGCCATGAAGGCGCGCAGATCGAGCGGGCGCAGATCAGCCAGGTCGGCGATCCGCGGCGGGCCGCCCAGGTGGGTGGTAAGAAAGCTCAGGAACTGGCGCAGATCCCGCTCATAGGCGTCGGCAGTCTTGGGCGACAGCCGCCGTTCATCCGTCAGGTGATCGAGCCAGCGCTGCCGCTCGGCAATGACATCGGGGGCTGCGGTGATGAGGGGTTGCTGCATCAGGGGTCCGTTGTTCCATCCCGGGGCAAAACCGGATGCGGGTTTGCCCAGCCAGTGAGACCGCGCGGCCACACTCGTGGCCAATCTTGGAGGCGACTATTGCATAGTGGGCTTAGCGGGGGGTAAACGAAAGCGGTTGAACGATGTCACAAGGGCATCACAATCTGTTGGCATAGGTTTTTCAGCGCAGACTCACGGAAGGTCGGATCCATTGGCATATGTGGCTGAGATTTCAGACCGACTGCAGGTGTTGGCGCACGGCCGGCCCGGGCATATCATCGACCGGCTGATTGCCGAGCGCGGTGGCCGGCTGGTCGAGCATCCGGCCTGGCCGGTGATGCGGCCATTTCTCTATGCAACCCTGAAATATGGCGCCGCGGTGCGGATGGCCGACGCGATGGCGCAGATGTCGGGGCGCGACGCGTTCCAGCATTTGAGCGATCTGCTGAAGCTCGACATCCAGACCCGGCGTGAAGAACGCATTCCCGAAAAAGGCGGCTTCCTGCTTGTCGCCAATCACCCGACCGGGATTGCCGACGGGGTGGCGATGTTCGATTTTCTCAATCGCCGCCGCTCCGACATGATGGTGTTTGCCAACCGCGACGCGGTGCGGGTCAACCCACGCTTCAACGAAGTCATCATTCCGGTGGAATGGCGCGATGAATTCAAGAGCCGCGACAAGACCCGCGAGACCTTGCAACTGACCAACCGCGCGGTGCAGGAAGGCAAGGCCACGGTGCTGTTTCCATCGGGGCGGATTGCGTTCTGGAACGAAGGCAAGCTGACCGAACGGCCGTGGAAAGTGTCGGCGGTGACGCTGGCCAAGCGGCATGAGCTGCCGGTGATCCCGGTCAACATCTCGGCGCGCAATTCCGGGCTGTTTTACTGGTTGTCGAAGCATTCGACCGAGCTCAGGGACATGACCGTGTTCCACGAGCTGCTCAACAAGAAGCACCACACGTTCCGCTTTACCGTCGGCGAGCCGATCATGCCCGATGCGCTGGATGGCGATCCGGCCGAAGCGGTGCGGGCGCTCGAATATCACACCGTGCACGGTCTCGCCAAAGACCCGGACCGGGCTTTCGAGCCTGCGCCGGAAGGCTGGACGCAGGCACTCTGAACCGCGGCCAGACCGTTCCTCTTTTTTCTTCGAATTGGGCAAGCCGGTCAAAGCGCCCGGCTGTCGCGCCAGTGCGCGCAAAAACGGCCCGGGGTGACCGGGCCGTCAAAATTTCGCGGGATCGGGTTGGCCTTGTCAGGCGATGGTCTGGCCGGTCTTCTTCCAGTCGGCGAGAAAGGCATCGAGGCCCTTGTCGGTGAGCGGGTGCTTGACCAGCGACTTGATGGTGGAGGCCGGGATGGTGGCGACATCGGCGCCGATCAGGGCGGCTTCCTTGACGTGATTGACGGTGCGGATCGAGGCGGCGAGGATCTCGGTCTCGAAGCCGTAATTGTCGTAGATCTGGCGGATTTCGCGGATCAGGTCCATGCCGTCGATGCCCATGTCGTCGAGGCGGCCGATGAAGGGCGAGATAAAGGTCGCGCCGGCCTTGGCGGCGAGCAGGGCCTGGTTGGCCGAAAAGCACAGCGTGACATTGGTCTGGTGACCGTCGGAGGTCAGCGCCCGGCAGGCCTTGAGGCCGTCCAGCGTCAGCGGCAGCTTGATGCAGATGTTGTCGGCGATCTTGGCCAGCACGGCCGCTTCCTTCATCATCGCATCATATTCGGTGGCGGCGACTTCGGCGGAGACCGGGCCGTCGACGATACCGCAGATTTCCTTGGTGACTTCGCGGATGTCACGGCCGGACTTCATGATCAGCGACGGGTTGGTGGTGACGCCGTCGATCAGACCCAGATCATTGAGTTCCCGGATCTCGTTGACGTCCGCTGTGTCGACAAAGAATTTCATTTCAAACTCCCAAGCTGCAAAAGCCGGAGTGGTCCGGCACCAATCTGTAATTCCGGGTTTCCTTTAGCCCAAAGCGGGGGCAAGGTCACGCCACATGGCCAAAGATTCGCGACAAATTGAAGGCGGGCTGTTTCCCCGCAAGGTGGTCCCCGTGCTCATTCCGATGCCGGCCGAGCGCGCCTATTCCTATGCGCTGCCCGAAGGCGTGGAGGCCGGGCCGGGGCAGATCGTGCAGGTGCCGCTCGGCCCGCGGCTGGTGGCGGGGATTGTCTGGGACGGCGAGGCCGACGTGATCAACCCGGACAAGCTGCGCGAAATCACCCAGGTGTTCGACTGCCCGCCAATTGTCGAGCCGATGCGGCGTTTCATCGACTGGGTGTCGGCCTATACGCTGTCGCCGCCCGGGCTGGTGGCGCGGATGGCGCTGCGCGCGCCGGCGGCGTTTGATCCCGAGCCGATGATCGACGCGCTGCGGCTGACAAGCAACCGGCCGGAACGGCTGACGGCGGCGCGCGAGCGGGTGCTCGAGCATGCCGGTAACGGGCTCGCCTGGTCCAAGAGCGGGCTGGCGCATGCGGCGGGCGTGACGCCGAGCGTGATTGATGGATTGGCCAAACAGGGCGTGTTCGAGCCGGTGAAACTGCCGCCGCCGCCGGTGGTGGCTGCACCCGATCCCGATTTCAGCCCTCCGGCACTGGAGGCCGAGCAGACGGAAGCAGCGGACGCGCTTCGCGACACGGTGGCCAAGGGCGGGTTCAGCGCGACGCTGCTTGACGGGGTCACCGGATCGGGCAAGACAGAAGTCTATTTCGAGGCGATTGCGGAGGCCGTGCGGGCCGGACGGCAGGTGCTGATCCTGCTGCCGGAAATCTCGCTGACGGCAGCGTTTCTCGACCGGTTTCACGCCCGCTTCGGCACAAGGCCGGCGGAGTGGCACTCGGAACTGGCGCCGCGGATGCGCGAAAAGGTTTGGCGGCAGACGGCGGAGGGGCAGGTCAAGGTGGTGGCCGGCGCGCGCTCGGCGCTGTTTCTGCCGTTCGCCGATCTCGGGCTGATCATCGTCGACGAGGAGCACGACCCGGCCTACAAGCAGGAAGACAGGGTGTTCTACAATGCCCGTGACATGGCGGTGGTGCGCGCCCGGCTGGCCGATATTCCGGTGGTGCTGGCCTCGGCGACGCCGTCGATCGAGACACGGGTGAACGCGGCGCAGGGGCGCTACCAGCATCTGCTGCTTGAAAGCCGCTATGCCGATGCCGGGTTGCCGGACCTCAAGCTGGTGGATCTGCGGCGGCATGCGCCGGCGCGCGGCGGGTTCCTGTCGCCGGTGCTGCTGAAAGCCATGGAAGAAACGCTTGCGCGCAAGGAGCAGTCGCTGTTGTTTCTCAACCGGCGGGGCTATGCGCCTTTGACACTGTGCCGGGTTTGCGGCCACCGGTTCGAATGCCCGGACTGTTCAAGCTGGCTGGTCGAGCACCGGTTCCGCGAGCAGCTGCAATGCCACCATTGCGGCCATACCGAACGGACGCCGAATGCCTGCCCCTCCTGCGGCACGCTGGATCACCTGGCGGCCTGCGGGCCGGGGATCGAGCGGATTGCGGAAGAAGCCGACAAGCATTTCCCCGATGCGCGGGTGATCGTGCTGTCGTCTGATATGGTCGGTGGTACGCGGCGTTTGCGGATCGAGCTCGAGGCGATTGCCAAGGGCGAGGCGGATATCGTCATCGGTACGCAGCTGGTGGCCAAGGGGCACAATTTTCCGCTGATGACGCTGGTCGGCGTGGTCGATGCCGATCTCGGCCTGTCGAACGGTGATCCGCGCGCGGCGGAGCGGACCTATCAGCTCTTGTCGCAGGTGACCGGCCGGGCCGGGCGGACGGGGCGCAAGAGCCACGGGTTGATCCAGACATTCCAGCCGCAGCATCCGGTGATGCAGGCGCTGGCCTCGGGTGATCCGCATGCGTTTTACGAACGCGAGACCGACGAGCGCAACCGTGCCGCGCTGCCGCCGTTCGGACGGCTGGCCTCGGTGATCATCTCGGCGGCAACCAGGCCGGAAGCCGAAACCCATGCGCGCGGCCTGCGCGCCGCAGCCCCCGCCATGCCCGGCATCATGGTGCTCGGCCCGGCCGAAGCCCCGCTGGCCCTGATCCGCGGCCGCTACCGCTTCCGGCTCTTGGTGCATGGCGAGCGCGGGCGCGACATGCAGGGATTCATCCGGCAGATGCTGAGCCAGGGCCCGAAAGTGCGCGGCTCGGTGCAGGTGCAGGTCGACATCGATCCGCAGAGTTTCTTGTAGGGTTCCGGCCCCGCATCGGGCTTTCGCTACAGCCGGAATTGAAATGCAGGGTTGAAAATGCTAGTCTTCCCCAACCGGTGACGATGTGAAAATCCAGTCAGGTGGTGCGTGATGAACCAGACTGTCCGAAGC
The DNA here is from genome assembly GCF_002733955.1 of Hoeflea sp. GTDB lineage: Bacteria > Pseudomonadota > Alphaproteobacteria > Rhizobiales > Rhizobiaceae > Hoeflea. Next base: position 36,526 of record NZ_NVXQ01000026.1, on the reverse strand, counting down.
GGGTTTCCCGGCTCGCGCGTGCTGATGCAGATCTCCGGCTTTGCCGCAGCAATGGCTTTGATCGCCTATTTTGCGGGTTATGCGGGTGTTTCACGTGCGGCGGCGATCTTCCTGGTGTTCTGTGTCTTCCTGCTTGGCTCCTGGTTTGCCGACCGGTGCTACCCGGTCACCGGCAGATACCGGCGGTCATTGCCCGATACGCTGAAATACGCGTTCTTGACGAGCCTGCTTTTTGGCGGTGCGGTCTATCTGGTGCTTTTCCTCTCAGGGCAGGTCGGAGGCCTGGATTCACCTGGCGGGATGACCCGTCTGCTTTTGCTGACGGGCAGCTGGTTTGGCTGCACCATATTCCTGCAATGGTTCGGCCGCGAGCCCCGGGGCTAGGCGCGGGTACGACTTTATTGGTTGGGTTGATTTTGTGTCCGTTGGGGCCTGCCGGGAGGGTTCAGGCATGCGCAACGCTGATCGCCAGCCGATTCACGGCAGCCAACGGATGCAGCTGCATGGCGAGCGCGGGTGCGACATGCAGAGGGTTCTACCGGCAGACGCTGAGCCAGGGCGCGAAAGGGCGCGGTTGGGTGCAGGTCGACATCGATCTGAAGAATTTTGGTGAGCGGTTGGGTCAGGCAAAATCGCTTCGGGCTCGTTTCATCCATATGCTTCAGGTTTGCTTTGGTGAAACGAGCCGGGAGCGAAGCTGTACCTCGGAGTGTGGTCAAGGCCGGTCAAGCGGAGCGCAGCTCAGCTCCCCTCCGCCAGGTGTCTCTGCGCTCAGCGGGCCTTGACCGCCGACAGGTCGCTGCAGAGCTCAACCGCGATTGCGGGCGGTGCACGAAGGGTTTGCAAAATGACGCAGCTTCGCTCAGCTGCGGCGACAAGAGCGCTCAGATGGGCTTCCGGCAGGTCATCCATCGCCTGAATTTCGACTTTCATGTGACCGCTCTGAAAGCCGACGGGAACACTGTCGCCGGTCATCAAGGCGCCGCGCACATCGGCGCCAAGGCTCGCGTGAACCTCGAGATGCTTCAGTTCTATCCCCTTGATGTTGGCGACCAGGCGGATCGCCGTATCCAGGCAACTTGCAAGGGCCGCGGCCAGCAGTTCGCCAGGGCAGGGAAAATCGCTTTCTCCGCCGACGGCCTGGTGCACTGAAACCGGAATGTCCACGGGGATGGCTTCGCCGCAGACGACATGGCCGTGAAGCGGATGGTGGGCGGGGACCTGCTCGTCCGAAGTGCGGGCATGATCGAACACCCGGGCTGCGTCTGGCGTATCCTGATACCGGGTGCGCAGCGGCAGTTGCCGGTCGCGCACACTTGGTGGTGGGGTGGTGGCGAATTTCTGGATCTGCGCGAGGTGTTTGGGATCGAGTGTCATGTTACCGCCCCCGTCCGAGGCCGGGGACAAAGGCGGGAACCTCGTCGCGGTAGGTCCGATAGTCATCGCCGATGCTGGCAATCAGGTCCTTTTCTTCCAGATGCAGAACGGCGATCACGATGTAGCCGGTTGTCACGCAGGCAAACAGCAAATGACCCGCTGACATGCTGGGCGTGGCCCAGAAGGCGATCAGGAATCCGGTCATGATCGGATGGCGCACCAGCCGGTAAAACCCGGTCTTGACGAAAATAGGATGCATCGCCTGACGCTTTTTCAGATGTGCAAAGACCTGCTTCAGTCCGAAAAGATCAAGATGATCGATCATGAAGGTCGAGGACAGGACGATGAGCCAGCCGCCCCAGAACAACGCGCTCAGCAGGACGCCGGTGATCGAGTTTGAGAAGTCCCATATCAAATGCGGAATCGGCTGCCAGAACGCAAAGATCAGGACAAGCGCGACAGAGGTCATCAGGATGTAGGTGCTGCGCTCGGCCGCTTCGGGGATGAGCCGTGTCCACATCCGCTTGAAGGCCGGACGTGCCATGATGCTGTGCTGAAGCGCGAAAACCGAAAGCAGTGCCAGATTGATGACAACGGCCATGGTGACAGGGCCGGGTGTGCCGGAATCGATCGATTTCGGGACGACGATATTGCCGGTGAACCCGATCGCGTAGAGAAACGTGATCAGAAAGATGACATAAACGATCATCCCATAGAGAAATGTGGCTGAGCGGCCCATGGCGGGCTCCTTTCCGATGAAAACACCCGATAAGCCGGGCCCTGTTTCAGGATAGGCGCCGTAAAAGGCGGCTCCTACTTCTCGATCCGTATGAAACCGCTTCGGATTCCGTAGTTGTCAGGGTGAACCAAGTGGCGCTACGCTCGGCAATGGATGAAAAGCCCCGCAACGTCTCCGGCAGCCTGTGCCCCGCAATGTCCTCCGCCGAGATCCTGGGCGACAAGTGGACGCTGCTCCTGCTGCGCGAGATGTTTCTCGGAACGACCCGCTTTGGCGGCTTCCAGAAGGCGATCCCGCGCATGTCGCCGTCGATCCTGAGCAAGCGTTTGAAAACGCTTGAGGCGGCGGAAATCATCGTCCGAAAGCCCTTTCCTGCGGCTCAAGCCGGAGAATACAGGCTCACCCGGTCAGGGCGCGAACTTGGACCGATCGTGGAAAACATGGCGATATGGGGCATGCGCTGGCGCAAACGCAGTATTGCTGCACAGGACTGCGATGTCGGCGGGTTCATGTGGGATTTCCACCGCACCCTGAACACCCAGGGATTGCCGGACGGGGAGACCGTGATCCTGGTAAAGATTTCGGACCGGCGCGAACTCAACGCCTGGTGGGTTATTGCGAACGGAGATGCGGTCGACCTGTGCCCTGATGATCCGGGCCACGAGGTGGATGTCTACCTGACGGCTCCGCTTTCCACTCTGGTCGCGCTCTGGTTGGGGGATGTCAGCGTCAAGGATGCCATTGATGCCAAGACCGCCTTTATCGAGGGCGACAGGCATCTGACCAATTCCGCTCAGGACTGGATGGCGCAATCGCCATTTGTCGGTGTCAAATCAGCTGTTGCAGGCCCCTGAAGAGCCGAACGGCCTGTGGGGAGGGGTGCGTCTCATCCAAGGTCGGCATTCGCGCGTTGATCATCCGGCAGGCTGTACTGGCTTGTTCATGCATGTGCATTTCGTCTTCCTTACGCATGCCGCTCGCCAATCCCCCAGCGCACCCGCGCCCAGACCCGTTCATGCACGAAGAAAAACGCCAGTCCGCTGGCCGCCGTGGAGAGGGCGAAGCTCATGGCGGTTACCATGTTGCCGGTGTGGAACCAGGCCAGCCCGCCGGTCACAGTGAGGCCGAGGGCTTGCCAGGTGATGGCTTTGGCGATGGTTCTGAGTTTCGATTCCATGGTCTGCGGCGGCTCCCTGTGCTGGTTGCGACAGGGGCTTTCTAGCTCTGTTCAGGGGCTGCCGGTATTATGTACTTTCGCAGCATAAACACGCGTTTGTTGATAAATTTCACCAAGTGTGTGAATAGTCAGCAATGCACAAAAATGATCGCGCAGAGCTGTTTCGCACCCGTCTGGCCGCCCGGCTGGCGCTGACGGGGATGAGCCGCAGCGCGCTGGCGCGGGCGGCAGGTGTCGACCGGTCGACGATCGCGCAATTGCTGGTGCCGGATGAGGTGCGGTTGCCGAATGCGCATCTGGCTGCCGAATGCGCGGAGGCGCTGGGGGTGAGTGCAGACTGGCTGCTGGGCCTTTCGGACCGGCCGGAATCGGCGGCGGAAGTGCTGTCGGCGAATTTCCGCATGGCAACGGCGCAGCGGACGCCGGCGGACGAGCAGATCATCGCCTGGCACCAGGAGGCGGCGGGCCACAAGATCCGTCACGTGCCGGCAACCCTGCCGGATATCCTGAAGACCGAAACGGTGCTCGAATGGGAATATGCGGCCTTTCTCGACAAGACCCCGGAACAGGCGCGCGGCGCCATGCGCGAGACAGTCGACTGGCTCAGGGCGCCGGGCTCGGATTACGAGATCTGTGTCTCGATCGACAAGATCAGGTCGCTGGCGCGCGGCGAGGGCTACTGGCAGGGGCTCGGCCACGATGCCCGCGCCGAGCAGATCGCGTTCATGGCCGGGCGCTGCGAGCGGCTTTATCCGTCGCTGAGGCTCCATTTCTACGATGCGAAGAAGATGTTCTCGGCGCCGGTGTCGATCTTCGGGCGGCTGCTGGCGGCAGTCTATGTCGGGCAATTCTACCTGGTCTACCGCGACAGCCGCCAGGTCTCGGCGCTGACCGAGCATTTTGACGCGCTGGTGCGCGAATCGGAGGTCGAGGCGCGCAATGCCGGAAAGATCATCCGCGAGATGTTTGACGGGGCCGGGTCCTCATAATGCGCGGGACAGGATATCGGGGCAGGCGCGGCAGGTTTTGACACGGGCGGCCATGCCGTGCATGTCTTGGTGATCGTGAACGCGTCAGCTCTGACGCTACACTCTTATGGAAAGCCTCAGCTTGGACCACATCCCCCACCATCGCCCGGCGCGACATGATGTTGATCGCGAGGCCATGCCGCCGGTGGCGATGGTGATTGCGCTGTTCACCTTCATGAGTTTTGCCGTGCTCGATACCGGCGCCAAGTATCTGGTAACGGCGGGCTATGCTGCTATCTTCGTGGTCTGGTGCCGGTTTTTCGGGCATGCGGTGATTGCCTTCATCATCTTCCAGGGCTGGCGCCGGGCAGACATGTACCGGATGAAGAACGCGCCGCTGCAGATCCTGCGCGGGCTGCTGCTGCCGGCGACCACCTTGTTCAACTTCCTGGCGCTGCGCGAGTTGCAGCTGGCGCAGACCATCAGCATCTTCTTGAGCGTGCCGATGCTGGTGACGGCGCTGGCCGGCCCGCTGCTTGGCGAATGGGCCGGGCCGCGGCGCTGGGCGGCGATCATGGTCGGCTTTGTCGGGGTGCTGATCGTGGTGCGGCCGGGCACCGATGTGTTTTCGCTGTCGATCATATGGTCGATCCTGGCAACGATCACCTATTCGCTCTACTCGATCCTGACCCGCAATCTGGCGATGCAGGAAAGCCAGTCGAGCCTGGTGTTCTATTCCTGCATTTTCGCAACCCTGCTGATGGCGCCGCCGGCCTTTGTCTATGGCCAGATGCCGAGCTCGGTGCTTGATTTCGCGCTGCTTGCCAGCCTCGGCGCGCTCGGCATGGGCGGGCATGTGCTGCTGGTCAAGGCCAGCCGGCTGGCCAGCGCCTCCAAGGTTGCGCCGTTTGTCTACAGCCAGCTGTTGTGGATGACGGCGCTCGGTTTCATTGTCTTCGGCGACGTGCCCGACGGCTGGACCATGCTGGGCGCCGCGATCATCTGCCTGAGCGGCATCTACATCATGAACCGGGAACGGCTGATCGCACGCCGCGAGGCCAGGCTCGGGTCTGCGAACTGATGCGGCGGGTTTCTGTTGCTTGCGGCCCATGCCGGGGCTATGGCGCGCGGGCGCTGCATGGTAAGCGTTCGTGAAGGGGTGCCGATCCGGCCTGATGCGTCAGATTGGCGCTGTGGCAGATGCCGGCAGGCAAACCGTGCCGCTGAAGGGTGAAGGCGGGTCCGAAATGGAGATGCGGGAATGATCGAATTCTACTGGCCGACAAGCCAGGGCGAATGGCTGGCCTGGTCGGCTGCACTGGTGACAATCCTGTTTGGCCTGATGCTGTTGTTTGCCCCGCGGATCTCGCTGAAGATCCTCAGGCTGCAGACGTTGCCGGACCATCCCGAAGCACTGTCGGAAGCGCGCGGAACCATGGCCGGGTTCTATCTCGGGGTCGGGATCTGCGCGATGCTGTTTGCCCAGCCGCTGATCTACCTGGCGCTGGGTGCGGGGTGGGCGTTCACGGCGTTCGGGCGAATCATCTCGATGCTCTCGGACCGCGGCGTGACGGTGTTCAATCTGGTGTCGGTGGTGCTTGAAATCCTGCTCGCGGCAGGACCGCTGATGTATGCGCTGGGCTGGACATGATGGAATCGGGTTTGATTTGAAGCTGACCGGGACTGGCAGAGCCGGTCTCTCATCCTAAAGCAGGTGCGGAATGGCGCACCCGGCGTGTTGCGAGTCCCGGCGCTCTATGCTAGACGGACCGCGCATTTCGGGAAAAACAAACTTTCGAGCTTGGACGACCTGAAATTTACCGTAACAAATTCAGAGACTTGCCTTTCCGGCTTTCGGTCAAGCGCAGGGGTCTGAATGGCAATGAGAGACAATCCCGCCCGTGGCAGATAACTCCCATCAAATTTCCGGTGTCGCTGAACGGTATGCTTCGTCGCTTTATGAGCTGGCGGCAGAAGCCAAATCGGTTGACGCTGTCGCCAAGGATCTGAACCAGTTTCAGGCAATGATTGACAGCAGCGCTGATCTGCAGCGCCTGGTCACCAGCCCGGTATTTTCAGCTGAAGACCAGTCGCGCTCGATCGTCGCGTTGATCGACAAGGCCGGCATTTCCGGCCTGGTCGGCAATTTCCTCAAGGTCGTTGCCCGCAACCGCCGGCTGTTCGCCGTGCCTGCGATCATCAAGTCCTTTCACGAGGCCGTTGCGCGCGAGCGCGGCGAAGTCACTGCAGACGTCAGGACAGCACACCCGCTGTCGGCGGCGCAGGAAAAAGAACTCAAGGCTGCGCTGTCAGGCGTAACCGGAAAAACCGTGACGCTTAACGTCACAGTCGATGCGTCGCTGCTGGGCGGGTTGATCGTCAAGATCGGTTCGCGTCAGGTCGACACATCACTTCGCACTAAACTTTCCACCCTTAAGCATGCACTGAAAGAGGTTGGCTGATGGATATCCGCGCCGCGGAAATTTCCGCAATTCTCAAGGACCAAATCAAGAATTTCGGCAACGAAGCCGAAGTTTCCGAAGTTGGTCAGGTTCTGTCCGTCGGTGACGGTATCGCCCGCGTCTACGGCCTCGACAATGTCCAGGCTGGTGAAATGGTCGAATTCCCAGGCGGAATTCGCGGCATGGCGCTCAACCTTGAAGCCGACAATGTCGGCGTCGTGATTTTCGGTTCCGACCGGGACATCAAGGAAGGCGACATCGTCAAGCGGACCGGCGCCATCGTGGACGTTCCCGTGGGTCCGGAACTGCTTGGCCGCGTCGTTGACGCGCTTGGCAACCCGATCGACGGCAAGGGCCCGATCAAGGCAAAGAGCCGCGCCCGCGTGGACGTCAAGGCTCCCGGCATCATGCCGCGCAAGTCGGTGCATGAGCCGATGTCGACAGGCCTCAAGGCCATCGACGCGCTGATCCCGGTCGGCCGCGGCCAGCGCGAGCTGGTCATTGGTGACCGTCAGACCGGCAAGACCGCGATCATTCTCGACACCTTCCTGAACCAGAAGCCGATCCACGAGAATGGCCCTGAAGCTGAAAAGCTGTTCTGCGTGTACGTGGCGGTTGGCCAGAAGCGTTCGACGGTTGCCCAGTTCGTCAAGATCCTCGAAGATCGCGGCGCAATGAAGTACTCGATCGTGATTGCCGCAACGGCATCCGATTCCGCTCCGATGCAGTTCCTGGCACCGTTTGCCGGCTGTGCGATGGGTGAATATTTCCGCGACAGCGGCAAGCATGCCCTGATCGCCTATGACGATCTGTCCAAGCAGGCTGTTGCCTATCGTCAGATGTCGCTTCTGCTGCGTCGTCCTCCGGGCCGTGAAGCTTATCCCGGCGACGTTTTCTACCTTCACTCCCGTCTGCTTGAGCGCGCTGCGAAGCTCAACGAAGACAATGGTTCGGGTTCGCTGACGGCGCTGCCGGTCATCGAAACCCAGGCCAACGACGTGTCGGCCTATATTCCGACCAACGTGATCTCGATCACCGACGGTCAGATCTTCCTTGAAACCGAACTGTTCTTCCAGGGTATCCGCCCGGCTGTGAACGTTGGTCTGTCGGTGTCCCGCGTGGGTTCGTCGGCTCAGATCAAGGCGATGAAGCAGGTTGCCGGTTCGATCAAGGGCGAGCTTGCCCAGTATCGTGAAATGGCTGCGTTTGCGCAGTTCGGCTCCGACCTTGATGCAGCGACCCAGCGCCTGCTCAACCGTGGTGCGCGCCTGACCGAGCTGCTCAAGCAGCCGCAGTTCTCGCCGCTCAAGACGGAAGAACAGGTTGCGGTGATCTTTGCCGGTGTGAATGGCTATCTCGACAAGATTGCTGTCCGTGAGGTCGGCAAGTTCGAGCAGGGCCTGCTGGCCTACATGCGCAGCGAAGGCAAGGATGTGCTCGAAACGATCCGCAAGGAAAAGGCCATCAGCGACGACACCAAGTCCGAGCTGAAGTCAGCGATCGACACTTACGCCAAAACCTTTGCCTAACGGCAACAGACCGAGGACGGATAACGGATGCCTTCACTCAAGGATCTGAAAAACCGGATCGCCTCCGTCAAGGCGACGCAGAAGATCACCAAGGCGATGCAGATGGTCGCCGCGGCGAAGCTTCGGCGCGCGCAGGAGGCGGCCGAGGCCGCACGGCCGTATTCGCAGCGGATGGCCTCGGTGATGTCGAACATCGCCGAAGCTGTCGGCGGCGGTGATGATGCACCGAAGCTGATGACCGGCACCGGCAAGGACGACACGCATCTGCTGGTGGTCTGCACCGCCGAACGTGGCATGTGCGGCGGCTTCAACAGCCAGATTGCGCGTTTTGCGCGCGATCATGTGCGCCGGCTTCTGGCTGACGGCAAAACCGTCAAGATCCTGTGTGTCGGCAAGAAGGGTTATGATATCCTGCGCCGGGAATACGCATCTCTGATTATCGAGCGTGTGGATTTCCGCGACGTCAAGCAGATGAGCTTTGCCCAGGCCGAAACGGTCGCGGACAAGGTCACGGATCTGTTTGACCAGGGTGGCTTCGACGTTTGCACTCTGTTCTACTCGGAGTTCAAATCGGTGATCAGCCAGGTTCCGACCGCACAGCAGCTGATCCCGGCTTCAACCGGCGCAGCAGCTGACGATGCCAGCGCATCGGCGATCTACGACTACGAGCCGAGTGCCGAAGAAATCCTCGAGGATTTGCTGCCGCGTTCGATCAAGGTGCAGATCTTCAGGGCGCTGCTTGAGAATGTTGCAGGCGAGATGGGCGCGAAAATGTCCGCAATGGACAACGCAACCCGCAATGCTGGCGAGATGATCGACAAGCTGTCGATGAGCTACAACCGCCAGCGGCAGGCCCAGATCACCAAGGAACTCATTGAAATCATTTCGGGCGCGGAAGCGCTCTAAGGTACACGGAAGAGGGTAAGATACATGGCTAAGGCAGCTACCCCGGCAACCAAGCCCGCAGCGGCGAAAAAACCCGCAGCGGCTAAGAAGCCCGCAGCAGCAGCGACAAAGGCGAGCGCAGTCAAAAGCGCTGCAGCCAAGTCCGGTGCAATCGGTCGCGTGACTCAGGTCATCGGCGCGGTTGTGGACGTGACGTTCGATGAAGGCGCACTGCCGACCATCCTGAACGCGCTGGAAACCGACAACATGGGCAACCGCCTGGTGTTGGAAGTGGCACAGCATCTGGGTGAAAACACCGTTCGCACCATCGCCATGGACTCGACCGAAGGTCTGGTTCGCGGCCAGGAAGTGGTCGACACCGGCGATTCGATCTCGGTGCCGGTCGGCGAAGAAACGCTCGGCCGCATCCTGAACGTGATCGGCGAGCCGGTTGACGAAGCCGGCCCGGTCAAGACCAAGGCCCGCCGTTCGATCCACCAGGACGCTCCGGATTTCTCCGAACAGTCGACCGAAGCTGAAATTCTGGTCACCGGCATCAAGGTCGTCGACCTGCTCGCACCTTACGCCCGTGGCGGTAAGATCGGCCTGTTCGGCGGCGCCGGCGTTGGCAAGACCGTTCTCATTCAGGAACTGATCAACAACATCGCGAAAGCGCATGGTGGTTACTCGGTGTTTGCCGGTGTTGGCGAACGTACCCGCGAAGGCAACGACCTCTATCACGAGATGATCGAATCCGGCGTGAACAAGGAAGGCGGCGGCGACGGCTCCAAGTGCGCTCTCGTCTTCGGTCAGATGAACGAGCCTCCAGGTGCGCGTGCCCGCGTGGCGCTGACCGGTCTGACCATTGCGGAACAGTTCCGTGACGAAGGCCAGGACGTGTTGTTCTTCGTTGACAACATCTTCCGCTTTACCCAGGCCGGTTCGGAAATGTCGGCGCTTCTGGGCCGTATTCCTTCGGCTGTGGGCTACCAGCCGACACTCAGCACCGACATGGGTGCGATGCAGGAGCGCATCACCACCACGAACAAGGGCTCGATCACCTCGGTGCAGGCCGTTTACGTGCCAGCCGATGACTTGACCGACCCGGCGCCTGCTTCGACCTTTGCCCACCTTGACGCAACGACGGTGTTGAACCGTTCGATTGCCGAGAAGGGCATCTACCCGGCGGTTGACCCGCTCGACTCCAACTCGCGTATGCTCGACCCGCTGATCATCGGCGAAGAGCATTACGAAGTTGCCCGTGGCGTGCAGGAAATCCTGCAGCGTTACAAGTCGCTTCAGGACATCATCGCCATTCTCGGCATGGATGAGCTGTCGGAAGAAGACAAGGTTACCGTGGCCCGCGCCCGTAAGGTCGAGCGCTTCCTGTCGCAGCCGTTCTTCGTGGCTGAAGTGTTCACCGGCGCGCCTGGCAAGCTGGTTGATCTCGCAGACACCATCAAGGGCTTCAAGGGCCTGGTGAACGGCGAATACGACCATCTTCCCGAGCCGGCCTTCTACATGGTCGGAACCATCGAAGAGGCCGTCGAAAAGGCCCAGCGTCTGGCTGCGGAAGTCGCCTAATCATGAAATTGCCCGCGCAAACCGGTAGGTTCCGGTTTGCGCGGTGCTCCCGAACAGCACTGCGATAAAGTGAACGTCATGGCTGACAGCTTCAATTTTGAACTCGTATCTCCCGAGCGGTTGCTCTTGTCGGCAACCGTGACCGAAGTCGTGCTTCCGGGCACCGACGGTGAAATGACGGTGATGGCCAACCACGCACCGACCATGACCACGATCAAGCCTGGTGTCGTCACAGTGACGACCTCCGAAGGCAAGACCGACCGGTTCGTGGTGTTTGGTGGTTTTGCCGACATCCTGCCGGACGGCTGCACCCTGCTGGCGGAATCAGCCGTAGCGGTGAGCGACATCGACCGCGACGATATCAACAGACGTCTGCAGGACGCGCGCGAAGACCTCGCCGATGCTTCGACCGATACAGCCAAGCAGAAGGCCCAGGAATATCTGGACCAGCTGACCACGCTGAACGGCGCCATCCTGCCGGCCTGATTCGGACCGCAGGTTCAAAGGCAAGGCGGTCTTCGGGCCGCCTTTTTTGTGTCCGCATGTTGCCGGCCGGGCCAGCATGGTGTCGGGATGGCTGCAGTTCTACTCAAGCAGCCTGTTTCAGCCTTGTGCGCCAACAGGGAGATGCCGGAGAAACAGTTCGGGAAAGTTTAAAGGACCGGTCCATGAAGACAGCGCTCCGGGGTGCAGTTCGAGCGCCAGAAAGCGTGGACCCTGAAGTGTTGTTTCGGCTCCGTCAGCGGTGCGGGATCTGAATCCGAAGCGGCAATAGTAATCGGGTTGGCCGAAGACAAACACCGATAGCCAGCCCTGCTGCCGCGCCAGTTCGAGCGCATGGCGAACCAGTTCCGTGCCGATCTGCATCTCACGCCATGCTGGCAGAACCGCCAATGGCGCCAGCGCCAGCGCCCTGTCCGGCCCGGAAATCATGCTCAGTAGGACGTGACCGACGGTCCTGTCCTCGATCTCTGCGATGAGGGAGAGAGAGGACTCAGCATCAGCCAGCAGGGCCCGGGCGAGGCCGGTTTGCTGTGGCGGGTAGCTCAGCCTTTCAATCTCCTCTATGGCAGTGAGATCGGATGCTGTGCTGAGGCGATAGAGCGCCCTGGTGGCAATGCTTCGCGGCTCAGGCATAGGAGACCTCCAGTGCACGCTGAACAGCCGCCTGAGCGTGCAAACGGGTGGTGTCATAGAACTGGATCTGATCGCGGGCCGGGGTGATGAGTGTGGTCAATTCCGAACAGCCGAGCACCACGGCTTCGGCGCCGCGGTTGCAGAGCTTCTCGATCAGTTGATTGACGAATTCGCGTGAGCCGTTGCGCATGATGCCGCGGCCAATCTCATCATGTATCACGCGGTTGATCTCGATCCTCTCGACAAGTTCCGGCGAGATGACCTTGGCACCACAACCGGACTTCAAGCGTTTTGCATAGAAGTCAGCTTCCATGGTGGCCCGGGTGCCCAGAAGCGCAACCGTCTGATGTCCGTCCTGCCGAACCTGGGAGCTGGTGGCGTCCGAAATATGCAGCAGTTCCAGACCGCAGGCCTTTTCGATCTGTTCGGCATACTGATGCAAGGAGTTGTTCGCCAGCACCAGGAAATCCGCGCCTCCGGCCTTCAGGCTGCGCCCGGCCTCGCAAAGGATCGTGACAATGGCATCGGTATCTCGCAGGCTCTGGGCTTCCTTGATGGCGGCATGGTTGACCGAATGGAGCAGAACCCGCGCCGCATGGTGGCCGCCCAGCTGCTTCTGGGTGAGTTCATTGAGCATCCGATAGTATAGGGAAGTTGAGTCCCAGCTCAGGCCGCCCAACAACCCTATCAGCTTCATGGCGCCACACCCGCCAGGTGCTCGAAGGCGCTGACCACCTGATCATAGGCCTTGCGCTTGAAGGGCACGATCAGGCCCGGCAGATCGTGCATCGGCTTCCACTCCCAGGCGTCGAACTCGGCCTGGTGGCCGCCAGGCGGCGGGTCGATGCTGATCTCGCTCTCGTCGCCGGTAAAGCGCATGGCGAACCAGCGTTGCCTCTGCCCCCGATACTTGCCTTTCAGGCCAATGCCAAGCAGGTGCCCGGGAAGATCGTAATCGATCCAATCCGGGGCCTCGGCGAGCAGTTCCACCGAACGCATGCCGGTTTCCTCATAGAGCTCGCGCAGGGCTGCCCGATAAGGCACTTCGTCGGCGTCTATGCCGCCCTGGGGCATCTGCCAGAGCTGCGGTGAGCCATCATATTCGGTGTTGCCTTCGGCAATGCGGCGGCCGGTCCAGACAAGACCCTCATTGTTGAGCACCATGACACCGACACACAGGCGATAGGGAAGGGCGTTGACGTCCACTGTGCTTGTTGCGTCCTTGCCGGCCATATGTGCTTCCTGCCTATCTCTCCGGGTCGTCGGCCACGGCCGAGGCGGAGACAATTTCTATTCCCCGCGCCTTGGCTTCTTCAGCCCAGGTGGCGATCGCGTCGACGCTAACCTCAAACGCCGAAGCGACACCTACTGCTGTTCCGTTCCGCCTGGCTACGCGTTCCAGCTCGTCCAGTTTAGAAAGAATGTAGCCGCGCTCCTGGATGGCGTCGAGTACCATGTCGGCTGCGGCGAAGGGTATTCCCAGCGTTTTGGTGAATTGTCCGGTCAGCGAGCGGGCGGAGGTGCCGTCATCGAGGAACATGATGCCACGTTCGGCAAGATCGCGCATCACCGGTTCGAGTGCGTCGGGATCAGCGAGAAAACGGCCGCCCATGAAATTTGTGATGCCGGTGTAATTGGTGATGCGGGCCATGGCCGTGTGCAGATCGGCGAGATTGGCGCTGGCTCCGGCCGCAACGGTGAGGGTTCCGGCACCAGGGTCATTGGCGGGGTAATCATAGGGTTCGAACGGAACCTGAAGCAGGATCTCGTGGCCCTGGCGCCGTGCTTCCTGCATCCAGCGCTGCAGGCTGTTGCCATTGGAGGCGAAAGCCAGGGTTATTTCCTCGGGCAGCGTTCTGATCGCATATTGCGAGCCGGTCTGGCTCAGGCCGAGCCCGCCGACGATGATCACCACACGGGCGCCACGGGCGCCGGACCAGGGCCGGGCATAGATGTCAAAGGCTCGCTCGCCATTTGCCCCACGCACCGGCAACGGACCGATCTGTGTGTCTTCTACTACGGCGGGATCCGGCAAATGGGCCAAATGGGCATTCTGGCCAACCCGGCCGGGCGGGTTGAGCAGCACCGGGCGGTTGTCGGGCCGCTTGACCGGGGTGAACTTGTTGATTTCCTCGCCATCGTCACCGAGCGTGGTGGCGACATCAGCACCGGACTGGCCGTGGAGCGATTTCAGTCCGCCAGTGTCTTCGGCTGCAGCGCTGGCGCTGGCCGGCTGATTGTTTGCCGGCTCTGTATCCGTGGACTGGCCTGAAGCGGTATCGGGGGCTTCGGTTTCGGGACTGTCGAGCAGCACGACCCTGTCGCCGGTCTCGATGCGGGCACCTGAAAAGGCCATCCAGCCGGCGCCGGCCAGAACCAGGCAGACCGCAATCGTGCCAAGCAGGATCCTTGACCAGCCGCGCCGAGGCCCCCGGCCGGGCTTTCGCTCCGGCTTCAAGTGCTGTCCCAGCGGCTGATGGATCTTGTCGCCCACGATCTTCTGTCCGAATCCCGATACGGGCTGATTGAATCAGTCCGCCGCCCCGCATGCAAGCCAGCAAGGCTGGTGCAGGCGGGGCGGCGGAAAAGCTTGCGTCAGTTCTTGTTTGCGGCCTGGTCCGGGCTCGGCGGGAAGGCCGGGTCGGTCTTGTTGCCGCGCAGCAGGTCAAGCGCATGGCCGAGCTGGACGTCGTCCTTCGGATCCGGCGGGACATAGGCAATCGAGCCCGAGCCCTCTTCATCCTCGTTTTCGCCCTGGATATGGCCGCGAAGCTCGCTTTCGCCGGAGGGCTTCACGCGACCACGCAACTCTTCAGGCACAGGCTCCTCGACCCGGATATCGGGCTTGATGCCGGTGCCCTGGATCGATGTGCCGGACGGCGTGTAGTAGAGCGCCGTGGTCAGGCGGAGGGCTGTCTTCGCATCCAGCGGGATGATGGTCTGGACCGATCCCTTGCCGAAGGAACGCGTGCCCAGGATGGTGGCGCGCTTGTGATCCTGCAGCGCACCGGCGACAATTTCGGACGCAGAGGCCGAACCGCCATTGATCAGCACAACCACCGGCTTGCCACCGGCAAGATCCCCCGGTCGGGAGTTGAAGCGGCGGGTTTCTTCCGGGTTGCGGCCGCGGGTCGAGACGATCTCGCCGCGATCCAGGAAGGCGTCGGAGACGCTGATTGCCTGGTCGAGTAGGCCGCCCGGGTTCAGCCGGAGATCGAGCACAAAGCCCTTAAGCTTGTCCTTGCCGACTTCATCGGTGATCGTCTCGATCGCGTCGGAGAGATCATCATAGGTTTTCTCGGTGAAGGAGATGACCCGCAGGTAGCCGACATCCTCCTCGACCCGGTAGCGCACAGCCTTGACCGAGATGATGTCGCGGACGACCTTGATCTTGATCGGCTGGTCGGCGCCTTCGCGCAGCACTGTCAGCTCGATGGCGGTGTTGACCGGGCCGCGCATCTTGTCGACTGCTTCGCCGAGCGAAAGACCGCGCACGGCCTCGCCATCGATCTCCGAGATGAAATCACCGGCAAGAACGCCGGCACGGGCGGCTGGCGTGTCGTCGATCGGGGTGATGACCTTGACCAGTTCGTCTTCCATGGTGACCTCGATACCGAGACCGCCGAATTCACCACGCGTCTGGGTCCGCATGTCATCGGCTGCTTCCTGGTTGAGGTAGCTCGAATGCGGGTCAAGCGAGGTCAGCATGCCGTTGATGGCATTCTCGATCAGCTTTTCTTCTTCCGGCGGCGTCACATACTGGGCGCGCACGCGTTCGAAGACGTTGCCGAAGATGGCAAGCTGCCGGTAGGTCTCTGTCCCCGCCGCATTGGCGGAGCCTCCATAGGAGTTGATCGCGCTTACGGCTGTTGCGCCCATCAATGCGCCAACCGCCAGAAGTGTCACCTTACGTATCATTGCTTGCCTTTCTCGAAGACATATCGTCTTTCCACCACGATCGCGGGTCGACCGGTTGACCGTCTTTTCTGATCTCAATGTAGAGCGTTGGACGCTCCGATGCCAGCGACAAAGCCGCCGAACCTGCAAATCTCGTCTGTCCCATCGTCGCCAGAGGCTCTCCGGCTACGACAAACCGGCCGGCCGAGACCTTGATCTTTTCCATTCCGGCCAACACCACGTGGTGATTTTCGCCGGTATCGATAATAACCACCTGGCCATAGCTGCGGAACGGGCCGGCATAGGCGATCCACCCATCAGCCGGAGCCACCACGGTGGCGCCCTTTTCCGTGGCCAGAACTTCACCGGCCAGCGTGTGCCCGGTGCCGTCGTCGGCGCCGAAATAGCGTACCGTTTCGCCTTGCACCGGCAGGGACAGTGTCCCGGTCAGCTTGGAAAATGCATATGCGGGCATAATGCGGTTTTTGTCGGGCACGGCCACCGCGGCAAAGGCGCGGGCGCGCTCCAGCTGCTCGGCCAGTTGCCGCTGGCGCTCTTCCTCAGCCTTGCGGGCAGCCTCTGCAGCCTGCCGGAGAGAGACGATTTCATCGGCCAGCCGGGCAATGACGGATTCGAGTTCGGTGGAGCGGACCGACAGGGCTTCGGCGCGCTCACGTTCGCGCTCGAGCCGCCGGGAGCTTTGTTCCTGAAGCGCCGCCTTTTCCGATGCCAGGTTGGCAAGCCGCTGTTCCTCCGCGGCGTTTTCTTCCAGCGCCTTAGCAAGCGCCACCCGCTCGACGGCGATGGCTTGTCGCAGGGCCGCCAATTCCTTGAGATCGTCTGCGAGAGCCTGCGTCTCGGCGCGGATTTCGGGCACGACCGCACCCAGCATGATGGCGCTTCTGACCGAGGACAAGGCATCTTCGGGACTGACCAGCAGGGCAGGGGGCGGATCCCGCCCGAGCCGCTGCAGCGCGGCCAGCACCTCGGCCAGCACCGACCGACGCGAAATGAGTGACAGGCGCACCGCTTCCTGCCGTTCGGACAGGCCGGTCATGGTCTGCTCGCCGGCCTTGATCTGCTGGTCGAGCTCGGCCCGGCGTGACGCGGTCTCGGCGATCTTCTGATCCAGGTCCTGCTGATCGGCGCGAAGCGCTGCGACGTCGGATTGCAGTGCTTCGAGCGCTTTTGCCGCAAGGGCTGCCTCGTTGGCGACCGATTGCAGTTCCAGCCGGCTGGCTTCCTGTTCCTGTTCAAGTTCGATTGTGCCGACCGAATCGGGATCGGTTGCATCTGCATCAGTGGCGTTTGACGGTGTCGTGCTCCAGAGCATCAGCACAGTCGCGGCTGTCAGAGCGAGGACGAGCAGAGCGCCCGGCAGGGGCCGAATCAAACGCATGCGTCGACCGGCGGCAGCCATTGCCGCGCCGGAGCCTGAGTGCACGATTCGGGAGCTCAACATGAATGGACCCTATCGAATTCCGCGTTAAGGCTCCATGAACCATATTGTCCCGGAAGGTCAATTCTTTGCGAGCTCCGGGACCGCGAGGGCTGCTCGCGCAGATGGAACCTGCAGGCTTCAGGCGCGGTGATAGGGATGGCCAGAAAGAATGGTGACGGCACGGTAGAGCTGTTCGGCGGCCATGATCCGGACCAGCTGGTGCGGCCAGGTCATGCGGCCGAAGCAGATCACCGCGTCGGCCTTTCGATGCAGGTCAGGGTCGAGACCGTCGGCGCCGCCGATGGCGATCACGAGGTCGCGGCGGCCGTCATCACGCAGCCTCGCCAGCGTATCGGCAAAACCAGGCGAATCAGGGGTCTTGCCGCGCTCGTCGAGAAGAATCAGCGCCGCGCCGTCGGGCATGGTGCGAATCAGTTGCGCGGCCTCTTCCTTCTTGCGCAGCTCCGCGGTGGCGGCACGGCTTTCCGCGACCTCGACGGTCCTGGCGAAATCGAGCCCGAGTGCGCTGCCCGACTTGGCGAAGCGATCGAGGTAGCGGCTCGACAGCTCGCTTTCGGGGCCGGACTTGAGCCGTCCGACGGCAAACAGTGTGATGCGCATGGAGCCCGTGTTTTTCCGTTGTCAGATCAGCGCAACAGACACCCGGCCGCCCCGCCTGAGATGACCGGGCGGCGTCCAACCTGATCGTCAAGACCTGCCGGCCTGTCAGCTCCAGAGCGGATCAGGCCGTGTTGGTCAGTGCAGCTTTCCGTCGTCGAGATCCGGGGTCTGCCACATCTTCTCGATGTTGTAGAACTCCCTGATTTCCGGGCGGAAAACATGAATGATGACATCGCCAGCATCAATCAGCACCCAATCGCCGGTCGCCAGACCCTCGACCCGCGGATTGCCCAAGTCGGCATCCTTGAGGTCGCTGATCAGCCGATCGCAGATCGATGCGACATGGCGGCTCGAGCGGCCGGAGGCAACAACCATATGGTCGCCCAGCGCCGACTTGCCTGCAATGTCGATGGCTACGATGTCTTCTGCCTTGGAGTCCGCCAAGCTGTCGCGGACCAGTGTAAGCTGACGCAGAGCGGTAGGTTCACCGCTTCCGGTCGCTTGCGAGAAACCGTCCTTGACGTTTCCCTTCGTGTGTTCTGTTCTCAGAGTGGTTCCTTTCCGTGTCCTGAACAGTCCAACAAGCGCGCCAAATCATCAAGCTGATTGCGGCGCAACATGAAGATAGTCACGGACCATGCGGTTTTTCAAGATGTGGCGGTTTTATTCGTGGCGCGCTCGCTGCGGATGGCGCTCGACGACAGCGAGGAGCGGGGGCCATGGATGAAGGTCCAGGCAGGCGCCCGGAGGAAGGGCAGCAGCGCTGCGTGGTTCTCATCGACACGGGCATGGCTGAAGGCCTTGGCCATTTTCGATGACAGGTAGGCCAGCGTCGAGCCCGGCCGGTCGATCACCGCGATGGGGAAGGTTTCGGCGATGGCGCGCCAGTCCTGCCACTTGTGAAATTGGCGCAGATTGTCCGCACCCATGATCCAGACAAAATGAATGCCCGGATTGCGCGCCTTGACGAAAGCCAGTGTCTGAGCGGTGTAATGCAGGTCATGCGCGGCTTCGAAGGCGGTCACCTTGACCCTGGGGCCGGGCGCCATCCGGCGGCTCAGCTCGATACGCTCATCTAGGCCCGCGAGGTCACTGTGGTTCTTGAGCGGGTTGCCCGGCGTGACCATCCACCAGAGCTGATCGAGGCCGAGGCGGCGTAGCGCGATTTCCGCGACCAGCTCATGGCCCCGATGCGGCGGGTTGAAGGACCCGCCGAACAGGCCAACGGTCATGCCCCGCTCGACATGGGGCATCTTCAGATAGGATGGGGACCTGGCTGGCTTTTCGCTCAAGGCCGGATCTGGCCCGTGCCATGCACCTGGTACTTGAACGAGGTCAGCTGCTCGACACCGACGGGCCCGCGCGCATGCATCTTGCCGGTGGCGATGCCGATTTCCGCGCCCATGCCGAACTCGCCGCCATCGGCAAACTGGGTGGAGGCATTGTGCAGCAGGATGGCCGAATCAACTTCGGTGAAGAAGCGCTCGACGACGCTTGCGTCTTCGGCAATCACCGCTTCGGTGTGGCTCGACGACCACTGAGAAATATGGGCGATGGCGCCGTCGATGCCGTCGACAAAGCGGGCCGCGATAATGGCGTCGAGATACTCAGTGCGCCAGTCGTCTTCGGTGGCAAGGGTTGCCTCGGGTTGAAGCGCCATTACCGCATTGTCGCCGTGAACCTCGCAGCCGGCAGCAGCCAGATCGGCAAGGATATCGGCGGCCAGTGAGCGGTCCATGGCGCTGTCGAGCAGCAGGGTTTCGGCGGCGCCGCAAATGCCGGTGCGCCGCATCTTGGCATTGACCACGATGCGCCGCGCCATGGCGGGATCGGCGGACTTGTCGACATAGATGTGGCACAGGCCTTCAAGGTGGGCAAAGACCGGCACCCGGGCATCGGCCTGGACGCGGGCGACAAGGCTCTTGCCGCCGCGGGGCACTATCACGTCGACCGTGCCGTTCAGTCCGGTGAGCAGTTCGCCGACGGCTGCGCGGTCGGAGACCGGGATCATCTGGATGGCGTCCGCGGGCAGTCCGGCGCTTTCCAACCCGTCGGTGAGACAGGCATGGATGGCGCGAGAGGAATGAAACGAATCCGATCCGCCGCGCAAAATCACTGCGTTGCCGGCTTTCAGGCAGAGAGCTCCAGCGTCGGCGGTGACATTGGGACGGCTTTCATAGATCACGCCGATGACGCCCAAAGGCGTGCGGACGCGTTCGATCTTGAGCCCGTTGGGACGATCCCAGGCAGCAATCACGTCACCGACCGGATCGGCGAGATCCGCGATGGCGCGGATGCCGTCAATGATGCCATCGATGCGGCTGTCATCAAGCTTGAGACGATCCACGAAAGAAGCCGCCATGTCGCTCTTCAACGCGGCGTCTACATCAAGCGCGTTGGCGTCGAGAATCTCCTGCCGGCGTGTGGAAATGGCGTCGGCCATGGCGTTGAGCGCGGCATTCTTCTGATCGGTTGTCGCAATCGCAAGCGGTCGCGCGGCAGCTTTCGCCCGGCGGCCGATGTCGGCCATCAGCGTTGCGATGTCTGCTTTGCTCTCGGTCTTGTCGAGCATGGTGATACTCCCGGCTTGCGATCAGGCAGGTTTCTTACGCAATCGGGGTGACGCCGTAAAGCCGGGACGCGATCCAGGCGTTTTCAGCCGATCACCATGTCGTCGCGGTGGATCATGGCGGCGCGGCCGGAATAGCCCAGAATGGCCTCGATTTCGGCCGATTTGCGTCCGGCAATGCGCCGGGCTTCGTCGGAATCATAGGCGGACAGGCCGCGGGCGATTTCACGGCCCGACGGGTCGCAGATCGCAACTGGGTCGCCGCGATGAAAGTCGCCGCTGATGGATTTGACGCCGGCCGGCAGCAGGCTCTTGCCGGAGCGGAGTGCCTTTTCGGCGCCGGAGTCGATGCTCAGTCTGCCGGCAGGATCGAGTTGCCCGGCGATCCAGATCTTGCGCGCCGATTGCGGCGTGCCCGAGGGCTGGAACCAGCTTGAGCGCGCACCCTTGTCGATGGCCGAGAGCGGGTGGTCGGTCTTGCCCGAGGCGATGATCATGGCGCAGCCGGCACCGGTGGCGATCTTGCCGGCGTCGATCTTGGTTTTCATGCCGCCGCGCGAGAGCTCGGACCCGGCGTCACCCGCCATGGCCTCGATTTCCGGGGTGATGGCCTCGATGGTTTCGAGAAACCGGGCATCGGGGTCGAGATGCGGCGGGGCGGTGTAGAGCCCGTCGATATCCGACATCAGCACCAGCAGGTCGGCGCCGGCCATGGTGGCGACGCGGGCGGCGAGCCGGTCATTGTCGCCATAGCGGATTTCGCTGGTGGCGACGGTGTCGTTCTCGTTGATGATCGGCACCGCGCCGTGGCGCATCAGCTCGGCCATGGTGGCACGCGCGTTGAGATAGCGGCGGCGCTCTTCGGTGTCGCCCAGGGTGAGCAGGATCTGTCCGGCCACAATGGAATGGGTGGAGAGGCTCGCCGACCAGGCCCGCGCCAGCGCAATCTGGCCGACGGCGGCGGCGGCCTGGCTTTCTTCAAGCCGCAACGCGCCGCCGGGCAGGCCGAGCACGGTGCGGCCCATGGCGATGGCGCCGGAGGAAACCACCAGGACCTCGGCACCAGCGGCCTTGAGCTCGGCAATGTCGGCGCAGAGCGATTCGAGCCATGCAGCCTTCAGGCCGGTCTTGCGGTCGACGAGCAGCGCCGAGCCGATCTTGATGACAATGCGCTTGTGCGCGGAAACAGGCTTGCGGTGGGCGGACATGGTCAGTCTTTCTTGCCGTCCGTCTCAGCCTTTTCAGCCTCGTCGGCCTTGGAGCCGACGATGATGTCGCGCAGTGCCCGGAGACCGCCGGTCATGCCCTCGCCGGTGATGGCGGAAATCTCGTAAGGCGCGCGCCCGGCAGCCTTTTTCAGCGCCCGGACCTTGTTGGCGCGCTCTTCCGCGTCGACCACATCGACCTGGCTCAGCGCCACGATCTCGGGCTTTTCGGCGATGCCGTGGCCATAGGCCTCGAGTTCGTGGCGGACGGTCTTGTAAGCCTGGGCGACATCTTCCTCGAGTGCGGAGACGAGATGCAGCAGCACCCGTGTGCGCTCGACATGGCCCAGAAAGCGGTCGCCGATGCCAACCCCTTCATGAGCGCCCTCGATCAGGCCGGGAATATCGGCGAGCACGAATTCGCGGCCATCGATGGTGGCGACGCCGAGATTGGGGTGCAGGGTGGTGAAGGGGTAATTGGCGATCTTCGGCCGCGCCCTTGTGACAGAGGCAAGAAAGGTCGACTTGCCGGCATTGGGCAGGCCGACAAGGCCGGCGTCGGCGATCAGCTTGAGCCGCAGCCAGATGGTCTTTTCCTGGCCTTCAAGGCCCGGATTGGCGTGGCGCGGGGCCTGGTTGGTGGCAGACTTGAAGTGGGCATTGCCGAAGCCGCCATTGCCGCCGACGGCGATGCGGTAGCGCTGGCCGACCTCGGTCAGGTCGCAGATCAGGGTTTCGTTGTCTTCCTCGAAAATCTGCGTGCCGGCCGGAACCTTCAGGGTGACGCTGTCGCCGCCCGCGCCGGTGCGGTTGCGGCCCATGCCGTGGCCGCCGGTCTTGGCCTTGAAATGCTGCTGGAAGCGGTAGTCGATCAGCGTGTTGAGCCCGTCGACGGCCTCGACCCAGACGTCACCGCCGCGGCCGCCATCACCACCGTCGGGCCCGCCGAACTCGATGTATTTCTCACGCCGGAAGGAGACGCTGCCGGCGCCGCCGTCGCCGGAGCGGATATAGACCTTGGTTTCGTCGAGGAATTTCATCGCAGTGTACCGATCCGGACTTGTAACGCGTTTAGCCGGACTGGCGCAGGCCTCCGGCTTTGGCCGCATCGATAAACGCCCAAGGACGTAAGGTCAAAGCCTATTGCGGCCATTGGTAAAGGTTCCGGCCCGGCCCGGTCAGGGTTTGATGGCCTTGGCGCCTTCCAGGGTGGGCGCGAAATTGACCCTGACGCGGGCGATCGGCAGGGCGAACTTGGTCACAAGGGCGGTGTTGCGCAAGGTGCCGTCGTCCTTCAGCACCAGCTTGTCGTGGAAGCGGACGATGTTGGGATCGCCACCGGGATTGAGATCCACCCGGTAGGTGAAGCGGGCGGTGTTGCCCGACAGGCGGACGGTGGTTTCACCCACCACATCCTCGCGGGTGCCGGAATAGGTGTTGGGGCCGGTGCGGGTGAAGATCCAGGTCTTGGTGTCGCGCTCGCCGTCGTCATAGCGGAAATCCTCGCGCAAGGTCAGCACCTTGCCACGCACCTTGCCGGTGAGGTCAACGCGGAAACTGCGGCTCAGGCCGGTGATGGCGCCGAAAGAGCCGTAGGCATAGGTCTTGCCCTCGAAGAAATCCTCGAGCCGGAGGTCAGTGGAGTGAGCGGGAACGGAGACAAGCGTGGCAAAGAGCGTGAAGGCGAGGGGGCGCAGAAGGGTCATGGATCATTCCTTTTAGGGGTCATGATCCTTCTACGCCGCCAGAGGGCTTGCGGATTGCTCCGGCAGGCCGGTTTTCAGGCTAGAGCATTTGCGGCGAAATCCGAGTCGCCTTCAACGCTCTATCTCATTGTTTTGACGCAATTCCGGACGCAAAACCGGTCCCCACTTTTGCTGGAATTGCTCTAACGCCTGTCCGGCCGGTTCTCGTTTGACCAGCTGATCAGCGACACCCAGGTCTTGCGGTCGAGCCGGAACCATTCGACCGCAGCGCTGGCGTTGATGGCCAGAACATTGATCATGCCGGTGCCCTGGAACTGGAAGCCGCTTTTCTGCAGCACCCGCCGCGAAGCCGGGTTGATGACCCGGCAGCGGGCGTCGATGTGCTCGATGTCGCGGGTGCGGAAGGCCATGTCGACCAGTGCATGCACGGCTTGCGTGGCAATGCCCCGACCCCAGAACGGTTCTCCGACCCAGTAACCCAGCTCTAGCGCGTTACCGTCTGCCGCGGTTTCCAGTGAGCAGCAGCCCATCAGTTTGCCGGATTCGGCTTCGGTGATCGCATAGACGCAATTGCCATTCCCGCGTTTGGCGGCGGTTCGCACAAAGGTGTCGGCGTCCGCGCGGGTGTAGGGATGCGGGATGCGGGACACCATGGTGGCGATGGCCGGGTTATCGGCGAGAATGGCAATTGCGTCGATGTCCTCGGCATGGGGTGCGCGCAGGACCAGATTTTCGGTCAGAAGAACGGGGCAATCGAAACTCGATGCTGTCTCTTCGAACCTTTCGGTGTCGCTTGCGCTGCTACAGTCGCTGAGATTGTCTCTGGGGGCCCGTGCACTGACGCTCGGGCTTGAACTTGTATCCTGTCTCATGATCGTTCTCCGGTTTGGGACAAAGAAAAAGGGGAGATGGTGTCCCATCTCCCCTTCTTGATCCGGTGTTCCGGAGGATGCCTGCGAAGGCCGGGTCGATGAGACGCCGGCTTGCAAAATGCGATCCGGCTTATTCCGCTGCTTCGGCTTTCGCCACAACGGACACAAAGGTTCGGCCGTTGGCTGTCTTGCGAAAGTCAACATTGCCCGGCTGCACGGCAAAAATGGTGTGATCCTTGCCAATGCCGACGCCGGTGCCCGGATGCCATTTGGTTCCGCGCTGACGAATGATGATGTTGCCTGCAATCACGGCTTCGCCGCCGAACTTCTTCACGCCGAGGCGCTTGGAGTTCGAATCGCGACCGTTACGCGTGGAACCGCCAGCTTTTTTGTGTGCCATGGGTCTGCTCCTGTTTCCGCCTCAAGGGCGATTGTCTGTTTGCGGCTTTTGGCCGCCAGGGCCCGAACGGGCGGTTGATTACTTCGCGAGTGCCTTGGCCTGCTCGCGCCAGTCCGAGATCTGGTCGGCGCTGAACGGCATGGCTTCGTCGATGCGGGTGATGTCGGCGTCCGAAAGTGCGGCGACCTGGGCAAAGGTGGTGATGCCCTGCTCGGCAAGCTGACCGGCTGCGACCGGGCCGATGCCCTTGATCTTGGTCAGGTTGTCGGGCTCGCCTTCTGGCGCGGTGAAGAGTGGCGCTGCGGTGGCGGCGGCTTCGGTCTTGGCCGGAGCGGCAGCCTTGGGTGCAGCTTCCTTCTTCGGAGCAGCCTTCTTGGACGGCTTCGCACCACCGGTCAGGATGTCGGTGATCTTGACGACAGTCTGGTGCTGACGGTGACCGCGAATGCGCTTGGAGTTCTGACGGCGGCGCTTCTTGAACGCGAGAACCTTGCGGGCACGGCCCTGCTCGACAACTTCGGCAACAACCATGGCGCCTTCAACGAAGGGTGCGCCAACAGATGCGCCGGCGCCTTCGCCGACCATGAGAACTTCGGTGAACTCGACGGAATCGCCGGCGGCGCCCTCGAGCTTTTCGATCGTCAGAACGTCATTGGCAGCGACGCGGTACTGCTTGCCACCGGTTTTAATGACTGCGAACATCTTTTGTCCTTTCGTGTTCGTCCGGCTCTCACCATTGTGGTGGGCCGTCTTTTTGCCAGTCGGAGTGATCGGACAGTCCGTTTCCGGATGCCCGGGTGAAGCCTGAAGCGGGGTCCGGGAGTTTCGGATTATCCATTCAAAGGCCAACGGCGCAGGAAGCCCCACGCCGCATTCGGGTCGCGAGATACGTCAGACGGGTCCATGAGTCAAGCCAAATTGCCCCTTCGGCCCGGTTTCGGGGGCAAGAGGCAAACTTACCCCTTGTGCAAGCCGCTCTCCTTGGTTATGGAGGCGACCGCGCACTGATACTGCGCCGACCAAAGACGCGGAGAGGTGGCTGAGTGGTCGAAAGTACCGCACTCGAAATGCGGCGTGGGGGCAACTCCACCGTGGGTTCGAATCCCACCCTCTCCGCCAGCCCCTCCGGGCACTCAAAAAGGCAGTTCCCAAGTTTTTGATAGATAAGGTTTTTTTGAAACTGGCCGCCCAAAACAAGGGCTTTTGCCAATGTCAGAAACTCGAACTGTATCGTTGCATGTATCGTCGGGGGTATCGTCGCAAAATGCGGAAATTATTTCCGTGAAAGAGACCCCGAAAGGCCGCCCTCGCTCCTCGCCCGGTCTTTACCTGATCAAAACAGGTTCGGCCTATATGTTTCAGATGCGACTGCCCAAAACGATCGCTGGCGACGTAAAGCGTCCCATCCGGATTGGCCTCGGTGTCATACCGAAACCGGAAGCCCGCAAGATCGCCGACAGGTTGGCCGCGATCGCACGTGAAAAATTTGAACGGATCGAGCTTGCCATGTCAAAAGCGAATGATGACGAGAGAGGGTTCTGGCCACTGATGGAAGACATGCTTGGTGGCAACGTCGATGGTATCGATGAGGACGCCAAGGGCACCAGGGCGTGGCAAGCCGTGACGATGGGCCTCAAGTCCGCTCTCTATGACATTAGCAAACCTCCTCCTCCGCCAACTGCCGAAGAGGAAAACAACTTCGCGATGATGCGAGGGCTTATGCGGATCGCGCAAGAGAAGGCGCGCAAGGATGCAGGCGAGGCGTATAACAAGGAACTCGGCGACCATGCCGAACTGCTGGCCAGGCGATTGGTCGAGAGAGCCAAGGACGGTCCCGCGTCTATGCTGACGCCGCCACTTGAGAGCGGCTCGCAAGGGAAAGGCAAGATCAGTGCGAGGGTCGGGCTTGTCAGTGCCAATGTGGAAACAGAGGCCGACAAGGATCGGCGATATGTGGAACGTGGATCGTCCGAAAAACCGTTGTTCAGCACAGCTGCAAGTCAGTATCTCGCGCAACGGGTCAACGCCATGGTAAAGCCCAGCAACGACATCAATACGGCGGAGATGCGTCTGAATCTCTTCGTTGAACTGATCGGCGATCACCCGATTGATCGCTACACGCCCGCCGATCTTCAGGCTTTCATCAATCTCGCGACGTTTTGGCCTCCAGAAAAGAAGGATCGACCTTCGGACCTGACAGCAAGAGAAATCATCGACAGCAATCGAGAGTTCACCAAGGGAAGGATAGCCAAAAATACGTTACAGAACGGGTACATGGGAGTCATCAAACCCGTCTTCAGCTATGCAGCCGCGCAGCATGCCTTTGACAATCCAGTCAAGAACGTCGCGCTCAAATACTCCAGTAATGCTGTGGAGGCCATTCCCGCTGAACCGTTGTCAGCAAAGAAGCTGACGAAGCTTTTCCAGACTTGTGTCCAATCCCCCTATATCGACGATGTCATGCTGCCTTTGCTCGGCTTGCTGACCAGCCGCCGTCTGGGTCTGCTTACCCATTTGGTCGGAACTGACATCAAAGAAAAGTTTGACGGAATCTGGGTTGCAGAAGTGGCAGGGATTGCGACAGTCGGAGGAAACTGGGTGCGGAGACCGATCAAGACAACAGAAAGCGGCCGGTACTTTGTGCTTCACAATTTTCTGGTCGAGATAGGCTATGTCGACTGGGCCCGAAAACAGGGCAACAACTTCCTGTTTCCGCAGCTGACGAGCCTTGTTGATCCAGCAAGAACTGCGTCGAGTTATATGAGACGCCTTTTTGACAAGGCGGGAATCAAGGACACGGCGGGCGAACGGTTCCACTCCTTGCGTGGCGACTATATCACCCAAGCTCGCGCGGACAAGACGATCGGCGAGCGTGAACGGCGGATGCAGGCAGGTCACGCTCTGGGTGGTGACGATCACAACAAATATGGCTGGCAAACCCTGACTGAGTCCGAAGCCGAAATGTTTGCCAAAATTCCGCTCAATCCGAAGATCGACTTCTCAATGTTCCGGGGCTTGGATTTTGACCGGCTCGCACAAGCCCGGCGACGGGTCAAAGACAGATAGAATGTCTCAGACCAGATAAACTAAAGCCCCGCTGCGGAATTCAGCGGGGCTTTGTTCGGTGTTTGGGCCAGGCATTGAGTGGAGTAACCGCTGTGCGGTTGTCACAGCATTATAGTGACATGCGTGCTTCAGCGGGTGTTTTGCTCGTGGCCATAAGACTGTTGAGCGTTGCATCCAGCTCGGCATCTGAAATGCCTGGTGTGGTCTCATCAGCTTTGGCTTCCTTCTCGACCACAATGTGATCATTCTTCGTGACGTCGCTTTCTGTTTTGGCGACTTCCATTACGGGCGCAGCGGCCGAAGGCGTATTGGCCACATAGGGTTCGCCATGGACTGCAAAACGTAGCGCCGGGTGTGCCACTTCGATGACCCATTTTTCCATCTCGTCCCGCACTGGCCACGAGCCAACACCACCCAAGCGATAGAGGCTGTGCTGGACTGCGCCCCAGCCTGTCTCAAGGCCAAACCTTTCGTGTTCAAGATTGGCTTTCGGCATATGCTGAACTGCTACCAAAGGGGCCAGGATGTCTTTGAATAGATCAGATGCATGGCGTGCATTTATTTCGACATCAGCTGCCAGCGCCGCCATGACGATTCGCTTTCCGCTCTCGTGACGCGCAATAGCTTCTTCCACTCCGACGAGGACAGCAGCGATGAGTCGGTTCAACTCCGCCGTACTCATCTTCAGTTTGGTAGCAGCCATCTTTTGAAGTCCGGATTTTCCGCCCATCTGCCTGGGATCGGCATTCGCTTCAGTCTCGTCCTTTTTGCCGACGAGCGCCTTGATTTCAGCAGGCTTGAGGCTCTTGCCTTCATCATACAGATCGAGAACGGTCTCAATCTGATCCGGCTCTGCTTTTGCAAGCTCGATAAGCGCGGTCGAACCGATGGCATGCTTTTCAAGGCGCTCGCGGTGATCAGAAAGCCGTTCGTGAACAGAGATGAAGTTCCAAGCTGAACGGACGCTGTAGCGGAAATTATCTTTCAGCCAGCGACCGAAGCGTTTCTGGGGCTGAACAGATTTTGCTTCAGCCAGGCACTCGCCCAGTTCAAACACTTGGGCGGTTGACTTGCGGTGCAATGAGAGAACCCGCTCAACGATTTCAGCCAAGCGGGCTTCGGCTTCTGCCGAAAGCGGTTCGTCATTTTCCTTGGGTGCCCGCGCTGCGCGCACCTTCTTTTTCGCGACGGCGTTGGTTTCCGCACGTGTTTTCTTCGTCTGCTTAGCAGTGGCTGTACGCTGTACTTTTCGGGCTATATTTGTCATTTTGATCTCCTATCAAGAATTATCTACGTATATGTAGGTGTTACCATTATATCATATAATATATAATATTACAATAATAATATTTTTCGAAAAATAAGGAGATCACTATTTAGATCATGAAAATTTGCGCTTTTTCTGGATAATTATATATTTATATACTGTTTTATATATTTATATTTCGACGCTCTATGAAGCTCAATATAATGCCCAAAGAGCGCCGTGATTGAGTTCTCAAGCGATGGAGAAATCTATCCAGCGAGCCGATGCTCTATTGTGGCAGGAGGCTGCATCACTTGGTCGCCAATGATAGGGTTTATGAGATTAGTCGCGACGGGCCGCTCTCTGTTTAGGAGTTCGGCTCCAAGCGATCGGGCGGCCCAATATCAATTCCGCGCTTTGGCTATGCGCCTTGGGCAGGAAATCCGGAGGTTTCACAACCCAGCCCGCAAGTAGTTCGAATTCGGGACGGCTGGGAGGCCAAATAGCGACTGCTGTTTTCAGTGGGAAAATGACCGAAATGGAGCAGTAAGCTGTCAGGCAGCTTGTTGGAACGAAGTCGGGAAAGCAGACGTTCCGCGTTAACAAGAGCTGACCAGTCGACTTTCCGAAACCGGCCGTTCGTGAATGGCGCAGCATTTTGAATTCTTAAACGACGGAAAGGCGCTATGGCCCAATCATCGTGGTCGGCTTCCTACATCAAGTCACTAACCAGAATACATTTGTCCAGATTAGGCGTAAAAACAGTCGTTCGGTACTTCGATCTCGTCACTGCCATGCGGAAGTTTTTCCGGTACTGCGCCAGCTTATCATCAGCCTCATTCGCTCGGACAAACCGGCCACTGTTTCGAACGATCCCCATGCCTCTCGCAATAATTGGCATATCCTCAAACAGAATGGTCTCGTCAAACTGTTTCCCTTTTGCTTTGTGCAGGTTCATTATCACGACACCATTCTCAGGCTGCCCAGCCGTGGCAAAGTGTTCCTGCACAAAAGCCTCTTTCGTTAGATCAAATGCACTCTGGTAGGCGGCAACACCATCCCAGGCTTCTGACAGCATTAGACGAAGCTGTTTTCCACGATCTAAAAAACGGAGATTACGGGCTTCTTCCGCGATGTCGCGCAATTGGACACAATTACCTTTGTCCAGAACGTTACGTACCATCACCCAGTCGCGCTGTGGATCACCGGTAAATGAAAGAGCGAGCACCTCATTGTAAACTTGTTCCATTTTCCGCACTTTTGATGCCGCGGGCAAATCTCTCCCTTCTCGATGCAATGTCTGTCTCTTCTGTAGATCGGCGACAAAGCTGTTAGCTATCCTGAGATGGCCTTTAGCAGGACTGCTCCCACTCCGCCCGCGATAGAAGCTGGCTACTTGCAAAACAAACCGCTCAAAGTTTTCGGCAACTATCCGCTTCTCAAGCAGGTTGCCAATGCAGTGGGCCGATAGGATAGCAGCATCCCGCTCGATCACAGCTGTGTGTGGTATTGCAGGCAATACGCCCAATCCTTGCGTGAACAAGTCAGAAATCTTTTTAGTCAATGGTTTGGTCGGCACCAGCACAGCCACCGACCATGCTTCGCCGCTTGCCTCAATAGCCCGCTTTCGGGCCTCCATCACCTCAGACAACAGCTTGGCATGCGCTCGTGCTTCGATGCGGTGGTATCCGACCAAGTGTATGCCTTCATAGGCAAGTTGGGAAAACTCCCCTTTGAGCACATCGTCTCCAAACAGCGTTATATCGGTATGAAGATTTCGGTGACTGAACCCACCCAGATCAATTTTTTCCGCTTTGAAATACTCGATAAAATGGTTCGGGCGCTCCGGATCAGTCGCGATGAAATCGAAGATTCTCTGATCAGGATCAGCGAGAGCAATACAGCGTGACTTGCCCCCCAACTGTTTAACGATTTCCCACTGCTCTTCGCTGGTGTCTTGAAACTCGTCTAAAATAATCAATGGATACCGGTTCGCCACGAGGTCACCGATAGTTGGAAATTTGGTCAAAAGATCAGCCAATAATGGCGCAAATAAATCAAAGCCAATCTTTCCAGTTTCGAATGCAACACGCAGCAAAACGGCTTTTTCGTCGTCGGTGAGTTCAAGCAAACCGTCATCACGGGATTGATCAGTGGTGCTTCGAAGTTCCGACAAGACGCCGGCAACATCAGCAGGCAGCAATAAATCTAGTGAGTGCGGTAGTTTCAAAAGATATCCGTGCCCCTTCAGGATGCGCCAGAAGAAGGAATGGTAGGTATCGACCTCAATGCGACTCGAAACCGCCTTGGGCACGTTAAGATCGCGAGAAATACCTTCACTAACACGAGAGACCGTCGCCCGTGCAAAACTCAAAAACAACACATGTTGTTCAGCATTCAATTCTGTCTCAACAAATGCAGCAGCCTTCATAATTGAGATCGTCGTTTTACCTGCACCTGGACCACCGAGTACCAGACAATTCCCTTCCGCATCCAAGACGCACTTTTGCTGGTCAGTTAGTTTCATGTGTTTGCTTCAACCGGCGCTGGTGGATTAGCCTCATCTTCTTCGCCAACGCAGAATTTTTGAATTGCAAGGCACGCTTCTCTAATCCATTCAGGGATTTCTTCGAATTCGCACTGCACTAGAAAATCAGCCGCGACCCCCTCTCCCTTATATTTTGAAAGATAGGTTTGCATCGCATTGGCGAGGTCGGCATTAGGGTTCGGAAACTGCGCTTTCAGCGCCTCAGGCCAAGTAATGCTTGCTATGTATCGCTCCATGGCCGCGACCGTGGTGCCTGCCAACACCATCTTTTCAAAACCTTTCTCACCATGCATCAGTACAACATCAAGTGCGGCTTCCATATTGGCCGTAACTGCTGCGTCTTGAGCATCGCAGGCACAAATAACCTCTTTTCCAAGGTCGCGATATAGGCCCGCCATTGCAATGATTTTGCTCTCGGAACCGGCATCAAGGGTACACACACCGAGGCTTTCAAGGGTTTTGAATTCTCCTGGTCGGAGTTTAGACAGCCTCCGCGCCACCGCTGGAAACGCAATTGCTTCCGTCGCGCCCTCAGCCAACAACACTCGTCTTGAGAGTAACCCCTCACAAAACACTGTCCGAAAGTTCTGACGGTAAAACTTCGGCTTTATCGACGCAGGAAGAACTATCTTGCGTTGTACCAGCACACCTGCGGCATCACGGCTAAGCGGTATCGTTCCTTCGACGCCAAACTCTTCGATTACATAAGGCGAATGAGAGGTGAAGATCGTTTGCGATGAGAGCTTGCGGACTTCATTGACGATCTGTTTTTGCGCGTATGGCGGTATGGCGATCTCTGGCTCTTCCATTGCAAAAATTACATTTTGCTTGCCAGCGGCGATCTGAGACAAGAGCGCCAAGACCAGCATATTTATGGTGCCGGTGCCTTGTCGGTAATACGGAGCTAGATGTTCTCCTTCACCAGTCGACATGAACGCGGTTACGACCTTGCGCAAATGTTCTCTGGTTAGGTTTGACACTCTTAGCTGAGGTTGAGCACCCCATTCCTTTGGCACGTATTTTTTGAGTGCGGTGTTCACACTCTCAAGCACTTCTCCCAATCCACCTTCTACGCCGTCGGATAACTGCAGTGACGAAAGTGCTTCGAGACTGTCTTCCCACAATTTGGGGCGAGCCTCCTGCAATCTGAGAATGATGTCGAGCAGACTTCCCCGTTCTAGACTAAGCGCCCGTGATCCAGTTCGCAGGGTTCGGAGGTACAAGAAGCCACAGATTTGCTTGTCCTTCTTGCGGAACGATTGCCGAAGTCCATCATCATCTGTTTTTGTGAAAAACGTCTCCCCCGAAAAGTCATCTTCTTCGACATCATACCAACCGATAAAAGAGACGCGAATACAAGGTGATGCGGTTGCTATCTGTTCAGCGCTGGGTTGTTCTAGGACACAACCTTGCTCATCGTCCCACCATTCGACGTTCGCAAAGAACCGGGCTTTTTGTTCGTCTGAGAGATCACAGACTGTCGCGTCTATCCGAATAACCGGTGCGGTTTCTTCCACTAACTCCGCTACCTGTTCAGCCTCTTCGGCTGCGACATCAGCGTCGTTCGCTGCGGCCACAGCTGCTGGCTTTGGCTCTGGCACACTTAATATATACTTCCCTTGGAAGAAATCGTGTTCATCGACTGGAGGCATCCGATGCGCTCGGTCAGGTCCTAACACCAAATCCAACGCTTCCAAGACTGTCGACTTCCCTGTATTATTATCACCGATGAGGACAGCGTGGCTTGGGAAAATCAAGTCAGCCTTGGCTACTCCTCGAAAATTCTTGATTGATAGCTTGCTAATTCTCATGCCGCCCTCAAGTGTGTAACTAGACCAATCTGCGGGACAGCCGACAATTTGGAAAGCAAATTAGCTTTGAACCCACAAACTATTGAGCAGATACCCTGAGATCGTACATGGTAAAAGGTGGTATTTACATCGATGATGCTGGAAATCCTGGAGTGGATTCAGGGTCTTATTTTCTGTCATCATCTCGGAAATCTTGGACGGCAGTAATCGTGCCATCCGTGGCAGCAAACCAGGTTTCTGTCGCGATGAATATGTTCCTCGACGGCGTTAAAGCTGAATTTGACGCGCCCGAATTGCATTTCACTGATATCTACAGCGGGCGGGGTGCTTGGAGGGGGGTTGAAGTCCAAAAGAGGATTGAGATTTTTTCTCTGATGAAGCTGCTTTTCGAAGGCTTCGAACTACCAATCGTACATCAGACCGCCAGCGAAGAGACACTGCGCGATCATCCTCACCTTATTTCGGAGTGGCGGCGTGAACCGGGCGCTTGGTGGAATATCAAAGACGTATCTCATTTCGGATTCCTCTTTCTCTGTTCGAACGTCTCCCGTTACATCAGAGAAATGAACCAGGATCACCCGGATGAATTCCCATTGCCAATGCCGCTCTATGTTGATGAGGGTCTTGCAAAAGAAGGAGCCAAAGTCGATTTACCAAACTGGGAGGACGTAATCGAAGGACCGCAGGCCCAGTTTTGTAGTTCGAAGAGTGTTCCTGGTATTCAGCTTGCAGATTTTGCAGCGTTTGCGATCTCGCGAACTCAGTGGATTATGGTTCAGCAAAAACTGGGGGGGCAGCTAAAGAAAGGCGATCTCGAATTCCTCAAATTGACGTCAAAGCTAAATGTTCTGAATCTACCGAATTACAATTTTTCGACCGAGAATGTTTCGCAAGAGGCTTATGAATTTTTGTTGGCACGGGACCGCCGAATTAAGGGCCTAGAGAGCCGACCAGGGCAATCAACCCAAAAGAGATGACCCATTTATGGTGGGCGAGCGACAACCAGCACCTTCGCTACGAACTGCAGTAACGGCCTCTTCGAAAGCGGCTCTGTCGTCGTCAAACAAATCATCCCTAACGACCGATGTTCCGTCTTCGGATACTACCACCAGCGCCCTCCCATCCCCTCCTTCAAGTTTCAGATGTCTATCTTGAATGGAACGCCATCTTCGTCGATCCGCGGCGACGCGCTTGAGATGATCAGGTTTGGTTCCCGTTCCATATTTACACCTCTGTTGGATCGATATTCCGATAGTATGCGCGCTGACGATCATTGCCAATGTCTGTAACAGCTCGGTCCGCTGCTGGACGAAGCACCGCAGCTGTGAGGTCGAAATCGGCTATTCGGCGATTGCGACTATCAGTTTCACCAGGCCGGAGTCAGTAAGACGTCAGCCCGATCACAGACACAATTATTGACTTCAGATCGAAGAAGCGGCCACAAGCAAATCTGCCCGACTCGGAACTACTTCATTCGCCGCCAGCCTAAAAGAGCGTCGCATAACATGCCTGTTGGCTGACTCTGCTTGGTCTGGTCTTCCAACGCGCCCGCGTCGTCTGTTAACCATCTTGGAGCTCCGTTCCGGATACGTTCTTTTTCGGCTTGCCGGACAAGCAACTCCGGACTATCTGTTGATTGTCGCCAGAAACTGAATTTCTGCAGCGACTTAGCGGCCCCCGCCGGTGCTACCAACACCGACAGAGGCCTGACCCGCAACCTTCTCTCGAAAGGCCTAAGGCTATGTTGACCTTTATCGTTATCTCCCCTCATGGGGAAGACCAATCGCACCCATCTCCTGTTGAAGCTCGATCACGGCAACGCAAAACGCGGACTGGCGACCCATTACGGTCACCCATCTCGTTCTCTCGTCACTGATCATTTCACTTCATTGCGATAGCGCCCGTTCCTCGCCGACATCAGCGGTTCGGCTGCTCGTTTTGAGCAGCGAATGCGGAAATTATTTCCGCATCTGAGCCTCTGTGTCTGCCCGGCTGCCGTCATCGCTCTCCAACAGGAGGTTTCCATGACAAAGACCACACTTAAGACAACCACCGCACCCGTGTATGCGTATTCTGCAGACTCTCTGGAACTGAAGCTGCAGTTCGATGCGTTCATCAATGAACTCGTCGATCCCTCGCTGTCGGTAGACGCCATTGCGCAAGCACTATCTGGCGGTATTGATGCCCTTGCCGCTGTGCTTCGGCCACTGCCTGCAATTGAAGGCAGACTCATCGAACTCGGCATCGCTGCCGTTGCGAGGTGCAACCCAGACCTCAAAGTTTTGACGCAGAACCTGCGCTTGCCGATTTCGCCGACGGCCTTGCAAATCGTCGAGATGAATGACGCCCTGAATTTCAGGGCACTGACGTTCGATGCGTATATGGGCGGTCGAAAGACTTACACGCCTGACTTCGTCATTCTCAATCAGCGAACCAACACGGCGCATATCGTCGATGCAAAACGCAGTGTCTACACATACGACCGCGTGCGACTTGATGACTTGCAAAACCGGATGAAAGCTGCGGGCCTTGTGTTGCCGGACTTTCTCTACAAAGAACATCGACGCCTGAACGTCAAAGAAGTCAGGGTCGTCATCCTGACAGCTGACAATCGGAAGACGGACCTGAACGGCGGTATCTGGCATCTGTCGCAGCTGGACCATCTGGTTCAAGTTGAAGGTGCTGGCGCAGCGATCGCTTCTTTGCAGGCAGAGTTTCGCTCTCGTGTTGACGAACACTGGAAACAGGCTTGCGAGGCGTTCGCAAAGTCCTCCCAATTGCCGGTAGCTCTCCCAGTTCAGCCCGAGGTCGAGCTCGATGACGTTGAGGCTGATGATGAGGATGACAAATCCTTTGAAGACACCAACATCATGGATGCCAGCGGCAAACCGCAGCTAATCAGGTTGGGCTTCGCTCAAGCGCCCACCCGCCACTGACAAGCACGCGGCTCCACTCAAACATCAAACTTTTTGTTCACGACACCCGCCGATCCCAACGATCTGGCGCAGGGAGAAATCTGTCATGCGTAAATCCGATCCCACCACCAACAGCAATGTCATCGCGTTTCCAAAGCCGCAGCGGAAGCATCCTTCCGATACCTCGGTACAATCTCAAAAGCCTCTCACGCGCACGCCCAAGCGGCGGCAGAGTAAATCCTCACCCGAGCTCCGATCTCCTCTTCATCCAAGCACGGCAAATGACCTGCTGCATCGACATCGCCAGCGAATTGAAATCCTGACGAATAAGGGAAATCCCACGCCTGAGTTGATCGATGAGATCGCTCCGG
>NZ_NVXQ01000025.1 GCF_002733955.1 Hoeflea sp. | reverse complement strand
CCGGCCGGACCCTGCGTCCGGCCGTTTTGCGGTTTGCCCGGTACCTTTACCCGTTAAGGCCATCCCCCTGTCACCGCCGCCATTGTCACCATCTCAGCGTATCTGCCGGGAGTTGCCTCATCGTGCGGTGCATGCGAAACCGGGTCTGGAAATTGTATTGGGGGGATCATGACCGTTAGCTACACCACCGACCGCATGCTGCATTTCGGCGATTGCGACATCTCCGGAACGGCCTATTACCCGGCCTATCTCAACCTGCTCAATGGAGTGATCGAGGAATTCTGGTCCGCCATCGGTTATCCCTGGCATGAAATCATCTGGAAGGAACGCTGGGGCACACCCACCGTGCACCTGACCTGTGATTTTTCCAAGCCATCCTTCTTCGGCGACAATCTGACGTTTGAGCTGACCGTCACCAAGGTCGGCAAATCCTCGATGACCGTCGAGCACAAGGTGCTGTGCGGCGAGGAGCACCGCTGGTCGGGCAAACAGGTTCTGGCCGCGAGCTGGCTCGACAAGCACACCTCAATGCCCTGGCCCGACGAGGTTCGCGCCAAGCTGTTGTCGTTCCTGCCGGCAGAACCAGCGGAGTAGTCCCGCAGGTCATCCGGCTTTCGGGATATCGAACGGCGGGAGCGGTTACAGCTCGGTCCGCACCCGCCACAATTCGGGAAACAGCTCGACATCGAGCATGCGCCTGAGATAGCTGGTTCCGCCGGTGCCGCCGGTGCCACGCTTGAGACCGATCACCCGTTCCACCGTGGTGACATGGTTGAAGCGCCAGCGCCGGAAATAATCTTCCAGATCGACCAGCTTCTCAGCCACCTCGTAGAGCGCCCAGTATTTCTCCGGCTCCTCATAGATGGCTTTCCAGCCTGCGGTGACGCCATCACTGAGCGAGTGGGTCTCGCGCACGTCGCGGTCGAGCACCTCTTGAGGCATGGAGATGCCGCGCCGCGCGGCAAGCCGGATCGCTTCATCATAAAGACTTGGCAGGGCGAGTTCGGCTTCAAGCTTTGTGAGGGCCTCGGGAACATGCGCATGCGGACGCATCATCGCATGGTTGCGGTTGCCCAGCGCATATTCGATCAGCCGGTATTGCAGCGATTGAAACCCGGAGGATTGGCCGAGCTTGTTGCGGAAATGGGTGTAATCGGAGGGCGTCATCGTCCTGAGCACATCCCAGGCGGAATTGAGCTGTTCGAATATCCGCGACACCCGCGCCAGCGTCTTCATTGCTGGCTGCAGCTGATCCGACCTGATGGCGGCGCGCGCCGCTGAAATCTCGTGGATCGCCAGCCGCATCCACAATTCCGACGTCTGGTGCTGGATGATGAACAGCATCTCGTCATGGGCGTCGGTTCTGGTCTTCTGCGCCGAGAGTATCTGGTCGATGCACAGGTAATCGCCATAGGACATGCGCCCGTCGAAATTCATCTGCGCGCCTTCTTGCGAAGGATCGTAGTCCTTGGTCTCGCTCATGTGACTGCTTTCCGCGCCTTGAATTCCGGCTTGTCCCACTCGCCGGTGGCGATGATCTCGCACAGCGCGCTTGCCGCGTGGCTGACCTCGTCGGACGTGTTGTAGAGCGGGCAGAAGCCGAACCGCATGATGTCGGGCGCGCGGAAGTCGCCGATGATGCCGCGTGCGATCAGCGCCTGCATGCCCGCATAGCCTTCGTGGAAGCGGAACGAGACCTGGCTGCCGCGCAGGTTCGGATCACGGGGGCTCGCAAGCTCCACATCCTTGCATCCGGCCTCTACTTCAGAAATGAACTGCTCGGAGAGCTCGATCGAGCGTGCCCGGATCTCGTTCATCTCAACGCCGTCAAAGGCATCAAGTGCGGCATCCAGAACAGCCATCTGGATCACCGGCGGGGTACCGACCCGCATCCGGCTGATGCCATCGCCCGGGCGGTAATCGAGATCAAAGGCAAATGGCGCCTGGTGCCCGAGCCAGCCCGACAGCGCCGGACGAACCTGGTCGATCAGTTCGGGACGGACATAGATGAAGCCGGGCGCACCGGGACCGCCATTGAGGTACTTGTAGGTGCAGCCGACCGCGATATCGGCATTGCATCCGGTCAGATCGACGGGCAGTGCGCCGGCCGAGTGCGCCAGATCCCAGATCATCAACGCGCCGACCGCATGCGCCTTGTCGGTAATCGCCTT
This sequence comes from Hoeflea sp., assembly GCF_002733955.1. Taxonomy (GTDB): domain Bacteria; phylum Pseudomonadota; class Alphaproteobacteria; order Rhizobiales; family Rhizobiaceae; genus Hoeflea. The sequence continues at coordinate 141,427 of NZ_NVXQ01000025.1, read as the reverse complement.
CATGTCGTGCACCCGGCCGGTGCGGTAATCGACATGGGTCAGCATCACTGCTGCCACATCTTCGGTAATGTGGTCCACGACCGCTTCCGGATCGACAACCTTCAGCTCATGCCCCTGCCCGAGGCTCTTGAGCAGGCCATCGGCGATATAGAGATCAGAGGGAAAATTGCCGTTGTCCGAGAGCACGATCTTGCGGCCGGGCCGCATCTCCACAGCCGAGGCAACGGCCTGATAGACCTTGATCGACAACGTGTCGCCGACCATCGTGCTGCCCGCTGGCGCGCCGATCAGTTTTCCAATCCGGTCACCGAGACTGCCCGGCATCTCCATCCACTTGGCCTTGTTCCAGCCGGTAATCAGCATCGGCCCCCATTCATCCGCCATCGTCTGGCGGGCGCGCTCGACGGCGGCCTTGGGGAGCGGACCGAGCGAATTGCCGTCGAGATAGGTAATCCCCTCGGGCAGATCAAACTGATCGCGGCGCGACTGGAATGTGCTCATGATGTCACGCGTCCTTCTGCGACTTGCCGATTTCCGCCGTGGCCTCGATTTCGACCAGCGCCTCATCCTCGATCAGTCCGGCGACAACGATCACAGACATGGACGGGAAATGACGGCCCAGCACCCTGCGATAGGCAGCGCCGACATCCTTCTGCCGCGCCATGTACTCTTTCTTGTCGGTGATGAACCATGTCAGCCGGACAATATCGGTGACTTCACCGCCCGCCGCGCGCACGATCGCTGCGATGTTGGCCAGTGTCTGCTCGAGCTGGCCGACGAAATCCTTGTGCTCGAACACCTGGTCCTTGTTCCAGCCGATCTGGCCGCCGGTATAGAGCCTCTGACCGTCTACAAGCATGCCGTTGGCATAGCCCTTGGGCTTTTCCCAATCCGGTGGATTGACTGCTTCGATCATGATGAAAATCCTTGTTTGAATATCTTGGGAGAAGTCTGGATGACCCTGTTCAGGCGCTGTCGCGGAGACGGAACCGCTGGATCTTGCCGCTCTCGGTCTTCGGCAGGCTCTGCGTGAAGATGACTGAGCGGGGATATTTGTAAGGGGCGATCACAGCTTTGACGTGATCCTGCAGCCGCTTGGTAGTCAGCTCGTCGGCGGCAACGCCTGAATTGAGCACCACATGCGCCTGCACGATCTGGCCCCGCGCCTCGTCGGGAACACCAATGACCGCGCACTCGGCAACATCGGCATGGGCCAGGAGTGCAGCTTCAACTTCCGGGCCGGCAATGTTGTAGCCGGCGGAAATGATCATGTCGTCGGAACGCGCGGCGAAGTGAAAGAAGCCGTCCTCGTCCTGGGTGAAGGAATCGCCGGTCAGGTTCCAGCCGTCACGGACATATTTCTGCTGCTGCTCGGGATCGGACAGATAGCGGCACCCCGTCGGACCCCGCACCGCCAGCCGGCCAACCTCGCCCCGCGGCACTTCGTTCATGTCATTGTCGACGATCCGTGCCTGGTAGCCGCTGACCGGCAGCCCGGTGCAGGCAGCTTTTGAGCTTTCGAACCGGTTGGAAATGAAGATGTGCAGCATCTCGGTGGCACCAATGCCATCAAGCATCGGTTTGCCGGTCTTGGCCATCCACTGATCGTAAACCGGTCCCGGAAGTGTTTCCCCGGCCGAGACCGCAGCCCGCAGCGAGGACAGATCCGCTCCCTCCTCCATCGCCGCCAGCATGGCGCGATAGGCGGTCGGCGCGGTGAAGCACACGGTGGCCTTGTGGTGCTGGATGATCTCGACCATGTTGGCCGGTGTCGCCTGCTCGAGCAGCGCCGCAGCCGCACCGAAGCGCAGCGGAAACACCGCCAGACCGCCAAGCCCGAAGGTGAAGGCCAGCGGCGGCGAGCCGATGAAGACATCGTCCGGCGTCACGCCGAGGACTTCCTTGGCGTAGCCATCGGCAATGATCAGCATGTCGCGATGAAAATGCATCGTCGCCTTCGGCATTCCGGTGGTTCCGGAGGTAAACCCTAGCAGCGCCACGTCATCGCGCCCGGTCTTCACCGTCTCGAAACGCACTGGCTTGGACAGCGCCAGCCGGTCGAGTTCCGCGTCATGATTGGCGGTACCGTCAAAGCCCACCACCTTGTTCAGGAAGCGGTTATCCTTGGCGCAGGCAACCATCTCGTCCATCAGCCGCGTGTCGCACAGCGCCAGCGAGATTTCCGCCTTGTCGGCGATCTTGCCAAGCTCGACGGCGCGCAGCATCGGCATGGTGTTGACCACCACCGCGCCCGCCTTGGTCGCCGCCAGCCAGACCGCAACCATGGCCGGGTTGTTGGCCGAGCGGATAAGCACCCGGTTGCCCGGCTTGACGCCGTAATCCTCGACCAGCACATGGGCGATGCGGTTGGTCCAGTCGGTTAGTTCCTTGTAGGTCCTGATCCGGCCGTTGCCGATCAGGGCGGTGTGGTCGCCAAAACCCCGGGCCACCATCGCATCGGTCAGCTCATAGCCGCAATTGAGCCATTCGGGATAGTTGAAACCATCGAGATGAAGCTCCGGCCACTGCTCGAGCGGTGGCAGGTTGTCCCGTGTGAACGTATCGATATGCCCCGATGGTCCCAGCACTTCAAACCCCTTTCGAATTGGCCAATGTCTGCCGCGCGATCACGACTTTCTGCACATCCGACGCGCCTTCATAAATTCTCAGCGCCCGGATCTCCCGGTAAAGACTTTCGACGATGTGGCCTTTGCGCACGCCGTCGCCGCCATGCAGCTGCACCGCCTTGTCGATCACGTCTTGCGCGTGGTCGGTGGCATAGAGCTTGGCCATCGCCGCCTCACGGCTGACGCGTGGCGCGCCCTGGTCCTTGAGCCAGGCCGCCCGGTAGACCAGCAGTGCCGCGGCATCGACGTCCAGCGCCATGTCGGCAATGTGGCCCTGTACCATCTGCAGATCGCTCATCGGCGCGCCGAACAGTTCGCGATCGCTCACACGGCTGAGGCTTTCATCGAGCGCCCGGCGGGCAAAGCCGAGAGCTGCCGCGGCCACCGTCGAGCGGAACACGTCGAGCACCGACATGGCAATGCGGAAACCCTCACCGGGATTGCCGATCATCGCCGACGCCGGAATACGGCAATCCTTGAAGGCGAGCCGGGCCAGCGGATGCGGCGCCACCACTTCCAACCGCTCGGCAATCTCGAGCCCCGGAGTATCGGCAGGCACGATGAACACCGAAAGCCCCTTGGCGCCCGGCGCCTCGCCGGTGCGGGCAAACACGCAATAGACATCAGCGATGCCGCCATTGGAGATCCAGGTCTTCTCGCCATTGAGGACATAGTCGTCACCGTCACGCACCGCCGTCATCGCCATGTTGGCGACATCGGACCCGGACGCCGGTTCCGACAATGCAAAGGCCGACAATGCCTCACCGGCACGGGTTTTCGTCAGCCACTCGGTTTTCTGCGCCTCGCTGCCGAACAGCGAAATACATCCGGTGCCGAGCCCCTGCATGGCGAAGGCGAAATCCGCCAGCCCGTCGTGGCGCGCCAGCGTCTCGCGCATGATGCACAGGCTACGCACATCGATCTTCGAACCTTGGTCCGTGGGATCGACGGCCGAGAGCTTCAGCCAGCCAGCATCACCCAGCGCCTTGACCAGAAACTTGCAGGTCTCGTCGACATTGGAATGATCGAGATCGGCCAGCTCCTTGGTTGCCCAGGCATCAACCTGATCAGCCAGATCGCGATGGACCTCGTCAAAAAACGGCCATTGGAGAAAACTGCGGTCAGACATCAGTTGCCCTCGAACACGGGTTTCTGTTTCGACGCGAAGGCCTCGTAGGCGCGGCGGAAATCCTGGGTCTGCATGCAGATTGCCTGCGCCTGCGCTTCGGCTTCGATCGCCTGTTCGATGCCCATGTTCCATTCCTGTGCCAGCATGGTCTTGGTCATCATGTTGGCGAAGACCGGTCCGTCGGCAATCCGCTTGGCGAGCTTGCGCGCTTCCGCGTCAATCTCGTCTGCCGCGACCACACGATTGTAAAAGCCCCAGCGCTCGCCTTCATCAGCGCTCATCGAGCGGCCGGTATAAAGAAGATCCGCCGCCCGGCCCTGGCCGATGATCCGCGGCAGGATGGCGCAAGCGCCCATGTCACAGCCAGCAAGTCCGACCCGGTTGAACAGGAACGCGGTCTTGGCTTCCGGCGTGGCGATCCTGAGATCGCTGCACATGGCAATGATCGCGCCCGCACCGGCGCAGACACCGTCCACCGCGGCGATCACCGGCTTGCCGCAGCCGACAATGGCCTTGACCAGATCACCGGTCATGCGGGTGAATTCGAGCAGGCCCTTCATATCCTTGTCGAGAAGCGGCCCTATGATTTCAAAGACATCGCCGCCCGAGCAGAAATTGCCGCCATTGGAGCCGAACACTACAACCTTGACGTCGTCGCGATAGACCAGGCCGCGAAACCAGTCGCGCAGTTCCGCATAGCTTTCAAATGTCAGCGGGTTCTTCTTTTCCGGCCGGTCGAGAGAGACCTCGGCAATACCGTCAGTCAGTGTCAGTCGGAAATTCTTGGGCGCGTCTGTCGGCATGGTTTCAATCCTCTCCCTTGGTACGCTTGCGGGCAATGCATTCAAGCTGCTCTGACAGGTGCGGGACCTCATCAGCCTCGATGCCGTCGAGCAGGCTGTCGATCCAGCTTTCGTGGCTGGCGGCCATGGCCTCGAACTGCTCACGCCCCGCCGTGGTCAATCGCACGGTCGTTGCACGGCGATCATTGTCGACCGGAATCCGCACCAGGATGCCGTCATCCACCAGCCTGTCGACGATCCCGGTAACATTGCCATTGGAAACCCGGAGCACGCTCGAAAGCTCGCTCATCTTCAGACCGTGCTCGTCCCGGTAGAGCGCCGCCATCACGTCAAACCGCGGCAGCGTGGTATCGAAACCGGTGCGGAAATTCTCCCGCAGTTCCGCCTCGACATGCTTGGTCGCCTTGAGCAGCTTGAGCCAAAGTCTCAGCCGCGCCTTCGACGCCGACGCATCAGGATTATGGGATTGCTTCACCACAACGTCGCTCATGTTTCTCCCCCCGACAATGAAATCGCCTGACCGGTAACGGATACCGCTGCATCGCTGCATAGCCAGAGCACCGTCTCGGCTATTTCCTCAGGCTGGATGAAGCGCCCCTGCGGGTTGACGTCCCTCAGCGAAGCTTCGGCTTCCTCGCGCGATCGTCCGGTTTTCTCGACGATGTTGTCGATCGATCGATGCAGCATCGGCGTCTCGGTAAAGCCCGGGCAGATGGCATTGACCGTCACGCCGGTTTTCGCCAGTTCCTGCGCCAGGCTGCGCACCAGTCCGACAACTCCGTGCTTGGCAGCGCAATAGGCGCCGACATAGGGGTAGCCCTTCAGGCCGGCGGTCGAGGCAATGGCGATCAGCCGGCCCGGCTGCTTGCGATTCATTTTCACAAAGGCCGACTGGAAGGTGTTGAAAACACCGGTCAAATTCACATCCAGCGTGGAGCGGAACAAGGCTGCGTCGGTGCGATGAAAGGGTGCACTTTCCGCAGACCCGGCATTGGCGATGACAATCGTCGGCGCGCCGTTCTTGTCCGTTGCCTCGGCAAGCGCAGTGGCCATGGCATCTTCATCGGTGACATCGGCTGACACTGCCGTGATCCGGTCATCCCGCGCAGCCAGAGCCTCAAGCGGTGCCGGACGCCGGCCGATTGCGGTCACACGCGCGCCCTTGTCCGCAAGCGCCAGAGCAATGGCTTCACCTGCACCCGATCCGGCGCCGGTGACAATTGCATGATGCCCCATCAGTTCCGGCATGCTCAGACCTTTCCGAGCATCGTGTCATTGCGTTCGGCCAGACGCCACATCTGGTCGCGGCCCGGATGGTAGGGATCAGGCCATTTCTCGTCATGATCACCGAGCGTGGCGGCCGCATGCAGGGTCCAGTAGGGATCGGCCAGATGCGGACGGGCGAGACAGACTAGATCCGCGCGGCCGGCCATCAGGATCGAATTGACGTGATCGGGCTCGTAGATATTGCCCACTGCCATGGTCGCCATCTGCGCTTCGTTGCGGATCCGGTCGGCAAACGGGGTCTGGAACATGCGTCCATAGACCGGCTTCGCCAGCTTCGAGGTCTGTCCGGCGGACACGTCGCAGATATCAACGCCGGCCTCTTTCAGCATGCGCGCGATTTCGACCGCTTCCTGCGGTGTCACGCCGTCGCCTTCGACCCAGTCGCTGGCCGAGATGCGCACCGAGATCGGCTTGCTTTCGGGCCAGACCGCGCGCACCGCATGGAACACCTCGAGCGGATAGCGCATCCGGTTTTCAAGGCTGCCGCCATATTCGTCACTGCGCCGGTTGGTCAGCGGGGTGATGAAGGAGGACAGCAGGTACCCGTGCGCCATGTGGATTTCGATCATGTCGAACCCGGCGCGCTCCGCCATCTCCGCCGATTTGACGAACTGGTCACGCACCATGTCCATGTCGTTGCGGGTCATCGCTTTCGGCGTCTGGTTGGCCGAGGACCACGCCACATCGGAAGCTGACAGCAACGGCCAGTTGCCCTCCTTGAGCGGCGCATCCATGATTTCCCAGCCGAGTTGGGTCGAACCCTTGGCGCCGGAATGGCCGATCTGCATGCAGACCTTGGCCTCGCTTTCGGAGTGAATGAAATCGACGATGCGGCTCCAGGCGGCTTCCTGTTCGTCCGTGTAGAGTCCCGGACATCCCGGCGTGATCCGCCCTTCCGGCGAGACGCAAGTCATTTCGGTGTAGACGAGGCCCGCGCCACCCTTGGCACGCTCGCCGTAGTGCACCAGGTGCCAGTCGGTCGGGTTGCCGTCGACGGCCTTGTACTGCGCCATCGGCGAAACCACGATGCGGTTCTTGAGCTCCATGTCGCGCAGCCTGTAAGGCGCAAACATCGGCCGGCGGACCGGCGCCTGCGTCGAGACTTCGGCCTGGGTCTGGAACCAGCGCTCGGCATCCTGCAGCCATTCAGCATCGCGCAAGCGCAGGTTCTCGTGGCTGATGCGCTGAGACCGGGTCAGCAGCGAATAATTGAACTGCACCGGATCGAGGTGGAAATAGCGCTCGATTTCCTCGAACCATTCCATCGAATTGCGCGCCGCCGACTGCAGCCGCAGCACTTCGAGACGGCGGTCGTCTTCGTATTTGTCGAACGCCTTCTGCATGGTTGGTTCGGAATGCAGATAGTCGGCCAGCGCAATCGCGCTTTCCAGCGCCAGCTTGGTGCCAGAGCCGATGGAGAAATGCGCCGTCGCCGCCGCATCGCCCATCAGCACGATGTTCTCGTGGCTCCAGCGCGCGCACAGCACCCGCGGGAACTGGATCCAGGCCGAGCCGCGAATGTGGTTGGCATTGGTCATCAGACTGTGGCCGCCAAGATGCTCGGCGAAAACCTTCTCGCAAACTGCGATGGTTTCCTGCTGGCTCATCTGGCCGAAGCCAAAGGCGTCGAAAGTGTCCTGGTTGCACTCGACAATGAACGTCGCCGTTTCATCGTCGAACTGATAGGCATGCGCCCACAGCCAGCCCTTGTCGGTCTCTTCAAAGATGAAGGTAAAGGCGTCATCGAATTTCTGACGCGTCCCGAGCCAGACGAACTGGCACTTGCGAACATCGATTTCCGGTTGGAACTTGTCGGCAAACTCCGTGCGGGTGCGTGAATTCAGGCCGTCGGACGCCACCACCAGGTCAAATTCCTTGGCGTAGTCGGCGGCGCTCGCCACGTTGGTCTCGAACCGCAGCTCGACGCCAAGCTCCTTCGCCCGCGCCTGCAACAGCAGAAGCAGTTGCTTCCGTCCAATGCCGCAGAAACCATGTCCGGTGGACACGGTCTTGGTGTCCTTGAACAGCACCGCGATATCGTCCCAATAGGCAAAATGCTCGCGGATCGAGGCAGCGCTCACCGCATCGTTCTCGGCCAGATTGTCCAGCGTTTCGTCGGAAAGGACGACGCCCCAGCCGAACGTGTCGTCCGCCTTGTTGCGCTCGATGACCACAACTTCGTGCGACGGGTCGCGCAGCTTCATCGAGATCGCGAAATAGAGACCGGCAGGACCGCCACCCAAACAAGCTACTCTCATTTCCCGAACCTCCAGGCTGATTTCGATACGATGATCCTACGCTCGAACGAATATATTTCAAGCATAAAATTTTTACGTCTCGAGAAACTCGCGGAACGCCTGTGAATATCTCACGAGGCATGTCCAAGCGCCAGAAATCTGCGGTTCCGGCGCCATTTTACCTATCTGGCGCTCTTGCCAGCCGGGGCAAGACCAGATCGTCGGCAGCCAGTCTGATGGTCCTAGGACCCGGTGAGCAACGCAGCATCGCGCCCTGGCATCGCCGGAAACTGACGCCGCTCGCAACCGGCACACCTCCCCTCACGACGGAGGAATATCTACCAGCCTGCCTGCTGTGGATCGGGCAACGGGATGGCATCGAGCAATTCGCGTGTATACGCCGCCTGCGGCGCTGCAAACACGGCGTTCGCCTCGCCATATTCGACGATATCGCCTCGCTGAAGCACCATCACCCTGTCGCACAATCGCCGGATCACTGACAGGTCGTGGCTGATGAAAGCCAGGGTCAGACCGAGGTCCTTGACCAGGTTCGCCAACACATTGAGCACCTGTGCCTGCGAGGATACGTCAAGACCCGAGACGATTTCGTCAGCCAGAATGAACTCGGGTTTCAGCGCGATGGCCCGCGCGATCCCGACACGCTGTCGCTGTCCACCTGAAAGCTCATGCGGGTAGCGGCTGCGGAAACTGCGCGGCAGGCCGACATGGTCGAGCGCCTCATCGACGCGCATGCTGATAGAGTCGAAACCATGCATCTGCATCGGATCGGCAATGATCGCCCCGACTCGACGGCGCGGATTGAGCGACGACATCGGGTCCTGGAAGATCATCTGCATCTGCCGCCGGATCGGACGCAGCGCATCCTCATTGAGGTGGGTGATATCCTGGCCATCAAACAGGATGGTTCCGGCTGTCGGCTCGACCAGCCGAAGCAGCGCCCTCCCCAGTGTCGACTTGCCCGACCCCGAACCGCCGACGATGCCGAGCACCGATCCGCGGGTGATTTCGAGATCGATGCCGTTGAGAATGCGGACCATCGGTGCCCGACCAAAGACCGGCTTCGCCGCCATGTCCGGAAATGCGACTTCCAGCCCCTTGGCCGAGAACAGCACATCTCGCTCAGTGCTCATCTCTTCAGCTACGGTTTCATGCGCCATGACGCCACTCCTTGTCGGCGGCCAGAACCTCGGCGGCAACCGCCTCGATCACCGCCTCGTCAACCGGCAACAGCGATGCGTCGGGATCGGTGTATTTCGGTGTCGCCGCCAGCAGCGCCCGCGAATAGGCATGTTTCGGGCCTTGGAAGAAGTCCGGCACGCTGGAATTTTCGATGATCTTGCCACCGTAAAGCACCGACAGCCGCTGGCAGACTTTCGAGACCACGCCCAGATCATGGGTAACAAACACCATGGCCGTGGAATGCCGCGCCTGCAGCTCCCGGATCAGCCGCAGGATCTGCTTCTGCACGGTCACGTCGAGCGCCGTCGTCGGTTCGTCGGCGATCACCAGCTTTGGATTGGCCGCGAAGGCCGAGGCGATCAGCACGCGCTGGCGCATGCCGCCCGAGAGTTCATGCGGATAGCTCGCCATCACCCGTTCGGGGTTGTCGATATGCACTTCGTTGAGGAGTTCCATCGCCCGCACACGCGCGTCCGATTTGATCCAGCCGAGAATATCGACCAGGCGGTTGGTGATCTGCGGCTCGATCCGCCGCGACGGGTTGAGCGCGGTCAGCGGATCCTGCGGGATCAGCGCTGCCGTCGCTCCAATCAGCCGACGCCGGTCTGCAGGCTTCATCTTCTGCAGATCCTGCCCGTCGAGCAGGATCTCACCTTCGATGATCGAGATCGCCGAAGGCAGAATGCCCAAAATGGCCTTGCCGATCATGCTCTTGCCGGCACCGCTTTCACCGACCAGTCCCAGCACCTCGCCGGTATCGATGGAAAACGACACCGAGCGCAGCACACGTTGATCAAAGCCGTGCAGCACAGCCGACAAATTGTGGACAGTCAGGAACGCACTCATCGCAGCACCGGATCAAAGCGGTCCTTGAGACCTTCGCCGAACTGGCTGAAGGACAGGACGGTCAGGAACAGAACAGCGAGCGGGAACGCCAGCACCCACCAGGCCTGGTGGATCGAGGTGCGGCCCTCGGCAATCATGCCGCCCCAGGTCGGCGCATCGGTGGAAATCGACAGATTGACGAAGGACAAGATCGCCTCGACGATCACGGCAATGCCCATCTCCAGCGTCAGCAGTGCGACGATGGTCGGCAACACATTGGGCAGGATCTCCCGCCACAGGATATCGCGCCGCGGACGCCCGGCGACAACCGCACTCGAGACATAATCCATCGCCGACTGGTTCATGGCTTCCGCCCGCACCACGCGGCAGAACCGGGTCCAGTCGATGACCACGATGGCAATGATGATCGAGGTCAGCCCGGTGCCAAGCACCGCAATCAGCAGGATTGCAAACAACACAGGCGGAAACGCCATCCAGATGTCGACCAACCGAGAGATCACGATGTCGATCCAGCCGCGCATGTAACCGGCCAGCAAACCGAGCAGCGACCCGACAAGGGCCGTCGCCAGCCCCGCAACGAGCGCCACCGAAAACGCGATCTGCGCGCCGTGGATCAGCCGCGACAGCACATCGCGGCCAAGACTGTCAGTGCCCAGCAGATAGGCCGGATCCGACCCGCTCAGCCAGAATGGCGGCAGACGCCCTGCAAACAGGTCCTGCGCCAGCGGGTCATGCGGGCTGATCAACGGGGCGAACAGCGCCAAGAGCGCCATGATGCCAAGCCAGGTGCCCGACAGCCAGAGCCGGGCGCCAAGCCTGCGTTTGATTGAACCGCGGCCATCAAGCATGACGCAACCTCGGATTAAGCAGCGCATAGGTCATGTCGACAACCAGATTGATGATGGTGAACAAAAGCGCGAAAACGATGACGATGCCCTGGATCAGCGGCAGGTCGCGGTTGATCACGGCGTCGATTGCCATGTTGCCAAGCCCCTCATAGGAGAACAGCCGTTCGATGATCACCGTGCCGCCGATCAGGAAGGTGAACTGCACCCCGATCAGCGTCAGCGTCGGCAGCACCGCGTTGGGCAGCGCCTCGGACAGGATCACGTGGTTCTCGCTGTAGCCCTTGGTCCGCGACAGCGTCACATAATCAAGATGCATGGTTTCCTTGAGCGACTGCTTGAGCAGCTGGCTGATAATAGCCGCCAGCGGGATTGCCAGCGCCAAGGCCGGCATGAACATGTGCTTGAGCAGGTCCCACCACAGATCAAACCGCAGCCGGAACAGGCTCTCGAAGACATAGAATTGCGTGACGAACGGAAGATCCAGCGACGGCGAGATCCGGCCCGAGATATGGAAGATCGGCATCAGCACCCCGAACAAAACGATCAGGATCAGCGCCCAGAGAAAGTCCGGGATCGAGAGCCCGACGCCATTGGCGACGTCGACCGCGGTCTCGGTGCGGGTCTCGCGGTGCCGCACCCCGGTCAGCGCCAGCGCACCGCCGATTACCACGGCAATTACCAGCGCGAAGATCGCCAGTTCGAGGGTGGCCGGCAAGCGTCCGAGCACCAACGGCATAACCGGCTGGCGCAGCGAGATCGAGGTGCCGAAATCGCCTTGGAAAACCCCGCTCAGCCAGATGCCGAACTGTTGAAAAATGGTCTTGTCGAGACCGTAATGCGCGGTCAGCCGCGCAATGTCTTCTTCCGATGCACCCGGCGGCAGCATCATGGCGATGGGATTGCCCGGCACGACGCGGATGACGAAAAACACCACCACCGCCGCCCCGATCAAGGTGACCGACATGGTCGCAAGGCGAACAAGGATTGCGCGCAACAATTTCAAGGTAAATGTCCTGCAAATGGGGCCGCCGCCCAAAGGCAGCGGCCCGTGTATGCGATTGCGACTTAAGACGCCCGCTTCATCAGATGCGGAAGCAAAGCGCCCGAAGCATGCGGCGTCACTTCGACGCCATCCGCATGCAGGATCGGCTGCACATACTGCAGCAGCGGGATCACCAGCGCATTGTCGGCAATGTACTTGTCGACCGCCTTCCAGCCTTCGATCCGCTTGTCCTCGTCAGCCTCGCCCCAGAGCGGACCGATCATGTCGATGAGATCCTGACCATCCCACACCGAGTGCGGTGTCGGGCCAAACATGGCAAAGCCGGTTGAGGTCGTCGGATCACCCACCGAGTTGCCCCAGTTGTAGAACGCTGCTGGCGCCAGCTGGTCGGCCGCACGCAGCTCGTAGTGCTTGGCGATCTCGTAGACCTCGATCTCGGCCTCGATGCCCACCTTGCGCCACAGACCGACGATGGCCTGGATGATCTCGTAATCCTTCGGCTTGAAGCCGCGCGTCGTCTGGATCTTGAACTTCACCGGATTTTCCGGCGAGAAGCCCGAAGCCGCCAGCAGTTCCTTGGCCTTCTCGGGATCGTAGGGAACCTTGATCGAGTCATCGAACGCGATGTATTCCGGCGTCTGCAGCGTGTCGATGGCAACACCGTAACCCGACAGCAGCCGATCGATGATCAACTGCTTGTCGATCGACATGGCCGCTGCCATGCGCACATTCGGATCCAGCATTGCTTCGATGTCGTTGAGGAAGATCATGCCGATATCGGAAATCGGCGCATCGGTGCCGACGATGCCGTTACCGCCCTTGAGACGGTCATACTCCTCATAGGGCATTTCCAGCGTCACATGCGCATTGCCCGATTCGATCTCGGCCACGCGCGACGCGGCGTCGGTGACGAACTTGATGGTCACGGTTTCAAAGTCAGGCTTGCCGCCCCAGTAGTTCGGATTGGCCTTCAGCCGCACAAATGCGTTGCGCTCGAATTTTTCGACCATGTAGGGGCCGGTGCCGATCGGAGCAGCCTCAAAACCTTCCGCGCCGACCTTTTCATAGTAAGCCTTGGGCAGCACGTAGCCGGTGAGAAAGTACATCCACTTGAAGATCGTCGGCTCGAAGCGGGCGACGTCAGCCGTGACTGTGTTGCCTTCGGCCTTGATGTTGGCCAGCGTCGACCAGACGAACTGGATCGGGTTGCCGGTGGTCTCGTCAGCTGCGCGCTGCAGCGACCAGGCCACGTCTTCGGCGGTAAATGGCGAACCGTCGTGCCAGGTCACGCCTTCGCGCACCGTCATCATGATCTTGGTCTTGTCCTCGTTCCAGCCCCAATCGGTCAACAGGCCGGGTGCGGGTGAAAGATCGGGTTTCTGCAGGATGAACTGGTCGAACACCGACTGGTAGATCCCCTGGATGGTCGGGTTGACCGCCGACGGGCCGACGGTCGGATCCCAGGACGGCAAGTTCACATTATAGGCAATGACAAGCTCATCGATGCCCTGGGCAAAAGACGGTCCGGCAAAGGCGGTGATCGCCACTGCCGCGGCCGTGCCCTTGAGCACCGTGCGACGCGAAATCTGTTTCATGCTGTTCTCCCTGTTTTTATTGGGTGTTCATTTCCCGCCCAGTTTCCGGGCGAGCATGTAGCCTGCACCCGCTCCGGTGCCCGCGCCGGGCCAGACACTGGCTCCGGTGAGATGCAAACCGTCGACGGGGGTCTTTCCAGTGGCGTGGCCAAAGGCCGGACGGAACAGGAAATTCTGTGAAAGGTGATGACTGCCGGCAACCTGGTCGCCACCAACAAGGTTCGGATTGTCGGCTTCAAGATCAAGCGGCGAAACGACGGCCCGGCTGATGATCTTGGCTCTGAGCCCCGGCGCATGCTTCTCGATGATATCGAGCGCCCGCTCGGCATAGATCTCCTTGACCTCGGCCCAGTCGGTCTCCCCGATCTTGCCGGCTGCATCGCCGCGGATCTCGCCCGGCACCATGCGCACCTGAACCCAGAGCACATGCTTGCCCTCCGGCGCCCGGCTCGGATCGATTGCGGTCGGCTGCCCGACCACCAGCACTGGTTCGTCCGGCAAAAGCCCGGCCATTGCCTGCTGGTAGGTGCGGGCCATCTGGTCCAGCGACGGCGCTATATGCACATAGGCGAACGACTTGAGCTCTTCGCTCGCACTCCAATCCGGCAAGCCGTCAAGCGCCAGGTGAATCATCATCGTGCCCGGTGCATGGACGAACTTCGTCATCTTTGCGTCAAAGCCGCTATTGCCCGAGCCGCCTTCGAGCAGCTTCATCATCCCCTGCGGCGCGACATTGGCAATCACCGCCTTGGCTGCACTCACTCTTGTGCCATCTGCAAGCTCGACACCTGTGGCCCTGGCGCCTTCGCGGATCACCCGCGTGACCTTCTTGCCGCAATGAACCTCGCCGCCCGAGGTTTCTATCTGTGCCACCAGCGCCCGTGTCACTGTATCCGCGCCGCCTTTGCCGATGACCATCCCGAAATTCTGGTTGGTCATCGCCTCGAGATAGGGAAACACCGCACCGCCACCCAGATCCGGCGCGAAATCAAGATGCATCCCCCAGGCCGCGAGCGTGGCGCGAACATGATCCGATTCAAAGGTTTCCGACAGGAAACTGCGCGGCGACGAGATCAGCAGGCGCATCAGGCCGGCAGTCCAGGAGACACCTTTCTTGTACAGAACCTTAGCCAGCAATTTCAAAAGTACATGCGTTTGCATGGGACTGCCCATGAGGCCAAAGACATGCTCTGCCGTTTCGGGGAATTCCTGACACAAGCGGTCCCAGGCCATCGCGTCGGCCTCGGAAAACGCTGCAATACGCGCCCGTGTCTCGCCTTCGCCGGTGCTCACGCCAAACCATTTGCCGTCGTCGAAAACACTGGCAAAACAATGGGAAGCCGGAACAAACTCAAGTCCCTGCGCAGTCAGTGCCTCTGCGTGTTCCTTGAAAAATCCGGATCCGGCAAACATGCTCAGGTTCATCGCCGCCCAGTCATGACGGAAGCCCGGCTCGGTCAATTCCAGCGTCTTGACGGCGCCTCCGGCAGTCCCGGCCTGCTCGTAAACGGCAACCCGCCAGCCCTTTGCGCCCAGATGGACGGCGCAGGCGAGACTGTTCACACCGGAACCAACAATGATCGCATCAAATTCGTTTTGCACTGCGCCCGATCCCCATTCGAGATTTATAATTGCAAATGCATATTATTCTGTCTAGCATCTATTTGTTGCAGTCGCAAAGATCGCCTTTCGCGCTGATCATCGACCGGAGGCAACTGAAGCCAAAAAACGCCTGTCAGGGGAGAGTCACACATGAACGCTGCAGAAACGCTCGGCAATCTTGCCGGAATGCTGATTGAGGGAAAAGTCGAGGTGGTCGACCTCTCCGGTTCGCTGGGGCCCGACACGCCACTGCTTCAATTGCCCGAGGATTTCGCCAAGAACACACCCAAGATCGAGATCCACAAGATCTCCGAATATGACAGTGACGGTCCCTTCTTTGCCTGGAACTGGCTCAAGCTCGGCGAGCATTCCGGCACCCACTTCGACGCGCCGCATCACTGGATCACCGGCAAGGACTATGCCGATGGCTACACCGATTCCATTCCGCCGCAGAATTTTGTCGCTCCGGTCAATGTGATCGACTGCTCCGCTGAAGTCGCTGAAAACCCCGACTTCCTGCTCGATGCAGCCCGCGTCAAGGAATGGGAGGCCGAGCACGGCGAAATCAAGGCCGGCGAGTGGGTCGTCATGCGCTCCGACTGGGATTCCCGCGCCGGTGACGAGGCGGCCTACCTCAATGCCGACGAAACCGGCCCGCACTCGCCCGGACCGACCGTCGATTGCATCGAGTACATCCTGTCCAAAGGCGTGATCGGCTGGGGCAACCAGTGCATCGGCACCGACGCCGGCCAGGCCGGCGGCATGGAGCCGCCCTACCCGGCGCACAATCTGCTGCACGCGGCCAACAAATACGGTCTCGCCTCGCTTGCCAATCTCGACAAGCTGCCGCCCAAGGGCGCGATCCTGATCGCGGCGCCGCTGAAAATCGTCAAGGGCACGGGCAGTCCGATCCGCGCCATGGCGCTGGTCGCACGCGGTTAAAGCGCGTCGACGCCGGAGACCGGGACAATGGCAGATTATGACCACATCATCGTCGGCAGCGGGATCAATTCACTCGTTGCCACGGCCATGCTTTCCTCAAAAGGCAAGCGTGTGCTGGTGCTCGAGCGTGAGGACCGCTACGGCGGCTGCATGCGCACCGAGGAAATCACCCTGCCCGGTTTCCACCATGACGTCATGGCAGCCACCTTCGTGCTGTTTCTGACCTCTCCCGCCCATGCCGAGCTCGGAGCTGATTTGGCGCGGCATGGGCTGGAATTCTGTCACACACCGCACCCGACAGCGGTTCTGAGGCCCGACGGCTCGTCGCTGGTGCTGACAACGGACCGTGCCGCCAACGTCAAGACGTTCAATGCGATTTCCGTTGGCGACGGCGACCGCCACAAGACGGACGTCGAAGCGATCGAAGCCGATGCGCCTTTCCTGTTCGCGCTGCTCGGCGGCGAATTGTGGAGCTGGCCCACGGCCAAGCTGATGATCAGTCAGGCTTGGAAACGCGGGCTTCGCGGCCTCGCCGCCTGGATGGGGGAAGCCTTGCGCCCGATTCGCGCCTGGCTCGAGAGCTCCTACCGGTCGGAGCTTGTCCAGGCCCTCTGGGCACCCTGGGCCTTGCACACCGGCCTGACCACGGAATCGGCCTATGGCAGCCAGATGGGCAAGGTCATCGCCTTTGCGCTGGAGGCCGCTGGCGCACCTGTGGTCAAGGGCGGCGCCAGCCAGGCCGTCGCTGCTTTCAAGGGCCTGATCGAGGCCAATGGCGGCGAATTGCGCACGGGCGCCGATGTCGACCGGATTATCCTTCGCGATGGCAAGGCCGCCGGTGTCAGGCTTGCCGATGGCAGCGAGATCACCGCTTCCCACGTGATCTGCTCGGTGGCACCGGGACAGCTCTACAACCGGCTGCTGCGCGACGAGACCGCGAAACTTCCCGAAGAGGTCACCTCCGGCCTTAATGAGTTCCGCCACGGCCGCGGCAATTTCCAGCTGCACTACGCCATTGATGGCCCGATCCGGTGGAAGACCGACGGGCTAGAAGACGTCGCCCTCATCCATCTCGCTGACAGCATCGATTCCGTCTCGAAATCCTCCAACGAGGCCGAGCGCGGCATGCTGCCGGCAACACCGACCATCTGTGTCGGCCAGCCGCACCGTCTCGATCCCTCTCGCTGCCCGGACGGCAAGTCCATCCTCTGGCTGCAGATCCCGGATGCACCGCGTACCGTCAAGGGCGACGCAGCTGGTGAAATCGAAACCGGCGGCGTCTGGAGTGAAGCCACCCGCGAGGCCTTCGCCGACCGCATCGAGGCGATCCTCGCCAATCATATCGAAGGCTTTGCCGACAGCGTGCTTGCCCGCAAGGCCTATTCGCCGGTGGATCTGGAAACCATGAACATCAATCTCGTCGGCGGCGATCCCTATGGCGGCTCCTGTGCGGTGGACCAGTTCTTCATCTGGCGTCCCTTCGCGCACAGCAAGAACAACACGACAGCGATCGAGAACCTGCATCACATCGGCGCCTCCACCCACCCCGGACCGGGGCTTGGCGGCGGTTCCGGCATGCTGTTGGCAAAAAGGTTGGGCGGATGAACGAGACCAGGAAACCAGAAACAGCAAAATCCGAGCCCTTGCCGCGGCTTGGCGAAATCGGCCTGTCCAATTTCGCCCCCTATCTGATGAACCGCATCATGGGCCGCTACAATGCGGACCTGCGGCAGGAGATGACGGAACTCGGGCTGACGACACCCAAGATGCGCGCGCTTGCCGTGCTTTCGGTCATCGACGCGCTGCCGATCAGCGAGTTGGCAGTCTACGCCGTTGTCGAACAATCGACGCTGAGCCGCGCGCTCGATCAGCTGGCTTCGGACAATATGGTCCGACGCGAGTCCGATCCGAATGACAGCCGTGTCACCCGCATCGGCATCACCGATACTGGCCGCGCAGCGCTTGACCAGCTTTGGCCGTCGATGGCGCAGAGCTACGCCCAGATGTTCAAGGATATCCCTGACGAAGAGCGCCAGGCTTTCGTGACCACGCTCCAGAAGGTGCTCAAGAACATTCGCAAGCACGATTTCTGACAGTCTGAAGCCCATTGCATACCAACCTCACCCGGACCGAAGCATCAGGAGAAGACCAATGAAACACAGCATTCTAGCCATAGCTGCCCTTGCCGTGACCCTTGGCGCCCTCCCCGCCAAGGCCGAGACACTGCCAGGCGTCAGGGGTGTCAATCACATCGGCCTGACCGTGCCGGATATCAACGAGGCCGAAACCTTCTTCTCCGACGTGTTGGGCTGCGAGAAGGCCACTTCCTTTGGCCCCTTCCGGGATGATACCGGCACCTTCATGCAGGACCTGCTCGACGTCGATCCGCGCGCCGTGGTCAACCAGATTACGCTGATGCGCTGCGGTTTCGGCAGCAACATCGAGCTGTTTTCCTACGATGCGCCCGACCAGCAGACTGTGCGGCCGCGCAACAGCGACATTGGCGGACACCATATCGGGTTTTATGTCGACGACATCGACGCCGCTGCCGCCTATTTCAAGGACAAGGGCATCCGCACGCTGATGGGCCCGTTCCCTGTCAATGAAGGCCCGGCCGCCGGTCAGTCGGTGCTGTATTTCTTCGCCCCCTGGGGCCTGCAGATGGAGGCGATCTCGTTTCCGAAGGGCATGGCCTATGAAAAAGACGGCGGTCCCGTTCTCTGGTCCAACACCGAACCGGCCAAGTAAGGCCGGCTCAGCAGTCAAGCAGTTAGAGGTATCAGATGGCTGAACGTTCATTTGCCAAGGAAGTCCAGAAACTGAAGGTCGGAGAAGGCGAGACCTTTTCCGGCGAGGGCATTCTGGCGCTGACCAAAGCACTACTGGAAGCCGGTGTCGGCTATGTCGGCGGCTACCAGGGCGCGCCGATCAGCCATCTGATGGACGTGCTTGCCGATGCCGAGGAGATCCTCACCGAACTGGGCGTGCGCTACGAGGCCAACGCCTCGGAAGCCGCCGCCGCGGCCATGCTTGCAGCGTCGGTGCATTACCCGATCCGCGGCGCCGTCACCTTCAAGGGTCCCGTCGGCGTCAATGTCGCCTCCGATGCGCTCGCCAACCTGTCGTCTTCCGGCGTGACCGGCGGGGCACTGGTGATCATCGGCGAGGACTACGGCGAAGGCTCCTCGATCATGCAGGAGCGCAGCCACGCATTCGCGATGAAATCGCAGATGTGGCTGCTCGATCCCCGCCCCAACCTGCCTTCGATCGTGCAATCGGTGCATCAGGGCTTCGAGCTGTCGGAAGCATCCAACACCCCGGTGATGCTGATGGTGCGGATCCGCTCGTGTCATGTGACCGGCAGCTTCGAGGCCAAGGACAACAAGCGCCCGCCCTTTACGGTCAAGGATGCGCTGGCCACGCCGCGCAGCGACTACGCCCGTGTCGTGCTGCCGCCGATGTCCTATCTGCAGGAACACGACAAGATCAACAACCGCTGGCCGGCAGCGCAGAAATACATCGTCGAGAACAAGCTCAACGAGATGTTCGGCCCGAAGGAGGCACCGGTCGGCATCGTTCTGCAGGGCGGCATGTACAATGGCGTCATCCGCGCGCTGCAACGCCTTGGCCTGGCCGACATCCACGGCGAGACCGACATCCCGCTCTACGTGCTCAACGTCACTTACCCGCTGGTCAATGACGAATTCCTCGAATTCTGCGAAGGCAAGTCGTCTGTCCTGGTGGTCGAGGAAGGCCAGCCCGAATTCATCGAACAGGCGCTCGGCGCAGCTCTTTACAAGTCCGGTCGCAGCATCAGCCTGCACGGCAAGGACATGCTGCCGATGGCAGGCGAATACACCGGCCAGGTCATGCTTGACGGGCTTGAGGCCTTCTTGAAGAAAGCCGCTCCGGAGTTGTTACCGGCTCGCCTGCGCGCGCCCAACTCCGAGGAAAAGCCTGCCCTGCCCGACCTCTCCAAGACCGTGCCGATCCGTCCGCCAGGATTCTGCACCGGCTGCCCGGAACGGCCGATCTTTGCAGCCATCAAGCTGACCGAACAGGAATTCGGCAAGCACCAGATCGCCGGCGACATCGGCTGCCATCTGTTTGCCACCCTGCCACCGTTTGAAATTGGCGGTTCGACCATGGGCTACGGCCTCGGTCCGGCCTCCAACGCGGCCTTTGATGGCGGCGGCGAAAAACGCTCGATCTCGATTCTCGGCGACGGTGGTTTCTGGCACAACGGGTTGTCGTCCTCGATCGGCAACGCCGTCTACAACAAGTCCGACGGCGTGATCGTCATTGTCGACAATTTCTACTCCGCCGCCACCGGCGGACAGGACGTGCTGTCCTCGCGCGCCGACAATCCGACCAAGGCGACCGGCCACCCGATCGCCGATGCGGTCAAGGGCGTCGGCGTCAAGTGGGTGCGCCAGCTCGACCGCACCTATGACGTGCCCAAGATGCGCGAGATCCTGAAGGAGGCACTGACCACTGACCATGTCGGCCCCAAGGTCATCGTCGCTTCCTCGGAATGCATGCTCAACAAGCAGCGCCGCGAAAAGCCCTTGATGAACAAGGCGATCAAGGAAGGCCGCCGGGTTGAAAAGCCGCGTTTCGGCATCGACGAAGACGTCTGCACCGGCGATCACGCCTGCATCCGCCTGTCGGGCTGCCCTTCGCTGTCGCTGAAGAAACTCGACGATCCGCTCCGCGACGACCCGGTCGCCAGCATCGACCAGAGCTGCGTCGGTTGCGGCAATTGCGGCGAAGTGGCCGATGCAGCCGTGCTGTGCCCGTCCTTCTTCCGCGCTGAAGTTGTGCACAATCCCGGTTGGCTCGAACGCAAGATCGGCAGCCTGAGAAGCAAGACCATCGCATGGCTTCAAAATCGCCGCTCCAGCACCCGCATCGAATTCGCCCGGACCTGATCACATGGCAACCACCACACTCACCGAACTGCAGCCCAG
This sequence comes from Hoeflea sp., assembly GCF_002733955.1. Classification (GTDB taxonomy): domain Bacteria; phylum Pseudomonadota; class Alphaproteobacteria; order Rhizobiales; family Rhizobiaceae; genus Hoeflea. The sequence goes on along the minus strand of NZ_NVXQ01000025.1, from coordinate 120,338 downwards.
GCAGCCTGACCTGGCGCTGGACCAGATCATCAAGATCGCAATCATGGCCGTCGGCGGCCAGGGCGGCGGCGTGCTGACCAATTGGGTCGAGGACTGCGCCCACCGCAACGGCTATGTCGTCCAGGCAACCTCCGTGGCTGGCGTCGCCCAGCGTACCGGCGCCACCATCTATTATATGGAGATGGCCCCCGCCAGCGAACGCAAGCCGGTGTTCTCGCTGCTGCCGGCCGCTGGCGACGTCGATATTCTGGTGGCAGCCGAAATGATGGAGGCCGGACGTGCAATCATGCGCGGCTTCGTCACCCCGGACCGTACCACCCTGATTGCCTCGTCGCATCGCGCGCTCGCCGTCTCCGAGAAGATGGTGCCCGGAGATGGCATCGCTGACTCGGAGGAAGTGATCGCGGCTGCGGAAATCGCCGCCCAGCGCTTCATCGCTTTCGACATGGAAAAGATGGCAGTCGATGCCGGATCGATGATCTCGGCAAGCCTGTTCGGCGCCCTCGCAGGCTCCGGCGCACTGCCGTTCGAGCGCGAGAGTTTCGAAGCCGCCATCAAGGCCTCCGGCCGGGGCGTTGAAGCCAGCCTGCGCGCCTTTGCCGCCGGGTTTGAAGGTGCCGCCGGCGGCTGGATCGAGCGCCCGGGTTCGGGACTGGCGAAACAGGTTCCGGACAACACTCCGAAAGGCCCGCGACACCTGGTCGAGAAATGGCAGGCGCTCGAAGCAAGGGCAGCCGCCCTGCCCGCCGCCGTTCGTGACATGGCCCTGACCGGTCTGCGCGCCGTCGTCGACTTCCAGGATCTCGATTACGGCGCCGAGTATCTCGACCGGCTTGACCAGATCCTCAGCCACGATGACCCCGCAAAGAACCATGAGCTGACCCTGGAAGCCGCCAAATACATCGCCAAGGCCATGGCCTATGACGACGTGTTCCGCGTCGCCGACCTGAAGACCCGCGGCAGCCGCTTTGCCCGCGTCCGCAACGAGATTTCGCCTGCCCAGGGCACCCAGATGAAGCTCACCGAGTTCATGCATCCGCGCGCCGAGGAAGTGGTCGGCATGATGCCCGCGAGGCTCGGCCGCCGGCTGTCGGCGAGTGAAAAATCGATGCGGCTGATCGACAGGATGGTCAACAAGGGGCGCCGGTTGCGCACCGACCGGCTGCTGCCCTTCGCGCAGCTCTACATTCTCGGCGGGCTTCGCAAGTACCGCCGCGGAACCCTGCGCCATGCGATCGAGAAAGAGCACATGGAACGCTGGCTGGAACAGGCGCTGAGCTACCGCAAGGTAGACTATGCGCTCGGCGTCGAGGCCTTGCGCAACCGCCGCCTGGTCAAGGGCTATTCCGACACCCATGCCCGCGGCCTGTCGAAATTCGATCGGGTGATGGACGGCGTGGCGCTGCTTGCAGGCCGTGAGGATGCTGCTCATTGGTGTAAATTGCTGCGCGAAGCCGCCCTCGCCGACGAGAAAGGCGACCAGCTCGAAGGCGCGCTCAAGACCGTTCGCTCCTTTGCCGGACAGCCGGAAACCGCGTTGCAAAACTGAATCAGTTTGACCGGAACCCGGTAGAAGCCATTGAATTGAAATGCGTAACCAGACGACCGGCGCTCGAACACCGGCAGATATCGGTGCGATTGAAACATCCCAGCATCGACTGCAGCTGCACCGGTCGAGTACGGCTGGATCGGTAAATGGCCTTGCGCTGCCTGCGCAAACGCCTACATGAGAAGGCAAGCGAGGACGACCTCCCCACCAGGGAAACATCGCCGGGACGACCCGGCAATTGAACGGGGTGTCCTGTGCGAACCACCAAAGACAGACTGCGGCATGCGCTGAGCTTCGAGATCATTGCGCTGTTTATCGTGATCCCGCTCGGTGCCTGGATCTTTTCCCGGCCACTTGGTGACATCGGAATTGTCTCGGTGGTCAGCGCCAGCATCGCAACCGGCTGGAACTACCTTTACAATCTCATCTTTGACCATGCGCTGTTGCGCGTGACCGGCAGCGTGAAAAAGACGGTCGCATTGCGCGTCTTCCATGCAGTCCTGTTTGAAACCGGGCTGCTGCTGGTTCTGCTGCCCTTCATTGCCTGGTATCTCGGCGTCGGCCTGATCGAAGCCTTCGTGATGGATATCTCGTTTGCGGTTTTCTACCTGGTCTACGCCTTCGTCTTCAACTGGCTCTACGATGTGGTGTTTCCCATCCCCGCGTCACCGCAAGACCGCGACACCATCCGCGAGCATTAGAGCGTCTTTCGATGAATGCGACGCTCTAGACCAGACACGCAAACGAAAACGGCCGCGGATCACTCCGCGGCCGAATTGCTTTCATGTGCTGCCTGATATCAGGCGAACCACCAACGCTCAGCAACCTTGCCGCCGTCGGCCTGCCAGTTGGCTGCAACCTGCTCGTCATGAACCAGATCCTTGCCGTGGGCATGGATGAAGCTGGCCCACATGCTGACGATCGCTCCGCCATCATCCTGCAGCAGCCGCTGGGCTTCCCAATACTGCTCCTTGCGCTTGTCGTCGTCGGTCTCCGACCGCGCAGCTATCACCAGCTCGTTGAACTTGTCCGCAGATTCGCCGGTCTTCCAGGCGGTGTCGTTCCATTCCGTATCGGCGGTGTAGGCAGATGAATACATCCAGTCCTGGGTCGGACGACCGCTCCAGTAACAGGCGCTCCACGGCTTCTTGTTCCAGACATTGGACCAGTAACCGTCGCTTGGCTCGCGGATGAGCTCGATCTCGATCCCGGCTTCCTTCGCCGAGGCCGCGATGAGCTGCGCCGCATCAACCGCGCCTGGGAAAGCCGCATCCGAAACAGACAGCTGGATCGCACCGGAGTGGCCCGACTTCTTGTAGTGTTCAGCAGCCTTTTCGGCGTCGAACTCATGCACCGGAAGTTCGGTATTCAAGAACGGCATCGAGGCATTGACCGGAACGTCATTGCCGGCCTCACCATGGCCAAGCAGGATCTTGTCGACAAGCTCCTGACGCTTGATCGCATATTTGAGCGCCATGCGCAGATCGTAATTGTCAAAAGGAGCCGCATTGACCCGCATCGGGAATGTGTAATGCTGCGTACCGGTGGTCTTGAGAATTTCGAGCGTCGGCACCCGTCCCAGCAGGGCCACCGTCTTCGGGTCGACATTGTCGATGAAGTCGACGTCGCCGTTCATGATGGCATTCTGTCGTGCTGTGGTGTCAGCAAGCGTGATGAACTCGACTTCATCGAAATGCGCCCGGCCTTCCTTGAAGAAGTTCGGGTTGCGCTTCATCAGGGTGCGCACGCCAGCCTCGTAGCTCTCGATGATGTAGCCACCCGTGCCAATCGGGCTGTTGGCATCCTCGATCATGCCGTCAACCGATGGCATGATCATAATGTGATAATCGGAAGCGATATACGGGAAGTCGGCATTGCCGCCTTCAAGTTCGAAGATCACCCGGTTGTCGCCGTCCTTCTTGATGTCGGTGACCGCGGAAAGCAGGCCCTTGGCAGCGGACTTGGAATTCTCATCGCGGTGATAGTTGAATGTCGCGATGACATCGTCGGCAGTCATGGTCTTGCCGTTGTGGAATTCCACGCCCTTGCGGAGATTGAAAATCCAGGTCTTGGCGCCATTCGACGGCTCGTAGCTTTCAGCAAGTTCAGCGATCAGATTTCCGTCATTGTCGATCTCTGTGAGATGGTTTCCGCGCGCATAGTTGATTGCCTGCGACATGCCGTTTTCCGACGTGCCGGGATCAAGCGCATCCGTGGTCGAGCCATAGGACGAACCAATACGGGCCTTGCCGCCCTTTTTCGGGGTCGCGGCGAGCACGTCCGTTGCCAGCGTCAGCGCCGAAGGTACGGTCAGGCCGGCAGCGATTGCGGTCTTGATAAATTGGCGGCGGCCGATCTGGCCTTCGCTGAGCCAGCGTGCCTGCTTCTTCAAATATTCGTCTTTCATGGTCTTCTCCGTTGTGTTTCCCAGATTGTTATTGATTGGCGGCGTTGATTTGCACTCAGCGCCGCAAGTCATTGCTCTCTTTTGAGGCGGCGATGGATGGCTCGCCGCCCGCATGAAATGATACCATCAGGTTTTAGACCGCAGCCCCCGAAAATGTAAGGGCAATGCGCAACTTATCATTATATCCAGCTGCCACTCGACCATGGCGCAACCTCATTGACGACAGCCGGATACGGGCCACAAAATGTCCTGTTCCACATAATTTGTATTATTCACGAAGCCAGTTTACAAACCCGGCCCAACTGGTCAACAATGAAAACCAGTGTCAGAAGCTGTAACGTTCTCAACAGCCGGCACTTGATCAGATGGCGCCAAGACCATCGGAAAATCTGGGGAAGGAACGCGCACTTGAATGCGGTGCTGTCGACTATCTTGAAGCGACTCGGGCTGGGCATTGCCACCCTCTTCGTTGTCTCGGCGATCATTTTCAGTTCGATCTCGATGCTGCCGGGCGACTTCAGTGAAGCCGTACTTGGACAGGCTGCCACCGAGGACACCGTGGCCGCGTTCCGCAAGGAACTGGGCTTGGACAAGCCCGCCCCGGTCCGCTATTTCGAATGGGTCGGCTCGGTGCTGCAGGGCGACCTCGGCACCTCGTTTTCAGGCCGCAACGCGTCCGGCCAGGACCGATCCCGCCAGGTCGTCGACCTGGTCATGCCACGCCTGTGGAACACCTTGTTTCTGGCAGGCGTCACGGCCCTGATAGCCGTGCCCCTGGCCCTGTTCCTCGGGCTGACGGCCGCGCTCTACCGCAACACCGCATACGACCGCGTGGTCAACGCGGCAACGCTGACGACAATCTCCACGCCCGAATTCTTCGTCGCCTATATCCTGATCCTGTTCTTTGCCTCGCTCTGGCCGGTGTTTCCGTCGCTCGCCAACATTGATGCCACAACCGCTCTGGGCGAACGGCTCTACCGCGTGGCGCTGCCCGCTCTGACGCTGACCTTGGTGATTGTCGCGCACATGATGCGCATGACCCGTGCAGCGATCATCAACCTGCTCGCCAGCCCCTATATCGAAATGGCCCGGCTCAAGGGCGCCTCACGGTCACAGATCATTCTCAAGCACGCGCTGCCCAATGCCTGGGCGCCGATCGCCACCGTCATCGCCTTCAACCTGGCCTATCTGGTCGTCGGCGTGGTCGTCGTCGAAGTGGTCTTCGTCTATCCCGGCATCGGCCAGCTGATGGTCGATGCGGTCACCAGCCGCGACATCCCCGTGGTTCAGGCCTGCGCGCTGATTTTCGCAGCCACCTACATTCTCCTGAACCTGACCGCCGACATCATCGGCATCATCACCAACCCGCGATTGTTGCACCCGAGATGAGCGAGCAACCTGAAACCTACGCCGCCGCCGCCGAAGTTGGCGCAGTCCGCAAGCGCCGCACCGCTTGGGAGCGATTTGTCCTGCTCATGAAGTCCGCGCCGCCAAGCGCCTGGTTCGGCATGATCGTCGTCTCGCTCTATATCCTGGTGGCCATCTTCGCAGATGTGCTTGCGCACTATGGCGAGGCTGAAATCCATCCGGTTCCCTTTGCTCCCTGGAGCGACGAGTTCGTTTTCGGAACCGACCAGATCGGCCGCGATGTTCTCACGCGGCTTATCTACGGCGCTCGCAACACCATGGGCATCGCGCTGGCGACAACCTTCCTGTCGTTCCTCATCGGCGGTGGTCTGGGCCTGGTGGCTGCCATCAACCGCTCTTGGCTCGACCAGGCCCTGAGCCGTTTCGTCGATGTGCTGATGGCGATCCCGAGCCTGATCTTTGCGCTGATGCTGCTGTCGATCTTCGGTTCCACCGTCACCAGCCTGATCATCATCATTGCGGTGCTCGATTCCACCCGCGTCTTCCGGCTGACCCGTTCCGTGGCGGTCAATGTCGCGGTGATGGACTATGTCGAAGCGGCGAGATTGCGCGGCGAAGGCCTCGGCTGGATCATGCGCCGCGAGATTCTGCCCAACATCATGCCGCCGCTGGTGGCCGAATTCGGCCTCAGGTTCTGCTTCGTGTTTCTCACCATTGCCGCCCTGTCGTTCCTCGGCGTCGGCATCCAGCCGCCCACCGCCGACTGGGGCTCGATGGTGCGCGCCAATGCCTCGCTGATCCAGTTCGCCAAATACGACATCACCGCAGCGATCACGCCACTGCTGCCGGCAGCCGCCATTGCGCTGCTGACCGTGGCCGTCAACTTCATCGTTGACTGGTTCCTGCAGAAAACCAGCGGGCTTCGCGAATGACCGACCCTACCGACCACAGACCCGAGGCCAACCACGACATCTTGCTCAAGATGCGCGACATCCGCATCGACGGCTATTCCGACGAGCAATGGCACCCGATCATTAAGGGCGTCGACCTGACGCTGCGCCGTGGCGAGATCATGGGCCTGATCGGGGAATCCGGCGCGGGCAAATCAACACTCGGCAAGGCCGCCATGGGCTACACCCAGCCCGGCTGCAAACTCAGCGGCGGCTCGATCATGTTCGACGGCATCGATCTGGCGAAAGCCAGCGACCGCCAGAAACGCCAGCTCTGGGGCACCCGGATTGCCTATGTGGCGCAATCCGCCGCGGCCTCGTTCAACCCGGCGCACCGGCTGATCGACCAGACCGTCGAAGCCGCAACACGGCGTGGTGTCCGGCCCGATGCGGAATCGCGCGCCGATGCGGTCGAGCTGTTCCGGGCCTTGCAACTGCCCGATCCCGAAACCATCGGCAACCGCTACCCGCACCAGGTCTCCGGCGGACAGCTGCAGCGGGTGATGACCGCCATGGCCATGTCGCCGCGCCCTGATCTGATCATCTTCGACGAGCCGACCACCGCGCTCGATGTCACCACCCAGGTCGAGGTGCTCGCCTCGATGCGCAAGATCGTCGAGGAGTTCAACACCGCCGCGATCTACATCACCCATGACCTGGCGGTCGTGGCCCAGATGGCCGATTTCATCCAGGTGCTGCGCTATGGCGAAGAAGTCGAAGAGGCGCCGACGCGCCAGATGCTGACCAGGCCGGAACAGCCCTATACCAAGTCGCTCTGGTCAGTCCGGGCGCTGGAAAAGCCAGAGGTCAAGGGCGACGACATCGTTCTGTCGATCGACAATATCGACGCCGCCTACGGCCCGCTCAAGGTGCTGCACGACGTCTCGATCAAGCTGCCGCGCGGACGCACCGTCGCGGTGGTCGGAGAATCCGGATCCGGCAAGTCGACCACCGCACGGGTGATGACCGGCCTGCTGCCGCCGCTGAGCGGCACCGTCACCTTCAATGGCGAGGTTCTGCCGGCCGCTCTGAAGGACCGCAGCAAGGATCAGCTGCAGCGCATCCAGATGATCTACCAGATGGCCGACACGGCGATGAACCCGCGTCAGACCGTCGAGGACATCATCGGCCGGCCGCTGGAATTCTATCTCGGCCTCAAGGGCAAGGAGCGCGAGGAACGCATCCTCGAGCTGCTCGACATGATCGAGCTCGACGAGACATTCATGGACCGGCTGCCGTCCGAACTCTCCGGCGGCCAGAAGCAGCGCATCTGTATCGCCCGGGCGCTGGCTGCACGGCCCGACGTCATCATCTGTGATGAAGTCACCTCCGCGCTCGACCAGATCGTCCAGGAAGGCATCCTTCAGCTTTTGTTGCGGCTGCAGAAGAAATACAACATCACCTATCTCTTCATCACCCATGACATCGCCACGGTGAAGGCGATTTCCGACGAGATCGTGGTGATGTTCGAAGGCAAGGTTGTCGAGCAGGGATTGAAGAGCGAGATCCTGTCACCGCCCTTTCCCGACTACACCAAGCTGCTTCTGTCTTCGGTTCCGGAAATGGACCCCGACTGGCTCACCAATCTCTTGGAAAACCGCGACATCTGACAGAATTGGCCGCGCAGATTATCGCGCGGCCACCATCGCAGGCAGATCCGCCACCGATCCGATCAGAACATCGGCCAGTTCCTCCAGCGTCTGGCGCGTCCCGGTCCCCGACAACACGCCGATGGCAGCCCCGGCAGCCGCAGCGCGGGCCAGCTCCATGTCGTGGTTGTTGTCACCAACCATGGCGATCTCCGAAGGTTTCACTCCCAGATGGGCCGCAAAGGCCAGCAGCATGCCCGGTTCGGGTTTCGGGCCGTGACCGCTGTCATAGCCTGCGATGAAGTCGATCTCGGACGACAGCTCAAGCACCTCGACGGTGCGGCGAATGCTGTCTTCCCCGTCACTCGAGGCAATACCCACCGCCAGCCCGGCGCCGGCCAGCTCTTGCATCAGCGCTTTCAGGTCGCAGATCGGCCACGGCTTCTCGGCGCCTTCGACAAAGGTCTTGTCGAGCCTGCGCATCAGCTCTTCCGGCTCGAACGGGCTTCCATGCGCCACCATGTGCGCCGCAATCTCGCTGGCATTGGCGGCAGCAAACATGCTGTCGGCCCGGGTCTTGCCGGTCACGGGATCCATCCCGCAGGCGACAAGCAGCGCATCGGCCAGCGCCGCATCGCCGTCCGCGGCAATCACCGCCCCCTTACGGTTGGTTTCCGCCCAGGTCTTGTCAAAATCGATCAGCGTGCCGTCCTTGTCGAACAGGATTGCCTTGATCTCGTGTCCCAATTTCCATGTCATGATGCGTTTCCAGTTTGACAGAAGCTGTGCCTCGCGATTGCATGGGCGTCAACATCACCGACCAAGATTGAGGACCTGCCCGTGCGCCCTGCCCCTTATGACACATTACTGGATGACGAGACCTGGGCCTTCATCGACAAGTCGGCCGCCTTCTATCCTGAAGACGCCGGCAATCTCGATCATCACGGCAAGCGGGATGTCTACGACGCATTGTGCAGTGCCTTCGACACCGGCAGGCCGGCGGGCGTCACGGTACGGGATTTTTCCATCTCCGGCCCGGGTGGTCCCATTCCCGTGCGCGAATACCTGCCGCGAGCCCGCGAGCCCGAGGCAAGCATCCTCTATCTGCATGGTGGCGGCTTCATCCTCGGCGGGCTGGAAAGCCATGACAGCATCTGCGCCGAATTCTGCGACCGCACCGGCTACAGGGTCACCGCCGTCGATTACCGCCTGGCACCGGAACACCTGCACCCCGCCCAGTTCGACGATGCGCTGGCCGCGTTCCGGCTGCTGGCAGCCGAAGCCGGGCATCCCGTGATCCTCTCTGGCGACAGTGCCGGCGGCAATCTGGCCGCAACCGTGTCATGGGCCACCCGGGGCGACGACGTCCGGCCGGCTGGACAGCTGTTGATCTACCCGCTGCTTGGCGCAGACACCGACAAGGGCAGTTTTGTCACCCATGCCAAGGCCCCCATGCTGACCACCGCCGACGTCCTCTATTACGACAGCCTGCGCTCCGGCGGCGTGTCTCCCAACGAAGACCCCGCGTTCTCACCCCTTGCCGCCGATGATTTTTCCGGCATGCCGCCGACAATCGTCATCACCGGCGAGTGCGATCCGCTGTCGGGCGACGCGCCAGAATACTGCAAGCGGTTGATCGGGGCCGGCGGCAAGGCGGTTTGTTTTGAAGAGAAGGGCCTCATCCACGGCTATCTGCGCGCCCGCCACTCGGTCACCCGTGCCCGTGACAGCTTTACCCGAATGATCTCCGGCTTCACCGCCCTCGGCGCGGGAAAATGGCCCTATTGAGCTTTGAACAACAGATCGGATGGATCAGACGAACCGGCGCGGGATCTTCTCGTCCCATTCCTTCTCGAACATGACCGCATCGTTCTCCGTCGCCACCAGTTTTCCGGTGATGTAGAACCACTTACGGTCACAGCGCATCTCCATCTCCGCCACGGTTTTGGTCCACCAGCGATCGCGCCCGCCTGTCTGCTCCCAGCTTATATGTGCATTGGCTGACAACGGATCGTCCGGATGGATCGACCAGCATTCCCGCGTGGTACTGCCGGAAACCAGTCCATGCTCCAGATCGCGGTTCTCGCCAGCGTCATTGAAAACAACAATGCTAACCACACCGGTGTCAGGATCGGTCTCGGTGCTTCGTGTCGATGCCGACGGCCGCAGGTTCTCGTGCTGCCAGGGCGCTGCGCCGACCGGCTTCTCGAAGCTGCATTCATCCTGATCTGCAAGCACCGTGCGGCACGGAAGCTGCAGCGTACCGCCTTCAAGCGTCACGGTCGCGTGCTCCGGCGCGGGCCAGATGAACGGCCAGTAGCTGGTCGAAACCGCGATCCGCAACCGGTGCCCGGCCGGAATGCGATAGGCAATCTGATCCAGCGGCAGCGTGGTCTCGAACACCTCTCCGGGCTCGAGCGGCTCCGGCGTCTCGGCCGAAATCCGGTGCGCCAGGTTGAACACGCCCATGCTGATCAGCGCCGAGCTTCCATCCGGCCGCAGGTCGCACAGCCGCACCGCCAGCTGCGCCAGCGGCTTGTCGGCTCGGGCGCGGATCACCAGTTTCGGCGCACCGGCAATGTCGAGCGGCTCGCCGAGCGCCTCGCCATCGAAACAGGCGGATTTCAGATCATCCGGCGTCTGCTCGTCCGGCAATTCCGGCCCGTAGGCAAAGGGAAAATACTCGCCACCCTGGCTGCCGCAATCAAGCGGTGAACATACTGAAACCGGCGTGCTGATCGCGGCCTGCCCGAGCGTGCCGTCACCAAGATCAAGCGAAAGCTTATCGATTGCAGCCGACGGCCAGTCGGTCTCGGCAATCCAGCGGCCCGGCCGCTCGTCCACCCAGCGCTGCGGTGCGATGCTGTCCATCAGCCAGGCCCGGTAATCGGGCAGATTTTCTGCGCCATTGTCGATGCCCTTGAGCCAGTGATCCCACCAGCGCTTGGCTTCCTGCAGAAATCCGATACGCGGCTCCGGCCCGGCATAATGCGGATATTTGTGGATCCAGGGCCCGACGATTCCCTTCACCGGCGCGTCCAGATTTTCCACCAGGTTCGAAATCGTGTTGCGGTAGCCGTCATGCCAGCCACCGATCGACAGCACCGCAGCCTCAATGGCGCTGTAATCCTCGCACACCGAGCCATGCTTCCAGTACTCATCCCGCGTCTGCCGCGAGATCCACTCCCGCGCCAGAAACGGCATTTCTCTGAGCCGGTTGAGCCACAATTCGCGCCAGCCCGGTCCCATCAGCAGCGGATCCGGCGGCCGTGAGGAGTAGGACAGCATCTGCGCCGCCCAGCCGAAATTCTCGCCCAACAGGCAACCGCCCTTGAAATGAATGTCGTCGGCGAACCTGTCGGCGGTCGAGCAGATTGTGATGATCGCCTTCAGCGCCGGTGGCCTGAGCGCCGCGACCTGCAGCGAGTTGAAGCCGCCCCAGGAGATCCCCATCATCCCCGCAGTGCCCGAGCACCAGGGCTGCGCCACAGCCCAGGCAATGACATCGCAGGCATCCTGCAGTTCCTGCGGCGTGTATTCATCGCTCATCACCCCTTCGGAATCACCGTTGCCCCGCATGTCGACGCGGACACAGGCATAGCCCTGCCCCGCCATCCAGGGATGAGTGATGCTGTCACGCACAATGGTGCCGTCGCGTTTCCGGTAGGGCAGATGCTCCAGGATCAGCGGAACCGGATCGGCTTCCGCGTCCTTCGGCATCCAGATCCGCGCCGACAGCCGACAGCCGTCCGGCATTTCGATCGGCTGGTCCTCGATCTCGATGACTTCGCGGTCGAAACCGGTCTCAATCTCCGGCATGAAGGATGCCATGGCCTGTCTCCTGATGGGTCTGTGACCTGTACCTGTCACGCCAGGGCGGACAGATGCAAGGCTCCAGGATTGTCAAAAGCAACCAGACACCCGCATCGTGCTGCAAGCACCGCCTCAGGCATGAGTCGTGCCGGACAAAGACACCGCTCGCAATCCCCGTCTCAATGCCCTGCTATGCGCAAAACTAGGCGATGGTCTCGGCTCGGCCCGCCTGCCGGCCCGAGAAGATGCAGCCTCCGAGGAAACTGCCTTCGAGCGCGTTGTAGCCATGATAGCCGCCGCCGCCAAAGCCGCTCACTTCACCGGCTGCGAACAGACCTTCGATCCGCTCGCCCTGCGCATTGAGAACCTGGCCATTGAGATCGGTCTCGAAGCCGCCCAGCGTCTTGCGGGTGATGATGTGCAGCTTCACCGCGATCAACGGACCGTTCTCGGCATCAAGAATGCGGTGCGGCTTGGCGGTCCGCATCAGCTTGTCGCCGCGGTAGTTGCGCGCGGCGTGAACCGCCATCAATTGAGCGTCCTTGGTGAAAGGATTGTCGATCTGGCTGTCCCGCGCCACGATTTGCGCCCGCAGCTTCTCGAGGTCGATCAGATCGCCCCCCTTCTGGTTCATGCCGGCGACAAGCTCATCCAGCGTATCGGCGACGATGAAGTCCTCGCCATGCTGCTTGAAGGCTTCCACCGCCGGTGTCGCCTGCTTGTTCAACAGCCGCTGCTGAACCACCTTGAGCCAGCTCTTGGCGGCGAAATCCGGGTTCTGCTCCGAACCAGACAGCGCCACTTCCTTCTTCAGGATCTTCTGGGTCATCACGAACCAGGAATAATCATGGCCGGTCGACAGGATCTCGCGCAGCGTCGAAAGCGTGTCGAAGCCCGGCAGGCACGGCGGCTTCAGCCGGTTGCCTTCCGCATCGAACCACATCGAGGAGGGCCCCGGCAGAATGCGGATGCCGTGATTGGGCCAGATCGGGTTCCAGTTCTTCACGCCTTCGGTGTAGTGCCACATCCGATCGGCATTGATCACCCGTCCGCCCGCGGCCTCGGTGATCGCGATCATCCGGCCGTCGACATGAGCCGGCACCCCGGCAATCATCTCGCGCGGCGGTTCGCCCAGCCGGTCGCGCGGCCAGACCTTGCGCACCAGATCGAAGTTGCCGCCAATACCGCCCGATGTCACCAGAACGCTCGGCGCGCGCAGCTCGAACTCGCCGGCAATCTCACGGCTGGTCGACTGGCCGCGCTCCTTGACGTCATCGACCAGAACCTCGCCGGACACGCCTTTGACAACATTGTTTTCGGTGATGATCTGGGAACAGCGATGCCGGAACCTCAGTTCGATACGTCCCGCCTTCACATGGGCGCGCACACGCTTTTCAAACGGCTCCAAGGTGCCCGGGCCGACGCCCCAGGTGATGTGAAACCGCGGCACCGAATTGCCGTGGCCATCGGCAAAGGAGCCGCCGCGCTCGGCCCAGCCGACCACAGGAAACCAGCGCATGCCCATCTCGTGCAGCCAGGGCCGCATCTCGCCGGCAGCAAAATCGACATAGGCCTCCGCCCATTTGCGCGGCCAATAATCTTCCTTGCGGTCAAACTGGGCAGACCCCATCCAGTCGCTAAATGCCAGTTCGCGGCTGTCCTTGATCCCCATCCGCCGTTGTTCCGGCGTATCCACCAGGAACAACCCGCCGAGCGACCAAAACGCCTGGCCACCGAGGAAATTCTCGGGCTCCTGGTCCAGCACAATCGCCGTCTTCCCCCGGTCGGCAAGTTCCGCCGCGGCAACAAGCCCCGCAAGCCCGCCGCCGACAATGATCACATCACAACTGTCCATCGATAATTCTCCTATGCGGCAGCCGTCTCGGCCGTTTTCATTCTGCGAAGCCACAGGATAAACGGTGCCGAGACCGCATACATCAAAATTCCATACACCGCCGCGGGCAGCGCGTAGGCCGAAAACCCTGCCTCATAGCCACCGAGCAGAGCTGCCACGGTGATCCCAAGTGTCGAGTTCTGGATCCCCGTTTCCACCGCAATCGTCTTGACCTGCGTGATCGGCACGCCGGCCAGCCGCGCCACGCCATAGCCGATCGCCAGCAGCAGGACGATCAGGCTCACCAGCGACGGCGCCAGCAGCGGCAGATTGGTGATAAACGCATCCCAATTGACCACCACAGCAAGCCCGACAATGAAGACGAACAAACCGTTGGCCACCTGCGCCACAAAAGGTGCGATGCGATTGGTTAGCTCTGGCGCCAGATGGTGAAGCGTCAAACCGATCAGGATCGGTACCGTCGTCAGCAGGAACAGCTGCACTGCGATGCCCCCGATATTGACCGGCTCTGCCGCAGCACCACTGAAATAGCCGATCGATAGCGCCAGCAGCGGCGGCACGGTGATCATGCTGGCCAGACTGATGACCGCCGTCAGCGACACCGACAGCGCCACATCTCCTCTGGCCAGCCGGGTTAGGATATTGCTGGTCACCCCGCCGGGACAGAAGGCCAGGATCATGAAGCCCACGGCGAGTTCGGGCCCAAGTCCAAAGGCGAGCACCAGAAGGAAAGTGACAATCGGCAGCAGCACAACCTGATTGAGCGCGCCGATGACAAAAGCATAGGGTTGCTTCGCGACCCGCGCAAAGTCTGCAACCGTCAGCCCCAACCCCAGCGAAAACATGATGAACGCCAGCCCCAGCGGCAGCACCACCCCCACAACAACGCCCATTATCCCCTCCCGTCGCCGACAATGAAAACACGGCCACCCGGTCTGGCCCTCCTCGCCATCCCGTGCACCCAAGCTCGGCATTTCTGCGACGGGACCACAAAATTCCGGCCATGTCGATGCCCCACAGCGAGATGACGTAGAACTATTCCACGGAAGAATTCGGAGCCATCGCCGGGCCTCAAATGCTCTTGATCATCTGATTGGCTGCAAAGGCGGTCCCGAAGAACCCGGCCTTCAGTCCGCGCAGGGATTCCGGCTTCATGCCAGTTACCGGCAGGGGCAGATCCGTCTCGTCTCCGCCCGCCAGCAACTCGGCGATCGCTTTACCGAAAATCGTGCCCGGAGCGATACCGCGGCCATTGTAGCCGATCGGCGTGTAGAGGCCTTCAGCCAGCCGGTGTATTCGCGGAATATGGTCGGCTGTCATCGCAATCTGTCCATGCCAGCTTTTCTCAAACGCCACGGGGCCGAGCTGCGGGAACAGGCGTTTCAGCTGCCGCGCCGCCCAGCGCTCCGACAGTCCGCTTTCGCCACCGATCACCGAGCCCATCGAGCCGATGACGAGCCGGTCCGCCGCGTCGCGCCTGAGCGAGAACATGATCTTTCCGGTGTCCCAAAGCCCCTGCCGTTCGGGCAGTATCGAATCCACCCGCTCCCCCAGTGGCACCGTGGCGACCTGGAAATAGTTGATCGGCACAAAACTGTCGCGCAGGCCCGGCCACAACCCGTCGGTATAGGCATTGGTGGCAAGAACCACCGATCTAGCGGTGACTGTGCAGTGGGCGGTCTGGAGTAGCCAGCCCTCCCCGATCCGGCTCAGACTGGTCACCGGCACGCCGGTGTGAATGCGTGCGCCGGCTGCCCTGGCCGCGCGCGCCAGCCCGCGGACATAACCCATCGGGTTGATGGTGCCAGCCCGCATGTCGAGCAAGCCGCCATGAAAGGCTTCCGAGCCGATCCTTTCGCAGGCCTGCCCTCGCGACAGCAGCGAGACCGGGGCACCCAGCCGGCGCCACTCTTCCGCACGCCGCGCCAGATCCCTGTAGCCGCTTGGCGAATGCGCGGCGTGGATGGTGCCTGTCCGGGTCAGTTCACAGCGGATCTGGTGCTTTTCGATCAGCGACATCACGTAGTCGGGGCCGTTGCCAAGCACCTCCACCAGACGGGCGCCGCGCTCCTCACCGAAATGCGCCCGCACATCCTGCGGCGGCAACCACAGCCCGGCATTGACCAGGCCGACATTGCGCCCCGACCCGCCATGGCCGATCTGCCTGGCTTCCAGAACACAGACGTCGAGCCCCCTCGATGCAGCATGCAGCGCGGTTGACAGGCCGGTGAACCCGCCGCCGACCACGGCGATATCGGTCACCACATCCGTTGTCAGGGGAGCCACAAGGTCAGCTTCTGCAGCGGTCTCGTCCCACAGCGATAACGACGTTGAATGTGGCATGGCTGCAGGTCCCGATTGCCGAAATTGCCAGGCTGTTTCACGCTGGAAACAGCGTCTGGCCGAACAAGTGTTGAACCAAGCCTCAGGATGCGTCAATCATGGATGTGAGACAGATCGCAGTTTGGATATACCAGCTCATGGCAAGGACAATCACCCCCGTCGCAGACCTCGTTGCCGCAGCGCGCGCACGGATCGAAGAGATTGAAACAGCCGCCGCGATCGCGATGGTCGATGATCCGGATGTGGTCATTGTCGATCTGCGTGATGTTCGCGAACGGCAGCGCTCGGGCTACATACCCGGCAGTTTCCATTGCCCGCGCGGCATGGTCGAGTTCTGGGTCGATCCGCAAAGCCCCTACTACAAGGAGGTTTTCGGACAGGACAAGAAATTCGTCTTCCATTGCGCCTCGGGCTGGCGCTCGGCGCTGACCACGGCAACCCTCAACGATATGGGTTTTGAAGCAGCTCACCTGAAGGAAGGTTTCTCGACCTGGGAGGCCCAGGGCGGGCCAGTCGAATTCCCGCCGGAACACAAACCGTAGCGGCACGTGCCGTCTTCAGTCCTGGGCGCCTGCGTCAGGAAAATTCAAGATCCTCGTAGATCTTCCACTTGAGGTTCTCGGCTTCGAGGAAATCGATCGAGTGAACCACCGTGCTGTTGTCGCCCAGGAAACAGACATTGTAGTTGGGCGCCAGATCGCCATAGCCCATCCGGTTGATCTGGCCTGAAAAATCCGGCCAGCAGACATGGTTGGTCGAGCGCGGCGCTGAATAGGGCACGCCGGAAACCGCCCCGCTCAGCGTGTAGTGGCAATGACCGAAAAACACGTGCGCAGCAGTGTCGTTGTACTCGCGCAGCAGCGATTGAAAGGCGCGCTCGTCGATAAGCCCGATGATATCGGCATTTGCCACATGCACCCGCACCGGATTGTGATGCATGAACAGATAGGCTTTCTGTCCGCTGGCGCGCGCCTGATCCAGCACCTCTTTCAGCCAGGCCATGCGGCTTTCGCAATAGCGCCCGCTGTGCCGCCCCTGATCGACCGTGTCCATGTAGACGAACACGCCTGCAGGTGTCTCCTCCGTCCACTGAACAAAACCCGCGTCATCGCGCGGGGTCTCGGGAAAGACCGAGGCAAACATCTCGCGATTGTCGTGATTGCCGATCATCAGCCGCGGCTCGAGCTTGCCCTTGAGCGAACTGGCCTTGAGGATTTCCGCGAGTTCGCGGTAGCTTTCCTCCAGGCCGTAATGGGTCAGGTCTCCGGTGATAACCACCCGCTCGGCGTCGTGGTCATGCGCCTCCACATAGGCCAGGCATTTCTTGAAGTTGGCAATGGAATCAAGACCGAGGATCGGGTCGGCATTGAGATGAATGTCTGAAATATGCACCAGCTTCATGGCGGCCTCCCCTGCAAATCTGCCCGTGACTATCGCGCTCGCATTTCCCGCGTGTGACAGTCTGTCGGGAAACCACATTTCGTCGCCCGGGAACTCAAGGTCAAACGAAAAACGCCGCGCCCGGTCCCGAACGGGAACGAAGCGCGGCGTCGGTGCTCCTGGTGACTGTTTCTGCCCTGTGTCCTAGACCAGAACAGCCACACCGAACCTGTCGGTTACAGCATGTCGAGATTAATGCCGATGGTGATCGCCCCGATCGGCTCACCGGTTTCAGGGTCGGAGATGGTTACACTGGCCTGCGACTGCAGCGCCTGGGTGGATTCGTCTTCTTCCACTTCGTCGACAAACACCACGCCGGCGCCCGCACCATAGGTCTTCTGCCATTTGGCTTCATCGCCCTGCCAGTAGTCGGAGGTCACGTCACTCTGGCCGACATTGAGGCCCTTGGCGTCCATGACGAACATTTCGGTGATCATGCCCTGGCTGCCGTCTTTCTTTTCCATCAGGAACTTCGACAGTTCACGCGCCAGAACCTCATTGACGAAAGGCTTGTCGGATGCGGTCGCCTGGGCACGCCATTCCTTGTCGAGCTTGTCGATTGCAGCGGCGTCGAGACCGGCAGTCTTGGCATTCTGTTCCTTGATCGCACCGACGACCACCGGGTCGGTCAGCCAGTCTTCAACATTCTCGCTGACGAATTCCTTCACCGGCGCAACATGGGCGCCTTCAGCCATGGCCGAGACCGGGGCAAGAGCGAGCACGCCGGCAGCAAGCATGACTGATGCAAGATTCATGGTTTTCATGGGGTTCTTCTCCTCGTTTAAAGTGGATCGCGACCATTGGCGGTCGTTTCTGGTAACAGTCCGGCAGACCTAGAATTCCTCCCAGCTGTCGGTGCTCGGAGCGAGCGCCGCATTGCCTTGGGTCTGGTACTGTGGCTGGGCAGCAACCCGCGGCGCGGGCGCATGCCGGGTCTCTGGCACTGGCGCAGGCTGCGAGGCGCGCGCATGGGAAGCGGGCGCCGTCAGCCTGAACGACGTCACCACATCGGCAAGGCGCTGACACTCTCCGGCAAGCTTCTGCGACGACGCGTTGCTGTCTTGAACCATGGCCGCATTCTTCTGGGTCATGGTGTCCATCTCGTTGATCGCGGTGTTGACCTGCGATAGACCTGTGGACTGTTCGCGCGACGCACGCGAGATCGCGTCGATCTTCTGGGCAACTTCGACAATCTGTTTTTCGATCTGCTCGATTGATTGCCCGGTCCTGTTGACCAGATCGACGCCGTTGCTGACCTGGGTGCCACTCTCCTCGATCAGATCCTTGATCTCCTTGGCGGCATTGGCCGAGCGGCCCGCCAGATCCCGCACTTCCTGTGCAACCACCGCAAAGCCCTTTCCGGCTTCACCGGCCCGTGCGGCTTCGACCCCGGCATTGAGCGCGAGAAGATTGGTCTGGAAGGCAATGTCGTCAATCACCTTGAGAATCTGCGCAATCTTTGTCGAGGATTCCTCGATCCCGCCCATCGCGGTTATCGCCGACCGGACAATCTCGGACGAGGAGGTGGCAGCGTCGCGCGTCGAGCCGACGAGATCACCGGCCTCGGTAGCCTGCTCGGACGAACCTTTCACGGTCGAAGTGATCTCATCCAGCGCTGCTGCGGTCTGCTCCAATGCGGCCGCCTGCTGCTCGGTGCGCCTGGCCAGCTCATCGGTGGAACTGCCGAGACTGTCTGAAGCCTGCTTGACGGCAAGCTGGGCGCTGTCGATGGTGCCGACGGTCTGCTCCAGCGCCGACAAGGCGCGGTTGAAGTTTTCCTGGAGTGCTGCGAATTCGCCGCCAAGGTCCGGCACACGCGCCGTCAGATCACCGGAAGCCAGCTTTTCAAGCGCCGCCCCCAGTTCTTCGACCACCTTGCGCTGCGCCAGCGACGAGCGTTCGCTCTCGCTCATGTTGGCCTGCCGCTCCGCATCAAGCTGTTCGCGTTGGCGCACCATCTCGGCGTCAGCATCGAGCTTCATTTGCGCGGCATCACAAAATTCGGTCAGGGCACGCGCCACGACCCCGATCTCGTCGCCCTTGTCAGCGTGCGGGATTGGCGCGGTGATGTCACCAGCCTGAAGCTCCCCGATCCGCCGATTGACATCGGCAAGCGGTCTGCCCACGAATTTGCGCATGGCAAACAACAAGATGGCGACAGCAACCACGAGAACGGCGACCTGCGACAGCATCGCCTTGAGCGCGAATTCGCGGGCCGACATTGCTATGTCGGCGGTCGACCAGACGGTTTTGATCTGTCCAAGAGAAACACCATCCTTGCCCGCCGGCAGGGGCGCAGAAACCACGACGGTGTCCGCCGTTTCCTCGAATTTCGCCTGTGCCATCTCGCCGGGATTGGATCCCAGCACACGCGTCAGCGAGGAGGCCGGTTTCTCCGAACGGGTCCAGACATCAACCTGCTCACCGGCCTGGTTGAAGGCCGTGAAGCCGACGAGGGCAAGCTTCGGGTCGTTCTGGAAAATCTCGTAGGCCGAGCGGATAGCTTCGGTCTTGCCCCATTTCACTCCACCGGCAGCCTGGGCGCCGATCTGGGTCGTATCCTTGAGCCAATTGCGTTCCGCCATTTCCATCTGGCTCGCACCCGACATCTGGGAAATAACGAAGGCCGTCACAACAAGTCCAACCAAGTTGATCAGAATAACCGTGATAGCAATTTTCTGCGTTATGCTGCGCGAAGACCCTGTGGCTTTGGCAGCCAGGCCCCTAGTCAGATTGAACCCCATGTAACCCCCTCAACGATTGCATGAGCCATGTCCCAGATATGCAATCATTGCGGGCAAACAGACATCATGCCTGTTGATTGGCCTTGAACCTCATGGTTACAAACTGTGCTCAACTGGTTTAATTACCCTTAATTCTTAGGGGGTCACTATTGGTAAAAATGTACGAAATCTGAACATTTTTACTCGGTATCTCGCACTTTTTGGGTTTCGCCGAGCATGACGCCCAGGCAAGGGCAGGAAATCCGGTGCAACGGTTGTTTGTGACAGCCGGACTGTCTAGTCGTGAAGGGAGCCTTCATGATCCGCCCATGCGAGTGGAAACCGAACATGCCGAAGAAGAAGATCCGAAAAGTCTATGACGCGCTCGTGGAAGGCGCTTATCAGGGCCTGTCAGACGTCGAATTGCACGACTATGTGTTCGAACAATGCCCGAAAGCCACCAGCAAGCGCCTGGTCCGCGCAGCCTTGCTGGCGCTCAGTGACCCGCATGTTCAGGATCGCAACGTGTTGAATGTCATTTATGCGCTGGCCATCAAGCATCGCCTCGATGGCGGCCCTGACAGCGACGACGATGACGAGTGAACGCTTGCAGACATTCTAGCGCGCGGAAGATCTTCCGGTCACACCACATGGAAATGACCGTTCGGCTCAGGCCGCGTCATTCAGCCGGCCTGAGCCTCCGCAATGGCCTGCGCCATGTAGGCAACAAGCGCGGCTCCCGCAGCGGTCACTTCACCGGAATTGTCGATGACAACATCGGCCTCGAACCCGTTATCCAGCGCCTGGGCGCGTCTCAGCCTTGCCTCTATTTCCGACGCGCTTTCGCGTCCCCTCGCCTCGAGCCGTTGCGCCAGGATATCCGGATCGACCTTGATCTCCACCGCCACGGCGCTGGGAAACACCTGCCGGATGATGCTCCACGCGCCTCGTGACCCGTTGACAACGGCAAGCCCGCCCGAAGCCAGATGCGCCTCGAGCGCGCGCGGCAGGCCATACCGCAATCCGTTCGCAGCCCATGTCAGCGAGAATGCGCCACCGTCCACCGACGCATCAAATTCGGCGTCGGTCATGGCAATATGGTCTTCGCTTCCGGCGTCCGCAGGCCGGGTGATCGCGCGTTTGACAAACAACACATCGGACCTGTCGCCAAACTCGTTGCGTGCATAGGACATCAGCGTGTCCTTGCCCGAGCCGCTCGGCCCCAGCACCACGATCAGCGGTCCCGGCGACGGGCTTCTGTGGCTTTCAAAAACCTGCATCAGGCGACTCGCTCGCCCTGGCGCCAGACCGCCCGCACCACCGGAACCCCGCTCTCGCGGCGCACCCGGACCAGGTCCGCGCGCTTGCCTGCAGCAAGGCTTCCGCGGTCATCAAGACCGACGGTTTTGGCAGGCGTTGCCGTGACCAGCCGGATGGCCGACGCCAGATCGAGCTCGTCGATCGCGTCCGCCAGCACGAAGGGCGCATGGATCAGGCTGAACGGGATGTAATCCGACGACAGCACGTCCAGAACACCGGCACGGGCCAGATCGGTCGCGGCGATATTGCCCGAGTGAGAACCGCCCCGCACCACGTTTGGCGCGCCCATCAGGACACTCATGCCGGCCTTGTGAGAGGCCTGCGCCGCCTCGATGCTTGTGGGAAATTCCGCCAGCCTGACACCGAAACCGATGGCTTCCTCGACATGATCGAGCGTCGCATCATCATGGCTGGCAACCGTGATGCCGCGTTCTGCACAGGCGCTTGCGATAGCCTTGCGGTGCGTATCGGAATACTGAGCCGAGGATTCCTGCCGCCGAGTGACGAAATGCGCAAAGGCCTCATCCGACAGGCCGCGCTTGGTCTTGTAGTAGAGCGTGTACTGTTCCATGGTCTGGAACTGGCGCTGACCCGGCGCATGGTCCATCAGCGAAGCCAGCCGCACCTGTCCATCCGTTTTGAAATCGGCGAAGTGATCGAGCACATCGGCAGCCGACACCTCGCAGCGCAGGTGAATGAGGTGATCGGCGCGCAGCCGGTTTTCCGCCCGCGCTTGTGCTAGGGCATCGGCAATCGCCCGCATTTCCCCGACCCGGAAACCGTCATCCTCGTCCGATCCCAGCCGCAGGCAATCGAACACCGTGGTGATACCGGAGGACGCAATCTGCGCGTCATGCGACTGGATTGCCGAGATCGCGTTCCAGCGCACCCCGGGACGCGGCGAATAATGCGATTCCAGGTGGTCGGTATGAAGCTCGACCAGGCCAGGCAGGATGTAGTCGCCGTCCATGTCCACGCCCGCAGCGGACCGGCTGTCTGCAACCTCTGCAATCACTCCGTCCCGGACAACCAGGCTTCCCTCCACGATCCGGTCTTCGAGCACGAGCCGTGCATTCGTCAAAATGGTCTCAGAGGTCATTCAGGCAGTCTTTCTGTGCTGATCGAGCGCAAGCGGCGCCCGGCTGTGAATTGTAAATGGCGCACCCGGTTCAGGCTCGACGAAGAGACTGAGCGCCCGGACCGCAACCGGCCCGGCCAGAGCCGGTGCAAAATGGGTCCGTGCGGCTTTTTCGACCCGCGCAATGTCTGGGTCGGGAAGCCGTGTCGTCAGCGTCATGTGAAAGCGGAACTGGTCAAAGACGTAAGGGTAGCCCCAGCGCATCAGGTGCCTGAGCTGCGCCGATGACAGCGAATCCGGATTGCGGCGTTCGATCTCCCGCTCGGAAAGCTCTGCGCGCAGCGGTTCGAAAGCTTCCACCACCGAATTGGCAAATGCGTTGAGCTGAGGCGCAGCCTCGCCGGGTACCAGCGCGATGAATCCGTCAAGTTGGCCCACCACCAGCGACGGGATGTCGAAGGCAACCGTCTGCGACGCAAAATCCTCGAGTGCGGCCACCAGATCGGCCTCGCGCACTCCTTCGGCCAGACGAAACGGCGCCTTCAGCGTCGCATGAAACCCGTAACGGCGCGCCGGACCGGTAATCGAGGCAAGTTCGCTTGCGCCGAGCCCGTCGAGATCGGGATGCAGCACCGGCTTGCCGCTCTGTGCGTCACGCCCTATCCAGCTGGCTGCCAATTCTCCAAACAGCGATGCGGGATCCGGCGTAAAATAAAGTGCGTATCTCATGATTGTCCCGTTCGTCCAATCAGGCGACTTCTGAGCCAGCCCGACAGCGTATCCATCGCCATCACCATAAGGATGATCAACACGATGTAATAGCTCACCTCTTCCCAATCCTTTTGCGTGGAAATGGCCTGGGTCAGCAAAAGCCCGATTCCGCCACCGACGATCGCACCGATCACCGTGGCGCTGCGGGTGTTGGACTCGAGATAGTACAGCACCTGGCTCAGGAATACCGGCGTCACCTGCGGAATGACACCGAAGCGCGCCTGCTGGATCCGCGACGCGCCGGTCGACTGGACACCTTCAACCTGCTTGTTGTCGATGTTTTCAAGGGCCTCCGAGAAGGTCTTGCCGAATGTCCCGGTATCAGTGAACAGGATCGCCAGCGCACCCGTAAGCGGCCCCGGACCGAAGGCCCGCGACAGGATAATTGTCCAGATCAGCCCGTCGACGCCACGCAGGAAATCGAAAAACCGGCGCAACAGGAACAGCAGCGGCTGCGAGGGCGAAAAGTTCGCCGCCGCAAAGAACGCCAGGGGCAGCGCGATGATCGCCGCGCCCATGGTGCCGAGAAATGCCATCAGCACGGTTTCGAACAGGGCCCACGCTACGTCGCCGTGCCGCCACATCGCGTTGGTCCAGAAGTCATGAACCATTGCAGCGATGTTGGTCTGGTTCGGGTAGATCCGTTCGCCAACTGTCGCCAGGCTGACAAGTTCGAAGAACGATTTGCCAAAGAACGGACTGTCGAGCGTGAAGAAGAACAGCTCCCATCCGGCCTGGTACTTGAACACTTCCGTGCGGTTTCGGGTGTAGCTGAAACGCCCTTGTTCGGTGGTCACCGAGATCCGCGTGTTCGAGGCATTGATCCAGTCAGGCACCGTGTCATCAGGAAGGTCAAGCACCAGCTTGCCGGCCACCGGGGCGATGTTAATCACGCCGTAGCCCGGGAAAGTGTAGCGGGCACCATCGGCGTCAAAGACAACCACATGGCCTTTATCAAGGTCGATACGGGTAACACCGTCATCCATGGTGACCCAATCGGGCAACATGCCTTCCGGGTACCGGCCCTTGTTCTCGCCTTCGATGGCAACCGTCACTTCGTTGTTGCGGTTGTCGCGGGTCACATGAGTCTTGTGCGACCAGAAATCAGAAATCAGAATCGCGGCATTATCGAGCCGGGCGCGCGATGCGATACCGGCAACATCAAAGGAAACGAACACATAGGCAAAATAGACGAGGATGAGCGCAGGCACGCCGAATGCGACCAGCTTTCTTCGGTTGAACTGCCTGAGCACATCACCACGCAGATCGGATTCGGGAAACATTGCCATGTCGGAAGTAGTCATGTCAGTGCCCCTTTACCAGACGGTTGCGATAACGGCTCGACAGTTGATCGAAGAACACGATGGTCAGGAACAGCAGGATGAAAATCGCCACAACCTGGTCGTATTTTCCCTGCCCCCACTGCATCGCCAGCCTCAGGTCGTGCCCGATCCCGCCCGACCCGACAAAGCCGAGAATGGCGGAAGCGCGTATATTGATCTCAAACCGCAGCAGCGCATAGGACAACCAGTTTGGAGCAACTTGCGGGATTACCCCGAGCCACATTTTCTGGGTCCAGCTTGCACCGACCGACGACAGTCCCTCGACCGGTTTCAGATCGGTATTCTCGGCCACTTCCGAAAACAGCTTCCCCAGTGCACCGGCGGTATGAAACGCGATGGCGATCATGGCCGGCACCGGGCCGCCGCCAAGAATGAAGATCAGCACCAGCGCGATGACAATTTCGGGGATTGCGCGCATGCCGTCCATCATGCGGCGGAACACCGGGATCAGTCGCGGCCAGCGCGCCAGTCCCCGGGTCGAAAGCAGTGCCAGAACGACGGCGACGACAGCACCGACAAGCGTGGAGACCGCTGCAATGTTCAGCGTCTCGACCAGCGATGGCAGGAACTCCACCAGCAGCCCGGGAAGGTTGGCTGCCTTCTCGATACCTTCAGACAGCACTTCGGAAGGAAACTGGAAAATATTGGAAATGCCATTCCAGAATCCGCCGGCATTGCGCGAGTCGGCGAGATAGAAACCGGAGGCCATCATCGAGATGAAAATGACCAGAATGATCCCGCCATACATCTGCTTCTGGCGGGCCATTGCCAGATAATTGTCGCGAATGGCGATGGATGCGGCAGCCGTGCCGGGATGTGTCGCTGTATCGCTCATCGGCGGGACCTTTCCGGAAAAACAAATGCGGGGAGCCCGACGGCTCCCCGCAATAGAGTGGCGGGACCTTAGTTGGTCTTGGCCTGGCGGACGGCGACAATCGTCTCGTATGCTTCATGGGTGATCGGGGTAAAACCCAAGGTGTCGCCTGCGGCCATGTTGTAGGCGCACTGCTTGTCATTGTCGTAAAGCTCTGCCAGGAAGGTCGTTACCTTCTGCTTGACATCGGCAGGCAGCGCCCGGCGCAGAACAATCGGGCCTTCCGGGATTTCCTTGGACTTCCAGATCTGGACCAGGTCGTTCATGTCAACGATGCCCGAGTCGACAGCCTTGCGCAGCGCGCCCGAATTGTAGCCGTCTTCCCAGTTGCCCTGGCCGTCGGCCCAGGTCACGCCGCCGTCAACTTCACCATTGTTGACCGCAACGATGGTCTGTTCGTGACCACCGGTGAACTTCACTTCCTTGAAATAGTCGCCGCTCTCCATGGTCGCGCCGATTTCCTGAGGGATTTCGATCGAAGGGATCAGGTAGCCCGACGTCGAATTCGGATCGCCAAAACCAAAGGTCTTGCCCTTCATGTCGGCCAGCGAATTGATACCCTTGTCCTTGCGGGCAAAACCGATCGAGTGATAGCCGACCGAACCGTCGAGATTGGTCTTCACCAGCACCACGTCAACGGCTTCCGGATCTGTCAGGTAGGTCTTCGCATAGGCTGAAGCGCCGAGCCATGCCATGTCGATGGTGCCGCCGAGCAGCCCCTGGATCACGCCATCGTAGTCAGCCGGGGTAAAGATCTTGGTTTCGACGCCGAGCAGATCCTGCACATAGGCACGAACGCATTCGTTCGATGTCATGCGGTCCTGGGCGTTTTCACCGCCAAGCACGCCGATGCGGAATTCGCTGATGGTGTCCTGGGCATATGCGCTAGTCGACAGAAGAGCGACTGTGGCAGCCGCAAGAATGGTCTTCATCATGGTGTTGTCTCCGTTTGTAGGTTGGCAGTCTGAGGTATGAGAGTTTTCGGGTCCCGGATGAGATCCTTGCAAGGCAGGGATCAGCCTGCAGTAGTCAGGCAGTCTCCAGCACCACTTCGCCCGCGGCATTGGTCTTGACCTTCACATCGGCCGCGCGCCCGCGTGCGTTCAGGCTGGTGGAGGTCATGGCTTCCGAAATTTCAGCGCCATCGGCGCCTGCGCCATAGATCTCGCGCACCGCATCGGTGGTCAGTTCGTCCGGCTTTCCGTCGAAAACCACTCTGCCCTGCGCCATGCCGATGATACGCTCGCAATAGTTCCGCGCGGTATCGAGCGTGTGCAGGTTGGTCACCACGGTGATGCCTTCACGCTCATTGATGTCCTTGAGCGCATCCATGACAATCTGGGCATTGAGTGGATCGAGCGATGCGATCGGCTCGTCAGCAAGTACGAGTTTCGGCGACTGCATCAACGCACGGGCGATGGCGACCCGCTGCTGCTGTCCTCCGGACAAGGCCTCGGCGCGTTTGGTGGCATTTTCGGCAACCCCGAGCCGTTCCAGGATCGAGATCGCGCGCAGAATGTCTTCGCGCGGGAACAGGTTGAACATGGTCGCAAATGTCGAGCGCATGTTCAGCGTCCCGTGCAGCACGTTGGACACCACATCAAGCCGCGGCACCAGATTGAACTGCTGGAAGATCATCGCGCAATCGCGCTGCCAGTTGCGCAGCTCACGGCCGGAAAGCGACGAGACCGGCTTGCCCGAATGTGTAATCACACCATCGCTCACGCCAGTCAGCCGGTTGATCATGCGCAACAGCGTTGACTTGCCTGCGCCCGAGCGTCCGATGATACCAACCATCTGCCCTTCCGGGATCGACAGGGAAACTGCGTCAACTGCGGTGTTGGGCCCGAAACGGCGGGTCACTTTGGACAGTTCAAGCATCGAGAAACCCCTGACATCATGGTCGGTTCTTGTTGTTTTCGAGGTTTGGACTAGCCCAGCCATGTGAAAGCGCGATGTCGGTTTGGTGTCAGATTTGTAACGATCCACAGCCCCCGCCAACCGGCCCGCAATTACAGGCAGAATCCCTTGCAATTCAGGCCTTGCGCTCGGCTGCCAGCCGTGGCCCTATGGCCGCGTCTGGTGCCCGCAAACGCGGGAGAATCGGGAATTCGGTGAAAAGCCGGAACGTGCCCAACGCTGTGAAGGAGATGGTCTGCGCAACATGCCACTGGGAACTTATCCGGGAAGGCGCGCAAACCAGATGATCCGAAGTCAGAAGACCGGCCAGATGTCATAGCCTTGTCGCGCATGGACAGCGCTGCGGGTTTTCACGGATTGTTGGGGATCAAACAATGCCGAAGACATCTGCGCTGGCGCAAGCCGTCAGCTTCTCTGCGGACGAGCGCGACGCAGTCTACAAGGCCATCTTCACCCGCCGCGACGTGCGCGACCAGTTCCTGCCCGACCCGATACCCGAGATCGTGTTGAAACGGCTGCTTGAAGCCGCCCATCACGCGCCCTCGGTGGGTTTCATGCAGCCATGGAATTTCGTCACCATCCGCAGCCAGAAGGTGCGCGACAGGGTTGCCGATGCCTTTGGCCGGGCCAATGAGGAAGCCGCGAGGATGTTCCCGCAAGAACAGCAATCCAGATACAAGGCGCTGAAGCTCGAAGGCATCCACAAGGCGCCGCTCAACATCTGCGTCACCTGTGACCGCAACCGCGGCGGAGACGTGGTTCTGGGGCGGACCCACAATCAGAGCATGGATCTCTACTCCACCGTCTGCGCGGTGCAGAACCTGTGGCTTGCCGCACGCGCCGAAGGCATCGGCATGGGCTGGGTCAGCATCTTTCGCGATGCCGACCTCAAGGCCATTCTCGGCATTCCCGAGCGGATCGAGATCGTCGCCTATCTCTGTCTGGGATATGTCGACGAGCTCTATGAACGTCCCGAGCTGGAGGTCAAGGGCTGGAACCGCAGACTGCCGCTGGAGGATTTAATCTTCGAGGAAAGCTGGAAAGGCGGAGCCTAGCCGCCATGCCGCTCGAGAAATTCCTCGGCCGGCAGCGAGCGGAAATCCTGAAGGGCTGAATGCAGCTTCTCATGCTCCCAGTCCCACCAGGCGAGTTTATCGAGGCGGCTGGCGATATCATCGGAGAACCGCTGCCGGATCGTCCGCGCCGGCACGCCCACGGCGATGGCGAAATCGGCGACGTCCTTTGTCACCACCGCATTGGCGCCGATGCTGGCGCCATTGCCGATGGTCACACCCGGCATCACCACAGCGCCATGGCCGATCCAGGTGTCGTGCCCGATGGTGATCCCCTGCCCGGCGCGCCAGTCAAAGAAATCCTGGTCGTCGCTTTCGCCATCAAAATACCAGGCCGAGCGATAGCTGAAATGATGCAGCGACGCCCGCTCCATCGGGTGCATGCTGGCATAGATCCGGACATGCGATGCAATGTTGGCGAACTTGCCTATGGTGGCATAGGCGATCTGGGTGTTCTCGACGCAGTAGGAATAATCCCCCATGATCGAATGCGACACAGTGCAATGGGCGCCCACCTCGGTGTAGCGTCCCAGGGTCGAGTCCACGATCCTGGCGCTGTCATGCACCAGCGGAGTATCGCCAAGCCGGGTCATGCCGCGGACTTTCCTGCAGCAAATCCCGACACGTCGATCACATCGTCGGCCACCGCATGGCGCACATCGTGATCATGGAAGATCCCGAGCAGCGCAGCACCATCCGCTTTCTTGCGCGCGATCAGATCGATGACCACTTCACGGTTGGCCGCATCCAGCGACGCGGTCGGCTCATCAAGCAGCAGGATCGGATGGTCGGTGATGAAGCCGCGGGCGATGTTGACCCGCTGCTGCTCACCACCCGAAAAAGTCGCCGGCGGCAGCGACCAGAGTTTTTCCGGCAGGTTGAGTTCGGCAAACAGGTCCCGCGCCCGCTTATGCGCGGCTTCCTGCGCCACGCCCCGGATCATCAGCGGTTCCGCTGCAACATCCAGCGCCGACACTCGCGGAACGGCTCGCAGGAACTGGCTGACATAGCCGATCGTGTCGCGCCGGATTTCCAGCACCAGACGCGGATCGGCGCTGGCAATGTCGACATGACGGCCGTGGTGGCTCACCAGGATCTGGCCGCTGTCGCAGCCGTAATTGCCGTAAAGCATCTTCAGGATCGAGCTCTTGCCGACGCCTGAGGGACCGCCCAGCACCGCGCAGGCGCCGGCTTTCAGCGAGAACGACACATTGGCGACGACCGGCAGCTCGACGCCGCCGCGCATGTGCATGATGAAGGTTTTTTTCACTTCCGAAGCAACGAGGAGCGTGTTCATCATTCAGACCTGCAGGATGGAGGAAACAAGAAGCTGGGTGTAGGGCGCGCGCGGATCGTCGAGCACACGGTCGGTAAGACCAGCCTCGATCACCCTGCCCTCCTTCATCACGATCATCCGGTCCGACAGCAGCCGCGCCACCGCCAGATCGTGGGTGACCACCACCACGGCAAGTCCGAGATCGGAAACCAGTCCGCGCAAGAGATCGAGAAGCCTTGCCTGCACAGAGACATCGAGCCCGCCGGTCGGCTCATCCATGAACACCAGCCGCGGCTCGGTCACCAGATTGCGGGCAATCTGCAGCCGCTGGCGCATGCCGCCGGAGAAGGTGCGCGGCTGGTCGTCGACGCGGTCCTCGCCGATCTCGACGCGCGACAGCCATTCGATCGCCGTGTTGCGGATATTGCCGTAGTGGCGGTTGCCCACCGCCATCAGCCGCTCGCCGACATTGGCGCCCGCCGACACCGTCATCCGCAGGCCATCGATCGGGTTCTGGTGCACGAAACCCCAGTCGGTCCGCATCAGGTAGCGCCGCTCGGCTTCCGCCATCTTGTAGATATCGGCGCTCGCGCCGTCGCGCATCCGGTAGTGAACCGTGCCGCAGGTGGGCGTCATCCGCGAGGAAATGCAATTGAGCAGCGTCGTCTTGCCGGAGCCGGACTCGCCGACAATCGCCAGCACTTCGCCTGGCCACAGGTCGAAGCTGACATCGGCACAGCCGATGCGGCTGCCGTAGACGCGGGTAAGCTGGTTCACGCTCAAAAGCGGTTTGGAAGCAGCTGGCGCGATCTCGTCGGCTGGGGCGTCCAGTGTCTCGGAAAGGCTCATCACATCGCCTCCTTTCGGGTATTGGCTTCAGCGCCAAGCCCAGGCTCATCGCCGAGCAGAGCGCCGCAGTGACCGTCCGCCCGGCGGCTTTCGCAATAATGGGTGTCCGAGCAGACGAACATGCGCCCACCCTTGTCGTCGAGCACCACCTCGTCGAGATAGACCTGCTCCGCGCCGCACATGGCACAGGGCTGATCGAAATGCTGGATCTCGAACGGATGATCCTCGAAATCCAGACTGACCACTTCCGTGTGCGGCGGGATCGCGTAGATCCGTTTTTCCCGGCCGGCGCCGAACAGTTGCAGCGTTTCCGAGCGGTGCATTTTCGGATTGTCGAATTTCGGCGTCGGCGACGGGTCCATCACGTAGCGCCCCTCGACCTTGACCGGATAGGCGTAAGTTGTGGCGATGTGGCCGTTGCGTGCAATGTCCTCGTAGAGCTTGACGTGCATCAGGCCATATTCCTCAAGCGCATGCATCTTGCGGGTTTCGGTCTCGCGCGGCTCGAGAAAACGCAAAGGCTCCGGAATCGGGACCTGATAGACCAGCACCTGGCCTTCGGTGAGCGGCGTTTCCGGAATCCGGTGGCGGGTCTGGATGATTGTCGCGTCCGGTGTCGCGGTCGTCGTAACCACACCCGCCGTCTTGGCGAAGAACGCCCGGATCGACACTGCGTTGGTGGTGTCGTCAGCGCCCTGGTCGATCACCTTGAGCACATCGTCACGCCCGATGATTGCCGCCGTCACCTGCACGCCACCGGTGCCCCAGCCATAGGGCATCGGCATTTCGCGGGACGCGAACGGCACCTGGTATCCGGGGATGGCGATCCCCTTGAGGATGGCCCGGCGGATCATCCGCTTGGTCTGCTCGTCGAGATAGGCGAAATTGTAGCTCGCCAGGTTCTGCGAACTCGTGTCTTGGGTCAGCGCGTTCATTCCGCGGCCTCCATCGTGTCGTCGGTCGCTGCAGTTTCGTCGGCAGCCTTCGTTGCCGCTTCGAAATGCTCGGCGCGCATGCGGCGCACCAGGTCCAGTTCGGCCTGGAAGTCGACGTAGTGCGGCAGCTTGAGGTGCTCGACAAAGCCGGTCGCCTGCACATTGTCGCAATGCGACAGCACGAATTCCTCGTCCTGCGCCGGGGCGACAATGTCCTCGCCGAGCTCCGACGCGCGCAGCGCCCGGTCACACAGCGACATCGCCATCGCCTTGCGTTCGGCATGGCCGAACACCAGCCCGTAGCCGCGGGTGAACTGGGGCGGCGCCTTGGCCGAGCCCTGAAACTGGTTGACCATCTGGCATTCGGTCAGCTTCACCCGTCCGATTGCGACAGTGAAACCGAGTTCCGGGATCATCACCTCGACATCAACCTCGCCGATGCGGATTTCTCCGACAAACGGGTGGCTGCGCGCGTAACCTCGCTGGGTCGAATAGGCGAGTGCGAGCAGAAACCCCTCGTCGCCGCGTGCCAGCGTCTGCAGCCGCGCATCCCGGTCCATCGGGTATTCCGTCGGCGTGCGGGTAATGTCGGCCACCGGCCGCGAGGCATCCGCCAGCGGATCATCCTCGATCAACCCCTCGTCACCCAGAATGTCGGAGACGCGGACCACGCGCTCGTTGGCGTCCTCCCCCGTTTCGGGCGCATCCACAGGCGCGTCGCCCGCCAGCTCCGGATCGAGCAGCCGGTGGGTGTAATCAAATGTCGGCCCGAGCAGCTGGCCACCCGGAAGATCCTTGTAGATCGCCGAGATCCGCCGTTCGACCACCATCCTGCCGGTGTCCATCGGCTCGGAATGGCCAAAGCGCGGCAGCGTCGTCCGGTAGGCCCTGAGCAGAAACACAGCCTCGATCAGATCGCCGCGAGCCTGCTTGATGGCGAGCGCGGCCAGTTCCGGATCATAGAGCGAGCCCTCGCCCATCACCCGGTCGACGGCAAGCGACAATTGCCCGGCGATCTGCTCCAGCGTCAGCCCCGGCACATTGGCGTCACCCCGGCGGCGCGCGGCGAGCAGACGGTGGGCATTGGCGATGGCGGCTTCTCCGCCCTTGACTGCAACATACATGGCTTACGCTCCCTCGCGGACAAGACGGGTGCTGCGCGGCATGGCTGCCACGCAATCAGGACCGGCGAAAACCAGGTCGACACCCCGCGGAAACGCTGCCCGGTTGGCTTGCCACTGCGCCTCGAAATGCGGCGGCATCGGATCCGGAGCCAGGCTTGCCTGCCCCTTGATGCCGGGGCCTTCGAGCGTCAGCGCTGCACCATCCGTCAGGCTGGAGACCTGCAGGATGAGTGTCGTCGAGCGATCCGGGAACTCCTGGGTGCCGAGCGAAAATCCGTTCAGGGCCGCGAGTCCGCCAGGCGATGCCACAAGCGCGAAGGCCGCTTCGGATTGGTGCGGCGTGATCTCAGCGCCGGTGTGAAACACGATCCAGTCCTTGACCTCGGTAGTCTTCATGAGCGTGGGATCGAGCCATACCGGCGTGTCGGCATCGGCCAGCGTGGCGAGCAGCGCCGAGGCGGAGGCTGTCAGGGGCGCAGGCGGCGCGGTCACCACCGGCAGGTCCTGCACCGAGCCCGGGCGCGCCATGGCGTCCATCAACGCCCGGAACACCGCTTGCGAAGACCCCACAGGGTCTGAAAACCCGCCCTCATAGACAGTGGGCGTGTGTGTGGCAGCAGGCATCAGTCTTCCCCTCGCACCATGGTGAAAAAATTGACCCGGGTCGCAGCCGTCTCTTCCCGGAGCTTCGCATCAGCTTCACTGGCGAGCCGTTCAAGCGGTGCGACGATTTCCCGCTCGATCAGCCCGGCCTGGGCCGGGTCCTGCGCCAGCGCGTCGATGACGGCGACCAGCTGCGCCTTGCGGCTGTCGCGCCCGCTGATCATCGCGTGCCCCACATGCCCCGATCCGATCCGGACGGTGACGCGGGTTGCCGACACCTCGCCGACATGAAACGGCTGCCCGGTGCCACCCGCACGCCCCTGAAGCGCAACCAGACCGCTCTCGGGACCGCGCAACAGCTCGACAGAAGGATCGAGCGCGGTCCGCTTCCAGCACGCAAGCAGCTCCCCGGCGGACGCCTTCGCCAGCACCGACAGCAGCCTTTGCCGTCCGGCAGCGCCCTCTTCCTGCCTATTGTCGACCAGTGACATCAAAAACTCCTCATTTGTCTATTTATCTAGACAACCATATCAATTACGTTACACCTATCGTGCTGATATGACGAGCCTGTGACACCTTGAAAGGAAAGCCACGTGACGACGCTTCAAAGACGCACCGGGATCGCGCTGTGGCGGCAGGTTGCCGACCAGATCCGCCAGTCGGTTCTAAGCGGGATGACGGCCAATGAGCGCTTGCCCGCCGAAGCCGAGTTGGCAAACCGCTTCGGCGTCAACCGGCATACGGTGCGCGCAGCCATTGCGGCTCTGGAAAAGGAAGGTACCTTGCGTGCCGAGCAAGGCCGCGGCACCTTCCTCAACGACCGTAGGCGGCTGCAATATCCGATCGGCCCGCGCACCCGGTTTTCCTCGGGCCTCAAGGACCAGTCCCAGACCCGAACCGGCAAACTGCTCTCCAGCCGGACGATTCCGGCTCCACCGCGTGTGGCCGAAGCCCTGGAGCTGCCGAAGACAGCCGAGGTGGTGGAATTGTCGACCGTTTCGGCAGCCGACGGTGACCCGATCTCGGCGGCGACATCCTGGTTTGACGCAAGCCGTTTTGCGGCAATCGCCGAGCATTACGCCGAAACCGGGTCGATAACGGCCTCGCTCGCCCGGCTCGGCGTCGATGACTACACCCGCCAGACCACGGCCATCGAAGCCCGCCATGCCAGCAGTGAGGATCTGGATCTGCTCGGACTGTCACCCGGCGCCATTGTCTTGCTGACCCGTTCGGTTGATGTCGATTCCGCAGGCCAACCGATCCAGTACGGCGAATCCCGCTTTGCCGCCGACCGCATTGAATTGCTTATCGACAACCGGGCGCCCGCAGCCTGACGGACGATGGCCGGAGCCGGTCGTCACAAGCACTGTCAAATGCACCGTCACAAAACTGAGAACTGAATCGTGTTTATGCCTGCCAGCAGGACGATAGCTCAAAGTTCAGGCGGGGCCCGTGACCAGCAACTACCGGACCATCTTTCTTTCCGACATCCATCTGGGCACGCCCGATTGCCAGGCCGAAATCCTGATCGATTTCCTGCGCCAGCATGATGCGGCCACAATCTACCTGGTCGGCGACATCGTCGACTGCTGGCGCATGAAGCGAAAAGGCTTCTACTGGCCGCAATCGCACAATGACGTTGTCCAGAAGCTGTTGCGCAAGGCGCGCAAGGGCACGCGCATCATCTATGTTCCGGGCAATCACGACGAATTGCTGCGCGAGTACCAGGGCGTCCATTTCGGCGGCATCGAAGTGCGCGAACGCGACGTTTTCGAGACCGCCGACGGCAAGCGGCTGCTGGTCATTCACGGCGACGAATTCGACATGGTGGTGATGAACCACCGCTGGCTCGCCCATCTTGGCGACATCGCCTATGGGCTCGCGATGTGGACCAACAAATGGCACAACCGCAGCCGCAAATTGCTCGGCCTGCGCTACTGGTCGTTTTCCCGCTGGGCCAAGCTCAAGGTCAAGAGCGCGGTCAATTTCATCTCCGACTTCGAGGAAGTGCTGGCCGAAGAAGCCCGCAAGCACGGCGCCGACGGCGTCATCTGCGGCCACATTCACCACGCCGCCAACGAGATGCGCGGCGGCATCCGCTACATCAACACCGGCGACTGGGTGGAGAGCTGCACTGCGGTCGTCGAGCATGAAGACGGCCGCATGGAGATCATCGACTGGTCCCGCCGCATTTCCGACAAGGCCGGTCAACTGGCCAGGGTTGAACCGCTCAAGGCCATCCCAGACGCGCAGGGCGAAGCAGCATGACCGCTGCTCGCCTATCCTCTCCCCCGGAGTCCTCACCATGACCATGATTGAAACTGCCGATGTCGGCGCCCGTATCGACGGCGCCGTGATACGCACCAAAGCCCTGTCTTCCACCGGCATTCTCGAGCGGGTGTTCTCGGCAGCGTTTCGTGGCCTGGTCTATCCGCAGATCTGGGAAGACCCGCTGATCGACATGGAAGCGCTGGCGCTCAAGCCCACAGACAGGCTGGTCACCATCGCGTCGGGCTCCTGCAACGTCATGTCCTATCTGACAGCCAGCCCGGCCGAGATTGTCGCCGTCGACCTGTCGCCGGCTCATGTGGCGCTGGGCAAGCTCAAGCTTGCGGCCGCCACCCATGTGCCGGGTCATACGGCGTTTTCCAACCTCTTCCGCCACGCCAATCTGAAGACCAATGTCGCTCTTTACGAGCGTTACATCCGCCCGCATCTCGATGAGCAGACACGCGCCTATTGGGACGGACGGGAAGCCAATGGCCGCCGCCGCATCAGCCGCTTCAGCCGCGGCTTCTACACCACCGGCCTGCTCGGCCGCTTCATTTCCGCAGCCCACGTGATCGGCAAGCTTTACGGCGTTGATCCCAGAGACCTTCTGCGCATGGACACGGTCCAGGAGCAGCGCGAGTTCTTTGACAAGCGGATAGCGCCGGTGTTTGACAGCCGCAGCTTCAAGGCGCTGACATCGCTGCGCGCCTCGCTGTTCGGCCTCGGCATCCCGCCGGCCCAATACGAAGCCCTGGCTGGCGATTCGACCGACGGCATGACCGGCGCCCTGAGGGCCCGGACCGAGCGTCTGGCCTGCGGCTTTCCGCTCAAGGACAATTACTTCGCCTGGCAGGCCTTCGGACGCGGCTATCAGCCCGGTGAGGCGGCCAGCCTGCCGCCCTATCTCGAAGCGAAGAATTTCGAAACCATCCGCCGCAATGCCTCGCGCGTGAGTATCGTCAACGAAAGCATCACCAAACTGCTCGCTGCCCGACCCGCAGCTTCGGTCGACGCCTTCGTGCTGCTTGATGCCCAGGACTGGATGACAGACAGCCAGCTTTCGGAACTCTGGGCCGAGATCTCCCGTACGGCCGCCCCCGGCGCCCGGGTCATCTATCGCACGGCAGCAGCCCCCTCGCCGCTGCCCGGCCGCGTTCCCGATGCCATCCTCGCCAGGTGGGATTACCGGAACGAGCAAAGCCTTGAGCTCGGCTCGCGCGACCGCTCGGCGATCTATGGCGGTTTTCACCTGCATGTGAAACGCGAAGTTGCGGCATGAGCACCGTCTCCGCCAATGCATCGGTGATGGACGGCATCTATCGCCATCAGCGCCACATCTATGATCTGACCCGGCGCTACTATCTGCTCGGCCGCAATGATCTGATCGCCGCGCTGAAACCGCCCTCCGGCGGCAGCGTGCTGGAAATCGGCAGCGGAACGGCGCGCAACCTGATCCTGACCGCCAAGCGCTACCCGGATGCAGAGCTGTTCGGCATCGACATCTCCGCCGAGATGCTCAAATCCGCCGACGCGATGATCGCGCGACACGGGCTTGCGGACCGCATCACACTGGCTCAGGCGGATGCAACGCGGTTCGAACCTGCGGATCTTTTCGGCGTCACGGGTTTTGATCGCGTGTTCTTCTCCTACAGCCTGTCGATGATCCCCGGCTGGGAAACGGCATTGCGGCAGGCCATGCAAGTGCTGGCGCCGGGCGGAGAACTTCATCTGGTGGACTTCGGTCAACAGACCGCCCTGCCCGGCTGGTTCGGCAAGGGCCTGAGAGCCTGGCTTGCCCGGTTCCATGTCACGCCGCGGGAAAGCCTCGATACCACCATGGCATTGATCGCGGCCGAGCATCACGCCGAACTGAGCTTTTCGACGCTCTACCGGGACTATGCCCGGATCGGCTGCATCCGGCTGCCGTCAGCGTGATCAGCCTACCTACCAGGCGCCGCCGACATCGGACTGGGCGACCGCGACTGACTTGATGATCGCGAAACACTCGGTCCCCGGTTCAAGTTGCAACGCCAGCGCCGAGCGCCGGGTGATCCGCGCCAGCATCAGGTCTTCGCCGGCTTGCAGCTGGATGATCGCGCCGGGTCCATCCCCGAGACGGACCGCCGTCACCGTCACCGGCAGCATGTTGAGCGCCGAAAGCCCCTCCGGCCGCGCCCGCGACAGGATCACATCCTGCGCCAGAATGCGGATCGACAGCCGTGTTCCCGGCGGCGCGTCGACCCGCGGCAGGAACAACGGCCCGGCAGAGGCCTGAAGCCGGGTCAGGCCATCCTCTTCCTGTGCGGCAACGGTGGCATTCAATGACGCACCGGCCGCCCGAACCCCGAGTGCGGGCACGTTTTCCGGATCCGACAACATATCCGCCGCTGGCCCTGATCGGATCACACGCCCGGCGTCCATCAGCACAAGGGTCGTCGCCAGCCGCGCCACTTCGGCCATCGAGTGGCTGACATAAAGCACCGGAACATCGGTCTCCACCCGCAACCGCTCGAGATAGGGCAGGATTTCCGCCTTCCGCTCCTCGTCGAGCGCGGCAAGCGGCTCGTCCATCAGCAACAGCCGCGGATTGGCGAGCAGCGCCCGTCCGATGGCAACGCGCTGCTTCTCTCCCCCGGAAAGGCGACCCGGCTGCCGCTGCAGCAGATCACCGATGCCCAGCATCTCCACCACGTGGTCAAAATCCGCCCCCACTCCACACGCCGCAAACCAGCGGCCATAGAGAAGGTTCTGGCGCACACTGAGATGCGGAAACAGCCGACCTTCCTGGAACACATAACCGAGCCGCCGCTGGTGCACCGGCACCGAGATCTTCCGCTCGGCATCAAACAGCACCGTCTC
This sequence comes from Hoeflea sp., assembly GCF_002733955.1. Classification (GTDB taxonomy): domain Bacteria; phylum Pseudomonadota; class Alphaproteobacteria; order Rhizobiales; family Rhizobiaceae; genus Hoeflea. The sequence goes on along the minus strand of NZ_NVXQ01000025.1, from coordinate 82,005 downwards.
GTCAAGCTGCAGATGCCCGTTGTCGGGCCGAAGCAGCCCGGCGACAGCATTGACCACGGTCGTTTTGCCCGATCCCGAGCGCCCGAACAGTGCTGTCACCCCGGACGGCGCCTCGAAGGCGACATCCAGCGCAAAACCGTCGAAGCGGTGGGCGAAACGGACGGAAAGGCTCATGATCCCGCTATCCTTCGCGCCACGGCCCGCCCGAGCCATTCCGACAGCACCAGCGCCAGAAGCGCGATGGCGACCGCGATCAGCACCAGCTGCATCGCCTTGGCGTCGCCGCCCGGAACCTGCAGGAAGCTGTAGATCGCCGATGGCAATGTCTGCGTCTGGCCGGGAATGTTGGAGACAAAGGTGATGGTCGCACCGAATTCGCCCATCGCCTTGGCAAAGGCCAGGATCGCTCCGGCAATCACGCCCGGCAGGATCAGCGGCAGCGTCACCGTGGCAAACACCCAGGGACGCGATGCCCCCAGCGTCGACGCCGCCTGTTCGAGCTTCGGATCGACCGCCTCGATCGCCAGCCGGATGGCGCGCACCATCAGCGGAAACGCCATCACCGCGGCGGCCAGCGCCGCCCCGGTCCAGCGAAACGCGAACACCAGCCCGAAGGCCTGCTCGAGGAACGCGCCGACGGCGCCACGCCGGCCGAATGTCAGCAGCAGCAGGTAGCCTGTCACCACCGGCGGCAGGATCAGCGGAAGGTGCACAAGACCGTTGAGCGCCTGCTTGCCCCAGAACTCGTACCGCGCCAGCAGATAGGCCACCGCCACCCCCAGCGGCAGGCTCAGCAGCGTCGCCCAGAACGACACCTTGAGCGACAGCAAGACAGCGCTCCATTGATCCGGAGTGAGCCAGTCAGCCATCGCCCTGCCCGACCAGCGGCTCAAAACCCTGCGCCCTGAAAACTTCGGCCGCTCCCGGCCCGCTTAGCGCTTCGAGGAAGGCTTGCGCATCCACGGAGGTGGAATTCGCCGTGACCGCAGCCGGATAGATGATCGGTGCATGGCTCTCCTGTGCAAACACAGCCACCACGCTGACACCCGCGTCTGCCACCGCATCGCTGGCATAGACGATGCCGAGCGGCGCTTCGCCCGAGGAGACCAGTGCCAGTGCGGCGCGCACATTGTCTGTCTGCGCCACCTTCGACGATACGGCATCCCACTGCCCGAGGCTCATCAGCGCCTGTTTGCCATAGACCCCGGCCGGCACGGAATCGACCAGTGCCATGGCCAGACGCTCGTCACCGAGCATCCCGGCCAGATCGGTCCCGGCATCAAGTTCGATCCTTGCGACCTCGACGCCGTGGGCCACCATAACCAGGCGATTGCCGAGCAGATCGCGGCGTGTACCGGCTGTGATCAGATCCGCGGATTGCAGATAATCCATCCACTCGGACGATGCGGAAATGAACAAATCAGCCGGCGCGCCCTGCTCGATCTGCCGTGCCAGGCTGGAGCTGCCCGCATAGGAGATCGTCACCTGCTTGCCCGTCTCTTCACGCCAGTCGGCGGCCACCTGGTCCAGCGCCGTCTTCAGGCTCGCCGCGGCAAACACCAGAACGTCTCCGGCCAGAGCAGCTCCAGGCGCCAGCAGGCTGGCCAGAGCCAGGACCCCGGCCAGAAGCCGTGCCGAAAACCGGATTTTCGAGACCGCCATCAAACTGGCTCCAGACGCGTTACACCTCAAGGGAGATACCAGCGTCCACCCGGTCATGGCAATGGCAAGCCCGTTCGCCGGCCGGAGCCGAAGAGCGGACTGCGGGGGGCGGACTACGCAGCACCAATGTCCTCCCCCGATAGCGTCAGGTCCGGCTAGCCGAACATGTCGGCGGTGATGCCCGCATACCAGCCCGCCGACTCCTCGTAATTGGCCTTGCGCAGCGCCGCGTCCTCATCCATCTGGCTGACGAAGCTCTGCGTCGAGGCAATCTTGCCGTCACCGGGCGCATATTGTGCGCCCACCTTGATGCTGTCATCGGTCTCGATCAGGCTCCAGCAGGTATTGGCGAATTTCGCCGGAAACACTTTCGAGCCGACCAGATCGCCGCGGATGGTCATGGCCGCCACCTTGGCCTGGCTGTTGGCCGAGAAGCCGGATTTCGGCATGTCGCCGGCAATGCAGGCATCGCCGATCACGAAGATCGACTCGTCAACGGTGGAGCGCATGCTTTCCGCCTCGATCGGGCAGAAGCCGCTGTCATTGGTCAATCCGGCGCTGGCGGCGATCTCGCCGGCCTTCTGCGCTGGAATGATGTTCATGAACGCGCCCTTGAACGTATCAAGTCCGGTTTCGACCGTTCCTGCTGCCACGTCGACACTCTCGATGCCGCCATGCACGTCCGGTCCGTACCATTCGATCATACCCGGATAGTGCTTTTCCCAGCCTTCCTGGAACACACCCTGCTTCGAGAATTTCGGCTTCGGATCGAGGATGATCACCTTGGCGTCGGTCAGCCCCTTGGATTTCAGCACGTGCGCCATCATCGAGGCCCGCTCATAGGGACCGGGCGGGCAGCGGTAGGGATTGGGCGGCGCCACCATCAGGATCTGCTGGCCGTTCTCGATGGCGTCGAGCCCGGCTTTCAGCAATTTCGTCTGCTCACCGGCTTTCCAGGCATGTGGCGCAGCCTCCGAAAGCTCCTCCGAATAGCCTTCGACCGAATCCCAGATCAGGTCGATCCCCGGCGCGACCACCAGCCGGTCATAGGGCACGGTGGCACCGTCAGCCATCGTCACCACCTTGTTGTCGCGATCGACACCGGTTGCCATGCCGGTCACCTTGGTGATGCCGTAGCTCGATTGCAGCGTGTCATAGCTGTGGGTGATCGATTCAAACGACCGAAAGCCGCCAACATAGAGGTTGGAGTAAAAACACGTGGTGTAGCTGTCCGAGTTCTCGATCAGCGTCACATCGATGGCGCCGTCGGAATCCTTGGCGATGTAGCGCGCCGCGGTCGCTCCGCCCGCTCCACCGCCGATCACGACGACGCGTGGTTTTCCCTGGGCGCGAAGATAGGTTGGAAGCGTCAGCGCCGCAGCACTGGCTCCCGTGAAAAGTCCGAATTCGCGTCGTGTCAGCCCTGCCATGATATCCTCCCGGGTTGCAGGTTGCAGTTCATTGCGGATCCAGCGAACTGAAATAAGCCGCCAGCGCCGCGATTTCCTCGTTCGAGAGGTTTGCGACGCGCAATTTCATGACGTCATTCGACCGCACATTGGTGCTGTACTCAAACAGGGCCGTGACGAAATATTCCTTTGGAAGACCGACGATCGACGGAATTCCGTCCGCGTGTCCGGACGCCTGGTGGCAGGTCACACACTCACCGGCGAGATACTCGCCATAGTCGGGGTCGCCTTCCATCTGCAGCACGATATCGGCAAAGCCGCTGACCGGGCCGTCCTTGGACGCCTCCCCGGCCACAGGATCCGCCGCGGGCGCTTGCTGTGTCGCGGTTTCAAGCCACGAGATCAGCGCCTGCCGGTCATCGGCATCAGCCATGCCGCGATAGGACATCCGGTTGCCCTTGATGAAGTCGCGTGGCTTTTCGAGATACTCATCGAGCGTGTCCGCGGTCCAGACGAGCCCCGCCTCACCGGCCGCCCGCATGCTTTGGGAATAGCGGAAATCCTCGAGGCTGCCCGCCACGCGGCCAAACAGCCCGTCCAGATGCGGGCCGACCCTGTGTTTGGCGCCTTCGCCGATTTCGTGACAGGCAGCACACGGCTTGAACAGGTCCTCGGCCTCGGCTGCCGCCACCGCCCCGAACGGGCTGGCCGCGCCAACGAAAATGGCAGGCACCAGCAGGCCTAGCATCTTGATGCGCCTGTGGTGCCTGCCATGATCAAGCATTTCATCTCCCCTCAAGGGCGTATGACGGCCCCGTCTGTCAGTCGATTCCGCCTCCGGAACTCTCGTCACCATCACCGTCCGGCGTCACGTCGATAACCTGTGCGCGCGCCGTGATCTGGACCGGCCCCGGCTTGCAGTCGCTCATGCAGGGCTCTTCACCCTTGGCATAATGCGGTTCGCTCAGCCGGTCGTCGGCAATGAAGTTCGCCTCGTTCGGCAAACGCATCACGGTGAAGTTTTGCTTCGACAGCTCGAACTCCTCATCCTCGACAATATCGTTAAGATACATCAGATAGGCGGTCAGCGCATAGACGTCATCATCCGACAGGGACCGGGCATTGCCAAACGGCATCGCGCGGCGGACATAATCGAACACTGTCGACAGGTAAGGCCAGTAGGAGCCGATGGTCTTGACCGGGCGCTCCTTGAGCAGCGTGCCCTGACCGCCAGCAAGCACCGGCCAGCGCCCGGCGCCCTCGCCGAAATCGCCGTGGCAGACCGCGCAGCTCTCGGCATAGATCGGCTCGCCCTCAGCCACGGTCCCCTTGCCGTCCGGAAGTCCGGTGCCGTCGGGACGGATGTCGATGTCCCAGGCGGCGATTTCATCCGGCATCGCCTTGCGGCCCAGCCCGTATGCGCCCTGGCTGGCTTCCACTGCCATCGCCATTTCGGTTGCCGGCTCTTCAGCATCAGGTGCCGCCGCAGCGGTTTCCACCGGCTCCGCCTCTGATGCAGTTTCCGGCGCGGGCTCGGCCGCAGCCGCCTGCTCTGTCGAAAAGCTCTTCAGATAGGCGAGGATATTTTCGATATCGTCATCTTTCTTCAGCCCGGCAAAGGCCATCTTGGTGCCCTTGATCATCGCCTTTGGCTTGGTGAGGTACTCGGTCAGGCTGTCTGCATCCCAGACCAGGCCTTCCTCGCCGGCAGCGATCATCGCCTTGGAGTATTTATAGCCCTCGGCGCCGCCTGCTGTGCGGCCAAAAATATCGTTGAGCTCGGGCCCGACCTTGTGCTTGGCGCCGTCACCGACGGCGTGGCAGGCCCTGCACTTCTTGAACACCTTCTCACCGGCATCGATATCGCCTTCGGCCAGCGATGGGCTGGCGAACGCCGTCAGGGCCAGAACGGCAAGCGCCGCAGACTTAGGAAACTTCAACATTTTCAACCACCCCGTCGTTGTTGACGTGCCATGTCTGGATGCCATTGTTGTGATAGATCGAATTCTCGCCGCGCGCCGCGCGCAGTTCGTTCTTGGTCGGCTGAACCAGTCCCTGATCATCGATGGCGCGCGACTGCAGCAACAGCTCCGAGCCGTCCCAGTTGATGTCGAGATAGAACCGGTGCAGCGCCTTGGGCAGGCTCGGCCCGTCGATCCGCGCCGTCTGCCAGGTCCGCCCGCCATCGATTGTCACGTCGACCCGCTTGATGGTGCCGCTGCCGGACCAGGCCAGGCCGGTAATCACCAGCGGCCCCTTTCCATGCGTGACCGGCGCCTGCGGGCTCGGGCTGGTGATGACTGATTTCACATCCATCACCCAGGTGTGGCGGCGGGCTTTACCGCCAGCCAGAAGATCGGTGTATTTCGACGTCTCTTCACGTTGGGCCCAGGGGGCGTCGCCAATTTCCAGCCGCCGCAGCCATTTCACCCACATGTTGCCTTCCCAACCGGGAACGCAGAGCCGGAGCGGATAGCCCTGTTCGGGGCGCAACGCCTCACCGTTCATCTTGAAGGCGACAAGGCAGTCGTCCAGCGCCTTTTCCATCGGGATCGAGCGCGTCATCGCCGCAGCATCAGCGCCTTCCGCCAGCAGCCACTTGCCGGTTGTCTTCACACCTGCCTCTTCCAGCAGATAGCGCAGCGGCACACCGGTATAGACCACGCAATGGATCATGCCGTGGGTGAACTGGCAGCCATTGAGCTGCGAGCCGCGCCATTCCATGCCGCCATTGGCCGCACATTCGAGGAAATAGACCCGGTTCTCACGCGGGAACCGTTTCAGGTCTTCCATCGTAAACACCAGCGGCGTGTCGACCAGGCCATGGATCATCAGCCGGTGGTCGGCCGGCGCAATCGTCGCCGTGCCGCCATGATGGCGCTCGAAGCACAGCCCGTTGGGCGTGATGATGCCGTCAAGCTCATGCAGCGGTGTGAAGTTGATCGACGACACCGGATCGGCGGTCAGCCAAGGCACGCTGCGGCGAACCACATCGGCTTCGAATTCCGAAGGCTTGCCGTAAGGCGCCACGTCGACGCCTTCACCGAGATAGCGGTTCCAGTCCTGGATCTCGGTGATCAGCGGATCGCCGGCAGCCCGGGCCACGCCGGTGCCTGCCGCAACCGCGGCGCCACCCATCAGGCCGGCCTTGAGGAAAGACCGGCGGGACGCCGTCTGTTGTGCCTGTTTCGTGTCGGTCCGGTCTACCATGAGAACCTCCCGTGACATGTCTCCAGCATCTGCATCTTTGTCTCCGTCGTCATCGCCGATCCCGTGAGGACCAGCCATTCAAATCAAATCAGGGTCACAGGATCACCCGGACAGCCGCGGCGTCCGGATCGAGCGAAACCACAGATTTCTTGGTGATGTAGTCTTCCATCAGGTCGTAGATGGCAGGGCCTTCGACCCCTTCATTGACCGAGGCCCAGCCGCCGACCGTGTAGCTCTTGCCGGCCTCGATCGGGTCACCGCTGCCGGTCAGCCGCATGTCGGTGATCCGTTCGCCCATACCGGCATTGGGTGTGCAGCTGTAGGTAAATCCGCCCACGCGCACCATGTCGCCGCCCTGCTGCAGGAACGGGTCCTTGTTGAACAGGTTGTCGCAGACATCTTCCATGATGTCTTTCAGCTGCGCCCCGGTGAACTCCAGCCGGTAGACCGACGGGTAACTCATCGAGGTTTCGGTATAGAGGTCGTCGATGGTGATCTCGGCCCCCGGAAGCAGCGTCGTGCCCCAGCGGAAACCCGGCGACAGCGCAATCTCGGTGTCGCGCTCTTCCATGATGCCCTGGCAGATCAGGTCGTCCCAGGTGCCGTTGAAATTGCCGCGCCGGTAAAGCAGAGTATCGGTGGTGCCGATCACGCGCTGCGTCTCGGCCTCGTAGGGTGCACGCACCTCGTCGATCTTGGCCGCCATCTCCGCATCCGGCGTAATCACATCCGAGAACACCGGGATCAGGTTGGAGCTGTATCCCGTAACCTTGCCGTCCTTGACCTCGAGATCGATCCGGCCGAGATACTTGCCGTGCGAGCCCGAAGACATCAAAAGCGTGCCCTCGACTTTAAGCGCAATCGGGGTGGCGTCATGGGTGTGGCCGGTCACGATCACATCCAGCCCGCTCACCGTCGCGGCGATCTTGCGGTCGACGTCGAAGCCATTGTGCGACAGCATCACCACGATCTCGGCGCCCTCGGCCCGCGCCGCATCGACATTGGCCTGCAGCACTTCGGGGCGGATGCCGAACGACCATTTCGGGAACATCCAGCTCGGGTTGGCAATCGGTGTGTAGGGCATGGCCTGACCGATGACGGCCACCTTGACGCCGCCGCGTTCGAAATAGGCCGTGTGCTCAAAGGCCGGCTCATCCCATTCTGCATCGAAGATGTTGGAGGCCAGGAACGGATAGCCCATCGCATCGACGAGTTCGAGGAAACGGTCTTCGCCGAAGGTGAACTCCCAATGCCCGGTCATGGCGTCAGGCTTGAGCAGTTTCATGCACTCGACCATGTCCATGCCGTTGGTCTTGAGCGACGTGTAGGAGCCCTGCCAGGTGTCGCCGCCATCCAGGAACAGCACCTTGTCGTCGCCGCGTTCGGCACGGATCGCCTTGACCAGCGTCGCCGTGCGGTCAAGACCGCCGAGACGGCCATAGGTCCGGGCCAGGTCGACATAATCGACCATCGTGTGGGCATAGGCGTAAGGACTGCCCTTCTCGATGCCGAAATACTCGAGAAACGCTTCGCCGACCAGATGCGGCGGCACGCCGGCATAGGCGCCAACGCCGATATTGGTGTCGGGAGGACGGAAGAACACCGGCTTGAGCTGGGCGTGGCAATCGGTGAAATGCAGCAGCGTCACCTGCCCCTTGGAATCGAACTTGAGCAGATCGTCCTGGGTCAGCTTCTGCTGCGCCAGCGCCCGGGTTGGATTGGCGCCCAGCCCGGCAGCTCCCATCACAAAACCGGCATTGAGCGCATATTGCAGAAAATCTCGCCTGGTATGCATTTCATTCTCCATTCGGGCGAAAAACGGACGAGCGAACCCGCTCCGGCGCAAGCCAGAATCCGCATTTTCAATGTATTTCAATCAGTTAACGCAAAACCACTCAGGCATACCGGCCGCAACCGGTTCTTGCGCAGCATCACCATTTCAGCGTCATGGCGGATCCGGCCGGACTCCGCGGCGCTTGAGGGGCCGGAGGCGGCAACCGCCTCCGGCAATGTCAAAGCCTACTGGCGGACCGACGGGGTTTCAACCGAAAGGCCGGTGCCACGCCATGTCACATAGGTTTCCAGCGCCATCAGATCATCCGAAAACGCTTTCGGCTGCTCTGCACGTGTATCGCGGATGCAGCCGCGGAAGCGCTGGTGCAGCGATGTCAGGCCATTCTTGAGCCGGTAGGTCGGAAAGCCGTTGACCTGTCCCTGGCTCAGATGGTCGGCGCGGATCATCTTGCCCATTGCCGTCTCGTGGCAGCTTGCGCAGGCCAGGTTCAGCTGGCCGGTGCGGGTGTAATAGACATCCTTGCCCCGATCCCACCAGGACTGCATGTCGCCTTCTGTCAGGTCGAGCTCGACCGGCATGCCAAGCGACTGGTGCTTGATATAGGCCGTCAACTCGCGCTGACCGTTCTTGTTGAAGGGAAGCGGTTCCGCACCCATCTGCTCGGTCAGGCACTTGTTGATCTGCAGCTCGACATTGATCGGCTTGCCGGAGTCCGCGTCCCATTTCGGGTAATGCGCACCGACGCCCTTCATGCTCACCGAGGCATCCTCATGACAGCTCGCGCAGGACTTGCCTTCAGAGCCCATCACCGTGTTCCACATGGCCTCGCCGTCTTCGACAGCGATCATGCCGGGATTTTCGAAGGTGTCGCGCTCGAGATCGCGGGTTTCCGCCGAGCGGAACAGCCAGCCCGAATACACCTCGTCAAAGGGATGACCTTCAGGTGCGGCGGTCTGGGTGACAATCGGCATGCCATCAATCTCGAGCGTATCCTCGACGGGATCGGCCCAGACCGGACCGGACCCGGCAATCGAGGCCGCCAACACTACACCGGCTAGTAAAAGTCTTTTCATAACAGTCTCCGTCCTCCCGGGATCTCCCTTGCGTGAGCCTCCTCGCGCTCGGGATCCCTCTAAACCTATTTGACTTCGATAGGTGCCTCGGCCGTGTAAACCGACCCGTCATCGTCAAGCCAGGTAAATTCGAAGGTGCCGCTGGCCGGAACCTTGGCGTTGAACTCGAAATAGGGGTTGGCGGAAATCGCCGGATCCAGATCACATTCGAACACCAGCTCGCCCTCGAAGGTACAGGTGAACTTGTTGATGATCCGACGCGGAATGGGGTTGCCTTCCTTGTCCTTGCGCTGGCCAGATTCCATCTCGTGGCTGATCAGCGTCTTGATGGTGATCACCTCACCGGCCGAAGCCGACTTGGGCACCTTGATGCGTGGTTTTGATGCCATTGTTTTAAATCCTGTCCTGGCTCAGCCGCCGCAGCCGCCGATGGTTACCTTGACTTGCTTCTTGTCCATGTAGAAAGAGCCGTCCTTCATCTTCGCAACCGCGATGACGTTCTGGGTCTTGGCAAGACGCATGCGGGTCGTTGCGAGTGCTTCACCGCTCATTTCCGTGAAGTGGAAGGTGGCGACCGCCGGGCTGGGGTTGCCATCGGCAAAGATGATCACGGATTCGACCAGATCGTCGCCTTCCATGGCGCTGTCGACACTGATCGACACCGGCACGGTGTTGCCGTTCTCGGCGATTTCGGGGGCGGTCAGCGTGATCTTGCCTTCGGCAGGCATGGCCCCGCCGGCAAATTCCATGACCATTTTTTCCGCTTCCTCGGCGGATGCCATGGCCGGCGAGATTCGACCACCGGCGATAGCGAATGCTGCGGCTCCCGCAGTCAGTCCTAAGACATTTCGTCTTGTCAGTTGCATTGGCTTCGAGCTCCTTTGCTCCAGATTATTCCTTGAGGGTGCCAAGATAGGCCACCACATCCTCGACCTGCTGCGCTGTGAGGATCGTTTCGCCGACAAGGCTCTCTCTCACGTGCTTTCCGACTTCCAGCGAATAAAAGCCGGGCATGATGGTTTCATCGGTGAAGATCTGCTTGGAATTGGCAACGATGGCCCGCAGCATCGGCTCTTCCCAGCGGTCCGCCACACCCTCGAGAGAGGGGCCGACATCACCGTGAAACTGCTCGCCGGCCATATCGGGGTTGGCGTGGCAGGCCAGGCAATTGCCAAGCTTGCGGCTCTTGAACGTCTCGGCGCCGGCCGCCGGGTCTCCCGCCACACCCGTCAGCGAGGTCATCACACCCTCGTCGCCATATTCCACCGCGTCAGGCGCAACTTCGCTCGCAAACGCTGCGGTCGACAGCACCACCGCCGCTATCGCCCCCAGTGTGAATTTTATTCGCCTTGTCATTTTGGCGCTCCCTCCTCCGATTGCCCGAACATGAAATCGTCCGGATCCGCTCCGATTCCAAGATACCCATACTTCGCAATACAATCAATGCAAAAATATGATTTCTTGAATGTGTACATTCTGCAGCCCTATTCCGCGTCGAGACGACCCTCTGCGCGCAACTCGTTTATGATACGGGCGTGATACTTTTGAAAGTGTTCATCGCCCTCATAGCCTTTTTCCGCTACCCATTTGAACATGTTGAGGAATGTCCACTTGCCAAAAGCGCCGGGCATGGTCGCCACAGCCGCCTCGGCAGCGGTCATCCCTTCCGGCACCTCTTCGGGCAGAAACATCAGCGTCGGCGTGAAGACATAGCCCCATTTGCGCGCCGCCGTTTTCTCGGTCAGCACCTCGCCGTCGAGATCGGTCACTTCCTCGTCACCGAACATGTTGTACTGCACCACCTTGAAATTGGCCTTGATGAAATCCGAGACTTCCGGGTCTGACAGCAGATCCTCGTGCATCTTGGCGCAATAGATGCAGCCACGCTGCTCGAAGACCATCACCAGCCGCTTGCCCTCTTCGCTGGCGGCCTCGATATCCTCGGCGACATCGCGGAAGGTGAGCGCGAACCAGTCCTGCTTGTGCAGCCCGTCCTCGCCGATCTCGGCGGACCAGGCCTGGGCCGTTAGCCCCGTCAAAGCGGTCAGGGCGGCGAGTGCCAAAAATACGCGTCTGATCATGATACCTCTCCTATCCGATGGTAGCGAAAGCGGGAAACATCTCAAGCAGCCATTGGGCGATGCGGGACATCTGCCCGGTCATGAACAGGATGCCGGTGATGACCAGAAGTACGCCCATGGCCTTCTCGATCACAGCCATATGTTTCTTGATTCGGGTCGAAAACTGGATGAAACGGCTCGCGAAAAACCCTGCGACGACAAAAGGGATCCCGATTCCAAGCGCATACAGTCCCAGCAGCAGCGCACCCTGCCCCGCACTTTCCTTGGCTGCAGCCATGAACAGGATCGCCGCCAGGATCGGTCCCACGCAGGGGGTCCAGCCGAAGGCAAAGGCAAGCCCCATCACATAGGCGCCGACCATGCCCGCGGGCTTGCGCTCGACCTGGACCCGCGCCTCGCGGTAAAGCAGCGCAAACCGGAACACGCCGAGAAAATGCAGCCCCATCAACAGGATCAGCACCCCGGCAATGATCGCCAGCACATCGAAATAGCGCGCCACCGACTGCCCGATCACGCTGGCGGTTGCGCCAAGCGATACGAAAACGGTGGTAAACCCCAGCACGAAGGCGATCGAGGCAAGCGCAATGCGCCGGGACGCCACCGCGTCGGCATCGGCGTTCTTGACCTCGTTGAAGCTCATCCCCGCCAGGTAGGCGAGATAGGGCGGCACGATCGGCAACACGCACGGCGAGAAGAACGACAGCAATCCTGCCAGCAGCGCAGCGCCGTACCCGACATCAATCATCAATCTCTCCTCCACTGCGGTGCTGCAACATCAAGCCGGCCCCGCAGGAGCCGCCGCCCGGAATGGTCCGGTGCATGCCGGATGTGCTCATGCCCCGTTGTGTTTACACATTGCCGATTGCACAAGACCCGAGGCAAGCATATCTCGGTGATCCGCGCCTCCCCCGGCATTGGATCAACAAGAATGCGATTGCAAGATATGCAAAATTACATATATATTGCAATCACTATTTTACGAAACGGACCGGCCTCATGACCTCAGTTTACGCGGCGGCACTGGCCTTCATCCTGAGCCTTTCAGCACCGCTGATGGCCGCGGAAATGGTGATGTTCGAGCAGCCCGGCTGCTTCTGGTGCAAGCGTTTCAACGAGGAAATAGCCCCCGCCTGGCCAAAGATCGAACAGGGCCGGCGCGCGCCGCTGCGCCGGGTCAACATTCACGATCCGCTGCCGGAAGACCTGGCCGATATCCCGGTCGAGCGCTTCACCCCCACCTTTGTGCTGGTTGACGAGGGACGTGAAATCGCTCGGCTGCGCGGCTATCCCGGCGACCAGTTCTTCTGGGCGCTGGTGGACGAGATGCTGGCAAAGCTGGACCAGAGATGACCGGCGCCGCGCCAGGTCAGGATTTCAACGGGCAGGACATCACCCTGCTCGCCGGCCAGGCGCGCAAGGCAAGCGACATCCTGAAGGCGCTCTCGCACGAAACCCGGCTGCTGATTCTGTGGCTCTTGTCGGAAAACGAGAAATCGGTGTCCGAACTCGAGCAGCTGCTGGCCCTGCCGCAGGCAGCCGTGTCGCAGCAACTGGCCCGGCTTCGCTACGACAATCTGGTCTCCACCCGGCGTGAAGGCCGCATCATTCACTACTCGATCGCCGACCCTGACGTCTCGGCCGTGGTCACCTCGCTCTACACCCTTCTGTGCGACGCTGACGACCCGGACAAGACCGGGGTCGAGATCGTTAACAACTGAGACTGAAGCATTGCTTGCGCCGGATGCAGGCACTGCCTAAGCTTGAAACCAGGGCCCGTGGGACGGCCTTCACTGGGAGGAAGTCGCCATCATGATGGATTCTGGATGGGTGCTGGCGCTGTCGGGTTGCCTGGTCGGCGCGATCATCGGCTTTGTCGCCAGGCGTAGCCATTTCTGCACCATGGCAGCGCTTGAACGGCACTGGTACGCAGCCGACGACAAGCCGCTGCGCGCCTGGGCTCTGGCAGCCTTCACGGCGCTTCTCGCCACGCAACTGCTCGCTGCGGCGGGCCTCGTTGACATCGAGAATTCCTTTTACCTGACCGAGCCGCTGCCGGTCGCCGGCGCCATTGTTGGCGGGCTGATGTTCGGCGTCGGCATGGCGCTGGTCGGAACCTGCGGCTTTGGCGCCCTGGTGCGCCTCGGCGGCGGCAATCTGCGCGCGCTGGTGGTGCTCACCGGCCTCGGACTGGCAGCGCTCGCCGCCCAGCGCGGCATCACCGGCCATGTCCGCGTCGCCCTGCTCGACCCGCTGTCCATCGATCTTTCGAGCTTCGGCGGACAATCCGCAGGTGCCCTGCTGTCACGCGCCCTCGGCTTTGATGTCAGCCTGATCCTGGCCCTCGTCCTCGGCTTTGCAGGCCTCTGGTGGGTGTTCAGATCGGCAAGCTTCCGCGCCGACCGTGCCCGCGTCATTGCAGGCCTCGTCATCGGCCTGTGCATCACGGCGGGATGGGTCATCACCAGCTATGTGGCAGGCCGCGCGCTCTATCCGGTTCAGCTTGAGGCCGGTTCCTTCGTCATGCCGGTCGGCGACACCATCCTGCAGATCATCGCTGTGACCGGCGAATTGCCCGATTACGGCGTCGGCCTGATTGTCGGCGTGTTTTTGGGTGCAGCCGTCTCCGCCTTCCGCTCCGACGACATGCGCTGGGAAGCCTGCGACGATGCAAGGGAACTCTCCCGCCACCTGCTCGGCGCCTTCCTGATGGGAACGGGCGGCGTCTTCGCGCTTGGCTGCACCATCGGCCAGGGCGTCAGCGCCGTCTCGGTGATGGCCATCTCCGCCCCCATCGTCATGATCTCCATCGCCGCCGGCGCCCGCATGGGCCTCGGCCTGCTGATGGAAGGCAAAGCCTTCGGCTTCCTGGCGGATTGGCGGGCGACGGATACAAAGGGTTGAAGGAGTGCGGTGTCGATTTCCCGGGTTTGGGTATTTAGCGGAACGAGGCTTTGCACGCTCGGTGTTGCTCTCGCACGATCCTTACAATCACTTACATAATTGCGTGTCGCACAAACGATCCTTTTTGCGACGGCTTTTCCAATTAGTCGGTTTCTACGATCCAGTCTTCTGCTTGATCGTCATAGCGCCACCGCATTCTGCTTGGGCTGTCCACCACTGCAAGTTCTAGGATTTTCAGGATCTCAGATAGCGGTATTCTGTATATCCATTTTCGCTTCTCAAAATCCGAACTTGTGTAAAGGCCGTTCCAATTCCGGTCTTCACCTCTAATGGCATAGGTGAAATTCGCATGGATAAATTGGTTGCATACGAATATAGCATCTTTAGCAATCGGCTGTTCAATTCCGAGCTCGTAAAGCTCACTTATATCTTTATAAATCAGTCGGTGCGGCTTTCCATTGAATGCGCATCTAAAAATTTCCGCGCGGTGATTTTTGAACTTTGTTGAAAATCTTCCTGCTTCAGCTAGTCGTCTGACCATAAAAAGAGCCATGGTCACGTCTTTTTCAAAATTCACAACCAATCGTTCCGACCAACGCGGCGGATGCTTCACTGGTCGAAATGCTTTTACGTAGCGCGCAATGTCTTCCCGCCAGAAATGAGATTCAATGACCAATCCGGTAGCTCCATAATCCAACGATGATTGGCACTCTGTTGCTTCAAGGTGCTTTAAATTGGAGATAGTTTCAAACAGACAATGAGGCCCCATAAAAAGGTACGATAGTGAGAAGCTTAAACGCGGAAATATCGCCTATCATTTTGCGACAAGGTTTGCGACAGCTAAGCCGCCGCAATCGCAGGACGCGGAAATCCGTTGAAGAAACCTTGCTCTTCGCACAAATTTTTCTGAGCCAGCATAGTCAATCACGGGCTCGCCGCCCACCTCAACAAGGGCGAGGCATAAGCTCACCCCTCAGCCACAAACCGATACGCCGTTCCATCCCGCTCCACCCTACCCTCGCCGGGCGTCGGCAGATGGTACGCCGTCAGCATCGCCTTGTCCCCAGCCAGCCGGTCGAGCAGCTTCTTCCGGGTAGCGATGCCCATCTCCGGGTCCTGGTCCGAGCCGCTGGGCCAGCTTGGGTGTTCGAATGACACAGCAAAATGCAGGATCGCGTCGCCGGCGACCAGCACCGGCTCTGAACCGCCATGCAGCATGTAGGACATGTGCCCCGGCGTGTGGCCCGCCGTGTCGACAGCCTCGACGCCCGGCAGCACTTCAGCGCCGGGTTCGAACAGGGTGATCATGTCTTCGAGATAGGAAAGCCGGTTCTGCGCGCCCACGGCAAATGTCTTGCGCGTTTCCGGCATCGCGTCGACCGTTCCCGGATCGCGCCAGAACTCCCATTCCGCGCGGCCCATGTGGAAGCTGGCATTGGGGAAGACGATCTCGTCGAAATCATCGATCAGCCCCCAGAGATGGTCGGGATGGCCGTGAGTGAAGACGACATCTGTGACATCCGCCGGATCAAAACCGGCGTCGATCATGTTGTCGAGCAGCCGGCCTGCCGTCGGCATGAAATTCGGCCCCGAGCCGGCATCGAACATGATCAGCCGGTCGCCTGATTTCAGGATCGGCACATTGCAATCGGGCATCAGGCTGTCGGTGGGCAGGCCATTGGCCTCAAGCAGCGCGATCAGCTCATCCTGCGGCGCGTCGGGATAGGAAAAGCTCAGCGGCAACACCAGATTGCCGTCGCTGACGCTGGTCAGAACCGCGTCACCGATCTGCAGCGCCTGCGCCGGGCGCAGGCCAACCGGCAGCAGTGCGGTCGCGGCGGCGGCCACGCCGGTTTGCATGAGTGTGCGTCGCGTCAGATCAAGCGGTGCCATGAGTCTTCTCCCATATAGATTTATATGAATATTTGCCTTTGTCTTGACCGAGGTCAATGCCTCAGGCCGCAATTCGGTATTTTTGGCTCCCAGGAGACATATCATGGACCTTGCACTGATTGCCGACCGTTTTGGTGACAAATGGACGCTGTTGATCGGCGGCGCCATCATTGGCGCGCTGTTTGGCGCCTTCGCGCAGCAAAGCCGCTTCTGCCTGCGCGCCGCGGCCATCGAATTCTCCCGCGGCCGGATCGGCGCCAAGATGGCGATCTGGCTGATCGTGTTCGCCACCGCCATCGCCGGCACCATGGCGCTCGCCGCACAAGGCCTGTTCACCTCCACCGAAGCCCGCCAGCTGGCATCACCGCAAAGCCTGTCAGGCGCCGCAATCGGCGGATTGATCTTCGGCACCGGCATGGTGCTGGCGCGCGGTTGCTCGTCGCGGCTCTTGGTGCTGTCGGCCACCGGAAACTTGCGCGCCCTGCTCTCGGGCCTCGTCTTTGCGGTCGTCGCCCAGGCCAGCCTGCATGGCTTTCTGGCACCGGTCCGCGATGCCCTGGCAGCGCCGCTGACGACCTTGTCGATCGGATCCAACGATCTGCTGGTGCTATCCGGCATTCCCGACCAGCTGGCCTTCGCTCTTGTGGTCACAGGCCTCCTCGCAAGCCTCGCCTTGGCCGCGTGGCGCAAGATCGGCATCTGGAAAACTGTCGCCGCCTTTGCCGTCGGCGCCTGCATCCCGCTGGCCTGGTGGTTCACCAATGCCATGACCGCAGTCGCCTTCGAACCGGTGCGGCTTGAAGCGCTCAGTTTCACCGGACCATCGGCCAACACGCTGATGCTGTTTCTCTCCGAACCCGGTTCGATGATCGATTTCGATGTCGGGCTGGTGCCCGGCGTCTTCATCGGCGCGTTTCTCGCGGCCCTCGTCACCGGCGAGCTGGAGCTGCAGGGTTTTGAAGGCGGCGATTCCATGCGCCGTTATCTGGCCGGTGCGGCGCTGATGGGGTTCGGCGGCATGCTGGCCGGCGGCTGCGCCGTCGGCGCAGGCGTCACCGGAGCCAGCATCTTCGCGCTCACCGCCTGGGTGACGCTGTTCGCCATCTGGATTGCAGCCGCGACGACGGACTGGGTGATTGACCGCAAATGGCCCGCGCGCCATGCAAAACTCGATGCACTGACCGTGGGCACACCTCAGCCGTGAAGACGACAAAGCCGTCAGACAGGGCCTATCCGTACATCCGGGACTTGGCGTGATCCTGCCTGACGGCCTTCAGTCTTAGCGCTCTTTCCGAGCGTCTTGTTTGATCCCCTCTGGATCTGGTTTTATCAAAGCAGGAAGCGTGCCAACCCGGCAGACCGCGCCATCTCCGGCCGGTTCACCCGTTCGGGCGCCTCGCCGCGCCCGGGCTTGCACCTGCTGCAGGCAGACCTGCACTGGAAAAACAGCATCCGCCCAAATCCTGGGCACATGTCGCACCCCTGTGAAGCGTGCTTCATACCGACACCGCCGCGCGCAAGACTTCCTTGCTCAGGCTTTCGCGGTCACCGGCCATCTTCACCTCGCCGCGCTCGATCACGCAGAAGCGGTCGGCGAGCCCATAGGCAAACTCGAAATACTGCTCCACCAGCACGATCGCCATCTTGCCTTCATCCCGCAGCAGCGAGATCACCCGTCCGATCTGCTGGATGATGTTGGGCTGGATACCTTCGGTGGGTTCGTCCAGCAACAAGAGCTTGGGCCGGGTAATCAGCGCCCGCGCAATCGAAAGCTGCTGCTGCTGCCCGCCCGACAGATCGCCGCCGCGACGGTTGCGCATGTCTTTGAGCACCGGAAACAGCTCGTAGATGTGATCCGGGATCTTGTGCTCCGAGCGCGGCAGGCAGGCAAAGCCGGTCTCGAGGTTCTCCGTCACCGTCAGCAGCGGGAAGATGTCGCGCCCTTGCGGAACATAGCCCACGCCCTTGGCCGCCAGCTGGTGCGCCGGCAGCTTGCCGAGGGCCTCGCCGTCCAGCGAATAGTCGCCCGCCGAGCGATGGTGCACGCCTGAGATGGCTTTTAGCAGGCTGGTCTTGCCGACGCCATTGGTCCCCATCACGCAGGTCACCTGCCCGACATCGGCTTTCAGCGAAATGCCCTTGAGGATCTGCGACTGCCCGTAGTGAAGCGTCAGATTTTCAATATCAAGCATGTCTCAGCGCCCCAGATACACATCAATGACGTCGGAATTGGCGGTGACATGGTCGAGCGACCCCTCGGCCAGAACCGAGCCTTCATGCAGCACCGTCACCTTGCAATCGAGCCGGCGGACGAATTCCATGTCATGCTCGACGACAACGACGGCGCGGGTTTCAGCCGCCCGCCGCAACAAATCGGTGGTGTGCTCGCGTTCGCCCAGCGTCATCCCGGCGGCCGGCTCGTCCACCAGCAGCAATTGCGGGTCCTGCGCCAAAAGCATGCCGATTTCGAGCCACTGCTTCTGGCCATGCGAAAGCTCACCAGCGGTCCGGTCTAGCTCTTCCGACAGCCCGATCTCGTCCGCAAGTGCGGCCACCCGCGCGCCGTCTTCCTTGTTGGCTTTGTAGCCCAGCACCGCGAACGGCAGCCGGTCATTGCTCAGCGCCATCGTCAGATTGTCGCGCACGCTCTGCGCCTCGAACACCGTCGGGCGCTGGAACTTGCGACCGACGCCCGCGCGCGCAATCTGGCTTTCCGACAACCGCAAGAGATCGAGCTGCGGCTCGCCAAATCGCACCCGGCCCTCGTCCGGCCTTGTCTTGCCGGTGACAATATCCATAAACGTGGTCTTGCCCGCTCCGTTGGGTCCGATGATGGCACGCAGCTCCTGTCCGCCGATCTCGAAGGAGAGGTTGTTGATTGCCTTGAAGCCGTCGAAGGAGACGGAGATCGATGTCACTTCCAGAAGCGCGCTCACGATGCAGCATCCTTTCTGACCAGCCGGTCGAACAGCCCGCCAATGCCCTTGGGCGCAAACAGCGTCACCAGCACGAAGCCAAGACCGAGCAGCACCTGCCACCAGTCGACCCAGTTGACCGTGTAGAACCCGAGCGGAATGCTCGGCACCTGACCGCCGGTGAACCATGAAGACAGCAGCGACACCGTGGCAGCCCCGATCACCGCACCGTAAAGCCGGCCGCGCCCGCCGATCGCCACCCAGACCGCCAGGTAGATCGAGGCGATCGGCGCGATTTCCGCCGGGTTGATGATGCCGGCCTGCGGGTAGTACAGCGCCCCGGCAATCGCCGCGATCACCGCCGTCAGCGTGAACACCACCAGCTTGTAGGCCTCCACCGGATAGCCCATGAACCGGATCCGTGCCTCATCGTCGCGAATGGCCCGGATGACATTGCCGAACTTGCCCGACACCACCCAGGCGGCGACCACGTAGCCAAGTCCCAGCGCCAGCGCGGAGGCGAGGAAGAACCAGACCGAAACCACCGATTGCGGCACCTCTGTCAGGCCGGGAATGTTCTGTAGACCCGACAACCCGTTATTGCCGCGCAGGCCGCTGTCGTTCTGAAACAGGTAGAGCGACAGCGCCAGCGTCATCGCCTGGGTCAGGATCGACAGGTAGACCCCGGTCACGCGGCTGCGGAACGCGAGCCAGCCGAACACCAGCGCCAGCAGCCCCGGCACCAGAACCACCAGCGCCAGCTGGGCGTAGAGACTGTCGGCAAAGTACCAGATCGCCGGAATATCCGACCCGCCGACCACACCGAAGATCTGCGACCCGATCGCCTCGCGGACTTCTTCGGAAGTCGGCGGCAATTCCCCGCCCGCCAATGAGGCGATCACGATGTCCTTGGTCCGCTCATACATCAGCCACATGCCGATCATGTAGCCGCCAAGCCCGAAGAAGGCGAAGTGGCCGAGCGACAGGATCCCGCAATAGCCCCAGACCAGATCCATGGCGATGGCGACCAGGCACAGGCACAGGGTCTTGCCAAGAATCTTGATCGTGCTGGTCGACACCAGTCCCAGGCCAAAGCCTTCGGACAGGATCACCATGACGATGGTAAAGACCGCGAGCAGGGCAATGAAGATCAGCACCGAAGGCTGACGCGCAAACAGGGAGCGTTCCATGAGCTTAATCCCCCGCCGCGCGGCCCTTGAGCGCAATGATGCCCTTGGGTCTGAACTGGATGAAGATGATGATGAAGATGATCATGTAGGTCTGAGCGGCCAGCGTGTTCGACGGGTTGAAGAACTCGATCACCTTCTGCAGCGAGCCGATCATGCCCGCACCCGCAAGCGTGCCCCAGATATTGCCGACCCCGCCGACCACCACCGTCATGAAGCTTTGCACGATGTAACCGGAGCCCAGCTCCGAGGTCACCTTGGCAAACAGCCCGATGGCCACACCGGCAATCCCGGCGATGCCGGAGCCCAGGCCAAAGGTCAGCATGTTGATCCGGTCCGGGTTGATCCCCATCGACGAGGCCATGCGCGGGTTCTGTGTCACCGCCCGGACCTCGAGCCCGAGCCGGGTCTTGTTGAGCACGAACAGCAGCAATCCCAGGAAAGCGAGCGCCAGCACGAAGATCGCGATGCGGATATAGCTGATCGAGACCACGTCATTGAGCACCCATGCGCCATCGAGCCAGGACGGCGATGTCAGCGGACGTGCCTGCGTGCCGAAGATGTTCTTGGCGATCTGCTGCAGCGCGATCGAAACCCCGAAGGTCGCAAGCAGTGTCTCCAGCGGCCGGTGCGCCAGGTAGCGGATCACCAGCCGTTCCAGCGCCACCCCGGCCAGAAACGCCACTGCAAAGGCCAGCGGCAGCGCCACGATGATCGAGACCGTGTAATTGGGAATATACTGCTGCACGACGTAACCGGTATAGGCGCCGATCATGATGAACTCGCCATGCGCCATGTTGATCACCCCCATGACGCCAAAGGTGATGGCAAGGCCGATCGCGGCCAGGAAGTAGATCGACGCCAGCGACAGCCCGTCGAGCGCCAGATCGACAAACTGGTAGAATCCCACCGTACCGCTGATATTTGCGAGGGTTTCCCGCGCGGCCGTGGTCAGCACCTGATCCGGTTCGGCATAGACTTCCGCGAACACATGATCGGCGAGCGCTGCGCGCTGTTCTTCCTTCGTGACCAGAGGCGGCACCGTGCCATCGGCCGCAAGCGCCAGGTAGGCGCGGTCGCGCGCTGATTGCGTCACCAGTTCGGCCACCGGAATCCCGGCCACCATTCCGTTTTCGATGTTTTCGACCAATGCCGCCTTGCGCGCGTCGAGCGGAACAATCGGCCGCGCCTTGCCGGCATCGACGAGCAACTGGTAGGCAGCTTCCGTCTCGATATCGCTGCCCGGCACCAGCAGCCGCGCCACGTTGACGTCCTCATCAGGCTTCTCGTTGAAAACCGCAACGCTGGTTGAAAGCAGCGGGTTGAGCGCGGCACGCGCATCGACGCCGGGATCCCCGGCAAAACTTTCGATCGCGGCAACGCGGGTTTGCTGATCGCTGCCGAACTGGATGGTCAGCAGCCGCTGCAGTCGCTCCTTGCGCGCCTTGATGGCGGGATCGGTCTCCGATTCGATGGCCGCCCTGAGAATGCTCAGATGCGAGGCATCGGGATCGCGTTCGAGCGCTGTCAGCGCCTGCAGCCGCCGCTCCGGATCCGGGTCGGACAGCTGAAACTGCACCAGCGCCCCGGCGATCACGCCGCGAACACCGCTGTTGGGTTTGAGATTCTTCAGGTCCTTCTTGTCCGCCAGCCCAGCTTCCGCGCCGCTGCCAACATCGATCAGCATCAACTGGCCGCCATCCGCCTTTTCGACAAAAAAGAACCGACCGTCAGCCTTGCGCTGCCACAGATCCTTCTCGCGCCATTTTTCCAGAAACACCGCCACGCCGGGCAACTGGCTTGCAACCAGCGCGTCCAGCACCGGACCGATGGTCCTGCGCGAGGGTTTTTCGATCTTGGCCTGATGGGTCTCAAGCAGGGAATTGAGGTCGGCATCCTGCGCATATGCGGGCGCAAGCGCGATCACGACGGCAATCAAAAGGTAGAATATGCGGGGCATGGAAAATCAAAACCGATTGGAAAGGCGGAAGGGGGCCGCGAAAGCCCCCTTCCCTTCAACAGATCAATAGTTGGAATTGAGCTGTACGCAGGTCTTGGTATCGGTGTTGTACATGCCGCATTTCAGCTCGATCCAGTCGGATTCCAGCAGTGCGGATTCCGGCAGGAAATCGGTCCATGCGTCGCCCGGAACCGGCTCGGTCTGGCTTACGATGTCGAACTGGCCGTCGGCCTGGATTTCACCGATCAGAACCGGCTTGGTCAGGTGATGGTTCGGCAGCATTTCAGCTTCGGTACCGGTGAGGTTGGCCACTTTCTGACCGACCACGGCTTCCGCCACGGCATCGACATCGGTGGTGCCGGCCTCTTCGACGGCCTGGACCCACATGTTGAAGCCAATGTAAGTGGCTTCCATCGGGTCGTTGGTCACGCGCTCTTCACCGGCAAAGGCTTTCCATTCCTCGATGAACTCGGCGTTGACCGGAACATCGGCGGACTGGAAGTAGTTCCAGGCGGCCAGGTGACCGACCAGGTTGGTGGTGTCGAGACCGGAAAGTTCTTCCTCACCCACCGAGAAGGCCACGACAGGAATGTCGTCTGCCGAGATACCGGCAGCAGCCAGTTCCTTGTAGAAGCCGATATTGGCGTCGCCATTGATGGTCGAGATCACGCCGACCTTCTTGCCGTCTGCGCCAAGCGCGACAACGTCGCCAACGATCTTGGACCAGTCGGAATGGCCGAACGGCGTGTAGTTGACGAAGATGTCTTCAGCCGGAATGCCCTTGTCCTTGAGATACTGCTCGAGGATCTTGTTGGTCGTCCGCGGATAGACATAGTCGGTCCCCAGCAGCGCGAATTTTTCAACGCCAAGCTCTTCCAGGAAGTAGTCGGTCGCAGGAATTGCCTGCTGGTTCGGTGCAGCACCGGTGTAGAACACATTCTTGGAGGATTCTTCGCCCTCATACTGAACCGGGTAGAACAGAAGACCGTTGAGCTCTTCGATCACCGGCAGAACCGACTTGCGGCTCACCGAGGTCCAGCAACCGAACATCACGTCAACCTTGTCGACGGTCAGCAGTTCGCGCGCCTTTTCGGCAAACAGCGGCCAGTCGGAAGCCGGGTCAACGACGACCGCTTCAAGCTTCTTGCCGAGCACGCCGCCCTTGGCGTTCTGCTGCTCGATCAGCATCAGCACAGTGTCTTTAAGAGTAGTTTCCGAAATCGCCATCGTTCCCGAGAGCGAGTGCAGAACACCAACCTTGATGGTGTCCTCTGCTGCTGTAGCCGAGTGGGTCAAAATCGTTGAAGTAAGAAATGCCGCCGCCCCTGCGATCTTCATTTTAGTGGTAAAATTCATGTCAGCCTCCGTGCTGTTCGTGTCCACGGAGGTCTTCAATGCAAGCGCCTTGCCAGTTGCGGCCAGGACCGGAATTTAACCGGTTTTTAAGCTTTGCGGCGCGCGCACTCCATCTCGCCCGCCACGCTCTCGCCGCAATTTGCCTATTTATTGCGCAGAGATTGTTTTCTGTGCACACAAAATAGTTCGACAGTGTTGCATCGCACTGCAAACCGGATCCACAGACTTAAAATAATCATCCCCAGGCCGGGCTTGCGTATCACCGAGTTTTGCACTCTTATGGTCACAGGTTGAAGCCACTGGCTTTTGAAACAACTGGCAACCAAGGAGCTCGTCACTTTATGAGCATGCCCCTTATCTTGCTGGTCGCACTGGCGGCCTGGTTATCAACTCTGACAACATCTCATGCATCAACTTGGCTGAAAACCGGTAGCGAAACCACGAGGCCTTACGGTCATGTGGAATATTGCACCCGCAATGCATCCGATTGCCGTAACAGGTCTGCCAGTTCCAGGCTCCCCGCAGCACGGCTCAATCTGCTGCAAAGCATCAACAGCAAGATCAACAGGGCGATCAAGCCGGCATCGGACCGGACTGTCTTCGGTCGCAAGGAGTTCTGGACCGCCAAGGCGCGTTCCGGCGACTGCGAGGACTTTGCCCTGGCCAAGCGCGCCAGGCTGCTGCGCAGCGGTTTCAAGCCATCGCAGCTGCTGTTGACGATGGGCTACAAGGGAAATGAGGCCCACACCGTGCTCGTGGTCAGAACCAAGGACGGAGACTATGTGCTCGACAACCTTGAAGACGACGTGCAGCCGGTTCAGTCAGCCCGCATGCGCTTTCGCAAGATCCAGTCGCCGACCCATGGCGGGCGTTGGCTGAAAATCACCGGCAAGACCGGAAGGACCCCCTGACACAAGGCATCCCTGCCGATCCTGCATCGCGGACCTTGTGCCCGGACACACGTACCTGACACGCCGGAAAACCCGAAAATTCTGTGGCAACGATGATTGCCTGTGCTATGGCTCGACGCTTCGATAGCATGGACGGCCTGACACACGCCGGAGGATATTTCGATCACGGCTTTTCGCTTCATCCATACCGCTGATATCCACCTTGATTCGCCGCTGAAGTCGCTGGCCTTGCGCAATCCGGAGCTCGCCGACCTGATTGGCGGCGCCACGCGGCAGGCCTTCAGCGCCATCATCGACCTGTGCATCAGCGAACGAGTCAATGCGCTTGTCATTGCCGGCGACCTCTATGACGGCGACCAGACCTCGATGAAGACAGCCCGGTTCCTTGCCGGCGAACTCGGCCGCCTGGCAAAAGCCGGCATCCGCACCTTCATCATCCGCGGCAATCATGACGCCCTGTCGCGGATTTCGCGTGAACTGGTGCTTCCCGACATGGTCAAGCTGTTTGGTGGACGCGCCGAACATGTTCTGATCGAACGTGGCCAAGGTGAAAGACCCGTCGCCATCCACGGGTTGAGCTTCGCCCAACCCACCGCCCCCGAAAGCCTGCTGCCTAAATATGCCAGCGCCGTTCCCGATGCCATCAATGTCGGCATCATGCACACCAGTCTTGGCGGTGCGCCCGGTCATGACGCCTACGCCCCCTGCAGCCCGGCCGAACTGCAGGCCACCGGTTTTGACTACTGGGCTCTGGGGCATATCCACAAGCGCGCGGTGATCACCGGATCGACGACGATCGTCATGCCCGGCATGCCGCAAGGCCGTGACATCAACGAGGACGGCCCCAAATCGGCGACCCTTGTGTCGATCAGCGAAGACGGCAGCGTCAGCCTGGAGGAAAAGCCGACAGCGCTGGCCGAGTTCAGCCGCATCACCATAGATGCGGGCGGCCTGAGCGATTGGACAGACCTTGCCCACGCGCTGAGCGACGCCCTGAAACAGGCGCGCACGGCTTCGGCAGCACCCGAACTTGTCGCGCGAATCGGCTTTACCGGCGAAACTACGCTCGCCTGGCGCATGCGCCGCGACGCAGACCTGCTGATGGCCGAGGCTGAAGAGCGCGCCGCCCAGACCGGCGCCATCTGGGTGGAAAAGCTCGAGATCGGCTGCACCCCGCCGACGGAGACCCGCACAGCATCCACCGGCCCCTTGCACGAACTGCGCGACCTGATCGAAACCGGCATCCTCACTTCCGATGCCTTTGAAACCGCCCTGTCCCAGATCGCCGACACGCTGCAGGGCCAGCTGCCGACCGATCTGCGCGATCTGTTCGGTACCGATGAAAGCGAGACCAGGGCCCGGCGCATGCAGCTTGCGCGCCAAGGTGCGGAGGATGTGCTGGCGCGGTTGCAGTCCTCCTCCGGTTCGGGGAGCGAGCCCGCCTGATGCGCCTCAACCGTCTTGATCTGACCCGCTACGGCAAGTTTACCGACCATGTCATCGACTTCGGCGCACCGGTTGCCGGAGGCTGTGACCTGCACATCGTCTACGGCCCCAACGAAGCCGGCAAGTCGACCCTGTTCAGCGCCTGGCTCGATCTCCTGTTCGGCATCGGCGCGCAAAGCAGCTACAATTTCATTCACCCCTACCCCAACATGCAGATTGGCGCGTCGATCGACCTTGGCTCCGGTCCCGCGGAATTCATCCGCATCAAGCGCGCCCAGAACAGCCTTTTGGACCGGCAGAGCCAGCCGGTCTCCGACAGCGCCCTGCAGGCGGCTCTCGGCGGGCTCGACCGCAACAACTATCAGACCATGTTCTCGCTTGATGACGAGAGCCTGGAACAGGGCGGCGAAAGCATTCTCGCAAGCCGTGGCGATCTCGGCGAACTCCTGTTCTCGGCCAGCGCCGGCCTCGGCGAACTGTCCCAGCAGCTGGTCCAGCTGCGCAGCGAAACCGAGGATTTTTACAAGCCGCGGGCACAAAAGCGCATTCTGGGCGAACTCAAGGCCGAGCTTGCCGGGCTCAAGGCCGAGCGCGACACGATCGACATCCAGGCCAGCAAATACGCCCAGCTGAGCAAGGAGCTCGAGGACGCACGGACCCGCCACGATGAGGCCTGCGGCAAACGCAAGGACCTGCGCGGGCGGCTGGCCGCGGTCGATCGCCTGCTCACGGCGCGGCCGCGCATGGCGGATCTCGACAGGCTGCAGCAACAGCTGCAGGACCTCACCGACCTGCCCGAGGTTGCGCCGGAATGGCGGCAGCAGGTTCGCGACCTTGGCAACGAGGAAGCTGCTCTTGAAGCAGGCGGCGCGGCGCTGAGCGAGGAAATCGACCGTCTGACCGCAGAGCGCGAGACCATCGGCGTCGACACGCAGATCCTCCCGCTGGGAAGCCGCCTGGCCGAACTTGAACGTCTGCGCACTCGCCATGACACCGCCGAAGAAGATCTGCCGGAGCGGCGCGCAGCGCTGACCCGCATCGACGCCATCATCAGCCAGCTCCTGCTCCGCCTCGGCCAATCCGACACCCGCGAGCCCGAGGAACTGCTGCTCAGCACAGCAAGAACCGCAACGCTGCGCGAACTTGTCGACGCCCGGGCAAGCCTTGATGTCCGCCTCGCCACCGCCCGCAAGGAGGTGATGGACGCAAGCGCCGGGCGCAATGACGCCCGCGAGCAATTGCAGGCCGCCGGCGGCAGCGACAGCGCCCTCGAGCAGAGACAAAGCCAGGTCGACGCTTTGTCTGAAGTCCTGACCGTGTTGCGCAGCAGCGATCACGAGCTCCGACGCCACAGCGCAGAGCGCGCCATCGCTCTGGCCCGTCAGGACCTTGATGCACGGCTCGAGGCACTGGCGCCCTGGCGCGGCGAGACCGCCGAGCTGCGCACCATGCGCCCGCCTTCACCGGACACGCTGCGCAAGTGGAAAGTCCAGAGCGAGCAGACCGACAGCAAAAGCGCTGAATTGGCACAGGAGATCGCCCGTCTCGGCCAGACGCTGCGGCGTTTCGAGGCCGAGGCAGAGGCGCTAGCCCAATCGCGCGCCCTGCCGTCCACGGCCGAAAGCCAGGCTCTGAGAGCAGCAAGGGATGAGGCCTGGACCAGGCACAAGACCGCGCTGGATCCGCAAACCGCCCAAGCCTTCGAAACCGCCATGCAGAGCCATGACGACGCCGCGGACAAGCGCGCGGCGCATCAGGCCGAAGTGGCAAAGCTCAACGAGATCGCGGTGCAATCCGCGATTGCCAAAGCCGATCTCGAAGCCGCAGAAACAGCCAGATCGGAGAACGAGAAGGCGCGTGCCGAGCTTCGCAACTCGATCACCGCCGGCATCAACGAATTGGCTGACACCCTGCCCGCCGAGATGCCGCTCGAGGCGCTGGAAGGCTGGCTCGAGCGCCGTCGGCTTGCGCTTGAGGCCGATGACGCGCTGCGCCGCCACCTGCACGACCTCGAGATCGCCGAACAGGACCGGCAGGCAGCACGCGCCCGTTTGGTGAAAGCGCTGGCGCCGCTCGATCCCGACGCCGCTGCCGACGATGATCTGGAGACGCTCACAACCCGCGCCCAACAGCTGATCAGCCACGAAACCCGGCTCGAGACCCATCGCCGCAATCTGGCCGAACACGAACGCAACCTCAAGCGCCGCGAGCTGGATCTGAGGAACGCCAGCGAGGAGGCAGACGCCTGGATGCTGGCCTGGAAACAGGCCTGCGCCGGATGCTGGCTCGGCGAAGCCGAGAAAGCCCCGACCGCGGCTGAAATCCGCGAGGCCCTGCCGCTGCTCGGCGAATTGGCGACGGCGCTGCATGATCGTGCCAGCCTGGCCGACCGTATCGCCAAGATGGACCGCGACCAGGCCGGTTACATCACAGCCCTTCATGCCACAGCCTCTGAGGTTGGCATTGAAACCGACGGCGCCGCAGCTGCCGCCATCGCCCGCCAGCTTGCCGACAGACTGGCCAGGGCAGAAAAGGCCCGCACCCGGCAGGAAGACCTGTCGCGGCAGATCGAGGAAGCCACGGAACGTCAGCGCAAACACGCCGAGATCAGCGCCGCCCACGCCGCGAAGAAAGCCCGAATGCTCGACAGCCTTGGCGCAACAACGCTGGCCGAGGCCGCCCTGAGCATCGAGCAGGCGCTCGAACGCAAGCAGCTCGCCGGCCGCGCAGAACAAACCGCCTCCGAAATCTGCGAAACCCTTGGGGCGACTTCGCTGCAAGAGGCCCGGGCCCAACTCGAGGCCGCCGACACCACGGAGCTCAGAGAGGAAAAGCAGGAACTTGAAGCCGCGCTGGAAACGCTCGACGCCGAGATCCAGCATCTGTTTGCTGCCCGCACCCGTGCCTCCGACGCCATGAATGCCGTCGGCGGCGACGACGCCGTGGCGCGCATCGAGCAGAGCCGCAGGACCATCCTGCTGGCCATTGCCGAAGGGGCGGAGCGCTATCTCCGCCTCTCGGCAGGCATTATCGCCATGGAACAGGCGCTGGCGCTTTACCGCGAACGCCACAGCTCCTCGATGATGCAGCGCGCCTCGGACGCCATCCGCACCATCAGCCGCGACCGTTACACCAGCCTCGCCTCGCAACCCGACCACGGACGCGACAAGGCCCGCGAGCTGCTGATCGCCATCCAGAACGACGGAACCTCCAAGCAGGCGGCCGAAATGTCCAAGGGCGCCCGCTTCCAGCTTTATCTCGCGCTGCGGGTCGCAGGCTTCCACGAGTTCGCCGCAACCCGCCAGACTGTGCCCTTCATCGCCGATGACATCATGGAAACCTTCGATGATTTCCGCGCCGAGGAAACCTTCCGGCTGTTTGCCGGCATGGCAAATGTCGGCCAGGTGATCTACCTCACCCACCACCGCCATCTCTGCGATATCGCGAAATCGGTCTGCCCGGATGTCACCATCCACGAATTGACACCCTGATTTCCGGCTTATCGGCAGTTTTTCCGCAGCTGCGAACAGGCGTGACTTGGCATAAGCCGCGTATGCCTGTATCGAGGCCGCATTCTCGTTAACCCGCAGTCGGGTCCGTTTCCGAGATGGCCGTGAAAATCCGGGGCCAGGCTCGAATCCTCCCCAGGCCCGCTTTTGCGACCATCGCATTGCCGAACCATCCTATCACCGGACAGGACGACCACTCTCCATGATCTCGCTCAACAGCTACGCCTCGCAATGGACCAGCAATGTCCGCGGCGACATTCTTTCAGGCCTCGTCGTCGCCCTGGCGCTGATTCCGGAAGCCATCGCGTTTTCGATCATCGCCGGCGTCGACCCCAAGGTCGGCCTCTACGCCTCGTTTTCGATTGCCGTGATCACGGCCATCGTCGGCGGCCGCCCGGGCATGATCTCGGCAGCGACCGCGGCCACCGCGGTGCTGATGGTGACGCTGGTCAAGGAACACGGGCTTGAATATCTGCTCGCAGCCACCGTGCTTGCCGGCCTGATCCAGATTGTCGCCGGCATTGCCAGGCTTGGCTATGTCATGCGCTTTGTCTCGAAATCGGTGATGACCGGTTTCGTCAATGCCTTAGCGATCCTGATCTTCATGGCGCAGCTGCCCGAACTCATCGGCGTGCCCTGGCTCACCTATGTCATGGTCGCGGGCGGGCTTGCGATCATCTACCTGTTCCCGCTGATCACCACCGCCATCCCCTCGCCGCTGGTCACCATCGTGGTGCTCACCGCCATCACCTGGTTCTTCGGTTTCGACAATCTGCGCACCGTCGGCGACATGGGCGCCCTGCCCGACACGCTGCCGGTGTTTTTGATCCCGCAGATCCCGTTCAACCTCGAGACGCTGTGGATCATCCTGCCCTATTCGGTCGCCGTCGCAGCCGTCGGCCTGCTTGAATCGCTGATGACCCAGACCATCGTCGACGATCTCACCGACACCACCTCGAACCGCAACATGGAATGCGTCGGCCAGGGGATCGCCAACACCGCCACCGGTTTTATCGGCGGCATGGCCGGTTGCGCCATGATCGGCCAGTCGATCATCAACGTGAAATCCGGCGGCCGCGGGCGGCTGTCGACCTTCGTCGCCGGCACCATGCTCCTGTTCTTCATCGTCGTGCTCGGCGATTCCGTCGCGCAGATCCCGATGGCAGCCCTCGTCGCCATCATGATCATGGTCTCGATCGGCACCTTCTCCTGGTCGTCGCTGAAAAGCCTGCGCACCCATCCGCGCTCTTCCTCGGTGGTGATGCTGGCGACCGTGCTGTTCGTGGTCTTCACCCACAACCTCGCCATCGGCGTTCTGGTCGGCGTGCTGCTCTCGGGCCTGTTCTTCGCCTGGAAGATCGCCCAGCTCTTTGGCGTCCGCTCGACGCTTTCCGAAGATGGCAAAACCCGCACCTATATCGTCGAAGGCCAGCTGTTCTTCGCTTCCGCCGAAGACTTCATGAAGGCGTTCGATTTCCGCGAACTGCTGGAAAAGGTCGTCATCGACGTCTCCCGCGCCCACATCTGGGACATTTCCAGCGTTGCCGCACTCGACATGGCCGTGCTCAAATTCCGCCGCGATGGCGCCGAAGTCGAGATCATCGGCATGAACGAAGCCTCGGAAACCATCGTCGACCGGCTTGCCATTCATGACAAACCGGGTGCCATGGACAAGTTGATGTCGCACTGATGCAGCCTGGATCAGGCGGAACCGCTTGATCCAGCCAAAGTGCCGTAGATAGATTGATGCAGAGCGGCCCTGCGGTCCAGGTGAACGTGACCCGCGCTCTAAGGAGGAGCAGACCATGACCAACATCCTTTTGGCCCTTGTTGACGGGTCCACCTATTCGAAAAGCGTCTGCGACCATGCCGCCTGGGCCGCCGGACGCATGCAGGCCGGTGTCGACCTCCTGCATGTGCTCGACCGCAACGCCGGCGCCGACAAGTCCGACCTCTCCGGCTCGATTGCGTTGGGCGCCCGCACCGCGCTGCTCGAGGAACTCTCCTCGCTTGATGAACAGCGCGCAAAACTGCTGCAGCAAAAGGGCCGCGCCATTCTCGACGACGCCCGCGCCATTATCGAAAAAGCCGGCCAGAAGGTCGTCGGCGCGCATCTGCGCCAGGGCGAGATTGTCGAAACCGTGATCGAGCAGGAAGGCCCTGCCTCGATGATCATGATCGGCAAGCGTGGCGAGGAAGCCGATTTCGCCAGCCTCCGGCTCGGCGCCCATCTCGAGCGCTTCATCCGTTCGAGCCACAAGCCGGTCTTCGTCGCCTCGCGCGCCTTCAAGCCGATCAACACCGTCATCGTCGCCTTCGATGGCGGCGCCTCGAGCCAGCGCGTGGTCGATCACATCGCCCGCAACCCGCTGTTTGCCGGCCTCAAGATCGACCTCGTCACCGTCGGACAGAAGAACCGCGACACCGAAAAGGCCCAGGAAGACGCCAAGGCCATCCTCACCGGCGCAGGCCTCGAGACCGAAACCACCATCATCGCCGGCCAGCCCGACGAAGTGCTCGGCAAGCGCGTCGAAGACTGCGGCTCCTGCCTCGTCGCCATGGGCGCCTACGGCCACTCAAGAATCCGCGCCTTCGTGCTGGGCTCGACGACGAGTGAAATGCTGCGGAGCTGCAAGGCGCCTGTGTTGTTGATGCGGTGATGGGGTTGATGGGGCGGCCGTTCGGCTTGGAATTGACAGAGAAGTAGCTCGTTGAGAGCTAGTCATCGAGTACTACGAGGCGCCCCTCCAGAACAGCCAATATCCGACCGATAACGGGTTAAGATTGTTAACCTTTTGCCTGCTCCGATACACCTGTCAGAGCCAACGATTCATTCGCAGTATCTGGTGTATTAGGGAAGACCACCTCCCCAGAGACGGTAATGAGAGTTTCACGACATTTTTTTGCGAACTCATTGTCTTCGTTACTTGTTAGATATTGCGCGACGCGAAACAGTTCTAATGTGGTGACAAGGCCAATTGACATAGAAATTGCCAACGTCTTACACTTATCAGTAAAACTGTCATCACGCTCATCTGGATTTGTGAGACGAAAGGCGTTCCCAAAAAGTATGCCCTTCGCTGGCGCAAAAACATCCTCTCTCCCCAAATCTTCATGAATATTCGTTGACAGTTGCCTTAGTTTGCCAATGGCAATCGGCTTGTTGTCTCGCCCCTCAGCTTCACCCAACAGCCTCCCTTCTGGACTTTCAAATACCGCGTCAAATTCGGAACTTTCATCTTCGTAGTTACTGGCATCGAAGCCCAACACAATTAGTGCCTTTAAGATCGCCGCCTCAAGCGGCTTACCGGTTTCAAACAACAAGTCGCGAATTTGCCCCGCGTCTGCAAGGAGGGTAGCTGCTTGTTCTTTATCCTTTTGTGCTTTTTCTAACGCTGCCTCCGCTAGCAACAGGTCCTCTCTCAGGCGAACTTCGGCAGATAATGCATAGTTATCACTATTTGCCCAATCAGGCGCTGGTGTCTTTTCTGAGTTTTTTCGTAATTTTCGTTCAAGCCCCACTATCTCGGCAATATAAGCTGATGCGAACTGATTGGCAGTGTCGCTAAAGTGGTACTTTCCATGGGTTTCTTCATAGAACTCCTCCCTCTCAAAATCGAGATCAGGCAAGAGTAGGATCGAGCCACTGGACGTTTTACTGTTTATACAAATCCCAACAGGTCTGCTTCCATGCTTCGTGGCAATGCAGCATCCTTTTGTATCCTTTGGAAAAACAACCTCATAGTTGGATATATCTCCAAATCTCGCCCAGTATGACGCAAGCAATGTGCGATACTCTGGCCGCAGGGTCATCTCAGAGCCTTGTGTTATGGTTGGCTCAAGTCTGACAGGCAAGGACGCATAGCTTGAGAGCTCATCAACATGGCGAGTAACTTTCTGGTTTCTGCCAGTGCCAGATGTTGATGTGGTACCAGTAGCAGCCCAAACCAAGCTCGGGCTATTTAGGTGAACAATTACTACTTTACCGCTATCTACTGCTTCTTTTATTTCGCGCCGCCAATGTTCACAAGATTCCTTAGCTTTAAATGATTGCGTATCATTTAGGGTAATCCTTCCATTGTAGTAATCATAGCCTGTGTAACTTGAGCGAGAATTTTCAATAAACTGATCGATGTCTGGGCGGAAAACTATAACATCCCAATCCAACAAAGATGTCTTTTCGTGAAATTTAGAGTGGAAGACTTCGTCAGAAGCCAATTCAAATCCAATGCTTATGATTTTTTTAGCCATTAGGCACGCCTATCTGTCACATATCGAAGCAAATATAGGGTGCTTGCAGCTCATGCGCTATCGTTGTCAGAACATGGCATGAAGCCCTAAGTTGCAAATCTGCCAAGCCCTCTTTTGCTCCCCGAATCGTAGACCGTCCCAAATGTACTTTATTCGATACAGCATAGAACGCTCAATTCTGCAGTTTGTCGGGGGTTTAGAACCATTTGCACACTCAACCAACGCTCCTCCTCCTCGCCCCTACCCCGGAACTCCCAGCCGACTCTGCCGCCGCCAATGATAAAACACCTTGGCCAGCGCAATGCCCGCCACATCCGAAACGAGACCCTTGGCCACCCCCTCACCCCCCCGCCAAAATCTTCGGCACCATGTTCGGCCGAAGCCGATACGCATCCGGCATGCCTGACCCCAGCAGCGGACGCAGATACATCCGGAACGCGTCGGTCACGTCGTGGCCGGTGGCGGCGATGAAATCGTCGGGCATGGTCCGGGTCTTTCCGGCCACCAGTTCCAGCGGCACCAGTTCGTAGTCGACCGAGTAATGGCCGGTGCGCTTGATCGCCACCGACCCGTCGCGATCGCCGAACATGCCGTATTGCACCGCTTTCTCGCCCACTTCGCGGGCCTCGTTCTGGTCGACATCGGACACGCAGCCGACAAAACTGCGCTGGATATAGCCGAGCGTGTCGCCCCGCACCCGGGTGATCTTGAGTTTCTCCTTGACCTTCTGGGTCAGCAGATCGGCCAGCGCGCCGCTGCCCGACAATTGCACATTGCCATGCGCGTCGCGTTCGACCTCGTTGGCGAGCTTCGCGATGATCGGCTGGCCGGAGCCGTCATGGATGCCTTCGCTGACGGCGACGACACAGCGCCCGAGACGGTCATAGACCTGCTTGACGTCGCTGAGGAACCCGTCGATGTCGAAGCTGCGCTCCGGCATGTAGATCAGATGCGGCCCGTCATCGGAGAATTTCTTGCCGAGAGCCGAGGCCGCGGTGAGAAAGCCGGCGTGCCGGCCCATGACCACGCCGATATAGACGCCGGGGAGTGCTACATTGTCGAGATTGATGCCCATGAAGGCCTGGGCCACATAGCGCGCGGCCGAGGGAAAGCCCGGCGTGTGATCGTTCTCGACCAGGTCATTGTCGATGGTCTTGGGAATGTGGATGCAGCGCAGATTGTAGCCCGCCTTGCGCGCTTCATCGTTCACGATCCGGACGGTGTCGGAGGAATCATTGCCGCCGGTGTAGAAGAAATAGCCGATCTGGTGCGCCTTGAGCACCTTGAAGATTTCCTGGCAGTATTTCAGGTCCGGCTTGTCGCGTGTCGAGCCCAGCGCCGAGGACGGCGTGTTGGCGACCATCTCCAGATTGTGGGTGGTCTCCTGGGTCAGATCGTAAAAATCCTCGTCGAGAATGCCGCGCACCCCGTGGACTGCGCCATAGATCAGCTCGACCTCGCGGAACTTGCGCGATTCCAGCACCGCACCCACCATTGACTGATTGATAACCGCCGTCGGTCCGCCGCCCTGGGCGACCAGCACCTTGCCATGAAACACCAAGATTTCCTCCTTTTCGCCGATCTACAATCAGCACCATTTGCGGCCGGCAGACAAGTGCCGGCACATGTTTCCTGTTACCGGTGGACCCGGCAGCTTGTCTGATGATCAAAGCATGCATTGCCCCGGCAACCACACCCAGGTGCCAACCAGACACCCCTACCCCGGCAGCCCCAGCGGCCGTTGCCGGCGCCAGTTATAAAACACCTTGGCCAGCGCCGCAGACACGATCCGCGCGTCCACCGTGTCCGACCGGCTGGTCAGCATGATCGGCACCCGGGCGCCGAGTGCAATGCCCGCCGAGGAGGCGCCGGCCAGGTGGATCAGCTGCTTGGCGATCATGTTGCCGCTTTCGAGATTTGGCGTCACCAGAATGTCGGCATGACCCGCCACGTCGGAGACAATACCCTTGGCCGCGACGGCGGCGGGTGAAATCGCATTGTCAAACGCAAGCGGCCCGTCGACCTTGCCGCCGACAATCTGGCCGCGGTCATGCATCTTGCAGATGGCCGCGGCGAGCAGCGTCGAGGGCAGCTTGCCGGTGACGGTTTCCACCGCCGAGAGCAGCGCCACCAGCGGCACCTCCACGCCGATGGCAATCGCCAGGTCGATGGCATTCTGGACGATGTCTTTCAGGGCTTCGAGGTCGGGCGAGATGTTGATCGCCGCATCGGTGACAAACAGCGTCCGGTCCTGCCCCGGCACATCAAGCGCAAACACGTGGGAGAGCCGCCGCTCGGTGCGCAATCCCTTGCCCTTGTCGAGCACCGCCATCAGAAGCTCGTCGGTGTGCAGCTTGCCCTTCATCAAGGCGCCGGCGCGCCCCTCATGCACCAGCGCCACGGCCATTTCGGCCGCCGCATGGCTGTGCGGCGCATCGACGATCTCGACGCCGTTGAGATCGATCCCGGCCTGCTCTGCCGCAGCCTTGATCTTGGCCACCGGGCCCACCAGCACCGGCACGATCATGCCCTCGTCACGCGCGGCAATCGCACCGCCCAGGCTCAGGTCATCGCAAGGGTGAACAATCGCCGTCAGCAGCGGATCAAGCGCCCGTGCCTGCTCCACCAGCGCACCGAAGCGCACACCCGGCGCCTTCAGCCGGGAAGCTGGCATCCGCGCCGGATGGCGTCTGATCTTCGTGCGTGGCGCCTGCACCTCGGCCTGGCCGGACACCACCGTCTCGCCTTGCGCATCGAGACACAGGCACGCGAGCTCGACCCGCGCCGCGCCCTTGTCGACGCCGGTCACTTCCACCCGCACGGTGATGCGGTCGCCGATGCTGACCGGCTGATGGAATTTCAGCGTCTGACCGAGATGAACGGTTCCGGGCCCGGGCAATTGCGTCGCCAGAACCGCCGAGATCAGCGTGCCGGCCCACATGCCATGCGCAATGCCCTGCTGCAGTTCCGGGCCTTCCTCCTCGCCTTCTACCAGGCTGGCCGGGTTGACGTCGGCGGAGACGGTGGCAAACAGCGCCATATCAGGCTGCGTCAGCACCCGTTCGATCTCGGCGCTATCGCCGATGCCGATTTCGTCAATGGTGCGGTTTTCGATCAGATCCATGCAGCTACTCCAAAGATACTCCGCAAGGCTGCAGCAGCCACTGGCTATCGCAGCCACCACTCACCGCGACACGCGCAATCACATTGTCCGGACGGCAGAGAACTTGCCCCAGCGCTGCAACGGATACAAGACAGCCGAACATGCATCTGCCAAAAGACCGCCACCACGCCGACAGCCTTGTCCTCCTTTCAGGCTGAAGTCCTAGTCCAGTGTGCGGCGGAACCGCATCAGCGCAAGCAGCGTGAAAACCGCGACAAAGATCATCAGCGCCGCCAGCGGCGTCGCCACGCCCTGCAGGTCCGCGCCCTTGAGCATGACCGCGCGGATGATCCTGAGAAAATGCGTCAGCGGGAAAATCTCGCCCAGCAGCTGCGCCCAGTCCGGCATGCCGCGATAGGGAAACATGAAGCCAGACAGGAGCAGCGATGGCAGGAAGAAGAAAAACGTCAGCTGCATTGCCTGCATCTGGGTGCGCGCCAGCGTCGAAAACGCGTAGCCGAGCAGCACCAGAGCCAGCACGAAGATCAGGATACTGACCAGCAACAGCGTCAGCGAGCCGACAAACGGCACGTTGAACAGGAACTTCGCTGCCGTCAGCACCACCACCACCTGCACCCCGCCGACCACCAGGAACGGCAACACCTTGCCGAGCATGATCTCCAGCGGGCTTGCCGGCATCGCCAAGAGGTTCTCCATCGTGCCGCGCTCTGTCTCCCGGGTCAGCGCCATCGAGGTCATCATCACCATGGTCAGCTGCAGGATCACGCCGAGCAGGCCCGGCACGATGTTGTACTGGGTGATGCCCTCGGGATTGTAGAGCCGGTGCACCACCACTTCGAGCGCGGCAGTCGATTGCTGCGCGGCAAGCGCTTCCGCCGATTGCTCACGCAGCAGCGCCTGCGCTGCCACCGTGCCCAGCGTCGAGATCGCGCCTGACGCCACCGAGGGATCGGTCGCATCCGCCTCGATCAGGATCTGCGGGTGATCGCCGCGCTGCACCCGGCGGGCGAAATCCGATGGCACGGTGACAACAAACGACACGGTGCCCGACTGGATCAGCCGCTCGGCCTCGGCCGCACTCGCCACCACATGGTCGAAGCGGTAATAGCCGGTATTCTCCATCGCCGAGACCATGGCGCGGGTGTAATGATCCTGGCTGGTGGTCACCAGCGCCGCCGGCAGCCCCTTGGGATCATTGTTGATGGCAAAGCCGAACAGCACCAGCTGCATCAGCGGCACCCCGAGCATCATCGCAAACGTGATCCGGTCGCG
Organism: Hoeflea sp.; assembly: GCF_002733955.1. Lineage (GTDB taxonomy): Bacteria > Pseudomonadota > Alphaproteobacteria > Rhizobiales > Rhizobiaceae > Hoeflea. The sequence continues at coordinate 44,050 of NZ_NVXQ01000025.1, read as the reverse complement.
CCGCATCTGGATGCTTTCCTTGCTGATGATGGCCATCAGCCGTCGAAACGAGAACATCGCGCTCATGCCATGTTGTCCGTCGATGTGCCCATGAACTGGATGAACACATCCTCAAGGCTGGTGCTGCCCTCCTGGTAACCGACGCCTGTCTCTGCCGCCACCTTCACCACTGCAGCCTTCAGCGCCACCCTGTCGTGCCCGACAACATGCAGTGTCAGGCCAAACGGAGCCACCTGATCGACGCCTTCCATGCCCTGCAGCAGTTTCGCCGCCCGGGCGATGTCGCCGCCCTGCATCACGAAGGTCGTCAAGGCCGCGTCCCGGATCACCTCCGGCACAGTGCCGCTGGCCAGCAGCTTGCCGTAGGATATGTAGTGGATGCGTTGGCAGCGCTCGGCCTCGTCCATGTAATGGGTGGAGACCAGCACCGTCAGCCCGGCGCTGGCACGCATGTGGATCTCGTCCCAGAACTCCCGCCGCGCCTTCGGATCGACGCCCGCCGTCGGCTCGTCCAGCAACAGCAGCTTCGGCTTGTGCATGATGCAGGCGGCCAGCGCCAGCCGCTGTTTCCAGCCGCCCGACAGTGTCCCCGCCAGTTGCTTGCGCCGCGACGTGAGCCCGAGATCTTCTAGCGTGTCACGCACGGCAACCGGCTCAAGATCGTAAAGCCGGGCCACGAAGGTCAGGTTTTCCTCGATCGACAGATCCTCGTAGAACGAGAATTTCTGCGTCATGTAGCCAACTTCGCGCTTGATTCGCAGACTTTCGCTGCGAATGTCATGGCCAAGCACCCGCCCCTCACCTTCATCGGGCGTCAAGAGCCCGCACATCACGCGAATGGTGGTGGTCTTGCCCGATCCGTTGGGCCCGAGAAAGCCCGAGATCTCGCCTTCTGCCACGGACATCGAAACATGGTCGACAACAGTCTTGTCGCCAAAACGCTTGACCAGACCGCTGACCTCGATGGCGTTCACGGGTCCCCACCTTGCAGATCGACATCGACGATCTGTCCCGGCGCCAGCGCCCAGGCGTCATCATTGGGCCGGGCTTCCACCAGGTAGACCAGCTTCTGCCGGTTTTCGAGCGAGTAGATCACCGGCGGGGTGAATTCCGGATCGGGCGAGACGTAACTCACCGTCGCCTCCATGCCCTCGCCGCAGCCGTCACAGCGCACCGAAAGCACGCGACCGACGGCAATGCGCGACAGCGCTGTTTCAGGCACATAGACCCGGAGCTTGAGCGCACCGTCCGGCAGGACCGAAAGCACAGGCGCCTGCGGCCCGGCCACTTCGCCCGTGTTGCGGATGATGTCGGAAACCACGCCCGATTGCGGGATCGACAGGACCCGCTTGGCAAGCCGCCATTCGGCCGATTCCAGCACGGCGGCAGCCTGATCAACCGCTGCCTGGGCGGCCTTGATCTCGTTGACCCGGGCGGGAAGCTTGGCGACGGCCAGGTTGGCTTCGAGTTCACTGACCTTGGCGCGGTTGAGCTCCACTGCGGTCGCTGCGGAATCGTAGGATGCCTGGGTGGAGATGCCCTGCTTGAGAAGATCCGCCTGCCGCTGCAGCACCCGCTCGGCCTCGGTGGCCTGAGCTTCGGCCGAGCGCAGCGAGGCGGCGATGCTGGCTATTTCCTCAGGCCGCCTCCCCTCCTGAAGATTTGCCAGTTGCCGCTCGGCCTGGGCCAGGCCTGCAGCGGCCTGGGCCACGGCGATTTCCGCGTCGCGCTTCTCAAGCCGTGCCAGAGGCGATCCCGCCGTGATCCTGTCACCCCGCCTGACCGCAAGTTCCACGATCTGCGCTGTCTCGATCGGCGCAACCAGAACATATTCGCCCTCGACATAGCCGACGGCCAACGGACCATCACCCACACAGGCCGAAAACAGGCCGGCAACAATTGGAATGGCGCAGATAAACGACATCACGAGCCCTGCTTTCTGTTGCTTTCGACAAAGGCCCGTATGTTGGACAGGATCACAGCCTTGATCGCCTCGACCTCGCCCGGCCCCACCTCTTTCCACTCCATGCGCTTTGCCACGATGGCGTGACCGATACGGAAATAGACGACCTGACCCGCAATGCTGAAGGTGCCAAGGCGGATCAGGTCGCTTTCAGGGTCATGGCCGGTGGCCAGGCCCAGAAGCTCACACAGGCTGCGATGCACCGGCAGAATGAAATCGGCATAAACCTTGTCGAAGACGGGCCCGGCAATGCCCATTTCGCGCACCATGAAGCTGGCAATGTCGCGCGCCTCCACCTGCCCCAGCATGAAGTCCGCCACGCCCATGATGACCCGCTCGAAACCCGCCTGCGCCGCCACCGGGTCCCCGCCGGGATCGATGGCGCGCAAGGCCGGGCCCGCGACGGCTTGGATCCGGCTTCCCACCATCTCGGCACAGGCCAGCCGCAATCCGGCCTTGCCGCCAAAATGATAGGCGATGGAGGCGATGTTGGCCTTGGCGGCGGCGGCAATCTCCCGCGTCGAGGTTGCCTCGAACCCCTTGGCGCCGAACAGCTGGATGCCGGCCATGATCAGGGCCATCCGGGTTTGATCGCCAGCGGTTCCGGCTTCGGGGAAAGATGAAGGATTCGACGCCACTTTGGTCCTCGCTGACACCAATTGTGCCGACAGACTAGCGCAGCCCGAGAATTTAATCAATCGATTGATTAAATTCTAAGCGGATATGCCCTGCCCGGATCGCCGCATCGGTGAGATCGGGCTAGCAGCGAGCTAGCTCGACGACTCCGCCGCGAACGCATGGCGCAATTCGGTCTTGAGCACCTTGCCGTAATTGTTTTTCGGCAGTTCGGGGACAAAGCGATAGGCCTTGGGCCGCTTGAACCGGGCGATCAGATCCAGACAATGCCGGTCGAGCTCCGCCGCATCCGGCCCCGTTCCCGTCTCCGTGTCCGGCTCGGCAACCACATAGGCCAGAATGCTCTCGCCCCACTCGGGATCCGGCACACCGATCACGCTGACTTCGCGCACGCTCGCATGGGTCAGCAAGGCCTCCTCCACCTCGCGCGGATAAATATTGGTGCCGCCGGAAATGATCACGTCCTTGGACCGGTCCTTCAGCGTCAGGAACCCGTCCGCATCGAGCGCACCCATGTCGCCGGTCCAGAGCCAGCCATCGCGCAGTGCGGCTGCCGTGGCCGCCGGATCGCGCCAGTAGCCCTGCATCACCGGCGCGCCCCGGACCAGGATCTCGCCGGTCTCGCCGGTAGCCACCGCGTTGCCCGCTTCATCGACAATGCGCACTTCGACGCTCGATTGCGCTGTGCCCACCGAGGCCAGCCGCTCGCGCCAGCGCGGATGCGCGCGATCGGCCACCGCGGCCCGGTCCAGTGCGGTGATTGTCATCGGGCTCTCACCCTGGCCATAGATCTGGCAGAACCGCGGCCCCAGAACATCGACCGCCTCGACAATGTCGCTGAGATACATCGGCCCGCCGCCATAGACGATCGTGCGGATCCCCTCGCCGGTCTCGCCGCGCTCGCGGGCCGTGGCCACCAGCCGCTTGACCATGGTGGGCGCTGCAAACATGTGGATGTCTCCGAGACTGCGGCCCAGCGCAAAGATTTCCTCCGGATCGAACCCGCCCGAGACCGGCACCACGTGCCGCGCGGCCTTGAGCACATGCTGGATGCAGTAAAGCCCTGCGCCATGGCTCAGCGGCGCCGCATAGAGTGCTGCATCGGGGGGATACACCGCGTCCACATCGGCAAAGTAGGACGCCACCATCGCCTGCATGTTGCCATGGCTGATCATCACGCCCTTGGGCCGGCCGGTGGTGCCGGAGGTATAGAACAGCCAGGCCATGTCCGTGCTTTGCTGCGACACCGGCGCGGCAAGAGGCGTGCTCTGGCGCAAGGCCTCGAACTCCGCACCCTCGAGGTCGATCAGTCTGGGGCCCGGTTGCGCCAGCGCCCCTGCCAGCTCGCCACCCAGCGGCGCCGTGGCAAGGACTAGCGACGCCCCGGAGTTTTCGATGATATAGGCAGCTTCCTTTGGATGCAGCTTGGCGTTGATCGGAACAATCGCCGCCCCGGCAAACCAGGCGCCGAACATCGCCTCCAGATAGGCCGGTGTGTTTCTGGCAAAGATCGCCACCCGGTCGCCGGGCGCGATGCCATGACGCCCGCGCAACCCCGCGCCGATGGCCGCCGCACTCCGCGCAAAGCCTTGATAATCCGTGAGCTGTGTCTCACCCGAGAACAGCGCCGGATGGCCCGGATATCTCCGGCCGCTGCGCGCCAGCCATTCCGCGACATTCATGATTCTCTCCCCCAGGACTCAAGGCCAAACCATCGCGCCGCAACGGAAAAATGGCAATGCGCCCAGAGCCAAGAGACCAGCAGGCAAGAGAAAATGTCTCAGGGACGGATCTTGCGCATCATCAGCCAGCTGTAGAGCCGCGGCGACAGCCGGTTGATACGCCAGCCAAGGCTCGCCACCCGGCCCACGGGGATAAACCGCTTGCCGCGGCGCCAGCCAGCCAGAATGATCCCGGCAGCCTGCTCGGGCGTCATTTCGTCAAACCCGTCCGTCGCAGCTCCCGGCCTGCCGATGCCGTCCTCGCCCGCATCCAGCCGTCCCGGATTGGTGGCAACGAAGGAAGGTGCGGCAATCACCACACTCACGCCGTGCTGTGCCTCTTCCGAGGCCAGCGACGAGAAGAAGCCGTTCAGCGCATGCTTGCTCGCCGCATAGGCGGTGCGCTTGTAAAGCGGCGCAAAGCCTGCCACCGACGAGATGGCCAGATGCGTCCCCCGCCCCTTGCGCACCGCGTCGAGCAGACCCGCGGCCATTCGCATCGAGCCGAAATAGTTGATCTCCATCACCAGCCGTTGCGAGGCCAGCGTGGTCTCGTCAAACAGCCCGATCTGGGTCACGCCGGCATTGTGGATGACCAGATCAAGCGCCGGGTGCCGCACTGAGATCTCGGCACAGACCGAGGCAACCGCCGCTTCATCGGTCAGGTCGCAGGCAATCCGCTCCACCCCCTCGGCGTCATCCTCCAAGCCTGCCAATGCACGCGGCAGGTCGATCAGCACAACTCTCCAGCCGTCCCCGAGCAACTGGCGTGCAAACGCCTGCCCCAGCCCACCGGCCCCGCCGGTGATCACTGCAACCCGGCTCATAACCCGGCCGCCTTGCGCCACAGCTCGAATGTCTGCGCACTCGTCAGTTCGGGCCTATAGCCAAACTCGTTTTTCAAAGCCGTGTTATCGAGCACCGGACGGTATTGCAGAAACCGCACCTGCTCCGGCCCGTAGCGCGACAGGCCCAGCGGCCGGGCAATTCCGAGCGCCGTTTTCAGCACCCAGGCGGGTAGCGCCATCACCGGCTTGCCGAGCGCTTTCGCCAGCTCATCCACCGACATCGCGCCATCGCCGCAGACATTGTAAATGCCCGCCGGCCCCTCGCCTGCGGCACGCAACAGAATGCGCGCCAGGTCGACCGTCCAGATGAAGACAAACGGACTGTCCGATCCTCGGACCGCGATCAGCTTGGGCCGGTGAAACAGCTCGGTGATCTGGTTTTCGAGCCCGGCTCCGAGCACGGTCCCCACCCTGAGCACCACCTGCTCGAGCCCCGGATGCGATGCGCGCAGCTCGGCCAGCATTTCCTCGACCTGCCGCTTGTGGTCGGAATAGGCAAATTCGCGGTTGCCCCGCACCGGATCAGTTTCGCTCAGCGGCACCGGGTTGTCGGCATGATAGCCATAGGCCGCACCCGACGAGGTGACGACGAGACGCCTGACACCGTGCCGGATCGCCGCGTCCAGCACATTCCTCGTGCCCTTCACATCCACATCATGGGCGAAGTCTCGGGTCATCCCGCGCGATGGCGAGACGATCGAGGCCAGATGAACGATCACCTCCGGCCTGAACCCACCGATGACCCGTTCTCCATCTCCGCTCCGCACATCCAGCGCCTCGAAACCGACCCCTTCGGGCAGTTTACCGGGCTTGCGCACATCCGTGGCCAGCGTCTCGATTCCGGCAGCCGCCAGTTCCTCAAGCAGCACCTGTCCCACCGCCCCGGCAGCGCCGGTCACCAGCACGCGGCTCATCGCTGCGCCTCCCGGCGCGACCAGAGCGTGGCCAGCACAAGACCGGAGATCGCATGCCAGATGCCCCACAGCGCTGCGGCCACCGCCATGCCGCCGAGCCCGCCGAAGAAGGCAAAGATCAGCACCAGGCCGAGACCCGAGTTCTGTATGCCGGTCTCGATGGTGATGGCCCGGCGGTCATAGGGCGACAGTTTCATCGCGGTCGCCGAAAGATAGCCGCTCGACAGAGCCAGCGCATTGTGCAGCACCACAAGTCCCGCAACGGTGACTGCAAGTGACTGCAGGAAACCCCAGTTCGCAGCCAGCGCCACAACAATAAAGCCGACAAAGATCGCCATCGAGATTCTCTGCATGGTCTTGCGGATCCGTGCCGCGAACTCCGGCCGCCGAACATTGGTCAGAATACCAAGCGCCAGAGGCAGGATCAGCATGAAGAACACGGTGATGGCTATGGAAACCGGGTCTAGGGTCGTCTGCCGCAGGATCGCCCGCGTCGGCTCGTAAAGATTGCCCCAGAACGCGATGTTGAACGGGGTCATGACAATGGCTGCCACAGTGGCAATTCCGGTCATCGACACCGAAAGCGCCGTATTTCCGCCGGCACGGTGGGTGATGAAATTGGAAATATTGCCGCCCGGACAGGACGCCACAAGGATCAGACCCAGCGCAATCGAGGGCTGCGGATTTGTCACCAGCAGCATCGCGAAGGTCATCGCCGGCAGCACGAGGAATTGCGACACCATGCCGGTCAGCAAGGCTTTGGGCGTGCGCATAAGTGCCTTGAAATCCGATGGCTTCAGATCCAGCGCAATCGAGAACATGACGATAGCCAGGATGGCATTGAGCAGCATCAGGCTTTCGGGGCTGAAATTCAGCCGTATCGTGTCGATGTCGGTCATTTCCCGCCGCCTTTCAGTGCCGCAATCCAGCTGGTAACGGCGTTGCGATAGGTCGCCTTGTCGACGTAATAGGCCATGCGCGGCAGGTCGATGTAGTTCATGCCTCCCGTCGCGCGGGTGAAGCCTGCAGCCTTTTCCTCGCGCAAGGCCTTGGCCGCCATGATGCCTTTCTTGAGCCCGGTGATGTAGCGCGCCACCATTTCCGCCTGCTCGTGCCGGCCCTGCCAGCCAAGCCCGGAGGCTTCCACCATGCCCAGAAGAAACAGGTCATCCCGTTCTGGATGCAGGCAGTTCAGGAACAGATGCGGCGCATCGCCCTGCCAGTTCAAAAGCGATTTCTCGATGAAGGGATAATGCAGCTTGTAGCCGGTCGCAGCCAGCACGAGGTCGTAATCGGCCTGGCTGCCATCCTTGAAATGCACCGTATGGCCCTCAAACCGGTCGATATCCGGACGCACGGTGATGTCACCATGCCCGGCATGAAACAGGATCAGCGAATTGACCACCGGATGCGATTCATAAAGCTTGTAGTCGGGCTTCGGAAAGCCGTATTTCGCCGGATCGCCGGTGAACCATTTCAGGATCATGCCGTCGACCCGGCGCTTGAGCCACATCGGCAGCTTGATAGCCCCGCCCATCGTGTCCGCAGGCCGGCCAAAGACATATTTGGGCACGAAGTAATAGCCGCGCCGCATCGAGATATCGCAAGCTTTGCCGTGATGGATGGCGTCGACGGCAATGTCACAACCCGAATTGCCCGCCCCGATGATCAGCACCCGTTTGCCCCTGAAGACGTCGGGATCGCGGTAGGCGCTGGAATGCATCAGGTCGCCTGAAAAGCTGCCCTTGAATTCGGGCATGTTCGGCTCAGACAGGGTGCCATTGGCGATCAGCAGCCCGGCGAATTCGGCGCTCTGTTCCGTGCCATCGGCCTCCCGCCACGTCACCCGCCAGCCTTCGCCGGACTTGCCCAGCGGCACAGCCGACAGCACTTCCGTCTCGAAGCGGAAATGCCGATAGATGCCAAAGTGCTCGGTAAATTTCCGGAAATAGCTCTTCAGCTCGCGGTGCGAGGGATACTCGGCCACCTCGGCGTCCATCGGAAAATCGGCGAACTCGGTCATCTTCTTCGACGAGATCAGATGCGCAGTCTCGTACATGGTCGACTTCGGACCATCGATGTCCCACAACCCGCCGACATCGGAATTGAGCTCGAAGCCGGTAAAGCCGATGCCCTGTTCGGTCAGGGTCTTGGCCATCGCCAGCCCCATCGGCCCGGCCCCGATCACCGCATACCGACTGGAATAATCCTCTGCAGCGGCCGGATCTGCGCCGGCCTTCTTCAGTGGCATGTCCATCTGCCCCCTCCCTGGATTCAGCGGAATCTTGTCCTCGCGACAATATTGAACGATCGTTCAATTTAAGGCAAGATGAATTATGAGTTCGAAATCACCAGGCTCCGTCCCGCCGTCCCAGCCGCGCCGCCGCGCGGTATCGAAACGCTCGCTCGCCACCAGCCTGAGCATCCTCGATGCTGCAGAACGCCTGTTTTCCGAGCGCGGCTATGAGGGCGCCTCGGTGCGCGACATCGCCAAGGCAGCCGGGGCGCAGATCGCCTCGATCAGCTTCCACCATGTCAGCAAGGAAACCCTGTTCGAGCGCGTCGTCGAGCGGCGCGCGTCGGAACTCTCGCAATTGCGGCTTGATGCTCTGGCGGCTCTGAAGCAAAGACAGCAACCGGTCACGCTTGACGCCGTGCTCTCCGCCTTCCTGCGGCCCTATCTGGAAAAGGCCGGCGCCGGCGACCCGCAATGGCTCGCCTATGCGCGGCTGGTGGCGATGGTCTCTGCCGATGCCCGCTGGCACACAATTTCCGAGCGCTGTTTCGACCCCACCGCCGGTGTCTTCATCGCCGAGATCGCAAAGCTGTTCCCGCGCACCGACAGCTCCGCCATCGCGGTCAGTTTCATCTTCTCGGTCTCCGCCATGCTGTCGCTGTCGACATCGTCCTGGCGCATCGAGGCCCTGGCTGGCGGCAACCGGCAGGCCATGGATCAGCTCGCCGACCAGCTGGTCAGGTTTTGCGAGGCAGGCATGCGCGCAGCACTTGAGGCCTGAGATCAGGCCTTGCCTGCCGCGACCGCCAAAAAGCAGCTCAGTTCAACAGGATTTCCCCGTCCACCCGCCGCCATTCATTCGGCCCGATCAGCTTCTGGTGGGCATATCTGACCGAGTGGAGCCTGCCATCAAGCTTTGCTTCCCAGAAGTCGAGAAACTTGCGCATGCCCGGGAAATCCGGGGCCAGATCATAATCCTGCCAGACATAGGTCTGCAGCAGGGATTGAAAATCGGGAAGCCGGTAGAAGATATGCGCGGTGGTCAGCCCATATCCATCCATCTGCCGTTCGAACTCAGGTGAAACCATTGCCGTGTGGACCTCCTGTGCTTTGACAGCAAAAGAACACCAAAAGATCGATATCTTGGCAAGATGAAATCGACAATCATCTTTCGTTTTCAATCTGTTAGCAGCCACCTTGCGCGAGTGCTGATTTTTTTCGGAAAACCTCTTGAAAACACTTTTTTCAAAAACCAAATCGTCTGCCGCCAGACGCCGCAAGTGAAAGGGTCTGGCTTCCGCCGGGAGGCCATCGGCTCCGGGCGGGATGGGAGCCAATACTATGTTTGTCCAGGAGGAAAACATGAAATTCCGACCTCTGCATGACCGTATCCTTGTCCGTCGCGTTGAAAGCGACGAGCGCACCAAGGGCGGCATCATCATTCCCGACACTGCCAAGGAAAAGCCGCAGGAAGGCGAAGTCATCGCCACCGGCCCCGGCGCCCGCAATGACCAGGGCGAGATCGTCGCACTCGACGTCAAGCAGGGCGATCGCGTGCTGTTCGGCAAATGGTCCGGCACCGAGATCCGGCTTGATGGCGAAGATCTCCTGATCATGAAGGAATCCGACGTCATGGGCATCCTCGACGCGGAAGCCGCAGTCAAGGCGGCAGCCTGATTTGCTGCCGAGCCACTTGGGAAGATTTGAAAGGAACGAAAAATGGCTGCAAAAGACGTCAAGTTTCATAGCGATGCCCGCGAGAAGATGCTGCGCGGCGTGGACATTCTCGCCGATGCGGTGAAGGTCACCCTGGGGCCCAAAGGCCGCAACGTCGTCATCGACAAGTCCTTCGGCGCCCCGCGCATCACCAAGGATGGCGTGTCGGTTGCCAAGGAAGTCGAACTCGAGGACAAGTTCGAGAACATGGGCGCGCAGATGCTGCGCGAAGTGGCGTCCAAAACCAATGACCTCGCCGGAGACGGCACCACCACTGCCACCGTGCTGGCCCAAGCCATCGTCAAGGAAGGCGCCAAGGCGGTGGCTTCCGGCCTCAACCCGATGGATCTCAAGCGCGGTGTCGATCTGGCCGTCGACGCCATCGTCGCGGACCTCAAGAGCAATGCCCGCAAGATCTCCAACAACGACGAAATCGCACAGGTCGGCACCATTTCCGCCAACGGCGACACCGAGATCGGCCGCTACCTGTCAGAGGCCATGCAGAAGGTCGGCAATGACGGCGTGATCACCGTCGAGGAGGCCAAGACCGCCGAAACCGAACTCGAAGTCGTCGAAGGCATGCAGTTCGACCGCGGCTACCTCTCGCCCTATTTCGTCACCAACCAGGACAAGATGCGGGTCGAGCTGGAAGAGCCCTATGTGCTGATCCACGAAAAGAAGCTCTCCAACCTGCAGGCCATGCTTCCGGTTCTCGAGGCCGTGGTGCAGTCCGGCAAGCCGCTACTGATCGTCGCCGAAGATGTCGAAGGCGAAGCACTGGCGACGCTGGTGGTCAACAAGCTGCGCGGCGGCCTGAAGATCGCTGCCGTCAAGGCGCCCGGGTTCGGCGACCGGCGCAAGGCCATGCTCGAAGACATCGCCATCCTCACCGGCGGTTCCGTGATCTCCGAGGACCTCGGCATCAAGCTCGAAAACGTCACGCTGGAAATGCTCGGCCGCGCCAAGAAGGTGTCGATCGAGAAGGAAAACACCACCATTATCGACGGCTCCGGCTCACGCGCCGAGATCGACGCCCGCATCGCCCAGATCAAGGCGCAGATCGAGGAGACCTCGTCCGACTACGACCGTGAGAAGCTGCAGGAACGCTTGGCCAAGCTCGCCGGCGGCGTCGGCGTGATCCGTGTCGGCGGCTCCACCGAAGTCGAGGTCAAGGAAAAGAAGGACCGCGTCGACGACGCCCTGCACGCCACCCGCGCTGCAGTGGAAGAAGGCATCCTGCCGGGCGGCGGCGTCGCCCTGCTCCGCTCGGTCTCGGCACTCGATGACCTCAAGCCCGCCAATGATGACCAGCGCGTCGGCATCGACATCGTCCGCCGCGCCATCGAGGCGCCGGTGCGCCAGATTGCCCAGAACGCCGGTGCCGAAGGCTCGATCATCGTCGGCAAGCTGCGCGAGAAGACCGACCGCGCCTGGGGCTGGAACGCCCAGAGCGGCGAATATGGCGACCTGTTCAAGATGGGCGTCATCGATCCCGCCAAGGTGGTGCGCACGGCACTTCAGGACGCAGCCTCCGTCGCAGGCCTGCTGGTGACCACCGAAGCCATGATCGCCGAAAAGCCGAAGAAGGACGCAGCCGCGGCACCGGCAATGCCGTCGGGCATGGATTTCTGATCCATCACCGGCTCTGACAGGCGAAGCCGCCTCGCCTCCGGGGCGGCTTTTTTCATGTCCGGTCACCCTTTCAAGGCTCCCGGCGAAAACAGGCAGCTCACGACTTCTCGGCAGCCCCGGCGTCGGTTTCGACATCATGGTGCTTGCGGATCGACCGCACCACCATCCAGGTGAATCCGATCGCAACCGGCACGAACAGCGCCGACAGCATGCCGGCCTTGATCGGCAGTCCCAGGGCATCGAGCGGCTTGGCGAGATAGCCGAACAGGCCGACGATATAGTAGGAGATCGCCGCCACCGAGAGCCCTTCCACCGTCTGCTGCATGCGCAATTGAAGCTTCACCCGGCGGTTCATCGAACTCAGCAAGGCACTGTTTTGCCGCTCCAGCTCGACGTCGATCCAGCTGCGCAGCAGTGCTGTGGCGCGCGACAGCTTGCGCGACAGGTTGGCCTGCCGCTCCTCGATCGACTGGCAGGTCCGCATTGCAGGCGCCAGTCGCTTTTCCAGAAAGGCCCCGATCGTCTCGTAGCCCGGCTGCTGCGTTTCCTCCAGCGTGGCAATGCGCTCACGCACGATGGTGTAATAGGCCCGGCTGGCCCCGAAGCGGAACAGGCTCAGCGCCGCGTTGGCTTCCAGCTCGGCGGCAAGCACCGTGATCTCCGCCAGCAGGCTGTCGGCGTTTTCCCGCGCGCCGTTCTTCATCGCTTGCGTGATCTTGGTCAGATTGTCCTCGATCCGCCGCATCTCCGGCGACAGCGAGCGCGCCAGCGACAGACCCATCGCCGCCAGCGTCCGGTAGGTCTCGATATCGAGAAGCCGCTGAACCACGGCCCCCCGGCCGGCATCGGTCATGCCCTTGTCGATCACAAGAATGCGCGTCAGGCCGTCGCCGTCCTGGCGGAAATCTGTGGCGATCAGTGCGCGACCGCCCTTGACCTCGCTCAGGCACAGGCTGGTCGGATCGAAACTTTCGAGTGCTGCCTTGGTCTCAGCGCTGTCGGCCCGCACCTCCAGCCTGATCCCCGAAATCATGTTGCCGGGCGGCGAAAACTGGTCGCCAAACGGGTGGGTTTCCACCGCGTCGCCAAACTGCGCCGGCGCCGGCGCATCCCAGAAATAGGTCGAAAACTCCGAGTGCCGTTCCCAGCGCAACGTGCCCTGGCCCCATGCCATGGCGAAATGCGCGGTATCGCGGCGCGGCACCGCCACTCCGCGCGCCCGGGCAAGCTCGGCCAGCACCGCATGGTCGACCACCGCACCGCCATCGGTGAGAAACGCCAACTGAAAGATAACCCGCGACTGCCCCACCAGCGCGAACGGCCGCGCGTGAATTTCGCCCAGGGCCTCGGCCCGGCCCGGAGCCATTGGAAATGAAAACCTGCCCATGATGCCGCCCTTTCGCTCCGCCCCCGCGCACCGCGATCATAGCAGATCTGCCCGGACAAGGAATCACCCTAACATTGCAATCATGCTATGTGTAGCGTCGCGACCCGGGCGCGGCAAAGCGACACTTCAGCGCTGGCAGGCCTCGACCCGCACCGGTTGATCCGCCCTGGCGCCAAGCTCCAGGCAACCGCCGGAATGGCACAGTGTCCAGGCCGAAACGGTAGCCCCCGACGACGCCAGGACCAGCGCGGGCACCGCTGGCAAACCCGGCGACCAGACCCACCAGCCATCCTCGAGCCGTGCCCCCTCGCCAGGATCCATTCCCGCGCCAGAGCCCTTGACCCGCGCTTGTGTCAGCTCGAGCCCTTGCGGCGTCACCTGCCAGCTTTCCGCCCACTCGGTCTTCTCCACCGAATGGGTCCAGGACAGCGTGAACAGCGTCGTGGAGATCGCGATCACCTTGCCGGCGGCCGCGACACACAACGCCATCCCCATCTAGGCGGTCTCCGCGCTCACGCGCATCTGCCGCCAGGCCAGCAACGCAAACACCGCCGTCAGCGCAAAGCCGATCTCGTCGGTCAGCGGCAGCGCGGCAACCAGGGTGAAGGCCGCCACCATGCCGAGCGCCCGGAGCGGCCAACCGAGCCGGCCGCCGAGAAACCCGATCACCGCAGCCCCCCAGAGTCCGATCGCCAGCACCACCTTGGCAACGATATAGATCACCGCCGGAACATAGCCGATCTGGTCGGCGAGCGGGCCGCCGTCCTGCAGCATCAGCGCCGGGGTGTAGACCGCCATGAACGGGATCACGAAGCCGGCGGCAGCCACCTTGATCGCCTCCGTAGAAATCTTCAGGCCGCTCTCCTTGGCTATCGGCGCGGCTGCGAAACAGGCCAGCGCCACCGGTGGCGTCAGATCCGCCAGAATGCCGAAATAGAACACGAACATGTGGCTGACGATCAGCGGCACGCCAAGCTCCAGCAGCGCAGGCCCTGCGATCGACGAGGTTATGATGTAATTCGGGATCGTCGGAATGCCCATGCCGAGCACGATGCAGGTGATCATCGTCAGCACCAGCGACAGGAACAGGCTGTTCTGGCCGACAGAAACGATGAACTGCCCGAACGTGTTGGCCGCCCCCGTCAGCGTCATGGTGCCGATAATGATGCCGACCACGGCACAGGCCACGCCCACCGGCAGCGCCGTCTTGGCGCCTTCGGCCAGCGAATCCCGGCAGATCGCCAGCGTTTCGCGCCCGCCCTTCGACAGCGCGTTCCAGGCCACCAGCGCCAGCACGGCGGCCAGGATCACCATGATGCCGAATTGCAGGAAGGCCGCCGCGATCAGGCCAAGCCCGACCCAGAAGATGATCCGGATCACGCCTGCCGGCAGCCCCAGCGCCACCGAACCGCCAAGAATGAGCAGCACGGTCAGCGCCAGTCCGACGGTACCGGCAAACAGCGGCGTGTAGCCGGTAAACAGCAGGTAGATGAGCATCAGCAGCGGCAGCACCAGGTACCATTGCTCTCTCAGCGCCTTCATCGGCGATGGCAGCTCGCTTTTCGGCAGACCGACGAGATTGTGCTTGCCGGCTTCCAGGTGCACCATCCAGAAGGCGGAGGCGAAATAGAGCACCGCAGGGATGATCGCCGCCTGCACCACTTCGTAATATTCAACGCCGAGCGTCTCGGCCATGATGAAGGCCACCGCGCCCATTACCGGCGGCATCAGCTGCCCGCCCATCGAGGAGGTCGATTCCACCCCGCCGGCAAAGGCCGCGCGATAGCCGAACTTCTTCATCAGCGGGATGGTGAACTGCCCCGTCGTCACCACATTGGCAACGCCCGAGCCCGAGATCGTGCCCATCAGCCCGGACGAGATCACCGACACCTTGGCCGCCCCGCCGCGCTTGTGGCCGACGAGGCCCAGCGACACATCGGTAAACAGCTGGATCATGCCGGCTTTTTCCAGGAAAGAGCCAAACAGGATGAACAGGAAGATGAAGCTCGACGACACGAAGATCGGAATGCCGTAGATACCCTCGGTGCCGTAGGCCATGTGATCGATGACCTGCGCGAAATCATAGCCGCGGTGATCGAACGGCGCCGGCAGGTATTCGCCAAACAGGCAATAGGCGAGGAACGCACCGGAAATGATCGGCAGCGCCGGGCCCATGATCACCCAGGCCGCGGCAAACACGGTGACAAGCGCAATCACGCCCAGCACGATGTCGCGGGTCAGCGGATCCCCGGCGCGCAACAACAGCTCGGTATATTCGTACCACTGGTAAACCGCGACCACGACGCCGAGCCCGGCCATGATCCAGGCAAGCGTCTTGACCGCGGGGCCGGACTTGCGCGCCAGCGCCACCAGCGGAAAGGTCAGCAGCATCAGGAAGCCGACATGGATGGCGCGCACCACCTGGCTGGTCAGATCGATGATATGCGCGGCCGTGGCAATCTGGAACACCGAAAAGATCAGCGCCAGCCAGAACAGCAGCCGCCCTTCCGGCGTGGAGGGAAAACTTTCGGCCAGCGGATCATGCAGACCCAGATCGGGTTGATCTTCCGGTACCTGGTGCGGTGTCTGATCATGAAGCATGCGATGTTCTCCCCCAAAACACGACTGCCGTGGCGGCTCACGAGATGTGATGCCGCCACGGTAATTTGGCGATGTAACCCGGCTTTTGGCCCGGTCTTACATCATGCCTTTTTCCTTGTAGTAGCGTTCGGCACCGGGGTGCAGCGGCACCGGCATGCCCTTGAGCGCGTTCTCCAGCTTGATCTGCGTGGCAGCCTTGTGGGCAGCTTCCAGCTCGGGCAGGTTTTCAAACAGCTGCTTGGTCATCTGATAGGCCAACTCGTCGCTGACTTCGGAATGGGTGACCAGGAAGTTGACCACGGCCACGGTCTGCACATCGGCGTCCTGGCCGTTATAGGTGCCTGCCGGAATGGTTGCCGAGATGTAAGGCGCACCGAGCGCGTCCACCACGTCGGACGGCACGGCGACCATCTGGATGTCGATCGAGGTCGACAGGTCCTTGATCGAAGACACGCCGAGACCGGCCGACTGCAAGGTCGCATCCAGCTGGCGGTTCTTGATCAGCTCGACCGATTCCGCAAACGGCAGATACTCGGTCTTCGACAGGTCGTCGTAGGACATGCCGGCTGCGCCGAAGATTTTGCGGGCGTTCAGCTCGGTGCCGGACTTGGCCGCACCCACCGACAGGCTCTTGCCGTTGAGGTCGGCAAAATTCTGGATGCCGGACTCTTTCGAAGCCACGATCTGGATGTAGTTCGGATAGACGGCTGAAATGCCGCGCAGCTTGTCGAGCGGGGCCTTGAAACCGGCTTCCGCATCACCTTCCCAGGCGAGCTTGACGGAATCGCCCAGCGCCAGGGCCAGTTCGCCCTTGCCCTGCTGCAGCAGGTTGAGGTTTTCCACCGACGCCTTGGTCGACTGCACCTGGGTGCGCACGCCGTCGATCTTCTCGGCATAGATCTTCGACAGGCCGACGCCGAGCGGGTAATAGACGCCCGAGGTGCCGCCGGTCAGGATATTGACGAATTCACTGGCCTTTGCAGGTGCCAGCGACAGGCCCATGGCAGTGGCTGCCATAAGAGTGACAAGACTTCTTCGATTGATGCTGATCATGTGGGTCTCCTCCCGGTTGTTTTCACACGAAGCACTTGGCTTCTGCGTCTTTCAATACGGATTTCCGCCAGCAATGCGCGTGCCAAATTCCCCTGTACAGGAATTCTGCGATTTCGGTCAGATCCGGCAATGGATAGTGGCAGTTTATTGCCCACTGGCAAGACCCAATGGGCAATGTCGTACCCATCCGTGTCTGAGATCGGGACTTGTGGCGTCCCTGCCCCGGCCTCTGCCTCAGGCCATCACGCGCTTCTTGATCCGGCTGAGACCGACCGGCGTGACGCCGAGATAACGCGCGATCTCGTTCTGGGTCACGAGCTTGAGGATCTCAGGGGTGCTCTCGATCAGTCTCCTGTACCGGTCCTCGGCCGAAAGACACAGCAGCTCGTATTCGCGGACTTCCTTTTTCATCGCAAAGCTCAGCAGAAGGTCGACAATAGCGCCCGAGATATCGGGGTCGGTTCGCACCGACTGGTACAGGGTGCGGAACGGCAAGGCCACCAGCTCGCATTGTTTCAGGCAAACCAGGCTGAAGCTGCAGGATTTGCCGGCATGGTTCGCCATCAGGCTGCCGATATGGTCGCCCGGCAGGATGAAGGACTTGATGTTCTCCTTACCGTCCGCCGACAGGTAATAGGCCTTCAGCAACCCGGTCCTGACGAAATACAGCGACGCGTTCTGATCGCCCTGCCGGAACACATGCTGCCCCGGCTCTCTCGAGAGAGACGTGCCGTTTTCCGTAATGAATCTACCTAATTCCATGGGTTTTGACTTGGGTTAATTCCACGACCGAAACGCCTGCCTAGTGTGCACGAATATTGAACGTGAACCAGCCACACCGGGAATTATTCATGAACCTCGTCGGCAAACACATCGTCATAACCGGGGCCGCATCGGGGCTCGGGCTGGAGCTGTTGAAACAGCTCCACGATGACAATGAAATCTCTGTCATCACCCGCCCGTCCCCGGGACTGGACGATCTGCGCCGGTCTTTGCCTGACGTTCATGTCTATGAGGCGGATCTGGCCGATCTGCAATCGGTCGAGACAGCCGCTGATCTTCTGATCCGCAGCGGCAGGAAAATCGACATCCTGATCAACAACGCGGCG
The DNA here is from genome assembly GCF_002733955.1 of Hoeflea sp. GTDB lineage: Bacteria > Pseudomonadota > Alphaproteobacteria > Rhizobiales > Rhizobiaceae > Hoeflea. The sequence goes on along the minus strand of NZ_NVXQ01000025.1, from coordinate 26,234 downwards.
GTGCAATACACGCCGCACTTCCTTGCCGAGGACTTCCGCTATGAGACCATAAGGCGGGAAATCGACATCAATTTCACCTCCCTGTGCAGCCTCATCTACCTGCTGCTGCCCAATCTCCTGCAATCCAGTCCGTCGATGATCGTCAACATCAACTCAGGCCTGGGCCTGGTGCCAAAGACCGGTTCGGCCGTTTACTGCGCAACCAAAGGCGCACTCAACATCTTCTCGCAATCGCTGGCCTATCAGCTTGAAGACACAAACATCGGGGTCAAGCAGGTGTTCCTGCCACTGGTGGACACCGCCATGACCAAAGGCCGGGGGACTGCGAAAATATCCGCCGTACAAGCTGCCACGGAGATCATTCGCGGAATGCGGAAGTCCGGCGCCAACATCGATGTCGGAAAGGTCAAGCTGCTGCGGCTGATCCAGCGCATCTCTCCCACCCTCGCACATAAAATCATGAAGGCAGGATAACCCCATGAAACCGCTGATCAAAGTCATGCTGTCTCTTGCAACAGCCTTTGCGCTTACCTTCATTGTGGGGCGTGTCCTCGGCATTCTCACGGTCGAGAATGTCACCCACTGGCTTGAACTGGCCGGACGTGTCGATCCGCTCTGGCTTGCAGGAACCGTGGTGCTGCTGCTGTTTCTCGACCTGTTTGTCGCCGTGCCGACGCTGACAATTACCATTCTCGGCGGATTTTTCCTCGGTTTCCCGGCGGGTGCCGCAGCCGCCTTCACGGGCATGTCGCTGGCCGCATTTTCAGGCTATGGCATCAGCCGGATCTGGGGCGACCGGGTCACCTCGTTTCTGCTGCGCAACGAAGGCGACCGGCTGGACATGGCGCAAGCCTTCAGTCGCAACGGCCCGGCCATGATTTTGCTGTCGCGCGCAGCCCCGATTGTCCCCGAAGTCACGGCCTGCATGGCGGGCGCCACCAGGATGCCGTTCACCCGTTATCTTGGATATTTCAGCCTGAGCACGCTGCCCTATGTGGCAATCGCCTCCTATGCCGGCTCGATCAGTTCACCCGAAAGCCCGCAACCCGCCATCTACGCGGCGCTGGCGCTCTACGCGGTGTTGTGGGTCGGCTGGTATCTGTTCCGCCGGAGCTCCCGAAAAATTGTTGACAGCTGAGCGTGCCTGCCCGCAACGACGCCCGGCTCGCACCCCATCACCCGATTAACCAGCTTCACCCCCACACACCGCCGGCAGCCCGCCGATCACCAGCTCGGTGACGATGTCGGCATAGGCGTCGCGGTCGACCGGCCCGCCGGGCTTGTACCAGAGATAGAACCAGTTGAGCATGCCGAACACCGACATGGTCACCGGCCCCACCAGCTCGGGCCGGTTCGAAAACCGCTCCGGCTCGATCGCCCGCACACTGTCGGACATGCAAGCGACCAGCCGCCGTTGCAAGGCGCGCAAGTGCGTCTGGCTGTCTTCGGGCAGCGAGGCCAGCGCATCGAGCTGCACCTTGTGTTCGGCATCGGAATCCCGGTAGGCGATCAGGATCGCGCGGATCAGCGCCCGCAGCCGCTCAGGCGCAGACCGCGGCTCCGCGGCAGCGGCTTCCACCACCTCCACCAGCGCCGTCAGATGCGTGTCGAGAATATCGAACAGCAGCGCATCCTTGGACGGATAGTAGTGATAGATCAGCGCCTTGGACACGCCGCACGCCTCGGCCAGCTTGCCCATCGAGGCCCGGTCAAACCCCTGCTCGGCAAAGAACACCGCGGCGGTCTTGAGGATCGCCTCGCGCTTTGCCTCATGATCCTTGGCAATGGTCCGGGCCATGGGCTCAGGTCCGGTTCCGGTTGTCGACCACGCGCTTGGCCTTGCCTTCGGAACGCGCCACATTGCCGGGTTCGGCCACGTTGATCCGGGCGGTCACCCCAACCACGCTCTTGATGTGATGCGCCAGTTCCTTGCCCGATGCCGTGCGCGCATCCTCGCTGGCGCTGGTCATTGTGCATTCCACATGCACGGTCATGTCGTCCATCCGTCCGCTCGAGCTCAGTTCGATCTGGAAATGCGGTGCAAGGCCTGCGCATTTGAGGATCTGCTCCTCGATCTGGGTCGGAAACACATTGACGCCGCGCAGGATGATCATGTCATCGGACCGGCCGGTGATCTTCTCCATCCGCCGCATCGTCCGTGCCGTGCCCGGCAGCAGCCGTGTCAGGTCGCGGGTGCGGTAGCGCACCATCGGCAGCGCTTCCTTGGAAAGCGTGGTGAACACCAACTCGCCGATCTCGCCATCGGGCAGCACTTCTTCGGTCACCGGGTCAATCACCTCGGGGTAGAAATGATCTTCCCAGATATGCAGCCCGTCCTTGGTCTCGACGCACTCGTTGGCCACGCCCGGCCCCATGATCTCCGACAGCCCGTATATATCGACCGCATGCATGTCGAAAGCCTGCTCGATCTCGCTGCGCATCGAATTGGTCCACGGCTCGGCGCCGAAGATGCCGACCCGGAGCGAGCTTTCGCGCGGATCGAGCCCCTGGCGCCGGAACTCGTCGAGGATCGAGAGCATGTAGGACGGCGTCACCATGATCACCTGCGGCTTGAAATCGGTGATCAATTGCACCTGCCGCTCGGTCATGCCGCCTGAAATCGGCACCACGGTGCACCCAAGCCGCTCGGCGCCGTAATGCGCGCCAAGCCCGCCGGTAAACAGCCCGTAGCCATAGGACACATGCACGATATCGCCGGGACGTCCGCCCGAAGCCCGGATCGAGCGCGCCACCAGATCCGACCAGATATCGATATCGCCCGCAGTGTAGCCGACCACTGTCGGCTTGCCGGTGGTGCCGGAGGAGCCGTGGACCCGCACCACCTTCTCGCGCGGCACCGCGAACATGCCGAACGGGTAATTGTCCCTCAGGTCACCCTTCGTCGTGAACGGAAATTTTGACAGATCCGCAAGCGTCTTCAGATCATCCGGATGCACGCCCTTGGCGTCAAATGCCGCTTGTGTGTGCGGCACATTCTCATAGGCATGAGCCAGCGACCATTTCATCCGACTGAGCTGCAGCGCGGCGATCTCGTCGCGCGACGCGGTTTCGATCGGATCAAGGCTTGCCCTCTCGGGCGTCAAATCAAGCATAGGGGCCTCCTGCCTCCTCGGGCAGCGCCGCAGTGATCGCGCGCCCTCTCCCAAAATCTTGCCGGCGCCTCAACTCAGGCGTCCGGCTCCTCAAAATGCGTGCCCGAAATCGTCCGCGACAGCCCGCGGAACTCGGCAATGGCAACGCCGTCCTCGCGGCTCACCGTCACGTCGTAGATCCCGGATCGGCCGGCGAGCGTCACCTCTCGCGCGGTCGCCGTCAGCCGGTCGCCCTCCCGCCCCGGCGCCAGAAAGGTCACCGAGCAATGCTGCGCCACAGTTACCTTGTTGTGGCTGTTGCAGGCGAAGGCGAAGGCGCTGTCGGCCAGCGTGAAGATCGCGCCGCCATGGCAGGAACCGTGACCGTTGAGATGATCCTTGCGCACCACCATCGACAGCGTCGCCATGCCGGCCCCGACCGCCTCGACGGTCATGCCCATGCCCTTGGTGGTGTGATCATCCTTGAGCATGGCTTCTGACGAACGCTCGGCGCGCTGCTGATCGGAGATGCCGCTCATTTCGACCCGCCGAAATTCGGCTCGCGCTTTTCCAGAAACGCCCGCACACCTTCGGCATAATCATCCGATGCTCCGGCCTTGCGCTGATACTCCGCTTCCATGTCGAGATGCGCATCGAGATCCTGTCCCGCAGCCGACTGGATCAGGTCCTTCATCAGCCCCAGCCCTGCCGTGGACCCTGTGGCCAGCCGCGTGGCCAGCGCTCGCGCCTCGGCCATCAGCTCGGCATCATCGACCACCTGCCAGATCATGCCCCAATCGGCCGCTTTTTCGGCCGACACCGGCTCGGCGGTCATGGCGATCATCTTGGCCCGCGCCTCGCCGATCAGCCGAGGCAGCATCCAGGATCCGCCAGCGTCAGGAATGAGCCCAACCCGCGCAAAGGACTGAATGAACCTTGCACTGCGCGCGGCCAGCACGATGTCACAGGCCAGCGCCAGATTGGCGCCCGCGCCTGCAGCCACGCCATTGACCGCACAGACCACCGGCTTGGGAAGATCCCGGATCCGCCGGATCATCGGGTTGTAAAACCGCGTCAGCGTCTCACCCAGATCCGGCGGACCCGACATCTTTTCCGGATCGCGGGCACTGAGATCCTGACCGGCGCAAAAGCCCCGCCCGGCGCCTGTCAAAAGCACCGCCCGGCAGCGCGCGTCGTCGCGCGCCATTTCCAGGCAGGCGGCCATCGCGCCATGCATGTCTTCATTGAAAGAGTTCAGTCGATCCGGACGGTTGAGCGTGATTTCCAGCACGCCGCCGTTCCAGGAATGTGTCACCGATTCACTCATTGTCAGGGTCCTCCTGAAAATTAAGGTTGCATAAGCCGACCGGTTGGTCAATTAATAATCAGCCGATATTTGAAACCTAAAATTTCGCCGTTTTGCGCAGGAGCTGACCCCATGACCACCCGCACCGCCACCTCGCATTCAGGTCCGGACGCAAAGGTGGTTGAGGTCTCGATCAGCAATGGTCACGCCCTGGTCACCATCGACAACCCGCCGGTCAATCCGCTTTCAGTCAGCGTCAGAAAAGGCCTGATGGACGCCGTGCGGGCGGTCAACGATGCCGGGTGCAAGACCGCGGCTATTGTCTGCGCTGGTCGCACATTTGTCGCCGGCGGCGACATTTCCGAATTCGCCGGCCCGCCGCCCCTGCCGCATCTGCCGGACGTGCTCAACGCCATCGAAGCCAGCGAAACGCCTTTCATCGCCGTCATGCACGGAACCGTGCTCGGCGGCGGGCTGGAACTGGCACTCGCCTGCGCCTGGCGCATCGCCGATGAAAAGACCAAATTCGGACTGCCCGAGGTCAATCTCGGCCTGATCCCCGGCGCCGGCGGCACCCAGCGCCTGCCCCGCGTCATCGGGCTGGAGCGCGCCGCCCGCATGGCCGCCAACGGCAAGCCGGTCAACGCCCGGACATTCGAGGAATTCGGCGGACTGGATCTGGTCTTCTCCGGCGATGCGATGACGGCGCTGGAAGGGTTCCGCGACACCCTCCCGCCCCGTCCAACCAGCAGCTCCGAGCGCACGGTCGAGAACGTCGACCTCACAGCGCTGAAGGCGGAAATCACCAAATCAGCCAAGGGGTCCAACGCCCCGATGATCGCGCTCGAAACCACGGCGCTGGCCGCCACCCTGCCTTTCAGTGAAGGCAGCAACATCGAACGCCAGACCCATCTCGATCTGCGCCAGAGCGCCCAGTCGCGTGCATTGCGCCGGCTGTTTTTCGCCAGCCGCTCGGTCACACGACCGGATCGCCTGAAAGCCTTTGAGCCCGCTGAAATCAACCATGTCGTGATTGTCGGCGGCGGCCTGATGGGCGCAGGCATCGCAGCCGCCAGCCTCGCCGCCGGTCACCGCGTCACGCTGCTTGAGCGCGATACCGAAAGCGCCGAGGCCGGCCGCGGTCGTGTCGAAGCCATCATAGCCAAGGATCTCGCCTCGGGCCGCATTACCGAAGCCAGGGCTGATGCCCGGCGCGCCAATCTCTCCGCTGGCGCCAACTACGCCACAGCCTTCGACGCCGACCTCGCCATCGAGGCCGTCTTCGAGGACCCGGAAGTCAAACGCGCGGTGTTCGCTGAACTTGCCGCCGTGATGTCGGAAACCGCCCTGATCGCCACCAACACCTCCTATCTCGATCCCAATTTGATCGCTGAAGGCATGCCCGGCCCGGGCCGCTTTCTCGGCCTGCATTTCTTCTCGCCCGCCAACATCATGAAGCTGGTCGAAGTCGTCGGCACATCCGCCACCGCCGATCAGACAATGTCAACGGCTTTCGCCTTTGCCCGGGGCCTCGGCAAGATCCCGGTCGAAACCGGCGTTTGCGACGGCTTCATCGGCAACCGCATTCTCTCCGCCTATCGCCGTCAGGCCGACTACATGGTCGCCGATGGCGCATCGCCCTATGATGTCGACAAGGCCATGCGCACGCTCGGCATGCCGATGGGGCCTTATGAATTGCAGGACCGCACCGGATTGCAAATCAGCTGGGCCAACCGCAAGCGCCAGCTGGCGGCAGGCACCTGGCCCGGCCGCTATGTCGACATCGCCGACAAGCTGTGTGAAATGGGCCGTCAGGGCCGCGGCAGTCCGATGAAGAAGGGCTGGTACGACCACACCGGCGGCGCCGGTCAGCCCGATCCCGAAATCGAGGCCATGGTCGCTGCCTGGCGCACAGAGCACGGCACCGCGCAACAGGCATTTACCGCTGACGAGATCATCATCCGCATCATGGCGGCCATCGTCAACGAGGCCAATTTGATCCTCGAGGAAGGCATCGCCACCAGCGACACGGCTGTCGATATTGTCTGGACCGAAGGTTATGGTTTCCCCAAACATCTCGGCGGACCGATGTTCTGGGCCGAGGAGACAGGGATTGAGCGGATGCGCGAGGCCTTCGCCGCCATCGAAGCGCAAAGCCCCGGCTCGTGGAAGGCCGCGGAAACACTCAAGGGATAGTCGTCCTGCCCCGGCAGAGACACGACGGACGGCGGTTCACCGCCAAAGGGAGAGAGACATGGGCCTGATCAACGTACACAGCTATCTCGCCGGCCAGTGGCTGGCCGCCGATGACGGCGCCCGCCCGATCGCCAGTGCGGTCACCGGTGAGCCTCTCGCCATCGCCGGCCAAGCCGCGCTCGACACCCAGGCCATGATCGATTTCGCCAAGCAAAAGGGCGGCCCCGCGCTGCGGGCCATGAGCTTCCATGACCGCGCCCGGATGCTGAAGGCGCTGGCGCTGGAACTGGGCAAATTCAAGGACGAACTTTACGCCCTGTCCTACACCACCGGCGCCACCAGGCCGGATTCGATGATCGACATCGATGGCGGCATCAGCACCATGCTGGTCTACGCCTCCAAGGGCCGCCGCGAAATGCCCGATGGCCACATCTATGTTGACGGCGATCTGGAAATGCTCTCGCGGGGCGGCACGTTCGTCGGCCAGCATGTCGCCACTTCGCTGCAGGGCGTCGCCGTCCACATCAACGCCTTCAACTTCCCGGTCTGGGGCATGCTGGAGAAGCTCGCCCCCACCCTGCTCGCGGGCATGCCGGCGATCGTCAAGCCGGCCACCGCCACCTGCCATGTCACCGAGCAATGCGTTCGCCGCATGATCGAATCCGGCATCCTGCCCGAGGGCGCGGTGCAGCTGGTTTCCGGCGGTCTCGGCGATCTTCTCGACCGGCTCGACTACCAGGACGTGGTCGGCTTCACCGGCTCGGCCAAAACCGCGCTGATGCTGCGCTCCAATCCGATCCTGCTTGAAAACTCCGTCCGCTTCGTCGCCGAGCAGGACAGTCTCAACGCCTCCGTGCTCGGCCCGGACGTCGCCGAAGCCAGCCCGGAATTCGATATCCTGGTCAAGGAGGTGGTGCGCGAGATGACCGCCAAGGCCGGCCAGAAATGCACCGCCATCCGCCGCATCATCGTGCCCGAAGCCCTGCTCGGCCCGGTCGGCGACGCCATCGCCGAAAAACTCGGCTCCATCCGCATTGGCGATCCCGCGCTCGAAACCACCCGCATGGGGGCGCTGGCTTCCGCCGCGCAAAAGGCCGACGTGCTCGACAAGGCGCGCCAGATCGCCGCCGAATGCCGCCAGCTCACAGGCGACCCGGACACGTTCGAGGTCGATGGCGCCGACAAGGCGAAGGGCGCCTTCGTCGCCCCGATGCTGTTTGCCTGCGACGATCCCGATGCCGCGCAAGCCGTGCATTCGGTCGAGGCTTTCGGCCCGGTGGCAACGCTGATGCCCTACCGCGATCTGGCCCATGCCGGGCAACTGATGAACCGTGGGCACGGCAGCCTCGTTGCCTCCGTCATCACCCATGACCCCGCCGTCGCCCGCTCGCTGCTGATTGACGCCGGCGCCGCCCATGGCCGCATCTATGTCAACAACCGCGACAGCGCCAAGGAGGCCACCGGCCACGGCTCGCCGCTGCCGCACATGGTCCACGGCGGCCCGGGCCGCGCCGGCGGCGGCGAGGAACTGGGCGGCATCCGCGGCGTCATGCACTACATGCAGCGCACCGCCATCCAGGGCAGCCCCGACATCATCTCCGGCATCACCGGCACCTGGATCAAGGGCGCAGCCAAGCCGAAAACGTCGGCGCACCCCTTCACCCGAACCTTCGACGAACTTTCGATCGGCCACACCATCGAAGCCGGCCCGCGCACAGTCACGCTGGAAGATATCGAGACCTTCGCCCATTTCACCGGCGACACGTTCTACGCCCACATGGATGAGGAAGCGGCGAAGGCCAACCCGTTCTTCCCGGGCCGCGTGGCGCATGGCTATCTGCTTTTGTCCTTCGCAGCCGGCCTCTTCGTCTCGCCCGACCCCGGCCCGGTGCTCGCCAATACCGGCCTCGACGGGCTGAAATTCATGAAACCGGTCTCGCCCGGCGACGCCATTTCGGTGATCCTCACCGTCAAGCGCAAGACCCGCCGCACCGAGGAATACGGCGAAGTCCGCTGGAATGTGGCCGTCATCAACCAGGACGGCGACGATGTGGCCGAATACGAGCTGCACACGATGAACCAGTACGGTTGACCCGGCGCGCGGCTGGTTGCGTCATCCGGGCTTGACAGCTGCAAGTAAAAAAGATCATTGAATCCTTCGACGACTGGTGCATATTAGAACTGTTGCACGGCGGCCTGCCCCCGGGCCGCCGCGTGCCGCATGAGGATTGTCGGCCATGTCTCAGACGACCGTATCCAGACTTTCCGAACGCACGGGTCTTGAAACATCCCGTCCGTTGCTCGATGCCATGGCCAACGCGGTCTACACGACTGACCGCAATGGCATCATCACCTATTACAATCCCGCCGCCGCCACGCTCTGGGGCAGTGAGCCGCAAGTTGGCGTCACCCGGTGGTGCGGCTCCTTCCGCATGCGCAACCTCGATGGGTCGCCGCTCGCGCATGAAGATTGTCCGATGGCGGTCTGCGTCAAGACCGGCAAGTCTGTCGACAACCGGGAAATCCTCGTCGAGCGCCTCGACGGCCTGCAACGGCGGGTGCGCATTTCGCCCCGGCCGATCCTCGACGACGCCGGCCAGATCGTGGGTGCCATCAACACCATCGATGATGTCACCGAGCAGCGCCAGAGCGAGCGCGACCGCGACGCCAGCAATCAGCTAACCGAGTCGATCCTGCGCAATTCCAAGGACTGCATCAAGCTGCTCGATCTGGACGGCACATTGCGCTCGATAAATCCCTGCGGATGCTCCAGCCTGGAACTGGCCTCCTCCGATGAGGCGCTGGGCAAGAACTATTTTGACTTCTGGCAGCCAGCAGATCGCGAGGCGGCCGTCGCTGCAGCACACTCCGCACAGCAAACCGGCTCCGGCCGTTTCACTGCCGATTTCGTCTCCATGTCGGGCAAGACGACGACTTGGGACGAGATTCTCTCCCTCATCAATGATGCCGAGGGCGCGCCCACCGGCTATCTCGTCATCTCGCGAGACATCACCGCCGAACTCAACGAAGCCCGGGAGAAGACGCGGCAGCTTGCCCGGCAAAAGGCACTCACCGAGATTGGCGCTCTGGCGCTGGCCGAAGGCTCTTTCCAGACTTTCATGGATCAGACCGCCGAGCGCGTGGCGGAAGTGCTGGAAGCGCCGCTGGTCAAGATCCTGCCTTTCGCCGACCAGGCCGACCATCTCTGGCTCGCCGCCGGTGTCGGCTGGAAGCCGGGCCTCGTCGGCAAGGCCATCGTCGGCGTCGAGCTGGAATCCCAGGCCGGCTACACCCTGTCGGTCAACGGCCCCGTGGTGGTGCCTGATCTTCATACCGAAACGCGGTTCAACGGCTCAACGCTAATGCACGACCACGGTGTGCGCTCTGGCATGAGTGTGACCATTGCCGGTACCACGTCGCGCCCCTTCGGTGTCATCGGCATTCACGACACGCGGCGGCGCGAATTTGACGAAGGCGAAATTGCTTTCCTGCAGACGGTCGCAAACCTGATCGCCAGTTGCCATCGCCATCACGAATCCATCAAGCATCAGACCCTGTTGGTGCGCGAGATTGCCCACCGCTCCGGCAACATGCTGCAGGTCGTCACCTCGATCTTCAGTCAGACGGCGCGCAATTCCGATAGTCTTGCCGAGGCGAAATCCAAGTTCGAGCAGCGGCTCGGGCAGATGTCGAAAGCCAATCTGCTCATCTCCAACAATGGCTGGACCAAATGTGGCGTCAGGGATCTGGTGGCACAGACGCTGGATCTGTTCGTGGACCAGGTCGAAATCAGTGGCCGTGACGTGGTGCTGCCTGCGGATCTCTGTTTCGATCTCGGCCTCGTCCTGCATGAACTGGCAACCAACTCCAACAAATACGGGGCCTTCGCCAGTGACGAAGGCCGGGTGGCATTGCGCTGGAGCGTCGAAACCAGAGACGACGGGCAGGAATTCGTGTTGACCTGGAAAGACAGCAAGCGGCAGCCGGCCGCGCCGGTGCCAAGCACCGGTTTCGGCGCCAAGCTGATAGGCCAGCTGGTTGAATCCAAGTGGCGCGGCAAGGTCACGACCGAGCTGGACCCGACGTTCTCCTGCCGCCTGTCGCTGCCGCTCACCACCGGCTGAGGCCATCGGCCGCCCACAGCCGCATTACCTCCTTTTCCATCGCTTTCTGGCAGTGTGACAAGGCCGGAAACACACGGCCAGGTCGCAGGCTAGGTGCTGACAGAACGGAAAAACCTGCTAGGTTCACTCCGCAATTCATGGGGGGAACCATCTTGCTGCAGACACCGGGAAAGCCACGAACCCAAACCACCATCGGCATCATCATGATGTGCGTCGGCGTCGCCAGCCTGTGCGTCAACGACGCGCTGGCGAAGTCCCTGACCGACCTCTATTCCCCCATTCAGATCCTTTTTCTGCGCAATGTGATTGCCCTGCCCTTCGCCATCCTGATCGCCTGGAAAATGGGTGGTCTGGCCGCGCTGCGCTCGCACAGGCCCGTGGCGCATCTCTTCCGCGGCGGATTGTGGATTGCCGCCACGATCATGTTCTTCACCAGTCTCAAGCATTTGGGGCTCGCCGAAGCCACGGCGCTGATCTTTGTTGCGCCGCTGTTCATCACCGCGCTCTCTGCGCTGATCTTCCGCGAGCCCGTCGGCTGGCGCCGCTGGCTGGCGGTCATCGTCGGCTTCGCGGGCGTGCTGATTGCCGTCCGCCCCGGCACCTCGGCCTTCCAGACGATATCTCTGCTCCCGGTTGCCACCGCTTTCGTCTATGCGCTGCTGATGCTCTCGGCGCGCTGGGTGGATACGCGCGAAAGCGTCTGGACGTTGCTGCTCTACATGACGGCCACCGGCGCCGCGCTCAGCCTGTTCATCGTCCCCTTCGTCTGGATCCCGATCCAGCCCCAACATCTCTGGCTCTTCGCAGCCGTGGCAATTTTTGGCACCGCGGGCATGACCCTGATGACCCAGGCCTTCCGCCTCGCCCCCGCCGTCGTCGTCGCCCCGCTCGATTACACCGCCATCCTCTGGGCCACCCTGCTCGGCTGGATCTTCTGGACCGAAATCCCCGACGCGCTCACCTTCGTCGGCGCCGCGGTGATCATCGCCAGCGGCGTGTTCATCATCTGGCGCGAGCACCGGGCGGAGTTGTAGCTCTCGGCAGCAAGAGCAAGGCCAGCGCAACCCCGCTCAACCGAGTTCAACTTGACACCGCCCTTTCTGGTCTCGAAATGTTGCTCGCCTAGACGACCAACCCCTCCAGCCCGGTCACTGCAATTCCGAACGGTTCGAAATGCTTCACGTTCCGTGTCACCAGCACCAGCCCGTACCGATGTGCAGTGCCCGCAATCATCGCATCCGACGCGCCTGAATTGAAACCATTGGCAACCGCTCTTGCCTCAAGTTCGCCGGAAATCTCCGCCACCTCCGCGTTCACCGGCAATATCACATCAGCGTGGCGCCGAACCAGCGCTCGCAACCAGCCTCCCAGCGCCCGCGCTTTCTGCACGGCACCCCGGTGATCCAAAAGCCGCACACCCTTTTCCAGCTCATGGACTGAAACGGCAGACAGATACAACTGTCCCAACCGGTCCTGCGCATCGGCCCAGGACGCAAAGCCCTCCGGCACTCCGGGCCTGCGCGGCGCGAGCAGCGAGATCACATCCGTATCGAAGAGGTACCCATTCACAGCTCGATCTCGCGCGAGGGCGTGCGGTTGCGCTCAAACACCTCATCATCTGCAGCGATATCACCCGGAAATTGCTTCAGATGGGCAACTAGGCTTGCCCCCTTTCTGCCGAGCTCTCGTTTCGCCGCCTCCGCGGCCTCAACGCTGACCAGCACCGCCGCTGGTTTGCCGTGGCGCGTGATGGTCACGAATGCGCCCGACGCAGCTTCGTCTACGAGGCCAGAAAGCCCGGCCTTCGCGTCCTTTACACCAACGCTCGACATCGGCAGCCCTCCAATTGTAACCACATATGACCACAATATAGAGTAACTTGCCGTCTCTCACAATCATCCGGCATGCCTCTTCGAGACCACACGCGACCTCAAGGGCATCTCCCTCACAGAGCCCCTCGTACCGTCCACGACTTCTCTTCGGAACCAATGCCAACCGCGTTCGTTGGTCGTGCAAATCCCCCGAAGGAGTTCGCATGTCCAAGATTACCACCATCAATCCGGCCACCTATGAAGAGTTGGAAACCTACGACCGGATGTCGGAGGCAGAGGCCGTCGAGCGGCTTGAGGCGAGCCATGAGGCTTTTCTCGAATGGCGCAAGCTGTCGCACAAGGAGCGCGCGCCCTACCTCAACCAGATCGCCGACAAGCTGCGCGAAAACGCCGATGAACTCGCCGCCCTGATGACAAGGGAAACCGGCAAGTTGCTGAAAGACGGTCATACGGAAGTCGAGATCTGTGCAGCAATCTTCGAATACACCGCCAAGAAAGGTCCGGAGGCGCTGGCCGACGAAGAGCGCACCCATGGCGCCAAGGGCAAGCGCGGCGTGGTCAGCTACCAGCCGATCGGCGTGATCTACTCGATTCAGCCCTGGAATTTCCCGCTTTACCAGCCCGTCCGCGTGTTGGCCGCCAACCTGATGGCCGGCAATGGTTGCGTGCTCAAGCACGCCAGCATCTGCACCGGCTCCGGCCTGCGCCTGCGTGAATTGTGCATCGAGGCGGGCCTGCCCGAAGACCTGTTCCAGGTTGTCCTGATAGACCACGACACCTCCGACAAGCTGATCGCCCACCCGAAAGTCCGCGGCGTCACCATGACCGGCAGCGACGGCGCTGGCCGCCACATCGGCGCCGAAGCCGCCAAGGCGCTGAAAAAGACCGTGCTCGAGCTCGGTTCCAACGACGCCTATCTGGTGCTCGAGGATGCCGACATCGAAACCGCGGTCAAGTACTCGGTCATGGGCCGGCTCTACAACAATGGCGAAACCTGCGTTTCAGCCAAGCGCTTCATCGTCACCGACACGGTCTATGACGCCTTCGTCGACGCCTTCGTGGCCGAGATGAAGAAGATCACCATGGGTGACCCGACCGACGAGAACAGCCAGCTCGGCCCGCTGTCGAGCGAGGAACAGTTCGACACGGTCAAGAGCCAGGTCGATGACAGCGTTGCCAAGGGAGCAAAGATCCTCTGCGGCGGCGAAGCTCCCGATCGCACCGGCGCCTATTACCCGGCCACAGTGCTGGGAGACCTCGCCCCGGGCATGCCCGCCTATGATGACGAGATCTTCGGCCCCGTGGCCTCGATCATCCGCGCAAAGAACGATGAAGACGCCATGCGTCTGGCCAATGAAAGCCGTTACGGTCTCGGCGGCGGCATCTTCTCGAAAGACGAGGACCGGGCGCTGAAGCTCGCCCGCGACCACTTCGACACCGGCATGATCCGCATCAACTCCTTCGGCGCGGCCGATCCGAACATGCCCTTCGGCGGCGTCAAGGATTCAGGCTATGGCCGCGAGCATGGCGGCTTCGGCATGAAGGAATTCGTCAACACGAAGGCGATCTTCCTGCCATGATCAAGCTCCACGCCCTGAAATACTCCCGCGCCACCCGCGTGCTCTGGCTGCTCGAAGATCTCGGGCAGCCCTGCGAGCGCGTCGATTATGACCGCACCGAGGAGTTTCGAGCCCCCGAGGCCTTGTCCGATGTTCATCCGCTGGGCAAATCCCCGGTGATTGAAGACAATGGCGAGGTGATCGCGGAATCGGCGACGATCCTGCGTTACCTGGTCGCCAAATATGATGATCACAGCCATCGCCCGCCGCCCGGAACCTGGGACTACTGGCGCCACGAAGCGCTCTTCGACTATGTCGAATCGTCCTTCGCGCCGGTGGCCGTCAAGGCCATCATGCCGGCGTTCCAGGGCGAGCAGATCCCCGAACAGGCCCAGACCGCGCTCGACAGGCAGCTCGCCTATATCGCCCGCGAACTGGGCGATGGGCCGCTGCTGTTCGGCACCCAGCTGACCCTGGCCGACATCCAGATCTCCTATCTTCTGGCGCTGCTCGACAAGCTCGGCCTGCTTCAAGGCCACCCGCAAATCGCGGCCTACTGGCAGGCGCTGCAGAGCCAGCCTGGCTACATCGCCGCCACCGATGCCGCGGGTCCGATGGCCCCGCCCGACTGAGCGAGGCGGGCGCAAGCCGGGGAACCGGCTAAGGACAGGAAGTTATTGAAAACAACAGGTTGGAGCGTGCTGCTGATTCAATTTCAGCAGGCATGCCCCCCCCGAAAACAAGGAAATGATCATGAACATTTTGATTGCCGGCGCGACCGGCCAGACCGGAACCCGACTTGTAAAAGACCTTGTCGATCAGGGCCACACCGCCACCGCACTGGTGCGTGAAAGCTCCGACACCAGCGACCTCCCCGAAGCTGTCGAACTGCGTCATGGCGACCTGACGGACCTCAAACCCGGCGTCTGCGATGGCATGGATGTCGTCGTCTTTGCGGCAGGCTCCGGTGGATCGACAGGCCCGGACATGACCGACAAGGTGGACCGCGATGGCGCCAAGCGCCTGGTCGACCTGGCCGCCGAAGCCGGCGTCAGCCGTTTTGTCATGCTCAGCTCCGTCGGCGCTGACCAGTCCGACCCTGAAGGCGACCTGGCCCACTATCTCAAGGCCAAGCATGAAGCCGACGAGCATCTCAAGGCCTCTGGCCTCACCTACGCCATCCTGCGCCCTGTGGCGCTGACCAATGACGGGCGCAGCGAGGCCGTGGTGCTGGGCGAAGAGGTCGACAAGACCGCCAAGGCATCGCGCGCTGATGTCGCCTATCTGCTGGCGGAAGCCGCAACCACCGGCCGCCTCGACGGCCAGGCACTGAACATGCAGTCCGCCTGAGCAAACACTGCGGGGCCTGATGCGGTCAAACGGCATCAGCACCGGGCCTCGCAGCCTCATTCCTTTGTCTCCATGCATTGAACGAACATAGAGGCTCCTTTTTCGACCTGTAAATCGACCTTTCAGATCCAGGTTCCTGCCAATCTGTGTAGACTGGCTGTTTGTCACCATGTGTGGTCAAACGCTTTATCTCTCGACGCAATCGGCAAGGACCCGCAATGTCATCTCAGGACCCCAGGTTTTCCAGCCCCGCTGCTCTGCGCAACCGCGACCCGATCGCGGATTTGCTGCGCGATGTACTGCCGCAACACGGAACCGTGCTGGAACTCGCCAGCGGCTCAGGCGAGCATGTCATTCATTTCGCCACCCTGTTTCCCGAGCTGGTCTGGCAGCCCTCCGACCCATCGCCGGAGGCCCGCGCCTCGATTGCACACCGGGTAAAAGACGACACCATCACCAATGTTCTGCCACCACTCGACATCGACGCTTCAAGCCAAAGCTGGCCGATCACCCGCGCAGACGCGATGATCGCCATCAACATGATCCATATCAGCCCCTGGCCCGCCACACAGGGCCTGCTCAGGCACGCAGGTCGATTGCTGCCCGCTGGCGGCCCGCTGATCCTTTACGGCCCCTACCGGCGTCAGGGGCAGCCGCTCGTTGCCAGCAATGTCGAGTTCGACGCCAGCCTGCGCGCCCGCAACCCCGAATGGGGCATCCGCCTGCTGGAAGACGTAGCAAGCCTCGCCGAGCAATCCGGCCTGACCCTGACCTCCGTCACCGAACTCCCCGCCAACAATCTCGGTGTGGTGTTTACGCGGCAGTGAGGCGGGGGGACAGCAACATCCCGCATCCTCGGCGCCACCCCACTTCCCGCCACGCCCAAATCCGGCTATTGCCTCTCCCCCATGCGAACCTCTGATCCGATTGCCGAGACCATCGCCGACCGCCTGACCGCGCTACAAGCCGCACAACGGCTCTCGGCATGGTCGCTGATTGTCAGTTTCCTCGGCGACGCCATCGGCCCGCGCGGCGGCGTCGTGTCGGCCGGCACGGTGCAGAGCGTGATGCAACGACTTGGGATTGGCGCGGGCGCCGTCCGCACCGCGATTTCGCGGCTGTCGGCAGATGGCTGGATCGAGCGCTCACGCGAGGGCCGCAACAGTTTTTACCGGCTTTCGGGCGATGTCGAGGAAACCGTACTCGCCGCCGAGCGCCGGATCTACGCCGCTTCGTCGCTGCTTCCCCCCGAAACAACTAAAACGCTGATCATCACGTCCGAGCCCTTGTCAGACACCAGATTGCAGGCACTCGAGACAACAGGCGCGCTGCAGATTTCGCCACAGGTGCTGGTGTGTTTCGCCTCCGCCGCGGAGCTTCCCGCGGCCCTGCGCCTGCCCGGCGCAACGCTGGCCGAAACGCCGGCACTTGCCCCCGGCGCAACGATGCGCGACCAGATCGCACTGGCGCGGCAGGCCGACGAGATGGAAGCTTTGCAGCAGGCCTATGCACCGGTCCTCGCCTCGCTTGAAACCCATGCCCCGCCCTCACCCGAGGACGCCATGGCGCTCAGATGCCTGATGATCCATGAATGGCGCCGCGTCGCATTGCGGGTTCTGGCCGTTCCCGCCGATCTCATCGAGCCGCAGGATCGCGAGCCCGAAACCCGCGCGCTGGTCGCGGCCATCTATGCCCGCCTGCTGCCGGCATCCGAAGCCTGGCTTGATGCCAATGCCAGCACGCCTGAAGGCACGCTGCCGCCGGCCGACCCGCGCCTGGCCCGCCGGTTTCAACCGTCCCGAGCCTGACGACCGCCCACAGCAAACGTGTTACACGTTTATCTTGACATTCTTCAATCTTGTAACATATATTATCCTCTACAGCGGAGGATCTCGATATGTACAGCCAGGGCCTGATCGGCGCGGATTCAAGCACCACGGAATCGGAAGAGTTTCTCAAAGCCTTCCAGGCGCGGGTTGACCGCGAGGAAAAGATTGAACCCAACGACCCGATGCCCGAGGGCTATCGCCGCACGCTGGTGCGCCAGATCGGCCAGCATGCGCACTCGGAAATCGTCGGCATGCTGCCCGAGGGCAACTGGATCACCCGCGCCCCGAGCCTGCGCCGCAAGATCGCGCTCTTGGCCAAGGTGCAGGATGAAGGCGGCCACGGGCTCTATCTCTATTCCGCTGCGGAGACGCTCGGCGTCAGCCGCGAGCAGATGACCGAGGAGCTTCTCTCCGGCAAAGCCAAGTATTCCTCCATCTTCAACTACCCGACCCCGACCTGGGCCGACATCGGCGCCATCGGCTGGCTCGTCGATGGCGCCGCCATCATGAACCAGATCCCGCTTTGCCGCTGCTCCTACGGGCCCTATGCCCGCGCCATGATCCGCGTCTGCAAGGAAGAAAGCTTCCATCAGCGCCAGGGCTACGAGATCATGATGACGTTGGCCAAGGGCTCGGATGAGCAGAAGGAAATGGCGCAGGACGCGCTGAACCGCTGGTGGTGGCCGTCGCTGATGATGTTCGGGCCCTCCGACACAGAAAGCACCAATTCCGACCAGTCGATGATGTGGAAGATCAAGCGCTTTTCCAATGACGAGCTCAGGCAGAAATTCATCACCGCCACCGTGCCGCAGGCCGAGTATCTCGGCCTCACCGTGCCTGATCCCGATCTCAAGTGGAACGAAGACACCAAACTTTACGACCATGGCGAGATCGACTGGGCCGAATTCAAGGCCGTGGTCAGGGGCGACGGCCAGATGAACCGCGACCGCCTGCGCGCCCGCAACAAGGCCTGGGACGACGGCGCCTGGGTGCGCGAGGCAGCGCTTGCCCATGCGGAAAAGCGCGCCAACCGCCAACCGATCGCGCAGGAGGCCGCAGAATGACTGTGAAGATGCATGTGGCTGAACTCAATATCGCCCGCCCACGCTACCCGCTCGAGGACGAACGGATGGCGGGTTTCACCAACAATCTCGACCGCATCAACGCCCTTGCCGAACGCAGCTCCGGATTTGTCTGGCGCTTGACCGGCGATGGCAATGATGCAACCGATCTGGTCTTTCCCGACGAACCTGATGCCATTGTCAATATCTCCGTCTGGGAGAGCGCGGCAGCGCTGGAGCACTTTGTCTGGAACACGGTTCACGCCAAGATCTACAATCACAAGGACCGGTGGTTTCCCGCATTCGGCAAACCGTATTTCGTCATGTGGCCGGTGGCAGTCGGTCACAGGCCGAAACTGGACGAAGCCTTTGCAAGACTCAACCAGCTGACTGTCCACGGGAACACGGACGAAGCATTCGGCTGGGACGGTCTGCCGCAACTCAAAAGCTGGATGGAGAAAAATTGTGCCTGACGCCCCGATGAGCAATTCGAAAACACCGCACCTCACGCCGCTGTGGGAAGTCTTCATCCGCCCGCGCAATGGCCTGCACCACCGCCATGTCGGCTCGCTGCATGCTGCTGATTCCGCGCTGGCGCTGCAGTCCGCCCGCGATGTCTATACAAGACGCGGCGAAGGCAACTCGATCTGGGTTGTCCGCTCCTCCGATATTGCCGCCTCCGATCCGTCCTTTGCCGAGCCCAATTTCGAGCCCGCCGACGACAAGATCTACCGTCATCCCTCTTTCTACGAGATCCCCGATGAAGTGGGGCACATGTGATGAGCGCGCCTGTTGCAAGCGCTGAAGAGACGGCAGTCCGCGCCATCGTCGAAATCGCCGATGATTGCCTGATCCTCGGCCATCGCCTGTCGGAATGGTGCGGCCACGCGCCGATGCTCGAGGAAGAGCTGGCGCTGGCCAATATGGGCCTCGACCTGCTCGGCCAGGCCCGCGCGCTCTATGCTTATGCAGGGGAGCTCGAGGGCAAGGGCCGCTCGGAAGATGATTTCGCCTTCCTGCGCCGCGAGCGAGACTATGTGAACTGCCTGCTGGTCGAGCGCGACAACCGCGACTTTGCCCACACCATGCTGCGCCAGCTCTATTTCGCGGCCTTCATGCAGCCCTTCTTGCGCGCCATTGCCCAGACCTCGTCCGACGAGACGCTGCGCGGCATCGCCGCCAAGGCCGACAAGGAGATGACCTATCACCTGCGCCATTCCGGCGAATGGGTGATCCGCATGGGCGACGGCACCGAGGAAAGTGCCGCCCGCATGGCGGACGCCGTCGACGAGCTGCACCGCTACACCGGCGAACTGTTCATGGCCTCGCCCGCGCGGCAACAGGCGATCGCTTCGGGGCTGCTGCCCGATCCCGAGAGCCTGCGCGCCGAATGGGACGAGACCATCGCCACCGTGTTTAACGCCGCAAAGCTTGAGCTGCCGGAGATCCGCACCATGCAGAAGGGCGGCCGCGACGGCATTCACGGCGAGGACATGGGCCATCTGCTGGCCGAGCTGCAATTCATGCAGCGCGCCTATCCCGGCCAGACCTGGTAGATGCTGTGAGCCAGACGCCGACCATCTCCGGGGACCAGGCCACGCCTGTTGCAGACTTCGAGCTCGCCCGCGCGCTCGAGGTGGCAAGCGCCGTGCCCGATCCGGAAGTGCCCTGCGTGACCGTCGCCGATCTCGGCATCCTGCGCTCGGTCAGCCGCGACGCGGACGGCCGGATTGTTGTGCGCCTGACCCCGACCTATTCCGGCTGCCCGGCGGTGATCGCCATTGAGATGGCGGTCGAGACCGCGCTGCTAAGCGCAGGGATCGACTCGACAATCGAGCGCGTCATCACGCCGGCCTGGACCACCGACTGGATCACCGATGAGGGCCGCGAGAAACTGCGCGCCTATGGCATCGCCCCGCCCGTCGGCAGCTCCGGCGGAAGGCGCGCCTTCTTCGCCGAAGACGTGATCGCCTGCCCGCGCTGCGGCTCGAGCCACACCACCAAAGTCTCCGAATTCGGCTCCACCGCCTGCAAGGCGCATTACCGCTGCGACGACTGCGCCGAACCGTTCGACTATTTCAAGTGCATCTGAGGACCTGACCGATGGCCGCCCCCCGCTTTCACACGCTCGAAATCGCCGCTGTCCGCAACGAGACCCCGGACGCCGTCGCCATCAGCTTCGCCATTCCCGAGGACAGCCGCGACGCTTTCGCCTTCCTGCCGGGCCAGTACCTGACGCTGCGCGCCGAAGTCGGTGGCGAGGATATGCGGCGCTCCTATTCGATCTGCTCGGCGCTCGGCGAGACCGGCCACCGCACCGTTGGCGTCAAGCGCATCGAGGATGGCCGCTTCTCGAGCTTCGCCCAGACCCTGAAAGCCGGCGACCGCATCGAGGTGATGCCGCCGCAGGGCCGCTTCACGGCCGAGATCGGCGGCCAGCATGATTACCTGCTGCTCGCCGCCGGCTCCGGCATCACGCCCTGCCTGTCGATCGCCAAATCGGTGCTGGCGGGCGAGCCGGACTCCTCGGTGACCCTGCTTTACGCCAACCGCAATTCCGCAAGCGTCATGTTCCGCGACGATCTCAATGACCTGAAAGACCGCTACACCACGCGCTTCACCCTGCTGCACGTGATGGACGAGGAAGTGCAAGACGTCGAGATCATGAACGGCAGGCTCGATGCCGAAAAGCTCGAAAGCCTGGCGGAACTTGGCGTCATCGATCCGAAATCAGCCGACGCCATCTATATCTGCGGCCCCGAGCCGATGATCCGATCGGCTTCGACCGCGCTAGCCACGCTGGGCGTTGACGAGGACCGCATCAAGTTCGAGCTGTTCACCCCCGCCCCCGGCGCAAAGCCTGCGCCCGCAAAGGCCAATGGTGCGCCGGTGAATGGCGCCGTCAACGGTGCGACACATGGCGCCTCGGTCGAGATCATCCTCGACGGCGCCCGCCGGACAATTCGTGTCGACGCGGGCCAGGACACGGTGCTTTCCGCCGCCACCAGGGCCGGCCTCGACCTGCCCTATTCCTGCGCCGGCGGCATGTGCTGCACCTGCCGCTGCCGGATCGTCGAGGGGGCGGCCAGCATGGACGAGAATTTCTCGCTCGAACCCTGGGAGATCGAAGCCGGCTTTACGCTCTCCTGCCAGGCCCGGCCGCAGACCGAAAAGCTGGTGCTGGATTTTGACGCGCAGTGACAGGTCGGGAAGTTCGGGGACAGTTTACTTTCGGGCCGATGTCCGTCCATCGAGGCTTGTGGGTTGATCGCCCGAAAGTAAACTGTCTCCTGCATTCCTGGCTGTTTTCCGCCAACGCCTGAATAATACCGTCCCTTCGCGCCGCCTGACGCAATCGGTCGAGTTGTGCCGCCCCTCTTCGTCGTCATCCTCGGGCCCAGATCCGAGGATCCATGCCGAGCCCCATACACGAGCAAACGACAGCGAGACATTACGGAATGGATCTTCGGGTCAAGCCCGAGGATGACGAAACGTGAGAAGAGTGCTCGATGACGACCCGCAGCTGCGCCGGATGGACGGACGTTGGGGACTGGCTGCTTTCGGCCAACGCCTTAAAACGTCCCCTGCATCCAGGCAGCCCAAAGCCCTGCCGCGCGACCGTGCCGCCGGGGTGTGAAGGGATTTTGGTCCGGAGGGCCGCGCGCGGGCAGTGCCTCTGGTAAGATTTAAATGGGTGGCGCTGCTCGCGCGCGGCCCGGAACTTGCCGGATGGCGTCCCCATCCGACAGGCGGCAGCCTCGCAAGGCACGCGGAGGTTGGCGTTGCCGCCTGCCCCTCTTCAGGGCCCTCTCGCCCGGGTTGCCCCGGCCGCGGCCTGGACGGGCCGCGGGAGCTGCTTTCGGCGCGGTTCCGGCACGGACCCTGCTCGCGTTAGCGATCATGTCCGCCACAGGCCCGGACCAGTGGTCCCGCTCCCGCCCGCGTATCGCGGACGAAAAGAGCTGAACCCCGGCCCGGTGGCTGGCTTGCGGGCTTTCTCAAAGGAAAGCACGCCGCCAGCGGAACCACACTGGCCACCGCCTCCCCGTTGATCCCGCCCCACGTCAGGACGCCACCACCGGGGCATTCCTGTAGCCTGTCGCGCGGTTTTGCCTTTTTTGTCACCCGGTTTTGCCACACGCGAATATCTGTAGCAGCGACGTTTCAATTGTAGCGCGAAAAATTGGTTTGCCCTGGTGAGACTAGGCGATTTAGTCCTGTCACTATGTCAAGGTCGCTGACATTTCAGACTAGGTCATGTGGTTGTGTGGAAACCGTTCCCACCAGATCAACATGCATCGTCGCACCGACAGTTGCCGAGACATCATCTGTGTAGAAAAACTCTTCGCTTGCTGCGCGCGCCATTGTCCCCGCCGCGCCATCATCGCCATCGAATTGAGTGCCGTCAGCAGTCTCGATGTCAGTGAGTACACTGCCCGCAGCAGGTAACATTGCGGATCCAGCCGCGACCGCCTTGATTAAATCATTAACGGCGTTACCAATGCCGATATCTTGGCTAACCGCGATCTTTAGCAGTGAGGCCATTGCAATGATCGCTGCACCATCAGTCCCAGCAATGCCACGCTCGGCGGCTATTTGTTCATAGAAGGTGATGCCTTCGGGCCTGATTAGATAGGCAAGACCGTCAGCTGTCTGTGCAGATAGAGGGATAATGCTCTGATAGAGCGAGGCTATTTTCTCCGCAAGCGTTCCACCTGTGGCTAATGTATCAAAAGTCGCTTTGGCCGATGTGTTGCCCTGTACAAGGTTGTTGGCAAGATTGATGAAGATGTTCTCGGAATTGAACACCGGCCCTGCCCCTGCGCCGAAGTTGGTCGATTTCGCCGAGTTGATCAGAGCTGTGAAGCCTGCTTCGTTCGGCACTCCGCCCTGCAAAAGGCTGTACGCAGCGGAAAGGCCCTTAGCGGTGTCTGTAGCATCAGAAAATAGTTGCTGGATAGCGGATGGTGTTCCACTGAAAGGCTTAAACAGTCCAATATCCTTCAGAATCGCAATGTCTAAGGCTGTGGGCCAAATCGAATTGCCTCCCATAACCGATTTTGCTGGATTAACAATGTGCCCATCGTCCGCGACGGGAACGGGTCCTCCATTTTCGGATATGGCTGATTCACCAATAAAAAAGCTGTCTTTGACCAGTTGCCCGAAAACAGAGTTTGTCTCCTGCAAGGACAACCCCAGAGAATGACCGAATTCATGCGCCAAGACCGATGTTATGCCACCGTAGCGTGACCCTAAAAGCGAACCAACGGAAATGACCATGTCCGGTTCCGATCCGTTTGAATCTTCACCACTCACGAGCTCATGAAAAGTTCTTGTGACATTCCCGCTATATTGAGGCGGCGAAAGCGAGCCAACGTCCACCATCGCCACGAACCCCGGAAATGGATCTACCGCCAAATATTCAAAGTGCACCTCAATGGTTGCTTCGTTGGCATAGAAACTAACGGGCATGAGTGAAAACCACATTTCCCATGCTTGCTGGGCGTAGTTTGCAACGCCAGAACTCGAAAAATCATAAGAACTGGGATCTGCACTGGGATCCGCGGAAGTGAGCGAGAATTCCCCTTGATGACTATCGAAGCCATCAGAGAAGGTGACGTTCAATTTGGGCGCGTTCATTGTCGCCTTCCGAATTGAGACATTTCACGAAGGGCCAGCCGCTCGTGATCCGTAAACAACCGCAGCTTACAACTTTTTTTTGCAGTGACAATGCAGATACCCGCTTTCAGTTTTGGGAAATAACTACCTCCTTCACCTTCTTGCCCACGCCGCCGGAGATCGAATAGGTGCAATCCACCGTCTCGATCTCGAAGCCTGAGAAGATCTCCCTCACCTCAGGCCGGTCATTCAGAGACAGGAAAAAGCGTCCTTTGAGGCTCCTTAAAGCCTCATTCAATGCCGCAAAATCATCCCGCAAGAACAGGTCTTTGCCGTAGTCGCCTTCGTTCCCGAAATACGGCGGGTCGAGATAGAACAGCATCCCCGGCCGGTCCCAGCGTTTGAGGAAGTTGCGCCAGTCGAGCTGCTCGATGACGACGCCGGCCATGTGTTCATTGATGTCCTCAAGAACCGGGCCGAGGCGGGTGACGTTGAAGCGGCCGCCACCGTCCCTGTCGATGCCGAAGGTCTGTCCAGTAACCTTGCCGCCAAAGCTCAGACGCTGAAGATAAAGGAAGCGGGCAGCGCGTTCGAGATCGGTCAGGGTTGCCGGATCGCAGGCCACCAGGCGCTGGAATTCACGCCTGGAGGTGATCTGGAATTTGAGCGTTTCCATGAACTGCGGATAATGCCGTTGCAGGATGCGGAACAGGTTGGCGACTTCGCCATTCCTGTCGTTGATGACTTCGGTTTTGGGCTTCTGGGTGCGTTTGAAAAACACGCCGCCCATGCCAACAAAGGCCTCGGCATAGCCGGTGTGCGGTGTGGCGTTGATCCTGGCGACGATGGTCTTGGACAGCACGCGCTTGCCACCGATATAGGCGGCTGGCGAGTTGATTGGATCGACCGAGGTTGGGTCGTTTCTATTTGACATAGGAAGCCTTCAGAGAATCAGTCACCTTGGCCACGCTTGCGAAAGCGAGCCGGGTGAGATGTTATCTTCTGGTGCATCTGACGGGATCAGCCGCAACCTTTCCCCGTCGCCTGGAGCGCCCCCGCTCCGGCCGCCCGGCGCTCTTCTAAGGCACCGGCATCACCCCTCCTCCTTCGCCTGCAAATCCACCCGCGAAATCCAGCCGGGATCCGGCGTGAACTCATGCTCCACGCTCGCCGCCTCCCATTCGATTTCGCTGACGGCCGAGCCGAAGCCCACCGGAATGATGTGTGAGCCGGCGGTCACGCTCGCGTTGCCGGCCATCTCGATGAAGCCGGAGCCGGTGTTGCGGGAGAGCTGCTGGGAGACGGCCTTGCCGCCGATCTGCGCCTCGATCTCGCTGGCGAACGGATGCATGAAGGCTGACAGCGATGCGGCCTTGCCACGTGCCGCCTTTTCAAGCTTTGTGATCCCGAGTGCGGGATCGAACCAGGGCGTCTCGGTCTCCTTGAAGTCCGGCCGTGGCTCGATCGTGAACTCATAGGCATAGGATGGATCGTGGTGCACGGTGACGGTTGGCAGCGTCAGGCCCGAGGCCGATGCGCCGGCACCGCGCTTGCGGATCACCAGCCGGCCGGCCTGGGGCTTGGTGATCGCGCCGATCTCGTCGGCAAAGTCGATGGCCGACTGGTTCCACCGGAGTCGGTACGGGATCTTGATGCTTCGCAGCTCGGACGGGATGACGGCTGCAACACCCATTTCCCTGGCCAGATCATCGAAGATCTTGCCGGCGGTGCCGAAGCCGTTCTCCTCGTCATAGTGCCGCCGGTCGCCGCCCTTGGCCTTGTCGATGAAGTCGGCCGCCCGTGCGGTGATGTGGATCTCCTCGCCGTCTTCGGGATCGCCTGTGATGGTAGAGGACTGATATTCGTAAATCCCGACTAGACTTGGCCCGCCGGGCGACCAGCCGGCCAGCGCCCGGTACCGAGTGCCCTTAGCCGGCGGATCGATGAAGGGTGCGCGTGCAGCCGCCCGAATGACCAGCTGATCGCTCTCATAGCCTTCCTGGTCGGTGATTGTCGCGCCGAGAAACGCGGGACCGAGCTTCGGGATGATGTTGAAACCCGATGGTCCGATGATCTGGATGATGGGTGTGCGCAAGACCATGCCGATCAATCCCACGGCCGAACGGTATCGGTATCGCCATCATCATCCTCGACCTTCGGCAGCGCGATCCTTGTGCCCGCCGGCGGAAAAGGTCCGAGGGCTGCAAGACCGGGATTGGCGTCGAGTACGGCTTCCACGGTGCCGCGCGTCCGGCCGCCATAGAAG
>NZ_NVXQ01000024.1 GCF_002733955.1 Hoeflea sp. | reverse complement strand
CGGGCGGCTTCGGCCGGGTCCTCATAGCTGCCGGCGCCGACCTTGCCGCGTTTGATGATCGGATCATCAGGCTTTTTCGGCGTGGCGCCGGGCACCGGTTTTTCGGTGCGGCCGACGGTCATTTCGTCGAGGTCGTTTTTCCGGAAGTAGGAGGCGGGCTTCTCCATGTCGGTGCCCGGGCCCATATTGTCGAGGCTCGGCTTCTGGAAATAGGACGATTCCCGGTTGCGCAGGATATCCGGGTTGGGCTCCTTGCTGGGGCCGCGCATCGGCTTGCCGGTGGCCGCGGCCTTGCGGGACGCCCTGGTGTTCTCGATGCCGGAATCGCGGGCCATCGGGTCGTCCATCATGTCGAGCTCGACGGCCTTCAGGCGCTTGACCTCGTCGCGCAGGCGGGCAGCGGTCTCGAAGTCGAGATCGGCGGCGGCGTCGCGCATCTGTTTTTCCAGCGCGTCGAGATGCGCCTTGAGATTGGCGCCGACCAGCGCGCCCTCGTCCTTGGCCGCACCCTTGCCATTTGGCGCGGAGATCGAGGCGCGGACATGGTCGCGCTCGTAGACCGAGTCGAGAATGTCGGAGATATGCGCCTTGACCGATTCCGGGGTGATGCCGTTGGCCTTGTTGTACTCTTCCTGCTTGGCGCGGCGGCGCGAGGTTTCCTCCATGGCGCGTTCCATCGAGCCGGTGACCTTGTCGGCATAGAGGATGACCTTGCCGTCGACATTGCGCGCGGCGCGGCCGATGGTCTGGATCAGCGAGGTCTCGGAGCGCAGGAAACCTTCCTTGTCGGCGTCGAGGATCGCCACCAGCCCGCATTCGGGAATGTCGAGACCTTCGCGCAGCAGGTTGATGCCGACCAGCACGTCAAACGCGCCAAGCCGCAGATCACGGATGATCTCGATCCGCTCCAGCGTGTCGATATCGGAATGCATGTAGCGCACGCGGATGCCCTGCTCGTGCAGATATTCGGTCAGGTCCTCGGCCATGCGCTTGGTCAGCACCGTGCACAGCGTGCGGTAGCCGGCCTCGGCGGTGGCGCGGATTTCGCCCAGCACATCGTCGACCTGGGCGCGGGCGGGACGCACCTCGACCGGCGGGTCGATCAGGCCGGTGGGGCGGATCACCTGTTCGGCGAAGACGCCGCCGGCGGCTTCCATCTCCCAGTTGCCCGGGGTGGCGGAGACGGCAACAGTGGAGGGCCGCATCGCGTCCCATTCCTCGAACCGCAGCGGCCGGTTGTCGAGGCAGGAAGGCAGCCGGAAGCCGTATTCGGCCAGCGTCGCCTTGCGGCGGAAGTCGCCGCGATACATGCCGCCGATCTGCGGGATCGAGACATGGCTCTCGTCGATGAACAGCAGCGCATTGTCGGGGATGTACTCGAACAAAGTCGGCGGCGGTTCGCCGGGCGCGCGGCCGGTGAGATAGCGCGAATAGTTCTCGATGCCCTGGCAGACACCGGTGGCCTCGAGCATTTCAAGGTCAAACCGGGTGCGCTGCTCCAGCCGCTGCGCTTCCAGGAGCCGTCCCGAAGCTTCCAGCTCGGCCAGCCGGTGCTTGAGCTCCTCGCGGATCGATTTGGTGGCCTGGTTCAGCGTCGGCCGCGGGGTGACATAGTGCGAGTTGGCGTAGATCTTGACCGATTGCAGATCGCCGGTCTTCTGCCCGGTGAGCGGGTCGAACTCGGCGATGCTCTCGATCTCGTCGCCGAACATCGAGATCCGCCAGGCCGCGTCCTCAAGGTGGGCCGGAAATAGTTCGATCGTGTCGCCGCGCACCCGAAACGAGCCGCGCTGGAAATCCATGTCGCGGCGCTTGTATTGCTGCGCCACCAGATCGGCCAGAAGCTGGCGCTGGTCGATGCGGTCGCCGACGGCCATCTGGAAGGTCATGGCGGTGTAGGTTTCCACCGAGCCGATACCGTAGATGCAGGACACGGAGGCGACGATGATGACGTCGTCGCGCTCCATCAGCGCGCGGGTGGCCGAGTGGCGCATCCGGTCGATCTGCTCGTTGATGGTCGATTCCTTCTCGATGAAGGTGTCGGTGCGCGGAACGTAAGCCTCCGGCTGGTAGTAGTCGTAATAGGAGACGAAATACTCGACCGCGTTGTCGGGGAAGAAGTTCTTGAACTCGGAATAGAGCTGGGCGGCCAGCGTCTTGTTCGGCGCCAGGATGACGGCGGGACGCTGGGTCTCTTCGATCACCTTGGCCATGGTAAAGGTCTTGCCCGAGCCGGTGACGCCGAGCAGCACCTGGTTGCGCTCGTTCTCGTTCGCGCCCGCCACAAGATCGGCGATCGCGGTGGGCTGGTCGCCGGCCGGCTTGTACTCGGTGGCCATGCGGATCGGCACGCCGCCCTCGGATTTCTCCGGCCGCGCCGGACGGTGCGGGGTCCAGGTCTTGCCGTTCTTGAACAGCGGGTTGCCGCTCTCAATCAGGTCCGACAGCGCCTGCACGGTGGCGGTGTTGGCGCTGGTCGCGCCCGAGGCTTCCGCCTCCTCCATCGACATGTCGAGCCCGGCCACCGCATTGAGCCCGGCGGCTGCGCGGTCGCGCGGATTGCTGCTGGCGCCCATCGAGGTGCCGCGCGCGGATTTGGTGTCACTGTCTCTGGCGCCGGATTTCGCGGCGGTCTTCTTGGCCTTGCCCTTGGGGGGCAGCGCAGCCGCCTCCTCGGCGCTGAGCTGTCCGGCCTTGCGCCGGTGCTTGCCGGCCTGCGAGCGGATCTCGCGATTCTCCGCCTTGCGCCGTGCCTTGACGGCCTCCAGCTCGGCTTCCTTGGCCAGGTCGGCGGCCCAGTCGGCGATCGATCCGGATGCCGGTGCACCGGTCAGGGACGGCTGCGGGGCTTCCTCGAAACCATCAAAGGGAGAGTCGGACGCCTTGGCGCGGGAGGATTTTGCAGGGGATTTTGCCATGCTGGCAATATGGGTAGAGTCGAGCCGGATGGAAAGGGGTGAAGCGGGAACAAAACTGCTCCATGCTGACAGCGGATGACAGCATATTCGGAGCCCAGCGCCTATCTCGAGCTGCATCGGCCGCCGCCCGCATGCACGACCTGCAAACCACCTGCCCAAATAAGCATCTAGGCTTCCGGCCCGAATATGATAGACAAAACCCGAGACATATGCGGTTGCCGGGGTTCGTGAGGAACCCGGGCGGGCCGTTCTTTATGAGTGAAAAGCCGTATGGACACCACACTTTCTGCCCCGCTGATCTTTCTTGATGCCGATGCCGTGATCACCGGCTGGAGCGAGGGCGCCGAACGGTTGCTGGGCTGGAAGCCCGCAGACATCATCGGCAAGCCCTATACCGACATCTATGACGACCGCGGCTTCTTCATCGGCAAGGACGGCGCCCAGGACCTTGATTCGGTTTCGGTGCCGACACCCGACAATGGCCGCGTCGTCGCCTTGCGGAGCTCGCAGACCAAGCATCTGCTCGAGCGGCTCGACCTGACCATGACCAATGCCGATGTCATCGGCGCCTGGAACTGGGATGTCTCGGAAGACCTTATTTTCACCGACGGCCGTTTTGCCACCAGTTTCGGCCTTGACCCGACCAAGGCCGACAAGGGCCTGCCGCTGGAGCAGTTCCTCAACCAGATCCACGAGGACGACCGGGCGCGGGTCGCCGACGAGATCGTCCGCACCATCGAGACCGGAGAAGCCTACAGCAGCGAATACCGCCTGCAGCGGCCCGACGGATCGGTCGCCTATGTGCTGGCGCAGGGAAAGCTGGTCAAGGGCGGGCCGGGCAAGCCCGACCGGTTCCCCGGCGTGTTGTTCGACCTCACCGCCCGCCGCAAGGCCGAGATCGAAGCCCAGGCCCAGCGCGAACGCTACCGCAACCTGTTCGAAAATCTCGAGTCCGGCTTCTGCGTCATCCGCATGATCTGGGACGATGACGGCAACCCGGTCGACTACGAGTTCATCGAAGCCAACAAGGCCTTCCCCCGGCACACCGGCATCGAAGATCCGATCGGCAAGCGGATCCGCCGCGACATCGCCCCGGGTCACGAACAGTACTGGTTCGATCTCTACGGAAACGTCGCGCGCACCGGCGAGCCGCTGAACACCGAGCAGGCGGCAAGCGAGCTCGATCAGCGCTGGTTCCAGGTCCAGGCCTTCCCGATCGACGGCATCGGTTCCGACAATGTCGCGGTGCTGTTCACCGACATCACCAAGGACAAGGAAGCCGAACTCTCGCTCAGGGCCAGCGAGGAGGAGTTCCGCTCCCTGTCGCAGTCCATGCTCAACCATATCTGGACGGCAACACCGGATGGCCGGATCGAGTGGCTCAACGACCGCGTGCTGGCCTATAGCGGCGAAACCGCCGAACGGCTCAAGGGCGATGGCTGGGGCACCATCGTGCATCCGGACGATTTCCCGGCCGCCGCCGCGGCCTGGTCAGAGGCCGTGGAAAACGGCGAGGTCTATCAGGTCGAATTCCGCATCCGCCGGCATGACGGTCAGTACCGCTGGCATGTCGTGCGCGCCACCCCGGTCAAAAACGATAACGGCGAAGTCCGCCGCTGGGTCGGAAGCAACACAGACATCGAACATGCCAAGCTCAACGAGGCAGCGCTGGCCGAACTCAACGCCAACCTGGAAGACAGGATTGACGAGCGCACCGAGGAACTGGTGCAATCGCAAAAGGCACTGCAGCAATCGCAGAAGATGGAAACCATCGGCAAGCTGACCGGCGGTGTCGCCCATGATTTCAACAATCTGCTTCAGGTTGTCGCCGGAAACCTGCAATTGCTGGCCAAGGATGTGGCAGGCAATGAGCGCGCCGAAACCCGGGTCAGGAATGCACTCGCCGGTGTCGATCGCGGCGCCAAGCTGGCAAGCCAGCTGCTCGCCTTCAGCCGCCGCCAGCCGCTGGAGCCGAAGGTGATCAATGTCGGCCGCTTCGTCAGCGGGATGGATGATCTGCTGCGCCGCTCGATCGGGGAAACAGTCGACATCGAAGTCGTCATCGCCGAGAACCTGTGGAACACGATGGCCGATCCGACGCAGATCGAAAACGCCGTGCTCAACCTCGCCATCAATGCCCGTGACGCCATGGATGGCGCCGGCAAGCTGACCATCGAGGCCTCCAACGCGCGCCTCGACGACACTTACACTGCTGGACTGGATGATGTGGAGAGCGGCAACTACGTGCTGCTCGCCGTCACCGACACCGGCGCCGGCATGGATGAGTCGACGCTGGAACAGGTGTTCGAGCCGTTCTTCTCGACCAAGCCCGAAGGCAAGGGCACCGGCCTGGGCCTGTCGATGGTCTATGGCTTCGTCAAGCAGTCCGGTGGTCACATCAAGATTTACAGCGAGCCGGGCCAGGGCACGACGGTCAAGCTCTACATGCCCCGCGCGATGGGCGAGGAAGAGCAGGAAGCACGCCTCGTATCGGGCCCGGCACAGGGCGGCACGGAAACCATCCTCGTGGTCGAGGACGACGACGATGTCCGCGCCACCGTGGTCGCCACGCTTACAGACCTCGGCTACCGGGTGCTGACCGCGCGCGATGCGCAGGCCGGCCTCGCCGTCATCGAAAGCGGCGTCCCCGTGGACGTGCTGTTCACCGACGTGGTCATGCCCGGCAAGCTCAAGAGCCCTGAGATGGCGAAGCTTGCCAAGGCCAGCAACCCCGACCTGGTGGTGCTGTTTACCTCGGGCTACACAGAGAACTCCATCGTTCACGGTGGCAAGCTTGACGCCGGCGTGGAGCTTCTCTCCAAGCCCTACACACGGGAAGCGCTGGACGGCCGGATCCGCCATCTCATCGCCAACCAGAAACAGCGCGCCCAGCCGGTGCCGGTCAAGCCGACGGTCGACACCAGCGCCGCTCCCGCAGCGGCGGCCGAAGCAACAGACACTTCGGAGCCACGCAGATTGACAGTGCTGCTGGTCGAGGATGAGGCCCTGATCCGCATCAACACGGCAGACATGCTCGAGGATCTCGGCCATGAGGTGATTGACGCCGGAACAGCCGCCGAAGCGATAGAAGCTGTCGCGGACCGGGATTTCGACATTCTCGTCACCGATGTCGGCCTGCCCGACATGAAGGGCGGCGAGCTCGCAAAGGAACTGCGCCGCAAATATCCCGACATCGGCATCGTCTTTGCGACCGGTGAAAGCCAGATCCCTGATGGCGCCGACGCGGATGCGGTTCTGCTGGCAAAACCCTATTCCGACGAATCGCTGAAGGCGGCGCTCGACAAGATCAGCTAGACCTGCAGGCTGCGTTCCGGCGCCCGTCTGTCTTGATGTGCGATCCAGTTACCGGGAGGCTGTCGTCAGGCCTGGTCTGCAGCTGTAAAGTCGGCTTTGCACCGACCCGCGGTTCTGACGGGTCGACATCGGCCTTCTCGGTTCAGATCGACGAAAAATAGTCGTCCCAGGACTGGTGCGGCCGCCCGGCAGCGGCTTCGAAACCGCTGGGCCTGTCGGAGGCGCCCTCGCGAATGCCCTGGTAGATCCCGGCAATCACCGTGCCGATGAACTCGCCCAGCTCGGCGATGCGATCCGCCTTGAAGTCTTCGAACGACATCGGCCGGTAGACCAGTTCGCTGCCGAAAGCCTTGTTGAGGTAGTCTGCCAGCTCCGATTGCGTCAGCAGTCCGCCATGCAGATTGTAGGTCCGTCCGTTGTGATCTGATCCGGTGAGCATGCGGGCATAGGCAAAGGCAAGTTCAGGACGGGTGGTATAGCCGCAGCGTCCATCGCCGGCGCAATTGGCGATCTCGCCGGGCCTTGCGGTAGCTGTCGATATACTCGACATCCGGTTCGATATAGATGCCGTTCCGGCCAATGACCCAGTCGAGGCCACTGTCGCGGACATCGGCCTCGGTCTGCCGGTTGCTCTGGATGATCGGGGAGAATGCCGTCCCCTGCTCCGCGCCCTGCACGCTGGTGTAGACGATCTTCTTCACCCCGGCGGCCTTGGCGGCGTTGATGACGTTGCGGTGCTGCCCGATCCGGTCTTCTGGCGCGGCCATGCCGGAGACCAGAAGCAGCGTGTCGACCCCGGCCAGGGAGGCCCGAAGCTGGCCGGCATCATCATAATCGCCGGGGCGAACATCGATCCCCAGCTCCTTCGCCTTGGCGGGACTGCGGGCAAGACCGATGATGGTCTCGCCGGTGTTCATCGCGATGAGCGCTTCGGCGATCGCCCCTCCGAGCTGGCCGGTGACGGCAGTAACGGCAATGGTCATGGCTTCACTCCTGCGTTTCAGATGCGCTGTGGCCGCTCGACCCCGCGCCACGTTTACTGGCTCAGCAATCCTTCGAGATAATGCTGGTCGATCCCGAACATCACCTTGATATCCGCGATCTGCTTGAGCACCGCCTCCCGGTCGCGGCCGGCGCGGCCATCCTTCTCGGCGACGATCAGGTTGTTCTTCGGCGTGTGCGCGTCGGAAACGAACTCGAACACTTTTGTCTTGTAGCCGTTGAGTTCCAAGAGCAGCGCGCGCAGCGTGTCGGTGACCATCTCGGCCTGGCGCTCGACGAAGATGCCGTGCCGGAGCAGCGGTTCGAGCCGCGCGTCGGGCTGTCCCGCTTCCATCTGCCTGCGGATCTGCTTGTGGCAGCAGGGAGCGACGGCGATCAGCGCGGCGCCGGCGCGGATGCCCTTGAAGATCGCGTCGTCAGTCGCCGTGTCGCAGGCATGCAGCGCGATCACCGCGTCCGCGCCCGACGCGTCGTATTCCATGATGGTGCCAGCCTCAAAGCTCAGGCCTGCGAAGCCGGATGCCCTGGCTGTGGCATTGCCATCAGACACCAGCTGCTCGCGCAGCTCGACGCCGACAATGCGTACCGGGCGCTTGGCAACCGTCGCAAGGTAATCATAGAGCGCGAAATCGAGATAGCCCTTGCCCGCACCCATGTCGACGATCAGCGGCTGTTCCGCCTTCAGCGCCGCGACCAGCGGCGCGAAGATCTCCACCATCTTGTTGATCTGGCGGAACTTGTCCTGCGCATCATTGCGGATGGCGCCGTTCTTGCCCGCAAGCCCCAGCGCCCTGAGCCAGGGCTTGTCGGTCGCCGTCAGCGGCCGGTTCTTGGCCCGGTTATGATCGGTCGACGGCGCTGCGCGGCCTTCCACCTCGGTGCGCTTCAGGCGCATCTTGGCGCCATTGCGCTCGAACATCATGTCGAATTCGGTGGCCGCCAATTGTGCGCTGCGGAACGCGTCCCTGAGGCCATCGCGCAGCAGCGCCAGCGCCTCGGACTGCGAATAATTCTTGATCGTGTCGCGGGTCTTGTAGCGGTAGGTGAAGGAGTACTTGTCGCCGGCCTTGGTGCTGATCTTCTTGACCAGCACCGCCTTCAGCTCCGGCTCGTCGCCGTGATAGCCGCCGAGCTTGAGCTGCACCAGCGCCCCGCTGGCGAAGGCATCTTTTGTGGCGCTCAACAATTCTTCGATACGATCGGGGGGATTCAAGGGCGATTCCTTCGGGCAGTGGCAGGATTGCGACAACAGCGTTCTTAGGCCCTTCTACCCCTCCGGGGGAGAGAAGCAAATCGGAAGCATAAACTCTGGTTGGTCCGGACTGCTGCCTCCAACGCAAACCGGGCCCACACGATAAGCATGGACCCGGCAGGATGCGGATGCACCGCGATGGCGTTTCGGCGGCTCAGCCCAGAGAGCCGTTGTACCAGTCGTGCAGCTTGACTTCGGTCTCGCTGCCCGCTTCGCTCAGCATCTTGGCAAACACTTGCGGGTCCTGGGTGCCGCCGTCGCGGCCGCGATAGTGGTAGGGGATGGCCATGCCCGGCGCGAATTCCGCCACCGCATCGGCGGCCTGTTCGGCGGTCATCGTGAATGGCAGGTTCATGCACACAAAGGCGAGATCGATATTTTCCAGCGCCCGCATTTCCGGCGTGCCTTCGGTGTCGCCGGAGATATAGATGCGGCTGCCATCGATGCTCAGCACGAAGCCGAGATCGCCGCGCTCCTTGGGGTGAAAATCCTGCCGGTCGGCAGAGGTGTTGTAGGATGCAATCGCCGCAATCGCGACACCCATCATCTCGGTGCCGCCGCCCGGGGCGATGACCTCTGTGCGCGCCTGCAGCTCTTCCGGCATCATGGCCTTCACATCTTCATTGGTCAGGATCGGCGCGTCGGCAAGTGCTGCCAGAAGATCGGCATTGTAGTGATCGCCATGGCGGTGGGTGATCAGGATCAGGTCCGGCTTGGGCAGCGCCTCATACAGGCCTGCCTCGCCGACCGGGTCGACATAGATGGTTCCCGCCGGGCTCTCCATGACAAAGGAGGCATGCTCGACCGGATGGATGACGATCTTGCCGTCCATCAGGTTGAAGCTCGCGGCATGGGCTGCGGCAAAGCCGAGCGATGGCAACAGCGTGATGGCTCCGACAGCGGCGGCGCCGCCAACAATAAAGGTGCGTCTGGTGGTCATGAAAATCTCCCTCAGCATCGTTCCGGTTGGTCGTTTTATGATGGCTGGATCATAGCAGATGCAGCAGCGCAGCGGAAATTCAAGAGTGCTTTACCGCAGGAATCTGATCCAGCGCGCCAGATTGAGCAGCCCCGCCAATGCGGCCGCAACATAGGTCAGGGCTGCGGCCTTCAGCACGCTGCGGGCACCGGCCAGATCCTCCTCGGCGAGGTAGCCGCCCTCGCGCAGGATCGGCAACGCCTTGTTGAAGCTCGCATCATATTCGACCGGCAGCGTGACAAAGTTCACCACAACGCGGACCCCCAGCAGCCCGATGCCGATCACCGCCATGCCCAGCATCGCCATCGGCGCACGCAGCACGACCGCCAGCACCGGCGCGGCGATGAAGAACACCGAGGCGATCCTGTCCGTCGTCATGGCGAAGCCGGCCAGCGATTGCCTCAGCGCCAGCCCGCGTTCGCCGCGATGGTGCTGCAGCGCGTGGCCGACCTCGTGCGCGGCAACCGCCACGGCGGTCAGGCTGGCGCCATCGTAGTTGTCCTGCGACAGCCTCACGACACGGGCTTCCGGATCATAGTGATCGCCGGCATCGGTTGCCTCGACACGGACCCCGTCAAGCTCGAACCGCTCCACCAGATGCTGCGCCATCTCCCCGCCAGTGCCGGGAAAATCCGGCCTGTGCTCGCTGTGACGGCGCATGGTGTGGCCAACCCAGTATTGCGGGCCATAGATTGCCGCGAGCAGGGCCAGAAGGCCGATGATGCCGAGGATCGCCATGTCAGTTCGTGTAGGGGGCGTTTTTGCTCATGGCCTATAGATAGGGTTCGGCATCGCGCTGATAAAGAGCGCCGCACGTATTGCCGTCCTATTCTCGTACCAGCCTGACGGGCAAGGCATCGCAGGCAATGCAGATCGCGGTTGACGAACAGGACGATCTCGCCTTCGATGAACTCCGCGTTACGCCGCGCGATGACGCATGGCTAACCCGCCGCCTGCCCGTTTCGAAAGGACCTCCCCATGTTCCGCCCCCTAACCGCCCTCGCCGCCACCGCCCTGATCGCGTTTGGCCCTGCTGCCGCCCATGCCCAGGAAGCGGCGATCTACAGCTCGATGGATGCGGTGCATCCGGTCTGGGCAAGAGACGCCATGGTCTCGGTGCAGGAAGCAGTCGCCGCAGACATCGGGCTGCAGGTGCTGAAAGACGGCGGCAACGCGGTGGATGCGAGCGTCGCCGTGGCGCTGGCGCTGGCCGTCACCTTGCCCCGCGCCGGAAATCTCGGCGGTGGCGGCTTCATGATGGTGCATGACGCGGAGAGCGGCGAGACCAGGGCCATCGACTACCGCGAGATGGCGCCCGCAAGTGCGACGCGCGACATGTATCTCGACGCCGGGGGCAACGCCGACAGCAATCTGTCGCGCTTTCATGGCCTGGCTGTCGGCGTGCCGGGCACCGTCGCCGGCATGCAATTGGCACTCGAGACCTACGGCACCATGACGCTCGCCGAGGCCGCAGAACCGGCGATCGGATTGGCCGAGGCCGGCATCGTGGTCACCGCCGATCTGGCCGACAGTCTCAAGGCGCTGGAGAAGCGGCTGAAGGCCTGGCCGGCTTCGGCTGCGATCTTCTACAAGCAGGACGGCAGCTTT
Organism: Hoeflea sp.; assembly: GCF_002733955.1. Classification (GTDB taxonomy): domain Bacteria; phylum Pseudomonadota; class Alphaproteobacteria; order Rhizobiales; family Rhizobiaceae; genus Hoeflea. The sequence continues at coordinate 147,341 of NZ_NVXQ01000024.1, read as the reverse complement.
TATGAGCCCGGCGATGTGCTCAAGCAGCCTGACCTGGCGGCGACCCTGAAAAAGATCGCTGCGGAAGGCCCGGACGGTTTCTACACCGGCGAGGTGGCGGAGAAGATCGCGGCATCGGTACAGGAAGCCGGCGGCGCGATGACCGTCGAGGATCTGGCGGGTTACAAGGCAGTCATCCGCGAGCCGGTCAGCGGCACCTATCGCGGCCACGAGATCGTCTCGATGCCGCCGCCAAGTTCGGGCGGCACCCACATCATCCAGATCCTCAATGTGATGGAGGGCTATCCGATCGGCTTTCTCGGGCACAATTCATCCGACACCATCCATCTGATGGCGGAAGCGATGAAGCGCGCCTATGCCGACCGCTCGGAATATCTCGGCGACCCGGATTTCACCGACGTGCCGGTCGCAGCACTCACCTCGAAAGACTATGCGGCGAAAATCCGCGACGGCATCAGCCTCAACCGCGCCACGCCGTCGGCCACGATCAAGCCGGGCAAGCTGGCGCCCTATGAGAGCGACCAGACCACGCATTTCTCGATTGTGGACAAGGACGGCAACGCGGTGTCAAACACCTACACGCTGAACTTCTCCTATGGCTCGGGCATGACCGCGGCCGGCACCGGGGTGCTGCTCAACAACGAGATGGATGATTTTTCCGCCAAGCCCGGCGTGCCCAACGCCTACGGCCTGATCGGCGGCGACGCCAATGCGGTCGAACCCGGCAAGCGGCCGCTGTCCTCGATGAGCCCGACCATTGTGCTCAAGGACGGCAAGCCGTTGCTGGTGACCGGCAGCCCCGGCGGCTCGCGCATCATCACCACCACGCTGCAGCTGATCTCCAACATGATCGATCACGGCATGAATGTCGCCGAGGCCACCCACGCGTCGCGCATCCACCACCAATGGCTGCCTGACGAGATCCGCGTCGAGGATGGCGGGCTGAGCCGCGACACCGTGGCAGCGCTCGAAGCCAGGGGGCACACGATCGCGGTCAAGAGCGTGATGGGCTCGACCCAGTCGATCCATGTCGATGCAGAAAAGGGCCTGCTGCTCGGCGCATCGGACCCGAGGAGGACGGGATCGGCGACGGTGGGCTATTGAGGAAACAGCTCTTCCGGCGCCCCCGCTTGCAACGCCCGGAGCATGCCGTTTAACTGCCTCACAATCGAACCGGAGCCCGGGGTAAACCGGCTGCTCCGATACTCCAGCCACCACGCGACGGGTCCCGACAGGAATGAAACTGCTGAGCTACAACATACAGGCTTGCATCGGCAGCCGGCACTACAGCGATTACCTGTTCGGGATCAGAAAACAGGTTGCGCACAGCCCGGCGAAAGACAGGACATTGAAAAAGATCGGCCGCTTTATTTCCGGCTTCGATATCGTCTGTCTGCAGGAGTTGGATTTGGGCGGTAGGCGGGGCGGCTTTTCATCGCAATATGATGCGTTGAAGAAAATATCCGGCTTCCCGTTCGGCGCGGCACAGACCACCAGGATAATCCCCGGGATCTCGCAACACGGCAATGCGATTTTCTCGCGCTATCCGATTGACGAAGTTGAAGAATACCGGCTGCCTGGAAGGATGAAAGGCCGCGGTCTTCTGGTTTGCACGATACAGGGCCACACGATTGCGAACACCCATCTGAGCCTCTATGCCAAGATGCAGGTCAGACAGTTGGAACTGATCAGGGACGTATTGCACGGGCGCGAAAAGACGATCCTGGCGGGAGATTTCAACTGCCGCTCGGCCCGCCCCTGGATTCAGGATTTTGCCAACAGGTCCGAACTGGATCTGATTACCGGGAATTCGATGAGCACCTACCCCTCCTGGAAACCCAGTTCCGATATTGATCACATCTTTGCTTCAAGATCGATCTCCTACCGCAACCCCGAGGTTTTGAACGTCCGGCTATCCGACCACCTGCCCGTACAGACAGAGTTTGACGTCTTGGCGCGCTAGAGCAGTGGCGACGCGAGACGCGCCAGATTGACCATCAATCTGAACAGAAGCGGGCGACTGGCAAGATGGCCGGCGGGCATCGGTTCGCTGCGTTCAAAATCCCGCTCCAGCATCGCCTTTGTTTGGCGCGCGAACTCCTCATCCAGGACAAGCAGGCTGGCTTCAAAGTTGAGCCGAAACGAACGATTGTCCATGTTTCCTGACCCGAGCGAGGAAAACCGGTCATCAATCAGCATGACTTTCTGATGCATGAAGCCGGGCTGGTACCGGTGCACCTTTGCCCCATTGCTCAGTGCGCGGTCGATCCAGGCATGAACAGCCAGCCCGACAATCCAGCGGTCGCTGGTTTCTGGCACCAGCAACCGCACCTCGACCCCTCGCATCACCGCCAGATGGAGGGCGGTTATAACTTCCTCATCCGGCACAAAATAGGGCGTCGCAATCCAGATTGACTCCTGTGCCGCATTTATCGCCTGAACCACAAACAGTTTGAATGTGTCATCCTTGTCTGCAGGTCCTGTGGCCAGGAACAGGGCGGTTTGTGCATCATCCTGTATCGCGGTTACCGACCAGTCGAGCTCAAGCTGCTCGCCTGTTGCCCAGTGCCAATCTTCGAGAAAGGAGAATTGCGCGGCTTTAACCGTCGGGCCGGTAAATCGAAGGTGGGTGTCCCGCCAGCTTCGCCGCCCTTTCGAATTGCCCAGATACTCGTCACCAATGTTCAGCCCCCCGGTAAACCCGATCTGGCCGTCAAACACCGCAATCTTGCGGTGGTTCCTGAAGTTTATCTGGAACCGTTTCCCCATCCTGGTTGCACTTCCAAATGGCGAAACGGAAATCCCGGCGTCTCTGAGTCTTGAAAAATACGCCTCGGGAGTCCTGTTGCACCCGATCTCGTCGTAAAGCACCCGGACCTCAACGCCGCGCTTTGCCGCACCGATCAGGTGTTGAGCAAACTCCCTGCCCGCATCATCATCATTGATGATGTAGAACTGCATCAAGATGCTGCGCGTCGCGCGATCTATCGATTGAAAAAGAGCCGCATAGGTGTCATCGGCATCGATCAGGAGATCGACTTCATTGCCTCTGGTGAACGGAAACCGGGCAAGCTTTTCAATGACCTGCATTGCACCGAGATCGGTATCTGTCAGACGCAACGGATCTGGAAGCAAATCTCTGCTTATGGGCGTCCTTGCCAACTGCGTTCTAAATTTCTTGACGTAACCACTGAACCGCCATCCGCCGAAAACGACAAAAAGCGGGACCGATACGAACGGCATCGCGACCAGGGCGACGGTCCAGGCCACCGCACCCTGACTGCTGCGCTCCTGTGAAATTGCAACAAGCGCAAAAACCACACCAACGGCATAGAAGAGCGGAACCACAACCAACGAAAAGATATTCAAGCTGATCGCCATGGCTTTGCTCTATCAAATTCTCTTGAACCCGCACAGCTGAATTCATCTCTCGGAGCGAATGTCCCGCATTTGCCAGCAACCCGAGTGAACCCATCAGGCGGATCGAGCAACGCCCGGCCGTGTCAATGCCAGCCACACCTGTCCCAACACCAGCGGCACCAGGCTTGCGGCCCCTGCAAGCGCCAGACCTTGCAGCCCCGGCCAGGGCAGGCCGAGCAGATCCGCGAGCGCGGGCAGCCCCACCGCCATGCCGATCAACCCGAGGCAGAGCGCCAGCGCACCCCAGACGTAAGCATTGCGGCTGATGTCGTTGCGGATCAGCCCCGCCTGGGGATTGCGCATGTTGAACACGTTCCACAATTGCGCCAGCGCCAGCGTCAGGAACGCCACGGTCACGGCCGCGCCTGCCTCCAGTCTGAGCCACTCAAGCGCCAGCAGGAAAGCGCCCAGCGTGGACACCGTGATGGCTGATCCTAGCACGCCGATCAGCGTCCAGCGTGACCGGTCCATGATCGGCTCGTCCGGGTCGCGCGGCGGCCGGCGCATGATGTTCTGGTCACCCTTGCCCAGCCCCAGCGCAAAGGCGGGGAAGATGTCTGTAATCAGGTTGAGAAACAGGATCTGCAGCGGCAGCAGCGGCATCGGCAGCCCGACCCCGACGGCAATGCCGACAACCAGCACTTCGCTGACATTGCACGACATCAGATAGACCACGAATTTGCGGATATTGCCGAAGATCACCCGCCCCTGCCGCATCGCCGAGATGATGGTGGCGAAACGATCGTCGCGCAGCACCATGTGCGCCGCTTCCTGGGCCACTTGCGTGCCGCGCTTGCCCATTGCAATGCCTATATCGGCCTTCTTCAGCGCCGGTGCGTCGTTGACCCCGTCGCCGGTCATGGCCACGACATGGCCGGCCTGCTGGAATATCGAGACAAGTGTCAGCTTGGTCTCCGGCGCGACACGGGCAAACACATCCGCCGACAGAACCCGCTCGCGAAGCTCATCGCTGATCGCGTCTGGCTTGATGCCAGTCAGTTGGCCGCCCTCGATCACCCGCAGCTCTCCGTCGCCAAGACCCGCATGCCGGGCGATCGTCGCCGCCGTATCGGCGTGGTCGCCGGTCAGCATGATCACCCGCACACCGGCCGCCCGGCTGGCCCTTATGGCCGGGGGCACATCCTCGCGGACCGGATCCAGCAGGCAGACCAGCCCCACCAGCGTCAGGGAGACATAGGGACTGGCGTCATCCTGATTGCCGTGTTTCATCGCCAGCCCCAACAACCTGAGCCCCTGGCGGGCGGCTTGCGAACTGCGGTCATGCCATTTCCCGCGCGCGGCCGCGTCGAGGTGGCGCGGACCATCCGCGGTCAGCACCGATTCCGCACTGTCGATCACCGCTTCCGGTGCGCCCTTGACCGCGACAAGGAAGCCTCCGTCCGCAGCATGTACGGTGGCCATCAACTTGCTGTCCGGATCGAAGGCATGCTCGCGAATTTCGGGGTAGTCCTGCGAAAGTCCGGCGTGGCTCACCCGCGAGGCCGCCGCAACCGCAAGCAGCGCTAGTTCCATCGGATCGCCCGCACGGCCGTCTGCCGCTCCGTCGCCCAGCTCGGCATTGTTGCACAGCGCCCCGATCCGGATCACCCAGTTAAGGGAAGCGTCGTCCGGAGATGAATCGCGCCAGTTGTCCCCCTCAAGATCAACATCGCCGGCATCAAGCAGATAGCGCACGGCTGTCATCCGGTTTTCGGTCAGTGTCCCGGTCTTGTCGGTCAGGATCACCGTCGTGGCGCCCAGGGTCTCGACCGAGGACAGGCGGGTGATCACCGCGTTGCGCTGGCTCATCCGCCACATGCCGCGCGCCAGGCTGAGCGTCGCCACCACCGGAAGCCCCTCGGGCACGGCGGCCACGGCCAGCGCCACACCGGTCTGGATCATGGCAATCATCTCGTGTCCGCGCAGGATACCGGCGAAGATGGTCAGGGCGGCGAGCACGAAGGTCAGCCAGACCAGCCGGTGGCCGAGCCGGTCGAGCCGCTTTTCCAGCGGAGCCGTTTCGCTTTCCGCACTCTGCACCAGGTCGCTGATGCGGCCGAGTTCGGTGTCCATGCCGGTGGCAACGACCAGCGCCTCCCCCGTACCTTGCGTGATCGATGTTCCCTTGAAGGCCATGCAGGTCCGGTCACCCGGCACCGCATCCTGCGCCACGGCTATCGTGGATTTGCCCGTCGGGATCGATTCCCCGGTCAGCACCGATTCATCCGCTTGCAGGTTCGAGGCCTGGCTGATCCGCAAATCGGCGGTCACCACGTCGCCTGCCTCGAGGATCACCACGTCGCCGGGCACCAGTTCGTGCGCATCAACCATGCGCTGACGCCCGTCGCGGCGCACACGGGTCTTCACCTCGGCGATGCGCATCAGCGCTTCCATGGAGCGGGCCGCGCGGAGTTCGGTGCTAAAGCCGATGGCGCCGTTGATCACCAGCACCACGACGATCGCCACGCCCTCCGCCGTATCACCAAACCCAAACGACAACATTGCAGCCCCAGCCAAGAGCCAGACGATGATGCTGCTGAACTGGTGAACCAGGATCGACAGCATGCTTCTGGTTTTCTGACGGCGGAGCTGGTTGGGGCCGTGGGTCTTCAGCCGCTCCTGCGCCTGCAATGTCGAGAGCCCCCTTTCGGCATCCGCCTCAAGGGAAGTGGCGACCTCCTGCAGGCTTTGCGCATGAGCATTGTCTGGCCTGTCTGCTGTCACTTGCATGTTCGCCTTTGAAACAGGAGCGGTCCGATCGCTCATTGCTGGACAGAACCACACCAGCCGTCAAGGCAGCATGACAAAGATCAAACTGCAGCCAATCAGGTGAGTCGGCACCTGGATGGCACCGGCCCGGCACGCCGTCAGATGGCGATAAACCACACGTCTCGACATCAGCTGCGACCGGTAACCCATTGCCCCACATCCTCGGCCATCATCTCGATAAAGGCCTTGGAGGCTGGCGAGAGGGAGCGGGCGGTGTGGGTGACCACCCCAAGCGGGCGGGTCACCACCGGGTCGACCAGCGGCAGGGCGCGCACGCCGTTCATCCTGCTGGCGGAGGCAAAACGTGACGGCAGGATGCCCATGCCCATGCCGCAGGCGGTCATCCAGATGGCGCTGCCCAGAAATGCCACTTCCGCTGAGAGCTTGAGCCGGACGCCCAACCGCGCGAGGTTCTTTTCCACCAGGTTGCGCACACCGTAATCGCTGCGCGACAGGATCAGCGGCATGTCGTGCAACTCGCCCCAGGCAATGGACTGGCGTGCGGCGAAGGGATGATCGTCGGGGCAGATCAGTTGCAGCGGATCATCGTGCAACGGCCGCCAGTCGAAGATATCGGCATCATCCGGCTCGGTGCCGATACCGAAATCGGCGCGCTCGTAGCGGATGTTGGTGAAGAACTGGTTCGGCGCGCAATCATCCAGCATCAGGTTGACGCCTGGATAATTCTCACGAAACCGGCGAACCACCGAGGGCAGATAGGTCATGCCGGTGGCCGGCGTGGTGGTCAGGCGGATCCGGCCGCGGGTCAGGTCGCCAAGGCCGCTGACCGTGTCCTCCAGCGCGCCGACATCATCGAGAATCCGCTCGACCATGCCGATGATCATTTCCACCGCATCGGTCGGCGCCAGCGACCGCGTGGTGCGGTCAAACAGATGCGCCCCCAGCGCCTCCTCCGATTGCCGGATCAGCACGCTGACCGCTGACTGGGTGACATTGAGCACCTCCGCCGCAGCCGATATCCGCCCGGTCCGATAGACCTGCAGAATGGCGCGCAACTGCTTCAGCGTAAGGGCGGAGACGGACATGACAACCTTCGGATTAAGTAAATTACTTTATGAATGATTTACAAAAATTCCATTTCCAGATCAAGCCAAGCCCGCTACCGTTCGGATGGGCCGGTCGCCAGCCATTTCAGAAGCGACCGGAACAGGGAGGAAACAATGCTGAACAATTTCAAACAGGTGATCGCTGCTGCAGCTCTCGCCGTCTCTTTCGGTTTCGCCACCGATGACGCCTCGGCACAGTCGCGCATCACCATCGGAACCAATCCGCAAGGCTCGCTCTATTACACCATCGGTGGCGGCATGGCCGCAGCGCTGCAGGAGCGGCTCAAACGCCAGGTCACGGTGCAGCCTTTCACCGGCTCGTCCGTCTACCTGCCGCTGATTGCCGCGGGCGAACTGACACTGGGGCTGAACTCGTCCATCGACATCAATGATTCCTACAGTGGAACCGGCGGCAAGAAGCCCTTGGACAACCTGCGGGTGGTGGCCCGCCTGTGGCCGCTACGGATGGCCTTCATCGTCCGCGCCGACAGCGACATGCGATCCGTGGCCGACCTCAAGGGCAAGCGCACCGTGACCGAATTCGCGTCGCTCGCCGCTGTCAGCCAGGTCAATGTCGCAACGCTTGAAGCCGCCGGCCTGAGTGTCGACGATGTCGAACCGGTCACTGTCTCTGGCCTGTCCACCGGGCTTGAGGCGCTCACCGAAAACCAGCTCGACGCCACTTCGGCGGCCATCGGCATTCCGATGGTGCAGCAGGCCAATGCCGGCATCCCCGGCGGCATCCGCTACCTGACCCTGGAAGGCGACAACGCCACCAAGGCCTTCTTCGATAAGCGGCTGCCGGGCCTCTATCCGATGACCGTCAACGCCAATCCGCGGATGCCCGAAATCACCGATCCGGTCGTGGTCTCGGCCTTCGACGTCTACCTGACGGTTGGCGCCGACACCGCGGACGAAGATGTGCAGGCAATCCTCGGCGCGCTCTACGACGCGTTTCCGCAATTGCAGAAGGACTACCCGCCGCTGCGCGGCGGCGCGCAGGACATGATGTCGGCTCCGACCAACACCGCCCCCTACCATTCGGGCGCAGTGGCCTACTGGAAAGAGCGCGGCATGTGGACCGATGAAAACGATGCGCTTGAGGCCTCGCTCGCCAATTAAGCCCCGGCCCTGACGGCCGGCCGGCTGACCGGGCCGGCCGTCTCGTTCGTTTTTTTCAAGTTTCAGTCCCTCAGGAGACCAAAGATGCGCGCCGCCCATGTCGCTGCGTCCCTGCCCGTCGTCGGCATTTTGTGGATGCTTGATGCCCCGCGATGGATCGGACAGGTATGGCTCACCGAGCAGTATCTCGCCGTGATCCTCGGCCTCGGGGTCCTGGCCGGAATTGCCACTCGCCCGCATTTGCGGCTGCCGCAATGGCTGGATCTGGTTTTCGGCCTGGCCGCGATGCTGAGCTGGTGGTGGCTGGCCGTCCATTACGCGACCTGGCTGCTGGATCCGATCGACCGCGGTCCGCACAAATGGGTGCCGGCGGTGATCGCCATTGCGGGCGTGCTCGAAGTCACCCGGCGCTATTGCGGCCTTGTGCTGGCGCTACTGGCCTCGGCGCTGATGCTCTACGGCTTCATCGGCTATCTGGCGCCGGGCATTTTCGAGGCGGCCTATGTCAGCCCGCCGCGCTACCTGCTCTACCTCTACAACGACACCAACGGCATTCCCGGCCTCGTGCTCAATGTCGGCGCCACACAGATACTTGGTTTCATCGTCTTTGGCGCCGTGCTCAACGCCGTCGGCGGTTCGGAACTGCTCACCCGTCTCGCCATGTCCGCGATGGGCCACCGCCAGGGCGGGCCGGCCAAGGTGGCGATCCTTGCGTCGTCACTGTTCGGCACGCTGTCCGGCTCTACCGTTGCCAATGTCATGTCGACGGGCGTGGTCACCATCCCGATGATGAAGCGCTCGGGCTTTCCCGCCCGCTATGCCGCGGCCATCGAGGCCGTTGCCTCCAATGGCGGCCAGATCGCGCCGCCGGTGATGGGCGCCACAGCCTTCATCATCGCCGAATTCCTGCAGATTTCCTATGCCGAGGTGGTGCTTGCAGCGCTGCTGCCGGCAATCTTCTACTACCTGCTGCTCTACCGACAGGTTGACCGCTACGCCGCCGCCAACGGCCTGTCGGGCGAGCCTAAGGAGAACCTGCCCCGCGTCGGTGACGCGCTGATGAGAAGCTGGCCGCTGTTGTTCCCGCTCGGCGCGCTGATCTATTTCCTGTTCTTCCTCGGCTATGCGCCTGGAAAATCGGCGCTCTATGCCTCGGCAGCGGCCTTTGTGCTGCATCTGGTCATGGCGCCGCGGGATGCGGAACGGCTGGCGCTGATCCCCAGGATCGCCATGCGGGCCGGAGAAACCCTGATCCCGATCCTGCTCGTCTGCGCCATCGCCGGCATCATCATCGGCACCATCAACATCACCGGACTCGGCTTCGCGCTGACCCTGGCGCTGGGCCAGATCGCCGAATATGGCGGTGTCCTGCCACTGCTTGCCGTGACCGCCCTGATCGCCATTGTGCTGGGCGTCGGCATGCCGACATCGGGTGTCTATGTCGTGGTTGCCGTGTTGCTGGCTCCGGCTCTCGTCGCCCAGGGCGTGCCGATGATTTCGGCGCATTTCTTCATCTTCTATTTTGGCCTTCTGTCGATGCTGACGCCGCCGGTGGCGATTGCGTCCTACGCAGCCGCCTCCATCGCCGACAGCGACATGTGGCAGACCGGAACGACCGGGATGAAGCTGGCGGCCGTCGCCTATCTGCTGCCTTTCGTCTTCGCCTTCAATTCCGCGCTGCTGTTTGACGGCACCTGGCTCGAGATCGGCATTTCCTGCCTGACGATCTACGCCGCCGGGCATTTCCTCGCCGAAGTGCTGGCGCGCCGTGCTGCCTTTGGCGGGGGCCTTGCCCGTTGGGCCGTTGGTCTCGCAGCGCTGGCGCTGGGCGGACTGACCGCCGTGGTGCCACCCGACACCCCCCTCGCCATGGCCGCAGCAATGCTCGGCGTTACCGCAGTGCTGGTGTCGAACCGCATGCTGCCAAGCGCCCCTCGCCCCGCAATCTAGTATTTCTCGACCAAAAGGAGTTTCAGATGACCGAGAGAACCGCCAATCCACCCTACAAGCGGATCGCCACCGAAGAAGCGTGGATGCCCGAGGAAATTCTCGACCTTTACCGCAAGGAAATCCGCGAGAAGAATATCGGCGAGCCGGGTTTCCATTCGCTGTGGGGTTTCTTTTCCGGCGACAACGAGATCGCCCGGAACCACAACAAACGCATTGTCAGCCTCGGGGAAACCCGGATTGCCGATATGGATGCTGCCGGCGTCGATATCGCCGTGCTGGCCTTGTCCTCGCCGGGTGTGCAGATCTTCGATCCGGACACAGCGCACAGCCTCGCGGTCCGCTCCAACGACGAACTGGCCGAAGGCATTGCCAGGCATCCTGACCGGTTCACCGGCCTGGCCGCCTTCTCGCCGCTTCACCGCGAAAACGCAGCCAAGGAGCTCGAGCGCGGTGTGACCAAGCTCGGTCTCAGGGGCGGGATCTTGAACTCGCACACGCTCGGCACCTATCTCGATGATGAACAGTATTGGGGCGTATTCGAGGCCGCCGAAGCGCTCGGTGTGCCGATCTACCTGCATCCCAACACGCCCTCTCCGCAAATGCTGGAGCCGTTTCTCGGACGAGGCCTCGACGCCGCAGTTTACGGCTTTTCCTGCGAGACCGGCCTGCATGCGCTGAGATTGCTGGTATCGGGCCTGTTCGACCGCTTCCCCAAGCTGCAGATCGTTCTGGGGCATACCGGCGAAGCGCTGCCGTTCTGGCTTTACCGTATCGATTTCATGCACACCCGGCTGTCCCGCTCCAACCGCTATGAAGGCGCCAAGCCGCTCAAGCGCAAGGCATCGGAATATCTGCGCGAGAATTTCTACTACACGTCCTCGGGCGTCGGTGATCCCAAGCCGATCATGTATGTCCAGGATGTCATCGGCGCGGACCGCGTGATGTACGCGATGGATTACCCCTGGCAATATGTACCCGAAGAGACCGCAGTCCTCGACAACATGCCGGTGGGGCCTGATGTGCTGAAGGCCTTCTACGAGGACAATGCCAGACGGGTGTTCAACATCAAATAGGCCGACCCTGCCTGTAAGGGCAGTCAAAGCCGGACCGGCGCCACACAGCACCGGTCCGGCAAACAGTCACGGCCTGCCGTTTTCCCAGACCACTTCCTGGCCGTAGAGCGGCACGGTAGAGATGTTCATCTTGGCCGAGCCGTCCTGGACCTGCTGCGAATTGACCAGATAGATCAGCGTGTCGTTGGCCTGGTCATAGATCCGGCGCACCACCAGCGATTTCCAGATCAGCGAGCGTGATTCCTTGAACACCACGTCGCCGTCTTCATCGAGATCGATGTCCTTGATGGTAATCGGCCCGGTCTGGCGGCAGGCGATGGAGGCGTTGGACGGGTCCTCGAACCAGTTGCCCTTCTGCAGCCGGTCGATCACGCCACGTTCGAAATAGGCGACATGGCAGGTGACCCCCGCAACCTCCGGATCGGTCACCGCATCAATCAGAATGTCATTGCCGAGCCAGTCGACACCGACCTCTCCAACCTGCTCGGCCTGCGCGGAGGTCGCCAGCATGGGCGCTGCCAGACAGCTGGCCGCAATGAGAACCGCACGGGCGGTGGAACGGATTGGCTTGGCTTTGATCATGAAAATTCTCCTTCTCCGGTGAACGCGCCGCGGCATGCGAGGTTCCCCACGGCGCGGCCCCGCGGCTGAAACTGACCGGACTGATATGGGACTTGTCTGCAACAAATGAAAGATGGCGTGCGTCGGCCCTGCCGCGCATCTAGCCACTTCCCTTTGCCCATGATCAGCTCTAGATAAAGCGCATGAACCGTGCACCCGCGCCCCAAGGCCCAGCAGCGCCGCCCCTACAGAGCCTGTTTGCAGGCTTCCTACCCCGTGCTCTCGGCCTGATTGCCGCGGCCATGCTGACCGGGCTGGTGTTTGCCGCCTGGCAGGCAAATGGCCCTGCCCTGCTGGACGCACTTGCCGCAAGCGGGCTTTCCTGGTGCCTGTGAACACATAAAGCAAATCCGGCCCGGTTTGATCCGCTTGCAGCGGGACGCAAGCGGCAGCCTCACTGGAGATTTTGATGAAAACCTTCCGCCTCATCCTCTGGATCCTCGTGGCAGCCATGGCGCTGGCGCTTGGCTGGCTGACCTATGAATGGCAGCGAACCGAGACAGAGCTCTCGGCAGAACCTTACGGCGTACCGTTCGAACTGGTGGACCAGACCGGCAGCCCGATCACCGAAGCCGCCTTCCGTGGCCGGCCGACGGCGCTGTTCTTCGGCTTTACCCATTGCCCCGAGATCTGCCCGACGACGCTGTTCGAGCTCGATGGCTGGCTCAGGCAGGTGGATCCCGAGGGCGACAGGATCGGCGCCTATTTCGTCACCGTCGACCCCGAACGCGACACACCGGAACTGCTGAACGCGTATATTTCAGGCGTCAGCGACCGGATTACCGGCATCACCGGACCGGCAGACAAGGTCAATGCCGCAGTCAAGGGCTTCAACGTCTACGCCAAGAAGGTGCCGGTCGATTCAGCCGACCCGGAGGGGGAGTACACCATGGACCATACGGCCTCGGTGTTTCTTCTCGACGCGGAAGGCCGCTTCAAGAGCACCATTGCCTGGGGCGAGAATCCGGAAAACGCCGTGACAAAGCTTGAGAACCTGCTCAAATAACAATTCGCGCCAGGGCGGCACGACAAGGGGACTGACATGGATGATATCGTTCTCAAACTTGCCGTGATCGGCACAGCCGGCATTGCCGCGCAATGGTTTGCCTGGCGGCTGCAGCTGCCGGCCATCGTGCTGTTGCTGGCAGCCGGCTTCATCGCCGGTCCGGCCACCGGCTTTCTCAACCCGACGGAAGATTTCGGCTCGATCTACCGGCCGATCGTCTCGATCGCCGTGGCCATTATCCTGTTTGAAGGCGGGTTGACGCTGAATTTCAAGGAGATCCGCGAGACCTCCACCACGGTGCGGCGCATAATAATGTATGCCGGACCGATGACCTGGGGCATGGCAGCGCTTGCCGCCCATTATATCGGCGGCCTGAGCTGGCCGACGGCAATCGTGCTGGGCGCCATCCTCGTTGTCACCGGCCCGACCGTTATCATGCCGCTGCTGCGCCAGGCCCAGCTCGACGCCCGCCCCGCCTCGCTGCTGCGCTGGGAAGCCATCGTCAACGATCCGATCGGCGCGCTGTTTGCCGTCGTCGCCTTCGAGGTCATCCTCGTCTATATCGGCCTGCACGAAGCCGAGAACCTGGTCGTGCTGCTGCTGGTCGGCTTCGCCGCAGCCATTGGCACCGGCTTTGTCGCCGCCAAGGTGGTCGCCTGGTCGTTCATGCGCGGTCATGTGCCGGAGTTTCTCAAGGCGCCGGTACTGCTGGCCTCGGTGGTCGCCGTTTACGCCGCAACCAACGCGGTGCTGGAAGAATCGGGCCTGCTGACCGTCACGGTAATGGGTGTCGTGCTGGCCAACAGCCGCATTGCCTCGCTCACCGACATGCGCCGTTTCAAGGAGACCATCACCACGCTGCTCGTCTCCGGCGTCTTCATCATCCTGACGGCCTCGCTGAGCATGGATGAAATCCGTTCGCTCGACTGGAGTGCGGCGCTGTTCGTGGCCTCGCTGTTGCTGGTGATCCGGCCGATTGCCATCCTGCTCGCCACCATCCGCTCCGGCGCCACCATCCAGGAACGCCTCCTCAGTGCCTGGATTGCGCCGCGTGGTGTGGTCGCGGTTGCCGTTTCTGGCCTGTTTGGCAGCCTGCTGGCCGATGTCGGCGTCGCCGACGCCGGGCGCATGGTGGCCTTCACCTTCGCCGTGGTCGTCACCACCATCATGCTGCACGGCTTCACCCTCGGGCCGCTGGCAAGCTTCCTCAAGCTGAAGAAGGCCTCCAAGCCCGGCATTCTCATCGTCGGCGGCTCGCGCTGGTCGACGGCGCTGGCCCTCAAGCTCAAGGAAGCGGAAGTGCCGGTGATGCTGGCCGACCAGAACTGGAACCACCTGGCCGAGGCGCGGCTTGCCAACATCCCGGTCTATTTTGGTGAGGTGCTGTCTGAATCCGCCCATCACAGCATCGATCCGAAGCGCTTTTCCAACCTGATCGCAACCGGCGACAACGACGCCTACAATGCGCTGGTCTGCACCGATTTCGGGCCTGAACTGGGACGCAGCCACGTCTACCAGATCGGCCGCGCTGACGACAAGGCGCGCCAGGCCTTGAGCTTTACGCTCGGAGGCCGCTCGCTGACCAAGGAACCGATCGGCTTTCTCGCCCTGCGCGAAAAGCTTCTCAAGGGCTGGACCTTCCAGCTGACCAGGCTGACCGATGAATTCACGTGGGAAGCCTATGAGAAATCCCGCCCCGAAGGCGCACTGATCCTGTTGTGGATCAAGCCATCGGGCGCCATCGTGTTCGCCTCCACGGCCTCCAACCCGCCTGCCCAGAACGACCGCATCCTCAGCTTCGCCATGCCCAAGGACGACGCGCGCCAGGAAGCTGCGAGCAAGACGGCAAGAAAGGCGGAAGAGATTTCGGCCAGCCAGGCGGCAAGTGACGAAGGAAAGCAAGCCAAGTGAGTGACCACCGATACTATTTCCGCACAGACGAAAAAGGCGCCAGTCGCGGACTGGATCTGCTCGACCGGATTTTCGAGGACGAAGGCCTGCCGGTGTCGACGATGGAAATCGACGAAGACCGCAAGATCTGGGAGGTCTCCATCTACGCGCCCGGTGATCCGGACGACGCGCTCAGACAGCGCATTGCCGAATGCCTTGCGGACGACTTTCCCGACGTTGCGATCGAACTGGAAACCTTTGGCGATACCGACTGGATCGCCAAGTCGCTCGAAGGCCTAAAGCCCGTGCGTGCCGGCCGCTTCATGGTTCACGGCGCCCATGACCGCGCCGCGGTGCGGCCGCATGACCTGGCGATTGAACTGGAAGCCGGCCAGGCATTCGGTACCGGCCACCACGGCACCACGGCCGGCTGTCTCGAGATGATCGAGATCGTCATGCGCGCCCATCCCGGGGGCCCTGGAGGCGTTGATCCGGTGCTGGATCTGGGCACCGGCTCCGGCGTCCTCGCCATTGCCGCTGCCATGCTCGGCCCGGTCACGATTCTCGCCACGGACATCGATCCGGTGGCCACCCGCGTGGCGCGCGAGAATGTCCGCCACAATCGCGTCGCCGAGCAGATCCGCTGTGTCACGGCGACCGGGTTTCACTCCACCGCCTTTACCGATTCGGGACCGTTCGGGCTGATCATCGCCAACATCCTGGCCCGGCCGCTGATGCGCATGGCGCCCGATATCAAGCGTCACCTGGCGCCCGGCGGTTCGGTGATTCTCTCGGGCATTCTGGCCAGCCAGCGCTGGCAGGTTCTCGCCGCCTATAACGGCCAGGGCATGCGCCATGTCAAAACCCTGTGGCGCAACGGCTGGGTAACAATCCACCTCAAGTGAGTTAGCGCTTCAGGCTCGAGAGTGGCTCCACTGATTTGCCGCAGAGACTGCTGCCCCCAAACAGAAACGGCTCCCTGAGGAGCCGTTTGCATTCGATCTGGATCAAGGCGCCATCATGGCGCGACTGGATCTCTTAGAAGAAGTAGGCCTGGGCGCCTTCGCGCTGCAGTTCTTCACGGGTACGACCGATCGACTTGAGCTGGGCGTCGTCCATTGCAAGGAGCGCACCATTCACATAACGGCGAACCTGGCGTTCGCGAGCGTTGACGAGGCGGTCGAAGGCGTTCTGAAAGATGTTCACGGACATGTTGTAATCCCCTTTGGGTAAGTGATTGTCTGTCCTCCTGAAAACCAAGATAGTGCATCGCAGCAGAATGTGGAGAGCTCATGTTGCAGTGCAGCTATGACGCAAATGCATAGATAGCGCCGAACCAATGCACTCAGCTTAAATTTTGAGCGATTATTGGCCTCGCACAGGAATTGAGCGGGAATGAGCCGGGCCTGTCCATATCGGACACATGGGGAAACCAAGTCCGAGACTGCCCAAGCCGCATGCCCTTGCTATAAGGGGGCGACCAAATCAGTTGCAGGACTCCGATGATGTTCCAGAATTTTGAAGTGCTTTCGTCCCCCGGCCAGGCGGCGGACCGGGTGGCCCGGCTGCGCGCCGGCTTTGCCGCAAGCGGCGTCACCGCCGTGGCCGTGCCGCGTTCGGATGAATATCTCGGCGAATATGTTCCCGCCTGTGCTGAACGCCTCGCCTGGCTGACCGGTTACACAGGCTCCGCCGGCCTCGTGCTGGTGCTCGAAGACAAGGCCCATGTCTTCGTCGACGGGCGGTACACCAACCAGGTCCGGGCGCAGACCGATCCGGCGGTGTTCGCCTATCAGAACAGTGTGACCACGCCATTGGCGGCGTTTCTCGAAGCCTCCAGCCTCACCGGGCTACGGCTGGGGATCGATCCCTGGACATGGCCCTCAAGCGAGGTGACGCGGCTGCAGGCGGCGCTTGAAACGCTGGGGGGCGAACTCGTGCTGCTTGATCACAACCCGGTCGACCGGATCTGGGACGACCAGCCGCAACCGCCGCTGGGAACGGTGACCCTGCAGCCGCTGCGCTTTGCCGGCACGCCGGCGCGCGAAAAACTGACGATGATTGCCGAAACCGTGTCCACAGCCGGCTCCGATGCAGTCATCCTGGCCGACCCGTCCTCGGTCGCCTGGGTGTTCAACATCCGTGGCGAGGACCTGCCCTCGACGCCGCACCCCCTGTCGCGCGCCATCATCCCGGCGGATGGCCGTCCGCTTCTGTTCATCGACAAGCGCAAGACCGGCATCGAGGCCGAAGCCTACCTCACCCAGCTCGCCGACCTGCAGCCACCCTCAGGTTTCGACGATGCACTGCGAGCGCTTGGCACATCCGGCGCACAGGTGATGGTCGATCCCGGCGTGGCGCCGCATGCTGTCTCGATGCTGATCGAGAAATCCGGAGGCACGGTGCTCGCCGCACCCGATCCGGCCCGCCTGCCCCGAGCCTGCAAGAACCAGGCGGAACTGGAGGGCAGTGCCAGCGTGCACCGCCAGGATGGCGCGGCCATGGTACGCTTCCTCGCCTGGCTCGATGCCCAGCAGCCCGGAACCGTTGACGAGATCACCGCCGCCTCCCGGCTCGAGGAATTCCGCCGTCAGACCGGTGACGCCATGCAGATGCCGCTCAAGGCGCTGTCCTTCGATTCGATTTCCGGCGGCGGCCCCAATGCCGCGATCATCCATTACCGCGTCAACACCGAGACCAACCGGCAGATCCAGCCCGGAGAGATGTTGCTGATCGATTCCGGCGGACAATATGTGTCCGGCACCACCGACATCACCCGCACCATTGCCGTAGGCGACGTGCCACAGGAACAGAAGCGGTTTTTCACCCTGGTTCTCAAGGGCATGATTGGCATCAGCCGCCTGCGCTTCCCGGAAGGTACCCGCGGCCTCGACATCGACGCCTTCGCCCGCATCGCCCTGTGGCAGGCCGGCGCCGACTTCGCCCATGGCACCGGCCATGGCGTCGGCAGCTACCTCTCCGTGCACGAAGGCCCGCAATCGATCTCGCGGCGCGGCAGCCAGGAACTGCTGCCCGGCATGATCCTGTCCAACGAGCCGGGATATTACCGCGACGGCGCCTTCGGCATTCGCATCGAGAACCTGGTCAGCGTCCACGAACCGAAACATATTGCCGGCGGCGACAAGCCCATGCTCGGCTTCGAGACCCTGACACTGTGCCCGATTGACAAGCGCCTGATCGTCGAGGATCTGCTCGATCAGGCGGAAACGGAGTGGCTCAACGACTATCACGCCCGGGTGCGCGAGGAACTCTCCCCGCTGCTCGCTGATGATGGGGAACGCAACTGGCTGGAGCGGGCGACCGAGCCGCTTTGAACCCCATCGGCACGAAACGCGGGCCGGCAAGTCAGGCTCAGGGATCAGCCACGGCCGGCAGGGCGGGCTGGTCCGGCCTTTGCCGGCAGCGGCAGACCGGAAAGCCTTAAAGCCCCGCAGCCCTGAGTGCGACGATCAGCACCCAGCCGATGCAGAACATTGCCATCATCGGCAGTCGGAAGCCGATCACCAGGCAGATGGCCAGCGTCAAGGCTTCGGCCGGGCCCCCGGTCACGGCAGCGGGCGCGACAAGTGTCGTCAACACGGCGGCCGGCACGGCATTGAGCGCCGCATCGACGCGCGGCGGAATCCGCTTGAAGCGCGAAAGTACCAGGTGTCCGCCCAGGCGCGCGGCATAGGTTACCAGCGCCGCTCCGATGATGATCCAGACATTGACCGGGACCCCGAGATACAGCCCGGTCATGCGCCCACCTCATCAGCATCTGCGGATCGGGGCGGCATCAGCACCGCCACCAGCACGCCGGCGAGTGCCCCGAGGCTGACATGCCAGGGCGAGCCCACCGTGTAGAAGGCCAGGATCGACCCCAGGCCCGACGCGATCACCACCGGCAGCCAGTTCGATCGCGTTCTGAACCCCAGCACCAGGCCGAGGAAGTAGATCGGCAACAGGAAATCGATCCCCAGTGCACCCGGATCGGTGATCAGGCTGCCAAACACGGCGCCGATCCAGCCCTCCAGCACCCACAGGGTGTAAACCGGCAGCGCCATGCCCATGTACCAGGCCATGGTCAGCGGAAACTTCTTGTCTGCCCTTGCCTCGGAAGCGGCGTATTGCGGATCGGTGAGGAAGAAGAAGGCGATCAGTTTCTGCCAGCCGGCAAACCGGCCGATCCTACGACCCAGCGCCGCCGAATAGAGCACGTGGCGGAAATTGACCGCAAACACTGACAGGATGATGATCCACGGCGCGATCTTCGCCCCGAACATCTCCAGCCCGACCATCTGGCTGGCGCCGGCAAACACCGTGGCGCTCATCAGCACCGCCTCGCCGACGCTCAGGCCGTTGTCGACCGCCAGGGCGCCAAACAACATGCCGAACGGTGCGGCGGCGGCGACAATCGGCAGGCTGTCGCGGACGCCCTGAAAGAATTCCGAACGGGTTGGGGACATGGGGAGGCTCTCCTGTGGCCCCTCGATAGGTCAGCCTTGCTGACCAGTCAATTCAATAGGGTTGAACCAAGGATAAGCCAGGCTGATGACTTCGCCGGAGCAAAGCCTGCCCTCACGCGGAGCGGGAGACCTGTGTCTGTATTTCGTCGGCGAGCTCGAGCGACGCAGGCTCGCTGCTCAGGTGTCGCCCGGTACCGCTCTCTATCAGGCTGACCTTGCCGGTTTCGAGCAACTGCGCAATGGGGATGGGCCGGCCGAGCAGGAAACCCTGGGCCTCGTCGCATCCCTCGTCGCCCAGCAGCGACAGCTGACCTTGGGTTTCGATGCCCTCGGCAAGAATCGGGATCTCGAGGCTCTTGCCCAGCGCCAGAACGGCGCGGATGATCGACTTTGCCTGCAGGCTTTCCTCGGCCTCGTTGATGAACGAGCGATCAAGCTTGATCTTGTCGAAGGGGAAAGACCGCAGCATGTCGAGCGACGAGTAGCCGGTGCCGAAATCATCAAGCGCGATATTGACGCCCAGCGCCTTGATCTGCCGCAGCACGCTGAACGAGCGTTCCTTGTCCTGGAAGATCGTCGATTCCGTCAACTCCAGTTCCAGCCGGTTGGCCGGCAGACCGGTCGACATCAGAACCTCGATGATCACTTTGGAGAGATCGGCGTGAACGAACTGTGCCGGAGACAGGTTGACCGCAACCTTGTAGGGCGGTTCCCAGGACGCCGCGCGGGCACAGGCTTCCCGGAGAACCCATTCGCCCAGCTGCAGGATCAGGCCGTTTTCTTCGGCCAGCGGGATGAAATCCGACGGCGGAATAAACCCGTGTTCCGGATGGTTCCAGCGAAGCAGGGCTTCAAAGCCGCGGATCTGGTTTGTGGAAACCGATGTCTGCACCTGGTAGTAGACATCGAGCTGATTGTTATCGAGCGCGGTCTTCAAGTCATTGGCCAGAGCACGGCGAGCCCGGACGACGTCATCCATCGACTGGTCATAATAGCAGACATTCTGCGACGCATCTGCTTTAGCCCTGTACATAGCAAGGTCAGCATTGCTGATGAGCGCTTCACGCGAAGTCGCGTTGTCGGGATAGAATGCAACGCCAAAACTGGCCCCTGGTATGATTTCAAAATCGTTCAGGGTGACAGGCTGGAACAGAGCGTGCTCGAGCCGCACAAGAAAGTCCTCAAGCGATGCTTGATCAACGAAGCGCTGGATGGCGGCAAACTCGTCGCCTCCGGTGCGCGCGATGAATTCACCATCCTTGGTGAGTTCGGACAACCGCTCGCCCAGCTTCCGCAGCATCATGTCGCCGGCGCCGTGGCCACGCAGATCGTTGACTTCCTTGAACCTGTTGAGATCAATGCCGATCAGCACCAGCTTGCCGCCGGTTTCCGAGGCCAGGTCAATCTCGTGGTCAAGCCGGTCGGTGAAGCTTGCCCGGTTGGGAAGTCCGGTCAGGCCATCATTGAGCGCCATATGGCGCAGCTGATCGAGCGATTCACTGCGTGCGCTGCCATCGATGAGGTAGCTGGCAAGCCCTGCCCCCACGATAACGAGAGCCACGACCGCCACAGCAATGGCCAGAGCCTGCATTGCCGCCGGGTTCGAGAAGCCGTTGTCGAGCAGCAACGGCGTCACCTGAAACGCGGTCATGCCGGTGAAATGCAGGCTGACAATGCCTAGAAAGAGGAGCCCCGCCGCCATGTAGCGCTGCCTGGGCAACGACATCCGCATGACCAGATGGAACGCCAGCGCGGACATGCCGACCGAGAGCAGCACCGAAGCAACCAGATATCCCATATCCCAGTGAATGATGCCCTGCACCCGGTAGGCCATCATGCCGGTGTAATGCATCACCGCGATTGCCATGCCGACGATGGCGCCGCCAAAGGCCGGTGCAAACCGGATTGAACCGCCGGCTGCAACGATGAAGCCGGCACCGGCGCCCGCAATGGCAATGAGCAGCGAAAGCATCGTCATCACCGGATCGAACGTCACCGGCGCTCCCGGTTCATAGGCCAGCATGGCGATGAAATGGGTACACCAGATCGCGGCCCCTGCAGCCACGGCGGAAAGGAAATGCCATCCGGCGCGTTGCAGGCCGTCCGTGCGCGCCGCGCGCTCGAACAGGCAGATGACCGCCCATGATCCGGACGCACAGACGATGGCGGCCACAAGCACCAGCCAGATATTGTGCTCGTTTATCACGCAGCCGAGAATGGTAATCATGGGATATCCGAAATTCGCTAAGCAGAGCTGATGAGGCAATTAGGTTCAGTCGGTTATCCATACGCATTTTGCATTAAGTCTGATTTAATGGACGACTGCGGCAGTTTGCAGTCGGATTTTAACGATTTGTCAGTCTGGACTGACATAACCGGCCGCCGAATTTCAAATGACACAATGCGCCCGCGTTCGAACCACCCGTGGATCAGCTTACGCCGCCTTGCGCGCCAGGTAGACCGTCTGGGTGAAAGGCTTGTCCTGCAGCGGGTTGTGAAACGTCACCGGCTCCGCCCAGGCTTCCGAAAACATGGCTGCCAGCCGCTCGGTGAAGGCATCATCCGTCTGCTCATCCGACCACAGCCCGAAAATGCCGCCGGGCTTGAGATGTGCCGCGAGCCTTGCCAACCCCTCGGGCTGGTAGAAGCTGGTACTGCGCGCATCAAGCAACGCATCCGGCGAATGATCGATATCGAGAAGGATCGCGTCGAATGTCCGGCCCGGCGCGTCGGGATCAAACCCTGCCTCGCCCCGCGCCAGGGCAAAGAAATCCCCCTCCACAAGCTGGCATCGCGGGTCACCGGTGAGCTCCGGCCCCAGCGGCAGCAGACCGCTCCTGTGCCAGTCGATCACGGCCTCGAGATACTCCACGACAATCAGCGATCCGGTGCGGGCCTCGTCGAGGGCAGCCTTGGCGGTGTAGCCGAGCCCCAGGCCGCCGACCACCACATCGAGCCCCTCGCCTTCGCAGGCGGCCAGTCCGAGTTCGGCCAGCGCGATCTCGGAAGCGGTGAACAGATCCGACATCAGATGCTCTTCCCCAAGCTTGATCTCGAGAATGTCGATCCCCAGCCGCGCTTCGCGCCGCCGGCGCAGAACAAGGGCACCAATTGGCGTCGGCCGGTAGTCGAGTTCTTCAAACAGTCTGCTCATGATATCTCCGCCCCGGCCCGAATGCCGCACCCGGCAACTCGTGCAAGTCGCGCCAGCGTCTTATCGGCGTTTTGATGAAGGCTGACAAGCACTGGCGGCTCGCCTTGGTCCAGCGCTACCGACGCTTACTTGCGGTAACCGACCCAGCCCTTGAATGCGAGCCCGGCATAAAACAGCTCGACATCCAGGAACCCTGCCTCGCCAAGCAGCGCCTCATCCCGGCTTGGAGAAAGCACCGGCAACCGCTCCTTCAAGGCCCTCGCTCCGTTCGCAGCTTGAGCCGCTGGAACCCCGGAGGCCACCGCGAATGCGGCATTGCGCATCAGCCATTTGTCCATGTCCGCGCCCTCGGTGGGAAAGCTGTAATGCGCGGCGACAAAGGGAGCGCCGGGTTTGAGACGGTCAGCAATCGCGCGCAGCGTCTTGAGCCGTTCCGGCTCCGGCAGGAAATGCAGGGTCAGAAGGCAGATTGCGGCATCGAACGGGCCATCGGGCACACTGTCGATATAGCCTTCGTGAAACCCCACACGAGAAGCCGCTTCCCCGAGACGGGTTCTGGCCAGATCCAGCATCGCCGCCGATGGATCGACGCCGAGGAAGCGCCAGTTGGGCTGCATCTGCGACAGCACGCTCAGCTCCATCCCTCCCCCTGCGCCAAGAACCAGCACATGTGCATCGGAGGCAGCCCGCTCCGCCAGCAGCAGTCCGGCCATCCGGTGCAGGTGGTGAAGTCCGGGTTCAAGCTGCTCGGTCCTCTCCGCATATCCTGAAACCGCAACGGGATCGGAAAACGATGTCATGGTGCTGCTCCAGTGCACAAGGGCAGTATCATTGCTCCGGCCAGATCAGCGACCGGTGGATCTGGGCACCCGCCCATGCGCCATCCGCAACCGCAAGCGTGACCGAATGCGGCGCGCGAGCCACGTCTCCGCAGGCGAAAATCCCGGCTATCGAGGTCCGCTTTGCCTCATCGGTCTTAATCTGGATGCCGATCAGCGTCTCTTCCAGCGCGCAGCCGGCCCTTTCCGCGATCGGGCTGGCGGGTGTGCAATGCGGCGCCGTGAACAGGCCGGCGAATACCAGCCTCCTGGCGTCGGCGAGAACGACTTCTGCACTGCCTTCTATCCGGCTGATCAGGGCGGGTTCTATCCGCACCTTGCGGTCTTCAAGACGCCGTCGCGCCTCCGCGTCGAGCTCCACAGCGCCGTTCAGGAAAAAGGTCACGTCCCCCCATTCCGACACGATCTCGGCTTGATGGATCGACATCGGGCCGGTTCCGATCACCCCGATTTTGCCCCGGTCGAGTTCATAGCCATGGCAATAGGGGCAGTGATGCACCGATTTGCCCCACCGCTCGGCAAGACCAGCAATGTCGGGCAGCTGGTCCGCAACCCCGGTTGCCAGCAGCACGCGACGCCCGTGATGTGCCTGGCCTTCGGCAGTGGTGACCTTGAAATCATCCTTCTCGCCGCTGATGCCGATGGCCCGCCCCTCGACCCAGGTGAGCGTCGGATAGGCCATGAGCTGCTTGCGGGCCGTTGAGGCAATCTCGGCGGCGGCAACCCCATCCTGTCCGAGAAAGCCATGCGAGAGGTCAGCGAAACGGTTACGCCTCTCACCTGCGTCAATCACGAGAACCGTCTTGTGCGCGCGCAGAAGCTGCAGCGCTGCGGCCATGCCGGCGTAACTGCCCCCGGCGATAATCACATCATGCATCATGGTTGTCCTTCCGGGCCCGCATTGTCGCGTAGCGCTGAGCAAAATCGGCAGCCAGCGAGGCGAGCGTGATGTCCGCGAAACGCGTGAGCAGCAAAGCTTCGGCCTCGGCAAACGCGCTGTCGAGGGCCGCATTGACCGATTGCTCCACCAGGCACTCCGGTCTCTCGTTGCGATTTCCGACCGCAAAGATAGCCGGTTCTCCAAGAGCTTCGTGCAACTGCCGCAAAGTGACGGTCGAAAGGTCGACGGCGATACGCCACCCACCGGCGTGACCGCGATCCGATTTCACCAGACCTGCCTTGCGCAACAGTCCCATGGTGCGCCGCACGACCACCGGATTGGTGTTCAGGCACTGGCTCAGCGCTTCCGATGTCATCGGTCCGTCGTGCTCCGCCATGTGCAAAAGCGCGTGCAGAACGGATGAAAGGCGGCTGTCATGTTTCATGTAACTTTATTTGTTACATATTGGCAAGTTCGTCAAGCCCTGCCCGCTGCAGCAATTCAGAACCTCTCCTAGGCCCTGATCGACCCTCCAGCGGCAGGAAACCGCCATCAAACGGCCCGAAAAGCCGTTGATACCCTGTTCCGACGGCTTGACTGACCCGTGCCAGCCGTTCATCCACTCAGACTAATATATTCACGGGACTGTCACATCCGGCCCTCGACCGGCCGAAACCCGAACACGGAAAACATCACCAACCATGGTTGAAACCTACCGCAAGCCCACCCTCGACAAGGATCTCGACAAGTTTGCCACGATGGAAGAGGCCACCGGCCTTCTCAATCGCGGCTTTGTCACGCCGGGTCTTGCGATCATCTTCATCTTCCTGTGCGCGATCATCGCCGCTGTTTTCGTCACCGGCCAGCCCGGCGCCGTGGTCATCATCGCCGCCGCCATGATCGGCGCCTACATGGCGCTCAACATCGGCGCCAATGATGTGGCCAACAATGTCGGCCCCGCCGTGGGTTCCCAGGCCATGACGCTCGGCGTGGCGCTGGCCATTGCCGCGATCTTCGAGAGCGCCGGCGCGCTGATCGCCGGCGGCGACGTGGTCTCGACCATCTCCAAGGGCATCATTGACCCGGTCGCGGTCTCCGATCCCAATGTCTTCATCTCGGCGATGATGGCGGCCCTTGTCTCTGCCGCCATGTGGATCCACCTCGCCACCTGGATCGGCGCGCCGGTGTCGACCACCCATTCGATTGTCGGCGGCGTCATGGGCGCGGGCATTGCCGCAGCCGGCGTCGACGCGGTCAACTGGCCGACCATGGGCTCGATTGCCGCCAGCTGGGTGATCTCTCCCTTCATGGGCGGCCTGATCGCGGCTCTCTTCCTCGCCTTCATCAAGACCGCCATCATCTACAAGGACGACAAGATCGCCGCCGCACGCCGCTGGGTGCCGGTGCTGATCGCCATCATGTCCGGCGTCTTTGCCACCTATCTGGCGCTCAAGGGCGTGAAGAAGATTGTCGCCGTTCCCTTCGAAATGGCACTGCTGATCGGGCTTGGCGTTGCGGTGCTGAGCTGGCTGATTGCACGGCCGGTGATTGCCCGCCAGTCGCAAGGGCTGGAAAACCGCAACCAGTCGCTCAGAAAACTCTTTGGCCTGCCGCTGATCTTTTCCGCAGCCCTTCTTTCCTTCGCCCACGGCGCCAATGATGTCGCCAACGCCGTCGGCCCGCTGGCGGCCATCGTGCACACCGCCGAGCTCGGCGAAGTCGCGCCCAAGGTGGTGATCCCGCTCTGGGTGATGGCCGTCGGAGCTGTCGGCATCTCGCTCGGGCTGTTGCTGTTCGGGCCGAAGCTGATCCGCATGGTCGGCAACCAGATCACCAAGCTCAACCCGATGCGGGCCTATTGCGTGGCGCTGTCGGCCGCGATCACCGTGATCATCGCCTCCTGGCTCGGCCTGCCCGTGAGCTCCACCCATATCGCCGTCGGCGCCGTCTTCGGTGTCGGTTTTTTCCGCGAATGGTACACCGAGAACTCGACCCGCCGCGCCGAATATGTCGCCCGTCACCAGATCAACGCGACCGCGGACGCAAGCCCCAAACCGACCCGCTCGGAAGACCAGCGCCGCCGCAAGCTCGTCCGCCGCTCCCACTTCCTGCAGATCATCGCCGCCTGGGTGATCACCGTGCCGGCAGCCGCGGTGCTATCCGGCGTGCTGTTCGTGGTGTTGAGGGCTGTGCTGGCTTGAGGGTTGTGCTGGCACAAGCATAAACTTGTCACCGGCTATCCGGGAAGCCATTCACGTCGTTGTTCGACATCGGTCAGCCAAATGCTGTCAGCCTGTCATTGCCTTTATGTCTACTCGTTTCATCGAATGAAGACGACGCTTCACCAGATCTGCGAGCGGTTCCGGGCGGTGCAGATGGTACCCTTGTCCGTGTGTCACGCCCAGATCGCGCAACTGCCTGACGATCTCTGCCGTCTCGATCTTTTCAGCCACCACATCAAAGTGCAGGCTTCTTGCCAACTTGACGACAGCAGCAATGATAGCCCTGTCCACCTCGCTGTCCGTAATTCTTTCGACAAAAGCGCCATCAATCTTGATGCAATTGATCGGAAATCGCCGCAGATAATCAAATGAACTAAGTCCCGAGCCGAAATCATCAAGCGACACCATGCAGCCATTTTGGCGCGCTTTACCGACAAATGCGTTTGCAGTGTCGAAGCAGCTGACAGCCGCCGTCTCCGTAATTTCAAATGCGATCTGTGACAGCGGCGTCCGATGCTTGTTGGCAGTGCTTTCTACGAAGGTCCACAGGCTCGGGTCACACAACGTTTGAGCCGACAGGTTGAAGCCGAGTTTCAGATCCATCCCCGCAAGCAGGTCTCCGTAATCCGCGAAAGCTTTCCTGATGATCCAACGGTCCAAAACGGTTGCCATGCCAAAACGTTCGGCAGCAGGGATGAACGCGTCCGGACCGACGATGCGACCATCGCGCCCCATCAGCCGGGCCAATATCTCGACCCTGTTACAATGCCCATCAGAACGCTCAAGCGAATGGATTTCCTGAGCATATAGGATGACCCTGCACTCATCGAGGGCTGCAGTCAGATCGGCCACCTCCCTTGCAGCAGTCAATCGCGAAGTGACGTGGGATTTATGCTCGGTGAAAAGCGAGAAGCGGTTACGGCCGGAGGACTTGGCCGCGTAGCAGGCGTCGTCGGCCTCTGCCAGAGCGTCTGAAGCACTCATCGACGAATCGTCGACCACGGTGATGCCAATACTACAACCAAGACGAGGTCCACCCACTGCGTAACCGGGGTCCACGGTCTGAACCGCAGCGATGACGTCACCGGCAATCTTTCGTACCGCCGCAACATCGGAATTGCGGACGAGGACAGCAAACTCATCGCCACCCAGCCGGGCAAAGATGGAACCTTTGGGCAAGCATGTGTTTGCAGCCTTTGCAATCGCCTGCAGCGCCTCGTCTCCCGCAGCGTGCCCTGCAAAATCATTCAGAGCCTTGAAGTGATCAAGATCCAGATAGAAGATGGCAAATGGCGTGTCTTCGGCTGTTTCCAGCGCTTCGTCGAGTGCATTATCAAAGGCAACCCTGTTGTACAGCCCTGTAAGCGCATCATGGTGGGCCGCGTAGGCCAGCTGCCTTTGTCGTCGGGTTTCCTCCGAGACATTCTGAAACGTGTAGACATTGCCGCAACTGTCGCCTGTCGCCGTTAGTATCGGACTACTTGTGCATCGGTAAAGTTCAGACCGGATTTCCAGGGTTACACCATTCTTGAAATCACATGAGTTTTCCGTTTCGACGGATTTTATCGTCTCGTCATTTCGGAACAGGGAGAAAATATTCTGCCCGACAAGCTTGCTCCGTTCGGTCGAAAGCATTTTTAGAGCGGATGGATTTACAAAATTCACAACACCCTCGACGGTGGTGCTGATAACAGCGTCTCGGATGGCGCCCAAGGTGATCTCGTATCGCTCCTTTTCGGCGTAGAGCGCGCGCGCGGCCTCTATTTCATCAGTAACGTCCCTGATCGTACCCACCAGATATCCGGCTGCTCCCTGAGTTGAGACGGATTTTGCCAGGGTTTCCACATGTCGGATTTCGCCATCCTTGCGGATTATTCGGTAGGGCAGTTTCATGACCTGATCATCGCCAATGGCCGCCAGGTGCCGCTGTTCGGCTTCGCTTCTGTCCTCGGGGTGCAAGAAATTGTGCCAGGTCTCGCTTTCGATCTCGGACGCGCGGGGATCGAGCCCAAAGATCTCGCAGGTTTTTCCGTCCCAGTAACTCTGCTCGGCTCCGACGTCGAAATGCCAGATGCCGGTTTCCGATGCTGCCAGTGCGAGCTTGAAGCGCTCGTTCATCAGGTTGGCGTCCTGCTCGGCCTGCTTTTGCCTGGTAATGTCGGTCTGGACACCCATTACTCTCAGCGGCGTTCCATCGGCATCGCGTTCAATGACGGCGCCCCTGTCAAGGACCCAGACCCAGCTGCCGTTCTTGTGCTTGAGGCGCAATTCGGTTTCGATGCTGTCGCAGTGTCCGGCCAGATGTCGGTCACCGCTTTCAATCGCTCTTTCGCGATCGTCCGGATGGACCAGCAGAAGAAAGAGATCGGCATTGTCCGGAAATTCGCTTCGTTTGTAGCCGAGCATCCGGCACCAGGTTTCGGAGAAAATGGTAGTTTTTGTCCTCAGATCCCAATCCCATACACCCAGCCCCGCAACCTCAAGAGCCAGTTTCCATGGGTCCTTTTCCTTGAAAACAGCAGTTCTGGGATTGGTCATTGGCTGAGCTTCCGCATGGCTTATGAATTGACGCTCGGTGATCCTTGAACACGGAAGGTCAAGAACCGGTTAAGTGCATCCGCTAATTTCGCAAACCCAAATACTCGGAGCGACAAAGCCCCCCTACCCCACCAGCTCGAACCAGCCATCCTCGTCCATCGTCCGCACGCCGAGCGCCTCCGCCTTGGCGAGCTTCGAGCCCGCGCCGGGACCGGCGACCAGGATGTCGGTCTTTTTTGACACCGAGCCCGCCACCTTGGCGCCCAGCCGCTCGGCCATGGCCTTGGCTTCGTCGCGGGTCATCTTTTCGAGCGATCCCGTAAACACCACGGTGAGGCCGGCGACGGGGGAATCCTGGGCCGGTTTTTCGGCCTCCTGGATGCTGAGCTGTTCGGTGAGCCTGTCGACCATCTCGATACTATGCGGCTCGCCGAAGAAGCGGCTGATCGCGTCCACCACCGCCGGACCGATGTCATCGAGCGCGTCCATTTCCTCGATCGCCGCCTTGTCGCCGCCGGCAATGGCGACGGCCGCCTGATGCACCGAACCCCAGTCGCCATAGGCGCGGGCCAGGGTCTTGGCGGTCTGCTCGCCGACATGGCGGATGCCGAGCGAGAAGATCAGCCGGTCGAGCGCTACGGTGCGCGCGTCATCGATGGCGTCAAACAGCTTTTGCGCGCTGGTGTCGCCATAGCCGTCGCGGTTTTTCAGCCGCTGCAAACCGTTGGCCTCGTCGCGCGCCTTCAGCGTGAAGATGTCGGCCGGCTGCCGGATCGGCAGGCTCTTGTCATCGTAGAAGAACTCGATCTGCTTTTCGCCCAGCCCGTCGATATCAAACGCCTTGCGCGAGACGAAATGCTTGAGATGCTCCTTGCGTTGGAACGGGCAGGCAAATTCCCCCGAACAGCGCCGCACCACGCCTTCGACGCCGCCCGCGGTTTCCTCGCGCACCACCGGCGTTTTCAGCTCGCAAGGGCAGATTGACGGGAACTCGAAGGCGACCGCGTCGTCGGGCGAGGACACCACGCCGAGCACCTGCGGGATGACATCGCCGGCGCGCTGGATCTGCACCACATCGCCGATCCTGACGCCCAGCCGCTCGATTTCCTCGGCATTGTGCAGCGTCGCATTGGTGACAACGACGCCGCCCACAGTGATCGGCTCAAGCCGCGCCACCGGGGTAAGCGCCCCGGTGCGGCCGACCTGGATGTCGATCGCGGTCAGCCGCGTGGTGGCCTTTTCGGCGGGAAACTTGTGCGCAATCGCCCAGCGCGGGCTGCGCGAGCGGAAGCCCAGACGCCCCTGCAGGTCGAGCCGGTCGACCTTGTAGACCACACCGTCGATATCATAGGGCAGATCAGCGCGGGCGACGCCGATCTCGTTGTAATGTTCAACCAGCGCCTCGATGCTTTCGAGCCGCCTTGTCAGCGGATTGACCGGGAAGCCCCAGGACTTGAACACGTCGATCATGCCATGCTGGGTGTCCGACGGCATCTCCGACATCTCGCCCCAGGCATAGGCGAAGAATTTCAGCTTGCGCTTCGCAGTCACCGAGGCGTCGAGCTGCCGGAGCGATCCGGCGGCGGTGTTGCGCGGATTGACATAGGTCTGCTTGCCCTCGGCCGCCATGCGTTCGTTGAGCGCCAGAAAATCCTCCTTCGCCATGTAGACCTCGCCGCGCACCTCAACCACCGACGGCGCGCCTTCGGGCAGCGTGTTCGGGATCTCGGAGATGGTCTTCACATTGGCGGTGACGTTTTCGCCTGTGGTGCCGTCGCCGCGGGTGGCGGCGGAGACCAGCTTGCCGTTCTCGTAGCGGATCGACATCGACAGCCCGTCGATCTTCGGCTCGGCAGTAAACGCAATCGACTGGTCGGGCAGCTGCCCGAGGAAGCGGTAGACCGAGTTGACGAAATCGCGCACGTCGTCATCGCTGAAGGCATTGTCGAGCGACAGCATCGGCACCTTGTGGGTGATCTTGCTGAAACCTTCGGCAACGGCAGCGCCGACCTTGAAGCGCGGGCTGTCGACCCGTACCAGCGCCGGGAAGCGGGCCTCGATCTCCTCGTTGCGGCGCTTCAGCGCATCATAGTCGGCATCCGGGATCACCGGAGCGTCCTGGCCGTGATAGGCCTCGTCATGACGCGCCAGCTCGGCCGCCAGCCGTTCCAGTTCGGCCTTGGCCTCGGCTTCGCTCAGGGCGTCAACTTGCTTGGTCTGATCGGTCATCTGCGGCACTCCGGAATCGTCAGTGTTTTAGCGCAATCGGCAGGAATGAAAAGCCGACAGCGCCCGCGGGCCACAATCAATCGCCGGTTAAGACTTGCAGCCTACACTGCCCCGCAACAGCATCTCCCAGACTGCCATGAAGGACCAGTGGGCACATGATCGTCGGCGCAAACGCAATACCCGCCCAGACCACCGCCGTGCAGCGGCCCACTCCGGCCCAGACGGCAGTAGCAACAGCCCCGCAGGACCCGGCGACGGACGCGCTGGCGAAACTCGACAATTTCGTCGAATCCGCCGCGCTGTCGCGCAAGGCCTTTGCCGAAGAGCGGCTCGCGCATCTCAAGGAACAGATGAACACCTTGTCGCTTTTCGACATGGCTCCGGGTTTCCTGGCAGGGCACACCGCGCGGATGGCCAAGGAGCTCGAATCTGCTGCCACCGATTTTGCCACGGCCTTCAGGACCCTTGCAGAGCTGGAGCAGCCGGCAAGCGCTGAGCCGGCTTCTGACAGCCCCCTGCCCGCCGCCTATCTCGAAGTCCTTGCTGACGAGGCCCCGGCCTCGGCGAGACTGAATCCGGAAGACGTTGAAACGGCGGCCAGCTTCATGAGCACGGCGCAGCATCTCAGAAGCGTGGTCGAGATGATCGCAAGCGAGACCCGCGACAGCGCGAGCGTGCAATGGGTCACCGACAGCGCGAAAGCTTCCACCTCCCGCGTCAATGATCTCATGGCCGGCCTCGAAGGTCCGTCAGGCAACAAGGTGTTCTGGTAAGGCCGGATCGACTTCGGCCAGCGCCCGTCAGTCCGCCACGTCCAGCAAGCGTGCCGCCGCGGCCCGCGCCTCGTCGGTAACGTGCTCGCCTGCCAGCATCCGGGCAATTTCTTCCCGCCTTGCGTCCGCGTCCATGGTGCTGACCCGCGTCGACACCATCGCCGAGCCCGGTTCGGAAGGGCCCTTGGCGATCAGCAGATGCGTGGCCGCACGGGCTGCCACCTGCGGCGCATGGGTGACCGAAAGCACCTGAACCCCAGCCGCCAGCCGCCTGAGCCGCTTGCCGATGGCATCGGCCACGGCGCCGCCCACCCCGGTGTCGATCTCGTCAAACACCAGCGTCGGCGCAGACCCGCGATCGGCCAGCGCCACCTTCAGCGCCAGCAGGAAGCGCGACAGCTCGCCGCCCGACGCCACCTTCATGATCGGACCGGGACGCGAGCCCGGGTTGGTCCGCACATGAAAGGCTATATTGTCGATGCCGGAGGGTCCGGCATGCTCGATATCGCTTGAGATCTCAACGAGAAATTCGGCTCGCTCCAGCTTCAACGCCGGCAGTTCCGCCATCACCGCAGCAGCCAGAGCCTCTCCGGTCTTGTGGCGGCGCTCGGACAGCTGCTCGGCGGCATGCAGAAACGCGGCCTTGGCTTCGTCAACCCGGGCCTCCATGGCCGCGAGCCGCTCTTCGCCGGCATCCAGATCGGAGAGATCCGAAACCATTTGCGCCGCCAGTTCCGGCAACGCCTCGACGGGAACATTGTATTTGCGCGCTGCCCCGCGAAGCGCAAACAGCCGCTCTTCGGTTTCCTCCAGCTCGCGCGGATTGAAATCCGCCATCCGCAGCGCCGTCTCCACCGCGGTCTGCGCATCGGCCAGCGCATTGAGCGCCGCATCAAGGGCTGCCACCGTGTCATTGAGAAGTTCCGGCGCTTCCTGGGCTTTTCGCTCCAGCCGCCGCACCAGCCCGCTGATCACCGGCATCGGTGATCCCTGGCCGTTGAGCACCTCGTTGGCCTCGTTGATGTCGCTCGCCATCTTCTCGGATTTCATCATCAGCGATCGGCGAACTGCAAGCTCTTCCTCTTCGCCTTCCACCGGGTGCAGTTTTTCGAGCTCATCGACGGACGAGCGCAACCAGTCGGCCTCGCGCCTGGCTTCCTCGACCTTGGCCCGATGGGCTTTCAGCGCCCGCGCCGCCTCGCGCCAGCCTTCGTGCAGCCGTGCGACATTCGCAGCCCGTTCGCCGAGCTCGCCGAACACATCCAGCAAGGCCCGGTGCGCATCCGTGTCGATCAGCGCGCGGTCGTCGTGCTGGCCGTGAATTTCGACCAGCAACAGGCCGGCCTGGCGCATCAGCGCCACGCTCGCCGGTTGGTCATTGATGAACACACGCGTGCGACCATCACCCGATTGAACCCTGCGAAACACGAGGTCGCCATCATCATTGATGTCATTGGCGCGCAACAGCTGCCGCGCCGGATGCTCGACGCCGACGTCAAACACGGCTGTCACCTGCCCCTTGTCGGCGCCGTGCCGCACAAGGCTGCCATCACCGCGGCCGCCAAGGGCCAGTGAGAGGGAATCAAGCAGGATGGATTTACCGGCGCCGGTTTCGCCGGTGAGAACCGACAGACCTGCGTCAAACTCGAGATCAAGCTTCTCGATCAGAACGATATCGCGGATCGACAGCTGGACAAGCATTGCCGTCCGCTTCAGGTGCCGACAAGGGCGGACCCGGCACGCGAGATCCAGGAGCCCTTGTTCTCGCGCGGCTCGAGGCCGCGGGTCTGCAAGAGCTTGTAAGAATCCGCATACCACTGGCTGTCGGGGAAATTGTGCCCGAGCACGGCCGCCGCCGTCTGTGCTTCACTTTCCAGGCCCATCGCATAATAGGTCTCGACCAGACGCGCCAGCGCCTCCTCGACCTGACGCGTGTTGGGATACTGCTCGACCACAAGGCGATAGCGGTTGGCCGCAGCAACATATTCCTTGCGTTCCTGGTAATAGCGCCCGACCTGCATTTCCTTGCCCGCCAGCTGGTCGCGCGCATAGCGCAGCTTGGCCTGGCTGTCCTCGACATATTCCGAATCGGGATAGCGCTCGATCACTTCCGTAAACGCGGCAATCGCCCGCGCGGAAGTGCGCTGGTCACGCGTGACCTCCGGGATCTGGCGGAAATAGGCAAGCCCGACGATGTACTGCGCGTAAGCCGCGTCTTCATCATTGGGATAGAGACTGAGATAGCGCGATGCCGTGTTGATCGCCTCGGTGTATTTGGCCTGGCGATAATTGACGAAGGCACTCATCACCATCGCACGGCGGGCATATTCGGAATAGGGATGCTGCTTGTCGACGGCTTCGAACTTGCGGCCGGCCTCGGTCAGCTGACCGGCTTCCATGTTGGCGAGCCCCTGATTGTAGAGCACGTCAGCCGGCTCGATCGACCTGGCATAATTGGTGATGTCGATATCGGGATCGCTCTGGCAGCCAGCAAGCACCGACGAGACTCCAGCCAATCCGGCGACTATGAGCGCAACTCGAAACGCGCGCCCGCGCTCACCCTTGACCGAAGTATCCATCCTGCAAACCTCTCAACAGCCGCGGAAACAAACTTTCCGCAGATCCAGACCAGCGTTTCTATCCGGAAATAACCGAACTTCGCAACGTCATGAAGACGATTTGCCGCAATTTTGTGGCAGCGATCCTCTTTATTATCACGAGTTTAGAGCACTCTGTGACGGCAGCAACACGAGATGCGGGTGGCTTAGAGCGCCCAGGGTGCAAACACCGCAGCGTTGACAGCAACCAGTTCGCCATGCCGCACCGTATCGCGGCGGGCCGGTGCTTCGACCACCTCATAAGCCGAATGATCGGCCAGCAGGGCTCGCAGGGCCATGGCATTGAGCTTGTGACCACCGCGATAGCTGCGGTAGCAACCGATGAACTGCGCACCGGCCAGTGCCAGATCGCCCACGGCGTCAAGCGTCTTGTGACGAACGAACTCATCACGGTAGCGCAGGCCTTCGATGTTGATGACCTTGTCGTCGTCACCGATCACGACTGAATTTTCAAGTGATGAGCCCAGCGCGTGGCCCGATGCCCAGAGCCGTTCGACGTCGCGCATGAAACCGAAGGTCCGCGCGCGGGACAGTTCACGCCGGAAAGTGTCGGCGGTCACCTCGCCCTTCCAGGACTGGCGGCCGATCAGCGGCGTTTCGAAGTCGATGTCGATTTCAAAGCGTGTGCCGTTGTGCGGCGTGAACTCAGCCCAGGATCCGCCCATTTCGATGCGAACCGGCTTGATCACGCGAATGTAGCGGCGCTTGACCGAATGGTTGACGAGGCCCGCGGAGTCGAGAGCTTCGATGAAGACCGCAGCGCTGCCATCCATGATCGGCACTTCGCCGCCATCAAGCTCGATGCTGATATTGTCCACGCCGAGTGCGTACAAGGCAGCCATCAGGTGCTCGACCGTCGCAATCGACCGATCGGGAGCCTTGCCCAGAAGCGTGCACAGATCCGTAGACCCAACCTGCGAGGAGACAGCGCGAACACTGACGATATCGCCGGAAGCAAGCTGACGGTTGAAAACGATACCACTGTCGGGATCAGCAGGATGGAAAGAGATAGAAACGGCCTCACCGGAGTGAACTCCGATGCCAGAAAGAGATATCGACCGCGAAATCGTGGTCTGCAAGCCTACTACATCACTGCTCATAAATGTCGCCGTTTCCCGCAATATCTGGCACGGCCAGTCATGACCGCTATGTCCCCAATCGTCAGGAGCAGTACCGAGCCTCCCCAGCTCTTGCGACCACCCCAGCCCTTTGTTGTTCCGAGCCAAGATAGGGTGATGGAGCGGACATTCCAAATCACGCTTTTTTTCCATCTGTTACGAAGCCGTAACATTGGGCCGTGTCCGAAAGGCTATGCTAAACAAGCAGTTAAAAAAAGACATGGCGACCAGATGGCCGCCATGTCTACATTCTGTAATACCGGTTACGACATCATTTGGCCTGGCGGCGCAGGAAGGCCGGAATGTCGAGCTGTTCGTCTTCCTGATTCGACCTTGTCTGCGGCGTTGCGCGGCCCTGGTCATCAAGCTGGCCACGACGCGGAGCATAGACGCTGGCCTCGGCCGACAGCGGCCGGCGGGCCTGCGGCGCCGGAGCGGCCGGGGCAGCATGCTGAGCCTCATCCTCTTCGCGGCGGCCGAGCGTGCTCGAGATCCGCTTGAGCAGGCCCATCGGGCCGCGCTCGTCTGCATGACCCTGCGGCTGAGCCCGATGTTCCATTTCAGCCTTCACGACTGGCGGAAAATCTTCGACCCGCGGCATCCGTGTTGCCTGCATCTCCGGGCTCATCTCGGGCGGCGTCCGCACCGGCTGGACCACAGGCTGCTGCGGAGCGGCCTCGGGCGCAGCCGTCATCACAGGGCGCTGGGGCGCTGCCATGGCGGGCTGCTGAGGAGCGGGAGCAGGCTGCTTGGGAGCATCGGCAAAGAGCCGGCTGTTTGGCTGGAAGCCGGGCTGCGCGACGGGCGCAGGCTTGGCGGCCTGGCTCTGAGCCGCAAGTTCGATCTCGCTGGCGATGTCGAGTTCGCGCTCGAGTTCGTCTTCGACGGAGCGGATGGTCTGAGCCACCGGATCGGCCGATGCTGGCGTTGCGGCCTGCGGCGCGGCAGTTGCCGGGCGGGCAGCCTGCGAAGCCTGAGGCTTGGCGGTTGCAGCCGGGCGTGGCGTTGCCGGGCGCTGTTCCACAGCACCTTCGATCCGGTCGATACCGGTCGCAACAACCGAAACCCGGATAAGGCCTTCGAGCGCCTCGTCAAAGGTCGCGCCGAGAATGATGTT
Source organism: Hoeflea sp. (assembly GCF_002733955.1). GTDB lineage: Bacteria > Pseudomonadota > Alphaproteobacteria > Rhizobiales > Rhizobiaceae > Hoeflea. The sequence goes on along the minus strand of NZ_NVXQ01000024.1, from coordinate 110,469 downwards.
GGCGTCGGCGTCGACTTCCTCGCGGATACGGGTCGCAGCTTCATCAACTTCAAACAGGGTCATGTCACGGCCACCGGTGATCGAGATCAGCAGGCCCTGAGCGCCCTTCATCGTGGTCTCGTCAAGCAGCGGATTGGCAATCGCAGCCTCGGCAGCGGCCATTGCACGGCCATCGCCCGATGCCTCGCCGGTGCCCATCATGGCGCGGCCCATCTCGCGCATCACCGAACGGACGTCGGCGAAGTCGAGGTTGATCAGGCCTTCCTTGACCATCAGGTCGGTGATGCAGGCAACGCCCGAGTAAAGCACCTGGTCAGCCATCGCGAAGGCGTCGGCAAAGGTGGTCTTGTCGTTGGCGATGCGGAAGAGGTTCTGGTTCGGGATCACGATCAGCGTGTCGACGCATTTCTGCAACTCGTCGATACCCGATTCGGCCAGACGCATGCGGCGCTGCCCTTCGAAGTGGAACGGCTTGGTGACCACACCGACCGTCAGGATGCCCTTGTTGCGGGCAGCCTGTGCAACCACGGGAGCAGCACCTGTGCCGGTGCCGCCGCCCATGCCTGCGGTGACGAAACACATGTGGGTGCCATTGAGGTGATCGAGGATCTCGTCGATGCACTCTTCAGCGGCCGCACGGCCGACTTCCGGCTGTGACCCGGCGCCGAGCCCTTCGGTCACCGCAGCACCGAGCTGGATGATCCGCTCGGCCTTCGACATTGTCAGCGCCTGTGCGTCTGTGTTGGCAACGACAAAGTCGACGCCCTGCAGGCCGGCATTGATCATGTTGTTGACAGCGTTTCCACCGCCGCCGCCAACCCCGAACACCGTGATGCGGGGCTTCAGCTCGGTGATGTCCGGCTTCTGCAAATTGATGGTCATGGCACCCGTTCCTTCCTTTGGCATGGCCGCACCGCCGCGTCGGCCAATTCGGTGAATTCAAAAACTTTCTTTAAGCCACTGGCCCACACGGGTCAGTCGGCCACCAGCGCCGGTCATTGCGGCAAAGCCGCCCTCACCCGCACCGTGTGATTCAAGATGTGCGACCTGGGGATAGATCATCAGGCCCACAGCAGTGGAGAATGTCGGCCCCTTCGCCGAAGCCGGCAGTCCGGAAACCCCAAGCGGCCGGCCGATACGCACATTGCGCGCCAGGATCCGCCGGGCCGATTCCGCCAGGCCGGTCATCTGGCTTGCGCCGCCCGTCAGCACGACCCGCTTGCCCACAAGCGGGCCATAGCCCGACTGCTGGATCCGGTCGCGCAGCATTTCCAGTGTTTCCTCGACCCGGGCGCGCACGATGCGGGACACAAGCCCACGCGGCACATGGGTCGGCAGATCGCGTTCATCCTCGCCAAACGGCGGGATGGAAACCACGTCACGGTCTTCGCCTGCCTGCGGCAATGCCGAACCGTGCACGACCTTGATGCGCTCGGCATCGTCAAGCCGTGTCGACAGCCCGCGCGCCAGATCCATCGTCACGTGATGACCGCCCAGCGCGATGGCGTCGGCATAAACCAGCTTGCCTTCCGAAAACACCGAGATCGTGGTGGTGCCGCCGCCCATGTCGATGGCGGCACAGCCCATTTCGGCCTCGTCGGAAACAAGCGCGGCAAGACCGGAAGCATAAGGTGTCGCCACCATCGCCTCGACGGTCAGGTGCGCCCGGTTGATCGAAATTTCCAGGTTTTTCAGCGGCGCCCGGTCGGCGGTCAGCACATGCATGTCGACGCCCAGCAGGTCACCATACATGCCGGCCGGATCGCGGATGCCACGCTCGCCGTCGAGCGTATAGCTTGAAGGCAGCGAATGCAGAATGGCGCGCTCGTTGAGCTGGCTTTGCCGGGTTGCGGCGTTGACCACCTTGGCCAGATCGCCTGAGGCAATCTCATGGCCGCCGAGATTGACCGACGCCGTGTGGGTTTCACTGCCCAACCGTCCGGCTGTGACATTGACGATCAGGCTTTCCACCGTCACACCGGCCATCCGCTCGGCAGCATCAACGGCGAGCCGGACCGAATTTTCCACCGCATCCATGTCCGAAATCACACCGGCCTTGATACCGCGCGATTTCTGGTGGCCGATACCCATGATCTCGATACTGTGGCTGCGTCCCGACAGCAATTCGGAGCCCTCGACCGGCGTCAGACGACCGATCATGCAGACCACCTTCGACGACCCGATGTCGAGCACGGTCACAATGCTCACGCGCTTGGAAGAGAGCGGCTTGAGACGGGGCAACATGGAAGAGGGACGGAACAGGCTCACGACTTTTCGCCCGCCTTGATCAGCTTGGCGCGGGCTTCGAGCGCCTCTTTGCGCCGCTCATACGCGGCTTCGGTCAGCCGCAGCGTCACCCGGTCTTCGAGCCGCAGATCGACAGTGGTGATATCGCGCGACAGCACGTCACGGCCGGCATCAAATTCGGCGAAGCGCTCCAGCGCAGCGCCGACATTTTCGGCAGGCAGGCTCAGCGTCACGCCATTTTCGAGCCGCAGATCCCAGCGCCGGTCAGCAATCCGGATCGCCGCCTTCACTCGCGCACGCAGTTCGGGATAGAACAGCAGCCGGGCTTCGAGCTCATCGGCATGGACGTCAGCACCAAGGCCGACATAAAGAGGAAGATCGGCATGGCGGGCGCCGGACAGCGGCGCGATCACGTCTCCGCGCGCATCAATCAGCGCCAGCCGGGCGCCATGCTGCCAGATACCGACGGGCTTGCGTTCGGTCAGCCGGACCGAAAGCCCGCGCGGATAGATCTTCTGGACTTGTGCATCGGTGACCCAGGGCAGCTCAATCAGCTTTTCACGCGCCGCATGCGCATCAATCGCGACGACCGAAGTCGAGCCGTCAAGGCCAAGCTGCTGCAGAATGTCGATGTCGGAGGTTTCGACATTGCCACTGACATGAACGTCTTCAAGCGCAAAACCCGCACCCGTGGTCAAGGCCTGAGTGACGGCCTGGGTGTGGCCGCCAAGCGCCATGCCGTAAAGACCGGTGGCCGCAAGAAACGCCACCGTGGCAAATGAACCGGCATGCGGACGAATGCTGACCCGACCCGAGGCAAGCGCCATGCCGTAACGGGCCGGGCGGCGCAGGAAACGCGGCAGAACAAACGCGCCGGCAAACGCATCGCGTTCCGACGTGTTGACCGCTGAAGCGGCTCTGCCCTTGTTTCCCTTTATCGACGACACGAAGCGTCCTCCACCATCCAGCTGACGAATTCTACAAACGAATGCCCTGCCTGCAGGGCCATTTCTGGCGCAAGTGATGTCGGTGTCATGCCGGGCTGGGTGTTGACTTCCAGCCAGATGACCTCTCCGTCCTCGGAGAAACGGTCATCATAACGGAAATCGGACCTGCTCACGCCGCGACAGCCGATCGCTTGATGCGCCTTCAAAGCCAACATACGTATTTTTTGGTAAACAATTGGTGAAATTTCTGCCGGGCAAACGTGTTTGGAGCCCCCCGCGACGTATTTGGAATCGTAATCGTAGAAGCTGTGTCCTTGCGGCACGATTTCGGTCACCGCCAGCGCCACATCCCCCATTACCGTGCAGGTCAGTTCACGGCCCGAGATATAGCGCTCGACCATGACGGTATCGCCATATTTCCAGTCTTTCGAGGTGATGACCTGCGGCGGATGCGACTGGCCTTCACTTACGATGACGACGCCGAAACTCGACCCCTCATTGACCGGCTTGACCACGTAGGGCGGCGCCATCGGGTGCGCCGATGTGAAATCGTGCCGGTTCATCACCTTGGATTCGGCCACCGGAATACCCACCGCCTTGGCAACAATTTTCGACAACCGCTTGTCCATCGCCAGCGCCGAGGCGGTCACGCCGGAATGGGTATAGGGAATGCCGAGATACTCCAGAACGCCTTGTATCGTGCCGTCTTCGCCATAAGGGCCGTGCAACGCATTGAAGCAGACATCGGGCTTGAGCTCAGCCAGCACTGAGGCAACATCCGGCCCCACATCGACACGCGTCACCTGGTAACCGCCCTCTTCCAGCGCATCGGCACAGGCCGCCCCTGACGACAGGCTGACTGGCCGTTCGGAAGAAAAACCGCCAAGCAATACGGCCACGTGTTTTTTTGCTTTCTCAGCGGTCATGTCATTTCCCCATATCAAACCCGGCCGGACGCCCAGCGGGCATGCGCAGCTCTAGATACCCATCAAGTCAGATATTTGGCAGAAGCCGACGCAGCCTTGCTGCCAACTTTAGCAAACGAAGATTGCGCCAAACCGCCCTCCGGCAGCGATATGCAACCAAGACCCGAAATTTGACGGCAAAACCAAACGAGACGTCTCGGTCCCACCTCGGACGGCGCTCCGTGCGCAGCCGCGTGACCGCGTAACAGTCACGCCGTCACCGACCCGCTCGAGCGACGTGAAAACCAATGAAATGCAGTGCTTTGGAATAACGACATGTTAAATGACGCTAATATATAGATGTCGGCATGACTGATGCAGAGATCGCCGCCAACCGCTGCCGCACACACATCTCGCTTACCGGACAGCGCGGAAGAGGCCTGTACGAGCGCAGCAGAAAGGCTGCCCGGACCAAACCGGATCTGGCGCTGGCGGCTCAATCGAAAGACGCTTTTCCATGAATTTTGCAACTCTGCTCAGCCACTTCAGAAAGCCGGAGGAATCTGCAAGGCGGCAGGCAATCACGGAAACCTATATCCCCATTCTCCGGCCGATCCTGATTCCTGCTTGCGCCTATTACCTGTTTGTGACCTGGGAGCACTGGCAAACGCAAACCGGTTCGATCCTGGTGATGTACTCGCTTATCAGTGTCATCACTGCTTTCAGCTTCTACCTGTCTCACCGTTTCCTGGCCCAAAACCCCAAACTCTCGCTCGGCCGCCTCGAAGCCCTGACCCAGATGATGCACCTGTTCATGTATTTCAATCTGGTGAGCTATCTACTCGTCTACAACGTCCAGACGCGCTACATCTATTTTGTCGTTCTGGCATTCATTTTTGCAATCACCGGCGTCACCATTCGAACGATGCTGCTGAGCGTGTCGCTAACGCTGGGGACCCTTTTCTGGTTCGCTTCCTCTCTCCCCAGTGACCTGTACGCTGAATACGCTTCGATTGCCGTGGCGACGGCCTTTGCAGCCATCAGCATGGCCGGGTTGCTCAGGCGCGCCATCATCCGCCAGATTGACGCCCGTCTGCTTGCCGATGAATTGACCGTAAAGGCCCGGGCCCTTGCCGATTCCGACATGCTGACAGGGGTTCCAAACCGCCGCGCGATATTCGAGAAGATCGACCAGTTTGTCGAACAGCGCAGGCCGTTCTGGCTGGGGATCTTCGATCTCGACGGCTTCAAGGGCGTCAACGATGTCTATGGCCATATTGTCGGCGACCGGCTTTTGCGCGCAGCAGTCGACCGGGGCAATGAGATGCTGTCTGAAGGCGTCACATTCGGACGTATCGGCGGCGACGAATTCGTCGTCATTCTGCCTGGCGACATCTCCGAGCCGGAACTCAAGCAGATTATCGACAGCCGGATTCGCGCGATTGCCGAGCCCTACTTCATTGACCGCCTCGAACTCACGGTGGGAGCATCAGCAGGCTTTACTCATTTCCCCAACACGGGGGCCGACAGCGCCCAGCTTTACGAGCAGGCGGATTTCGCCCTCTACAAGGCCAAGACCCAGCATCGCGGCCGGTGCATGGTGTTTGACACCGACGAAAACGAGGAAATGAAACACACAATCGCCATCGAGCGGGAAATGCGGGAAAGCAACCTGGAGGAAGAACTGTATCTACTCTTCCAGCCGCAATATTCGCCGCATGAGCGACGCGTTGTCAGTTTCGAAGCCCTGGCCCGCTGGCAAAACCCGAGGCTCGGTCTGGTCAGACCGGATCATTTCATCCGCGTCGCCGAGCGTTCCGGCCACATTCAGAAGGTGACCGACATTCTGTTCCGCAAGGCTCTGGCAGAACTCGCCCAATGGCCCGACGACATCAGCCTGTCATTCAACCTTTCGGCCCGGGACGTATCCGACCAGACATTTGTTCTGTCGCTTCTGGGCCAGATCATGAAGACCGACATTTCGCCGACCCGTCTCGAATTCGAGATCACCGAGACCGCCGTCATGTCGGATCTCGCCGCGTCGAGCGCCATCATCGAGAAACTTCGGGCCAGCGGCTGCAAGATCGCACTGGATGACTTTGGTTCCGGCTATTCCAGTTTCGAGTATCTTGATGAACTGCCGCTCGACAAGGTCAAGATCGACAGAAGCTTCATCCGCAAGGTCCGCCACAGCAAGACAAGCCGCTTGATAGTGGCCGGCATCATCGGCCTGTGCCGCGAGCTCGAGCTGCGCTGCGTTCTCGAAGGTGTTGAAACCGAAGAGGAAATGGCGCTTCTGGCCCCGCTTCATCCGGATCTGATTCAGGGTTACCTGTACGGCAGGCCGATGAGCGGACAGGATGCTTGGCAGATGATTTCGAACCAGCGGCAGCTCATTATCGACGAGGCCAGATCAGCCTGAGCGCAATCATGCATCAAAGTGCTGACCATCAGCCAGCAGGCGCCAGGAGAATTTCAAACCGCTAACGGAAGCCTGTGAACACTCACGCGCCTGAACACCAGGAAGCTTAGCCCGTACAAATCCCGATCAGGCAGGCGACAGATGTTGAACAGGCAGGCTTTCAGCGCTCAGCAAAGTTGAGCAAAAACAGCGGGCACCACAGCGGGGTGCATCAATACAATTTCTCACCACAAGATAGCAACTTCATCTAAAGCATCAACCAGGCTTGGTCTTCATTCGTTATCATCAGTTTAAATACTGTACATTAATATTTGTATTTTAATATACGTCCATCAAGAGTGAGGTGGACAGCCAGGATGAACAGATCCGGAGCGCAGAACAGAGCCTTGAGGGTCCGATCTTCCGACCCGGTCTGCTTCCTGCAATTCACGGATATTTGCAACCTGAGTGTACCTCAATCTTGCTGGAAACAACTCGATGCGATGACCGAGCCAGCTGATCTGAAAGAGAACGTTCAATGAAGATTGCAAGCCTGCTGGCCGCCTACAAGACATCGATCGATCCTGTCCGGCGCCAGGCCGTGGCAGAGGCTTACGGCCCAATCGTCCGAAGCTTTCTGCTTCCCGGCGCTGCCTATTACGCCTACATCACCTGGGCACACTGGAAAGACGAAACCGGAGCGTCGCTTGCCATACTGGCCGGGATCAGCGCCGTGACCGCGCTGTGCTTCATTCTTTTGCGCCGATACGTCGTGGTCAAAGGCAAGATCACCTACATCAACCTCGAGCTTTCGGGGCTGTTTGCGAACATGCTGATCTACATCAATGTTCTGACCTATCTCCTGATCAATTTCGAACAGTCCAAGCTGATCTACTTTGCCCTTATGGCCGTGGTCTTCTCAACCACCGGCGTGACCCTGCGCATCACCATGTTCTGTGTCGCCTTGTCTCTGGCCACACTTTACTGGTTCGCCTCCAGTCTTCCGCTTGAACTGTTCGGCCAATACGTCTCCATCGGTGTTGCCACGGCTTTTGCCGCTTTCGGCATGGCCTCGCTGTTGCGCAAGGCCATCCTGCGTCAGATCGATGCCCGGCTGCTTGCCGACCGGCTTGCCACCAAAGCCCAGCGCCTGGCCGACACCGACATGCTCACCGGCATCCCCAACCGCCGCGCTGTATTCCAGAAACTCGACTACTACATTTCCGACAATCGTCCATTCTGGATGGGTATCTTCGATCTTGATGGTTTCAAGGCGATCAATGATGTCTACGGTCACGTGGTTGGCGACACACTCTTGTGTGCTGTCGTTGAGCGGGCGACCTCGCTGGACATCCCCGGTGTCTCCTTCGGCCGTATCGGCGGCGATGAATTCATCGCCATCGTCGAAGGCGACCTGTCCGAGGAAGAGATCGAACGCTTCGGCGCCAGGGTCATCAATTCGATCAGTCAGCCCTATCCTGTCGACAGGATGGAACTGAGCGTCGGCGTTTCATCCGGGTTTTCCAAATTCCCCAGCATGGGCAGCTCGTCGGCTCAGCTTTACGAGAAGGCCGATTTTGCGCTTTACAAGGCCAAGAGCCACCGCCGCGGCCGATGCATTCTCTTCAACACCGACGAAGATGAGGAAATGCAGCAGGCAATCGCCATCGAGCGCGAATTGCGCGAAGGCGATCTGGAAAAGGAACTGTTTCTGCTGTTCCAGCCGCAATTTTCGCCCAAGCTGCAAAGGGTGGTTGGCTTCGAGGCACTTGCGCGCTGGGAGAACCCGCGGCTTGGCCTCGTCCGTCCGGACAAGTTCATCTGCGCCGCAGAACGGTCAGGTCATATCCGCAGGGTCACCGACATCCTGTTCAAGAAGGGCCTTGCCGAGCTCGCAATGTGGCCCAGCGACATCAGCCTGTCATTCAACCTCTCGGCTCAGGACATATCCGATCGCGCCTTCATCCTTTCACTGCTGGGGCAGGTCTTGCGCTCCGGTATCGCACCCAGCCGCATCGAGTTCGAGATCACCGAAACCGCAGTGATGTCCGATCTCGAGACCTCAACGACCCTGCTTGCAGCATTAAGGGGTGCCGGGTGCAAGGTTGCTCTCGATGATTTCGGCTCTGGGTATTCGAGTTTCGAATATCTCGACCAGCTCCCCCTCGACAAGGTCAAGATCGATCGCAGCTTCGTGCGCAAGGTCTCCCACAGCGTCACGTCACGCGAAATTGTTGCCGGCATCATCAAACTGTGCCGCAAACTCGATCTGCGCTGCGTGCTCGAGGGAGTCGAGACCCAGGACGAGATGGTGATTTTGTCCGATCTCCAGCCTGACCTGATCCAGGGTTATCTCTACGGCAAGCCAATGCCCGTCGCCCAGGTACTGGAAACGATCAACACCCAGGACAATCGCATCGGCGACCACACGACCGAGCAGTCGCATACAGCCTGAGTGCCCAGGATAGTCACGGACAACGTTGTGACTTGATTCAAGCCCTGCAGCGCTCAACCCCACCGGCGCTTTGGTAAATTCAGGTAAAGTCAGAAATCCGGTTCCTGCCGGAGCACCTGGGTACCCCGTCCAATCGCATCCGGCTCCGTGCTCCATCGCAGTCTCGAACCTGACGTTACGCGCCGCCCATCAGGCCTGGTTTCAGGCGACTGCGCTTTCGGTCATTTCCGCTTTGTCGGTGCGAGCTTCCTGCTTGCCGTCTTCACCGCCACTGTAAAGAACAATGCGATTGCGGCTGCTGGACTTGGCGAGATAGAGCGATTTGTCGGCACGCGAAAACACCTCACTGAACCCCTGCCCCGGCCGGGCACGAGTGAGACCGCCCGACATGGTCACCGTGAACGTCTTGCCAGAGGCGTTGATCTGCATCGCCGCCACGCTGCGGCGCGCGCTCTCGCCAAGCACCGCAAACTCGGCGAAGGCCATGCCACTGCAAAAAACCGCGAATTCCTCCCCGCCGATCCTGGCGCATACACATCTGTCACCGAACACCGTCGTCAGCATGTTGGCGACCTTGATGATGACCTCGTCTCCGACGAGATGCCCATAATTGTCATTGACAGACTTGAACCGGTCGATGTCGAAGACAAGCAACGCCTTTTCACCTTCAAAGCGGTCAAAAAGTTCAAGAAACGCCCGCCGGTTGGGCAGCCCGGACAGGGTATCGGTGCGGCTCAGCCGTTCAAGCTCTGCCCGCGACACCCCCAGATCGTGGATGGCGAAACCGACAGAGATATAGGCCAGGATCGCCAGCACAAAAGTGATCGGAGGCGTCAGCACCGTCGCGATGATCAGTGCCTTTTCCATGCTGTAAGGCATCAGGTTCAGGCCATAGAGCAGGAAATGGGCGCACAGATTGAGACCGTAGGCGAGCGCAGACACCTTCAGCGACACCCAGAGCGACTTGCGGCAGACATCGCGGTAGGAGTCAAACCCGCCAAACATAAGCTGTTTGACTATCCATGCGCGGGCGAGACCGACCATAAAATCATCCCCTTAAATCCGGGGTATGCTAGAAGGACAGTCTTAACATTTTGCTTCCGCGATCGCGATCAGTGCCGACACGACCCGCCTAAGCCGCCACCACTTTTTTCACACCATCTGGCCGAGAAATTCCTGCACCACCTGTCCGGGTTCGAACAGGCCGAGCCGCTTGATCTCCCATTCGAGCCGGATCCCGGAAGTCTCCAGCACGCGAGCGCGGACGGTTTCGCCAAGGTTCTCAAGCTCATAGCCCGAGGCCGTGCCGGTGTTGATCATGAAATTGCAGTGCATCGGCGACATCTGCGCCCCGCCGACGGTCAGCCCGCGGCAGCCGGCCTTGTCGATTTCCTTCCAGGCCGACGTCCCTTCCGGGTTCTTGAAGGTCGAGCCGCCGGTCTTCTCGCGGATCGGCTGCACCGTCTCCCGGTGATGCTGCACGGCATCCATGTCTGCCCGGATCTGCTCCTTGTCGACAGGCGTGCCTTCGAAGATGGCGCGGGTGAAGATCAGGTCCTTCGGTGCCGAAGAATGCCGGTAGGCGTAGCCCATCTGAGCATTCGACAGCACGTGCCGCGCGCCCTTGCGGTCAATCGCGTGCACCTCGACCACCCGCTCGCGTGTTTCCACGCCATTGGCGCCGGCATTCATCCGCAAAGCGCCGCCGATGGCGCCGGGAATGCCGTGGTAGAAATGAAACCCGCCAAGCCCGGTTTCGAGCGCCAGCGCCGCCAGATGCTTGTCGGGACAGACCGCTCCCGCCGCAAGCCGTGTATCCGACACCTGCTCGGCGCGGCCAAAACCTTTGGCTGACAGCCGGATGACAACACCCGGAATGCCGCCGTCGCGCACCAGGAGGTTGGAGCCGATCCCGACCGGCAGCACCGGAACCTCTTCCGGCAGCACGGCCAGAAAGGCAGACAGATCATCTTCATCAACCGGCTGGAACAGCACTTCCGCCGGACCGCCGGTGCGGAACCATGTCACCTTCGACATCTCGGCATTCGGCGTCAGCCGTCCGCGGACATCGCCGAGTTTGCCCTCGAGCGATGCCAGCAGTTTTTCTCCGTCGACCTGCAGCGGCTTCATGCATTGTCCCCTGTCACAGGCTTCAGCGCATTGAGTTCCTTGGGCAGCTGGTTGGCCCATTGCGTGATCGTGCCGGCGCCAAGACAGACGACGTAATCGCCCGGCTTGGCGATCTCGGCAACCAGCGGCGCAAGTGCGGACGGGCCGTCTATCAGCCGTGCATCGCGGTGACCGCCGGCCTTCATGCTCGAGACCAGGGACGCCGAATCGATGCCTTCGATCGGATCCTCGCCGGCAGCGTAGACCGGCGCTATGATCACCGTGTTGGCATCGTTGAAACAGGCGGAAAATTCATCGAACAGGCTTTCAAGCCGGGAGTAGCGGTGCGGCTGGGCAACCGCGATCACACGGCCCTGGCAAGCGTCACGCGCTGCCGACAGCACCGCCTTGATCTCGACCGGGTGGTGGCCGTAATCGTCGAAGATCTCGACGCCATTCCAGCTGCCGGTGTTGGTAAAGCGCCGCTTCACGCCGCCAAACTGGCCCAGCCCCTTGGCGATCTGGTCCGGTGTCAGCCCGAGTTCCGACGCCACGGCGATCGCGGCAACTGCATTGGAGACATTGTGCTTGCCGGGCATCGGCAGCCGCAGATCCTTGAGCTCGATGGCTTCGCCGGTCTTGCGTTTGTGGATCACCACGTCGAACACCGAAACCGGCCCGTCCATGCGGTGGTTTGAATAGCGGACATCCGATTGCGGATTCTCGCCATAGGTGATGACCCGGCGGTCCTCGATCCGGCTGACCAGCGCCTGCACTTCCGGGTGGTCGAGGCACATCACGCCGAAGCCGTAAAACGGCACGTTCTCGACAAATTGCCGAAACGCCGCACGCACCGCGTCAAAGGTGCCGTAGTGATCAAGGTGTTCGGGATCGATATTGGTGATGACGGCAACGTCTGCCGGCAGCTTGAGGAAAGTGCCGTCGCTTTCATCGGCCTCCACCACCATCCATTCCCCCTCGCCCATGCGGGCATTGGTGCCGTAGGCATTGATGATGCCGCCGTTGATCACGGTCGGATCAAGCCCGCCGGCTTCAAGCAACGTCGCCACCATGGATGTCGTCGTGGTCTTGCCGTGGGTGCCGCCAATGGCAATCGCATTACGGAAGCGCATCAGCTCGGCCAGCATTTCGGCCCGGCGCACCACCGGCAACAGCCGCTCGCGCGCTGCCATCAGTTCGGGATTGTTTTTCTTGATCGCGGTCGAGACCACCACCACTTCCGCGTCGCCCAGATTGGCGGCGGAGTGACCGATATGGACTTCGATGCCCTTGTCGCGCAGCCGCTGCACATTGGCGCTTTCCGACTGGTCCGAGCCCTGCACCTTGTAGCCGAGATTGTGCAGCACCTCGGCAATACCGCTCATGCCGATGCCGCCGATGCCGACAAAATGCACCAGGCCGATGGTTTGTGGCATCTTCATGCGGTCGAACTCCTGAATTGATCTACACTGACGCCCTCCGCAATAGCTTCTGCCAGATTGGCAAGCAAGCGCGCGGCGTCGGGTTTTCCCGTGGCCTGGGCGGCAGCGGCGGTCGAGGCCAGCCCGGCGGGATCGTTCATGCGGTCGGCAATCATGTCGGAAAGAAGCTGGGCCGAAAGATCAGACTGCTTGACCACGCTGGCGCCGCCCTTGGCCATCAGCGCCTGGGCATTGGCTGCCTGGTCGTGGTCAAGTGCAAAGGGATATGGCACCAGAATGGCGGAACGGCCGATCACGGCAATCTCGGAGACAGTCGAAGCGCCGGACCGCGAAACAACAAGATGCGCAGCGCCAATGCGCGCCGCCATATCAGTGAAGAACGGAGACACCTCGGCCTTCACACCCATGTCCTCGAGCCGCGCCCGCACCTGCGCCTCGTCTTCCCGCCGTGCCTGCTGGGTCAGTTCCAGCCGTGCCCTGAGTTCCTCCGGCAACAGGGAAATGGCCGAGGGAATGGCGTCGGAAAAGAACTGAGCGCCCTGGCTGCCGCCAAACACCACCAGCCGGAACCGCTCCCCCTCAAGCGAGGGGACGTAAGGGATCGCGGCCGCAGTGATCACCTCCGGCCGCACCGGATTGCCGGTCACCACGGTCTTGTCGGCGTAACGTCCCTTGCCCTCGGGCAGGAAGCCGCCGGCAATGGCCTTGACCCGGGAGGCCAGAGCCTTGTTGGCCCGTCCCATCACCGCATTCTGCTCATGCAGCATGGTTGGCAGACCGGCATTGGATGCCGCCAGCAAGGGCGGGATGGTCGGATAACCGCCAAATCCGATCACCGCATCCGGCCGGATCTCGCGCAGCAAGGCGCCTGCTTCGCGCACGCCCTTGAACAGGGTCCAAAGCGACTTGATCACCTTGATCGGATTTTTCGAGCCGATGGTGGCGGAACGCACCACGTGGATCTCCGAGGCGGGGAACTTGCCGGCGAACCGCTCGGCGCGGCTGTCGGTGACCAGGTGAACCCGGTGACCGCGCGCCGTCAGCTCGTGCGCCAGCGCCTGCGCCGGAAACAGATGTCCACCGGTGCCGCCCGCAGACAGCAGAAAAAGCTTGCTTTCCACCATGATCCTATTCCGCCGCCACGCTCGCCATGGGACGGTAGACCGTCCGTGGCTGCGCTCGGCTCTCGGGTCTGCGCCGTGTCAGCGCCAGCACGAAACCGGCGGTGATCGAGACTGCAATCATCGACGAGCCACCATAGGAAATCAGCGGCAGCGTCATGCCCTTGGCCGGCAGCAGTTCGAGATTGACGCCGATATTGATGAACGACTGGAAGCCGATCAGCAGCGACAGCCCGGCCACTGCCAGCCGGGTAAAATCGTCCTGCTCCTGGCCCGCGCGGATCAGCCCGCGAATGACCACGAAGCCGAACAACAGCACCAGCACCATGCAGAAGATGATGCCGAATTCCTCGGCCGCGACCGAGAAGACGAAGTCGGTGTGGCTGTCGGGCAGAATCCGCTTGATCGTGCCCTCGCCCGGGCCCTGTCCCAGCCAGTCACCCCGGATGATCGCCTCGCGCGCAGTGTCGACCTGGAAGCTGTCGCCCTCGCCGAACAGGAAGCCGTTGATGCGCTCGGCCACGTGCGGGAACATGAAATAGGCCGAGATGAACCCGGCAATGGCAAGTCCGCCCAGCAGCGCAATCCAGAACCACGACATGCCGGCCATGAAGAACATCCCGCCCCAGACCGCAGCCGTCAGCATGGTCTGCCCCAGGTCGGGTTGCGCAACCAGCAAGGCGGCCACGATACCGAACAGGATGATGGCAAACAGGTTGCCGGGGATTTCCGGATGCCGCGAGCGTTCGGAGAACAGCCAGGCACAGATCACCACGAAGGCGGGCTTCATGAACTCAGATGGCTGGACGGAAATGCCCAGAATCGAGATCCAGCGCCGCGATCCCTTGATCTCGACCCCGAAGAACAACGCCATCATCATCATCACGATGGACGCCACCAGCAGGAACAGCGCACTGCGCCTGACCTGGCGCGGGTTCAGAAACGACACCCCGACCATCACCGCAAGCGCAGGCAGCAGGAACACGCCATGACGCTCGACGAAATGGAAGCTGTCCAGTCCGAGCCTTTCGGCCACCGCCGGGCTGGCTGCAAAGGACAACATCAGGCCAATCCCCATCAGGCCGATAAACGCCGCAAGAAACAGGCGATCTATGGTCCAGAACCAGTCGGCGACCGGCCCACGTTCAACGCGGCTAACCATGATGTTCTCCAATGTTTTCGACATCGATGAGCATTTCAATATCATCCAGACCAGACACGAGGCTGACGTAGGCGTCACCCCTGACCTCAAAATTGCGGTACTGATCGAAGCTGGCACAGGCCGGAGACAATAGCACAGCCGGCATCGCGGCTGTATCGGAGGCTGCATCTCGAGCCGCTGCAGCCACTGCATTGTCGAGCGTGTCCGAGATCTCGAAGGGGGCATGCGCGCCGATGGTGGCGGCAAACCCGGCCGCGGCTTCGCCGATCAGGTAGGCCTTGGCAATGCGCGGGAAAAACGGCTCCAGGGCTGCAATGCCGCCCTCCTTGGGCAGTCCGCCGGCGATCCAGTAGATCGGCTCAAAACTCTGCAATGCCGGGGCCGCGGCTTCCGCATTGGTTGCCTTGGAATCATTGACGAAGACCACACGGCCGCACCGCGCCACTGGCTGCATCCGGTGCTTGAGGCCGGGGAATGCGGCCAGACCGGCGCGGATTTCATCTTCGCTCAGCCCAACCGCCTGGCAGGCGGCAATGGCCGCCGCCGCATTCTGAGCATTGTGCGCTCCGCGCAGCGTGGCGATACCGTCCAGATCAGCCAGATCATGGACCACGCCGGCCTTGCTCTGGCGGATCAGTGCCCCTTGCGCAAACAGGCCATCCTCCAGAGCATGATCCTTGGAAATCCGCACGACGGTTCCAGCCTGGCTTTCCAGATTGTCGGCAATGCCGCGGCACCATTCGTCATCGACACCTATGATCGCAACATCGCTCTGCGCCACAAGCCGCGCCTTGACGTCGGCATAGTGCTGCATCGAGCCATGCCGGTCGAGATGGTCGGGCGTCAGGTTGAGCAGCAGTCCGGCGCTCGGGTCGAGCGAAGGCGCCAGATCGATCTGGTAGGACGAGCACTCGACCACATGCACCCGCTCGGCCGCCGGCGGTGCAAGCGTCAGCACCGCGGTTCCGATATTGCCGCCCAGCTGCGCATCACGGCCGCTATGCGCGATCAGGTGAGCAATCAGCGCCGTGGTGGTGGATTTTCCGTTGGTCCCGGTGATGGCGATGAACGGGCTTCCCGGCGCCTGCGCGCGGCGTTCCCGCACGAAGATCTCGACATCACCGATAATTTCGACATCGTGGCTGTTGGCGAGTTCCACCGTCCAATGCGGCTTGGGATGGGTCAGAGGCACGCCCGGAGCGAGAACCAGCGTATCGAGCGAACCCCAGTCCAGATCGCGAAGATCTGCGACCGGAATCCCCGCGCCCTTTGCCGCCTCGACCTGGGCCGGGTTGTCGTCCCATGCCGACACATCCGCGCCTCCCGCGACAAGCGACTTCGCGGTCGCCAGCCCCGATCCGCCCAAACCGAACAGCGCCACCCGCCGGCCGCGAAATGTGGAAGCCGCGATCATCAATTATCTCAGCTTCAGCGTCGCAAGACCGAGCATCGCCAGCCCGACCGCAATGATCCAGAACCGGACCACGACCTGGCTTTCGGTCCAGCCAAGTCTTTCGAAATGGTGGTGGATCGGCGCCATCAGGAACACCCGCTTGCCGGTCAGCTTGAACCAGCCAACCTGGATGATCACCGAGAGTGCCTCGATCACGAACAGACCGCCGATAATGGCCATGACAATCTCGTGCTTGGTGGCGACAGCCACCGTGCCGATCAGGCCGCCAAGCGCCAGCGATCCGGTGTCGCCCATGAAGATTGCCGCCGGCGGCGCATTGAACCAGAGAAAGCCGAGGCCCGCGCCGATCACCGCACCCAGGATCACCGCCAGTTCGCCGGTGCCGGGCACGAAATGGATCTGCAGGTAATTGGCGAACACCGCGTTGCCGGCGAGATAGGCGATGGCGCCGAACGAAGCTGCGGCGATCATCACCGGCACGATCGCCAACCCGTCGAGACCATCGGTCAGGTTAACCGCGTTGCCGGCTGAAACGATCACGAAGGCGCCAAAGGCGATGAAGAACCAGCCCAGGTCAAGAAGCAGATCCTTGAAGATCGGAAAGGCGATCGAGGAGCCGAAGGTCGAGCCATTGACCGTGGTTGCCGCCATCGAGGCCTGCATGATGAAAAACACCGCCAGACCTGCGATAATGAATTCAAGCCCGAGCCGAGCCTTGCCGGAAAACCCCTTATCGCTCTGCTTGGTGACCTTCAGATAGTCATCATAAAAGCCGATCGCACCGAAGCCGAGCGTCACCAGGAGCGTGGTGACGACGTAGACGCTCGACAGGTCCGCCCACAACAGCGACGAGCCGACAATGCCCGCCAGGATCATCAACCCGCCCATGGTCGGCGTGCCGGCCTTGAGAAAATGCGTCTGCGGTCCGTCGGCGCGGATTGGCTGTCCCCGGCCCTGGCGCACCTTCAGCGAGGCGATGATTCGCGGTCCGAACAGGAACACGATCAACGCCGCAGTGAACATCGCCGCACCGGTTCTGAAGGTGATGTATCTGAAAAGATTGAAAAACTGGACCTTGTCCGCCAGATCCACCAACCAGATGAGCATGAGTTCGGTCCCCGATATCTTTAATCTTGCGTGCTGCTGTCAGTCAGCAGCGGGTACTTGTCAAGCAACGCCTTGACAATGCGACCGAAGCCGATGCCGAGCGACGACTTGACCATCACCACGTCGCCATCCCTGATAACCGACTTGAGATGGTCCGCCAGCTCGGTTGCCTCTTCGCGGTAGACCGTCTCGATATTTGTTCCCAACTCGTCGCGCAGCGCCCGCATTTCCGGCCCCGCGAGACAGACCAGATCTGCTCCCGTTTCCGCCAGTGAGGCAGCCAGGTCACGATGCACCTGCTCGGAAAACCGTCCCATTTCCAGCATGTCGCCCAGCACCGCGATGCGGCGGCCCCTGAGCCGCACCGGCGTGTCGCGCAGCAGCTCGAGCGCGGCGCGCATCGAGGCGGGATTGGCATTGTAGCTTTCGTCGATCAGCACGAAACTGCCGTCACCGATCTTCAGGCTGTGCCGCGCGCCGCGCCCCTTTTCAGCCGAGAGAGCGGCAAGCGCATGACTGGCCTTGGCGAGATTGGCGCCGGAGAGCTGCACCGCGCCGAGAACGGCAAGCGCGTTCTGCACGTGATGGCGACCGGGCGCACCGATCTTGACAGCAACCTCGTCACTGCCGATCCGCGCCGTGATGGTCGAGCAATCCGGCAACAGCTTGCAATTGAGCAGGCGATAATCGGCCTTGCTGTTCTCACCGAAGGAGAGGACATGGGCGACACCCAGCTCGCCGGCGCGCTTCTTGAGCCAGCCATATTTTTCGTTGTCGCGGTTGAGCAGCACATGGCCGTCTTCAACGAGCCCTTCCATGATCTCCGCTTTTGCCGCCGCGATCTCGGTCAGGTTCTTGAAGTTTCCCATATGCGCAGCCGCCACCGTGGTGATGATCGCGATATGCGGCTTGACCATCTTGACCAGCGGCCGGATCTCGTCGGGATGGTTCATGCCGATTTCGAACACGCCATAGGCGGTGCTCGCCGGCATCCGCGCCAGCGTCAGCGGCACGCCCCAGTGATTGTTGAAGGACGCCACGGAGGCATGCACTTCGCCTGAAGGTTCGAGCACATGGCGCAGCATTTCCTTGGTCGAGGTCTTGCCCACCGAGCCGGTCACCGCGATGATTTTGGCTTCGCTGCGTGCCCGTGAAGCCCGCCCCAGATCCTCGAGCGCAGCCAGTACGTCGTTGACCACGATCATCGGCGCAGTCAGCCGGCCAAGCGCCGGCAGCTTCGATTCCGACACCACCAGCAGGCCGGCGCCATTGGCCACCGCCACGCTGGCAAAGTCATGCCCGTCGAACCGGTCGCCCTTGATGGCGAAGAAGGCATCGCCCTCGCCGACCGTGCGGCTGTCGATGGAAATGCCATTCACGCCGTCAGGCAGGGCGCCCACGGGACGCCCGTCCATGGCTTCGATCATCTCTTGTGAGGTCCACAGCATGCTCATGCCTTGAGTTCCTCCAGTGCCTTGCGAATTTCGGTGTGATCGGAGAACGGCAGAACCTTCTCTCCGATGATTTGACCCTCTTCATGCCCCTTGCCGGCGACGATCAGGGTGTCGCCTGCGTCGAGCATGGAAACTGCCGTGCTGATCGCCGTTGCCCGGTCGCCGATCTCCGTCGCCCCACTGGCTGCGGCCATGATCTCGGCGCGGATTGATGCCGGATCTTCCGAGCGCGGATTGTCGTCGGTGACGATCACCACGTCGGCATGCCGCATGGCGATATCACCCATGATCGGCCGCTTGCCGCGATCCCGGTCGCCGCCGCAGCCAAACACCACGATCACCCGGCCGGTGGTGAACGGTCGCACCGCCTCGAGCACGTTCTCCAGCGCCTCGGGCTTGTGTGCATAATCGACATAGGCAGGCGCCCCTTGCGGTGTCGAGCCGATCAGTTCCAGCCGCCCGGAGGCTCCGGTCAGGTGCTCGAGTGCCGCCATCACCTGATCTGCCGACGTGCCCGAGGCAATCGCCATTCCCGCCGCCACCAGCGCGTTGGAAACCTGGAAATCACCGGCCAGCGGCAGGTCAACCTCGAAAATCCGGCCTTCCATGTGCACTTCCAGCACCTGCTTGTGACGCAGATGTTCAACCCGCTTGAGGCTCAGGAAGCCGCCCTTGCGGCCCACGGTCAGCACCCGCGCGCCGGCCCGCTCGGCCACCTCGACGGCCTTTTCCGACCAGGGATCATCGGCAAAGATCACCGCCGGCATGCCCTTGGGCAGCAGCGTATCGAACAGCCGCATCTTGGCGGCCATGTAGTCATCCATGCTGGCGTGATAATCCATGTGGTCACGGCCCAGATTGGTAAAACCCGCGACACTGAGCGAAACCCCGTCGAGGCGGCGCTGGTCAAGCCCGTGGCTCGAGGCCTCCATGGCTGCATGTGTCACGCCTTCGCTGGCAAGCTCCGCCAGCAGCCGGTGCAGCGCGACCGGATCCGGCGTCGTCAGCGTGCCATAGTCGGTGCGGCCAGGAGCTGTCACGCCGGTGGTGCCCAGCATCGCCGCCTGCTCGCCGGCATGGGCCCAGATCTGGCGCAGGAAAGACGCAACCGAGGTCTTGCCCGCGGTTCCGGTCACCGCCGCCATCACCCGCGGTTGCGGGCCGTAAAAGGCGGCAGCCGCGCGTGCCAGCGCCTGCCGCGGGTCGTCTGCCCGGAGCACAGGCAAAGTCGGGTCGGCAAGTATGGCGTCATGACCGGCGACAACGGCGACCGCACCTTTGGATGCCGCCTGGGCAACAAACCGTGCGCCATCCGTCTTCACGCCCGCAAGCGCGAAGAACAGGTTGCCCGGCTCGACCATCCGGCTGTCAGCCGTCAATCCGGTCACGGGAAGCTCGGTATCCGCGGCTTGCGGAACGGCGATGGATCCAGTTGGAAGGGCGGCGATCAACGCGGACAATTTCATGAAATGCTCTGGTCTTTCGTTTCTCGGGAAAATAGGCGGTTCAATGAATATCAGCGATGCCTGCCCGCCACATGTGTTTTCAGTATGACAAGGACAATGCCTGGGTGTCATTTCCAAACTGCGGCCGGACGCCAAGAAAGGCTGCGGAGCGGCGAATGATGGCGCCCACCGTCGGAGCCGCGTTCAGGCCGGCGGTCGCCGAGTGCTTGCCTTCTTCCGGCTTGGGTTCGTCAATCACCACCAGAACCACATATTCCGGATTGTCGATCGGGAAGGCGGATAAAAACGCGTTGAAGCGGACGGCGGACGAGTAACGCCCGTTGACCACCTTTTCGGCGGTACCGGTCTTGCCGCCGACGCGGAAACCCTCGACTGCGGCACGCGAGCCCGAACCGCCGGTTCCCTTGGTGGCATTGAGCTGCATCAGATCGCGCATGTGCTTGCTGGTCGAGGGCTGGATCACCGGAACCGCGACCCTTTCCGCCTCTTCCGCCGTGCGCGGCAGGAAGGTCGGCTCGATCAGTTTGCCGCCATTCATCAGTGCCGCAGCGGCAACGGCCGTCTGCAGCGGTGTCGTCGACACGCCATGGCCAAAGGAGATGGTGATCGAATTGATCTTCTTCCATTCATTCGGCTGGTTGGGCGTCGCAACTTCCGGCAGCTCGGTCTTCATCCGGGTTAGCAGGCCGAGCCTGGTCAGGAACTCCTTGTGCCCCGGGATACCGACCAGATCGGCCATTCGGGCGGTGCCGATATTGGAGGAATAGATGAAGATCTCCGGCACGCTCAGCACGCGGTTCTTGCCATGGAAGTCCTTGATGGTGAAACCACCGATGCGGATCGAGCCGCGGGCATCGAACGAATCCGAGATTTTCACCAGGCCGGAATCGAGCGCCATCGCCGTGGTGAAGGCCTTGAAGGTGGAACCCATCTCGTAGGTACCGGCCGACATCCGGTTGAGCCGGTCCTTCTGCAGCGCTTCGACCGGGTTGTTGGGATCGTAATCAGGCAGCGATGACATGCCGATCACTTCGCCGGTATGGACGTTGAGCACGACACCGGCCGCGGCAATCGCCTTGTAGCGCTCCATCGCACCGGCAAGCTCATCACGCAGCACATGCTGCACCCTGAGATCGAGCGACAGCCGCACCGGCTTGAGATCTTCATTGACGGTCATCCCTGCCGCCGCCAGGTCGCCGAGGCCATCACCATCGACATATTTTTCCATGCCGGCGATGCCCTTGTTGTCGATATTGACGTGACCGACGACATGCGAGGCCGTTGGCCCGCCGGGATAGAAGCGCCGCGTTTCCGGCCGGAAACCGATGCCCGGGATACCCAGCGAAAGGATCTGGCTTTGCTGCTTGGGGGTGAGCTGGCGTCTGAGCCACTGGAACCGCGAATTCGACGACAGCTTGCGGTGGATGCCGCGCATGTCGAGATCGGGCAGTACCGTGGCCAGCAATTCGACCGCCTCGTCGGCATCAACGATCTTGTTGGGCTCGGCAAACAGCGACACAGTGCGAATGTCGGTGGCCAGCACTTCGCCGTTGCGGTCGAGCAGATCGGGCCGCGAGATCAGCAGCTGATCGGCGCGGGCAATCGACGACACGGTCTCCGGCGAGCGCATTCCGTACTGCACCAGCCGTGCGCCGATGGCCGAGTAGAATACGGCAAAACAGGCAATCGCGATGATGATGCGGTTTTTCGCCTGCGCGCCTTGCGCCTTGCGCACGCCTTCGAATTCAAGCGGTGTCCGGCCGCGGCTGCGCCCGGAATCCCCCATTGGTCCAAGCCCGGCTATGAATGCCCCAAGATTTGTCATCGTTGCACAGACCCCGTTGTCAGTTCCGCATCCGTCGCGCCCTCGGCCAGTTGCGGTTCAAAATCGCTCGCCCTTCCGGGCAATTCATGAGGCTCGGCCATTTGCTCGGCTTCAATCGTCTTTAGCCCCAGTTCCGCTTCAAAGGCCGTCGACAGGCGCTGCAGGCGCGAGGGCTGGTTGAGCAGGCTCCAGTCCGCCTCAAGCAGGTCGATGGTTTCTTCCTGAAGGTTGATCTGTGCCTGCAACTCGCGAACCTCGGCCAGTTTTTCTTCCGCCTGATGCTTGATCTGGTAGGTGATGGTGGCAGCGGCGATCATTGCGCCGACAAGCACCAGGTCGAGAGTTCGCAACATGGTTCAGCCTCCGAATGCCGCAAGCGCGGCCAGGTTGGGAACGGGGAGAATATCGGCATCGGCTGTTCCGGCCGTCACGTCGGTGCGCAGCCCGGCGCGCAATTTCGCCGACCGCGAGCGCGGATTGACCTCGCATTCCGCTTCGCTTGCGGTGACTGGCTGCTTGCCGATCAGGGTGAAGGTTGACTGGCGCTCAGCCACCATCGGCAGGTGCCGCGAGCCGGACGCCTTGCCGGCCCGGTCCTGGAAGAACCGCTTGACGATGCGGTCTTCGAGCGAATGGAAGCTAACCACCACCAGCCGCCCGCCCGGCTTGAGCGCACGTTCGGCGGCAAACAGGGTTCGCGCCAGTTCACCAAGCTCGTCATTGACGTAGGTTCTCAGCGCCTGGAACACCCGGGTGGCCGGGTGGATCTTGTCCTGCGGCCGGCGCGGCGAGACCTTTTCGATCAGTCCGGCCAGTTGCCGCGTTGTCTCGAAAGGCGCCTTCTGCCGTTCCGCCTCGATGGCCCGGGCGATCCGTCCGGCTTTGCGCTCCTCACCCAGAATGCCGAAAATCCGCGTCATGTCGGATGATTTTGCCCGGTTGACCACGTCCGCCGCGCTGACGCCAGATTGGCCCATGCGCATGTCGAGCGGCCCGTCGCGCATGAACGAGAACCCTCGCTCCGCCTCGTCGATCTGCATCGAGGACACGCCGATATCAAGCACCACGCCATCAAGGCTGGCTTCCTCGACATGATCGAGCAATTCGGAAAACCGGGCATGGATGAGTTTGAGCTTGCCGCCAGAGGCATCCACCATCGCCGCGCCTGCGGCAATCGCATCGGGATCGCGGTCAAAACCGATGACATCGGCCCCTGCCTCGAGAATGGCCGCGCTGTAGCCGCCTGCCCCGAAAGTGCCATCGACAATGGTCTCGCCAAGGGCCGGCGCGAGCGCGCTCAAGACCTCCTGAAGAAGAACCGGAATGTGACGGACAGGTCCGCCTTGGACGACAGTTTCACCTTCGCCCATGTCCGCCGCCATTCCGTTTCTCCATCCGTTGCGAACGGTCAGGAACTGGCCGTTCGTTCTTTCCGGGCCTGCGACTGCATTTCCTCGAATGCCGTCGGCTCCCAGAGCTGAAAATGATCTCCCCGCCCCGCGAACGTCACCCGGTCGGTGATGCCCGTGAAATCGCGGATGAAATCCGTCACCAGAAGCCGACCCTCGCCGTCGAGCTTCATGAACACGCCGCCGCCATGAATGAGCAGCGACATCTTGTTGGCCTCTGCAGAGAACGGATCCTGCGATCCGATCATCCGTTCGAAGCGATCCAGCACTTCCGGCCCGGCCATCGAGACCGCCGGAAACACGAAATCCTGCCACGCGTAGAGCTCGCTGACTGCCGCCTGCGCCAGAACAGCACGGAACATCGATGGCACGGAAACCCGCCCCTTCGCGTCGATCCTGTTTGTCGCATGTGACAGGAACCGGTTCATGACTCTGTACCGCCGCTTCCGCCTGTTGGCCCCACTCCATCGATCCCCTGCTTTGCCTCCATCCCATCACCCGCGCAGAAGCTCCGGCGGCGTAAACCACCTTCACGGTTCCTGCCTGAAACCGCAGCCTGAATGGGGATGAAACGGCGGGTGCCCGCCTGCTGATCTTGGGCATTTGGGATATCATGGGCCACCATGGGCGTCAATGGGAACCACTCCCATCTCGACCGTGAGTTCGTCCCATTAATATCCTGTCAAGATTAACGAAGGGTTAGGAATGATGGACGGAGTGTGAACGCCAACACGCGACCCGAAGCAACGCCATGTGCAGCAACGAACACGCAACCCAAACGCCGCACGCTGACAGACATGCCACGCTGGCGCGAGACAAACGCTGGGCCGACTACCCGGCATTGCCGATGCCACGGGCGCCGTCAGCCGAAGCCGGCCACGTGCCGGCCATCTCAGCATCGGCCGGACAATCTCTGTTGTTTCTTGTCTGTAAACGCGCTGATCTACCGGCTAACGCCTTGAAAGCATGCAAGTTCGCTCACGCTCAAGCGAACCCTGTGCAGCCCGACCTGGGTCAGCGACGCTGGGGCTCGCACATTAGCGAATGCCGATCATGACGGAGGGTTCAGGGGCAGACGCCCGCCGCATCGATATATTTGCGCGACACCCAGCCGGACGGCATCGGCGTTCCCCACAACGGCTGCATGCAGCGCCCCGACATGCAGGTTATCGCATACCAGTTGCCACGCCGGTCATAGACCGAGACCTCGTCGCCGCGGTAAACTTCGCCGGTCTGCTGGTAACTCGATCCGGGTCCGGTGCGCACGGCGAGAAAGCCGTTGCCGCGGGCGTGATTGTACTGGCTGATCGGCTTCACCCCGACGACATAGCCGGTGCAGTCGCCCGCCGATGCAGGCGCACTTGCAACAGCTGCAAATCCCGCCAGTGAGAGGGCAAGAAAGACGGATCTGATCGAGATGGCCATGGTGACTTCCTTCAGGCAGCGGGGATCAACGACTGGCTATCAATCTGGGCGCTGGCACGTGTCACCGCATTGACCTGGATCAACGGCGAGCACCCGCCATCCCCAGTCGAGGGCACACCCTACATCTCGTCCAGCATCACCATCGTGATCTGCTTGAGCGTTGCAAGCAGACTTTCCAGGTGGGCGGCATCGTGGGCGGTAAACTTGAAACTCGATGAACTGGCATAGAAGAACTCGGCAAGTTGGGCCGGAGAGCTGCCCTTTTGAGCGAGCGCTTCCCTGCGCTTTTCAAAAAGCGTCACCAGAAGATCGACCTTGCCTTGCTCAACAGCGTATTGCGCATCGGTTCCCTGGTCCCAATAGCTGGCCATGAGATCGCTGGAATCCGGCATCTGCTTGATCTGGTCGAAGAACCGCACGATGGCGCAGTCGAGGAAAATATCGATGCGTTCGCTGATCGTCGCGGCCGAGCGCCAGGCTTGAGTCACTTCCTCCACCACCCGGTCCGAGATCAGCTGCATCGCCGCCACCATGATCTCGTCCTTGTTGGCAAAGCGCGCATAGAGCGTGGGCCGCGAAATGCCGGCTTGCGCTGCGATATCCCCCATCGTTGTCTTGCGCACGCCATAGCGTGAGCAGACGTCAATGGCGGCGTCGAGGATCTTTTGGTCGCGGTCGTTCATCTCAATCAACTTGACATTTATTGTATAATTGTAAAATAGTTTTCCTGCCTAGATCGAGGCCGGGACGTTTTGCCACTCATCTGGCGATGTCCACATGTTCGTACACCTTCCTGACGATCACTGCCGCTGTTGGAGAGACGCTGATGAGACTTACCGTAGACGGAAAAATTCACGAGGTCGACGTCGAACCCGACATGCCGCTGTTGTGGGTGCTGCGCGATGAACTGGGCATCACCGGTGTGAAATATGGCTGCGGCATCGCCCAGTGCGGCGCCTGCACCGTTCACATCGACGGCGTTGCAACCCGCTCCTGCCAGCAATGGGTTGGCGATGTCGAAGGCGAAGTAACCACCATCAATGGCCTTGGCACCCCGGATGCCCTGCATGCCGTGCAGGCTGCCTGGATCGAGCACCAGGTTGCCCAGTGCGGCTACTGCCAGTCCGGCCAGATCATGTCCGCTGCAGCCCTTCTCGCCGAAAACCCGTCGCCCAGCGATGAGGACATCGACGACGCCATGAGCGGGAACCTCTGCCGCTGCGGCACCTATCCCCGCATTCGCGAAGCGTTGAAATCCGCCGCCACTACACTCCGGAGCGCATGATATGGGCCGTCTCAAGACATTTTCCCGCCGCGCCTTCCTGATCGGCTCTGTCACCGTTGCCGGCGGCGTCGCCTTTGGCGCCTACATGGTAAGAAAGCCGCACGCCAATCCGCTGCTCGCAGATCTGGGCGACGGCGAAGCCGCCCTCACGCCTTATGTCCGTATCGATGCCGACGGCGTCACGCTGATCACCCCGCGCGCCGACAAGGGCCAGGGCGCCTATTCGGTACAGGCGGCCCTGATCGCCGAAGAGCTCGACGTCGAACTCGACCAGGTCAAGATCGATCCCGGTTCGCCGTCAGCCGCTTACTGGAACACGGCCCTTGCCGACGAGGCAGCGCAATTCATGGCGCCGGGAGACGGCATCAGCAACGATGCGGCCTACGGCGTCCTCTCGTCTGTGATGAAACTGATCGGCATGCAGATCACCGGCGGCTCGACCACCGTGCCCGACGGCTTCGTCAAGCTGCGCCAGGCCGGTGCCGTGGCCCGCGAAACGCTGAAACTTGCCGCCTCGCAGAAATCAGGCGTCGCAGTTGGCGAATTGAAAACCAAGGCCGGCGCCGTGCTGCTGCCCGACGGCACGTCTCTCTCCTATGCCGAACTGGCCCCTCTGACAGCTGATATCGAACCGCCACAGGACATCGAACTCCGGCCTGCCTCGGAATGGCGTCTTATCGGCAAGCCGATGCAGCGTGTCGACATCATCGCCAAGTCCACCGGCACGCAAAGCTACGGCATCGACCACAAGGTCGACGGCATGGTGCATGCTGCGATCAAGCTCAATCCGGCACAGTCCGGTCCGCTGGTCAATTTCGATGCGGCCGAGGCGCTGAAAATGCGTGGCGTCAAGGATGTTATTCCCGTCACCGGCGGCATCGCCGTGATCGCAGACAACACCTGGCGCGCCTTCCAGGCTGCCGAGGCTGTTGAAGCCGAATGGGGCCCTGCTCCTTTCCCGGCAACCATAGATGAGCACTGGGGCGCACTCTCGGCCAGCTTCACCGAGGACCTGCAGGACAGCCGCAAGCGCGATGATGGCGATGTCGAGATTTCGATTGCCGAAACCGGTGAACTCGTCAAGGCAGAGTATCGCGCCCCCTATCTCGCCCATGCGCCGTTGGAACCGATCAACGCCATCGTCCGCATCGATGATGACAGCGCCGAAGTCTGGACCGGCACCCAGATCCCGCGTTTCATCCAGAACAATGTCGGCAAGATTGCCGGCATCGACCCGGAAAACGTCACCGTGCATGCGCTCTACATGGGCGGCAGCTTCGGCCACCGGCTGGAGGACGAGGTGGTCAAGCAGGCCGCCGAAATCGCCGTGCAGATGAAGGGCACCCCGGTCAAGCTGACCTATTCGCGCGAAGAGGATTTGAGCCACGACTTCCCCCGCCAGATCGCCATGGCGCGGATGCGCGGCGTGGTCCGTAACGGCCAGGTCGAGACCTATGATCTGGGCATCGCCATGCCGTCGGTCGTCGTCTCGCAGATGGTCCGCCAGGGCTTCTCGGTCCCCGGCTCCGACAGCCAGATCGTGGCCGGCGCCTGGGATCAGCCCTTCGCCATCCCCAACCACCGCGTCACAGGCTATCGCGCACCGGAGCTGGCGCCGATCAGCTCCTGGCGCTCGGTCGGCGCCTCGTCGAACGGCTTCTTCTACAATGCGGGTCTCGATGAGCTGATCCATGCCGCTGGTGCCGATCCGCTGGAAGAGCGCCTGCGCCTGTGCAGCAATCCCGAGGCCCGCAAGGTGCTGGAAGCGGTCGGCGAAATGTCCGGCTGGGACGGTGTGCTCGGCAATGGCCGAGGCCGCGGCGTGGCCCTGACCCAGTCCTTCGGCGTCCATTGCGCCGAGGTGATCGAGGTCAGCAATACCGAAGACGGCATCAAGATCGACAAGGTCTATGTCGCAGCCGAAGTCGGCACTGTGGTCGATCCGGTCAATTTCGACAATCTCGTCAAGGGCGGCGTCATCTTTGCGCTCGGCCACGCCATGAATTGCGAGATCACCTACACCGACGGCATCGCCGACCAGAACAATTTCGACAGTTTCCAGGGCATGCGCATGTATCAGTGTCCCGAGATCGAAGTTCGCGGCCTTGAAAACGGCGAGCGTGTCCTGGGCATCGGCGAACCGCCGGTGCCGCCGGCAGCCGCAGCCCTGGCCGGGGCCATCTTCGCCGCCACCGGCACACGGCTGAGGGAAATGCCGTTCAACAAATTCGTCGATTTCGTCTGAGCGTCACAAGACAACACCGCGCGGCGCCAGACGCCGGGCGGTACTATCACTTTGATGAGTGATTGATCACTGAGCCGTCGCCAAGAACCACCTGCTTCATCGGAATGTCCCACGGCATCGGAAAGATCGTCTTCATTAGGGCGAATCTCTGTCCGACGCCGATGGTCAGCAGGTCATCGGGCAGCCGCGCCAGCGTCCGGTCGTAATAGCCGCCGCCATTGCCGAGCCGGTAGCCGTTCTCGTCCACACCAAGCAGCGGCACGATCACCACATCCGGCACCACCGGAACCGCATCGGCGGGCACCGGAATGTTCCAGATGCCCTTGGCCATCGCGCAGTCCGGCGTCCAGTGATGAAACTCCACCGGCTGGTCCTTCGCAATCACCACCGGCAGGCAGATCTGCGCGCCCCGATTGCAGGCTTCCACCATCCACGGACGCAGGTTGATCTCGCCACGGATCGGCCAGTACACCGCGAGGGTCCGTCCTGAGATATCGCCCAGAATCTCCGTCAACCGGCCCGAGATGTGCCCGGCCATCGCCTTGCGCTCATCCGCCGTCAGCGCCTGCCGTGCCGCATAGAGCCGCACCCTTTCGGCCTTGCGAAACACCGAGACATCCTTCCAGGTCTGCGGATCGATGACATGGCCATCAACCAGCATCTGCGCAAAACACACCGGCGACCCCGGCAGCTCATCCTCGTCATCTTGGCTCATGACAGAATGTTAACACCACGGCTCGGCACAGACACCCACCTGATTGCGTCACGTTCTGTCTCGCAGCGCCAGCAAAGCCGCTTCGGGCCGGTATCAAACACAATGCTTTCGGGGTAAATTGCTTGAGAGCCACTATCCGGCCCCAAGCGCGAACAATGGGTGAGAAGATGCCGACATCAGATGCAGCCAACACCAACTTCCCCGGCCTGGACGGCGCGCTTCGAAGCCCGTCGAACCCCAACCACCTGATGGTCATAAGACCGATCAAGCGAACCGTGCGGGTCCATGTCGGCGACGAGTTGATTGCCGAGACACAAAACGCGCTCCGCGTCATGGAAATGGGAAAATCGCTTTACGATCCTGCGGTCTACATCCCCGCGTCGGACGTGATGGTCACGCTCAAGCCGATCGACAAATCCACCCACTGTCCGCTCAAGGGAGATGCCAGTTACGTCAGCTTCAACGGCGAGGAAATTGCCTGGACCTATGACCGGCCGCTGGACGTCTCCAGGCAACTCGCCGGACATTTCGCCTTCTGGCCGGACAAGGTCAGGATCACCGAAGGCGACTGAACCAGCGAACAACAAAACGGGAGAGCCGGCATCTCCGGCCCTCCCGCTGTTCGGCTACGATGGTGTCTGGCTCGCAGAAACCTATTCCTCGTTGATCGAGGAGACGGCCAGATTGGTCAGCTTGCTGTTGGCGGCCTTTTCCTGGTCAAGGATGCTGGTCAGAAGATCGTGCGCTTCGGTGTGACCAAGCACCTTGGCCCATTCGCGCAAGGTGCCGTAGCGGGCGATCTCGTAATGCTCGACAGCCTGGGCGGCAGCAATCAGCGCGACATTCTTGGCCACACCGGTTGCCTCTTCGATGATGCCGTCGGTTTCCTTGATCAGGCCTTCGATGGCGTCGCATTTCTCGCCCGACGCTTTCTTGCCGATCGACTGGAACACTTTTTCCAAAGTCTTGATCTGGCCCTTGGTTTCTTCCAGATGCTCGCCGATCGCGTCCTTCAGCTTCTTGCCGTTGGCTGCTTCCTGAACTTTCGGCAGCGCCTTCACCAGCGCATTCTCGGCGTAATAGATGTCTTGCAGGGTGTGTTCAAAAGCGTCGGACAGGGTTTTCATGGCACGTTTCCTTTTGAAAAATGGCAATGATGACTGGTCTTCAGGGTCGGGGGCGCAGGGGCTGCAATGACCCTGAAGAGGCGGCCAGGAGGGGCATCTCGGCCCGCCTGCCCTTCAACGAGACCGGAAAGATTTGGTTCCGGTCTCACAGCGCAAATGGCTGCGGCCCCAGGGGGCCTTGCCCCCGGAACCACAGCCAAGCGCAGACCGCGCCTGTTGCTCAATTGAAAACATCAACAGCGAGCAGACAAAACCTGCTGCCGCAAGTCCTAGCGGCTGGCGGAGTCGTAGTCCGACGAGATCCGGTAGTAGTCTTCAAACCCGATGCGCTCGCGCAATTCGCCAAACCCCATCAGGTTCTCGCGCCGATCTTCGCGCATGCCACGCAGTGCGGTGGTCATCGCTGCCATGGCAGCAGCCATCAGCGTCAGCGGATAGGCGGCAATCGCATAGCCGATATCGTGCAGCGCCGCATTGGGAAGATCCGGCGTCTCGCCGCCTTCGACGATGTTTGCCATTTTCGGGCCCGGCAGCGAACCGCAGACTTCACGCATCTCCGCTTCGCTCTTGGGCGCCTCAACGAACAGGATGTCGGCGCCGAGCTCGGCAAATTTCGCCGCCCGCTCGATCGCTTCGGAAAGCCCATGTTCGTGCCGCGCATCGGTGCGCGCCAGGATCAGGATGTCATGGCCGTCTTCACGCAGCGCCGCGCGCGCATCGACGGCGGCGCGGATCCTGTCGAAAGCCTCGCCGCGCTCCACCACCGCCTTGCCCGGCGTGTGGCCGCAGCGCTTGGGCGCCAGCTGGTCCTCGATCATAACCGAGGCGCATCCGGCGCGGGCAAAGCCATCGACGGTACGGCGCACATTCATCGCATTGCCATAGCCGGTGTCGCCGTCGCCGATCAGCGGAATCGGCACCGCACCGGCAATGTTGCGCGCCTGGTCCAACACTTCGCCATAGGACATCAGCCCCAGGTCCGGCGCGCCGATGCGCG
The DNA here is from genome assembly GCF_002733955.1 of Hoeflea sp. Classification (GTDB taxonomy): domain Bacteria; phylum Pseudomonadota; class Alphaproteobacteria; order Rhizobiales; family Rhizobiaceae; genus Hoeflea. The sequence continues at coordinate 79,211 of NZ_NVXQ01000024.1, read as the reverse complement.
AGGCCGAAGCGGCAAAGCCCGACATGAAGGTCAGCTCATAGCCTTCCTGGGCAATAAGCTTGGCCGACAGCGCATCGAAGCAGCAGGGCATGATGTGGCATTTGTCCTGCGCCAGCAGGTCGCGCAATCTCTGGGTCTTCATCTCGGTCTCACCATTTGAAAGGAATGTAGAGCGCGATATCGGGGAAAATGTAGAGCAGCGCAACCGTTGCCAGCATCAGCGCCAGGAATGGCACCACCCCGCGAGACACCTCGCCCAGCGTCGTCTTGGCCACCGACTGGATCACATAGAGGTTGAGCCCCACCGGCGGCGTGATCAGCGCGCACTCCACCAATACCACCATGTAGACCCCGAACCAGATCGGATCGAAGCCAAGCGCCAGCGCCGAGGGCAGCAGCACCGGTGTCATGATCAGCACCATCGACAGCGCCTCGAACACCAGCCCCATCAACAGAAGGATGACGCTGATCGCCAGGATGAACAGGATCGGCCCCTCGATATTGGCGGTGATGAAGGCCGAAATGTCCTGCGGGATCCGGTAGAGCGCGATCGCCTTGCCGAACACTTTTGCCCCGGCCACGATCAGCAGGATCGCCACCGTCGTCACCATCGAGCCGTAGACCGCCTCCTTGAAACCCTGCCAGGTCAGCGTCCTGAGAAACACGATGGTGATGATCAGCGCACAGGCAAAGCCGATGGCTGCAGCCTCCGTCGGGGTAAACGCGCCGGTGTACAATCCACCCACCACCACCATGGCCAGCAGGATCGACGGCATCGCCCGGATCGAGGCATCGCGCCGCTCGCTCCAGCTGGCCTTGGGGAGGCTCTGGTATTCGGGCGAAAACCGCGCGTAGACCATGGCATAGCCGATGAACAGCCCCACCAGCACCAGTCCCGGTCCGATGCCTGCCAGGAACAGCGCGATGACGCTTTCCTCGGTGACAAAGCCATAGACAATCATCGGGATCGAGGGCGGGATCAGGATCCCTAGCGTTCCACCGGCTGCCATCAGCCCGTAGACAAAGCGCTTGCCGTAGCCTCGCGATATCATTTCGGGAATGGCCACCGTGCCGATGGTCGCGGCCGTGGCCACCGACGAACCCGAGATCGCCGCGAAGATGCCACAGGACAGGATCGTCGCCACCGCCAGCCCGCCGGGCCAGTGCCCGACCCAGGCCTGAACCGCAGCGAACAGGTCGCGCCCGACGCCGCCCTTGAGCAGCACGTTCGACATCAGGAGAAACAGCGGCACCGCGAGCAGGATGAAACCATCGAGCGTCGACAGCAGCGCCTGCGGCGCCATCAGCGGCGAGAACCCGCCGGCAATCAGCATGCCGAGGCCGATACCGCCAAGCGCGAAGGCAACCGGCACACCGCCAAGCAGCAGCACGAACAGGACGGCAAGGATGAGCAGAATGGTCATTCGTGAGCCGCCTCTTCAGGGATTGCAGCGCCGCGTGCAAGCTGCACGATTTCGATCAGCGCCTGCACGGCAAGCAGGGCGAAGCCCACCGGAATGGCCAGTTCAACGACCCAGATCGGCATGTCGAGCAGGCTGCCGGTGGTGCGCCCGCGCTGGAAGGAATCGTGGAAAATGTCCCAGCCATAGAGCGCAACGATTGTCGAAAACACCAGCACGCAGGCAAGCGCGCAGAGCTCCGCGGCCTTTCGCGCGCCGGGCTGCAGCAGCGATGTGATCGCACTGACGGTGATGTGCTGCCGCGCCTTCATCAGCTGCGGCATGCCGATCATGCAGCCCCAGATCAGACAAAGCTGCGACAGCTCGCCGGCCCAGATGGTCGGGCGGATGAAGAAATAGCGCGCCACCACCTCGTAAGTCAGCATGGCGCCCGCAAGTACCATCAGACAGGCGGCAAACCAGGCGCAGATATGGATCAATCGCTGGTACATGGTGATGAAATCAGGCCCCCGGACGCATGCGTCCGCGGCTTATCTTTCTGTTGGCATGGTGGACCGAAAATTGCAGCGCCACCAAACCCTTGGCTCATGATGGCGCTGCAATGTCTTGAAGCGCATGCGCGCGCACGGCTTTTCGGCATGCGCGCGTTAGACGCCTTACAGCTTTTTGGCTGCGTCCAGCACTTTCGCGCCGAGATCCCCGGCACTATCGACGAAGTTGTCATAGACTGGCTGCGAGGCAGCCTTCCAGGCGTCGATTTCTTCGTCCGTCGGCGTGTAGATGGTCATTCCCGCTTCCTTGGCGGCCTCGTAGGCAGCCGCTTCGATGCCGGCCATGTCGTCACGCACGGTGTCCTCGGCAACCTTGGCGGCCGCCTCGATCTGGCCGCGGATTTCATCCGACAGGCCGTTCCACCAATCAGAGTTGACCACCACCACGAACTCGATATCGGCGTGGTTGGTCACCGTGATCGTGTCCATCACTTCCCACAGCTTGCGCGATTTGACGCCGGAAACACCTGTCATGCCGGCGTCGACCGTGCCGCGCTGATAGGCGAGATACTGCTCGGAGCCCGACACCATTGTCGGCGCGCCGCCATTGGCGGTGACGAAATCACCCAGCGTCTTGCCGAACACGCGGACCTTCTTGCCTTCGAGATCGTCGGGCGTCTTGATCGGCCCGCCATTCGACAGCAGGATCGCGCCACCATAGGCCTGCCAGTAGAGGATCTGCCCGCCGGTTTCGGCGATCGCTTCCTCGAGCGCGGAGCGGATCGGCGAGCCCTTGGCCACCGCCGCACGCACCTTTTCCTCCGAATTGAGCAGGAACGGCATGTAAAACACATCCACCGCCGGAACGTCCCCGACATAGCGCGTCAGCGAAGCCACACCGGCCTCGATAGAGCCCGAGCCAACCGCTGCGGGCACTTCCTTGTCCTTGTAAAGCTGCGCCGAATCGTAGATCTCGACATCGATCGCACCGCCGGTCCGCTCCTCGACTTCCTTTTCGAACAGGACCAGGTTCTGCCCCAGATGGGATTTCAACGGCAGCTGCAGCGAGATCCGCATCTTCTCTGCGGCGAGTGACATGACAGATGATGACAGCACAAGCGTTGTGCCAAGCATCAGCGCTCCAAGAGACTTGGTGATGGTTTTCATATTTTCCTCCCTTGTCCCCTTGGACGGGGACCCGGCGGAAATGTGAAATGAAACAGCAGCATGGGCAAGCAAAATCTGCCCGTCATCCACGCTTGCCCGCACCAGCCCCCGGCCCGGACGTCATTATCCGGCGCGGATGTAGCAGCAAGAAAATTGCCAGTCGGCCTGTAAGCCGGGTTCTGTATGGCCTTGACCCTTGCGGGCCAAAACGTGGCAGCCATTCCTCTGGGATACGCGTTACCGCGCACCTCAAGCAACCTACCCGGATGATCAACCCCGGAAAAAGGGCCGGGCTTGCGCCCTGCGTCATCCCTATTCGGTCTTGCTCCCGGTGGGGTTTACCGTGCCGCTTCCGTTGCCGGTCGCGCGGTGGGCTCTTACCCCACCCTTTCACCCTTACCCCGCCATCTCATTGCCGCAAGACCTGGTCTCAGGCAGCGGCAATCAGAAGGCGGGGCGGTTTACTTTCTGTGGCACTTTCCCTGGGGTCGCCCCCGCCGGACGTTATCCGGCACCGTTTATCCGTGGAGCCCGGACTTTCCTCCCCCTGCTGTCTTTCGACGGTGCAAGGCGCGGCTGCCCGGCCGACTGGCGCGCTTCTCTTAGACCATGATGCGAGCTATGACCAGACAAATGCCAGCAGGCCGGACGGCCATGCCGATTGACAATCCACACACGACACAATATCGAGCTTTACAGGGTGAAGGCCCCTGCCGCTCGCTGGCTCGTCCATGGTGAAGTCCTTCGCAATATTCTCATCCACCCATTTCAGTTGAATGCGGTTTGATGGCAATGCGAGCGCCCTTCTGATTTCCGCATCCAGACACGAAATGAGGTTTGTGATGACAGGATTGTCGACACCCCAAGAAAATATCTATCTTGCCGAGCCGCTTCCGGTGCTGTTTGCCAGAACCGCCACGCCGATCATCGTGGTAATGGGCGTCAATGGCCTGTTCACCGTGGTCGATGCCTATTTCCTCGGCGCTTATGTCGGCGCCGATGCGCTGACTGCGGTGACATTGATGTTCCCGCTCTACATGCTGCTGGTGGCGCTCTCGACGCTGGTCTCGAACGGCTTTGCCAGTGTCTTTGCCCGCCTCATCGGCGGCGGCGAGCGGCACCGGGCGCAGACCGTGTTCGCCCAGGCCATTCAACTGTCCCTTGTTGTCTGCGCCGTGCTGATCGCCATGTTCCTGCTTATCGGCAATGCGCTGAGCCTGATGGCCGCCAATGGAAACCCGGCGCTGGCAGGGATGGGCTACACCTATATCTCGATCCTGATCCTGTGCTCGCCGCTGGTCTTCGTGCTGTCGATCAACATCGCCGCCCTGCGCAGCGAGGGGCTGCTCAAGGCGATGACAGCGATCACGCTGATGTCGGCCTTGCTCAACATCGGTTTCGACTATCTCTTCATCGTCGAACTCGGCGCAGGCGTCGCCGGTTCGGCCTATGGCACGGTGTTGGCGCAGCTCTGCTCGATGACTGCGGTGATCGTCTACCGGAAATCCACCACGCGGAAGACCCCGACTGGTCGGCTGCCGCTCTGGTCTGGCTCCGGGCACTGGGGCGAGTTGCTGGCGCTCGGCGCGCCCTCGAGCCTCGGCTATATCGGCATGTCGCTGTCGGCGGGGCTCACCCTTTACTGCCTGCAGCTCTGGGCAGCGGAAACCTATGCCTCGACCGCCGGCGCGTTTGGCATCATCACCCGGCTGATCACGTTCACATTCCTGCCTTTGCTGGGGCTGAGCATGGCGTTCCAGACCATCGCCGGCAACAATTTCGGCGCCAGACTGGCCGCGCGAACCGACAAGAGCATCGTGCTGGCGCTGGGTCTGGCGCTGATCTACTGTGTCACGGTGGAACTGATCTTTCTCGGATCCCGCTCGGTGATCGGCTACCTTTTCGTCGATGACAGCGCCATCGTCAGTGAAATCGCCCGGATCCTGCCGCTGGTGGTCTTGACCACCTTCATCTTCGGTCCGGTGATGATGATCGGCTCCTACTTCCAGGCCATTGGTGATGCGCCAAGGGCAGCCCTGCTCGGCCTGTCGCGAACCTATCTCTTCGCGCTGCCGCTGACACTCGCCTTGCCGTTCTGGTTTGGCGAACCAGGCATTTGGTATGCCGGCATCCTGGCCGAACTGCTGGTGCTGGCCACCACCGTGCTCGTGCTGGCGCACCGAAGACGGCTGTCCGGCCACCGCTGGGGGTTGCTGGAGGCCCGCAGCTAGTAAGCCGGGCTCTGGCCACCCGGGGCTGCAGTTATCCGGGTGGGGTCAATCACCCCATCCGGCAATCACGGCATCCGCTTCAATCTCCACCAGCCAGTCCGGATTGACGAACCGGTCGACCGCCATGATCGTGTCGACCGGGCGGACATCGCGAAAATACTCTTTCCGGACTTCAATCGCGGCCTTCCAGTGGGTGATGTCGGTCAGGATGACTCGTGTCCGAACAACGTCACCAAGTCCCGCTCCGGCACTTTCCAGCGCTGCCTTGATGATTTCGAGGCATTGCCTTGTTTGCAGCGCCACATCGCCGACACCCACCGTCTTCCCATCGGGACCGACCGGAGCCGTGCCGCCGATGCAGACATAGGGACCAACCCGCACCGCCCGGCTGAAACCGACCACGGCCTCCATGGGGTTGCCGTTGGAAATCAATTCGCGGTCGTAAACCATGCCATCCCTCCCCTTGCTTGGTCGGCACGATCCCACATCCACGGTCTTTAACCTAACTGCGCCAGTTCGCACGGTCTCTCCCGTGCACAACGCAAAACGGCCGCCAGAAATGGCGGCCGCAAAATATTCTGATTTTTTCCGGAACCTTTTTCACCAAACCGCGTTTTGTAGACACCAGGCTGATGAAAGAAGGGGCCCTCCAGCCTTATTTCATCAGCTTGGCAACCTTGCCGCAGTAGCGTTTCGAAATCGGGTTCATCCGTTTCGCGCCATGGCCGGCATTGTATTTCAGAATGGTGCCGCAGGTGGTCCCGCCACCCAGCTGATGCGCTTTTGCCAGATACTTCATGCCGTATTTGATGTTGGTCTCTGGATCATAGAGCGCCTTGGTCGACCCCTTGTAGCCCATCATCCGGGCTGTCGCCGGCTTGATCTGCATCAGTCCGACTTCACCGGCCGCACCCCGGGCATTTGCCCGGTAGTTGCTCTCGACAGTAATCACGGCATGGGCCAGGGATTCCGGCACGCCGTGGGACTTGGCGTATTTGGAAATCAGTTTGCCATGCGGCCGCGAAGAGTATCCGAAGCTCATGCTGGAGCTTTTGATCTTGCTGCTTGAGATCGAACCGGTTGTTTCGCTCGAAACGCCGGTGGTTTCGCAGCCCGAGAGCGCAAGCGAGAGCAAGGCCGCAGCAGCAGCCGTGAGAATAAAACGCATTTTGTAATTTACTCCGATGGCGCCTTGCCCAACCGTACATTGACGGGGACGGGGCAAATCCCCTTGGCGCGTTGCTTGTCATTCCGGAAAAGCGGCTGGCCAATCGCCATCACCGCCCCGTGTGTGAAGCCATCCCAATGAGGGCAGACCCGGGCCGATTTATGACCGGCAACCCCCAAATTGCTGCGTCTCAATAAACTTGCGTTTCACTCTGTAACATTTTGACGGATTTGCTGTTTCAAGCCCGTTGCTCGTCGTGACCCGATCAGGCGACGGTCGGCAGCGCTGTCAACAGCTGATGCAGGGTGCCGATGGTCGAGGCATCGGCAATGCCGTCCACCCGTGCCGGACGGAAGTGCCGCTGAAACGCCCGGATTGCTGCCGCGGTCTCGGCACTGAAGATGCCATCGACCTGCACGTCATAACCGTAAAGCGCCAGCATCGTCTGCAGCGCCTCTACCGGCTCTCCGGCATCGCCTTCCTGGAAAAACCGTCCCCCACCGACAGGAAGCGGCTCGACCCAATGACCAATCCCTTCACTGTGCAGCCGGTCCCAGGGAAATTTCTCCCCCGGATCCTGCTTGCGCAGCGGCGCCACGTCCGAATGTGCCAGCACCCGTTCGGCAGGAATGGCATGGCGGGCGATGATGTCGCGGCACAAAGCGATCACGGCCTCGATTTGCGCCTCTTCGAACGGTGGCGATCCCGCCGGATGCCCCGGATTGGCGATCTCGATGCCGATCGAGGCCGAGTTGATGTCGGTTTCACCCTTCCACGAGCTCTGCCCCGCATGCCAGCCGCGGGCGCTTTCTGGCAGCAACTGGGTCACCACACCATCTTCATCGACGAAGTAATGCGAAGAGACCTGGCTCTCCTCGCTGCACAGCCAGTCGAGGGCGGAAGATGCCGTCGACATCCCGGTGTAATGCAGGATCAGCATGTCCGGCGTGCGTCCGCCCTTGCGTTCGCCGTGATTGGGCGACGGTCGCACACAGGCGCCTTGGTAATCGGGGTCAAATGCACTCATGCGGCGGCGCGGGCTTTCTCGATCACCGAAAAGGCGTCGTTGAGCGCCGCCATACGGTCATTGGCAATGGTGAGGAATTCCTCGGGAACACCGCGCGCGCGCAGCCGGTCGGGATGGCTCTCGGCGGCAAGCGACCGGTAGCGTTTCTTGACCTCGTCAAACGGCGCGGTCTCGGGCAGCCCTAGCACCGCGTAGGGATTGATCCCGTCAGGGTGTACGTGGCGCGCCATGATGCGCTCAAAATAGGACTCGTCGATGTGGAAGATGTCGGCCACATTGGCGATGAATTCGAGTTCCTTGTGGTGGATCACCCCATCGGCCTTGGCGATGTGGAACAACCCGTCGAGCACGTCCTCGAGCATGGCGCAATTGTTCTCGCCAGAGCCGCACATACCCGCCACTCGCTGGGCATAGGCCTCGTAGCCGGCAACATCCTGCTTGGCCAGATTGTAGAGCCGCGAGACATTGTTGGCCTCGGCTTCCGGAATGGCGAAGATCTCCTGAAACGCCCGCACCTCTTCCGGCGCCACGATACCGTCGGCCTTGGCCATTTTCGCCGACAGCGCGATCACGGCAACCGAGAACGCCACCTTGCGGCGGGTTTCCGGATCACCGGCAAACGCAGTGCGAATGGCTTCGACCACGCCGGAAAAGGCAGTGGACGCGGTTTCGCCAATGGCGTCAAACAGGCGGCTGAACATAGACATGATTTGTTCTTAATCGATTTGGTCTCAAAAATCGAGTATGGCGCAGCGCACAATCGGGTGAACGATCCATTTCCTGTGGCGATCGGATCCATCGTTGGAATTCGTTGGACCGGCACCACCGGGCTGGCTTATGCCGTCTGCATGACCGATACAGCCAATTCCCCAGTGTCCGCAGTTCCCGAACACCCGCTTGCCGGCATGGCGATCGGTTTTCTCGGCATCGTCATCTTTGGCGCCACCCTGCCCGCGACCCGCATCGCGCTTGAAGGTTTCTCGCCCGCCTTCATCACCTTTTCGCGTGCAGCCATTGCCGCCACCGTGGCGGCCGCGACCCTGCTCGTGCTGAAAAAGCGGTTTCCCCGCCAGCACGCGCTGTCGCTTTTCATCGCCGGGATCCTGCTGGTCTACGGCTTCCCGGGCTTTTCCAGCGTCGCCATGCAGACAGTACCGGCCTCGCATGGCGGCGTCGTGCTTGGCGTGCTGCCATTGATGACCGCCACATTCGCAGCCCTGTTCGGCGGGGAACGTCCCGGTCTCGCCTTCTGGGGCTGGAGCATCACCGGCGCTGTCCTTGTGCTGATCTTCTCGCTGTCTGGCGCCGACATCGAACCCGGCATCGGCGACTTCTGGCTTGCCTGCGCCGCGCTGTCGGCCTCCTGCGGCTATGTCATCTCCGGCAAGCTTGCCCGCACTCGGCCGGGCTGGGAGGTCATCAGCTGGGCGCTAATTGTCACGGCCCCCATCTCGCTGGCCGGCACCGCGTTAACCTGGAGTTCCGGGGTCAGCCAGCCCGACACCCAAGCATTGACGGCACTGGCCTATCTCTCGCTTGGTTCGATGTTCGCCGGCTTCATCTTCTGGAACTGGGGCATGGCAATCGGCGGCATTGCCCGTGTCGGCCAGGTGCAGCTGCTGCAAAGCTTCGTCACGCTCGGCCTTTCCGCCCTGCTTCTGGGCGAAACCGTGACACCGGTGATGCTCGGTTTCGCCATCGCCGTCGGCTTCGTGGTCTGGTGCGGCCGCAAGGCCAAGGTGGGGTGACGGGGCCTGGCGCGGCGCTAGCTGTGTCCCGCCACCTCGCGTGGTTTGTAGGCGGCTTCGAGCAGCCGGATTGACGCGGCATCGAGTTTCACGTCCAGCGCGCCGATGGCCTCTTCGAGCTGTGCGATCTTGGTCACGCCGATGATCGGCGCTGTCACGAAATCCTTCGACATCACCCAAGCATAGGCCACCTGCGCCGGCTTGACGCCAAGCTTGGCTGCGACCTTTTCCACCCGCGCCAGGATCGCGTAATCCTGCGACGAGCCGAAATAGCCCTGCGCCATCTTGTCGGTCGAGGCCCGCTTGGTCGCCTCTCCCTCCTTCGGCCGGTTGCCGGCGAGGAAGCCGCGCGCGATCGGCGACCATGGCACCACGCCGACGCCTTCCGACGCGCAATAGGGCATCATCTCGCGCTCTTCCTCGCGATAGGCCAGATTGTAGAAGTTCTGCATGGCGACGAATTGCTGGTAGCCGCGCGCCTTCTGCATTTCCCTGAGCTTTGCAAACTGCCAGGCCCACATCGAGGAGGCAGCCACATAGCGCACCTTGCCAGCCTGTATCACCGCTTCAAGCGCATCAAGCATTTCCTCGTGTTCGGTCTCGGGATCGAGCCGGTGAATATAGAGGATGTCGACATAATCCATGCCGAGACGGGTCAGCGACTGGTCGATCTGGTCGAAGATGTGCTTGCGCGACAGCCCGCGGTCATTGGAGCGCCCGTCGCTCATTCTGAGCCCCACCTTGGTCGCCACCACGATCTCGTCGCGCCGCGCATATTTCTTCAGCGCCCTGCCGGTGATCTCTTCGGAATCGCCGAAATTGTAGTGGTTGGCGGTGTCATAGAAATTGATCCCGCTTTCCACCGCCTTGCGGAAAAACGGCTGCGCCTCGTCTTCGGTGATCACCCAGGGATGAGTCGGCCCGCCGGGCGTGCCGAAGCTCATGCACCCGAGGCAGAGCCGCGACACCTTGAGCCCTGTCTTTCCCAGTCTGACATAATCCATCGGCCGCGTCCCCACTTCTGATACGAGTTTACAAGAGAGCCGGGACGATAGGCACCCAGCCTGCTGACGGTCAATAGCGAAACAAAACAGCCGGCGCCATGCTGACGGCCAACCCCGGCGCCACCGCCCTGCTTCGATTTGATCATTCGCAATCGGGCGGATTATCGCTTATAATTTGTCTGTGAAATTCAGGTGTCTCGAAAGGAAAACTGCCATGTCCGACCCGAAAATCCCTCAGGATTCGCCAGCGAAGCCTCGCGACATGATTGTCTCCTCCCGGCATCTGGCAACCGAGGAAGGCTGGCCGTCATCCGAGTTCGAGTATGGTCTGATCCTCGCCTATAACGGCTTTGCCCGCTGGATGGGCCGCTGCACCGTCGCCGCCGGTTACAGCGGCCTAACCACGCTGGAAATCCTGGTGCTGCATCACATCTATCACCGCAGCCGCAAGAAGCGGCTTTCCGATATCTGCTTTCAGCTCAATATCGAGGACACCCACACCGTCAACTACGCGCTGAAGAAGCTGCAGAAAGCCAAGCTGGTTGAGGGCGAAAAGGTCGGAAAGGAACTCTTCTACAGCGTCACCGAAGAGGGAGGCGCGCTGTGCGACAAGTACCGCGAAGTGCGCGAGCAATGTCTGGTTGAAAGCCTCAGGCACATCGAGAACATGCCCAAGGATCTGCATGAGACCGCCACGGTGCTGCGCACCCTCTCCGGCCTCTATGACCAGGCATCCCGGGCCGCCAGTTCGCTCTGAACAGGCAATCCTGCATCAGCCTCAATTGCCCATCAGCGACGGCAGATAGGTGGCGATGCCCGGAAACACGGTGATCAGCGCCACGGCCAACAGCAAAAGCAGGAAGAATGGCAGTGCTGCCTTGGCGATACGCAGGATGTCGAACCCGGTCAGCCCCTGGATAACGAACAGGTTGAACCCCACCGGCGGCGTGATCTGCGACATCTCGACGACGATCACCAGGTAGATGCCGAACCACAGCGGGTCGATACCGGCTTCCAGGATCATCGGCATGATGATCGAGGTGGTCAGCACCACAACGGAAATACCGTCAAGGAAACAGCCAAGCACGACGAACAGCACCGTCAGCGCCGCCAGCAGCGCATAGGGTGACAGTTGCATTTCGGAGATCCAGGCTGCCAGATGTCGCGGAATTCCCGTGAACCCCATCGACACCGACAGGAACGCCGCACCCACCAGAATGAAGGCAATCATGCACGACGTGATGGTGGCCCCCATCAGGCTGTCGCGCAGCATCGCCCAAGACAGCGACTTGTTGGCCCAGGCCAGCACCACCGACAACACCACGCCGACGGCCGCCGCATCGGTCGGCGAGGCGATGCCGAGATAGATCGAGCCGATCACCCCGGCAATCAGCGACAGCACCGGCACCAGCCGGCCCGAGGCCCTGATCCTGTCCATCAACGGCATGTCTTCGTCATCACCGGGAATGCGCGATGGAAACAGCAGCGCATAGGCAATGACGTAAGCCGAAAACATTGCGACCAGCAGCAAGCCCGGCAGGATGCCGGCCACGAACAGCCGGGCGATCGATTGCTCTGTGGCAACGCCGTAGACGATGAGAATGATCGACGGCGGGATCAGCAATCCGAGCGTTGCGGAGCCGGCCAGTGTGCCAAGCACCATGTCGGTCGGATAACCACGCTCTCTCAGTTCCGGCACCGACATCTTGCCGATCGTGGCAGCCGTCGCCGCCGAGGAACCCGAGACCGCGGCAAAGATCGCACATCCGAACACATTGACGTGCAGCAACCGGCCCGGCAGCCGCCTGAGCCAGGGTGACAGCCCGGTAAACATGTCCTGCGACAGCCGCGAGCGCAGCAGGATCTCGCCCATCAGAATGAACATCGGCAAGGCCGCCAGTGCCCACGAGGTGCTGTGCCCCCACAGCGTGGTCGCAAGGATCGGCCCGATCGGCGCATTGGACAGAAGCAGCATGCCGAACGCGCCGGTCAGCATCAGCGCAAACGCCACCCAGACACCGGCGCCCAGCAGCACCAGAAGCGTGGCAAAGAGAATGAATATCGCAACAAGATCAGACATCAGCCCCGCCTCATTCCGTGTTCATCTGGACAAGCACGGGCCGGCCCGCGCGCACGGTCTGAAGCGTCAGATCCACCAGCGCCACGGTCAGGATGACGAGCCCGGCAAGCACCGCGGACTGGGGGATGTAAAGCGGAATGGCGATGATGCCCGAGGACATGTCGCCAAACTCGTAGGATTCATGGGTAAGCAGATACATGTAATAGCTGGCAAACCCGGCAATCGCCGCGCCCAGAGCCAGGCAAAGACTTTCCGAGACCAGGCGCAGCCGCGCGGGCATCGCATTGAGCACCATGGTCACCCGGATATGGCCGCCGCGGGTCAGCGTGTAGGCCAGCGCCAGGAATGAAGACGCCGCCAGCATGTAACCGGCAAAATCCGCATAGGACGGAATGGTCAGGTTGACGTCGAACGGCCCGTATTTGGTCACCAGGTTCAGCACGACCTGGGCCGTCACCAGCAGGCAGATCGCGGCGATCAGCCCGGCCGACAGCAACCCGCTGCCGGTGTAGACACCATCAAGTAGCTTGCGCACATTTGCCTCCGGCGGGTGACGCCAGACCGCGCCACCATGTCATTGAAACAGGAAACGCCGGCGGGGAGAACCGCCGGCGTTTGTCAGTCAATCACTTCGCGAAGTCGGCGACGATCGATTTGGCCTGTTCGGAGGCGCTTTCCTGCCACTCCGTCTGCATCTGCTCGCCGATTTTCATCAGCCCTTGCAGAAGCTCGGCGCTCGGCTCGACCACGCTCATGCCGTTCTCTTTCAGAACTGCCGTCTGCGCGTCGGTTTCCTTCATGCTCATCTCCCAGCCACGGGTTTCGGCAGCAGCTGCGGCTTCGAGCACGGCGGTGCGTGTCGCCTCGTCAAGCGCTTCGAATGCGGCCTTGTTGACGACGACGATGTTCTTTGGAACCCAGGCGTTGATCGGCGTGTAGTGCGAGACATAGTCCCAGGCCTTGCCGTTGGCGCCGGTCGAGGGCGAGGTGATCATCGCTTCCACCTGGCCGGTCGAGAATGCCTGCGGAATGTCCGGCACTTCCACCTGGGTCGGCGCGGCGCCGGCGAGGCTGGCAAATTTTTCCAGCGCGGCGTTGTAGGAGCGGAACTTCAGCCCCTTGAGATCATCGACGGTGGCAATTTCCTTGTTGGTGTAGAGCCCTTGCGGTGGCCACGGCACGGCATAGAGCGGCACCAGCTTCTGCCTGGCCAAAAGCTCGGTGATCACCGGCTTCTGCGCATCCCACAGCTTTTTCGCGTCGTCATAGCTGGTGGCAACGAAGGGCTGGGAATCGACGCCATAGGCTGCATCTTCATTGGCCAGCAGCGACAGGAAGAACTCGCCGATCTGGACCTGGCCACCGCGCACGGCATTCTTGATCTCGCCGTGCTTGATCAGCGAACCGGCGGAGTGAACCGTGATGTTGAGGCCGCCATCGGTGGCTTTCTTGATGTCGTCAGCGAACTGATTGATGTTGACGGTGTGGAATGTCGCATCCGGATAAGGCGTCGGCATGTCCCAGTCGGCGGCAAGCACCGATGTGGAAAGCGTCGCGGCAAACAGGCCGGCAACGAGGGTCTTGGCGAAAATGGTCTTCATGTTTGTTCTCCTCTGGGCGCAAACGCAGAACGTGGCCTTATGGCTGGACACTGTGACTGCGGGCCAACTTGGTTAAAAAAGTTACGTTGACAATTTGTCAGCGTTTTGTGAAAAGATCAACACAAATATTCACACCGCACGCTTGGGCGCAGGGAGACAGCAATGACAAACTCCGAATATTGGGATTTCTGGATCGATCGCGGCGGCACCTTCACCGATGTGGTCGGCCGCGCCCCCGATGGCACCCTGCACCAGCGCAAGCTTCTGTCTGAAAACCCCGAGGCCTATCCCGACGCCGCCATCCAGGGCATTCGTGATCTGCTCGGCATCGATCAGGAGAGCCCGATCCCGGCCGCGCGGGTCGGCCACGTCAAGATGGGCACCACCGTTGCCACCAATGCGCTGCTCGAGCGCAAGGGCGACCGCACGCTGCTGGTCATTACACGGGGGTTCCGCGACGCGCTCCGGATCGCCTACCAGGCCCGGCCCGACATCTTCGCCAAGGAAATCATCCTGCCCGAGCAGCTCTACGAGCGCGTCATCGAGGTCGATGAGCGCACAATGGCCGACGGCAAGGCGGTCCGTGGCCCGGATCTCGAAGCGCTGGAACCCGAACTCGCCAGGGCGCGTGCCGATGGTATCGATTCCGTCGCAGTCGTGTTGATGCATTCCTGGCAGAACGCCATCCACGAGATCATCGTCGAAGACGCCTGCAAGCGCGCAGGCTTTTCCCAGATCTCGGTCAGCCACCAGGTCTCGCCACTGGCCAAGCTGGTCGGACGCGGTGACACCACCGTGGTCGACGCCTATCTGTCACCCATTCTCCGGCGCTATGTCGACCGCGTCGCAGGAGTCCTTGGCGCCACCCCGTCGGGCGAACCCGGACCGACGCTGCAGTTCATGATGTCGTCGGGTGGCCTCACCGCAGCCGACATGTTCCGCGGCAAGGACGCCATTCTGTCCGGTCCCGCCGGCGGCGTGGTGGGCATGGTCGAGACCGCGGCGCTCGCCGGCTTCGACAAGGTCATCGGCTTTGACATGGGCGGCACTTCCACCGACGTTGCTCATTATGACGGCGACTACGAGCGCGCCTTCGACACCGAAGTCGCCGGCGTCCGCATCCGCGCACCGATGATGCGCATCCACACGGTCGCCTCCGGCGGCGGCTCGATCCTGCATGCCGACGAAGGCCGCTTCCGCGCCGGCCCCGACAGCGCAGGCGCCAATCCCGGCCCGACCTGCTACCGCCGCGGCGGCCCGCTCACCGTCACCGACGCCAACGTCATGCTCGGCAAGCTGCAGCCCGATTTCTTTCCCGCCATTTTCGGCCCCGACCAGGATCAGCCACTTGATACGGACGCGGTCCGTCAGGCCTTCGATGCTCTTGCGAAACAGCAGCCCGGCAAGTCCGCCGAGGAGATCGCCGAAGGCTTCATCACCATCGCAGTCGAGAACATGGCCAACGCCATCAAGAAGATCTCGGTCCAGCGCGGCTATGACGTCACCCGCTACCTGCTCAACTGCTTTGGCGGCGCCGGCGGCCAGCATGCCTGCCTCGTGGCCGACGCGCTGGGCATGGAATCGATATTGATCCACCCCTTCTCCGGCCTTCTCTCAGCCTATGGCATCGGCCTCGCCAGCGTTTTCGCCAGCCGCCAGCAGGCGCTGATCAAGCCCTTGTCGGAAGACAGCCGCGTCGATGTCAAACTGCTCATCGATGTCTTGTGCAAGGGCGTGTTCGAGGAGCTGGCAACCCAGGGCGTCCCCGATGATGCGATCAGCTGGCGGCCGATGCTGCAGCTGCGCTATGACGGCACCGACACCACCATCCCGGTGGCCTTCTCGGACTTCGATTTCGACGCCGCACGCACCGAATTCGAAGCTGCGCACAAGGCCCAGTTCGGCTTTGTCTACGACAACAAGACCGTCATCATCGAGGCGATTTCGGTGGAAGGCATCGATGACCGTCAGGACAATCGCATCGAGCCCGAGCACCTGATGACAACGATGGAACCGGACGGCGGCGAGACCCGCCGGATCTATTCGAATGGTGAATGGCGCGACGCAGTGGTGATCCGCCGCGACCGCCTGCGTCCGGGCCACCGCATTGCCGGCCCTGCGCTGATCATCGAACCCAACCAGACCATCGTCATCGAGCCCGGCTGGGAAGCCAAGATCAACAAGCTCGATCATGTCGTCCTCACCCGTTACGAAAAGCTCGAGCGCGCGCTCGCCATCGGCGCCGACCAGGCCGACCCGATCACGCTCGAGGTCTTCAACAACCTGTTCATGTCGATTGCCGAACAGATGGGCCTGACGCTGCAGAACACCGCCTACTCGGTCAACATCAAGGAGCGGCTTGATTTCTCCTGCGCCGTCTTCGACCGGACCGGCGCGCTGGTCGCCAATGCGCCGCACATGCCGGTGCATCTGGGCTCGATGGATCGCTCGGTGGAAACCGTCATCCGCCTGAATGAGGGCGACATTCACCCCGGCGACGTGTTTGCCCTGAACGCCCCCTATAATGGCGGCACCCACCTGCCCGACATCACCGTCGTCACCCCGGTGTTCTCCGATGACGGCAAGGAAATCCTGTTCTGGGCGGCCTCGCGCGGCCACCACGCCGATGTTGGCGGCACAGCACCCGGATCGATGACGCCGCTCGCCACCACCGTGGACGAGGAAGGCGTGCTTATCGACAATTTCCGCATCGTCGAGCGCGGCCGCTTCCGCGAAAAGGAGCTGGTCGAGCTCCTGACCAACCACCCCTACCCGGTCCGCAACGTTACCCAGAACGTCGCCGACCTGAAGGCCCAGATCGCCGCCAATGAAAAGGGTGTCGCCGATCTCAGGAAGATGGTCGCTGACTTTGGCCTCGATGTGGTCGAGGCCTATATGGGCCATGTCCAGGATAACGCCGCCGAAAGCGTCGCCCGGGTGATCGAGACCCTGTCCGATTGCGAATACGAGTACCCCACCGACACCGGCCAGGTGATCAAGGTGAAGATCTCGGTCGACCGCGACAAGCGTGAAGCCGCCGTCGATTTCACCGGCACCTCGGACGCGATGGACAACAACTTCAACGCGCCCGAGCCGGTGGCCCGCGCCGCAGTGCTCTACTGCTTCCGGGTCATGGTTGAAAAACCGATCCCGATGAATGCCGGCTGCCTCAGGCCGATCCGCATCGTCATCCCAGAAGGCTCGATGCTCAAGCCCGCCTACCCGCGCGCGGTCGTCGCCGGCAATGTCGAAACCTCGCAGCACGTCACCAATGCTCTGTTCGGCGCCCTCGGTGCGCTCGCCAACAGCCAGGGCACGATGAACAACCTCACCTTCGGCAACGACAAGTACCAGTACTACGAGACCATCTGCTCGGGCTCGCCGGCCGGCTACGAGAACTCCGGTCGCGGCTTCGACGGTACCTCCGGCGTGCATGTCCACATGACCAATTCGCGACTCACTGATCCGGAAATCCTGGAGATGCGCTTCCCGGTCGAGCTCGAGGATTTTCATATCCGCGAGGGCTCCGGCGGCACTGGAAAGTTCAGCGCCGGCAATGGCACCAGGCGCACCATCCGTTTCCTCGAACGCATGGATCTGTCGATCCTGTCATCGCACCGCAACCGTCCGCCGCTCGGCATTGACGGCGGTGGCGAAGGCCAGGTCGGAAAGACCGAGGTAAGACGCCGCGACGGCACCATCGAAACGCTGAATGCCTGCGACCAGACCGTGCTGGAAGCCGGCGAAGCGGTGATCCTGACCACGCCGACAGCCGGCGGGGCCGGAAAGGCCTGAGGCGACACCACATGTCCCGTTCGGCCACGCGTTCGAACGGGACATGACAGTCTGAGCTCTGAAAATCAGGCGAGGAAGCTCACTGGACAACCCGGTTGCTGCTCGGCACCTCAGTGCCAGAATTCTACTGCCTCGGCACAGTCGATACTTTCCTTCTCGTCCAATCCAGGCAAGACTGCAGACCCAGGGTTGTATTGGGAGAATTTGACAATGCGCGATTTGAACAAGATGACTGCGGATGATTTCTCAGACCTTGCCGACAGGAATTTCCTGATTACCTCGCCACAACCGCAGCTGGCGATTGAACTCATAGAGGTCCGGAAGCTCGGCGCCGGCGAACGTGAAGGTGGGGCTTTCTCGTTGCTGTGGCAGGGACCGAAGGAGCCGTATCTGGCGCAACAGACCGTCCAGATGTCTCATCCCGAAATAGGCGAAGCTCCGATCTTTCTGGTGCCGGTGGCCGAGAAAAGCTCAGGTTTTCAATATGAAGCAATTTTCGCCTGATCTCCGGGCCTTTGTCTGAACCGGGCACCGGAAGGCAGACATGCCGTCCCCGGCTCTGGCAGCAAAGGTTTGACCTGCAGCAGCAGGGGCTATCCATCAGCCGACCTTGAGCTCGCGGCATTCAGTCAGCCGGCGTCCACACCAGCAGCTCATAAACGCCTTTGTCTTCGACGGCCTGATACCCAAGCCGCCGATAGAGAGACATCGCCGGATTGAGCTTCTCGACATGGATGCTCACGGCCCTGCCGCAAAGGGCTGCCTCTTCGTGCAGATCCAGCAGCATCGCCTCCCCAAGCCCCTTGCCCCGGGTCGATGGCAGCAGCGCGATGTCGATAATCCTGTGCTCCTTGCGCCACCGCTCCAGATAAAGCCGGCCCATGGCCTTGCCGGCTTGCTCCACGATCAGCCACAACGCATCGGGATAGTGCTTCCGGTAATGAACATGTTGCGCACGAAACTGCATGTCGAGGAAAGACTGCTTCTGCGCCTCCTCCCAGCCGGTAAGCGCCAGTTCGCCCTCGCGCGTTGACCGGTAGAGCCGTGCCAGAAACGGCATGTCTTGATCCGTCATGGGGCGCACAACGGCATCAAGCCTCGCCGCCCGGCGAAGCTTGGGCAGGACCGCATTTTCACTCACGCCGCCGGAGACAGCTTCCGCGCCCTGGCTCATGTCAGCTTGCCGGCGGGGTCAGGTCCCGGACGACGCCATAGATGACCATGCCACCCGAGGCGAGCTGACTGAATCCGGCATCCCAGGCGGTCGAATCCAGTGTGGCCTGGGTCAGCATGTGCAAACTGCCGTCCTTGCTGTTGCTGGTGAAGAACGACACAACACCATCAGCGTTGTAATCGGTCGCCAGAAGACCGACCCCCGGAGCATATGCGCTTCGACGCCACCCGCTCCAGTGCTGGGTCAACGGACTGGACTGATAGTTCGAAAAAAGCACCTGCCTGTCGTCAACAGCGAAAACGATCAGATTTCCATTTCCCTGCAGCCCGCAGACCAGACTGACGAGCGGGTTTTCGGTCATGCCCGGACTGATCCAGATCCCCCAACTCAGCGAACCCGGCACCTTTTGCCGCAGTTGAACCACCTGCCTGTGGCTACCGATCATGAAGATGTTGACTGTGCCATCGGTGTCCAGGGCCATCACCGGCTGGGAGCTTGTCTGTCCGCTGCTCGACGTGTCGACCCTTTCCCAATCTGTCCAGTCCGAAGGCGACATTGCCCTGGCGGTTTTCTGCTGAATGACTGACACCTGCTTGTCCGTCGGCTGTTGGCTGGTGGCCACCAGCACGATCCGGCCATCGGCATTGTTGGCCAGCGACAGGCCTCCGGCCTCGACACCAGCCAAGTTCTGCCATTCAGACCATGGCTGATCCGGCGGTTCCGGCACCATGACGTGAACGCTGACCGGCTTGGTCTGGCCGGGCGGAACAACCTCTTCTGTTTTCTCGACAATCTTCGGTGGATTCTCGAATATCCACCAGACGGCTCCGCTCTGGCCATCCACGCCAAACACCTCGATCCGCCCGTCGGCATCGCGTCCCATGACCAGTTGCACCAGCCCCGTGCATCCGTCAGGAAGGCCGAGATCGACCGGCGCGTTCCAGCGCTCCTCGCCCGGCGGATTTTCGATGGCTTCATCGATATAGTGGACCGCCGGATTGGCGGAAGCCTCGGCCACCAGGGCGACGCGTCCGTCACCGGTGCAGCCGGTGGCAAGCACCTGATAGGCCTCCTTGCTGAACACAGTCCAGCTCTCGCCCCAGCTGCCATTCGGCGCATCCTGCGCTTTCCAGACCAGCCTGTTGTCCTGGGAATTGTCGATGGCAATGACCATCAGCCGCGAGAGCTCGAAAAATGGTGGCGCCAGGGGCTCGCTTTCTCCCGGCATGAACACGCCGTTGTCTTCAGCTTCGTATATCCGGGAAACGTCATTGGTCATGATGGTGTCCTCTGGCAAGCAAAAGGTCAGGCTGAGCGTCAGCCGCGCGAGGGGTAGAGTCCCTGCAGCGCAATAATGAAATTGAGCACCAGATAGGGCTGCATGTTCTCATGCGTCTGGCCGCCACCTGTGGTGCTCAAGCTTTCGAAAGCCATATCCACCAGATTGGCACTCGTCCCGGTCTGATAAAGGCTGTCAAAGCCGGAAGCAGCTATCGACGATGTGCTGTCCGGTATGCTGCTTGATCCTCGGCTGGACGTTGCCCTTGCCGTATGGGAATGCGAGGGCATCTGCGCCTCGCTCAGGGTGATCCTGTCCACCCCGATCCGTTGGCCAAGACGCCGTGAAGTCAGCCCCGGGCCTCGTCCGGGATGCATCGGCGCCCGGCCTTGCAGGTTCGGCAGCGCGGTGGTCGAGCGGCCGTCACCGCCATAGGTGGTCCCGATCAGCGAGAACAAGGCTGTATTGTTGGCGATCGGCAGCAATTGCCCGTCACAAAAGGCCCAGCTGCGTGGCGCGAAATTACCCGCGAAAATGCGAATTTCAGCAACAAAGGGTTCCGACATGTCCTGACCTCCTAGTGACGGCTCGGGTAAATTCCAAACAGCGCAATGATGAAATTGATACACAGGGTGGGCATCAGGTTGATGTGCGACCGGCTGCCGCCGGCATGCGCGATCATGCTCGACGCCATGCTTTGGGTCTGGTTTTCATCCCGGTAGAAGTCCACCCCGTCCCCTTGCGCAACCACCTTTTCTGCGGGAACCTGCTCGGTGGCCAGCTCACGGTTTGCGTTGAAATCATGGCTGTGACTGGCAAGCTGATTGACGGTCAGCGTCACGGTCTCGGAGCCGCCTTTGGATCCCAGCCGCCGTTCGCTCAATCCCGGGCCAGTGCCGTGATGCAATGGCACCCGCCCCCGGACATCCGGAAGGCCGAAGGTTGTTCTGCCATCTCCGCCGTAGATGGTCCCCAGCAGCGAAAACAACGCATCATTTTGCGACACGGCCAGCAACTGTCCATCGCAGAAGGCCCAACCGCGTGGTGCGAAGTTTCCGGCAAACATGCGGATCTCGCCGACAAAAGGTTCTGACATCCCGTGTCCTCCAGGGCTAGTTGCGCGACGGAAACAGCCCCTGAAGGGCAATGCAAAAACTAAGCGTGATGTAAGGCTGCATATTGGTATGCGCCTGCCCGCCGCCACCGTTGGTCACCGTACCGCTGCGCAACGCGGTCCTGTGGGCGGCTTCGGGGTCCCTGTACGCGGCATCCGGAAGGCTTTCGGCCGCGAACACGGCGTCTGTTGGCGCCCTGGCATCTCCGCCGACCGAGGACGCCTTCACCATATGCGTATGGGCAGGGATCTGGGCAGCAGTCAAAGTGACAGTTTCCGCACCGCCTTTGGCTCCCAGCTCAAACCCGTCATCCGTGTGCACGGGGGTGCGGCTCCGTAGATCGGGCAGTGCAAAGGAGGTCCGCCCGTCTCCGCCATAGGTGGTTCCGAGCAGCGAATAGAGGGATTGGTTCTGGTTGATCGGGAGGATTTGCCCATCCAGAAAAGCCCAGCCGCGCGGCGCGAAACTGAAACCCATCATGCGGATTTCGGCTAGAAACGGTTCCGACATAAGCCCTCCAGACCCCGAAACTCACAGCAAACCCCAAATCAGCGCCCAATCAACGCCGCATGCAGCATCGAAAGAGTGGACAGGCTTACTCAGCGAGAACCACCTAGATTTAAAACTCTAGGTTTTATTATTGCATCACATACACTGAAATAGCAACGTTTGGAGCTCAGGAAATCATTTCCGATACGAAACCGGGCGTATGCATCATCTTGCAAAATGGAATAATCACTTCAAAGCAACACGAAAGAAATATTACGCATTTCAACATGCTGTTCGAGCATAATATTGAAATATATCGATTTTTCTTGAAGACGCACTTCAAGTGAAACTCGTTTTTCAAGACCTGCGCTGCATGAATACAGCCCTGCCGGACTGAACCACGATTGGTTCCCCGGCAAAATCCAGGATGGAAAGGGAATAATGAATCAGGATACGGAGCAATCCGATCGGGCGCCCGTTGCGACAGCAAGCCTGCGCGGAGACCACAGCCTGGCCCGGATCCCGGGAGGTCATCCGCACTCCCGGACCATCGTAGCCGACACCCTCACCTTGCCGGAAAGGGCAAGTCGGCTCAGTCGTTTGCGACAGGCAGTCAGCCGAAGTTGCGCAGGCTCGACACCGATGCGGATGGCATCTCTTCATCCACCGAGGAGACGAAACGCGACATCTGAAGCCCGCAAAGCCGGGTACTGACATAAGCCCCCCGCACCTGCTCTGCTCCGACTGAACAAGCACATTTGAAATCATCTTCGCTGTCGACACCGGTCAGTGTAACAGGTGTGCCAACAGTCGAGGCAAGCTGCAGGAACAGCGTCAGCATCTGATCGAGACGCTGCGCACCCGCCAGCAGCTTGATGCGGGGAAGATCGAGGCAGACACTGTCGACCGGGAAGGCCCGGGCCATCGACAGACCGGCAATGCTGGCAGCCAGTTCGCTGACCGCGATCCTCACGCCATGGTCCCGCAAACGCTCAAGACTGGCAACGACGACACCCCCCTCGTGCTTGGTCGCATTCGGCTCGACATCGAGAACCAGCCGGCCCGGCTCCACTCCGGCTTTGCCCAGGGCGGCAATGACCATGTCTGCGAATGAGGGGTCGCGAAGCTGGATAGCCGATACCGGCACCGTCACAGCCGCCTCCTGTCGCCAGCCGCCCGCATCCGTGAGCGCCTTTTCGAGCATCCACTTGCCGAGCGGCAGGATAAGGCCACTATCTTCGGCGATCGGCATGAAATCTTCCTGCGCGAGAACATCGTCCTCGGACCTGTTCCAACGCAGCCGTACCGAAAAGCCCGACACCGAAAGCGTCGATGCCTTGATCTCAGGCAGGTAATCGAGATGGAATGCGCCGGTGACGATCCCGTCGCGCATATCGGCTTCCATTTCCTGGCGCTGACGGTGAATGCCGTCCATGTCATGGGTAAAGAAGCTGTGGCTTGTCCCGGACCGTTTCTTGGCTTGATAAAGCGCGATATCGGCACGCTTGAGCAGTTCAGACAGTGTGGAGACATCGGCCTCGGTCAGTGCCGAGCCAATGCTGCCGGCGGTTTCGATCACGCCCATCGGGCTTTCCACCGGGCGAAACACATAGGCTGCCAGACCATCGCAGAAGCTGGCGATGGTCTCCTTGCCGGGCGCGCTTTCCCACAAGAGCACGAATTCGTCGCCGCCCAGCCGGTACACCTGCTGCCCGGGCATGCAGTAGGCCAGCAGCCGGTCCGCCAGGACCTTGAGCACAAGATCGCCAGCCGCATGGCCCATTGTGTCATTGATGTATTTGAAGCGGTCCAGATCAAACAGCAGCAGTGCCGTGGAGCCGGGCTGGCCGTTCCTGCTGCGGATCACCCGTGCGACGTCTTCGTTCAGCGCAAGGCGATTGCGCAACCCCGTCAGGCTGTCGTGATAAGCCGCTTTGCGCAGCTGCTCGGTGGCGGCGCGCTCACTGCGGATTTGCCGCGCGAGCCGGTCATGCCGGTATCCGAGCCCGGCAACCAGCGCGGTGATTCCGAGAGGGGCGACAATGGCGGCCAGGCCAAACGGGCTGGTAAGAAATTCATAGCCCGCATGCGCCATACCGGCGCCAAAAAGCACTTCATAGGCGGCCGCCGCAAGGGGCGTCAGCAGTGCGATTGCCAAACCAGCGATTGCATATCGCCTGAATGCGTTTGGCACATACGAATTCAGCATCATGCTAAATACTCCAGTTCCGGCGCCACGATGCACCGCAATGTTTTAACAAAATGTCACCTGCAAATTCTGATGGTAAACAATTGATTTCACGCGTTTTTACATTTTTAAGGTTTCACCGTTAAACAGGGTAGAAAATCCCGCTTTGATACAGCATGAAACGAGATCAGGCGGGAGCCGAGCCGACGTGAATTCGGCTTAGATACCTGTTTCCACTCACAGATTCGCCAGAAGGCCAATCCATGTCCATCCGCCAGACAGCTTCCACGCTTTCAGTGAATTTTTCTTCATTGCGCAAGCTGGCACCCCGGGCAGAACCGAGCTCATCCAGGCCTCCCTCGCGCAGGCCGGGGATCCTGCCTGCCGTCCTGGTCTCCCTTGCCATCAGCCTGACCGGCTGCAGTTCCGGCAGCCTCGAGGACAGCCTGCAGCCAATCGGCAATTCCAAGCGTTCAGCGGCTGCATCGATCAAGCCCGACGTCAAGAAACTGCCCCCGCCCGGTGACGGCCGTTACGGCGACCGCAAGCCTGTCGATTTCGGCAAGCGTCACCCGGATCGCTATCCGGTCCACGGCATAGATGTCTCCAAATGGCAGGGTGACATCGACTGGAACCAGGTCCGCAAGGGCGGCGTCGCCTTTGTCTTCATGAAAGCCACCGAGGGCGGAGATCACACCGACGCCCGGTTCGAGAGCTATTGGCGCGGCGCCCGCGCGGCAGGCATCCCCCACGCGCCCTATCACTTCTACTATTTCTGCCGCCCGGCGCGCGAACAGGCAGCCTGGTTCATCGCCAACGTGCCGCGCGAATCCGTGCAACTGCCTCCGGTGCTCGATGTCGAGTGGAACCACGCATCCAAAACCTGCACCACACGTCCCGATCCGGAGACAGTCCGCATCGAGATGAAGGTCTGGATGGACATCGTCGGACGTCACTACGGCAAGCGGCCGATCATCTACACCCCGGTCGACTTCCACCGCGAAAACCTCGATGGCCATTTTCAGGGCTACCAGTTCTGGCTCAGATCGGTCGCCGCGCACCCGCAGGACATCTATCCCAACCACCCCTGGACCTTCTGGCAATACACCGGCACCGGCATGATGCCCGGCATCAAGGGCGATACCGACATCAACGCCTTTGCCGGCAGCAAGAGCCAATGGCAGGAATGGCTGCGCAAATACGCGCGGTAAACAGGCACCTGTTTTGCTACGTCCTGATCCGCCCTAAGCTGTGAGCATGCGATGCCACGGAGGAGCTTGCCATGCACGGCCTTGATATCCGCGACAGCCGGGCCGATGACCTCTCTGCCATCGAAAGCCTCTATCCGCGCGCTTTTCCGGACGAGGTTCTGGTGCCGCTTGTCCGGCAATTGCTCACGCAGGAACACGACATCCTGTCTCTGATCGCGCGAACCGGCGGAACCCTGGCAGGCCATATCCTGTTCACCATTTGCGACATGACCGGCGATGATACAAAGGCCGCCCTGCTGGCGCCGCTCGCCGTCGAACCCCAATGGCAACGGCAAGGTATCGGCACCGCGCTGATCCGCGACGGCCTTGCACGACTGAAGTCTGCCGGCGTCGCCCATGTCTATGTGCTCGGCGATCCCGCCTATTACGGCCGCAGCGGATTCAACCCCGAAACCGGCGTCGCCCCGCCCTACCCTTTGCCGGATGAATACCGCGCCGCCTGGCAATCACTCAGCCTGGGCGCCGCCCTGCCACCGGATCACGGAAAGCTGAAGCTTCCGGACGTCTGGATGCAACCGGCGCTGTGGGGGCCATGATCAGCGCCACCGGGCAAGCGCCTTTCATGACCGGCAGCCGCATGCCCATGATTGTTTGTGGCCATAGCCAAGCTAATATGGTCGGATCGCACCATACCATTGCCACAAATCTGGGGTGCCTTCTCCGCCCCTTCAGGAGTTCAAGCCATCATGAAACGCACCTTTCGATTTGCCCTTTTGCTCTCGACGATCTGCGCCACACCGGCCCTGGCCCAGGCGCCCGCCTGCGGCGGCAATTTCGCCCAGTTTCTCCAAGGCGTGAAAGCCGAGGCGGTGGCAAAGGGCGTCAGCGAAGAGGTTGCGACGCGCGCGCTGCGCAATGCCTCCATCGACAATAAGGTGCTGTCGCGCGACCGGGCGCAGGGCGTGTTCCGCCAGACCTTCCTCGAGTTTTCCAGGCGCTCGGTCAGCTCCAACCGCATGCAGGTCGGCGCGAAGAAGATGAAGCAATACGCCAACACCTTTGACCGCGCCGAGACCGAGTATGGCGTGCCCGCCGCCGTCATCACCGCCTTCTGGGGCCTGGAGACGGATTTCGGCGCGGTTCAGGGCGATTTCAACACCATGAACGCGCTGGCGACACTCGCCCATGACTGCCGCCGGCCCGAACTGTTCCGGCCGCAGCTGATCGCCGCCGTCGAGATGGTCGGCCATGGCGATCTCGATCCGAACGGCACCACCGGCGCCTGGGCCGGCGAGATTGGCCAGGTCCAGATGCTGCCCCGAGACATCATCGAATTCGGCGTCGATGGCGACGGCGACGGCCACGTCAATCTGAAGACATCGTCGGAAGACGCTATCATGACCGCAGCCAGGTTCATCAAGTCGCTCGGCTGGCGCGCCGGAGAACCCTGGTTTGCCGAGGTCTCGGTGCCATCGGGCAATTTCCCCTATGAAAAATCCGGCCTCGATGGCGGCATGACGCTGAACGACTGGACCGCGCTGGGCGTCACATTCCCCAACGGCACGCCGACATCGCAGAATCTGCCTGCCGACCTGCTGTTCCCGCAAGGCCGCAACGGCCCCGCCTTCCTCGCATTCCCCAATTTCTCGATCTATCTCGAATGGAATCAGAGCTTCATCTACACCACATCAGCCGCCTATTTCGCCACCAGACTGGCCGGCGCCAAGCCCTATGACGCCGGCAATCCCGGCAATGGCCTCGATGACGGCGCCATGAAGCAGCTGCAGCAGAAGCTCCAGGCCCGCGGCCATGATGTCGGCAAGATCGACGGCATCCTCGGCGGCGGCACCCGCGCAGCCGTCCGCGCCGAACAGCTCCACCTCGGCCTGCCCGCCGATGGCTGGCCGGATCAGACCCTGCTCAACAAGCTTTAGGTCCTGTCCGCTTCCGGTCTGTCCTCTTCGGGCGCGTCTCCATCAGGCGTGTTCGTGGGGGCTTGATCCGGGCTCTTGTCCAGAGGACCTGCCGCAGCCTCATTGATCGCAGGCGGCGGCGGTCCCGGATGGCCCGTGTCGGTACCTGCATCCGCGCCCGGACTGTCTGGGCCGGCGCCCCCTGCGGCAACCGGCCCGGCCTCGCTGCCGGCCGCGATGTCTGCCTTGCCGCCGGCGCGGCGCACCCGCCGCTGGTACAGCGCAAAGCGCACAGCCCGGTAGCGCGCCCGGGTCGCCCACACCACATTCTCCACTCCGTCCAGTTCGTCCTCATAGGCTTGCGCCAGCGCTTGCTTGTAGGAGCCCAGACCTTCGCTTGCCATGTCCTCGACGCGCTCCATCAGGTTGAACCAGATCGGTGAGACCAGCAGCGAGATTGCCGTAACCGCAATCGCCAGCCGGTAGATGTCCGAGCCAAACGCCCCGGAGGCAAATCCTGCCGCCGCGAGCACGAAGGAAAACTCGCCGATCTGCGCCATCGAAAGCCCGGCCAGCAGTGCCGTCTTCGGGTCGGAGCCGGTGATCCTGAGCAGGAAGATGTTGAGCGCCGTCTTCAGCCCCACCACCAGCAGCGCAGCGGCAAGCACCAGCGCGATATTGGCGAGGATGAAATCGAGGTCGATCAGCAGGCCGATGGAGAGGAAGAACACCACCAGCAGGATGCTCTGGATCGGTTCGATCACCGGAATGACCCGGCTGCGAAGCGTCGAATTGCCGACGATGATGCCGGCGAGAAAGGCGCCATAGACCGGCGACAGCCCGGCCAGCCCCGACAGGGCCGCGGCCGAAAAGCACAGCGCCAGCGAGCCGATCGCCAGCAAGTCGACATTGTCCTCGATGGCTTCGGCAAAGGGCAGCTTGAGCTTCGGATTGCGCCCGAACCACCACAGCAGACCGGCCAGCAGCGCCACCGCAACCACCACCTTGAAGGCCACTTCGCCGAGCTCAAACCCCTCTCCGCCAAGGCTGGAAACCAGGATCAGCATCGGAACCACGGCGATGTCCTGCGCGATCAGCACACCGACGGCCACCCGGCCCGGCGCGCTGCGCAACTCGCCCATTTCATCCAGCATCTTCATCGCCACCACGGTGCTCGACAGCGCGATGATGAAGCCCAGGATGAGGGTCTCGGAAGGGCTGGCGTCAAGCAGGAAGGCCAGCAGCGCCGCCAGCACCATCGAGGCCAGCAATTGTCCTCCGGCAACGATCACGGCCTGCTTGAGGCTGAGCACGAAGGCCTTGATCGACAGCTCCATGCCGATGAAGAACAGCAGAACGATCACGCCAAGTTCAGCCAGCAGCGAGACGTTCTCGGATGTCGAAATCACCCCCAGCCCGGTGGGGCCAAGCGCCAGCCCGGCAAGGATGAAGCCCACCAGCGGCGGCTGCCTGAGCCGCATGAAGCCCAGCCCCATCAGTGCCGCAATGGCCACGGCAACGGCGATCGCCAGCATCGCATCCCCATGATGCCCGCCCTGGCCGGCCTGCTCGACCACCTGGGCCACGGCCTGTTCCACAGCACCGCCAACCGCTTCGACCGCACCCGAGATTTCGTCTTCCATCAGCGTCTCCCTCAAGCTTTCAGCCTAGTGTGCTTTGCAGCAAAAGGGAAAGACTTAAGGCGGGGTGTGCGCCCGGACCGGAAGCCCGCGCAGACGCCCGGACAGGGCGAAAACGCGCGCCGACTGCCGGCCGCCTTGGTCTCCCATGGTCGAGCCGTGCCGTTTTTTCTGCAGCTGTCCGATCGTGGTTTACGGAAAATCAACGGGTTTGGAGTGAAGTACAAATACAAATATAATAATGTTTGAATGACTCAAGCATCCAGAAAACCTGTCACCAGCGCTTCCAGATCAGGTTTTGCTTGCCACGGATGCTGTTGTCTCGGGAAAGCCGCAGGTCAGCTTCTGGATCTCTCCCCCCTTTTACGCTTGCGGCACGTGGCGTCACGCCGGTCCGCAAGGTACCCGAAGCGACAAGGACCATCCCATGATCAAGATGAACATCAGCAGCAAGTTCAACACGCTGCTTTTCGGCGGGGCGCTGATTTCAGCCATTGCGGTGGCCGGCACGGTCTACACACTGAGCGAGCGCTTCGTCTCCCAGGCCATGCAGGACAAATTGGCAAGCGTCGAGACCGAGTTCCAGTCCGAGCTGTCCGCCTCGCAGCGCGCAGCCACCATGCTGGCCAAGCTGGTGGCCGAACAGCAAAGCGTCAGGCAATCCTTCGCAGCGCTTGATCGCGACACCCTGGCCGCCGAGTTCAAGAGCTCGTTCGAGATGCTCAAGAGCGAGTATGACGTCCGCCAGTTCCAGTTCCACCTTCCACCGGCCACCTCGTTCCTGCGGGTTCACAAGCCGGAAAAATTCGGCGACGATCTCTCCGGTTTCCGCAACACGGTGCTGCAGGTCAATTCAACAAAGGCCAGCCTGTCCGGGCTTGAAGCCGGGGTCGCCGGCATCGGCATCCGCGGCCTGGCCCCGATTTCGCATGATGGCAAGCACATCGGTTCGGTCGAATTCGGCCTCAGCCTGCACTCAGGCTTCGTCGAGAAATTCACCCGCAACACCGGCAATCCGGCCGCGATCTTCGCCCTCAGCAGCGAGGGTCTGAAAGAGATCGGCACCACCTTGCCCGCCGGCCAGGATCCGGTGAAATCTCTCGGCCTTGCAGACCTCACCGGCAAGCGGGTCACCTTCGAGACGATGCCCGGCACCGACGGCGTCTACGCCAACACCGTGTTTCCGATTGCCGATGTCTCGGGCGCCACCATCGGCGTCGCAATCGTCGCCGTCGACCGCTCCAATTACAATGCCATTGCCACGGCCGGGCAATGGGCGGCGGCAGCCGTTTTCCTGCTGATGATCCTTATTGCCGGTGCCATCTCGCTGATCAGCAGGCCGATGATCTACCGCCCGCTGGCCAGCATGACCGGCTATATGGGACTGCTGGCAAAGGGTGACCTGAAGACCGAGGTCCCCTTCACCGACCGTTCCGACGAGCTTGGCTCCATGGCCAAGGCCGTGGAAGTGTTCCGCAACTCCGCGCTGCGCAATATCGATCTCGAGAACGAGGCCGAGGAAACCCGCTTTGCCTCCGAGGAAGAGCGCGCGGCGAACGAAGCCGAAAAGGCCCGCCAGGCGCAGCAACTGCAGGAGGCTGTCTCCGCCCTGGCCGAAGGTCTGGGCAAACTGGCAGACGGCAACCTGGCCTTCCGCATCACCAAGCCCTTCCCCGGTTCGCTCGAAGCGGTGCGCCGCGATTTCAACACATCCATCGAAAGCCTCGAAACCGCTTTCGCGACCATTTCCACCAGCTCTGCAAACATCGGTCAGGGCACAGCAGAGATCCGCAGCTCGACCGACAATCTGTCGCGCCGGACCGAGCAGCAGGCAGCCTCGCTGGAACAGACCGCCGCAGCACTCGACGAGATCACCTCGACGGTCCAGGCCGCGCACAAGCGTGCCACGGAAATCGGCCGCATGGTCGGCGAGGCTTCAAGCGTCGCCAGCGAATCCGAGACCATTGTCAGCGACACCGTGACCGCCATGAGCGAGATCGAGACCTCCTCAAGGCAGGTGGCCCAGATCATCGGCGTGATCAACGAAATCGCCTTCCAGACCAATTTGCTGGCGCTCAATGCAGGTGTCGAGGCCGCGCGCGCCGGTGAAGCCGGACGCGGGTTTGCCGTGGTCGCCCAAGAAGTGCGGGAGCTGGCCCAGCGTTCGGCCAGCGCCGCCAAGGAGATCAACACGCTGCTGGAAAAATCCGAATCCCACGTCCAGTCCGGCGTCACTCTGGTGACCCGCACCGGCGAGGCGCTTCAGAAGATTGGCGGTCATGTGCAGTCGATCAACTCCAATGTCAGCGCCATGGTCACCTCCTCGCAGGAACAGTCCTCGGGCATTCAGGAGATCAACACCGCCGTCAACCAGATGGACCAGGTCACCCAGCAGAACGCCGCCATGGTCGAGGAAACCACCGCAGCCGTGCACACGGTCTTCGGCGAGACCGAAACCCTCAACCAGGCCATCTCCCGCTTCCAGATAAGCGGCCAGGCCGGCAGCCAGCCAGCCCACGCTCAAAAAGCCCGCGCCGCCTGACCGCAGGCGCATGGGAATGACAGAGACCACGCTCACCAGCCGGTAAGCGTGGCCTCTTGCTACACATCCGCTTGATTACAGCTTGTCGAACTCGTCCTTGTCGACCGGCATCAGCATCACCGCTGTCGCCATCACCGCAAATCCGAAGGTCGAGCCAAACGACACCAGCAGGATGAAGATAGCCGCGATGCGGCTTGACGATCCGAGCACCAGATCACCAAATCCGTTGATGTTGAAATAGACCACCGCTGCTGCCACCAGCCAGCCGATCAGCACGCCAAGGGCTGAATTGATAAGCACGAAACGGATCAGCTTGGGCATGCCACGGGTTCCTGACCTTTTGAAAGGCGGCGGGTGAACCATGACTATACCGCAGTCTTCCGCCTTCTCCCGCGCGACAGATGCGCGCGGCGCAATATGTTACCCCACCCTGTGTCAGGCAGCCTCGAACACGTTCAGTGACCCATCAGTTTCGAGCACCACCGATGTGTCAGCCGAAAGATCCGTCTTGCCGTTCTGGTGCAGCGCCGCGGTGATTTCTTCGATCGTCACCCGTTCCCGCCGCATCGCCTTGTCCTGGTAGACCCCGCGATGCACCAGCAATCTGGGTTCGCTCTTGATCAGGTTTTCGAACGGTTTCGATCGCACCGACAGCCAGGTGATGCCGTATTGCAGCGAGATCAGCAACGCCAGCGCCACGATCCCCTCCATCAGCGGCACCGATTTGGTGATGATGATCGAGGACAGCATCGAGCCCAGGCAGATGGTGACGATGAAATCGAACGCGTTGAACTTGCTCAGCGTCCGCTTGCCCGAGGTGCGCAGCATCACGATCAGCGCCGCATAGGCCAGCACCCCGGTAACCAGAATGCGGCCAATCCCGGCCCAGTTGTCGAAAAAGATCGGATTCTCCATGCTCGGCGTCCTTCGTGAATTGATCGGCTGCTGTGCCGGTATCATCATCACTGGACAGCCGGAAACCGCCCGGCGCCGCGATGCCGGCACCGGTCAACCCGCAAGCAGCGGCATTGGTTCCCCTCAGTCGGCCATCGTCTCCAGGCTGGCATAACTGTCCGGCGCGCCTTCATCGCCGAAGGGCGTGGTGATTTCGACAAAATCATCGGGATAAAACCCGTTGAAGCGGGTCCTCAGCGACAGCGAATAGGCCCCGATATGGCCGATTTCGATCCAGTCGCCGGTATCCACCGTCTCCGGCAGCCAGAACGGCCGCGACAGGATGTCGACGGAGTCGCAGGTCGCCCCGCAGACCTTGAACGGCACCACATTGTCGGGTTTGCCCTTGCGGATCTTGCGCGCCGGATCGGGGATGAACCGCGCCGGCAGCGTGATCTTGCCGGTCCAGCTGTCCGACAGCGAGGCCCAGATACCGTCATTGATGTAAAGCCTGCGGCCCTTCCTCAAGAGCACCCGCACGATCAGCGAGAACGCCCGCGCCACCACCACACGGCCCGGTTCGGCCACCAGCGGCATGTCGTCAAAGGCCCATTCGGTGATGTTGGATCTGAGCTCGCCCATCAGCTCTTCGAGCGGCGGCATCGGCTTGGCCTTGCGGTTCGGATCATGGCCGTAGACTGCGGGAAAGCCGCCGCCGACATCAAGTCCGACCAGATCGACCCCGGCCCTGTTGCGCACCCAGTCGGCGGATTTGAGCGCCAGCTCGTAGGATTCGGCCTCCTCGACCTGGCTGCCGACGTGAAAGCAAAGCCCCACCTTGAAGCCGATCTTGTCAAGCCGCTGCACCAGCTCCACCGCATGGCCCGGTGCGGCGCCGAATTTCTTCGACAGCTCGTACATCGCATGACCCTTGGTATGCAGCCGCACGAAAATGCTGATCGAGGCCGGATCGAGATCGAGCGCCCGGACGATCCTGAGAACCTTGGCGATCTCGTCTTCATGGTCGAGCGACATCACCCTTATGCCGTATTTTTCCAGCGCCAGGCGGATGTCGGACTGCGCCTTGACCGGGTGCATGTAGAGCATCTCCGCATCCGGCGAGGCCGCCCGCACCGCCTCGAATTCGCCCGGCGAGGCGACGTCGAAGATCTTCACCCCCGCCTCCACCAGCGTCTTCAGCACCATCGGCTCGCCGTTGGTCTTGACCGCATAGGCGGTATCGCCGGGAAACAGCTTCATGAACTGCGCCGCATCCTGCTTCAGCACCTCAGGCCTGAAACAATACAGCGGATGATCCGGCCTGAGTTCAAGTGCAGCCTCGGTACCGGTGGCGAATCGTTGCATATGGCGTCTCCAGATTGGTCCGCGACACTATCAACAGGCCGGACGACCGGCAAATGACACTGTTTCGGGACACGGGCTGATTCGGGTGGTGCAGGCCATGTCCCTGTGGCAAGCATCCGCGCGTACAGCAAGGAAAATCCAATGCCCGAGTCTGCCAATCGTTCCATGGATCTCGCCACCTGGGGTCTGCTTGTCCTGCTCGGCTTCATCTGGGGTGGCTCGTTCTTCTTCGGCCGCATCGCCGTGCAGCATGTTCCGCCGATGACACTGGTGCTGTTCCGTGTGGCTCTGGCGGCGATCGCGCTGCATCTGGTCTTCGGACGCATGCCCGGCTTCTACCAGACCCTGTCCAGCCACTGGCGCGCACTTCTGGTCATGGGGCTGATCAACAACGCCATTCCCTTCACCCTGATTTTCCTCGGTCAGACCAAGATCGGCTCGGGTCTGGCCTCCATCCTCAATGCCACAACCCCGCTCTGGGCCGTGCTGGTGGCGCAAGTCTTCACCACCGACGAGAAAATCACACCGGCCAAGCTGATCGGCTGTGTGCTGGGACTTGCCGGTATGGTCATGCTGATTGGCCCCGCAGCGCTCGGCATCGCCGACAGCCCGCTCTGGGCCAAGCTTGCCGTGATCGGCGCGGCGGTCTCCTACGGTTTTGCCGCCTCCTTCGGAAAGCGCTTCAAGGGCATCTCACCACGCATCACCGCCACTGGCCAGCTCACCGCCTCGAGCCTGATCATGCTGCCGCTGGCCTCGGTTGTCGATCAGCCCTGGGCCCTGCCGATGCCGCCGCTCAACGTCGTCGCAGCCATCCTCGCGCTGGCGCTTCTCTCCACCGCCTTTGCCTATATCGTCTTCTTCCGCATTTTGAGCTCCGCCGGCGCCACTTCCGCCTCGCTGGTCACGCTGCTGGTGCCACCCGCAGCCATACTGCTCGGCATTCTGTTTCTCGGCGAAACCCTGTCGCTCACCGAAGCACTCGGATTGGGCCTGATTGCACTTGGCCTCTTGTCACTGGACAACCGGCTCGGCATAAAACGCAAGGGACAGGCCTGACTGCCGTCCC
The DNA here is from genome assembly GCF_002733955.1 of Hoeflea sp. Classification (GTDB taxonomy): domain Bacteria; phylum Pseudomonadota; class Alphaproteobacteria; order Rhizobiales; family Rhizobiaceae; genus Hoeflea. The sequence goes on along the minus strand of NZ_NVXQ01000024.1, from coordinate 44,599 downwards.
GCTTCAGGGAGGCAGAATGGACACCCACCGGATGATGAGCCTGGCGGCTCTGATCAAGGCGCGCGATGCTGGCAAGGCCAGACCTGAACTGATGGTCGCCCTATGCCGCGATGCCATCGCCCGCAACGATGACCGCATCCGGGCTTTCACCCATGTCGCCCTTCCCTCTGCCGTTCCTGACGACGGCCCCCTCGCCGGTGTGGCCATCGGCGTCAAGGATATTCTCGACAGCTTCGATCAGCCGACCACCTATGGCTCGCCTGCCTATGACGGCTTCCAGCCGCGTATTGACGCGGCAATTGTCGATCTTGCCCGCCGGCGCGGCGCCAGCATCATCGGCAAGACGGCGACCACGGAATTTGCCTTCTTCAGCCCGGCGCCAACCGTCAACCCGCACAATCCCGCGCATACGCCCGGTGGCTCGTCTTCCGGCTCAGCCGCAGCGGTCGCCGCCGGCATGATCCCCGCTGCCATCGGCACCCAGACCGGCGGCTCCGTGGTGCGCCCGGCAGCCTTTTGCGGCGTCACCGGCTACAAGCCCAGTTTCCGCCTGTTGCCGACCACCGGGATGAAGCATTTCTCGCCATCGCTCGACACTGTCGGCCTGTTTGCCGCCGGCGTCGAGGATGTGGCCTTGCTGGCCGAGCTGCTGACCGGCCGCGACCTCGCCGTCCCCGAGGGCGCACCGCCTGTCGATCCGGCCGGCATCCGAGTCGGGCTCTACCGCTGTGCACAGCTCGAAACAGCCGATCCAGCCATGCGCGAAGCGCTCGAAAAGGCCGCTGACCTGGCGGCTGATGCAGGTTTCGATGTCGGCGAGATCGGCGAGCCCGAAGCCCTGGCGCATGCCCGCGACGCGCACAAGACCATTCAGGATTACGAGGCAGGTCTGGCCTGTGGCCCAGATCTCGCCCGGTTCCGGGATCAGTTGAGCGCCATCCTCGTCCAGACGATCGAAGCCGGTCAGGCAATTGCCCCATCGGAGTATGACGCAGCCCGCAGGCTGGTCAAACATGGACGCAATGCCACCAGCGCCCTGTTCAGGGAAGTCGACATTCTGCTCACGCCGTCTGCCCCGGGTTCCGCGCCGTTGGGCCTGCAGACCACCGGCGATCCCCGCTTCAACAAGCTCTGGACCCTGATGGGAACCCCGGCGATCAACATTCCCGGCTTTACGAATGACGCCGGCATGCCGCTTGGCGTACAGGCTGTCGCCCGGTTTGGACGGGACAAGACCTTGCTTGGTGTCGCCGCAATGCTCGAGCGGGCATTCCAGGCCTGATTCCATCATCACACCGCCCGCCGGAGGTGGTTGTGACAACGATCTCAGAATCTTAGCCTGGCACTCGAGGACATTTTTGTGCCGGAAAACCGGAATCCGCGCCAAAAGATTTGCGGCGGAAATGCGGCAGGCCAAACGAGAGTGCTCTTCTCGAAATCGCACCAATAGGATGTATATTGCAATTTCTTAACAGTTTATGAATTGGCTAATAGACATTCATTATCAGAGAGATAGCTTGAGGCCTGAGATGATTTTGCCATGTTTTAGCTGCACCGCAGCAACGATTTTGCTTTCCACGAGGCCGAAGCCGTGACTATCATTTGACCATCAACGCGATGGAGGACCACCATGGGATTTACGCAGTCGCTCAATGCCCTTGTGATCTGTGCAGCGTTCATATTCATTGGAGCAATGCTCTTCATCTAGACCTGAAGCGCATTGAATAGAGTTAAAAACGGGAGCGTTTCGGCGCTCCCGTTTCCGTTTGTAAAGGTCCTGGATAGTGATAGCCGGCGCAAACAGCCCGGCCTAGAGCCGACGCTCTAAGCTGCCGCCCCGACCGCACCGCTGTCGTCGCTGCCGGCCTCGTCGCCGCGCAAGCCGAGCATGTGGCAGATCGCATAGACCAGCTGCGCCCGGTTCATGGTGTAGAAGTGGAAATCGTCGATCCCGCGCTCGACCAGGTCATTGACCTGTTCCGCAGCCATCGCCGCAGCCACCAGCGCACGCGTGTCGACGTCGTTTTCCAGCCCGTCAAAGCGACGCGCCAGCCAGTCCGGCACCGAGGCTCCGCAGAGTTTTGAGAACCGCGCCACCTGGGCGAAATTGTGGATCGGCAGGATCCCCGGCACGATGGGGATATAGATGCCCGCACGCCGCACCCGCTCGACATAGCGCTCGTAGATGTCGTTATCGAAGAAGAACTGGGTGATCGCCCGCGTTGCTCCGGCGTCGACCTTGCGCTTGAGCATGTCGATATCGGTGGCGAAATCCGGGCTCTCGGGATGCCGCTCGGGATAGGCCGACACCGAAATCTCGAAATCGGAAATCTTGCGCAGACCCGCGACCAGCTCCGCACCATTGGCATAGCCGTCCGGATGCGGCTTGTAGGCAGCCCCGACACCTTCCGGCGGGTCACCACGAAGCGCCACGAAATGCTTGACGCCGACGGCCTGGAATTCACGCGCCACAGCGTCCACGCTGGCCTTGTCGGAGCCGACGCAGGTCAGATGCGCTGCCGGCGCCAGATCGGTTTCCTTGCTGATCCTTGTGATGGTGTTCATCGTCGGCTGCTTGGTCGAGCCGCCGGCGCCATAGGTCACCGAGACAAAATCCGGCTGGAACGGCGCAAGACGGCTGATGCTTTCCCACAGCTGGCTTTCCATGTTGCCGTTCTTGGGCGGAAAGAATTCGAACGACACCTTGATCCGTTCGGAAAGAGCTTCTGCGCTGGAGCGGAAGGAGCTGGTCATGTCAAGCGGTTCCTGTGTTGGAAGAATTGGTGTCAGAGGCAATCAGAAGACGCGGGTCCCGGGCCAGCCAGATGGTGACCGTGAGAGCCCGTGTGTCGCCTGTATCAGGTGGAAGATCGACGATCTTCTCGACGCTCAGGCCGCACTGCTCGAGCCAGTCTGCCACCTGTTCCTGGCTGAAGCCGAGCCGGGCATGCGCATGTTCGAGACGCAGCTCTTCATGGTCGTGAGCCGCGAAGTCGACGATGATGACCCTGCCCCCGGGCCTGAGCATTCGCGCGGCTTCGGTAATCGCCGGCAGCGGATCATGCAGAAAGTGCAGAACCTGGTGGATGGTTACCACATCGAAGCTTTCACGCTCGAGCGGCAGGTTGAAGATGTCGCCCTGTCGCACCGACGCCTGGGTAATGCCCGCCTCATCCAGCTGGGCCCGCGCGATCGACAGCATGCTGCGGCTCGAATCGATGCCGATGGCACGGCGATAGCGATCCGCCAGCAACTCCAGCATCCGGCCGGTTCCGGTCCCCAGATCGAGCAGCCCGTCAAACGGCGTTCGCCCGATCAGGTTGCGAATTTCCGCCTCGACCTTGTCGTCGGAGACGTGCAGGCTGCGCAGATCGTTCCAGCTTTCCGCATTGGCCGAGAAGTAAGCTTCCGCACGGCTGGCGCGCGCCTGTTTGACTGTGGCCAGCCGTTCGGCGTCCCGCGCCAGGTGGACATCCGACGAGGAGGTCGCATTCAGCGCCTGCTGCATCAGCGTGGCGCGCACGCCGTCTCGTGTCAGCCGGAAATAGGCCCAGGCGCCTTCCTGGTAACGCTCGACCAGTCCGGCCTCGCCCAAAAGCTTGAGATGCCGCGAGATCCGCGGCTGCGACTGGCTCAGCACATCCGTCATCTCGCTGACCGTCAGGTCTCCATGGCTCAGAAGCGCAATCAGCCTCAGCCGCGTCGGTTCGCCGGCGGCCTTGAGAACCTCGACGCTTTGCTCGAGAGTAAGGGGAGACAATGACAGCATTCGACAACCTCAAAATGACATAAAGATATGTTTATGTCATTTCCGAAGCAGAGGCAAGACCTATGTCGCTGTCGAGAAACTTTGTGTCGCCCCGGTCACGGCTACTGCGAGTTCGCTCGACCGGATGCCGGTATCCTGCCGATAGGATCAACTGTGGCACAAGTTACCCGGCAGGATAAATCCACTGCTCCCAGATATGGGCAGTCACTTTTTCGCCCTGGCGGATCACCCCGGGCTTCTCCACCCAGGCCACGAGACCGCGCCGCCGCTTCGCCGCCTTGACGAAACTGAGCGCCAGGGTGGTTGCATCCATGTCCGGATAATTCTGGGCGATGCGGGCACCGGCAATGCGGCACGGCCCGTTGTCGCCATCGATCCTGAGCGTCACCCCGCCCTCGAAGAACAGCTGCGTGCGCGGCGGCAGCATCGACAGAAGCGGAATACTGTCGATCACCAGATTGGCGCCGATCCAGCCCGGCTCGATCCGGTCGATGCCCATCCCGGCAGCAGCAACGGCCAGTTCGTCCGTGGCAACGATCGACAATTGCCGCTCGTTGCGCATCTCGGTGCCGCGTGTGTACCAGGGTTCGCGGCTTCCCGATTTGCGCGTCAGCCCGGCATGAAAATCGCCTGCAATGCCCTCATATCCCATCTCCAGCGATTGAACGGCCTCGGTGAGAAAATCGCCGCCCAGTGCCGCCAGCAGCATCGTGACTTCGCCCTTGATCCGGCGCGCCGGACGAATCTCCGGCAAGACAGGGGCTTCGTCGGGAAACATCGGCAGGGTCATGGGGCGGCTCCGCAAAGATCAGGACAGGCGCACAGCCATACCCAATGCACCCTTGATGAGCCAATCAAAAAATATGAACCTCTCTGCCCTGTCGTAACTTTGCCGGTTCCCTCGTTCGGCTCTTCCCGGCAAGCCCGGTTCGTCTTGTTGCAAGACTGTGCTATGCTTCCACTGCGGGGAGCTGCACCAGGATCAGGGAGATCAACCATGATACGTGCCCAGACCATGGCCAGACCGGTGTGCCTGGCCCTCACCCTCACGCTGTCTCATCCAGTCGCGTCGTTTGCCGCCGACCTGTCCTGCAACGGTCTGCTGGAGAGCGGCCAGACCATGATCTGCTCCGGCTTCGAGCCCAACTGGGCGCTGGAACTCAAATGCGATGGCAACATGAGCGCCAATTTCATCGACGCCTTTTCCGGCGATGGCATCCAGACCACCCCGGGCAGGGTTTCCTTCGCATCAGAAGATCCCTGGCAGCTCGAAACCAGCCACCCGGTCACCGGCAGCATCGCCTACACACCCGGCGGCTGCACCGACGAGAGCGACCGGGTATTCGACTTCACCTTCACGCCATCCGGCGCGCCGGGCCTGTCGGCGCCCTACTACCCGTTCTGCTGCCGGATGAAATGAACCAGTGGCGCCATGGCGTCCCGGCGGTCAATCGGGAAGTCGGACCGTCAGCTCCATTTCCAGCTGCAGGTCTGGTCCGGCAAGTGCGGCAACGCCGATCCCGGTGATGCTTGGCTGCGCACCATCGAACATGGCAAGCAAATGCGGCATGGACTGTTCCATCCGTTCCGGCGTCAGGTCGACCAGATAAATCCGCGCGATCGCAATATCGTCGGGTGTCGCGCCGAGCACATCCAGCGCGGCTTTCGCGTTTGCCGCCACAAGCTCTGCCTGCTCGGCAAGACTGGCTGGAACAGGCTTGCCGCCGGGCTGCCAGGCAACCTGCCCCGATACATAGGCCATGCGGCCAGGCTCAACGATGGAGATCTGCGAATAGCCCAGCTCGGCGGCATTGGGCAGGGAGGCCGGGTTTAACCGCGCAATCGACTGTGTCATAAGAATTTCCTGTCGCTATCAAATTTTCTCTACATATGTAGAGTTTTTCACTATGCACGCAGAGGAACTATGTCAAGCACGAAACAGGCACGGCGCGTGGTCATTCTCGACGCAGTCATCAAGCTGCTGGCAAGCCGCGGGCTGGAAGGCGTCACCCACCGTGCAATTGACGAAGCCGCCGGACTGCCGCAGGGCTCGTCTTCCTACTATTTTCCAAAGAAGGCCCAGCTTCTGGTCGAGGCCTCCTGGCATCTGGCAGAGCTGCTCGGGAAAGACTGCGACGAGCTTCAGGTCGGCTTTGCCGAAACCGCCGCAAAGCACGGCGTCGATGCGGCGGTGGACTATGTTGCCAGGGAAGTCGTGTCCTACGCGGACAACGCCCGTGATCTTTTTCTCGCACGGATGGAGCTCACGCTGGCATCGGCCCGGCGCGAGGAACTGACAGATGTCGGCGAAGAACTGACGGCTGCCGCGCGCCGCCCGATCGAGTTCTTCCTGCAACTGATATCGGATGGGCGCAGCAACATGCCCATCGAGACCTGTGCGGCCCTCATTGATGGCATCAGCCTGATGTATGCGACGGGCCAGGGCCCAAAGCCGACCACCAACCAGATCGCGACCGTATTCCGCTCCATCCTCTGACCCACAGAACCCACGATTGCAGTTCATGCGTCTCGTGATGAGACAACCCAAGGTTCACCACTCGACGGTTGAACCGTCCCAGTTCAGGAACTGACCGGTACCCTCAAGCGTCAGTCCTTCTGCAACGGCAAGTATCCCGGCAGCACTTTCGCTCGGGGCGATATCGGCCCCTGCCCCGCCCATGTCGGTGCGGACCCAACCGGGATGCAGCATGACGACGGCGATGCCCATCGGCTGAAGATCGGTGGCCAGTCCCTGCATAACCTTGTTCACCGCTGCCTTCGACGCCCGGTAGGCGATCCGGTCCGACTTGGCATAGGACATCCGCCCCATCCCGGAAGAAACTGTCAGGATCCGCGGTTTACGGCTGCGCTTGAGATGCGGCAGAAAGGCCTGGGCAACCGCCAGCGGCGCCAGCGTGTTGACGGCCAATGTCTTGGCGAACCCGTCAAAATCCATGTCCAGCGTCGCTTGCCGCTCCGGTCCGATGATGCCGGCATTGTTAATCAGGATGTCGATCGGCTCAGAGACACCCGCAGCCGCCGCCCGCACTGCCTCGTGGTCGGTTACATCGAACCTGAGATCATGAAACTTCGGATTGTTACAGATATGCGCGTCGGGATCCGTGACCGCGCTGCGCGCCGAACCATAAACCGTCCAGCCCTTGGCCAGAGCCTGCCTGGCCATTTCCAGCCCGATGCCACGATTGGTGCCGGTGATGAGGACTGTGGTCATGGGTGGGTCCTTAGATTTAGCCAAGCAGTATGCAAGCTCTAGCGAGTTTAACGTCACTCCTTGATTCTATGAAGCGTCTACTAGGGGGATTTCTTCGCAAACAACGGCGCCTTCGTTGCCTCGCTGGACGACATGACAACGCGCCCGACCTTGCGACGAATGTGATTCTTGCCAACCAGATCGCGACGGTTGCGGGCCTTGATGTCTTCTGCCACCGGTGCCGGTTCGAGCCCCGCGATCTTGCGGTAGACAAGAGCGGCTACCATTGCCGGAATGACCGCGAAAAATCCGATAGATGCCGCAGCCCCCCCGGTCAATATCATCGCAGCAGGAGAGGACAACAGGCCTGCGACGCCATAAGCAGCGTAACTATGTTGTCGCAATGCACGCAGAGCCATATGAGCCAACAAGACCAGAAACATCACCGGCAGAAAAGTGAGCAACGCATATGCAAGGCCAGAAAGAGTGCCTTCCAACACCCCAATCAAGAGTTGGTCGCCCGAAATTATCCGCCGTGATTGTTCCATGAAACGCGCAACAGAACCAACTCGGAAGACGATATTCACCGCAACATTTGCGATGCATCCTACGATTGTCGCAAAAATCAGCGCCAAAACCGACGTACGAACCTGCAGTGGCCCTTCGAAATAGGCTGCGTCACCGTGAACTATCAGACCAGCTTCGTCGTCGATCGCACCATCGGGATGTCCGGCTTGGCGCTCATAGGCCTCCGCAAGTCCGTCGACATCTTCGTCTTCATCAACATCAGTGAAAGCCGACACCCGCCGATAGCCTGCACCAAGCAAGGCGCCAACAATCGCTGGTTCAATAATGTAGATCGACAGGTTCCCCATTGCGACCACCTGCTCCAGAACAAGATGAGATGTATGGAGGATGTGAACCAAAATCGCCGCCAGACCGCCGAGAAAGATATAGGCGGCGTAATGGGAGATTTCGGCTTTCTGTAATGCCTTGTGTCCCGCAAAGAACACAAGAGCGAACACCACGGCAATTCCGAGAAGCTTGATAACCAAAGCGTCGTTGGTCAATGCGACCGCTGCAGATCCGCTCATTCCTTTGACGAAGGCTACAAGCACATAAAGACCGAACACCAATCCGGCACAGGCAATTGTCAAATATCTGGTTTGAATCTGGGTCATGTCCACCTCGCGTAAGACGTGACCTAGCTGATACAACCTAAAGATTAAATTGCCTTGAAATGCAGTGGTAAACAGAAGCTTAGGAAACTCAGGCGCATCACCTGGTCACACGATCCAAACCTTCGGGCGATCAAGGATTCATCGGCGATATGCCGAACTATCAGCGAGACCATCTGGGTTGCCATCAAATTCGGCAATGATGTCGGCCAAAGCAATGTGTTCGCCATCATCTTTCGCAAGCGCAGCTTCGGCCACCGCAAGGTCTTCCAGATCCTCGATCCGCTCGCTGATTGCCCGAAGCACAAACTTCTCCTTGCTCACACCAAGCTCCTTGGCGAAGCGATCGAGCAGCTGTTCAAGCTCTTTCGGCAGATCGAGTGTGATCATCGCAGCATTCCTTTGCGCGCCAGATTGTAATGCGCGCGGAAATGCAATTCAACTCCGCCGCAATCAGGCCAATCAAGGCCTGATTGCTTCTTGCTTGTCAGGAAGCGGCAGAAACCTACCGCTTCAGCGGCTTGTAGGTCACCCGCTTCGGATTGACCGAGTCAGCTCCCAGCCTGCGGATCTTGTCCTGCTCGTAGTCCTCGAAGTTGCCTTCGAACCATTCCACGTGGCTGTCGCCTTCAAAGGCCAGGATGTGGGTCGCCAGACGGTCGAGGAACATGCGGTCATGCGAGATGATAACGGCGCAGCCGGCGAAATTCTCGAGCGCATCTTCGAGCGCGCCGAGCGTCTCGGTGTCGAGGTCGTTGGTCGGCTCATCGAGCAGCAGCAGGTTGCCGCCGGATTTGAGCAGCTTTGCCAGATGCACCCGGTTGCGCTGACCGCCCGAAAGCGTGCCCACCTTCTGCTGCTGGTCGCCGCCCTTGAAGTTGAAGGTCGAGCAATAGGCGCGGGAATTCATCTCGTGCTTGCCGAGCTTGATGATGTCGTTGCCGCCGGAAATCTCTTCCCAGACGCTCTTGTCCGGATCGAGCGAATCCCGGCTCTGGTCGACATAGGACAGCTGTACGGTGTCACCCACGGTGATGGAGCCGGAATCGGGCTTTTCCTGCCCGGTGATCATCCGGAACAGCGTGGTTTTACCCGCGCCGTTGGGACCGATCACACCAACGATGCCGCCGGGAGGCAGCTTGAACGTCAGATCGTCGATCAGCAGCCGGTCGCCATAGGCCTTGGAAATGCCCTCGACGTCGATCACCTGGTTGCCGAGCCGTTCGCCGGTCGGAATGACGATCTGGGCGTCGCCGGGACGCCGGTCATTGGCCGACTTGACCAGCTCGTCATAGGCCCGGATACGCGCTTTCGACTTGGCCTGACGGGCTTTCGGCGAGGAGGCAATCCATTCCTGTTCGCGTGACAGCGCCTTTTGCCGCGACGCCTCTTCGCGGCCTTCCTGCTTCATGCGCTTGGCCTTGGCGTCAAGATAGGCGGTGTAATTGCCCTCGTAGGGAATGCCGCGGCCCCGGTCGAGCTCGAGAATCCACCCCGTCACATTGTCGAGGAAGTAGCGGTCATGGGTAATCATGATCACGGCGCCGGGATATTCCCTCAAATGCTTTTCGAGCCAGGCGATGCTTTCCGCGTCAAGATGGTTGGTCGGTTCGTCCAGCAGTAGCAGGTCGGGCTGGCGCAAGAGCAGCGCGCACAGCGCCACGCGACGCTTTTCACCACCTGACAGATTGTCGACGGTCGCCTCGGCCGGCGGGCAGCGCAGCGCTTCCATCGCCATTTCCACCTGGCTGTCCAGATCCCACAGGTTCTGGCTGTCGATGATGTCCTGCAGCTTCGCGCCTTCATCGGCGGTCTCGTCGGAATAGTTCATCATCAGTTCGTTGTAGCGGTCGAGCACCGCCTGTTTGTCAGCCACGCCCTGCATGACATTGCCGAGCACATTGAGGCTCTCGTCGAGCTGTGGCTCCTGCGGCAGGTAACCGAGCGTCGCCCCCTCGGCCAGCCAGGCTTCGCCGGTAAACTCCTTGTCGAGCCCGGCCATGACCTTGAGAACCGTCGATTTACCGGCGCCGTTGGGACCGAGAATACCGATCTTGGCATCCGGGTAGAAAGAAAGATGGACGTTTTCGAGGACCTTCTTGGCGCCAAAGGACTTGTTGAGCCCCGCCATATGATAGATGAACTGCCGTGCCACGTTGCGCTCCAGACATGATTTGGATGATTGCCCGCTGTCTATTCGAAATGGAGCGCGAGAGCAATGATGCCACCCATTCCTCCCCAGATCACAGCATCGCGCCTGCGCCAGAAGTTAAAATGAGACTAAATTGCCGGGATCTCCATAAGCCGGATCGCAACAGATCGGTTGTAACAAGCACCCGGTACTAGCAGGAGATAGAACGCGATGATCATCAATTCGGTAGGCTCCGCCTTTACCGGCAATTCCGGTTCCGGCCAGAACACGGGCGGCACAAACCAGACTGATCCGGCATCCGAAGACACTACCGCTTCCGGCAGCGACCAGACCGGCGGCACCGAAGCCTCCGGGTCGGCCGGGTCTTCGTCCAGCTCCCAGGGATCCTCTGGCGGCCAGGCGGGCGGACAGACGAACGGCCAGAGCGCTGGCCAGGCCTCATCATCGGGCGCATCCAGCCAGCAGGCGGCGGCCCAAACCGAAGCGAGCACACCTGCCACGGTGCTGAGCGTCGAGGCGGAAAAGCCGCCCGTCGATGAAGACGCGCTGCGCACCCAGGCCCTGGAAGCGCAAAAGCGTCTGAACACGGAGATGCTGATCAAGTCGCTCGGCGCTGCGCCGGAGACCGGCCTCAGCCTGCTCAGCGAGGCCGAAACGGAAACACCGGTTCCGCTTGCTGTTGCAGCCTATGCCGAAAACTTTGCACCATCTGCAGCCGACCCTGCCAAGGCAGCAGCCTGACACAGCCTCCCGGCAAACCCGGCCCTCATTTACTGATGAGGCCGGGTGACGGGCGCGCTGAGCCCCGCGACTGGTGCCGTTTTCAGGCTCCACCATCGAACCGCCGGCCCTGGGCCATGGCGGTTTTGCGTCATTGGCAGCTCGTTCAGGGATGCCTCAACAAGTTGCTCAGGCGGAGAAGCTCACTTTCACGCCCTTTTGCCGGAAATAGGACTGCATGATCTTGCGGCCCTGACGGTTGGACTGGGCCAGCCTGCCGGGCTCGAACACCGCTTCCTTCACCCCTTCGCGTGCCATTGCCGCTTTCAGCGCAGCAATGTGGCTATCCAGATCTTCATTGTCGTTCTTGATCGACTCGTAAATGTTGTCGATGGCTTGATTGAGGGTCAGGTCGCTCACGTTGGGCACTCCATGGTTCGTTGCCACTCAACTAGCGATTTTTAGCGCGAGGGCAAGTCGCAGTCGACGGCATGACCTTGTGGTTGCCTCATCATCCCTCTTGATTTTCCCGCCGGGCCTGTGGCCAATGGGTGATGAGCGATTTTTCTCCACACCCTCATCGAAGCCCCACCGGCGCGGCCCTTGCTGTCCGGCACATGCCAGCCGGCGGCACGGCCCGCGGGGTCGTGCAGATCAATCACGGCCTGGCCGAACACGCGGCCCGCTACCAGCGTTTTGCCCGCCTGCTCGCGGGTCACGGCTACCATGTCTACGCCCATGATCACCGCGGCCATGGCGCCACGAGGGCGCCGGACTCGATCCCCGGCGCGTTTGCCAGCAAGGATGGCGCGGCAAAGGTGATTGACGATGTCGCCGCCATCCACGCGCTGATCGCCGAGCAGCATCCGGGCCTGCCGGTCGTCACTTTCGGCCATTCCATGGGCGGACTGATCGCGCTCAATTTCGCCGAGGCCCACCCGGATGCGAGCGCCGCGCTGGCGGTCTGGAATTCCAATTTCAATGCCGGTCTTGCCGGCCGCGCCGGACAAGTGGCTCTCCGGCTCGAAGCCTTCTTCAAGGGCTCCGACACCCCGAGCGCGATTCTGCCGAAACTCACATTTCAAGCCTGGGCAAAGGCCATGCCCGACCGCCGCACCGATTTCGACTGGCTGTCGCGCGATCCCGTCGAGGTTGACCTTTATGTCGTCGATCCGCTGAGCGGCTGGGATGCGACGGTGAGCATGTGGCAGGATGTGTTCAGGCTGATCTATGCCGGCGGCGACGCCGCCAATCTCGCAAAACTGCCGAAAGCGCTGCCTGTCCACCTGATCGGTGGCGCCGACGACCCGGCCACCGACAAGGGCGAGGCCCTGCGCTGGCTTGCCGGAGAAATGCAGAAGGCCGGAATGACGGACGTTTCACTGCAGGTCCTCGTCGACACACGGCACGAAACCCTCAACGAGATCAACCGCGACAGGTCGATGGCGGACTTCGTCAGCTGGCTCGACAAGGTTCTCCCCGCCGCAGCCTGACCAGGTCCGAAGACAGCCCTCCGGCCTGCACCTGCGCGCCTGTTCAACGCTCCGCCCGCCCCTTCTCGGGAAGGTGACAGGCTCCGCAAAAACCTGCTAACAGGCAGATGCGAATGGCAGCTCTGGTCCTCGATTTTCATGCGGATAAAACCGACGATTCGGGACCGGCCGAACGCTCTTTTAACAGGAAACCCCATGCCTGACCTCGACACCGAAACCGCTTCAGAAACTGCCGCCGCACCGCTTGCCGGCATCCGCGTGATCGAACTTGCGCGCATACTGGCAGGGCCCTGGGCCGGGCAGCTGCTCGCCGATCTCGGTGCCGACGTGATCAAGATCGAGCATCCCGAAGGCGGCGATGACACCCGCCGCTGGGGCCCGCCCTTTGTCGAAGGCGCCGATGGCGAGAACCTGTCGGCCGCCTATTACCACTCCACCAACCGCGGCAAGCGCTCGGTCACCATCGACATCGCCACCCCCGAAGGTGCCAGGGCCGCGCGCGACCTGATCTCGACCGCCGATGTGGTGCTGGAAAACTTCAAGGTCGGCGGGCTGAAGAAATACGGCCTCGATTACGACAGCCTCAAGGCCGACAATCCCGCGCTGGTCTATTGCTCGATCACGGGCTTCGGCCAGACCGGGCCCTACGCGCCGCGCGCAGGCTATGATTTCATCATCCAGGCCATGACCGGCATGATGTCGATCACCGGCGAGCCCGGACGCGAACCGCAAAAGGCCGGCGTCGCCATTTCCGACGTCTTCACCGGGCTCTACTCCGTCATCGCCATCCAGGCCGCCCTGCGTCATGCGGAAAAGACCGGCCAGGGCCAGATGATCGACATGGCGCTGTTTGACACCCAGGCTGGAATCCTCGGCAACCAGAACCTCAACTACCTGGTCTCGGGCACAGCACCCGTGCAGATGGGCAATGCTCATATGAACATCGCGCCCTATGAGGTGTTCCCGGTTTCCGATGGCCACATCATCATCGCGGTCGGCAATGACGGCCAGTTCCAGCGCTTCTGCAAGGTTCTCGAGGCCCCCAGGCTTGGTGCCGATCCCGAGTTCCAGACCAACCCGTCGCGCGTCGCCCACCGCGAGCGTCTGCGCGCGGAAATCATCGCCGAGATGGCACCCTGGACCAAGGCTGACATTCTGGCCGCCTGTGAGGCCAATGCCGTCCCCGCCGGACCGATCAACAACATCGCGGAGATGTTCGACGATCCACAGATCATCGCCCGCGGCCTGCGCATGGACCTGACCGACCAGGCCGGAACCGAAATCCCCTCGGTGCGCGCGCCGATCATCCTGCCCGCCTCCCCGCTGCATTACGACCGCCCAAGCCCGCGCCTTGGCGAGCACACCGAAGAGGTGATGGCGGAACTCGAGGCCATCAAATTCAAAGGAAAACGCACATGAAAACCGGCGGCCAGCTGATTGTCGACACCCTCAAGGCCAATGGCGTCGAGCGCCTGTTCTGCGTCCCCGGCGAAAGCTATCTCGCAGTGCTTGATGCGCTGGTGGATTCCGGCGTCGGCGTCACCGTCTGCCGCCAGGAAGGTGGGGCTGCGATGATGGCCGACAGCTGGGGCCGGCTGACCGGCAAGCCCGGCATCTGCTTCGTCACCCGCGGCCCCGGCGCCACCAACGCCACCGCCGGCCTGCACATCGCCCGGCAGGATTCGATCCCGATGATCCTGTTCATCGGCCAGGTCCAGCGCGACGCCCGCGAACGCGAGGCCTTCCAGGAAGTCGAGTACCGCCGCGCCTTTACCGAATTCGCCAAATGGGTCGGCGAGATCGACGACCCGGCCCGCATTCCCGAATTCGTCAACCGCGCTTTCTCTGTCGCCATGTCCGGCCGCCCCGGCCCGGTGGTGCTGGCGCTGCCCGAGGACGTGCTGCGTGAGGTGGTCGCCAACCCGCCCGCCGAGATCCATCCCAACCCGGTGCCCGCGATCCATCCTGGCGCTGCCGAGATGAAGGACTTCGCCAACCGGTTGTCGAACGCCGAACGGCCGGTGATGATCCTGGGCGGCACCCGCTGGACCGACCAGGCGGTGCGCCAGCTCGAACGCTTTGCCGAGCGCGCGCAGATCCCCGTCGGCTGTTCCTTCCGCCGCCAGATGCTGTTCGATCACCTTCACCCCTGCTACGCCGGCGATGTCGGTATCGGCATCAACCCCGCCCTTGCCAAAGAGATCAGGAACTCCGATCTGGTGATCCTCGCAGGCGGGCGGTTTTCCGAGATGCCGTCGTCGGGCTACACGCTGCTCGACGTGCCGTTTCCGGCGCAGCAGCTCGTCCACATCCATGCCGACGCCGGGGAACTTGGCCGTGTCTACCGGCCCTCGCTCGCCATCAATGCCGACCCGGCCTCCTTCGCTGACGCCCTGTCCGGTCTCGACGTTGAAACCACGCCCGAGCGCGCAGAACGCACCGCACAGATGCACGGGCAGTATCTCGACTGGTCAACCCCGCCCGAGACAGGCCCCGGCGCAGTCCACATGGGGCCGATCATCGACTGGCTGCGCGATCATTTAACCGAGGACGCGATCCTGACCAATGGTGCCGGCAACTACGCCACCTGGGTGCACCGCTATGTCCGCTTCCGCAAGTTCGCGACACAGGCAGCGCCCGCATCAGGCTCGATGGGCTACGGCGTGCCCGCCGCCGTCGCCGCCAAGCAGGCCTTTCCCGAGCGCACCGTCGTGGCCTTTGCCGGTGACGGTTGCTTCATGATGCACGGCCAGGAATTCGCCACCGCCATCCAGCACAAGCTCCCGATCATCGTCGTGGTCGTCAACAACTCGATGTACGGCACCATCCGCATGCACCAGGAGCGCGATTACCCCGGCCGCGTGAGCGCCACCGAGCTCACCAATCCCGATTTTGCCGCTCTAGCCCGCGCCTATGGCGGCCACGGTGAAACAGTCGAGAAAACGGCTGACTTCGCCGCCGCCTTCGAGCGGGCCGAAGCCAGCGGCATCCCGGCGATCATCGAGATCAAGCTCGACCAGCAAGCCATCACCCCGACACGCACCCTGGACCAGATCTCGGGCACTGGCGTGAAGAAATAGGCCCTCTCGCGTTCATTCCCTTGCAAGGGTCCGGAAATCCCAGTTCTGCGTCGCACTTGCCTGCTCCATGAAGGCACGGACCTTGATCGAGAGCAGCCGCGAACTCGGATAGATGAACTGGACCGGATAGGGGTCGGGCTCGTGGTCGGCCATGACCAGTGACAGCCGGCCGTGGCGAAGATGATCGGCGACCTGGTAGCTGAGCGCCATGGTCAGGCCACCGCCCTGTGTCGCGTGCCAGATTGCCGCGTCGGCGCTGTTGGTCGCATAGCTTGGCTCGACCGCCACCCCCTGCGGCGTTCCTGCGACCCAAAAACGCCAGTGATCGGACGCGGTCAGCGCCGTAAACGAAATCAGGCGGTGCTGCCTGAGATCTTCGGTGCTGCGAGGCACGCCCGCACAGGCAAGGTAGTCGGGCGAGGCCACCAGCACGCGGCGCACCGCCCCGACCTTCCGGGCGATGTCGCTTGAATCGGCAAGGTGGCCGATGCGGATGGCTAGGTCGATTCCCTCCTCGACAAGATTGACATTGCGGTCGGAGAGCATCAGCTCGGCGCTCACTTTCGGATGCCGCGTCATGAATTCGCAGATCAGCGGCGCCACATGCAGCCGTCCGAAGACCTGCGGCGCGGTGACCACCAGGCGGCCCACCGGTTCGCCGCGCTCGCTTTCGGCCATCTGCTCGGCGTCCTCGAGATCGGCCATGATGCGGCGGCTGCGCTCAAGAAACCGCAATCCCGCGTCGGTGAGGCTAACCGCGCGCGTGGTCCGGTTGAGAAGCCGCACGCCCAGCCGCTCCTCCAGTGCCGACACATGGCGGGTGATTGCCGAGGTCGAGACTCCAAGCTTGCGGGCGGCCGGCGCAAACCCGTTCAGATCCGAAACGGCAATGAAGGCGCCGATGGCAGTGAAGCGATCCATGTTATTATCCCGATTATCGCAACAGTATTTGGATGAATTAACGAATTATCGAATTTCATCGAAACAATCATAGTGCCACCTGTCAAGCGCGGCCTGTCGCCCCGCTGCAAACAGGAGACCATTGCCATGCCCCGTATTCCCACCCCAGCAACCATTGACGCCGCCCCCGCAGCCGCCCGGCCGATGCTCGAAGCCGTCAAAAAACAGCTCGGCTCCGCACCCAACCTGTTCCGGATCACCGCCACCAGCCCTGCAGCACTTGAAGGCTATCTTGGCCTCAATGGCGCACTCGCCAAGGGCGCGCTCGATGCCGCCACCCGCGAGCGGATCGCGCTTGCCGTGGCCCAGATCAACGGCTGCCGCTACTGCCTCGCCGCCCACACCTATCTGGGCAAGAACGTCGCAAAGCTGGGCGATGCGGAGATTGCCGCAAACCGCAATGGCCGTTCCTCGGACCCCAGGGCGAACGCCGCCGTGGCCTTCGCCACCAAGGTGACACGCGACCGCGGCGCCATCAGCGACACCGACTTCGACGCCGTGCGCGCGGCCGGCTATTCCGATGCCGAGATCGTCGAGATCGTCGCCCACGTCGCGCTGAACACGCTCACCAACTACATCAACGAGGTCTTCGGAACCGAAGTCGATTTCCCCGCAGTACCGGTGACGCAGGCCGCTTGAGGCGTCCATCCCGGGGCGCCAGCCATGGCGCCCCTTCGCCTTGAAGGACCAGATCATGTCGACATCAGAACTCACCCGCCCGCCCCTGCCGCCCTTCACCGCCGAAACCGCCGCCCAGAAGGCGCGCCTGGCCGAGGACGCCTGGAACAGCCGCGATCCGGAACGCGTCTCGCTGGCCTATACGCCTGACAGCCAGTGGCGAAACCGCGCCCATTTCCTGACCGGACGTGCCGCAATTGTCGATTTCCTGACACGGAAATGGACAAGGGAACTCGACTACCGGCTGATCAAGGAGGTCTGGGCATTCCAAGATAACCGCATCGCCGTCCGCTTCGCCTATGAGTGGCACGACGAGACCGGTCACTGGTTCCGCAGTTATGGCAACGAGAACTGGGAGTTCGACGCCCATGGGCTGATGCGGTTGCGCATCGCCTCGATCAACGACCTCCCGATCGCGCCAGACGATCGCCTGTTCGTCTGGCCGCTTGGCCGCCGGCCGGACGATCACGCCGGCCTGAGCCGGCTTGGCCTGTGAGGACATCATGAACTCGAAATCAGCCCCGTCCAGCGACATCGCCTTCACGCCGACCGTCAAGGCGATCCAGAGCCGCAAGGGATCGCGCGCCACCTATGCCGGAATCGAACAGCGCGGCGGCTGGCAGACGACCATTGATCCCGATCTCGCCAGCTTCATCGGCGAGGTCCGAAGCTTCTTCTTGGCCACCGCCAACTCAGAAGGCCAGCCCTATGTCCAGCACCGCGGCGGCCCGCCGGGCTTTCTCAGGGTGATCGACCGAAACACGCTCGGCTTTGCCGACTTCAAGGGCAATCGCCAGTTCATCACCGAGGGCAATCTGGAAGACAATCCGAAGGCCTTTCTCTTTCTGATCGATTACGCCCTGCAACGGCGGGTGAAGATCTGGGGCCGGGCAAGAATGGTCGAAGCCACGCCCGCGCTGCTCGCCCGCCTGATGCCCGAGGGCTATCGCGCCAGGCCCGAGCAGATCCTGCTGTTCGAGGTCGAGGCATGGGATGCCAATTGCCCACAGCACATCCCGCAACGGTTCGAGGCCGACGATGTCGCCCGCCTACTCGCCCAGCGCGATGCCCGGATCGCGGAACTGGAAGCGCTCCTTGCGGCGAGGGACGACACGTGACCGGACGCCCCGCATCAAGGGCACGGCATCAAAGCCCGCCTCCTGTTTAAGCTACGCGACGGTGCTGACCGGCGCGGCTCCTGCGCCAGCGCCCGCGCGGCCAATTGCCTCTTGTCCCGGCGGTTCGCCGCACCAGATTGCTGGTTATGAACCACTCACAGGCTTCAATCCCGCTTTCAGTCTGGTATGACGGCGACTGCCCGGTCTGCCGCCAGGAGGTGGCGCTCTATCGCCGCATCGACCGCGATGATCTGATCACATGGATCGACATCGTGGCCCTCGCCGACAACGAGCTGCCTGTCGGCAAGACCCGTCAGGATCTGCTCGGAAAATTCCATGCCCGCGCCGCGGACGGCCCCTGGCAGATCGGCGTCGATGCCTTCGCCGCCATCTGGCGACGCCTGCCGGTGCTCAAATGGTTTGCCTTCGTGTTCCGCCTGCCCATCATCCGGCAAATCGCCCAGATCGCCTATCTCGGCTTTCTCAAATGGCAGCGCCATCACCGCGTCCGGCGAACCGATGTCGCCACTTCCGAGGGAACGCTCGAACCCCGGGGCTGAGATCAGTAGCGCGCATCCCCGAGCCCGCAGAACGGATCGACCGGGCTGTTCCGGTTCCACTCGCCCTCCCCGGTCAGCAGATCGGCCACCGCCCGCTGCATGGTCTCGGTGGTGGAATAGGCGTTGATATAGGCCGGTGCCCGTGGCGCGTCATAAAGCAGATAGGGATAGCCGAACGAGATCATCAGCGTGGGGATCTCGTGCCAGTGCCGCGCCATCGCCGCACCGAAATGACCGGTCAGCCCCAGCCAGTCGAGAAAGATCCGCCCGCGTGTGAGCAGCGTCTCGTCGCCGAACAGATAGAGGATCAGGTCGAACCTTTTCGCGCTGACCTCTATCCCCGGCTCATACACCGTGATCTCGAAGCCCTTCTCCGCAAGCAGCTGCGGCAGCACGAAGGGCAGCGGGTCCGGCAGGAACGGAAACACGATGCCGCCGGAGAACACCAGAACGCGGCTGTGCTTGCCCGGATCGAGCGGCAGCAGGCCTTGCACATCCTTGACCAGCGTCGGCGCACGCCGCGCCACGTCATCCGCATAGGCCTTCGCGGTTTCCACATCGGTGCGCCGGGGCAGCTCCGCGGTCCCATGCAGTCCGAGCGCCGCCTTCATGCCGAGCTGGCGCAGCACCGCCTCATCCACGCACTCCCAGCTCAACCGGCCATCGGCAAGCGCCGCATCGAGATATTGCAGATCCTGCTCGGGATCATTCGAAAACAGGATCACATCACAGCCCGAGGCGATCACTTCCGGCAGATGCTCCGAGCGTTTCGACCAGGCCCCGAGCCCGGCCATGCCGGTGGCGTCCGAGACGATCAGCCCGTTGAAACCGAGCCGCTTGCGCAACAGCTCCTCATTGAGCAGCCGGCTGATCGAGGCCGGCCGGAAAGCCTCGACCCCGGCATCATCTCCCATCTGCTCCCGCACAAAGGCCGGCAGCGCGATATGCGCCGACATCACCGACAACACCCCGGCCTCAATCGCCCTGCGATAGAGCCGCCCGAAGGTCGCTTCCCACTCGTCCATCGACAGCGGATTGATGGTGGTCACCAGGTGCTGGTCGCGGTCATCATGGCCTTCGCCCGGCCAGTGCTTGACCGCAGACGCGATGCCGTGGCGCTGGAACATTTTCATCTGGCTGAGCGCATGCCGCGCGATCACCTCCGGATCCGAACCGAAGCCACGCGTTGCGACGATCGGGCTGCGCCAGGCGGCATTGATGTCGAGCACCGGGGTAAAACTCCAGTTGATGCCGGCGGCCCGCGCCTCTTCCGCCATCATCCGGCTGACAGTTTCCGTCACTTCAAGATCGTCGATCGCCGCCAGCGCCAGCGGGTTGGGCCATTCCTGGCCGCTCGAAAGGCTCATCCGGCTGCCTTCGAGATCCGCCGACACCAGCAGCGGCACAGCGCCTTTAGCGTTGAAGCCGTCGATGATCTGGCGTTCGCGCGCCGCATCGCTGCCCCGCATCCGAGTGATCCCGCCGGGCCGGAACGCCTGCTGCCGGGCAATCGTCTCGGGGTCGTCACCTGCCGAAAGCAGCGTGAACAGCTGCCTCAGCTTGGCGTCCCGGCTCATCTGCCCGAAGGTCTCGCGCACCCACGACATTGCCGCCGGATCAAGATTGAACGGGGCCTGGCTGAGATGATCCGTATGCATGGCAATTCCAGTTGCTGATCGTCATTTGCCCGCAATATGCATCACTGAGTGCGGATTGGTCGAGGCCAAGCCGCCCTATCCGTCTCGTCCGGGTTCGTTCGGATTACTGGAGAACAGCGCGATCTTGTTGCCTTGGGGATCTCGGACATAGCCGACATAGAAATTGGGCCCATAGGAAGCGCGGAAACCGGGTTGGCCCTCGTCATGGCCGCCCGCGGCAAGGGCTGCGGCGTGAAGGGTGCGAACCTCATTTTGAGTGCGCGCCTCAAATGCCACCATGGCGCCGTTGCCGGCCGAGGCCGGCTTTCCATCGAAGGTCGGCTTGACGTAGAAATCGGGCAGGATGGGAAACTGGCCCGGTTCAACCGGCATTGCGTAGCTCAGCCCCTCCGGCCCTTCTTTCAGCCCATAGCCAAGCGCTGGCAGAAACGCGGAGTAAAACCGTTTCGCCAGAGCCATGTCATCGGCACCCACAGTGACGTAGGCAATCATTCCGCGCGCCCCTTTCGCGAAGTCTGGCGTTGCAACGGCTTGACCGTATTCTGGCAGGCGGCAAGCGCTTGAAGCGCGATCAGACCGGAAGACGCGGGGTTCTGCACTCAGGCAAAAACCTGGAGCCCCGGCCATCCGGCTGTGCGATCAGTTCCGCATGTGTTCGGTATGTTTGTAGATCGCCGTCGAGCGCGCGCCCGAGCGGCAATAGCCCAGCATCGGCTGCGGCATTTCCTCGATCGCGTCGACCATCTCCCGCACCGCCTCGGCGGTCACGCCCATCGGGCCGACCGGAATGTGGCGGGCTTCGATGCCAAGCGCTTCGGCCGCCTGCCTGATGCTTTCGAAGCTGGGCTGATCAGCGGTTTCGCCGTCCGGGCGATGACAGACGATGGACTGGAATCCGGCAGCCTTGATGGCGGCGAGATCCTCGGCCGAAATCTGGCCGGCGACGGAATAGGTTGGGGTGACGGGGCGAAGATCCATGACGTCATCTGCCTTTGATAGCGGCGCGTCTGTCTCAGCTGCGCCGGAGTTCGAACTGTCCCCTTGACTTAAGCAATGGCCGGGAGCGCGTCAATGCGGGCGCCGCTGCCTAGTCCTGGGGTATGCCGGCTCTCACCCGTTCGCTGACCGCCCCGATGATCTCCACCACATCGGGAAAGCAGCCGCAGCAGCGCCCGCGGATCCGCATCGAATGGTAAACCTTGGACGGCACGATCAGCTGCCACGGGTCATCAGTGAGCAATTTTTCGACGGCAGCCTCGATCTCGCCTTGCGACAGAAGGTTGCACTGGCAGACAATCATGGAAGTTCTCTGTGCAGATGGGCATCCGCCGGCCCAGCCAGCCGGTTGACGCTAAAACCTGTATGAATTACTCCACAATCTTTGACCGAGCGGCCTTCCTCTGTCAAACACCAGATTGTTCCCTTCAGGGATTATGGCCGGTTTTGCTTTTGCACGGGCTGGCCAGACGTAAAGGATAAACCCGCCCGTGGGCGAACGCGCACTCAAGATTGCTGCCTGGATCGTGTCCCTGCTGTGCCTCGCGCCCATCGTCGCGGTGGCCTTCGCCGCCGTCTCGGGCACGCTCGACACCTGGAACAGCCTGATGGCGACGGTCTTGCCGCGCTATGCCTGGACCACGGTGCAGCTGGTGCTCTTGGTCGGCGTCGGCACAGCGGTGGTCGGCACAGCCACCGCCTGGCTGGTCACCACCTGCTCGTTCCCCTTCCGCCGCACCTTCGAGATCGTGCTGGCGCTGCCGCTGGCCTTCCCGGCCTATGTGCTGGCCTATGCCTATACCGATCTGCTCGATCATCCAGGCGCCGTGCAGACGGCGCTCAGGAACATCACCGGCTGGGGGCCGCAGGACTACTGGTTCCCCGAAGTCCGCTCGCTCGGCGGCGCCGCGGCGATGCTGGTCTTCGTGCTTTATCCCTATGTCTACCTGCTCGCCCGCGCAGCCTTCCTCAAGCAGTCGCCGACCGCCTACTTCGCCGCCCGCACGCTGGGCCACACGCCCTGGTCCTCGTTCTGGCGCATCTCGCTGCCGATGGCGCGGCCGGCGATAGCCGGCGGCGTCATCCTGGCGCTGATGGAGACCATCGCCGATTTCGGCACCGTGGCGCATTTCGGCGTGCAGACCTTTGCCACCGGCATCTACTCGGCCTGGTTCTCGATGGGCGACCGCATGGCCGCCTCGCAGCTCGCACTCTGCCTGCTGGTGGTGGCGTTGACCTTCGCCCTGCTCGAACGCGCCCAGCGCGGCGCGGCAAAGCGGTTCCCCGCAGGTTCGCGGCTGGAAACCATGGAGCGGCATCACTTGAGCGGCTGGCACGCCGCCGGCGCCTTTGCCGCCTGCGCGCTGCCCGTCGCCATCGGCTTTGCCATTCCGCTCGCAGTCCTCGCCGACATGGCGATCACCGCCGGAAAGTCACCGTTTTCGCCGCGCTATCTCGGCTATGTCCAGAACTCGCTGATCCTCGCCTCGATCACTGCCGGCGTCACCGTCGCCGGCGCCGTCATCATCGGCTTTTGCGCCCGCATCGCCCCGAGCCTCGCCGCACGCTTTTCCGCAGCCGCCGCGGGCATCGGCTATGCCGTCCCCGGCGGCGTCATAGCGGTCGGCCTGCTGGTCCCTTTCGCAGCGCTGGACAACATGATCGACGCCTGGGCGCGGGCCAATTTCGATGTCTCCACCGGCCTGTTCTTCACCGGCTCGATCGGGCTTCTGGTGGTGGCCTACATGGTCCGCTTCATCGCCGCCGCCCTTGGCGCCTTCGACACCGGCATCTCGGCGATCAAGCCCAACATCGACGCCGCCGCCCGCACCCTTGGCCGCACGTCCGGCCGCATGCTGTTCGAAATCCACCTGCCGCTCCTGCGCCCCAGCCTGCTGACCGCGCTGCTGATCGTCTTTGTCGACGTGATGAAGGAGCTGCCGGCCACCCTGATCATGCGTCCGTTCAATTTCGACACGCTTGCCGTCCAGGCCTACCGGCTGGCCTCTGACGAACGGCTGCAGCAAGCCGCCCTGCCCTCGCTGATGATCGTCGGCTTCGGCCTGCTGCCGGTGATCCTGCTCTGTCACACCATCGGCAAATCCGGCCGTCAGACCCGGACCATCCGCCCCAGGGCAGACGCGCTGGTGCCTTCGGCCTAAGCTGCGGAGCTCCGGTTTGCGTCTGGCCTGACACGCTGCCGTTAAGCCTGGCGTTTTAGAGCGTCGTTCGATTAATAAGATGCAGTCTGTTGGCTCAAACGTGGTTGTTCCGCAAGAAGGGCGGCGCAGAGCGATGCAGGCCCATCTCTCAAGCCGTCCGACGCAGCGGACAACCACGTTTCAGCCAACCCGTAGGGCCGCATGCTTTCAAGTCCTGAGACGAATTTTCGTCTTGAACGTACCAGCAGGTATGCCCTTCGCCGAAAATTCGTCTCAGCCCATAAAATCAAAGCGGCAGACTGCGTCTTAATAATCGAACGACGCTCTAATCTGCTTTCACAATCACACCAGACGCAGTAAGCGGCAGCATGCGTCTTGTTGACCGAACGACGCTCCCATCTTGAAGTCTGGAACATCTCATGGCGCAGAATGCCACCATCTACAAAGTCGAACTCTCCGTCTCCGACATGGACCGGCACTATTATGACACCCACAAGCTGACCGTCGCCAAACACCCCTCGGAGACCGATGAACGGCTGATGCTGCGCATTCTCGCCTTTGCGCTCAATGCCCATGAGCACCTGGAAATGACAAAGGGTCTGTCAACCGATGACGAGCCCGACATCTGGCAGAAAAGCCTCAGCGGCGAACTCGACGTCTGGATTGCGCTCGGCCTTCCCAGCGAAAAGATGATCCGCCAGTCCTGCGGCAAATCAGGCAAGGTGGTCCTCTACCCCTACGGCGGCAGGACCGCGGAGATGTGGTGGGACAAGATCAAGACCACCACCACCCGTTTCGACAATCTCCAGGTGATAAATTTTTCCGAGAAAGACACGGGCGAACTGGCAAAACTGGCAAGCCGCGCCATGAGCCTCCAGGTCAACATCCAGGACGGCGAAGTGATGGTGAGTGCGGGGGACAGCATCGTTTACGTGACGCCGGTGGAATGGAAGAGTGCGGGGTAGGGTACGGGTTTTTGGGCGAGAATGGGCTCAAGGGCCTCGGTGGTGCCCATCACGATCTGATGTGGCTCACCATTGTCCGCACGGAAGCATTTGCGCTGCAGCATCGAAAGATTCCGCAAATGCCAGCTTCAGGCCTAGAGAACAAATAATGATTTGATTCCTTCCGGCGGGAATCGGCCCTTAGTTGCATAGCGAAATCGTGGTCTGATCATCGCAAATCGTGACTGATTGGTTGTAAACATAATAGTAAGCTTTATTCTGTGCATCAAAATTGGCAATTCAGTTTCTTTCAGAGCGCGGATCTGCTCTACGGTTTGTTTTTCCGAGATATTTTCTTATAGGTTCATCGATGAAGTATTTTGAAGGAGGCGCTTTAGATTTAGGTGCTGACGCGTCTCAGGTTGTTGCGCATATCTGCCAGCGCCACGAGATCAAAGAAGTAAACATGCTTTGCCATCCGGTGTCCACAAATTGGCGCCAGCGCTTTACGAACACAAAGCAAAGGTTGGAAAATCTGGAGGCCTGCCTTGAGTTCAAGACCGCTGAAAGGCAGTCGATAAATCTCTTGACCGAGCAAGTGTTAAAGCTTGGGACAGATGGCTTGATGGCAACCTGTGAGGCCACATTCAGTGGCGGAGTCATGTCTATGACGTCTTTGGTCAAAAACGGTTCCTTCCACATCCCTATGATGAACTTACATCCGAACGAGGGTGTTTTGATTAAGGATATTTTGAATTTCATCCGCAGTATTTACCCGGATAAACCTGGATACCTGCTTAGCAGCGGACGCCACTTCCACTATTATGGCGATTTTCTAGTAAATGAAGCCGGCTGGAAAGAACTTTTCGGGAATTTCTTAATAGCCTATGATTTTGTCCACCCAGGATATTGCGGATTCAGGATTTTTGATGGATTCTCAACATTAAGACTCACCACACACCCTATTTTTAAACCACATGTTCCGAGGGTTGTGGCAAAAATATGAAAATTATTATGATCACATTTCGCCGATTTATTTGGGTTATAGCTGCCTTAGTCACACTCATAGCTTGGATCAAATTGGATCTATCAGGTTCGATTGACGGCTTGATTCATGGGACCGATGCCCAACAAAGATTTGCCAATCTAGTTTGGTGGGTCGATGTGGCGATCAAAATCTTGCTCACATTGTTCATTTTTGGGACTTGCCTAGTGAGCACCAAGATTGGCTCAGCTCCAAAGAGCTTCTCTTATGAACAGCTGGCCGACGAAATCTTTAAGAACCGCAATAATAAACTTAAAATCGAATTGATTGGCTACTCTCTCGGGTTCGCGAATCCAATTAGGCTGCGACTTGAAGAAAACTCCTGGAAGGACTTGGAGGTCATCATCTTCACTATGAAGGAGGCTACCATTCTAGAGAACTTCGCTGAACAAAAATCACTTGAGCATCGGGTGCAGGTGATCTCGGAAAGACTCGGGGAATGGAGGGCGCTTTCTGACGAAAATAAGCTTGGTTTACTCTCAGTCGAGCAGGTCTCTGAACTAATGCCGTTTGCAGCTGTTGTGATTGGCGATGACCGCTTGTTCGTATCAAATTACAAATGGACAACTCAAGATGGCCGTCTGGCCCTCAACAAAGTAGCGGCCCCTAAAAGGCTTTTCTTCGAGATAAGCAATGTGGATGGAGCATACGAGACTGTCATGGCAGTTATAAAGACGTATAGGCGACACATTGGATAACGCTGTTCTCATAGAGTTGAGGAACTACGTGCACCAGATACATCGGGGGCAAACGCGTAGGGGGGGAGAGCCGTATTTTGATCATCTCATCGAGGTCGAGGAGTTATGCCGCCAATTACTCGAACGGAATCAATTCGGTCTTCAAGGCGAAGACAACCGATTCGATATTCTTGCAACGGCCTTACTTCACGATAGTATCGAAGACACAGCGACTGACTATGAGGACGTCTTACGCGTAGCCAATCGCCAAGTCGCAGATTGGGTTGGCTTGCTTTCTGAAGATAAGAGAAAACCAAAATCAATTCGCCGGCTCGAGTACCTTGATGTATTGGGTTCGGCTTGTTTTGTGGTGCAAACTATTAAACTTGCTGACATCTACTCAAATGTGTCAGGCATAAATTTCAGGGAAGAAAATAATTGGATTATTGAATTTTTGGAACAATCAGAACAAGTGCTTGAAAACTTGCACTCAGTGAAAAATCTGGACCTTTTTGCTCAGAGCCAAGAGGCTATTACAGGCGTTAAATCACAATTGATGACCTAGAGATTAGGGTGCCAAGTATTCTCCTTCTGGTCGCAACTGGTCTGCAAGCTGCTTGCCAATAGCAAGGTGGGCTATTCACTCTGTTGTCCTGCAGCAAAAGAAGGCCAGTTTGATGTGGGCTCTGGGCCGATAATGCAGGTTAACGTTTTAGGTAGCCTAGATAAGCACCCGTCCCGGCGCATCACCGGCCAGCGGCGCGCCCGTGGCCTCGGCCATGTGCCAGGCCAGCACCTGGTTGCTGCTGAGCACCGGGATTCCCAGCTCAGCCTCCAGCACGTCGATCACATCCAGAGTGCGAAGATTGGTGCAGGACAGGAACACCGCATCCGCCCCCCTGGCCGCGTCCCGCGCCGCCGCCATGATCGAGGCCGGTGCGATCCGCGCCACCCGCGCCTCGACCTCTTCGCCGAAGGTCAGCACCTCGCCCACCTCGAAGCCCGCCGCGAGGAAGGCATCGCGCACCGGGGCGGCGATGCTTTCGACATAGGGCGTGACAAGGCCGAGCCGCTTGACGCCGAGCGCCTTGAGCGCTGCCAGTGCCGCGGTCAGCGGGTCCGTCACCATCGGCGTCTCGACACCCTGCCGCAGCATGCGGGCCACCGCCTCCGCCCCGATCAGGGTGGTGCCCGAGGTGCAGCCATAGCCGACCGCATCAAACCGCGCCGCCCGCGGCAGCAACCCGGCAGCCCGCGTCAGCTCCGTCTCCATCGCCGCAATCGAGCTGGCGGACAACTCGTCGCCGGACGGAATCCGGCTGACATAAATCGCCACATCCCGGTCGGTAAAGAGCCGCCGGAAATCCTGCTCCAGCGTCTCGTCGGCCTGCAGCACCACCAGCCCCAAGGTCGCCTTGGCCCCGATCGGGCCGGTGAGGTCAAAGCCCGCCTGTTTCATCCCGAAATCTCCGGCAGTTCGGCCGGCGCGCGGCGCGACAGCAGCTCCGGGCCGTTGGCGCGCAGCACGATGTTTTCCTCATGCACCAGGATCCGGCCGGCCGCGATCTCCACACCCGGTTCCAGCGTCAGCACCATGCCCTCGCGCAATTCAGTCGTATCGAGCGGGGTGACCGACGGCCATTCCGTCAGCGTCAGCCCCAGCCCGTGACCCAGCCTGCCGCCGCCGACAACCGCGCCTTGTCGTTCCAGCGCCTGAGCCAGAATCCGGTGCAGATCCCGCGCCAGCATGCCCGGCCGCAGGTCGGCCAGTGCCGCATCGGTGGCGGCATAGAGGCTCGCATGGGCCCGGCGCACATCGTCCGCAGCCCGCCCGATGGCAAAATTCCGGTCGAAATCGCAGAAATAGCCCTCACGCACCGCCCCCGTGTCGAGCATCAGCACATCGCCCAACTGCAACGGCCGCTCATCGGCGGGCGAAATCACATCGCCATAGCCGCCGGGACCGGCCCCGCCCGCGACATAGCTGACCCAGTCCGCCCCCTCCTGCAGCAGCGCCACCTGGAAGTCGCGAAACACTTCGCTGAGCGGCGCGCCCAGCCGCGCAAACTCCGGCACCCGGGCAAAGGCGGCGTCGGCCACCGCGCAGCTGGCGCGGATCTTGGCGATCTCGGCCTCCGACTTGATTTCGCGCACCCGGTAGACCGCATCCGTGCCATCGACAATCCGGCGCGGCGCGATCAGGCTCTGCAGCCGCAGAAAATCCGCCACCGGCATGCGCAGATGCGTTTCGAGCCCCATCGGAATGCCGATCCGGCCCGAAGCCGGCACCAGGCCTGAGAGCGTCTCGGCCAGCAGGCTGACACCATCATCGACGGGATCGGGCGCGTTCCATGTGCGGATGTCCGAAATCCAGCACCGCCGCATCAACTCCGCGCCGATGGCCGGGATCACCGCCACCGGATCGCCCGCGGCGGGCACCACCACGAACCAGGGCCGCGCCGGGCTTTCCCAGAACCGGGTCAGAAATCCGGTGGTGTAGAATACATCCGCCGGCGTGGTCAGCAGCAGCGCGTCGATCTCGCCGCGCGCCATCTCGCGCTGCAAGGCCAGGGTGCGGCACCGGTATTCGTCAGCCGGAAAGATCAGCGATGTCTCAGGCATCTTCCGGGCCTTCACTCAAGATGCACAGCACATGCGCCTGCGGCCCGATCCCGTCGATCCCGGCCAGCAGCGCCGCCACGCCGGCAGCCCCCGAGGGCGTGGATGCAAGCCCCGCATCCGCCACCGCCGCAGCCCCCGTTGCCGCCTCCGCCTCGCTGATGGTGACGAACAGATCGGCGTCGCGGGCGAGATCGGCAAGTGCCAGCATCGAAGGCGTCTTGCAATCAAGCCGCCCCATCGCCGAATCCGGCCCTTGCGTGTCAACCACCCGCCCCGCGCGAACACTCTCGATCAGCGCTGGGGCCACTTCGGGTTCGACCACGATCATCTGCGGCGCATCACCCCAGCAGAGCCGCAGCTCCGCGGCAATCGCGGCTGCAAGCCCGCCGACGCCTGCCTGCAGCAGCACATGGCTCGGCACCCCGTCCGCACCATCTTTCATCTGCGCAACGATCTCGGTCGCCATCTGCCGGTAGCCCTCCATCACCCGGAACGGCAGTTCCACATAGCCGGGCCAGGAGCTATCCGACAGCAGCGTCCAGCCATTGGCTTCTGATGCCGCCAGCGCCGCCTGCATGCTGGCCTCGTAATCAGCCCCCGCCCGCACCACCTGCGCGCCCTTTTCTTCCAGCCGCCGGGCAAAGCCTTCCGGCACGGCGTGCGACAGATAGACCACCGCCGCCGCGCCAAAGATCCGCGCGCCGGCCGCCACTGACATGCCGTGATTGCCGGCACTGGCGGTGACATAGGTCCGGCCCTTCAATGCCTGACGCAGATCGCCGCCGGCAGCCGCCGCCTCGCGCGCAATCGCATAGGCAGCGCCCAGCGCCTTGAAGCTGCCAAGCCCCATCCGCCCGCGTTCATCCTTGATCGACAATCTGGCGACACCAGCCCCGGCAGCCAGCTCCGGGCAATCCCTCAGCGGCGTCGGCGCATGTGCCGGGCATTGCGCCAACAGCGCGCCAACGGCCTTCGCATCCGCCCCCGGCATCGGTTGAAGATCCGGCAGGCCCCTGCCCCGGAACCGGTTTGCCAGTGCTGTGATCATGCCTCGCCTCCCTCTGTGTTGAGATCAGGATAGCGGCAAAGCGGATCGCGTTCCCGGATTTTACGACCCTGCGCGGTCCGGTTTTCAGAACAGTTCGGGCCCGCTGCTCCGATTTCCGGACCTTGCCGCCGCCAACCCTTGGCTCCGCGCCGGATTTCCGGCAAGTATCAAGCATGGACAAATTCGACGCCGCCATTCTCGACGCCATCCAGAGCAACAACCGCCTCACCGCCGAGGCGCTGTCGAAGCTGGTGCACCTGTCACCCGACAGCTGCCGCAAGCGGCTCGCGAAGCTGCGCACTGAGGGCTATGTCGATGCCGATATCGCGGTGCTCAACCCGGGCAAGCTTGGCCGCGGCCTGATGCTGATCGTCGAAGTGGCGCTCACATCGGAGCGTCCCGCCGATCTCGACCGGTTTCGCGAAACCATGAAGACCGCGCCCGAGGTGATGCAGTGCTACTACATCACCGGCGCCAGCGATTTTCTGCTGATCCTCTCGGCCAGCGACATGGCCGATTACGAGGCCTTTACCCGCCGCTATTTCTTCGCCGAGGAAAACATCATGAAGTTCCGCACCAGCGTGGTCATGGACCGGGTCAAGACCGGCTTCTCGATCCCGCTGCCGTTTGCCGACGAACCCGGCGCGTGACCTGACCGGACCGGACACCCGCCCCGGGATCGCCGGGTCTCAACTGCGCCGCGCGTCGAGCCAGGCCCGCACCGCAGCCAGCACCGGCACGGTCTTGCCGATTTCACCCTCGGGAAATTCCTGCATCATGTCCTGCATCAGCGGTGCGACCGCGCCGATGCAGGTGTCGCGCATCGCCCGGCCTTCCGGGCTGATCGTCACCCGCTTGGCGCGGCCGTCACTCTCGTCGGGAACGATCACCACCAGCCCCTTGCTCTCGAGATGTTTCAGCGTGCCGGTCATCGCGCCCTTGGTCACCTGCATGGCGCGGGCAATGCGCTGCGGCGGCCAGCCGTCCCCCACCCGGCTGAGATGGTTGAGCACCGAGAACTGCGCCATCGTCATGCCTTCCGGCATCGCCTTTTCAAGCGCCATGCCGGAGAGCTGCGCGATGATGCCGATCTCGTTGAAGAAGCCGAAAGCGGCTTCCATGCTTTTCCTGTCTGTGCTCATGCAGTCCTTATCCGGGTCTCCAGCGGCCAGCGCGGCGATGCCTTGATCTCGGGACCATAGCCCAGACGCACCAGCATTTGCAGCGTCTCATTCTCGCCAATCCCCAGCGCCGAACGCATGTCTGCATACGTCCCGGCCATCTCTTCATATTCCTGCAAGGCCTGGCTGAAGGGCTGCAGCGAAAGCCCGGCTTCGGTGACGGCGAGATGCATGCGCACATAATCACGGCCTGCCGCAATCTGGTCCGCCCTGGCATTGCCCGGTGTCGCGAGCCACAGAAATCCCATCGCCGTGTCGAACTGGACCTTCTGCGCCTTCATTCCTTCCCTGAACACCATCGAGTCCGGGTCGAGCATGGCCTGTCTGTCCATAAGGCCGAGCAGCTCCAGCCCTTCGTTCAGCGGGCCGCCAAGGCCGATTCCGTCGGGATAGGCCTCGATCTCGGCCTTGCCGATGCGCATCAGGTCGACGCTTTCCTTCATCGTCCGGTAGGTACGCAGCTCGATCTCCATCGCGTCCCAGGTCAGCGTCCTCAGCGCGGCAACCTCTTCAGCGCCGGTGGCATGATCCATCCGCGCGCTACGCACCGAAGCGGCGATGCCGTCAAGCGTCTGGGCCGAGACCGGGCGGGCCGTGTCATAGGCTTCCCGGTTGGTGTGACGCAAAAAGACCTGGGCAAACAGCGGATCGCGGGGCGTGGTCTCGTCGGCCACCAGGCGGATACGCGCCACCGGCCGCTCATCCAGCAGCGGCTGCGGCGCGCCGTCCGGAAACAGGCTGACATCGGCACGATGACCGGTTTCAGCAGCCGCCATCACCAGCAGCTCGACAAAACAGCCAAGCCCGATCGTCAGCTGGCGGTCAAAGGGATCGGTCTCCGGCAGCCGCCGCGTGGTGTCGAAATAGAGCGTGATTTCGCCCGGCGTTGAAAGCTCCGCGATCCAGGGCTGGCGGTTGTGCGGATTGGGCGCGAGGATCGCATGCGACAGCGCAAAGATCCGCGGATCGCCACTTGTGCCAGCCTCCAACATTTTCGCTGCCTCCCAGGGCTCGCGCGCCCTGGCCGGATCCCGCGTTGCGGCCCAGGTTCCAACTCCGCCTGCGGCAACAATGATGCCGCCACCAAGGATTGTTATGAATTTACGTCTGCTGGTCATATCAAGCTCCATATTCGTTTAGCAATAAACTATTTAGTTCAGCGCTAAACCATATGTCAAGCCCGGGCTCCAACAAGACATCGGCCCGATTGAGGATTGAGGTTGGTTCAGTAGCCCACGAACGGCCTCGTGGACCGGTTCAGCGGTGTCACGCCCGGCTGCTTCTCAAGCCGCACCACGTGATGCGCCACCGGCCCGATTCGCGTACTCCGCCCGAACACCACCAGCGTCTGAAGAGACAATTTGGGAGACCGGGCGGAGGAAGTCGCCGCCCCGGACCTTTCACCGCGCACCCCGACACAAATGTTACGCCTTCGGGCCTACAGCGCGCTCACAGGCAAGAACACCCCTTCGAAGAACCGGGCGAGTTCGTCGAAACCGTCCAGCGGCAGCACATGGGCGATATACTGATCCGGACGCACGACGATCATGCAGCCTCTGTCACGGTCGATCCCGCGCATGTCGAAAATGTCGCCTTTGCCCTTGTGGTCGACGCAGAACACTTTCTCATGGTCCTGCAAGCCGAGCTTGCCCTTGATCGGTTTGAGCAGCGACGGCATTTCCTCGTAAGCCAACTGGTCAAAGGTTTGCTGGAAGATGCCGCGCACATCGATCACGGCATCGTTGTCCTCGCCCTTGCGGGTGTAGCGCACCACCGGAGAGGCCGGATCGGCTTCCAGCCAGTCGGCCAATCTGTGAAGCCTGGAGCCCGAGGCGGCCCTGTCGGCAAATGCGTAAAGCCGCCAGCGCCCATCGGCTTCGGCGACATGGCCAAGCTGCATCTGCATCGCATCCGAAACCCGCACCACTGGCGCTGAATGAAACCGGCGGCCGATCACCTGCCCGCTGGCAAGTGACTGGTGGGTGGCCGGGCCGACCAGCGCAGAAGGGTCGTAATGGACCGAAAGTCCGCCGGTGAATTCGAGATTCTCGATGAACTGCTTCTGGAAGCGGGGCATGCCGGCGCCGTCAAGCTCGGACTCACCGACCGGCGCCGACATGACACGGGCCCACTCGTGATCCGTATCGATCAACCGCTTGGCTTCCACCCATCGTTCGGCCGAATAGCTGTGCAACAGGCTGGGGTCCGACCGCTGCTTGAGAACATGTGCCAGTTTCCAGCCCAGATTGAAGGTATCGCCCATCGACACGTTCATCCCCTGCCCGGCCTTGGGGCTGTGCGTGTGGCAGGCGTCGCCTGCGGTGAAGACCCGCGGAGTGCGGCTGGCGGCCTCATGCTCTGGAACATCATCAAACCGGTCGCTCAGCCGGTGTCCGATTTCATAGATTGACCACCACACC
Source organism: Hoeflea sp. (assembly GCF_002733955.1). Classification (GTDB taxonomy): domain Bacteria; phylum Pseudomonadota; class Alphaproteobacteria; order Rhizobiales; family Rhizobiaceae; genus Hoeflea. The sequence continues at coordinate 10,927 of NZ_NVXQ01000024.1, read as the reverse complement.
ACCTCCTTCACATCCACCGTGTAGGGTCTGAGGATCCGGTTCGCCGCCCCGATGATATCGTCGCTGCGCAGATTGCGGGTCGCGACACGTTCATCCGGGTTGAGCTTGTCCAGCTCCACATACATCCGCAGCAGATAGCCTCCCTCGCGCGGCAGAACCAGCAGATTGCCCTCCTTCGCCGAGGCGATGAGACATTTCTGCCGGATATCGGGAAAATCGGTGTTGGCGAGAATATCCATCACGCCCCAGGCCTGATGCGCTGCATCGCCATGCAACTCGCCACCGATGGCATTGCGCACGGTCGAGCGGGCGCCGTCGCACCCGACCACGTAATTGGCCCGCACGGTCGCGGTCTCGCCGGCATTCACGTCGGTGTTCACAAGCGTCACCGTCACCGGGTGATCATCGGCTTGCCGGTCAATGACCAGATCCTGCACAGCCCACAAATAGTCCGGCTCCAGCCGCGAGGGCGAATTCTTCATCACCTTGAGAAACAGCTCGTGCACCCGCGCCTGGTTCATCAGCGTGTGCGGCATCTCCGAGGAATCATCGGCGACATCCTGCTCGCGCCCGATCCGCTTGATGTGGGACGGATTGTCCGGGTCCGGCATCCAGAAAGCCGTCTGGTTGACCCAGTAGCTTTCACGCTTGACCGTTTCGCCGAACCCGAAGGCCTGGAACATCTCCATCGAGCGCGTGTTGACGCCGTCGGCCTGCCCCTTTTCGATCGGTCCCGACTTTGGCTCGACGATCATCGTTTCGATATCGGAAAATTGCGCAAGCTGCGCGGCCAGACACAGACCCGCCGGTCCGCAACCGGCAATCAGCACATCGACTGTTTCCGGCAGCGGCCGGCATGCCCCGGTCTGACGCCTGCCCGGCGCCGCGTCCTTGATGTCCGGATCGCCCGGCCGGAACCCATCCAAGTAAAACTGCATCGCCGCTTCTCCACCCTATCTGGCCAATGATAGCCTCCCGAATTGAAATTAGTATCTATACTTATCATTATCCGTCAAGAATAATATGTATACAAACCATTATCGGGGAGCTATCTCTGTCGACGGGGTCTGAAGGCAGAGGGGCCGAGATGGATGATGTGGGAATGAAAGCGCACGATATGCCGGGGCACCTGATCCGGCGGCTGAACCAGATTTCAACCAACGTGTTTTCCCGGCACATGCAGCAGACAGGCCTTGACCTGACACCGGTGCAATTCGCTGCGATGGATGCCATTGCCACCTATCCGGGGATCGACCAGGCAGGGGTCGCTTCCAGTATCGCCTATGACAGGGCGACGATCGGCGGCGTCATCGACCGGCTTGAGCAAAAAGGCTATGTCAGCCGCACCGTCTCCAGCCAGGACCGCCGGGCGCGCGAGGTGCGGCTCACCGCACAGGGTCTGGAGGTTTTCACCGAAATCCTGCCTCTGGTGAGAGCCTTGCAGGAGGAAATCCTGCCAGGCCTGGATCAGGCCGAGCGGGCCAGCTTCATGCAACTCGCCCGCAAGGCCATCACCAATGCTTCGGATCCGGTTTCGTCAGGCAAGCTCTGAGCCGCAGAGCCGCGAAGTCACCCCTGTCCCGGTCGCGCCCGTTCTCATGGATTCAAGCAGCCCCCAAAACGAAAAAGACCCGGACGCCAAATGTCCGGGCCTTTTCATAGACCGGGGGAGAGGTCATTTATCCCCCGGCGGTATGGCTTAGTGAGTTGGCTTACTTGTAGCCAACCTCGTTGTAGATATCCTGCGCCCGGGCCTGGTTCTTGCCAAGCTCGTTGAGGTTGAGCGTGTCCGCCTTGAAGCTGCCCAGTCCCTCGACCACGGAGGAGGCTGCAACCGACGGCACCACCGGATACTCATTGTTGCCATTGGCGAAGTAGGACTGCGCGGAATCCGAGGTGAAGTACTCGAGCAGCTTGACCGCGTTATCGCGGTTGGGTGCATGCGCGGCCAGGCCGGCGCCGGAAATATTCACATGCGCGCCATTGCCGTCCTGATCCGGGAACACGATGCCGATTTTGTCGATGCCATCGGTGAGACCCTTGACCTCGCCGGCAACGCCGCGGGCGAAGTAATAGGTGTTGGCAATGGCAATGCCGCACTCACCCGAGACGATGCCGCGCAGCTGGTCGGTATCACCGCCCTGCGGGTCGCGCGCCAGGTTGTCCTTCAGGCCCTGGGCCCAGGTCTTCGCGGCTTCCTCGCCATTATGGGCGATATAGGCACCGAGCAGCGACAGCATGTAGATGTTGGAGCTCGAACGGGCGCACAGCAGGCCCTTGTATTTCGGATCCGCCAGCGCGGCATAGGTCTGCGGCGGCTCGCTGACCTTGTCCTTGTCGTAGAAGATCACGCGGGCACGCTTGGAAATGCCGAACCAGTGGCCTTCCGGATGACGCAGGCTTTCGGGCACCCGTTCATCGAGAACCTCGGAGTCCACGGCCTGGAACAGGCCAGCCTGTTCGGCGCGCCACAGACGGCCGGCATCGGCGGTGATGAACACGTCGGCCGGGCTGTTGGCGCCTTCGGCCTTCATCCGTTCGATCAGCTCGTCTTCCTTGCCTTCGATCAGGTTGATCTCGATGCCGGTGGCTTCGGTGAAGTCGCTGTAGAGCCGCTCGTCGGTGTCGTAGTGACGCGACGAGTAGATGTTGACGACGTCATCGGCCTGGGCCGGTGCTGCAACAGCGGCAAAGGCCGCAACTGAGGCGAGAAGCGCGATCATGCGCGGTGCCGAAATGGCCATTGGAAACCTCCCTGGGGTTTGGAACATTAAACATGACTGTTGCGATCATGTTTATTCAGCGCCCGATTTGCTGTCAACCGGATCACTTCAATTAGTTGGCGCTTTTATGAGCCGGCGCGAAAACTGCCATTGCGGCCGCATCAAACGTGACCCGCTCCCTCCCACGGCCTCTTAGCGAATGCGTCCGCCGCAGCACCGTCCTGCACGTTCGGCGGGTCATCAGCCGGCGCCTGCCGAACCCCAACCGGGCCACCGGAGCTATTTTTCACGGCCCCGGCGCCGTGCACATCCGCCCTGCCCGGCGCGGCAAACCACCTCACACATTCGTGACTAGACGACTGGTCTATTATTTCCTAGATCACGACCATGACCTCACCGAAGAAATCAGAGCTGACCCGTTCCCGCATCCTGTCCGAAGGCCGTGCCCTCGTGCTCGCCAGCGGTTTTGGTGGCCTCGGGCTGACCGAACTGCTCTCTACCTCCGGCGTGCCGAAAGGCTCGTTTTATTACTATTTCACCTCCAAGGAGGCTTTCGGCTGCGAGATGCTGAAGGATTACGTTGCCGATTATCTGGCAGCACTCGACGCCATCATCGCCCGCCCGGTTCCGGCAGCCGAGCGAATGAACAGCTTTTTCAGCGCAGCCCTTGGCGGTGAGGCCGGCTCGATGGCCGACCGCTGCCTGGTGGTCAAACTCGCCGCCGAGATCGCCGACCTGTCGGAAGACATGCGCCATATTCTCGACCAGGGCGTCATCGCCGTCTGCCGCCGTCTCGCGGTTCTGATCCGCGCCGGCGTGGAGGACGGATCGATCATTGCCCAACCTGATCCGGAAGCTGCCGCCACCCTGCTCTACAGCCAGTGGCTCGGCGCCGCGATCATCGCCAAGCTCTCGCGCAGCGCGGGCCCGCTCGAACAGGCGCTTGCGGACACGCAAACGCGGTTCTTCGTCTGAACCCCCGCTTCCCATCGCCCTAACCATCACCCCGAACACTGCGAACAGCAGACATTGCAAAGGACATGATTATGAAAGCTGCAACTTACACTACATTTGGCGAACCCGCCGAAGTGCTCACCGTCAAGGATGTCGAGCGTCCCGAACCCAAGGCCGGTGAAGTGCTCATCCGCACCATCCTGTCGCCGATCCACAACCACGACCTCTGGACCATCCGCGGCACCTATGGCTACAAGCCCGAACTCCCCGCACTCGGCGGTTCCGAGGCTGTCGGCACCATCGAAGCCGTCGGCGAAGGCGTTGATGCGTCGATGGTCGGCAAGCGCGTCGTCAATGCCGGCAAGATCGGCACCTGGGCCGAATATTTCACCGCGTCCGCTGCCGGGATTCTGCCGCTGCCGGACGTGATCGGCGACGAAGCCGGCGCGCAATTGATCGCCATGCCGTTCAGCGCCATCGCACTGCTCGAATTCCTCGACGTCAAGGAAGGCGACACCGTCATCCAGACCGCCGCCAACGGCGCCGTCGGCAAGATCTTCGCCGACCTCGCCCGTGCCCGTGGCATCACCACCGTCAACCTGGTGCGCCGCGCCGAAGCCGTTGCCGAGCTTGAAGCGCTGGGCATGGAAAACGTGCTGTCGACCGACCAGGACGGCTGGCAGAAGCGTGCCCGCGACATCGTCGGCAAGGATGGCGCCCGGGCGGCGATCGATTCCGTCGGCGGCCCGATCGTTGCCGATATCGCCGACCTGCTCGGCCTCAACGGCCTGCTGGTCGTCTTCGGCACCGCCACCGGCGTGCCGCTCGAGCTGCGCGCCGGTTCGGTGATCTCCAATCATCTGACCATCAAGGGCTTCTGGGGCTCGCGCATCATCTCCGAGATGGCTGCGGACGAGAAGACCCGGCTGATCACCGAACTGGTCACCCTCGCAGCCCACGGCAAGCTCAAGCTGCCGTCCGGTGGAGAGTTCAGCCTCGACAACGTCACCGACGCGGTCAAGGCATCGCTGACCCCGGGCAAGTCAGGCAAGATCCTCATTCGCCCCTGATCCTGACTGACAATCCAATCAGGCCCGCGCTGGAACGGTTCCGGCGCGGGCTTTCTGCATCTGTTCGGCTGTTACAGCTGCTCTTCAAGCCGGTCCGTTGCCGGCGGCGGGGTGCGCGACAGTGCCGCGATCCGCGCGTGCAGCTCCGGTGTCATCTCGATGTTCACCGCATCCAGCGACGGCTGCAACTGAGCCACATTGCGCGCGCCGATGATCGGGCAGGTGACCGCCGGATGCGCCGCCGCCCAGGCCACAGCAAGCGAAACCGGATGCACGCCCATCTCGCGGGCAAATTCGGTGAAGGCCTCGGCGACCTCGAACACCCAGTCCTCGCTGTAACGCTTGGCATATTCCGGATTGGCCATGATCCGCCCCTGGTCGGGCCGCGCCTGCTTGCCGTATTTGCCGCTGAGCAACCCGCCGCCCACCGCAGAATAGGTGATCACGCCAAGGTTTTCGGCCTCAGCCAGTGGAAAGATCTCGCTTTCCGCCTGCCGCTTGACCAGCGAATACATCGGCTCGATCACGTCAAAACGCGGCCAGTTGTTCTTCGCCGAGATACCCAGCCCCTTGGCGATCTGCCAGGCCGCGTAATTGCTGGCGCCGAGATAGAGAACCTTGCCGTCAGCCACCAGCCTTTCCAGCGCCCGCAGCGTTTCCTCGAGCGGCACCTGCTTGTCCCAGCGATGCATGAACAGGACATCGATCCGGTCCGTGCCAAGCCGCTTCAGGCTTGCATCCACCGCCTGCAGGATGTGACGCCGGTTGCCGCCGCGCGCGTTGACGTCATCCCCCATTGCCCCAAAGCATTTCGACGTGATCACCAGCTCGTCGCGGCTGTCCTTGATCAGCTTGCCGAGAATGGTTTCCGCCGCCCCGTTCGAATAGACATCGGCGCAGTCGAAAAAATTGATGCCCGCGTCGCGGCACTTGTTGAACATGCGTCCCGATTCCGCCGCGTCGGCGTCACCGCCGAACGACATCGTGCCAAAGCACAGTTGCGAGACCTGAACCCCGGTCTGGCCAAGTTGCTTGTATTTCATATCGATTCCTCCCTCGTTTTCGCTCAACCGGGCAACGGATCCCGGTTCCAATTCTTGTAGATCAGATAGCGTGACGGCGTGGCTCCCAACGCACCGAACCATTGCGGGCAATAGGGGCCCATCCAGATCACGTCGCCTTCGGCCACCGGATACCAGGCATCATCGAGCCGGTAGACCCCGCCGCCACCGAGCATCAGCAGCCCGTGCTCGACAAAATGCGTCTCCACATAGGGCAGGCTGCCGCCCGGCTGAAACTCCATCACGTTGACCTCGCAATCGAACCGCTCGTCCACCGGAATGAGCTTGCGCACACCGAGCAAGCCGTCTTCCGACATCGCGCGCTTCGGCTGCGCGTTGACCTGGCCCACCACCAGCTCGGGATGCGCCGCACCTGCGAGCGGCACGAAGCGCTTTTCCAGCACCACCAGCCGTGCCGCGGTTTCGGCCTTGATCTCGTGCGCCATGCCGGCCGGAACCAGCGCATAGGCTTCCGCCTCCAGCCGTTCGGTTCGACCATCAGTTTGCAGCGACACCGCCCCCTCGAGCACGAACACAAACCGCTCCACGCCCTGGGCCGGGGCGCGGGCGATAGCGCCCTCAGGCATCCCGGCGAAGAACTGCGAAAACTGTGCGCCCATCTGCGGCGAGATCACCACCACGATCCTGGCCCCGGGCCAGCCAGGCATCGGCGTGACCTCATGGCTGTCGGGCGAAATCAACGCATGTCGCCGCTCGATCACTGAGCGGGTTTCCCCAAATTGTCGTCTCACGGCTTGTCCTTTTCGAGATGACCACATCGGCAGCGCCGGGCTGCCCGCAGAGCTCGCCTGCCCCTCTGCATACAATCATGGTTGCGCTGAAATGGCGACTTGTACCGCCCTATGCCACAGGGCGCATTTGCGAAATTGGCCCGGCGGCAACCTGATGTTTACCAATGTCTTGTACTCAATCCGCGAAACCTGACCAGTCATTTTTCATAACAGCTCCACGGCCCGGGCGCATACCCAGACGATTGAACGGGAAGATTGCATGCAGTTTCTTCAGATGTGGAACCCGTTTACCTTCGTCGGGCGTGACATTGCCTCCAGGCAGCAGGTCGAGACGACTGTCCGTGAACTGTTCAACAGCAAGCCGCATCTGACCGCCACCCTCGGCATCAGTCTGGCTGCTGTGAGTGCCGCGATGGGGGGAAATCCAGGAGCCGCCATCAGCGCCACATCGGTTGCCACGGCATGTCTTCTGGTCCGGATCGTGCTGGAACGGCGGTTCCTCAGCCGCAGCCCCGGTGAGATGGACTCCAAATGGATCCGGGTCTTCGTTTACGGCTCCTTGATGTCGGGCTTCGGCTGGGGCCTGTCCTCGGCAATTCTGTTCCACGGCGGTTCCCCGGAAACACAGGCCATCACCATGGCGGTTGCCTGTGCGGTGATGCAGGGCGCCGCCGGCCGCGCCTACATGATGCCTGGCACCGCGTTGTGGAACATCGCCCTTGTGATTGGCCAGATGAGCATCGTCGCCTTCGCCGGCGGCCAGTATCTTCATATCCCGGCCTTTCTCCTGTACTTCGTGTTTCTCACCGCCTTCATCATGCAGATGGTCGAAAACCGGCTGCGGCAGCTGTATGCCGAACAGATGGCCGACAGGCTGTTTCATGAGGTCAAGGAGAAGAACGAACTGCTGCGGATTGCCAACGAGACCTTGGCCACCAAGGCCTATGAGGATCCGCTCACCGGGCTCGCCAACCGGCGCAAGTTCGATCTCTGTTTTGACGAAAGCCTGGCTGCCGCCGCATTGAACGCGACCCCGATCTCGCTGATGATCCTGGACGTGGATCACTTCAAGGCTTTCAACGACACCTATGGCCACCAGTCCGGTGACGAATGTCTGCGCCTGATCACCAGGGCGCTCAGCAGCACCATAACGGATCCGGGCAGCCTGGTCGCGCGCTATGGCGGCGAGGAATTCGTGGTCATCCTCCCCGGTCAGGACATGGTGGAAGCCAAGATCGTCGCGGAAAAGGCACGCATTGCGGTTCGCCTTACCTCGCTCGATTCGCTCCCCGGCACGCCGCCGCGCCAGACCATCAGCATCGGCCTTGTCACCTCTACCGGCGGTTCGCAGACCACAAGAGATGCAATGCTCGCAGCCGCCGACGCAGCCCTTTACGAGGCCAAGAAACGCGGCCGCAACCGCGTCTGCTCCTACTGCGACATCGGCGAGGCCGGAGAGCAAGTGCCGGTCAACACAGAGCTCTAGACGCAGCCAGGCCGACCACGCCATCGTGCTGCTGCACCTATCATCAGTCAATTTCGCTACGTGCGTTGTTGACGTAGTTTGTCACACGATATTGCAATGAACCGGGATAAGGTGATAATAATTGAGAATTCCCGAAAACGCCGTGAATACAGAGGCATCGGGAGAATTCTCATCGATATGGCCCCGAGGAATTTGCCGCAGGATTTTGCCATTATCCCTCAAGGATAAGCTATTCAGCGGTGTAACCAGACATTCCTCAAAGAGGCTCAAGAACTATCACGAAGCTTTAATAGGTTGAGTTATAACGAAAAACAGCATTGGCGGACAGACCGGAGAATACCAATTTGCCCAGCAAATCCGCCCAGAAATCCGAAACGTCGTCGGAACCTCGGTCCAACCACAGGCGAGCGATTGCAATGAGACACGCAATATCAACGGTTTGCGCGTTCCTAGCACGTGAACAGCTAGACCGACTACAGTTGATGATGGTTGGAATCGCCGCGCCAAGAGTGGGTACTGGGGCCTCCTTCAAAGACCGTTCAGCGGCCCGACCAGCAGGTTCCATGTTTCAATCTTATGCGATCCGAAGGCACAGCCCCGGACAAGACATCACCCACGCAGCGCGCATGGTCCTTACGTCCTCCGGCGTGGACATCTAGCCTAGCGACACCGTGATGCGGCCACGCCCAAAAAAACTCAGACGCTGAGGGGCATTTTGTTCACGCAAATCGAAATCCATTGTCGGGTCTAACGACCGCAAAGGCCGCGCCTCCCAAAAGCCGGTTTCATCATGGGAAGAGGACGGAACAACGGCAGTCACAAGAACCAGGGCTTTTCGCCAACGTTAGGCGCGGCACTCTTCCAAGGCAGAATGCGAACCCTTCAACTCGACCGGAACAGGAGCTTTCCCTGGTGAATTTATGGCCAGCTTGGAGCCATCCCTTAACGCATTAACAATGGAATTAAACAGAATTTTCGTCCGAGGAGAATCGACTCTGAACTGATTTTCATCAAATCGATTTTTGTGCGCCATTTCAATGCCGTACACCAAGCGATCATCGATCACAAAATCAACTTCACGCGCCGAATTGTTCTGCCAATGCCACTATACAATTGCGGCTGGCAGCTGCATCTGCTTGTCCGGGCATAGGAAGGTCAATGACAAATCGTCGGCGATTTCGAACCTCGCCTCAAACCGACCCTCTTCATACCCTTCAAATCTCTCCCACGCCCAAGATAAATTCGCAAAGCCTACTATAAATATCAAACCGTTTAGTCTCAGCACACCTATCCCTTTCCATCCCATTGAATGCGTATGGTTATTTAATGATGTAACATCATTATACATCAATACCATAGAAATTCACCAACGGAAGAATTTCACATGCAACGACTCACTCTAGCAATTGTTGTAATTGTCGCGACAGTTGGGCCAGTTAGAGCAGCAATGAAATGCTAAACTTCCAGATACCGTATTCCTGCCTGCCGGTCGCTCCGAGCGTCTGGCGGTGGAGCTGGCTGAGGAAACGAAGCGCACGGGCATTTCACCGGTCGTTGCGATCAGCAGCCGCGAGATCGCCGAGCCAGCAAACAAGAAGCCAATGATCTTTTCGAATTTCGCGCTGCTGCCAAAGATCATTGATGGTGGGATGGTCCTGCGGGATCCAAAGGACAAACCTGGAACGCGATCCGTCATCGCTTGTCATGGGCAGATCTGGTGGCAGCTATACGTTACACTCTCGCCAGATGGTTTTCTCAGAATCAGCACGTGCCAACGACGAAGCAGGGGGCAAATCGAGGAACTGGTCGCGACGGTCGGACGTTCCATTGATGACATTCAGGACCTTCTGGATGAATATTGACGTCGCGAAGATATGGCGCTGGCCTCTGCAGTCAGACGAGCTTGGAGCTCACAATGCTGAAAATCGACTACTCAGTCTGGATACTTGCAGTTTCATCACTGCTTGCGGCACCACCGCTGCAGGCGCACGACAGGCACCAGGTGATCATCGAATTGCGTAACGGGCAGGCTCTTCAAGTCGACATGGATGAGTGGGTGATCACGTCGCTCCTGGACATGGATTTCGTACTTGACGAGATGAGAAAGGTGACGGAAGCGCCAAATCCCTACTCGGAGGACGTTCGGCTGCTTCGCTTGAGATCGGCGTCAGCGGTCTTGCAGCACAAGAGCAACATTTTCGACAAGTTGGCCTTGAGCGCGCTGGCGGGAACCAGTTCCGAGAGAGCTAGTGAGCTTTCCCCTTGCAACCTGGCGCTCAAAGACATCGACAAGAAGATCTCCAACATCGTTGACTTGATAAACGATGAAGAGGCGGTCTTCGATTCAATCGACCTAGACCAGTCCTTTGGAGAGCATTTCTCGCAGTGTGTCGAAGCTATCAAAGATGTGAACTGAACACGCCGCCGTGTTCTATCTCGCTATTTAGGGCCGTCCCATGAATAGGCCTTGGCGGGTTGCCAATGATCTCGGGTCTCTGCCGAGTGGTCGTTTAGGCGGATAAGAGAAAGGAATGTTACCACTATTATGGTGGTCAACATAATACCCCAGAAAAGCAACATCGCGAGAATCATCATGATTCCTCCAGCTAGCGTTTTCAGTTTCAGTAAGAGCAACGCCTTGCGTCAAGCTGGACCCACGTGAATACCGAATGGGCAAGCAACGAAGAACTGAAACGGATCAAAGCCATCGATCTCGCCTGACCGGAAGCCATCATTTTGGCCACTGACGCAAACGTGGGCCCTGAATGCATCCATGGCGCATTGGACCTGTCCCGCTTTCGTGCCGCCCCTGATACTCTTTTATGCGACCTTTCGTTCGAAAGCGACGGGACTTTTCCAGCCCAGTGCTGAGTGTCGGCTG
>NZ_NVXQ01000023.1 GCF_002733955.1 Hoeflea sp. | reverse complement strand
AGCCTGCAGCGGATATCGTGAAGCGGTTTTCCACCGGCGCCATGTCGTTCGGTTCGATCAGCCGTGAGGCGCACACGACGCTGGCGATTGCCATGAACCAGATCGGTGGCAAGTCCAACACCGGCGAGGGCGGCGAGGAGCCGGATCGCTACCTGCCGCTTTATGGTGGTGGCCGCAATCCCGAGCGCTCGGCGATCAAGCAGGTGGCATCGGGCCGGTTTGGCGTGACCACCGAATATCTGGTCAACGCGGACATGATCCAGATCAAGGTCGCGCAGGGCGCAAAGCCGGGCGAGGGCGGTCAGCTGCCGGGCCACAAGGTCGACGCGACGATTGCCAAGACCCGGCATTCAACGCCTGGTGTCGGCCTGATCTCGCCACCGCCGCACCATGACATCTACTCGATCGAGGATCTGGCGCAGCTGATCTTCGACCTGAAGAACGTCAACCCGGAGGCCGATATCTCGGTCAAGCTGGTCTCGGAAGTGGGCGTGGGTACAGTTGCTGCCGGCGTCGCCAAGGCACGTGCCGACCACATCACCGTTTCCGGCTATGACGGCGGTACCGGCGCGTCGCCGCTGACATCGCTCAAGCATGCCGGCGGTCCATGGGAAATCGGTCTTGCCGAAACTCACCAGACGCTGGTGCTCAACGGTTTGCGCTCCCGCATTGCGCTGCAGGTCGATGGTGGCCTGAAGACCGGCCGTGACGTGATCGTGGGCGCGCTGCTGGGCGCCGACGAGTTCGGCTTCTCGACTGCACCGTTGATTGCGGCAGGCTGCATCATGATGCGCAAGTGCCATCTCAACACCTGCCCGGTTGGCGTCGCCACGCAGGATCCGGTTCTGCGCAAGCGCTTCAAGGGCACCCCGGAACACGTCGTCAACTACTTCTTCTTCATCGCTGAGGAAGTGCGCGAATGGCTTGCCGCCATGGGCTACCGCAATCTCGATGAGATCATCGGCCAGTCGGAACTGTTGGCCAAGGATGGCATGATCGAGCACTGGAAGGCCAAGGGGCTGGATTTCAGCCGCATCTTCTACAAGCCCGATGCGCCAAAGGAAAAGATCTACTGGACCGAACGCCAGAGCCATCCGATTGCCGATATTCTCGACAGGCAGCTGATCGAGAAGGCGATGCCTGCTCTGGAAAACCGGGAGAAGGTCGAGTTCGACGTCAACATCAAGAATGTCGACCGCTCAGCCGGTGCGATGCTGTCGGGTGAAGTCGCCAAGCGGTTCGGTCACAAGGGATTGCCGGAAGACACAATCACGGTGAAACTGACAGGCACCGCCGGACAGTCGTTCGGCGCGTTCCTCGCCCATGGTGTCACCTTCGACCTGGCCGGCGACGCCAACGACTATGTCGGCAAGGGGCTTTCGGGTGGCTGCATCATCGTGCGTCCGCCGGAAAACTCGCCAATCACGGCGGAAAATTCGATCATCGTCGGCAACACAGTGCTCTACGGTGCGATCGAGGGTGAATGCTACTTCCGCGGTGTGGCCGGCGAACGCTTTGCCGTGCGCAACTCGGGCGCCATCGCGGTGGTCGAGGGCGTCGGCGACCACGGCTGCGAATACATGACCGGTGGTCTCGTCGTGGTGATCGGTGAAACCGGCCGCAACTTCGCAGCCGGCATGTCGGGCGGTGTTGCCTATGTGCTGGACGAAGCCGGCGATTTCGCCAGCCGTTGCAACATGGCGATGGTCGAGCTGGAGCCTGTTCCAGAGGAAGACGATATCCTCGAGAAGCTGCATCACCATGGTGGCGATCTGGCCCACAAGGGCCGGGTGGATGTTTCCGGTGACATGACACGGCATGACGAGGAGCGGCTGTTCCAGCTGATCTCCAACCACATGCACTATACCGGGTCGACCCGTGCCAAGGAGATCCTCGACAACTGGGCCGATTACCGTCCCAAGTTCCGCAAGGTCATGCCGGTCGAATACCGGCGTGCGCTTGAGGAGATGGAGCGGATGCGCATGGGCGTGGCGGCGGAGTGAGATCGATGATCACATCCACCACACATACCATCGAAGGCCGGGAAATACTGGAGTACCGTGGAATCGTCACCGGCGAAGCCATTCTCGGGACCAATATCTTCCGCGATCTCTTCGCCGGTATTCGCGACATTGTCGGCGGACGCTCGGGTGCTTACGAGAAAGCTTTGCGTGAAGCGCGTGAGATCGCGCTCACCGAGATGCAGGACGAGGCACATAAATTGGGTGCGAATGCCGTGATCGGTGTCGATCTTGATTATGAAAATATTTCAACCGGATCCAGTGGTTCGATGCTGATGGTATCGGCGTCGGGCACTGCGGTTGTGATCCGTTGAAGGGATAGAGCATGGGTAAGGTAACGGGTTTTCTCGAAATCGACCGGCAGACGGCGAAGTATCAGCCGGCGTCTGACCGTATTCGCCACTTCCGCGAATTCACCATCCGGATGAGCGACCAGGAAGTCCAGAAGCAGGCGGCTCGCTGCATGGATTGCGGTATTCCCTATTGCCATGGTCCGACCGGGTGCCCGGTGCACAACCAGATCCCCGACTGGAACGATCTGGTCTATAACAACAACTGGGAAGAGGCGATCCGCAACCTGCATTCGACCAACAACTTCCCCGAATTCACCGGTCGCATCTGCCCCGCACCGTGCGAGGAGGCCTGCACGCTCAACCTCGAGGACGCGCCGGTCACCATCAAGACCGTGGAACAGGCGATTGCCGACAAGGCCTACGAGATGGGCTTCATCGTGCCGCAGCCGGTGACCAGCAAGACCGGCAAGACGGTCGCCATCATCGGTTCGGGGCCTGCCGGTCTGGCAGCAGCCCAGCAGCTTGGCCGTGCCGGACACGAGGTTCATGTCTACGAGCGGGAAAGCCGGCCCGGCGGATTGCTGCGTTACGGCATTCCGGACTTCAAGATGGAAAAGCACTTCATCGACCGTCGTGTCGAGCAGATGGAAGGTGAAGGCGTGACCTTCTTCTGCAACGTCAATGTCGGCGTCGACAAGAGCATGGATGAGCTGCTCGAAGCCTATGATGCGGTGCTTTACACCGGCGGGTCGGAGAAGCCGCGCGACGTTGGCATTCCCGGCGCTGATCTGGTCGGCGTTCACGACGCCATGCCCTATCTGGTTCAGCAGAACAAGCGCGTGGCCCGCGAAAGCATCGACAATGTCGGCTGGCCTTCGGATCCTGTGCTTGCAGGTGGCAAGCATGTGGTGGTCATCGGCGGCGGCGATACCGCATCCGACTGTGTCGGCACCGCTTTCCGCCAGGGCGCGGTCAAGGTCACCCAGCTCGACATCCGGCCACAGCCGCCGGAGAAGGAAGACAAGCTCGCCGTGTGGCCTTACTGGGCGACGAAAATGCGCACCTCGTCCTCGCAGGCTGAAGGTGCTGTTCGCGAGTTCCAGGTCGGCACTCTGGAACTGGTCGGCGAAAACGGCATCCTGGCCGGCGTCAAGTGCTGCCATGTCGATGAGAAGCGGAAGCCCTTGGCTGGCACCGAGTTCGTCATCAAGGCTGATCTGGTGTTTGTCGCGATCGGTTTCACCGGTGTGCTTGAGACCGGCGTGGCGAGCGATCTTGGCGACAAGCTGAAGATCGATACCGACCGTCGCGGCTCGACCAATGTTGCTGCCAACGAGAAGGACTACCGCACCTCGGTGGACAAGCTCTGGGCAGCCGGCGACGTGCGCCGGGGACAAAGCCTGGTTGTCTGGGCGATCCGGGAAGGCCGTCAGGCCGCACGCGAGATCGATCTGAGCCTGATGGGCGCCACAGATCTGCCGAGGTAAGAACCGGTCTTGAAATGGTCGTGCTCAGGTCGATGGATCTGAGCACGACTAGGCCCCGCAGGTCAGGGGCAGAATTCAGGGACTGTCCGGGGGCCAGGCGAAGTTGTCGACGCGTCCTTCGGGCGGGGCCGGCAGTACCCCATCCAGCACGAGCTGGTCACGCGGCGAACGAACCAGCCCTGCCGTCGCCGGCATTTCCGCCAGCAGTGCCGATCCGCCGTCAAGTGCGGGATCTGTCATGGCAACAGGCAATGTCCGCTGGATTGCGGCCTGGTTTTCGCCCGGCGCCGGCGGCATGAAGATCTCCGGGAAATTGGCTGTATCAAGCACCGTGACACCTTCATTGGCGGCATCTCCGAGCAACCTCCGGATCGACTTTTCGGCGTAGAACGCAATCTTGCGGCGACCGGCCTTGGTGACGATGATGCCGTCGGAACCACGCAGCCTGACCTGCTGTCCGTTGATGTCTGATCCGGTGTAGATGAACTTGCCGTCCTCATCGACAAAACCATCCCAGATGTCGATGAACTCGCCGCCTGCCATTTCCACCTGTTTGCGGATCACCCCGTTTAAGGCGACGATGTCGGTGGTCATGGAGGGGGATTTGAAGGCAGGCAGGCCGACCCAGAGCAACGGAGTCTTGGCTCCACCGAGCGCATCGATCAGCAACCGTATGCGGCGTTCATATTCAGCGATCCAGCTCGGCGAGCGGACGGGTTCGCGGCTGCCAGCAACTACCAGCTGCTGGCGGTCGTTCGATCCGAGCTGCACCACCACGATCGACGGCTGGACTTCTTTAAAGATGCTGCGCGCCTGTTCCGGCCAGTTGTAGTAATCATCGCGCACCAGACCGGATGAACCGTTCGTTCGCTCGACGACAACAACGCCAGGGGCTTGAGCAAAAGCCTCCGTAAGACCATCCGCCGTCCCGTTTGCGAGGAAATCGCCCACAACCAGAATTTTGCGGGCGTTCTCCAGCTTTTCGACAACAGGCTCTGGTGGAGGGGCAATGCTTCTACGCGAAGGGGCCTTGTTTACGCGGCTGGTGCGCGCGGCCGCCGGGGCTTCTTCCCTCTTCTTGCTGCTTTGTCCGCCGCCAAACAACAATTGCAGGAACGACTTCCGTTCCACGCGTTCCTGTGCTGCCGCGGGCTGGACCTGCACGACAGTCAAGCCGGTTAGCGTCAGCAGAACAGCAAGTGCAACGAGCCGCAGCAGGTGGTGCTTTCTGAGCGCACCGGCGCGGTCTCCCGTCCGGCTTTTCGGCCGGGAGAGTTGCCGGGGGTTCTGGTTCTCAATATCGGCGGATCGCATCCAGTATCTTCTGCGACGGAACTGCCTCGCCGGTCAAGCCGGTACGCGATTGAAAGGCTGCGATCGCGGCTTTCGAACCTGAACCGAAATTGCCATCGATGTCACCGTCGTAATAGCCGAGCTGTTTGAGCCGGGTCTGCAACTCAAACTTCTCTTTGACATCGAGAGTGCCGGCGGGGCGCGGCCAGCGCTGGTCGACGCCGCCATAGCCGGCGATCTCGTCAGCAAGAACACCGACACCAAGAGCGTAGGAGTCAGAATTGTTGTAGCGCTTGATGACGAAGAAATTCTTGGTCATCAGGAAAGCGGGCCCGTTGGCGCCACCCGGCATCTTGAGTTCGGCCCGGCGGCTGCCGACCGGGAAGCCCTTGCCGCCCGGGCGGGTAAAGCCCAGAGCTGCCCATTCCGACAGGGTCTTGGTCTGGCCGTTGTACTTGGCGCCACCTCGGGGTGCCACGGATTCGTAGCCCCAGGTTTCGCCGGTTCTCCAGCCGTTTTTCTTCAGAAGATTAGCGGCGGTTGCCAGCGCGTCGGGAATCGAATTCCAGATGTCACGGTGGCCGTTGCCATCGGCATCGATCGCATAGGCGAGATAGCTCGTGGGAATGAACTGTGTGTGTCCCATGGCGCCGGCCCATGATCCCGACATCTCCCGCGTGGAAATGTCGCCCGACTGAAGGATTTTAAGCGCAGCCACGAGCTGCTGACGGGCAAATTTTGCCCGTTTGCGGTCAGCATAGGCGAGCGTGGCGAGGGCCTGGGGAACATAGTGCAGTCGATCGGTCTTGGTGAGGATCTCACCATAGTTGGATTCCATCGACCAGATCGCCAGGAGAACCGTGGCGTCAACGCCGAAGTGACGCTCGATCGCGTCGAGGGTTCTCTTGTGCCGGGCCTGCATCTCACGCCCCTTGGCGATGGTGAAGGGGTTGACCCGCGAGTCGAGATAATCCCAGACCTTGGTGGTGAATTCGGGCTGATAGCGCGCCTTTTCCAGCACCACGGGATCCGGCGCAGTGACACCGCTGAACGCCTTTTCATAGGTGGAGCGGGAAATTCCGGACTTCGCGGCAGTGCTGTAAAAGCCCGAGACCCATTTTTGAAAGCCTGCATCGGCCTGGGCCTGAAGCGGAGACAACACGGTTGCAAAGAGGCAGAGGCCGGCGGCGCGGACAAATTTGCTGGGTGATCGGATCATGTTCCAAGCATCCTGTTGATTAGGGCTGTTTCGGGTGACTGATCGGCAATCATATCCCGGAGCCGTCAACAAATCGTTTACCATAACATCCCCCTGAAAGATCGGTCCGAGAGCTGGTCACGGGTTAACGAGGCCCAAGGCGCGTCCTGTTCCAGAGGACTGTTCTTGTGGACCAGCGGGTTTTTGCCGCAATATTGCATCCCATAGATTGAACGATACACTGGCAACTGCGTTAGTCTGTTTCTAACCAATGGTGCCTACTGATCCGGAAGCGCCGGGATGCACCGGGACGATCATTTATGAAAAATGAGGAAAATACATGACGACGATACGCAAAGTCAGAAAAGCTGTGCTGCCGGTTGCAGGATTGGGAACCCGGTTTCTGCCCGCGACCAAGGCTGTTCCGAAGGAAATGCTGACCGTGGTCGACAAGCCGGTGGTTCAGTATGTCGTCGAAGAAGCCATGGCAGCCGGCATCGAGAATTTTGTGTTCGTCACAGGCCGCAACAAGGGTGTGATCGAAGATCATTTCGATATTCAGGTTGAACTCGAGGCGACGCTACGCGAACGCGGCAAGACGGTCGAACTGAAGTCGCTGGAAGACATGCTTCCCAAGGCCGGTGCCACCAGTTTCACCCGCCAGCAGGCTCCGCTCGGCCTTGGTCATGCAGTATGGTGCGCACGCGACATCGTCGGCGACGAGCCCTTTGCCCTGCTGCTTCCCGATATGGTGATGCATGACAAGGTCGGCTGTCTTGCGGGCATGGTCGACCTATACGAGAAAGTCGGCGGCAACATCGTCGCGGTCGCGGAATGCGATCCGGAGCTGGCGCACAAATACGGAATTGTCGGCAAGGGCGAGGAACTGGACGGCGGCTTTCGCATCACCCAGATGGTGGAGAAGCCGGAAAAGGGGACTGCGCCGTCAAACTACTACATCAATGGCCGCTACATCCTGCAGCCGGAAATCTTTGACATCCTGGCACGGCAGGAGCGCGGTGCCGGCAATGAAATCCAGGTCACCGACGCAATGCTGAAACTGGCGGATGAACAGCCGTTCTCGGCCTATGCCTTTGCCGGGCAGACCTATGATTGCGGTTCGAAGGAAGGGTTCATTCTGGCCAATGTCGCCTTTGCGCTTGACCGCTCGGACATCAAACCGCTGGTCGCTGACGGGCTGAAAAAGCTGATTTCACAGGCTTGAAGCCAACCGAGAGAATGCAGCAATAAGAGGGGACGGGCTTTGTGCCGTCCCCTCATCTGCGTAGTTTCAGCCCCAATCCGACACGCATGGTTTCCTCGTCGGTCCCACCATCTTCCCGGGTCTGCTCGTAGCTCGCGTCTGCTTCCAGATCGAGATATCGGTTGACGCTCCAGGTCAGGCCGGCCGAGGCGCCATAGCTGCGCTGATTGTTGCGGCCGCTGCCTGCATCATAATCGCGGTAGCTTGCCGTCGCGCCGAGCCGGGCGACCAGATCATTGCGGATCTGCTGCGACAGGCTGGAATCGAGTTCATAGACAATCGCACCCGACTGGCCTGCCGTGGTCGCGGATTCGAGCGTGGTGGCAAGGCCGAGATTGAGATCGGTTCCGCGCGTTGGCGACCAGTTTAGCTCTCCGTCGACCGTGAGGCCGGATATGTCGGCCAGGTTGGCATCATCAAGTTCGCGTAGAAC
Organism: Hoeflea sp.; assembly: GCF_002733955.1. Lineage (GTDB taxonomy): Bacteria > Pseudomonadota > Alphaproteobacteria > Rhizobiales > Rhizobiaceae > Hoeflea. Next base: position 157,508 of record NZ_NVXQ01000023.1, on the reverse strand, counting down.
GTAGCCGGCCGCAAACTCGCCCGAGAGTTTTTTCCCCAGATCGACCTCGGCGCCGGCGCGTACACCCCAGGTCTTCGACGACCGTTCGGCTCCGGTGGAATCCACCCGCTGATCGTATGTCTCGCGACCGGCATAGGCTTCAAGGAAGGGAACCAGCGCCGGTGAGATTTCGTAGCCGATCCGGGCGGTGAGCTGCGCACCCACCGTATCACGATCGTCAAGCAGCACGCTGGTTCCATCGGCGAGCGTGGCGTCGCCGTAGATGGTGCGGGTGATGTCGAGCGTGGTCGAGCCGCGCAACAGTCCCAGGCTCTTTTGCAGTCCTGCACTTGCGCGAAGTTCATGGATGCCAGCCTGGGTGGTGGCGCCAGAAATGGCATTCGGATCGGTGCGGCTTTCCTGGGAGTAACTGTAGCCGGTGCCCAACAGGGCGGTGACATCGTTGATGAGGTCGAGGTTCAGTTGCGCATTGAAATCAGCGCTCGGGGTTTCCGTGCCGGTGCCGGATATGTTCTTCTGCCAGGTGCCGGATCCATCGGCACGAAACTGGTGCCGCGACCAGTTGGATTCCAGGGATCCGGACAAGGTGGACTGGCTGTAGGTGCGCCTGGTCCGGTCGCTGCCGTAGCGCACCGATTCATGAACCACTCTCTGGTCAAGTGTGGGACGCAGCGTCAGGGTGCCAAAGGAAAACCCTGGCACCGCGGCCTCGTCGGTCGAGGTGTCGAGAGGCAGTTCGTCGATTGTTCCAACGCGGGCATTCTGGCGCGCAAGGCTTGCTGCGTAGTCCTGGTCGGCCTGGCTGAGATCGGACGGCGAAGCGATGGTTCCGGTGACATCTTCTGCAGGCTGCAGCTCCGGCGCGCTGGCAGCTCCAAAAGTGCTGGAATCGCCGGCACTGCTTGCCGAGGCTGTCCCGCCGGAAGAAGGGCTCGGAAGCGCGCCGTAGAGCGTCGAGGCAGCGTCCTGGTCGGCGGAGAGAGATGCCTCGGACGTGCCGCGAAGCTGGTAGAGCTCGTCCGCGGTGCTGGAATCAGACGCCGATTGTGCCTGCGCTGCTGGGACCAGCGCGAGCAGGCAGAATGCCGACACGGTGAGACGAAGCCCGCCGCGACGCACGGCTATGCGTGTCTGTATGGTCTCAAAGGGATCGCGCATACTTCTTGGGTTCCGGCCTCGTCGAAATCTTGTCAAACCGTAAACACTTGTGGTTAACGCAAGGTTTCGATCTGCCGCTTTGGACTTCCGAGATGTGGTTGATGGACACGGGCGCAGCAACGCGATATTGCCGCCTGATGAAGAAAATTTTGCCAGATTATCCACGCAGCGAGATGCTGAGTTCGGCGGGGCGGACGATCCAGACCGAAAAGGCCGGGCTGGACGCGCTCTCGGCGGCCCTGGAAAATGGGCTGGCGGACCCATTCACGCGGGCGGTGGAGGCCATCGGAGCGATATCCGGGCGGGTCATCGTCACGGGTGTCGGCAAGAGCGGGCATATCGGCGCCAAGATCGCGGCCACGCTGGCCTCCACCGGTACGCCGGCCCATTTCGTCCATCCGGCGGAAGCCAATCACGGCGACCTTGGGATGATTGCCAAGGATGACGCGATCATTGTGTTGTCCTGGTCGGGTGAAACCGTCGAACTCAAGGGCATCCTCGCCTATTCCCGGCGCTTCGGCATTCCGCTTGTCGCCTTTACAGCGGGGGGCGATTCCGCACTTGGGCGTGAGGCCGACATTGTTCTGCTGTTGCCGCGTGAGCAGGAGGCCTGCCCGCACGGGCTGGCGCCGACAACCTCGACCCTGATGCAGCTGGCGCTCGGCGATGCGCTTGCGGTGGCGCTGCTCGAAGCCAAGGGATTTACCGCCGGCGATTTTCACACCTTCCATCCGGGCGGCAAACTCGGCGCCACCCTGGCGCATGTGTCAGATGTGATGCACACCGGTGAGTCGGTTCCGCTCGTGCCATCAGGGACCCCAGCGCCGGAAGCGATCATGACGCTGTCATTGCGCAAATTCGGCTGTGTCGGCGTCACTTCGCCGGACGGGCGTCTGATCGGCATTGTCACGGATGGCGACGTGGCCCGCAATCTGGGGCGAAACCTGGTCGATCAGCCGATCGATGCGATCATGACAAGCCAGCCCAAGACGATTGCGCCGACTGCTCTCGCCAGCACCGCGATGGCAATCCTGAACAAGAACTCCATCGGCGCGCTGATGGTCACCGATCAGAATCTCTCGCCGATCGGGATCGTGCACTTCCATGATCTGCTGAGGATCGGGGTGGCCTGAATTCAGGCCCGTTCGACCGTCAGGCCGCCGGCCTTGGCGGTTGTGATGCGAACCTTTGCGCCTGCCGGCAGGTCCGGTCCCTGGACGATCCAGGTGGTGTCGTCGAGCCTGATGCGCCCCTTGCCATCAACAATGGGTTCTTCCAAAGTTGCCGTTCTGCCCACCAAGCCTTCGACGCGCCTGTTGAGCATCGGCTGATCGCTTTCGGCACTGGATGCGGTCAGCCGGCGGCCGAGCAACGCCATGGCAACGGCCAGCACGGCGAAGACCAGAAGCTGCACCTGCCAGCCCCAGAACGCGGTGCCCCAGAGCGGAATAGAGACCGCGCCGACGACAATCGCGGCGAGCCCGATCCAAAGCAGGAAAACGCCCGGGATCACGATTTCCAGTCCCAGGAACACCAGCCCAAGGATCCACCAGCTCCAGGGACCGAGTTCGGTGATCAGCGCGGCGATCATGTGTCCTGATCTCCCTTGGGAGCGGCGGAATAGTCCGGTGTCGTGCTGGTGCGCGGCGGCTGGCCTGGAACGCGCTTCTGCGCTGTCGAACCGTTGCCGCCGTCCTTGCCGAAGACCTCCTGCGCGATGGCGCCGATGCCGCCCAGCGAGCCGATGAGCGACGAGGCTTCCAGCGGCATCAATATGACCTTCTGGTTCGGCGCGGAGGCGATCTGGCCGAGCGCTTCGGTGTATTTCTGGGCCACGAAATAGTTGATCGCCGAAGTATCGCCCTCGGCAATCGCGACCGACATCATCTGGGTGGCCTTGGCTTCGGCCTCGGCGAGACGCTCGCGCGCCTCGGCGTCACGGAATGCGGCGTCGCGGCGGCCTTCGGCTTCGAGAATCGCGGATTGCTTGGCGCCTTCGGCGCGCAGGATCTGCGAATTCCGCGAGCCTTCGGCTTCCAGGATGTCGGCGCGTTTCTCACGCTCGGCCTTCATCTGCCGGCCCATCGCTTCGACAAGGTCGACAGGAGGTGCGATGTCCTTGATTTCCACACGGGTTATCTTGATGCCCCAGGGCGCTGCGGCCTGGTCGACAACCTTGAGCAGGCGATCATTGATCGCGTCACGGTTGGACAAAAGCTCGTCGAGATCCATCGAGCCCATCACCGAGCGGATGTTGGTCATGGTCAGGTTGAGCAATGCCTGCTCGAGATTGGAGACCTGGTAGGCGGCTTCTGCGGCGTTCAGAACCTGGTAGAAGGAGACGGCGTCTGCTGCGACCGAGGCGTTGTCGCGGGTGATGACTTCCTGCGTGGGAATGTCGAGCACCTGCTCCATGATGTTTATCTTGCGGCCGATACGGTCGATGAAGGGGACAATGATGTTCAGTCCCGGTGTGAGAGTCTTGGTGTAGCGGCCGAAGCGCTCGACCGTGAAGGCGAAGCCCTGCGGCACGGTCTTGATGCCGGAAAACAGCAGCAAGATCGCAATGACGACAATGACAATGACCGTTACGTCCAGTCCCAACATGGCCAGTGGCCTCCTCAAACCGTCTTTCAGATGCGGAGTTTCACCGCCGTCTTAGACAGGTAGTTGGTCTGACGTGGGCATGCAATCGCCGGGGCGGATTATCTTCGCCCCGGCTTGGAGTATGGCTGCTCTGAAAGGGCTTGCGTCAGACCCAGCCCTGCAGTTCCCGGCGGACGATGGTCTCGAGCACCTTCATGCCGCCTTCGCTGTCGTTCAGGCAGGGAATGTGGGTAAACTTTTCGCCGCCATGCTCGTGGAAGATCTCGCCCGCTTCCCCGGCGATTTCCTCAAGCGTCTCGAGACAGTCGGAGACAAAGCCGGGATTGATCACGGCGATCCGCTTGACCCCTTCCTTGGCGAGCTTTTCGACTGTCTTGTCGGTGTAGGGCTGGAGCCACTCCTCCGGACCAAAGCGCGACTGGAAGGTCGGCATCAGCTTTTCCTTTGGCCAGCCCAGCCGCTCGCGCACCAGCCGAGCGGTCTTCATGCACTGGCAATGATAGGGATCGCCCTTGAGGAAATAGGATTGCGGGATGCCGTGGAACGAGGTCAGCACGATTTCCGGTTCCCAGTCGAGGCTGGCGAGGTGGGTTTCGATCGACTGTGCGATGGCCTCGATATAGGCCGGATCGTCGTGATAGGGCGGCACCGTGCGCAAGGCCGGCTGCCAGCGCATGTCCATCATCGCCTGGAAGGCCTTGTCATTGACAGTCGCCGTGGTGGCGGCCGCATATTGCGGATAGAGCGGGAACAACACGATGCGATCGCAGCCCGCGTCCTTGAGTGCCTGCATCTTGTCGGGAATGGAAGGCTGGCCGTAGCGCATCGCCCAGTCGACCATGACCGAAGGATGATCGGCGAGAATGGCGCCGAGCTTGTCGGACTGGTTGCGCGTGTAGGTTCTCAGATAGCTCTCATCGAGATCCTTGTTCCAGATCTCCTCATAGGCCTTGCCGACGCGGCCGGGACGGGTGTTGAGAACGATGCCGTACAGGATCGGATACCAGAAGACGCGCGACCACTCGATCACCCGTTTGTCGGTGAGGAATTCCTTGAGGTAGCGCCGCATCGATTTGAAATCGGTGCCGTCGGGGGTGCCAAGATTGACGATTAGAACGCCGACCTTCTGGATCTTGACCGGCGGATGTTCGGCAGGCAGTTCACCCACGGGGCGGCAGGTTTCATCAGTCAGGTTCATGGGGCTGTTCACGGGGCGCGGTCCAATCCGGTGTTCATCTGCTCAGTCTGTCGGCGGGTTCGTCTGGCGGAGGCAGGCTGCCTGTCCGCCGGCTGCTCAGCCGTTGAACGGGAACATAGAGAACTCAATCGACAAATCAATCTTCGCCGGATGCGGCCTTTTGCCAGCGGCGGAAACAGAAAAGGGCCCGGCGACCCGGACCCTTTCCCTGTTCAAGACGGTTTCAAGATCACTTGGCCGGGATGGTCAGTGTTTCTCCGACGACCAGATCCTTCGGGTCTGCCGAAGGATTGGCTTCAGCAATCTTGTTCCACATCGTCGCGTCGCCCAGATAGGTCCTGGCCAGATCCCACAGCGTGTCACCGGAGGTTACGACGTGCTGCTTGCCAGCCATACCTGCGGTTTCAGCGGCCGGGGCCTCCTGGCTCATCTCCGCGTCTCCGCTTGCGGCGGCGTCTTCAGAGATCATCGGTGCCGACGTGGTCAGATCCTTGAAACCGGGCAGCGGCTCGGGAACCTCGACTGCGGCTTCGGCTGCGGGCGCAGCTTCGGCAGCAGGTGCGGTTTCCTCGGCTGCCGGTTCTGCTTCTTCAGTGGCCGGTGCAGTTTCTGCCATCGGCTCTTCCGCCGCAGCCATCACACGACCATCGGTATAGGGCGTGTAGGGATTGTTCTTGGCGAGGTAGTCGGCGACAACCTGTTCAAGACCGGGACCGTAGTCATAGGCGTTCATGCCGGCAGTACTGAAAATCGAGTAACCATCGCCGCCGCCGCGCATGTAGTTGTTGGTTGCCACCATGTAAGTGGCTTCCGGGTCGATCGGCTCGAAGCCATCGCCGTCCTTGACTTCAACCGAGACAATGCGTGAACCGGCTTCGGCATTCTTGTCGAATGTGTAGCGAATGCCCGCAACCTGTGCAAAGCGCCCGGCAGTTTCCTCGATCTTGCTTGCCCCATTTTCAAGGGCTGCAATCACGTCCGAACCTTTCAGCTCGAAGGTGGCAAGCGTGTTCTGGAAGGGCAGGACGCTCAGCACTTCGCCCATGGTGATTTCGCCGGCGTCGATGGAGGAACGCAGACCGCCGCCGTTCTGAATGACGATGGAAACGCCCTGGCTTGCTGTCCGGTCGAGCATGGCATCGGCCACCAGATTGCCCATCGAACACTCGCCCAAGCGGCACGCATCCCGCGAACCGTCGATCGTATCGGTCGACGCTGACACGATCTTTGTCTTCAGTTCCTCGATCGGTGCGCCGAGTTCGCTCACCCTTGCAGCAAAGGCTTCATCCGGGGTCACCGACGCGTCGAGCAGGTGCGGGTCACCTTCTGCGCTGATCACCTTGCCGTCATCGTCAAACGCGACCTGAACTTCACCAACATATTTGGAAAAGGCGTAGGCCTGGACAATCGGCACCTCGATGCCTGACGGGTTTGCCACCATGGTCGGGTAGGGACCTGCGGCCTTGTCGTCGGTGTTGGAAAGAAGCGTGTGGCTGTGGCCGCCGACGATCACGTCGATGCCGTCGACCTCTGCCGCGATGGCTTCATCCTTCGTCAGGCCGACATGCGAGACCAGAATGATCTTGTTGACGCCTTCGCTTTCCTCGATCTGGCTGACCGCGTCCTTGAGATATTCGATCTCATCGAGAATGAGCACGGAAGGTCCCGGCGAGGAGGTTTCAACCGTGTCAGCAGCGAGCACGGACAGCAAGGCGATTTTCTCACCGCCGACTTCCTTGATGACATAGGGCTTGATCCGGTCGCCGAGCACGGAATTGGCGCCGGCGAGCGTGTTGCCGGAAATCACCGGAAACTCAACCATGTCGATGAAATCGCGGAGGCCTTCGGGGCCGTCATCGAACTCATGGTTGCCTACGGCCATCGCATCGAAGCCGATACCATTCATGAATTCTGCCGCGGCTTCGCCCTTGTAGGTCGAGTAAAACAGGGAGCCCTGGAACTGGTCGCCTGCGTCGAGCACGAGCACGTTCTCGCTGCTCAGAGCCTCGCGGCGCTCGTCAATCTTGGTCTTGACCCGTGCAATGCCGCCGAAGCACTTGTCTTCGGCTTCATCCTCTGCCGAACAGGTGGAGTCGTATTTGTTGATCGATTCAATACGTGAATGCAGATCATTGATGTGCAGGATGTTGAGTGTGTAGTCGGCAAGAGCCGCCCCGGAAGTCAGGCCGAGGACCGACACCGACAACAACGCGCGCTTGATGAATATGTTCATGGATTAGCTCCCTGTTTCGCTGCTCACAGCGTGCCTCGTGACGGGTTTTGAGAGCGTCCGGGCAAGCTTGAACGGATGGTTTCACTAACAGCGGGGAACTTCAAGTGCGCGTTTTGCATCGCGTCAATTATAGACAGGAATCAGCTCGTGTAGTCGCGTTCGTCGGCGATCACCTTGCCATCATTGGGCAGGCTGCCCGGCGGCGTGAGCTCCACGGTCCCGCGCAATTTCGCGATCGCCGCAAGCGTTGCCTCGACGTCGTCGACCGCAAGAGCCGCGCCGGCAGCCGGTTCCACCTTCAGGGTCATCACATCGGCATCAGATGCACGGCTGACTACCAGCCGGGCCTTGGCGATTTCCGGATGGGTTTTCAGAATTTCCGCCACCTGTTTGGGATCGACAAACATGCCTTTGATCTTGGTGCGTTGATCGGCGCGGCCCATCCATCCCTGAATGCGCATGCCCGTACGGCCACAAGGAGAAAGACCGGGCAGGATCGCCGAAAGGTCGCCGGTTCCGAAACGGACCAGCGGGTAGCCCGGGTTGAGCGTGGTGACGACCAGTTCGCCAACTTCGCCCTCGGGTATAGGATCGTTGGTGCCAGGGCGGACGATTTCGACGATCATGTCTTCATTGACGATCATGCCCGGGTGCGGTGCGCCTTGCGGATCCGCGCTTTCATAGGCAATCACGCCAAGATCGGCCGTAGCGTAGCTCTGCAGCACGGAAACGCCGCGGTCGGTGTAGTACTGACGCAACGACGGGAACAGTGCGCCACCCGACACCAAGGCGCGCTTGATCGAAGACAGATCCCGGCCCAGCTCATCGGCCTTTTCCAGAATGGTCTTGAGATAATCCGGTGTTCCGGTGAAGCCCGAGGGTTTGAGTTTGACGGCGGCGTCCACCTGGGCTTCGGTGTTGCCGACGCCTGCCGGAAACACCAGGCACCCCAGGGCGCGGGCGCCTTCGTCGAGAATGAAACCGCCGGGGGTCATGTGATAGGCAAGGCTGTTGTGGACAACGTCACCGGAGCGGAACCCGGCGGCGAAGAGCGCGCGCGCCGACGCCCAGGGGTCAATGCCCAGACCCTGCGGTTCCCAGACCGGGCCAGGCGACATGAACACGCGGTTGCCTGCAAGCGCATCCGGGTCGGCAAGCCCACCGAACGGCGGATTGGCCTCCTGCATCTGCATCAGGTCAGGTTTTCGCAGGACCGGCAACGAAGCCAGCGCCGTGCGGTCCGTCAGCGCGGATGGATCGGGGTTGCCAAGCCAGGACGCGAGTGCGGGAAGCCTTTCAAGACTGCGGCTCAGCAAGGCCTGCAGTGCGTCGAATGTTTCCTTCTCGCGGGCTTCGGGGGCCCGCGTCTCGCGCTCATCGAAATGGCTGGTCATGATCGTGCCCGTGCTTGCTTAGATGCGGCGTACCAGGGTGAACTGCGACCCGCTCGAAGAGGTGCAGTTGAGCTGGGATTGGGAGGCAAGCGCGCAATTGACCCGCGATTGTGTCTGCCGCAGCAACGAGGTGAGTTCGATTTCGACGACCTGAGGCGAGACCTGGGTATAGGTGCCTTCGGCCAGCAACGAGTTGGTGTCCGTCGTGCGGGTTTCGAAGCGACCATTGGAAAAGCTTGAGATGATGCCGTTGGGATCAGTCCACTGGCCTTCAATGCCCTGTGGCTGCGGTACCGCCATCGGGCGCGGGGAATAGGATGCCGACTGGCAGGCAGCCAGCAGGCCGGCGAGTGCGCCAATGGCGATAATGCGGTGTAGGTTCATGGCGCGGTGGTCCCCTTGAGCCGACGTCGATACGATTCTGATGGTGAAAGAATGCAGTGCCTGCGCGGCGAAAGCAAGGCAACTGCATCCCGGCCGGCGCTGCGGCCGGTCGGGTTTAGGGCAAGTGTGGTAAACCTAACGCACAAGAACGTTGCGGAACTGCCAGGGATCGCTGTCGTCGATATCCTCGGGAAACAGGCCCGGACGTCCGGTCAGCGGGGTCCAGTCGGTGTAATGACCTTCCACCGGTCCAAGATAGGGCGACTGCACCTCGAGGCAGCGCTTGTAGTCGACCTCGTCGGCCTCGACGATGCCGGCCTTCGGATTTTCCAGCGCCCAGACCATGCCTGCCAGCACGGCCGAGGTCACCTGCATGCCGGTGGCGTTCTGATAGGGGGCGAGGCGGCGGGTCTCCTCGAGCGAGAGGCGCGAGCCGTACCAGTAGGCGTTCTTGTCGTGGCCGTAGAGCAGCACGCCGAGCTCGTCGAGACCCTCGACCAGCTCGTGCTCGTCGAGCACATGCTGGACCGGCTGCGCGTTACCGCCATTGCCGAACATTTCGTGCAGCGACAAGACCGCGTCATTGGCCGGGTGATAGGCATAGTGGCAGGTCGGGCGATAGCGGACATCACCCTTCTTGTCCTTGACGGTGAAATAGTCGGCAATCGAGATCGACTCGTTGTGGGTGACGAGAAAGCCGTATTGCGGGCCCGGCGTCGGGCACCAGGTACGCACGCGTGTGTTGGCGCCGGGTTGCTCGAGATAGATCGCCGCCTTGCAGCCCTTCTTGTGCTTTTTCGCGTTCTTCGGCATCCAGTTCTCGTGGGTGCCCCAGCCGAGTTCGGCCGGCTGTAGGCCTTCGGAGATGAAACCTTCGACGGACCAGGTGTTCCAGAACACGTTGAGCGGCTTGGGATTCTTGGTCAGCTGGGTGTCGCGCTCGGCGATGTGAATGCCCTTGACGCCAACCTTCTTCATCAGCTTGGCCCAGGCTTCGCGATCGTGCTGGTCAGGCTCTTCGAACTCGATGTCGAGGTCGTTGGCGAGATTGACCAGCGCCTGCTTGACGAACCAGGAGACCATGCCGGGATTGGCGCCGCAGGTGGAAACCGCGGTGGTGCCGCCGGGGTTTTTCTTCTTCTCGTGCCGCAGGGTCTCGCGCAGCGCATAATTGGTGCGCTCGGAGTTCTTCATGTCCTTGTCGAAATAGAAGCCGAGCCAGGGCTCGATCACGGTGTCGATGTAGAGCACGTCGAGCTTGCGGCAGAGCTTGATCAGATCAACCGAGCCGGTATCGACCGACAGGTTGACGCAGAAGCCCTGGCCTTCACCTTCGGTCAGAAGCGGCTTGAGCAGTTCCTTGTAATTGTCCTTGGTGACATGCGCCTTGATGTGGCGGATGCCGTGCTGGGCAAGGATTTCCATGTCTGCGGCATCGTCGCGCGGATCGATGACGACCATCCGGCTCTTGTCGAAATTGAAGTGCCGCTCGATCAGAGGCAGCGTGCCGCGGCCGATGGAACCGAAGCCGATCATGACGATCGGGCCGGTGATGTCGCCGTAGACTGGATAATCCTGCTGGGTCATGTCTTTCGCTCCGTAAAGGCGCTGCAGCCGTCTGCGGCGTAGCGGCGGCTAAACCATACTTCACTGTTACAATAAAGCGAAATCAGATGCTCAGCTGTCCATGGCCTCCAGTTCGTCAATCAGGCCTTCGATCATCGACAGGCCCTGATTCCAGAAGCCCGGGTCGGAGGCGTCGAGGCCGAAGGGGGCTAGCAGTTCCGAATGGTGCTTGGTGCCGCCGGCCTTGAGCATGTCGAAATAGCGCTCGCGGAAGCCTTCAGGGGCCTTCTCGTAGACCGAGTAGAGCGAATTCACCAGGCAATCGCCAAAGGCGTAGGCGTAGACGTAAAACGGCGAATGGATGAAATGCGGGATATAAGCCCAGAAGGTTTCATAACCCTCTGACAGTTCGACCGCCGGTCCGAGGCTTTCTGATTGTACATCGAGCCAGAGTTTGCCGAGCTGTTCGGATGTCAGTTCTCCCTCCCGGCGGGCGGTGTGGACCCGACGTTCAAATTCATAGAACGCGATCTGGCGCACAACCGTGTTGATCATGTCCTCGACCTTCTGGGCCAGCATGGCCTTGCGTTCGCGGCGGTCGGTGGTGCGCTCGAGAAGCGCGCGGAAGGTCAGCATTTCTCCAAACACCGAGGCTGTCTCGGCCAGGGTAAGCGGCGTTGACGACATCAGCGGCCCCTGCGCGCCGGCCAGCACCTGGTGCACGCCGTGGCCCAGTTCGTGCGCCAGAGTCATCACATCGCGCGGCTTGCCGAGATAATTGACCAGGACATAGGGGTGAGCCGACGGGACCGTCGGGTGGGCGAAGGCGCCGGAAATCTTGCCGGGACGGCTCGGGGCGTCGATCCAGTTGCGGTCGAAGAAACGCCGGGCGATATCGGCCATTTCCGGGGCAAAGCCGTGATAGGCCGACAGCACCGTGTTCTTGGCCTCGTCCCAGGCGATGGTCTCGCGCGGGGTTTCGGGCAGGGGAGCATTGCGGTCCCAGAATTCGAGCTTCTCCAGACCCAGCCAGCGGGCCTTCATGGCGTAATAGCGGTGCGAAAGCCGCGGGCAGGCTTCGCGAACCGCCTGGGCCAATGCGTCGACGACGGGACGCTCCACCCGGTTGGCGAGGTGACGACTGTCGGCGATATCCTCGAACCCACGCCAGCGGTCGGAGATTTCCTTGTCCTTGGCCAGCGTGTTGGTGATCAGCGTGAAAATGCGCAGATTGTCCTTGAACGTGGCAGCCAGCGCCTGGCCGGCCTTCTTGCGCTTTGCGCCGTCTGCATCCTGCAGCATCGACAGGGTGACTTCGAGCGAGAGTGTTTCGCCGTCGACCTCGAACTCGAGGCTGCTCATGGTTTCGTCGAAGAGCCGGTTCCAGGCGGCGTGCCCGGTCATCGACTTTTCGTGGAAGAGCTGTTCGATCCGGTCTTCGAGCTGGAACGGCCGGTCGAGCCTGAGGTCGTGGATCCAGGGGGTATAGCGGGCCGCACGCGGGTCGCGTTTCAAGCTGTCTTCGATCAGGGCGTCGTCGATGCGGTTGAGTTCGAGCGCGAAAAACAGAAGATGCGCGCTGGTGTCGGTCATCTCGCTCTGGACGTCGCCGTAAAACTTGGCAATGGCGGGATCGGTCGTGTTTGTGAAATAGGACAGGCCTGCGTAGGAAATGATGCGGCCGAGCAGCTCCTCGAGCTTCTCATAGGCTTCGACCGCAGCGCCAAGGCCGTCGTCGCCGCTGCTCTTGGCCGCCTCGGCAAGCCGGCCTTTCCAGCGTGTTTCGAATTCCTGTGCGCCAGCCCGCGCGGCGGCGAGATCAGCCTTGAATTCGGCAGAGTCGCGGCCGGGATAGAGGTCATCAAGGTTCCATCCTGGCAGCGTGCCGAGGTCTTTGTCGGTTCCGCGGGCTGTTGCGGGTGCGCACACAGCTGCATGGTCCAGAATTGATTTCGGCATCAGAGCACTCACTTTCAGAAACGGGATCGGCCTTCAAAGGCAGGCGAAGCGACAGCCCGGTTTTACTGGCAGCGACGATTAAAATGCAATCATTTCCCGCAATCCGATTTTCAGCCTTTGCTGGCAGTCTCTGGCAATGACGAAAAGTCTTCTCCGCGCTACCGGAAATGAGGGAACAAGATCCGTGTCCAAACGAATTTTGATTGTTGATGACGACCCTGTTCAGCGCCGCCTGCTCAAAGCGGCGGCCGAAAAGGCCGGTTACGAAATCGAAATGCTGACCGAAGGACGCTCAGCTCTTGCCCGACTGATCGAGCCGGATCACGATATCAGCGCGGTGGTGCTTGACCTGATGATGCCCGAAATGGGCGGACTGGAAGTGCTGGAACGGCTGTCTGCGGCCGGCAGCACGGTTCCGGTCATCGTCCAGACCGGGCAGGGCGGGATCGAGACCGTGGTTCAGGCGATGCGCGCCGGAGCCTTTGATTTCGTCGTCAAGCCGGTGTCGCCGGAACGGCTGACCCTGGCGCTTGGCAACGCGCTCAAGGCCGCCCGGATCAATTCTTCCCCCATTCCCGCCATCCGCCACACCGGATTCAGCGGTATCGTGGCTGCCAGCCCTGCGATGGAACGGGTGGTATCACTTGGCAAACGCGCCGCCGCATCGACTATCCCGGTGGTGCTCGAAGGCGAATCCGGGGTCGGCAAGGAAATGGTGGCGCACGCGATCCAGTCCGAAAGCGCACGCCGCAACAAGCCCTTCGTCACGGTCAATTGCGGGGCAATCCCGGAAAATCTGGTCGAGAGCATTCTGTTTGGTCATGAAAAGGGAGCCTTCACGGGGGCGACCGAGCGCCATGCCGGCAAGTTCAGTGAAGCCGACGGCGGCACGCTGTTTCTGGACGAGGTTGGCGAGTTGCCGCTGGACGTCCAGGTCAAGCTGTTGCGCGCGGTCCAGCTGGGCGAGATCGAAACCGTGGGCTCGCGGATGCCCAGGAAGGTGGACATCCGGCTGATCTCGGCCACCAACAAGGACCTGATCGAGGAGGTCAAGGCCGGAAGGTTCCGCGAAGACCTCTATTACAGGCTCAATGTCTTCCCGATCCATGTTCCGGCGCTGCGCAAGCGCAAGGAGGATATTCCTCAACTGGTGCGCCACTTCACCGAGCGTTATGCCAGCGTGATCGGCGGCAAGCGCGTTCGCAGCATTGCTCCGGATGCGATGGCATTGCTGACGGCTCATGACTGGCCCGGCAACATCCGCGAGCTGGAGAATGCAATCCACCGGGCCATCGTGCTGTGCGATGGCGACATGCTGACCAGTGATCTGTTTCCGCAGATTGCCACGCAGATACCCGGTTACAGCCTCGAAACGATCCAGCACGCCGACACGCAGATGGTCGGTGCGGAACTGGCGGATGCTGCGCTTGATCTCAGTCCAAGCCGGGAGAGTGCAGCTTCGCATCACACTGCCGGTTCTCCGGTGGAAGAGCCCGGTTACCCGGTCGAGAGCGGCATGCCTGCGGTGAATGCGATCACGGCGGAAGGCGAGGTGCGGCGGCTGGCCGAAGTGGAAGAAGAACTGATCCGTTTCGCCCTGTCGTTCTATCGCGGACAGATGAGCGAAGTGGCGCGCAGGCTCGGGATCGGCCGGTCGACGCTTTACCGGAAGCTCAAGGACTATGCGATCAATCCCGACGATCCGGATCAGGAAGCAGCATGAGGTGATGTTTCACGCATAGAGAGAAAATATTGTTTCTCGCCTGATCTGCTTCATTCCCTGTTAAGGGAAGATTCACTATAAGTGTCCCTGCAGCGATACATGGCACTGGTTGCCATTGTGTCACCGCATTTGACCACCAAATGGTGTTCAACAACGGTTTTCCGGCGTCCGGGGACAGCATTGGCGACATTGAAAACAGTTTCAGCACTGGCACTTGCACCGCTCACCCGGAACTCCGGTGTGCGTGTTTGGCACATGTCTCGTGCGGCTGTGGTCCGGATCTTTCTTCTGGCGATGATGGCAGCCTCCTTCGGGCTGGCAACCACGCCGGATGCGTTTGCCGAGACGCGCTCCCTCAAGCTCTATTATCTCCATACCAAGGAAAAGGCCGAGATCGTCTTCAAGCGTAACGGCCGTTACGACCAGGCGGGCCTGAACAAGCTCAACCGCTTCCTTCGCGACTGGCGGCGCAACGAGCCGACCAAGATGGACCCGAGGCTGTTCGATCTGGTGTGGGAGGTCTACAAGCAGGTTGGGGGGCGGGACTACATCAATGTCGTCTCCGCTTACAGATCGCCAGCCACCAACGAGATGCTGCGCCGGACCCGCGGCGGTCAGGCCAAGAAAAGCCAGCACATGCTGGGCAAGGCGATAGATTTCTACATTCCGGGCGTGAAGCTGAGCAAGCTCCGCGCCGTGGCCATGAAGATGCAGGGCGGCGGGGTTGGTTACTACCCGAAATCTGGTTCCCCCTTCGTGCATCTCGATGTGGCCGGCGTGCGCGCCTGGCCGCGCATGAGCCGGCAGGAACTGGTCAGCCTTTTTCCCGACGGCAAAACGCTTCACCTGCCCCCGGACGGGAAGCCGTTGCCCGGCTACAAGACAGCGATGGCTGAATACAAGAAGCGTGGCGGCGCCATCGTTTCCAGCGGCGGCAGCAACTCCGGTTCGGGCTCGAAACGCTCGGGTGGATTGCTGGCAGCGCTGTTCGGTGGTGGCGACGAGGATGAAGAGCCAGATGCAATCGCCGCGGCGCCGGTGCCCAAGCCGGCACCACCGCAGACCCAAGTCGCCGCCTTGCCCGGCGTGCTTGATGCGCCGGCCGAGCCTGCAGAGGTCGCTTTTGCCCTGCCAGTCCAGCCGCCGCTTCCCGTCGCTCGCCCCGTGATCGAGCAGCAGCAACCCGTTGTGGTGGCAGCGCTTGCGCCACCTGAGCCGGTGCTGCCGGCGCAAAGTGAAATCGACGCCTTTGCAGCGGCCGCGAATGCCGATGTGGTGGAGCCGGCATCTGCCGGGATCAGCCTGGAAAACATTCGTGCGCCAATTCCGCAATTGCTTGCCGAGCGTTCTGCCGAACGGCCGGCCGAGACGGAAGCTCCGGCGGTGGAAGTGGCGGCCTTGCCGGTTCCCAACCTGATAAAGGCGCGGATGCAGGTGGATGCTTCGGAACAGCCTGAACAAGATCTGCAGATTGCCGCCGCCCTGGTTGACCGTGCCGCCGAAGCTGCACCCAGCGTGGTCGCGCAGGCGGCAATACCGGCCGGCAATTCGGTGAGCCTGCCCACAGCCGATGATTTTGTCCCCTTGCCGATCCGCAGGCCGGGTGACCGCGCCAGCGACCGGATGCCTGCAATGCCTGCGCAGCCGGAGGTGGAACTGGCGTCACTGGAACCACCGCAGCGTGGCGGACGCGTCCCTGCCTTGTCGAAAACGGCCTCGGTCTCCCGCAAGGGTGACCGTCCAACCGCCTCGGTCGCGGCACAGCAGGCCCAGCGCAGCTCGACCCGCACAGAACCTAAACTGACCGATACGATCATTTCGAAATGGGCGCTGGCCCAGGACCGGGTGAAGACAATGGCAACGCATCCGGGACGGGCGCGGA
Source organism: Hoeflea sp. (assembly GCF_002733955.1). Classification (GTDB taxonomy): domain Bacteria; phylum Pseudomonadota; class Alphaproteobacteria; order Rhizobiales; family Rhizobiaceae; genus Hoeflea. The sequence goes on along the minus strand of NZ_NVXQ01000023.1, from coordinate 141,404 downwards.
AGTTCGTCGGCACGCAACTCCGAGAGGCGCCGAAAACGGTCTATGCCAATGCTTTCGCACCGGGCGGCGACCTGCCGCACAACCAGTTCACCGGGTCCGCAGTCAATTTCATCAATGTTGCGCGTTTCGGCGATTGAAGCTGACGGCGCTGATCTGACCGGATCTCCCGGCAATGCCGTCTTGAAAATCAAAACGCCGCGCGTGCGATGAACGTGCGGCGTTTTGTTTTTTGCCAGAGGCGTCAAGCCCGCCTGGAGACAGGCGGGCTGGTTCAGAGGCTCAGGATGCGTCTTCGGGTTCCGGCGCCATGCCCAGAGCGTGCAGATAGGTGTCGAGAATGGCTTCCTGCTCGAGACGGTCGTTCTGGTCCTGCTTGCGGATGGCGATGATCTTGCGCAGCACCTTCACGTCGTAGCCGTTGGACTTTGCTTCGCCGTAAACGTCCTTGATGTCGTCAGCGATGGTCTTCTTTTCTTCTTCCAGCCGTTCAATGCGTTCGACAATCGAACGAAGCTGGTCGCGGGCAACTGCACCGGAATCAGACATGAGGTCTCTCCTACAAGGACATTGGGGGGTAAAATGTGTGTGGCTCCAAGTGCCCAAAGCCAGGCTTCGGGTCAAGGGTGTTTGCACGATACGCAGGGATTAATCCTGGCTATCAACCGTCATCAAATCACACGGGAGCCGTGAAGCTCGACTTCGTGCAGTTCCGGCTGTGCAGCCATGGTGGCAAGGATCGGCGCGAGCCGGTCGACCCATTCATTGACGCCGGCGGCGTCTGCGATCAGATCCTGACGGATCTCGAGCAGGGCATGGGCAAGGCCCGTCATCGAGCAATGCCGGTGCATGGTGTCGCCCCTCAGCGCCCCGTCATAGGGTTCGTTGTCGCCGACGACGAGGGCAGGGTCCGCGCTCAGTGCCTTGAGAAGCGGCTGGACAGCCCGCGGATCGGTGTCCCACAGGACGCCGGCATGCCAGGGCCTGGCAACGCCTTTCCAAGCGTGGGTGAAGGAGTGCAGCGAAATGACCAGCGGCGGCTTGTCGGATTTGCGCCAGGTTTCGGCAATGGTCGAGGCGACGGCATCGTGATAGGGCCGGTGGTAGCGATTGAGCCGACGCTCGCGTTCCTCGTCGGAAAGCGGGTGATTGGCCGGGATCACCATTCCATCCGAAAGCTTCATGATCAGGGTCGGATCGTCTTCGCCTCGGTTGGGGTCGATCAGCAGACGCGAGAAACATCCCATAACCGCGGGGACCCCCAGGCGCTGGGAGAGCTTGCGGGTCACATCCTCGACGCCGATGTCATAGGCGATATGGCGGGTGAAGGCCGACGCCGGCAGCCCTAGATCACCATATTCGGGTGGAAGGCGGTTCATGGCATGATCGCCAAGAATGACCAGGGACTGGGTTGGATCGCCGGGGATGATTTCAAAGGGCTGGAAGCCGGACATGTCGGGTACAGGTGCCAGTTGGAAGAATGTCTAGGAACCCGGATCAATTGCATAGCCGCGCTTTATGAGCAACCATCCGAATCAGCCTGTTTGTTCGACGTGATGTTGGGCAATTGCGTTGTGACGTCATAGCTTGAGTTTGGTCGGGTGTCTTTCGTTGACTTTCACGGCCCCGCGGCGCAAAAAGCAAAGCACAAATCGAGAGCGGAGACTGACCGAAATTGTTGTTTCGCAAGTTGCCAAAAGCCTGTTTTGCCATCGTCAGATCTGTCATGCTCCTTCCCCTGGCTGCCGGGGCGTTGATGCTTGTCTCGGCCCAGGATGCGAAAGCGGATTTCCGGGTCTGCAACGGGACCCAGTCACTTGTCGGCGGCGCCATCGGATACCGGACGGCGGAAGGCTGGGTGACGGAAGGCTGGTGGCAGATCCCGGCGAATTCCTGCGCCACGCTGATCGAGGGACAGCTCGGCTCCCGCTATTACTATCTCTACGCAGAGGACGCCGGCGGCGGTGGCCGCTGGGCCGGCGACATCAACATGTGTGTCGCCGACAATGAATTTCGCGTTGTCGGGGTCGAAGACTGTTTCGCCCGCGGTTTCCAGCGCGTGGGGTTCAAGGAATACGATACCGGGAGACAAGGCAGCTGGATGGTCCAGTTATCGGATGCCCCGGAAGCGCCAGAAAGCCAGAATTGATGAAGCGGCTACGCAATGTAAAAATCCTCGCAACACTCGGTCCGGCCTCGTCGGACGAGGCGATGATCCAGAAACTGCATGAAGCGGGCGCCGATCTGTTCCGTATCAACATGAGCCATTCGAGCCATGAACTGATGCGCACGCTGGTTGGCCGGATTCGCGCGGTGGAGAAGAAATGCGGCAGGCCGATCGGCGTTCTCGCCGATCTGCAGGGCCCGAAATTGCGGGTCGGCAAATTTGCGGACGGGTCGGCGACGCTCAAGGCCGGGCAGACCTTCACGCTTGATGATCAGGATACGCCGGGCGATGCGACGCGCGTCTACCTGCCACATCCCGAAATTCTCGAGGCGGTACAGCCGGGTCACCGGTTGCTGATCGATGACGGCCGGCTGAGCCTGCTTGCGGTCAAGTCAAACAAGACCTCGATTGTCTGCACCGTCGTCAGCGGGACCAAGATTTCCGATCGCAAGGGTGTGAGCCTGCCTGACACCACGCTCGGCGTCAGTGCGCTGACCGAGAAGGACCGCAGCGACCTTGATGCCGTTCTGGCGGTCAATGATGTCGACTGGGTGGCGCTGTCGTTCATTCAGCGGCCCGAGGATCTTGCCGAAGTGCGCAAGATTGCCCGTGGCCGCGTCGGCCTGATGTCAAAGATCGAAAAGCCGCAGGCGCTCGAGTGCATCGACGAAATCATCGAATTGTCCGATGCGCTGATGGTGGCGCGCGGCGATCTTGGCGTGGAAATGCCGATCGAATCTGTTCCAGGCATCCAGAAGCAGCTGACCCGCGCCTGCCGCAAGGCCGGAAAGCCGGTCGTCGTTGCCACACAGATGCTGGAATCGATGATTTCTGCACCGGTTCCGACCCGTGCGGAAGTCTCAGACGTTGCCACGGCGGTGTTTGAAGGTGCGGATGCCGTGATGTTGTCAGCGGAATCCGCAGCCGGTGATTATCCGGTTGAAGCGGTCGAGACCATGGCGTCGATCGCGCGCAAGGTGGAGCGGGATCCGAATTACCCCGGCATCATCTATTCCCAGCGTCCGCAGCCTGACGCCACCGGCGCAGACGCGATCTCGCTGGCGGCGCGCCAGATTGCCGAGACGCTCAACCTGTCGGCGATCGTCTGCTACACCTCTTCGGGCAATACCGGCCTCAGGGCCGCGCGCGAGCGGCCGCAGGTGCCGGTGATCGCTCTGTCACCGGTGATCCAGACGGCGCGACGGCTGTCTGTGGTCTGGGGACTGCATTGCGTTGTCACCCAGGACGCGACCGATCTTGACGACATGGTCGACCGTGCCTGCCGGATCGCGTTCCGCGAGGAATTCGGCAAGCCGGGCGACCGCATCATCATTTCAGCCGGTGTTCCGCTGGGCACGCCCGGCTCGACCAACATGTTGCGGATTGCCTATATCGGTTCCGACGGAATGACCGGTATCTGATTTTTCCGAGGGAAGATCTCAGCTCGGGCAGCCGGCATCGTCGGCTGCCAGGGAGGCTTCAGCCATCTCTGCAGCGGTTTCCAGATCGACATCATAGCCGGCCACTTTCTCAATCGCGCGGACAGCCAGATCAGTCGTCACGTGATCAGGCTTGTGGCCGAGATTGCGGATCCAGACCAGTTCAGCACCTTCGATGTCGCGGGCCAGTCCTTCCGAGTGAATATGGGCGAGGACCACCGAATCACTGTCGCCGGTGATGATCACGGTCGGGGTCCTGATCTCCGAATAACGCGGCGCCACGCGGCTCACGTAAGGCTTGAGATTTGCTACGTCGATAGCGTTGTTTCGAAATGCGCCGGGCCGGAGCACCAGGGCAGGGGCAGTCGACGTGATGTAGTCATCGGGCTTTGGATTGGGCGCAAAGACGCAGGCCGACCCGCTTTCCAGCCGGGTCAGGCCGGCGGGCAGGGCGAGGGTGTTGGCAAACAGTGGGCCGATCACGGGCAATCGCGTCAAGTCGTAGTACCAGGCAATTCCGCCGGGCCAGGAATGGGTGGCGGGAGCGAGAAAAACCAGACCGGATGTCATCTCGGGATGCGCGAGCGCGAAACTGGCAGCGATCGCGCCGCCGAAGGAATGGCCGATGATGATGGCGCTGGTGATGCCCTTGGTCTTCATGGCGGCGGCAATGGCATTGGCCTGCCCGTCGGGCGTCGCATTGGCCGCACCGCCACGCTCCGACCAGCCATGACCGGGCCGGTCGATGAACAGCATCTCGGCGCGGCCTTCGAGTTTGGGCCGGAACGGGACCGACTGATCAAGCAGATTGCCGCTGGCGCCGTGGATGAACACAAGAGCTGGCAAATCGGCATCGGCAGGACGCGGTACATGGACGGCGTGGAGCTTGTAGCCGCCGACATCAATCATCTCCCCGGCGGGAGGATAGCGCGCTTCGATCTCGCGCGTTTTCAACTTGGTCCAGACTACTAGCCCAGCGACGAGCAGGGCAATGAGTGTGAGCGTGATGAGCATGACAGTTCGGACCGGGTTTTGAGCGAGCATGAGGGTTCAGTGCCAACGGGTTTGTGAGAAGCAGGCACAGCCTGTCTTGTCCGCTACGGGATAAGTGGGGAGAAAGTTTCAGATCCTGCTGCCGGCCAGTTTGTCGGCCAGTTCTCCAAGCCTCGTCTGGGCCTGCCGGTTGGCCGGGTAGATCTCGAGCACCTGCTCCCAAGCGCGCATTTCCAGCTCGTCATTGCCGGATGCGGCAAGGATTGCTGCCATGCCCGAGATGGCGCCAAAATGGCGCGGTTCGAGCGCCAGGACGCGGCTGATATCGGACATGGACTTGGCGTGTCTGCCCATGGCGTAGTTCAGCGTGGCCCTGCGGTTCCAGCCTTCGGCGTAGTCGGGCATCAGCACGACAACCTGATCAAGCAGGTCGAGGGCCAGGCCATTCTTCTTGTCCGAGACAGCCTTGTCGGCCCACTGCATCAAAAGGTTCGCGGTGGCGCTGCCGGAATCGCGCCACTTGGCCCAGATGCGTTCGCTGATTCGCTTGGCCTGCCTGTCATCGCGCTCGCGCTTGAGATCGGCAAACAGGGAATCGAGCGTGTTGGCTGATTGTGTGGAGACAGCCGGACTTGCCGGCGAGGTCTGGGCCTGAGCCGGGAAACCGGCAGTGCTGCCGCAGACGAAAACTGCAACGATACCGGAAAGAAATTTGACATACGAAAAATGGCGCATGACGGAAAACTAGACCGTCTGCGCCGAATTTCAATTGCAAATTTCGGTGAAGGCCTGACGGCCCTCGGCTTCAGCCCTGGCGAGCCTTGAAGCGCGGGTTCTGCTTGTTGATGATGTAAACCCGACCCTTGCGACGAACCAGACGGTTGTCACGGTGACGAGCTTTGAGCGCCTTAAGCGAATTCTTGATCTTCATTGTTCTGATCCGCGAGTTTCGGGCGACGAAGCCGCCTATTCAATCAAAAGCGCGCCAGCCATAGGACGCGCTCATCGGTTGGCACGGCATGTACCGTCTCGGGCATTTGCTGTCAACTCCGGGACCGCTTTTTCCCGTCCCATTCCTGCTCAAACAGGCTCGGAACGGGCGCTGATCCTGGTGACATGGCCCATTTTGCGTCCGGGCCGGGCTTCTGCCTTGCCGTAGAGATGCAAAACCGCATTCGGCTCGGCGGCGAGAGCGGCGACCTTGTCGATTTCGGAACCAATGAGATTCTCCATCACGCAGTCGGAATGGCGCTCAGTGCTGCCGAGCGGCAGGCCGGCGATGGCGCGGATATGCTGCTCGAACTGCGATATGGCGCAGGCGGCTTCGGTCCAGTGGCCTGAATTGTGCACCCGCGGCGCGATCTCGTTGACCAGCAGCCGGTGCCTGCCATTGTCGCGGACGGCAAAGAACTCAACCGCGAAAACGCCGACATAGTCCAGGTGTGCCGCGATGGCAGACGCAATCTTCAGGGCTTCGGACTGCGCCTCGGACCCGAGGCCTGAGGGCACGGTGGAGGTGTGCAGGATGTGATTGCGATGGACGTTTTCCGAAACGTCGAAGGCGCGCACTTCACCGGACAGGCCGCGCGCGGCGATCACGGAGACCTCGCACTCGAAATGGACGAAGGATTCCAGGATCGCCATCTGGCCCTGCATGGCTGCAAAAGCCGTGTCGGCGTCCTCGGGTCGGACCAGCTTGGCCTGCCCCTTGCCGTCATAGCCGAGACGGGTGGTTTTCAGGACAGCCGGCAGACCGGTGGTCTCGATCGCCGCGTCGAGGTCGGGCCGGTTGGCGACGGCAGAAAACAGCGCGGTCTCTGCGCCGAGCTCGCGCGCCATGGCCTTTTCCATCAGCCGGTCCTGGGCGACTTCCAGCGCCTTCGAGCCGGGCCTGACGGGAACGCGGGATTCAAGCCATTGAACGGCCTTCACCGGAACATTCTCGAACTCGTAGGTGACGACGTCGCAGAGATCGGCCAATTGCTGAAGTGCTGCCGGGTCATCATAGTCAGCAACGATCTGGGTGTTGGCGACCTGGGCCGCCGGTGCATTGCTGTCGGGTTCCAGAACAATGGTTCTGTAACCCAATCGAGCAGCCGCCATGGCGAGCATGCGTCCCAACTGGCCACCGCCGATGATCCCGATGAAGGATCCGGGTGCGAGCGCTTCGGTGTTCATGGCTGGTCTACCGGCTCTTCGGCGACCGCGTCGGTTCTTGCCTGGCGCCAGGCGTCGAGGCGCTCTGCCAGGGCTTTGTCTGTGAGGGCAAGCACGCTGGCTGCGAGAAGCGCTGCGTTGATGGCGCCGGGCTTTCCGATTGCAAGGGTTCCGACCGGAATGCCGCCCGGCATCTGGACGATCGACAACAGGCTGTCCTGGCCCGAAAGCGCCTTGGATTCGATGGGTACGCCAAACACCGGCAAGGGGGTGAAGGCGGCTGTCATGCCGGGGAGATGGGCTGCGCCGCCAGCCCCGGCGATGATGACCTTGTAGCCCTCGGAGCGGGCCGACTTGGAAAAGGAAACCAGACGGTCGGGGGTGCGGTGGGCCGAAACGATGAGCGGCTTGTGGGCGATCCCCAGTTCAGACAGAGTCTCGCTGGCATGCTTCATGGTTGGCCAGTCAGACTGGCTGCCCATGATGACGGCGACCTTCGGTGATTCGGCTTGGCTCATGGGTCGCTCCCCGGTCAGGCAATGATATCCGGTATGATCTGGTCTTCGATCTCGATGATCTTGTCCTTGATCGCCAGTTTCTTCTTCTTCATCCGCTGAACGCGCAATTGGTCACAGCCAACTTGAATCATTGCATTGATGGCGGCGTCAAAGTCCTCGTGCTCATGGCGCAAACGCGCCACCAGCATGCGAAGCTCCGCCTGTTCCTGATTGGACATGCAGTTTTCCCCGTTAAACGCATCCTGCCGGTGCGCCTGGCCCGACTAGGTGTCTGGGCGGGCTCGTACCATAAAAACAGGTGTAACGGGAAGTTATCCCTGTTGAAGAAATCATCTTCGACAAATCGGAAAAGCCGTGGCACACTCATTAGCGTCCACTAACGATTTGCACCGGCGTTCCGGCGCTGGCGCATTCCAACCAAGGAGTCGCTTATGTCGATTGATGCTCACCTTGCCACACTTGAGAAAAAGCATGGCGAACTGGAGGCCGAACTCCGCACGGTGCAATCCCAACCCTCCGTTCACGACGAGATGATTGTGGATATCAAACGGCGCAAGCTCCGGCTCAAGGATGAGATCAACCGCCTGAGAGCCGAGACCCAACACTGACCAGATTTGCATGACACGATCATGACAGGCGCGGGAGTTTCTCCTGCGCCTTTTTCGTTTCGGAAAGCCTTGGCTTCGAGATCCGAGAGGACAGAATTAAAGGACAAGGACACGGCCAGGCTGGCGGCGTTCTTTACGGGGGTGCCAGACGCTTTTGCCGGTACATCGTCCTGATCAGGACCAGAACTGGTCGACCCACAGGTTGAGGTGCATGAACCCATCGGTGCGCACCGTGTAGATCCGCCGGGTGCCCTGGTTTTCCACGGTCACGAGCTTGCTTTCCAGAAGCGCCTTGAGGTGCTGCGAGACCGCCGGCCTGCTGATGGGCAAGCCTTCCGCCAATTCGTTGACCGTACGTGGCTGCCGACGCAGCTCCTCCAGAAGATAGCGCCTGTTGGGATCGGCTATGGCTTGAAAAGCATCCATGGTCATGCTGGCAAGCTAAATAAAAGATTTCAGAGCGGCAAGTCTTTTGTGTGCGCTGCACGCGTCGCGTTATTCTTGATGTCACACACATTTTGACAGGCCCGCCTGAAGAATAGGCGCAACTCTTCATCAGGTGCAGCGCATCATCTCTGTGCAAAGCCCGTTCAGGACGGCTTGAGTGCCTTAGCCTGGTCGCGGAGCAAATATTTCTGGATCTTGCCGGTCGAGGTCTTGGGAACCTCGTGGAAAATCACGGTGCGCGGACACTTGAAGCGGGCCAGCAACCCACGGCAATGTTCGATCACCTCGTCTTCGCTGAGACTGTAGCCGGGTCTGAGTTCGACGAAGGCGCAGGGGGTTTCGCCCCACTTGTCGTCGGGCTTTGCCACCACGGCAGCGGCCAGGATGCCGGGATGCTTGTAAAGGGCGTCCTCGACCTCGATCGACGAGATGTTCTCGCCGCCCGATATGATGATGTCCTTTGACCGGTCCTTGAGCTGCAGATAGCCGTCGGGGTGCATGACGCCGAGGTCTCCGGAGTGAAACCAGCCGCCGCGGAAGGCTTCCCGGCTGGCGTCGGGGTTCTTCAGGTAGCCCTTCATGACGATATTGCCGCGGAACATGACCTCGCCTATGGTTTCGCCGTCGGCCGGTACCCTCTCCATCGTTTCGGGGTTCATCACGGCCAGGTTTTCGAGCGCCGGATAGCGCACCCCCTGACGGGCCTTCTTGGTGGTCTGGGCACCGCGATCAAGCTCCAGCCATTCCCGCTTCCATTCGTTGACGACGGCGGGCCCATAGGTCTCGGTCAGACCATAGAGATGGACAACCTCGAACCCCGCATCGGCCATGCCGGCGAGAACGGCTTCTGGCGGAGGCGCGGCCGCGGTGTTGAAACTCACGGTCTGGGAAAATGTGCGTTTTTCGTTTTCGGGCGCATTCAGCAGCGTCGACATGACAATCGGCGCGCCACACAAATGGGTCACGCCATGGTCGGCAATGGCGTCATACATCGCCTTGGCACGGACCCAGCGCAGGCAGACATGGGTGCCGCCGACCACGCCGAGGGTCCAGGGAAAACACCAGCCATTGCAGTGAAACATCGGCAGGGTCCACAGATAGACCGGATGACGGCCCATGCCCGACGCGATCACATTGGAATAGCCCATCATCGCCGCACCGCGATGATGATAGACCACACCCTTTGGATTTCCGGTGGTGCCGGAGGTGTAATTCAGCGAGACCGCTTCCCACTCGTCGTCCGGCAGGCTCCGGGTGAAATCGGCGGAGGCGGACTGGACAAATTCCTCATAGTCATATGTGCCGATGCGCTCGCCCTTCGGGAACGGCGCGTCATCGGGATACTCGGGGTCGTCATAATCGATCACTACCGGCGTGGCCTTGGCGAGGCTCAGGGCTTCGGCGATGACTGCGGAGAACTCGCGGTCGACGATCAGCAGCTTGCAGTCGGCGTGATCAAGCTGGAAGGCGATGGCCGGGGCATCAAGCCTGGTGTTGATCGAATGCAGCACCGCGCCAATCATTGGCACACCGTGGTGAGCTTCGAGCATCGCCGGCGTGTTCGACAGCATGGCGGAGACGGTATCGCCCTTGGTGAGGCCCATGGCTGAGAGGGCGTTGGCGAGTTGCTTGGAGCGCTCGAGAAACCGGCCATAGCTCATCCGCATGGCGCCGTGGATAATGGCCACGTGATCGGGGTGGATCAGGGCTGCCCGTTCCAGATGCGCCAGCGGCGTCAGCGGCTGATAGTTGGCCGGGTTGCGGTCGAGGTCGGTTTCATAGGGGTTGGCGCTCAAGATCGAATTCCCATGCAGAATGTCTCACACATTGCCCGCATCAAATCACCTGAATGCGAACTTGTCATCACGCCAATAGATGAACGGCACCGTCCCAGATCAGCTTCAAGGCTGCCAGCAGCACCATGAAGTACATGAAGGGGTAGAAGATATCGGGTTTCATGCGCCTTACGATATAGGCACCGGCCAGGGTCGCCACCGGCGCCAGCGGCGCAAGTGCCAGCGAGGTGGACAGATTGGTCGCGTCAAACTGCCCGAGGGCGAAATAGGGCACCAGCTTGATCGCATTGATGATGGCGAAGAAACGGACGCTGGTCCCGGTGTAGGTCTTCGGATCCTGTCGCAGCGGCAAGGCGTAGATCTGGTAGGGCGGTCCGCCGGCATGGGAGACGAAACTGGTGAAGCCGGCGAGGGTGCCCCAGAGCATGCCCCTTGCCGTATTGTGGCCGTGCGGCTTCTGTTCACCGCCATTGCGGGCATCGGCGAGGCGCTGAACCAGGTAGCGCCAGACGAACCAGAGCGCGACGGCGCCAACGACAAGCCGTATCATCGGGGCGGTGACCCACGCGGCCGTTGCCCAGCCGATGGTGATGCCGATCAGCGCCCCGGGCACCATGATGGTCAGTGTGCGGGTGTCCGAATGGCTTCGCCATGTCCAGAGGCTGACAATGTCCATGACGATGAGAATCGGCAGCAGGATTGCAGCGGCTTGGACCGGGGATATGGCCAGTGCCATCAACGGCACCCCCATCAGCGCCATGGCGCCGCCGAAACCGCCCTTCGAGAGGCCAACCATGATGACCGCCGGTATGGCGGCGGCATAGAAGAAGGGGTCTGTCATCATCGCGGCTGTTGATCCTTGTGCCGCGCCGGTCTATCCCGTTTGCAGCGAATTGGCCATATCGGCTTTCAGCGCTGGCCCTGACAGGAATTCTTCTGATGACTGACCCGATCGACCGTTGCCGTCTTGTCCTCGTGATACCCGATATTGCAGACGCGAGCCAGCTTGCCGCGGTGGTGGGGGATGCGCTTCGCGGCGGCGACGTGGCGTCCGTCATCATTCCGCAGCACGGTCTGGACGAGAAGAGCTTTCAGAAACGCTGCGAGGCGCTGGTTCCGGTCGTACAGGATGCCGGGGCTGCTGCACTGGTGGCGGGGGATTCCAGGGTGGCCGGTCGGGTGCGCTCTGACGGAATGCATCTGGAGGCCGGCCCCACCGCCATGGCTGAAGCCATCGACAAATACGCTCCCGGTCTGATCGTCGGCGGCGGCAATGCGCGCGAGCGCCATGCGGCGCTGTCGATCGGTGAAGCCCAGCCGGATTATGTTATCTTCGGCTCGATTGACGGCGACATCAAGCCGGAGCCGCACTCCAAGAACATGGCGCTGGCGGAATGGTGGGCCGACATGATCGAAATACCCTGTCTGCTGATGGGTGGGACCAGCACCGCGTTTGTGGAAGAGATGGCGCAGACACGGGCCGAATTCATCGTGTTTTCGAAGGCTGTTTTTGCCGATCCGGCCGATGCCGCGCGTATCGTCGCGGAAATCAATGCCGTACTCGACGAAAAAGCGCCACGGTTGGGGAAATAATGGGCCAGTATCAGAGCCAGACATTTTGACCTGCCGCAGGATGGTTTTCATGATTTTCCGATCATCCCGATTGTTGCCCTTGGTGCTGGCGCTCGTGCTGCCGGGTGGAGCTTCGTTCGCTCAAAGTAGCGAGGGCGAAACCGCAACGACCGCAGAAACGAAGCAGGTGGAAGCCGCCAATGATGCCACCTTGCGGGCCTTCGGTGCGTTTCAGCGCGGTTACTATCTCACAGCGATGGAACTGGCCGTGCCACGCGCGCAATTGGGAGATCCGGCCGCGCAGACGCTGGTTGCTGAACTTTTTGCCAGCGGGCTGGGCGTCGCGCGCGATATGGACAGTGCAGCCTTCTGGTACAAGCAGGCCGCCGAAGGTGGCGATGCGTCGGCGCAGTTCAAATACGGGCTGATGCTGCTCGAGGGAAGATATGTCGAGGCCGACGAGGACAAGGCCGGAGAACTGATGAAGAAGGCTGCGGACGCCGGCAACGCGTTTGCGCAGTTCAATCACGCACAGTTCCTGGTGTCGCAAAAACCCGGTGATGCCGGGATCTTCGAAGCGCTGCCCTATTTCGAGAAGGCTGCCGAACAGGGTGTCGCCGATGCCCAATATGCGCTGGCACAAATCTATCACAACACGGACGGGGTTTCCGACGCAAAGCGGGCCAAGGCACGGGAGCTGATGGAGAAGGCTGCGCGTGCCGGATATGATACGGCGCAGCTCGATTACGCCATCTGGCTGATTGACGGGGTCGGCGGCCCGAAGGACTACGAGGCCGGGTTCCACTGGATGGAGGTTGCCGCAACGCGTGGCAATGTGGTGGCGCAGAACCGGATGGCGGTGCTGCACATCAACGCAATTGGAACCAAAGGTGATCCGGTCGAGGCAGGCAAGTGGTATATTCTTTCGCGGCGTGCCGGCTATGACGACCGGACGCTCGACGATTTCTACCAGGGTTTGACCGAGGACGAACAAAAGCAGGCGCTCGAGGCTGCAAACAAGTTCGGAAAGCAATGATTCAGGGCATTGAGGCGGCCGGGCCACGGCTCAGACTTGAAAAGCTGCGCTATTTGTGGTCTTGAGGCCGCCAAGCGGGGCCGAATACCGGGCCCGGACAAAGCTTGACGCGGAACGCTCTCATGAAAATCAACGGAAACGAAATTCGCCCCGGCAACGTGCTCGAGCACAATGGCGGCCTGTGGGCAGTGGTGAAAACCAATGCTGTGAAGCCTGGCAAGGGCGGCGCCTTCAACCAGGTCGAGATGAAAAACCTCATCGACGGCACCAAGCTCAACGAGCGCTTCCGGGCCTCGGAGACGGTTGAACGCATCCGGCTCGAGCAGAAGGACTTCCAGTTCCTTTACGAGCAGGGTGATGCCCTGGTGTTCATGGATCTGGAAAGCTACGAACAGCTTGAACTGCAGAAGGACTTTGTCGGCGACCGCCGCGCCTTCCTGCAGGATGGCATGATGGTCACTGTCGAGCTGCACGAAGAGCGGCCGATCGGCATTGCCCTGCCGGACCATGTCACGCTGGAAATTGCGGAAGCCGATCCGGTGGTCAAGGGCCAGACGGCGGCATCGTCCTACAAGCCCGCAACGCTGGAAAATGGTGTGCGCATCCTGGTGCCGCCGTTTATCTCGGCTGGCGAACGGGTGATCGTGGACACCAATGAACTGACCTATCTGCGCCGGGCTGACTAAGCCCGCCGCGACCGCAGTTCGTTTCGAGCCCTGAGACACCGGCGCAGGACGGCCATGGCCGCCGCGCCGCCGACACCAAGGAATAAGACAGATGGCGCGTTCAGCCCTTCTCAATGTAATGGTTCAGTCGGCGCTGAAAGCCGGACGCTCGCTTGCGCGGGATTTCGGTGAAGTGCAGAACCTGCAGGTCTCGCTCAAGGGGCCGGGCGACTATGTCAGCCAGGCGGACCGCAAGGCTGAAACCATCATCAAGACCGAGTTGATGCGGGCGCGCCCGACCTATGGTTTCATGGGTGAGGAAAGCACGGAAGAAAAAGGCACCGACGGTGCGCACCGTTGGATCGTCGATCCGCTGGATGGCACAACGAACTTCCTGCACGGCATGCCGCATTTTGCGGTTTCCATTGCGCTTGAGCGCAACGGCGAGATCGTGGCCAGCGTCATCTACAATCCGTCGACGGATGAACTCTACACCGCCGAGCGCGGTGGCGGGGCGTTCCTCAATGACCGCCGTCTCCGGGTCGCCGGCCGCAAGGCGATGTCGGACGCGGTGATCGGCACCGGCGTTCCGCATCTCGGACGCGGCCATCACGGCAAATTCCTGGTGGAACTGCGCCACGTCATGGGCGAATGCGCCGGCATTCGCCGCATGGGTGCTGCCGCGCTTGATCTGGCGTATGTCGCAGCCGGCAGGCTTGACGGATTCTGGGAAACACCGCTCGAGCCATGGGACATGGCTGCGGGCATCCTGCTGATCCGCGAAGCCGGCGGATTTGTCTCCGACACCAAGGGCGGTACCGACATGTTCGGCAGTCGCTCGGTCGCGGCGGGCAACGAGTACATCCTCAAGGGCCTTCTCGAGCTTGTTCAAAGGCCGGTTCCAAAAGCCTGACGCCAAGCTCACCGCGTTGTTTTGAAAGCATGCTTTCATTTCCGCCGTATTATCGGTTAGTCTCCGCCTGATCATATGATTTGGAACCTGATTTTGATCAGGGACAAGGGCCGGGACGGATAACGCATGGCAAAACTGACGATGTCTGGTTGGGGTATCTCCGAAGACGGCAGCGGCGCGGACCCGCACAAGCTGTCCAGTCCGCTGGTCTTCTTCTGGAGCATGATGATCTTTCTCATCCTCTCCGGGTTTGTGGCGGCCATCCTCTACCGGCAGATCCAGACGGCATTTCTCGCCAATCCCGGCCTGAACGGGCTGATCGTCGGTGTTCTGGCCGTCGGCGTGCTGCTGGTCTTTACCCATGTGCTCAGGCTGCGGCCGGAAGTGCGCTGGGTCAATTCACTGCGCGCGACGGGTGATGCCGAGAAGGTCGGCCGCGATCCGGTGCTGCTGGCGCCGATGCGGGCGTTGATCGGCCGCCGCCAGGAAATGGCACTGTCGACCTCGTCCTTGCGGTCCATTCTTGATTCGATTGGCACACGGCTTGACGAATCCCGCGACACGTCGCGCTATCTCATCGGCCTGCTGGTGTTTCTCGGCCTGCTCGGCACGTTCTGGGGGCTGCTTGGCACCATCGGCTCGATCAATCAGGTGATTCAGTCACTCGATCCGGGGACCGGCGGCACCGAGGACGTGCTGTCGACCCTGAAGAGCGGGCTGTCGGCGCCGCTGGATGGCATGGGAACGGCCTTTTCCTCGTCCCTCTTCGGTCTTGCCGGTTCGCTCATTCTCGGGTTCCTCGATCTGCAGGCGGGCAGGGCGCAGAACCGGTTCTACACCGAACTTGAAAACTGGCTGTCGACGATGACCGATCTGGATTCGGGCGTGGTGGTGCCGAGCGAGAGTACCGGTACGACGGAAGAAATCCGGATGCTGTCCGAGCGGATGCAGACCCTGTCTCAGGATTCCGGCATGACACCGCGGACGACGGCGGCGATGGCCAGTCTGGCCGAAGGTATTCAGGGCCTGGTCAAGAACATGCGCAACGAGCAGCAGATGCTCAGGGACTGGATCGAGGCGCAGCAGGTCGAATCGCGCCGACTGCGCGAGACGCTCGACAAGCTTGCCGACAAGATCGAGGGCAAGTAGGCCATGGCGCTGGCACGCAACCGGCGGCGGGAGCGCACGGTCGATTACTGGCCGGGTTTTGTCGACGCCCTGTCGACCCTGCTTCTGGCGATCATGTTCCTGCTCACGGTGTTTGTGCTGGCGCAGTTCTTCCTGTCGCGCGAAATCTCGGGCCGGGATCAGGTGCTCAACCGTCTCAACAGCCAGATCAACGAGCTGACCCAGCTCTTGGCGCTTGAGCGTTCGGGCAACCAGGATCTTGAGGATACTCTGGCCAATCTGCAGGCATCGCTGGCCGAGTCGGAAACGGACCGTTCGCGATTGCAGGAACTGCTCGCCAGCGGATCCGGAGCCAGCAGTGCTGCGGAAGCCAGAATCGGCCAGCTGACGGAAACGCTTGATGCGGAGAAACAGGTCTCGCAGCGGGCGCTCAATCAAGTCGATTTGCTGAACCAGCAGATTTCAGCTCTGAGAACCCAGCTTGCCGCGCTCGAGGATGCGCTCGATGTTTCCGAGAGCAAGGACCGCGAGACCCAGGCCAAGATCGCTGATCTTGGACGGCGGCTCAATGTGGCGCTGGCGCAGCGGGTGCAGGAGTTGAACCGGTATCGTTCGGATTTCTTTGGCCGCTTGCGCGAGATCCTGGCGAGCCGTGAGGACGTGCGGGTGGTGGGCGACCGTTTCGTGTTCCAGTCGGAGGTTTTGTTCCCGTCAGGTGGCAATGAACTCAATCCGGCGGGCAAGGAGCAGATGTCCAAGCTTGCTGCCGCGATCATCGAGCTGGCGCGCGAAATTCCCGATGAAATCAACTGGGTGCTGCGCGTGGATGGCCACACCGACAATGTGCCGCTGTCGGGCAATGGCCGCTATGCCGACAACTGGGAACTTTCGAGCGCCCGCGCCACATCGGTGGTCAAATACCTGGTCGATGAAGGTGTGCCGGCCAACCGGCTGGTGGCGGCGGGCTTCGGTGAGTTTCAGCCGATTGCGGAAGGCGATACCGACGAAGACCGCGCAACCAACCGCCGTATCGAGCTCAAGCTGACCGAGCGCTGATAACAAGGAACAAGAGCTGCGGTGTCAGGCGAGGTTCGGGAACACTTCGATGACCGGAAGCGGTGCCGCCAGCGGTGCATAATCATGGGGTCTGGACCGTCTCAATCCGGTTATCAAAACGGCATCGCGGGTCTGCTGATCCAGACCTGCGATCGCGGCCTCGAATGCATCTGCGATGATATCCGCCTGGCCGGCATGTCGAAGACCGGTGATCAAAGGCAAGGCTGGCGTTTCCGGCGTCCTGGCAAAGACCGTCAGTTCCCGTGTCGCCGGCTCATGACGCTTGGCCAGTTCCCATGTCACCGCATCGATCGCGGCCCAGTCTGCCTTGCCCGCCGCAACGGCGAGGATCGAGGCGCGGTGGGCGCCGGTTTCGAGCGGTGCAGGCTCGGGCGCCAGACCTGCTGCAGCAAGCAATCGGACCGGGGCTGCAAACCCGGACTGCGAGTGCTGCATGTTGTAGGCGAAACGCTTGCCTGACAGGTCAGCCAGGTGCCGCGGTGCTCCGATTTTGCGCGCCACCAGCACGCTGAAATATCTGCCGGGTTCCGCACCGATGACAGCATGCGCCGGGGTGCCGACGAGTGTCACCTTGTCCGCCAGCATGGTGGCATAGGGATAGCCGCAGGTCTGGGACAGGAGCAGGGCAGGGTTGCTCCAGAGGGTTTCGGGATCAGCACGCCGGTCGAGAGCTTCGGGGGCTTCAATTCCCCGTTCCCTCAATTGCTCCCGCACCGCCTGCCACAGTCTGTCGGTGGCGTCGCGGATCTCCGGCCAGTCATACATCGGCAGCGAGGCGGCGCCTGTTGCAGCGCCGCCTTCGAGTGTTGGAGGTCGCGTCACGAGGCGTCGACGCGCCGTTTGCGCGTGGCTTCGATCGGCCAGGCCACCGGCTCCTTCGGCCGCCATGCGTAGCGCCGGAACACCTCCCAGTAGCTCTCATAGCGGTAGCCGCCATTCATGCGCAGGAAGCGAGCGCGGTTCTCCCGGAAGAATGAAGGGATGCGGTACCAGGCAAGCGACGGATAGGTGTGGTGCACCGAGTGGAAGTTGTTGTTGAGAAACAAGAGGCTCAGTGGGCCTTTGGTTTCGATGATCACCGAGCGCTGGTTGGCCTTTTCGACGGCCTGGTGCTCGATGAAGGAGCGCACCATCAGCAATCCCATGCCGAAATAGGCGGCGATGAAATAGGCGCCTGCGTTCAGACTGCCATAGGCGTCAATCAGCCAGAACAACAGTGCTACTGCCAGAAGATGACGCAGCCATGTTGCAAGGATGGCCCGGTCACCGCGTCTGACGCGGGCCAGCTCGCTGCGGGCAAAACCAATCGTGGCCAGCGCCGGGCCGAGCGTGACGCGGCCCGTGAGTGTGTTGTTTGCAACCAGCAGCTGTTTCAACCAGCCCGGGATGGCTGCCCAGACGTTCCGGTCGAGATAGTAGCTCTCCGGATCATCATAGGGATCGGTGATGTTTTCGTTGATGTGATGGGTGAGATGACAGGATTTGAAGCGCAGATAAGGTACCAGCACTCCAATTGGCGGTGAGATCAAGAGATCGTTTAAATTCTGGTTCCTGAATGGATGACCGTGCAAAAATTCATGTTGAAGAGAGGAATGCAGTGTGATCGTGGGGATCAGCAGCAGGACACGCAACATGTCCGGCAGCTCAGCCCACCCGAACGTCAGCAACAACCACACAGCATAGCAAACACCTGCCAGAAGCAGGGTTCGCCACTCCGCGTCATTCCGCATTGTGGATACACCTTCTGAATGTTCCCGTTATAACCCGCGGACAGAGGTCCCGCCCCCCGCGTGGCTTCCAGACGAACGCCAGATAATTACCCTGATTTGACGGGTTTCACAACAATGCAGCAGGCAGCGCGTGAATTATTTGCCGGCTTTCGATCAGAGGCCAGCTGTTGCCGTGGCGAGCGCTTCGGCGCCGTGCTCGAACTGCAGCCGCGCAAGCCGTGCATAGAGCCCGCCGCGGGCGACCAGCTCGGCGTGGCTGCCTTCCTCGACAATCCGTCCCTTGTCCATCACCAGAATGCGATCGGCGCGCAGCACGGTCGCCAGACGGTGGGCGATGACGATGGTGGTGCGATCGAGCATCAGGCCTTCGAGCGCCTTCTGCACCAGGGTTTCGTTCTCCGCATCAAGTGCCGAGGTGGCTTCGTCGAGCAGCAGGATCGGGGCGTCGCGGAGAATTGCGCGTGCAATTGCCACGCGCTGGCGCTGGCCGCCGGAGAGGGTGATGCCACGCTCACCGACCGGCGTGTCGTAGCCCTTGTCGAGCGCCATGATGAAATCATGGGCCTGGGCCGCCTGAGCGGCTGCCTCGATATCGGTCTGGCTGGCGCCGGAGCGTCCGAAGGCGATGTTGTCGCCCACGGTGCCTGCAAAGATGGTGACATCCTGCGGCACCAGTGCAATGCGGCTGCGCACCTCGGCGGGGTCGGCTTCGCGGACATCGATATTGTCGACGAACACCGTGCCGCTGGTGGCGTCGTAAAACCGCAGGATCAGCGAGAACAGGGTTGATTTGCCGGCGCCGGATGCTCCGACGACGGCCACGGTTTCACCGGGGCGGACATGAAAGCTGGTGCCGGTCAGCGCGGAAGTATCGGGCCGGGCGGGATAGGCAAAGTGGACATTGTCGAAGCGGATATCGCCAATCGCCGGTGATGGCAGTGGCTTGGGAGATGCTGGTGCGCGGATCTGAGGGATTTCGTCGAGCAGTTCGCTCAGCCGTTCGGCGGCGCCGGCAGCCTGGGACAGCTCGCCCCAGACCTCTGACAGCGCGCCGAGGCTGCCTGCGGCAAAGACTGAATAGAGCAGAAACTGGCCCAGCGTGCCGGGGGTGAGTTCGCCGGTCAGCACCGATTGCGCGCCATACCAGAGCACGGCGACCACGGAGCCGAAAGCCATTGCGATGGCAAAGCCGGTGAGGATCGAGCGGGCGAGAATGGATTGGCGAGTGGCAGTGAATGCTGCTTCCACAGCGTGGCTGAAACGCCCGCGGGCCTTGGCCTCGGAATTGAAGGCCTGCACCGTGCGGGTTGCGCCGATGGATTCGCCGGCAAAGGTCATGGCTTCAGCCAGCTTGTCCTGTGCCTTGCGGGAGCGCGCCCTGACCTTGCGGCCAAAGCCGACCATCGGGAAAACGATGATTGGAATTGCGATGAGAACCAGCGCCGACAGCTTCGGGGAGGTGATGAACATCATCACGCCAGCACCGATGCACAGGATCGTGTTTCGCAAGGCAAGCGAGGCGGTTGCGCCAACTGTGGACTTGATCTGCGTCGTGTCGGCGGTCAGGCGCGAGACAATCTCGCCCGAGCGGTTGGCATCGTAGAAAGCGGCGGACAATTCGGTGACATGGTCAAAGACGTCGCGGCGGATATCGGAAACCACGCGTTCGCCAAGCGTGATGACGAAATAGTAGCGGCAGGCCGACGCCAGCGCCAGCATGATGGCTATGGCGGCCAGCATGGAGAAATAGGTGTTGATGAAACCGGCATCCTGAGCCGAAAAGCCGTTGTCGATCATCCGGCGCACGGCCATGGGCAGGGTGAGGGTTGTGACGGCCGCGAGCGCGAGGAAGGCCAGCGCGCCGATCACCAGGTGCGGGTAGCGCCGGATATAGGGATATAGACGTGCCAGTGGACGTATCGACGGGCGGGCCCTTTTGGGGGTATCGGTTGGTTCAGCCACGTCTGCTCCTGGTATGCGCATTCGATGTCATGGGCAATGTCGCTGGGATGCTGCAAAAACTGCCGCAGCCCTTGTTATCGCCCATGCCTTCATGTATAGGCTCGCCATCGAATTGGGAAGTCGTTGTTCCAAAGGACACCGGCTTCATTTATGTGTTTGGCCAAAATGCCGCATGCTTTGCAGCGCAGGGCCTCCCAAAGGCAGGACAAAGAAGATGAAGTCGAACATCCACCCCGACTACCACATGATCAAGGTCGTCATGACCGATGGCACAGAATATATGACCCAGTCCACCTGGGGTGCCGAAGGCGACACCATGAACCTCGAAATCGACCCGAAGTCGCATCCGGCCTGGACCGGCGGCAACCAGCAGATGCTGGACCGTGGCGGCCGTCTTTCGAAGTTCAAGAAGCGCTTCGAAGGCCTCAGCCTTTAACTTCAACGGCATTCGCCGATACTCAGAACCCGCCGGTTTCGGCGGGTTTTTTGTTGCCTGCAGACTGTCCGCCAGCCTCTTCCACAATACAAAAAGCCCGCGGATCTGTTTCCGCGGGCTTTTCAAATCTGGTGATGTCGCGACGGGTGGTCAGCGCTTGCTGAACACTGTCTGCAGCAGATGCTGCTGGGCCTGGACCGAGTTTTCGTTGTCCGGCTTCAGGGCAGCTGCTTCCTCGGGGCGGTAGATCTCGCGATCAAGCAGCGCCACGCGGTTCTGAATGCGCAGCGAGCGTTCGACGAGGTCCTTGAATTCTTCCGGCAGATCATTCCAGCCCTGGGCGCTGCGATCACAATTGAAGCTGTCGAGGCGGACCTTGTTCTTCTCGGCGAGAACCTGATCGCGGTTCATTTCGCCGTTGTTGACGGCGCGCTGCAGCAGCAACCAGGACGCCATCTGCATCAGGCGGGTCGTCAGGCGCATCGATTCCGCTGCGTAAAGCACGCCGGCCAGACGCGGCAGACCTTTCGATGCAGCCCGGCCCGGACCATCAAGATAGTTCGCGGTTTCCTCAACCAGCCCCATTCCTTCAGCATAGAGTGCCTTGAACTGGGTCGAGTTGGCCATGCGGTCCGCGAGATTGATCGGGTTGAGGCTTGTTTCTGACATGGCCGGATATTCCTGATTACAAAATACTGGGTAGGCGGCATTGGCTGGCGTCGCGTGTCTCTGCCAACGGAGGCAGAATGAACCGGAGCCCTTGTTCCGGCAAGTCTATTCTTAAGAAAGGGTTAACGTCAAAAACCTGGTGAAACAGCTGGTGTCGCGCGCTGCACAGATCGGCTGCGGATGCGAAAACAACTCAGGTCAGTCAGGTCGCTGACGCCTGCCTCCAAGGGCACTTGCGTGAACAAGATATAGCACAGGGCCCGCGTCCGGACAGGAGCCAGCTCAAAAAAAGAGCCGCATCAGCGGCTCTCAAGAGTTTAACAGGGAGGCGTCCAACAGTCTGACCGTGGGCCGGACTGTCAAATCCAGAAATTCTGGATATCTTTAGTAATGACTTGTAAAGCTTAACTGAAGCTTAACAGCAAAGTCTAATTTCGTAAGTGCTTGCCTTGGTTGCTTTATTTCGACTTGAAAAACTGCTCCGCAGCGGTGCGGCTGGTGGTCTTGGATAGCTTGTCTGCTTCCAGGCGCTCGATCTCTTCCTGCAACACGGCGATTCGTTCCTCGATCTCGGCAGCAGAAAGGAACGTCAGATCACAACCGATCTCGTGGAGCTTTTTCGGTTTGGGGAGATCATCATCTGCAAACATGGTCTTGCTTTCCTTTTAGCACAGTGCTGACAGCGCGCCCTGCCAATCAGCGCGGCCCGGGCTGTTTCGTAATGATGCAAGTGGTCAACCGGCATTGCCGTAATCCTAGCCTGTCCCTAAGTTGTGGAAAAGCGTCACGAGGAGAATGATCAGATGCGCAGTATTGAAATTCGTCAGCCCGGCGGTCCTGAGGTTTTAACACCCACCACACGCGACAAGCCTGTTCCAGGCGCCACCGAGCTGCTGATCAAGGTGGCGGCTGCCGGCGTCAACCGGCCGGATTGCCTTCAAAGGCAGGGGGCCTATCCACCGCCGCCAGGTGCGTCGGATATTCCGGGACTTGAAATTGCCGGCGAGGTCGAAGCGGTCGGTGCAAATGTGCAGGGTTTCAAGCCGGGCGACCAGGTCTGTGCGCTGGTGCCGGGAGGCGGCTACGCGGAATACTGCACGGTCGACGAGACCAATGCGCTGCCGGCGCCGGCTTCCCTGACGATGACCGAGGCTGCGGCAATCCCCGAGACGTTCTTCACTGTCTGGCACAATGTGTTCCAGCGTGGCGGTCTCAAATCCGGAGAGACATTTCTGGTGCATGGCGGAACGTCTGGTATCGGCACCACCGCGATCCAGCTGGCCAAGGCGTTCGGCGCGCGGGTGCTTGCGACTGCAGGCTCGGAGGAAAAATGCGCGGCCATGCGCGATCTGGGGGCGGATCTGGCGATCAATTACCGGGAAACGGATTTTGTCGAAGCGGTCAAGGAGGCGACCGACGGCAAGGGCGTCGACCTGATCCTCGACATGGTGGGCGGCGATTACATCAGCCGCAACTACAAGGCAGCGGCGGTCGAAGGCCGGATTGTCCAGATCGCGTTCTTGAGAGGCCAGAAAGCCGAGGTCGATTTTTCGCTTCTCATGATGAAGCGGTTGACCCATACGGGGTCGACGCTCAGGGCGCGGGACATTGCCTTCAAGGCCGGGATTGCCCAGGAGCTGCAGCAGCATGTCTGGCCTTTGCTGAGCGAGCGCAAGGTGCTGCCGGTAATGGATTCAATCTTCCCGCTGGACCAGGCATCGGCCGCCCACCGGCGGATGGAAGACGGTGATCACATCGGCAAGATCGTGCTCGACATGAGCTGAACGGCCTGTGTTGCTGCCTGGCCGAGGCAGGAACATTGCTGATCTGTACGAAAACGCCCGCTTCCAACAGGAGGCGGGCGTTGTTGCATGCCGTCAGGATGCCTGTGGCGCACACGGGGGGAGCCGTTGAGCGCGAAAGCGGTCAATTCTCCGGCGTGGCGCGTGGATCGAGATTGATCGATTCCGGTGTTGCTGCCCGGGCCGACGGGATGGAGGCGAAGTTCTCGCGGTCCTCGGTGGGAATGGCGGCCCGCATGCGGGATCGTATCAACGCATAGCCCGCGACGCCCAGGTGAGCGATGGCGGTGACCGCGAACAGGAGATAGGGGCTGTAGCCCATAGTGATGCCGCCCACCAGCGGGCCGATGATCGTGCCGATGCCATAGAGAAGCAGAAGGCCGCCGGATACGGTGACGAACTGGTCGCTGTCGGCGTAGTCGTTGGCGTGGGCGACGATGATCGAATAGAGCGTGTAGGACATCGCGCCATACAGGGAGATCAGCCCGTAGAGAACCGTGATGCCTGAGGGTTTGATGATGGTGATGGCCAGTCCCGACAGCCCGGCAATGGTGGCCAGCCCCGCAAGAACATAACGCCGGTCCATGCGGTCGGACATGCGGCCGGCCGGCAATTGCATGACGGCGCCGGAGAAGATGGTGATCGACATCATGGTCGCAATCGTGAAGGTGGTCAGGCCGACATCGGCGCCGAAGACCGGAGCGAGCGTGCCGAAGGCGCCATTGGCAATGCCGACCAGCAGCATCGCCACGAAGGAGACTGGCGAATTGCGGTAAATCATCTTGAGGTCAAGCTTGACCTCCTTCAGCGGCGCAGGGCTGGAAGCCGTCGAAACCGCCGTCGGCAGCAGCGCCAGGCAATAAAGAATGCCGGCAATGATGAAGAAGGTCGATTGGGTGACATCACCGGCGGCGATGCTCATCTGTCCGGCAACGATGGCAACATAGGTGACGGTCATGTAGAGCGAGAAGATGAGACCGCGGGTCTCGTTGGTGGCGCGCTCGTTGAGCCAGCTTTCGATGATCATGAAAGCTGCGGCGAGCGAAAACCCGGTGACGACGCGCAGCAGGATCCAGCTTATCGGATCGACCAGCAAGCCGGTCAACAGCGCGATGATGGCGATGGTGGCCGAAAATGCCGAGAAGGCGCGGACATGGCCGATGCGCCTGACCAGCCGTTGTGAGAAAATGCAGCCGAGCACGAAGCCCGTGGCCCAGGCTGTTCCCAGAAGACCGAGCGAGGTCGGGGAAAAGCCTTCGGCCGAGCCGCGCATCGGCAGCAATAGGCCATGAAGGCCATTGCCTGCGAGCAGGAATGCGGTGCCCAAGAGCAATGACAAGACGGGGAGGAGGTTGCTGCGCATGGGAAACCGGTGTGTAAGGAGTTTCAAGGGCCGAGGCAGCCGGGAATCACGGCCCGAGCCTCATTAAGCCTAGCTGATTGACGAGGATCGTGACAGGTATGTGGCCAACGGCAAAAAAGGCGTGATGGATGACGACAAAAATACTGCTCGTTCTGGTTCTGGTGGCCATGGTCCTGCATCTGATCAAACCATTCGGTCTTCCCGGGCTGAAACGACGCGGCGATGTCTGGAAAATCGCGCTTATTCTGATTTTCTCGATGATGATGGCGCTGGTGCTGCGTCCGGAATGAACCGGGCGACATGCTGGGCCCAGTGGTGGTAACCGGCCGCATTGGCGTGAAATCCGTCAATGGCAAAGCCCTCCGGCCCTTCGACCGGCAATGGATCGATTGCCGTGGCATAGCGCTCGCGGCACAGCTGGACACCCATGGCGTTGATGATCTGCGCGCGCAGGCCGAGAATGTAGCCGAGTGAGGATGGCAGCGCGGGCACATCCGGCAAGGCCACGACAGGTGACCAGAAGACCGCGGCATCGGGCCAGCGGGCGTGGACGGCATAGAGCAGTCCGCCGAAGCCCTTCTTGAAGGCCGAGCGGGTCTTGAAGTTCTTGGCGTCGTTGGTGCCCACGGTGATGATCACATGGGTGAAATCGCGCTCCTCGATATGCGGAACCACGAAATCGCGCACCTGGGCGGCAATGGCCGAATTGGCGCCGGCATTGCGCCAGGCGACCGGTTTGCCGGTGGCCTGGTTGATGCGTGCGGCGAGCTGGGGTCCGAGCGTGTCTTCAATCCTGTCGGCACCGACACCGGCGGCTGACGAATCGCCGATGACCAGCAAGCGGGCCTCGGGTTCGCCTTCTCCGACCTGGCCCTTTGGCCGGCCCCGGGGCGGCGGCAGGCGCGGCACGATCCTGCGCACGCCCAATCCCTTGAACAGTGCGATCGGCACCAGCATCCAGCTGATCAGGCCTGCAAGTGTGTTGTTCATGGCAGCTATCGTCTCTACGTGTCCGGGTCGTGGGTGGGGTGTGCACCCAGCCCACGATAAAGCGAAACCCGCCGTGGTGCCACGGCGGGTTGATGCAGTTTCAACAGCTTGATCCTGCTCAGCCTGCGCGCGAGGCCTCGAAAATGCTGTCGATTGTCGTGGCAAGCGTCGCATCGAAATCCGCATCGCTCTGGCCGTAAGACAGTCCCTCGGTCAGCGCGCGCGAGAAGGATGCGATCACACCGGTATTCGCGCCGAGCAGCCGGTTGGCCTCATCACGTGAATAGCCGCCCGACAGGGCAACGACGCGCATGACACGGGGGTCGTCAACCAGCGGCTTGTAGAGATTGGCGACGGTCGGCAGTGACAGTTTCAGCATCACCTGTTTTCCGGCAGGAAGGGTTTCGAGATGGCGCTTGATTGCATCCAGCAACAGCTGTTCCGCGTCGGCCTTGTCGGCGATCTTGATGTTCACTTCCGGCTCGATAATCGGCATCAGGTCATGGCCGAGAATTTGCGTGCCGATTTCGAACTGCTGCGCGACGATGGCTTCGATGCCGTCCTTGCTGGCGGCATTGATGACCGAGCGCATCTTGGTGCCGAAGATGTTCTTGGTGACGGCGCGCTCGAGCAGTGCATCGAGATCGCCCATCGGCTTCATCAGCTGCACGCCGTTTTCTTCTGCCTGCAAGCCCTTGTCGACTTTCAGGAAGGGGACGATGCCGCGCTTGTCCCAGAGATAGTCGGCGGTGGGGATGCCGTCGATTTCACCGTCCATGGTGCGCTCGAACAGGATTGCGCCGATCACCTTGTCGCCGGTAAAGGCAGGCGACTTGATGATGCGGGTGCGCATGGCGTGGATCGCCGCGAACATTTCCTCTTCGCCGGAATAGGCATCTTCGGCAACGCCATAAAGGGCCAGCGCCTTGGGCGTGGAGCCGCCGGACTGGTCGAGCGCGGCGATAAAGCCGTCCTTGTCCGCCATCTGTCGCGCCATGGTTTCGTTCATCATGCCATAATCCCCGTTCTCTGTGTCTTGCCGGCTGCTTTAACAGATGCGGCAAGGCGGAGAAAATAGGCAATAGGTGGGTTGAATCGATTGAAAATCTTTCAATCGATTGAAAATACAGGTGTTTTTTCAGCCATGCTTAACGGCGGGCGGTACCAGAGAAATTTGCCCTCGGTTTTAACGCTTGAGAACGTCGACGCCGGGCAGGGGCTTGCCTTCCATCCACTCCAGGAACGCGCCGCCGGCGGTGGACACGTAGCTGAAGTCTTCGGCAACGCCTGCGTGATTGAGCGCAGAGACAGTGTCTCCGCCGCCGGCCACGGAGACCAGCAGGCCTTCGCCCGTGCGCCGGGCGGCGTGCTGGGCTGCAGAGACCGTCGCCGCGTCAAAGGGCGGGATTTCAAAGGCGCCGAGCGGGCCGTTCCAGACAAGGGTATCGGCCTTGGTGATCCACGCGTTGATGTCTTCGATGGTTTCAGGTCCGACATCGAGCATCATGGCATCGGCAGGGATGGCAGAAACAGCAACGGTCTCGTTGTCGGCGCCGGCCTTGAATTCGCGCGCTACGACACCGTCTACCGGCAAGACGATGGTGCATCCCGATGCAAGCGCCTCGGCTTCGATTGCTTTGGCGGTTTCGGCCAGATCGTGCTCGCAAAGCGATTTGCCGACATCGATGCCGCGGGCAGCGAGGAAGGTGTTGGCCATGCCGCCGCCGATCACCAGCGCATCGACCTTCTTGACCAGGTTCTTGAGCAGGTCGATCTTCGTCGAGACCTTGGCTCCGCCGACAATGGCGACCACCGGCCGGGCCGGATTGCCGAGGCCCTTTTCGAGCGCCACCAGCTCTGCCTGCATGGTGCGTCCGGCATAGGCCGGCAGCAGATGCGCCAGCCCCTCGGTGGAGGCGTGGGCACGGTGCGCAGCCGAGAACGCGTCATTGACGAAGATATCGCCGTTGCTGGCCAGCGCCTTGGCGAAGTCGGGATCATTCTTTTCCTCGCCGGCATGAAACCGGGTGTTTTCCAGAAGCAGAATGTCGCCATTGACCATCGCATCAACCGCCTTCTGCGCGGTTTCGCCAATGCAGTCGGCGGCGAAATGAACGCGGTGATCGAGCACGCTTTCGACGATGCCGGCAATCGGGTCGAGCGACATTGACGGGACAGCCTGGCCCTTCGGGCGGCCGAAATGCGCGAGCAGGATCACCCGCGCGCCCTTGCCCGACAGTTCCATGATCGTGGGGGCTACACGCTCGACGCGGGTGGTGTCGGTCACCTTGCCATCCTTGACGGGCACGTTCAGATCGACGCGCAGCAGGACACGCTTGCCGGAAAGGTCTGTGAGATCATCAAGTGTCTTGAAAGAGGTCATGGGATGTTCCGTTCGTCAAGTTGATGTCGCGCGGATTTGCCGACGCGGTGATGGTAGCGCTGTTGTAACGAGGCGGGGCGAAGAGGGGAACCGGTGGCGGGCGCTTTCAGCACTCATTTTCGCCGCGCGCGGGTGAAATCGCGGATCATCTGAATGATCTCGCGCAGGTTGAGGAACAGCGGCAACCTCGTTGCCGGCGCAACCGGTTCAAGCGATATGCCGACCATCCTGATGAGGCCATGCTCGTCGGTCTGACGAACGATCAGCACGATTCTTCCAATCTTGACCCGGTCTGCATAGTCAGGCTTGCCGCCCAGGCGCTGCTCCATCAATTCGGCGATGGTCAATGATTTCTCCGCCTCGCTGAGCAGGCCGGGCCCATAGGCGTTGTCGAGCTCCTCGCCGCTTCTGGACGGGTCGATGGTGAAGGTGCCGAAGAACTCGTTGTCATTCTCGCCGACGGCCAGCTTGGAGGCGAACAGCCGGTCGAGCAGGCGCGAAAATCCGGGCGCGATGAACAGATAGACCTGATCGTTTTCGCGCAGCCGTCCGGCATATTGATAGCGCATCGACTTGCCGTCGCGAATGACCAGCGAGGGGCGTGCCCAGCGCGGAATGCGCTCGCCGCGCAGCACCGGGCTGTCGGCGACCACACGGTAGGCCAGCAATTCATGATTGGCGGTGCCGGGCAGGTCGAGTTCGAGCTTGTCGATGGCTCCGATCTGCGGCGGGATGATCAGACCGAGCCGCTTGGCCATCGGCTTGACCGTCCAGCCCTGGATGGCGAGCGATACCATCACCACGATGAAGGTGGTGTTGAAATAGAGCTGGCCGTTTTCGAGATTGCCGAGAATGGGCAGGATGGCGAGCAGGATCGAGACTGCACCACGCAAGCCGACCCAGGCGACAAAGCCGGTTTCGCGCTGGGTCAGGTCGAAGGGCAGCAGGCAAAGCCAGACCGCCAGCGGTCGGGCAATGAAGACCAGAAAGATGGCGAGGCCGACGGCGGGGAGCACGATCTGCGGGAATTGCGACGGTGTTGCCAGCAGGCCCAGCACGAGGAACATGATGATCTGCGCCAGCCAGGTCATGCCCTCCTGAAAGCGGTTGATCGACGTCTTGGCCTGGATCTTCTTGTTGCCGGCATAGATGCCGGCGACATAGACCGCGAGAAAGCCGCTGCCGCCGATGGCAGAGGTGTAGGCGAAGACCAGCAGCGCCAGGGCGAGGACGAAGATCGGGGCGAGGCCGCGCTCGACGGGAACCCGGCGCATGATCAGGACAATGAGAACGCCGCCGATAAGGCCCATCAGCAGGCCGAGACCGATCTGCTTGACGAACAGCAGCAAGAGCTCGAGGCCGGCACTGTCCAGGTCCTCGCCACTGGCCACGATGCCGACCAGGGCCACGGTGAGAAAGATCGCCATCGGATCGTTGGTGCCGGATTCGACTTCCAGCGTCGAACGGACCTTGTCGCGAATATTGATGCCACCGGTGCGCAACAGGAAGAACACGGCTGCGGCATCGGTGGAGGCGACAATCGATCCCAGCAGAAACCCTTCCAGCCAGGTGAAACCGAGCAGAAAGCGGGCGGCGACGCCAAACAGGATTGCGGTCAACAGCACGCCGACGGTGGCAAGCGTCAGCGCCGGGACAGCGGCTTGCCTGAAAGACTGCAGCGACGTGCCGAAGCCGGAATCAAACAGGATGATGGCGAGCGCGATCGAGCCCAGCATATAGGCGGCGGAATTGTTGGAAAAATCGATGCCTAGGCCGTCGACACCGGCAACCAGTCCGATGAGCAGAAAGAGCAGCAGCAAGGGGGCGCCAAAGCGCTCCGCCAACAGGCTGGAGAAGGCTGCAATGAGAATGAGTGACATTGAAGCCAATATCACGAGGTAGAATGTGTCCAACCGTCGTCCCTTGTCCGGATCGTCCTGAAAAACAGCCGAAATGCTCAGGCTGCAAGTATGGGAGGTGGCTGCAATCGGATCAATGATCGAGAGGCCGCAAAGCGACACTTTCCTCAAATCAAGGTGACAATTGGACCGTCACGGGCGGCGCGGCAGACAAAGGCAGTCATGGTGCATTGTCGGCGCCGGAATCAGTAACGCCACCGCTCTTTCGAACGGTGGCGTTACTGAATTGCACAGTCTTTCACACGCCAGCGGTCAAGCCAGCAGGCGGTTGGTGACTAGATGAGCTTGGCCATCGCCACGGCGGTGTCGCCCATGCGGTTGGAGAAGCCCCATTCATTGTCGTACCAGGTCAGGATCGAGCACAGGGTGCCTTCCATGACCTTGGTCTGGTCCATGTGGAAGACCGAGGAATGCGGGTTGTGGTTGAAGTCGATCGACACGTTCGGCTCGTCGGTGAAGCCGAGGACGCCCTTCAGCGGGCCGTTTGCGGCGTCGCGGATGGCCGTGTTGATCTCTTCAGCCGAAGTCTCGCGCTTGGCAATGAACTTCAGGTCAACGACCGAGACGTTCGGGGTCGGAACGCGGATCGACATGCCGTCGAGCTTGCCGTTGAGTTCGGGCAGGACCAGGCCGACAGCCTTGGCGGCACCGGTCGAGGTCGGGATCATCGACATGGCGGCTGCACGGGCGCGGTAAAGATCCTTGTGCATGGTGTCGAGCGTCGGCTGGTCACCGGTGTAGGAGTGGATCGTCGTCATCATGCCCTTTTCAATGCCGATGGCATTGTTGAGGACATAGGCGACGGGGGCCAGGCAGTTGGTGGTGCACGATGCGTTGGAGACCACCAGGTCATCCTTGGTCAGCACATCGGTGTTGACGCCATAAACGATGGTCTTGTCCGCACCGGCCGAAGGTGCCGACACGAGAACCCGCTTGGCGCCGGCTTCCAGGTGAATGGCAGCCTTGTCGCGCGCGGTGAAGATGCCGGTGCATTCCATCACGATGTCGATGCCGAGATCGGCCCAGGGCAGGTTCTTCGGGTCGCGTTCGGCGAATACCTTGAAGGAATCGCCGCCTTCGATGCGGATCGTGTCGCCGTCGACTTCAACGGTCTTCGGGAACTTGCCGTGCACCGAGTCCCAACGCAACAGATGGGCGTTGGTCTCGACCGGACCGAGATCGTTGATGGCAACGATGTCGATGTCGGTGCGACCGGATTCGTAAATGGCGCGCACAACATTGCGGCCGATGCGGCCAAATCCGTTAATGGCAATCCTGGTCTTCATGCTATTCCCTCCGTCCTGGGTCCGATTGCGCCTGTCTCTGCCAGAGATCAGGCTTCGTCATGTAAGCTGGCTTCGGCCGCTTCGACCGCAGCCTTGGCAGTAATTCCGAAGTGCTCGTAGAGTTCCTTGTAAGGTCCGGACGCGCCAAACCCGGTCATGCCGATGAACAGGCCGTCAGCGCCGATGAAGCGATCCCATCCCTGGCGGATGCCCGCCTCAATGGCGATCTTGACCCTGGAATCTCCGATGATGGCCTTTTTATACTCCGCGCTTTGTTCTTCGAACAGCTCGAAGCTGGGCACGGAGACCACACGGGTGCTGTGACCATTCGCCTCAAGCATCCCGCGCGCTTCAAGGGCAATCTCGATTTCCGAGCCGGAGGCAAAGATCGTGACCTCGGCATCGCTTGCCGAAACCAGATCATAGGCGCCGTAGCTGCAGAGATTTTCCTCGGTGAAATCGGTGCGAACCGTCGGCAGGTTCTGACGTGTCAGGGCGATGCCGCTCGGACGCTTGCCCTGTTCGAGCGCGATCTGCCAGCATTCCGCCGTTTCCACCGTGTCGGCCGGCCGGAACATCAGAAGATTGGGAATGGCGCGCAGCGCGGCCATCTGTTCCACCGGCTGGTGGGTCGGTCCGTCTTCACCCAGACCAATGGAATCATGGGTCAGGACATGAATGACGCGGATGCCCATCAGGGCTGCAAGACGGATCGAAGGACGGCAGTAATCCGAGAAAATCAGGAAGCCGCCGGAATAGGGGATCAGGCCGCCATGCAACGCGATGCCGTTCATCATTGCCGCCATGCCGTGCTCACGGATGCCGTAATGGATGTAGCGGCCGGAAAAATCGTCCGGCGTGATTGCCTTGGTCTGGCTGGTGCGGGTGTTGTTCGACCCGGTCAGGTCGGCTGAGCCGCCAAGCGTTTCCGGCACGACGCCATTGATGACTTCGAGCGCCATTTCCGAGGCCTTGCGGGTGGCAACAGTCGGCTGGTCATCGGCCAGCTTCTTCTTGTAGGCGGTGATGGCCGGCTCGAGTTCACCCGGCAGCTGGCCGCTCATCCGGCGCTCGAAGGTCATGCGGATCTCGTTGTCGGTCTCGGCCAGACGGGATTCCCAGGCCTTGCGGTCCTTGACCGAGCGCAGACCCGCGAGGCGCCAGGCGTCGAGAATGTCGGACGGCACGACGAAGGGTTCCTCGTCCCAGCCGAGTGCCTTGCGGGTGCCTGCGATTTCCTTGTCGCCGAGCGGTGAGCCGTGGGCGCCGCTGGTTCCGGCCTTGTTGGGCGCACCAAAGCCGATCACGGTCTTTGCGGCGATCAGGGTCGGACGGTCGGAGTTCTGTGCCGTCTCGATGGCCTGGGCGATGGCGTCGGGGTCGTGACCGTCGATGTCGAGCGTGTTCCAGCCGGAGGCTGCGAAGCGGGCCAGCTGGTCGGTCGAATCGGTGAGCGATACAGGACCATCGATGGAGATCGAGTTGTTGTCCCAGAACACGATCAGCTTGTTGAGCTTGAGATGGCCAGCAAGCGAGATCGCTTCCTGGCTGATGCCTTCCATCAGGCAGCCGTCGCCTGCCAGCGCATAGGTGTAGTGCTCGACCAGGTCGGAGCCGAATTCCTGGGCCAGCTTGCGCTCGGCGATGGCCATGCCGACGGCGTTGCCGATGCCCTGGCCGAGCGGACCAGTGGTGGTCTCGATGCCTGCGGCGTGGCCGTATTCGGGGTGACCGGCAGTGGGGGAGCCCAGCTGACGGAAGTTCTTGATGTCGTCGAGCGAGATGTCGTCATATCCGAGCAGATAGAGCAGCGAATAGATCAGCATCGAGCCGTGGCCGGCGGACAGCACGAAGCGGTCGCGATCGGGCCAGTCCGGCTTCTTGGGATCGAAGCTCAGATAGCGCGAAAACAGCACCGTGGCGATATCGGCTGCGCCCATTGGCAGGCCGGGATGCCCGGATTTGGCTTTCTCTACAGCATCAATGGACAGAAACCGGATTGCATTTGCCATCCGGTCGTGTTTTTCGCGTGAAATCATGATGGTTCCGCCTGGTCGCGTTCATGTCAGGTCCGGTCTGGATATAGTCCGGATCGAAGGCCGCGCACACATAGCAGTTGCTAGGCGGGAGTCAACAAATGCCTTGGAAATGGCTTGGCTGCAAACGTCTGGGGATGCAAATCCGGTTTTGTTGACGCCCGGTTCGGCTAATGCGTAAAGTCGCGCTCACAAGTATCCGGAATTCAAGCGATTCGGCTTGTAGTTCAGATCCAGGGAAGCTGACGATGCCGGTTGAAAAAACAGCACAATCCGCACTTGAGGCGCTGAAAAAAGCTTTGACCCAGCTCGACAACGAAGTCGATCGTCAGGTCGAGACGAGCCGCAGTTCGACCGAAGCGACGGCTGAACTCAGCCGAATGATTGAAGATCGCTCACGCATGGCGCTCGAGCTCGACCAGTCGCAGGACCGGGCCAACCGCCTGGAAGAAGCCAACCGGGAGGTCTCCCGCAGGCTGGTGACGGCCATGGAAACCATAAGGGCGGTTCTCGACCGCTGAGACTGTCAGTATCAATCGCATTTGCCTTCGATCATCCGGGGTCGTGCAAAACAGGACGTGTTGAATGGCCCAGGTAACGGTTACCATTGACTCAAAGACCTATCGGATGGCCTGCGAAGAGGGCCAGGAAGAGCATCTGAGCGAGCTTGCCGGGCGGTTCGACCGTTACGTCGGTCATCTCAAGGGCCAGTTCGGCGAGATTGGCGACCTCAGGATCACGGTCATGGCCGGCATCATGGTGATGGACGAGCTGCACGAGCTGCAGCGCCGCATGCGCGGTCTGGAAGCCGAAGTCGAGACCCTGAAAAAGACCCGCGACACTGCGCTGAGCAAGGTCGACAAGACCGATCATGACCTGGCCGAGGCCCTGTCGGAGGTGACCGACAAGATCGAGCAGATCGCCGGCAAGCTCTCCGGACGGAGCTGATCGGCCGGGCCAGGGTCTCCTTTCGGTGCGAGACCGCAAGAGTGCTTTGTTCAGATCTGCTTTGCCTGCCGCAGGGCGCTGATCGGGGGCGCGAAGACCGGTCTTTTGACGGTCCCGATCCATTGAGCGGATCAAGGCGATGATTTCCAATTTGCTCATTGGAGTTGGAGCCGGGATGACCTATATGAGGGATGCGATCTGCGCCTCTCGACAGGATCTCGAACCCTGGGGCCTTAATTGATCCAAAGGGAGCTGTCCCTGACCGGACCCGTGGGTCCGGACATATGGCGCCCACCTACGTTGTAGGTTCCCAGGATCAATACATCCATCGGTTGCCGTGGATCGCACTCTTTCCTCAAATTGATCCTCAAATCGGGTCACCCGCCCCGCTGCCTGTCGCAGCGGCCGGCAGTCTGTGTTTGAGCGAGACGCGCCTGTGCCGTCAGGTCGGGGCATGCCGTTTAGCACACCAGCTCGCTGTAGCCGTCGTCCCCGCTAGTTTGTCGAGGCGGATGGGATCCATGCGCTGCAGTCGGTCGCTCGCTGCAAGTGTCCCCACATCCCATTTTATGATATATAGTATCTCTACTATTCAGTTGGCTGGCCAAAAGCACCTCTGCAAAACAGGGGTCATTATTTGTTTCAAGGTTGAAGCATTCATACCTTCTTTAAAGGGGCTTGAAAATGGCGAATACAACGGCACGCAGCGATGATGTTTCGGTTTTACATCCGGCAATACGCGACAAGGTCACTGCGATCAGGGATCAACTGCATAAGGAAAAGATACCGTTCGAGATCTTCGAAGCGTTCAGAACCCCGGAACGCCAGGCAAAGCTGCAGGCGAAGCGACCAAAGGTGACATGGGTAGGACCCTGGGGGTCGATCCACCAGTACGGCCTGGCGGTCGATTTTGTTCTCAAGATCAATGGGGAATGGTCATGGGATGATCGCGGGGCTGAAGCGGCCTACTGGACCAGAATGCATGAGCTGGCGTTGGAGAACGGCATGACGCCGCTCTACAACAAGGCCGGAGCCCTGATTGAAAAGCCCCACATCCAGTTGAAAGGTGTTTCGGCCAGGGAGCTGCGCAAAGGCCACTACCCGGAAGGTGGTGATGAGGCCTGGGCCGAGTATCTGGGCAACCTGATCGACAATTGGTCGGGTAGTGCTTCTGCCCCGGTCAAACCGCACAATGTCGCCGAGCGGCCGCCACTTGCGCCCGATGTCATTGCCGAGATGGAAGGCCTGGACGGCAGCGATGGGTCAGGGCCGGAAGACAAGGCGTCGACGGATCCACGGTTTCAGAAGCTTCACGCGTTCATCGAACGCTGGGAGGGAGGTTTTGTCGATCATCCGGATGACCCGGGTGGCGCGACCAATATGGGAATCACGATCGGCACATTGGCCGAGTGGCGCGGGACCGAGGTTACCGTGGAAGATGTCCGAAACCTCAGCAGAACCGAAGCCGACAATATCTTTCGTGCAAATTATTACAGCGCCAGCCGCTGCGGTGAGATGCCGGAGCGCATGGCGATGGTGATCTACAATTGTTCGGTGTTGTCGGGGCGCAAGCGCGCAGTCGAATTTGTGCAAGAGGCCTTCAACAGCCTCGGCCTTCTGGTTGACGGCAAGCCGCTGGTGGTCGACGGGGTCCTGGGCCGCATGACCATGAGCGCGATAAGGGGAGCGGACCCCTCCATTCTGGCGGAAGCTTTCATGGATCGGCAGGAGGACTACCTGCGTCAGCTCGACACCTTCCCGGTGTTTGGCAAGGGCTGGATGAACCGCATGGCCGCATTGAGAGAGTTCGTCAACACACTGCAACAGGGAGCGGGCGCTCCTCCGGCGATCAAGATGTCTGTGACAGATAAACAATCCGACCTCGAACTGCACATCGAGAAACTTGTTGCCTCGCAAGACCCCGGGTCCCGGGAGGCGTTGATCAGGTTGCTTACCGAAACCGTGCGGTCCGATGCTGAAGCAAAGGCACCGCGTTCACCGGTGGGCACTTTGCTTAGCCTTCTGACTGGTGTTGCGCGGGAAAAAATCGGCGTTGAAACACCGGTCTATGATGCGGCCACCACGATCTCCAAGGGGCCGGATGGCAAACCTCCCTTGACGCCGATCAATGCCGCCCTTGGCGAGACACTCGGAAGGGTTCTGAATGGGAAGAAATCAGTGACCGGTATTGCCGGGCTGCTGCTCACCGCGTTCCTGCCGAAACTTGGGGTCTCCGGCGATATTGTCGATTTCGTCGGACAGAATTCGGAAACTCTGCTGACCCTGTTTTCCCTGATTACGGGGTGGGGGATGTTCGGGAAACTCGACAAGGCTATTCGGCTCATGGGGATGATTGGCGCGAGGTAGAAGCCCTGACAGATCCGGGCTTTCAGCTGGTACAGGCGAATGCAGAGCCAGGATGAATTCAGGCGAGCTCGTGGTCACCATCGTCTGTCCGGCCGCTCACCTCGCTGACTATTCGATCAGGCCCATTTTCATGGCGCGGGCGACGGCTTCTATCGTTGTGCTTGCCAGCAGCTTTTTGCGGGCCGAGGCAAGATGGTCCTTGCCGGTTTTCTGTTGTTTTTCACCGCTGTTTTCCAGATTGCTGAGGGGCTGACCTCTTGCCACTGATTGCAGGCAAGCTCTCTCCGGATGAGTCAATCGCTCCGTCTTCATCGTCATAACGCTCGTACTATATTTACTATAAAAATCATGCAGATGCCTTGTGACAAGGCGTCGAGAATTGGGCGGTGATAGGCGAAAGCAGCGGTCTGCCGCAACCGATTGTCAAAGTTGTCGTAAACAGTGTCTGACAGGCAGCTGTGCCGAAACGGGACGACGGCCGCGTCCCTGGCTTGAGTAGATTGTTGGCTTGATGTTTTTCAGATGACCGCTTAACCCGGCAGACAGAGAAGATCGGGCCGGAGAGCAAAATGGATAGCAAGGCGAGCATTCGTGCTGCGGTTCTGGCCCGTCGGGATGCGCTGGACCCGGGAGCCCGTATCGAGATGAGCCTTGCCATGGCCGAGGCTGCCGAACAGCTGCAATTTGATCCCGGCACGGTGATCGCCGGCTATCTGCCGATCCGGTCCGAACCCGACCTGCGGCCGATGCTTGCGCGCTTCCGTGAGCGCGGCGCACGACTTTGCCTGCCGGTCGTGCTTGACCGCGAGACCATCGTCTTCCGTGACTTTGTCCGCGGTGCCGAGATTGTCAGCACCGGGTTCGGCACATCGGGGCCGGGCGCAGACGCCGAGCTGCTTGATCCAGACGTGCTCATGATGCCGCTGTCGTCGTTTGACGCCGAAGGCAACCGGCTGGGATACGGAGCCGGTCATTACGACCGGGCGATTGCCAAGCTTCGCGCGAAGGGTCGGACGCCGGTATTGATCGGGACCGCCTTTGCAATTCAGGAGGTCGACAGGCTGCCGGCGGAAGCGCACGATGTGCCTCTCGACATGATCCTGACAGAGCGAGGCTTGCGCTCGCTTTCGCAATCCTTATAGAGAGCCAATGCGCCTGTTATTTCTTGGAGATCTGGTCGGACGATCCGGCCGCACCGCGGTCTGGAACCGCCTTCCCGGCCTGATCCGCGATTTCAAGCTGGATTTCGTCATCGTCAATGGTGAGAACGCCGCCGGTGGTTTCGGCATCACCGAGGAAATCTTTCTCGAAACGCTCAATGCCGGCGCCGATGTGGTGACCACCGGTAACCATGTCTGGGACCAGCGCGAGGCTCTGGTCTATGCTGATCGACAGGACCGTTTCCTCAGGCCGGCAAACTATCCGTCCGGAACGCCGGGGCGCGGCTCCAATCTCTATATTGCCCGCAACGGCGCCCGGGTGCTTGTTGCCAACGTCATGGGTCGGGTGTTCATGCACCCCGATCTCGATGATCCGTTTGCGGCCGGCGAATCGATCCTCGAAGCCTGTCCGCTCGGCGAGCAGGCGGATGCGGTGGTGTTCGACTTCCATGCCGAAGCCACCAGCGAGAAGCTGTGTTTTGCGCATTTTGTCGATGGAAGGGCGAGCTTCGTTGTGGGAACCCACACCCACGTGCCGACGGCGGATGCGCAGATCCTGAATGGCGGCACGGCCTATCTGTCGGATGCCGGCATGTGCGGCGATTACGATTCCTCGATCGGCATGGACAAGGAGGAGCCGGTCAGCCGGTTCGTCTCCAAGATCCCGAAGGGCCGGTTTGAAGTGGCCTCGGGGCCTGCCACCATCTGTGGCGTTGCCGTCGAGATTTCAGACCGCACCGGACTGGCAGAAAAAATCGCACCCTTGCGCATCGGGCCGCGGCTCGCCGAGACGATGCCCGACTTCTGGAGCTGAGGTCCTCCTACAAGTCCTCCTGCTTGCCCTTGATCAGCGGTCGCTTGGCATCGGGGTCGGGAGGCAGCATGCCGCGCTCCTTGAGCCAGGGATGAATGGTGACGGCGCGGCTCAGGGCCGAGACCGCCACTTCGGGCCGGCCCATGCGGATGAGCACGTGATACATGCCCGACCAGGCGGCGAAATGATCCGGATCGAGCTCGACCGCCTTTTCAAGATCTGACAGCGATCCGTCGATATTGTCGCGCAGGAAGCGGACGAAGGCGCGCTGGTTCCAGCCTTCGGCGTAATCTGGTGCCTGTTCGACCGCCTTGTCGAAGGCTGCTTCGGCTGCCTCGAAATCATAGGCCTCGCGCCGTTTCATGCCATAGTCGATGGCCTCGCGAACCTCGATCGTCGGGGCCTGATCGAGCCACCAGTTCCAGATCGCGTTTTCGGCGAGACGCCCTTCGCGCTCGGTCCTGGCTGTCTTCAAGGCTTCGAACAATCGCTCCCGCTGAGCATCGGTGCTGGCCTGCAGCGGGGAGGGGATTGCGAAACATGCGGCAATTGAGGTCATGCTGGCCAGCAGGGATCTCCGGCGCATGCTCAAATTCCCTTCAGAACCAGAATGGTCGGGCGGCGCGGCAATGTCCGGGCAGAGATGGTGAAGCTGTCATCATTGACAAAGTCGGTCGCGAACTTGTCGCCCATCATCTCGATGAAGCTCGACAGAGGTGCACCACGACGGTGCATCGGCAGCAGGATAGAGGATTGCAGGCGCTGGGCAATCCCGGTCATCGCCCCGTGGCTGAGCGTCAGGCCGCCATCAACCGGGACCATGACGATGTCGAGCCTGCCGATCTGGGCGAAATGGCGATCTTCCAGCGGGTGGTGCAAATGGCCGAGATGGCCGATGCAGAGATCCGCCACCTCGAAAATGAAGATCGAGTTGCCGTCGGGTTCCATGGCGCCGAAATTGCGGATGTCGGTGGTGACGTTGCGGACATAGACATCCTCGACCACAACGTCGTGGTCGGCAGGCGTTCCATCAAAATTCCAGCCCCGCAGTACCTCGCCGATGCGCTCGTCGGGAGACAGCGTGAAATGGGAGGAATGAGCCTTGTTCATGGTGACGATGTCGGGAACGCCAACCCGGCCTGCCCAGCCGTTGAAATCGGTGGCGATGGAAATGCCCGCCGGCGTGGTGATGACATAGGTCGAATGACCGGCGAACATGATCTCGACCTCGCCCGACCCCGCGGCAACGCGGTCGACCTGAAAATCAAGCTCGGCGGGGGTGAGATTGGCGTAGGTGGCGCCGGGAAGCGTTTGAGCCACCGCAAGGCATTGACTGAATGGCCGTATGGTTTCCTGGGCTTTCGCGAGCGGTGCGAAGGCAAGCAGTGAAAACCCAAGGACGAAGGTGCTCAAACGGTGCATGCTGGCGGCTCCGTGAAACAGTCTCTCTCGCCAGTAAGTGTAGAGCACCCTGACGCAACGTAAAGGGCCATTGATCCGGGAGGGCTGGTTTTTAGCCCCGCTCAGCCAGTCATGGTCTGCCAGCGCAGCCTCAGGGCTTCATAATTGTCTGCTGGCTGGGCGTCGTAGGCCAGCTCGTCGTCAGCGATGTGCATGAATGGTTGTTTCGAGCTGCACCAGATGTGTCCGGCGGGGACCAGCCAGGAGGTGTCATCAAGCGTGCCGGCCTTGATGTTGATCTCCGCCGAGCCCTCGGTGCCATGCCAGATGCGGACACCGCAATCAGGGCAGAACCAGCCCTGACGCAGCTTGCCGGATTCGCTCATGCGGCTCATGCTGACCAGCCCCGGGTCGACATCGAGATCCTCGCGCCTGAAGCGCAGGCTCTCCCCAAACGCCGAAGAGGTGTGACGCTGGCACTCGCTGCAGTGGCAGAGGTAGAAGACCAGCGGCCTTGAATGCACACGATAGCGGATCCGGCCGCACTGGCAGCCACCGGTCAGCGGCAAGGTAGGCACCGAGGCTTTTTGCATGGTCTGAACCTTCTGGACGAAACGGGGTTAGGACCTTATAACGCGGCAATCCAGAATCCAGAGCAAAGATCAGGGGCGTTATGGCCGGCCACTCACAATTTAAAAACATCATGCACCGCAAGGGACGGCAGGATGCCGTCCGTTCCAAGATGTTCTCCAAGCTCGGGCGCGAAATCACCGTTGCTGCCAAGATGGGCGCACCCGATCCCGCGATGAACCCGCGGCTGCGTCTGGCGATCCAGAACGCCAAGTCGCAGTCGATGCCGAAGGACAACATCCAGCGCGCCATCAACAAGGCGACGGGCGGCGACAGCGAAGCCTATGAGGAAGTACGTTACGAGGGCTACGGCCCGGGCGGCGTGGCCGTCATCGTCGAGGCGCTGACCGACAACCGCAACCGCACCGCCTCGAGCGTGCGCGCGGCGTTTACCAAATCCGGCGGCGCTCTGGGCGAAACCGGATCGGTGGGCTTCATGTTCTCGCGCGTTGGCGAGATCATCTATCCGCTGGAAGCCGGTGATGCCGATGCGATCATGGAAGCCGCCATCATGGCCGGCGCAGAGGATGTGACCAGCGGCGAGGAAGAACACACCATCATTTGCGCGTTCGAGGATATCGGCGAAGTCTCCACCGCACTCGAAGAGGCGCTGGGTGAAGCCAATTCCGTCAAGGCCGTGTGGAAGCCACAGACCACGGCTCCGGTGGACGAGGACAAGGCGGTCTCCGTGCTCAAGTTGATCGCGACGCTGGATGACGACGACGACGTGCAGAACGTCTACGCCAACTTCGAAGTTTCCGACGAGATCATGGCCAAGCTTTCCGCCTGATCGTTCCCGTCGCCGAAGATTGCAAGCCGCCGGCCTTCTGACCGGCGGCTTTTTTTGCCTTACAGTGCGGCTCGCAGTTTGCCGAACAGCTCAACGGATTTCAGCCGCGCGTCGATGGAGTGGATCGGCATCGAGATTATGATCTCGTCGGCTTGCGTGGCTTTGATGAAATCCTGCATTGTCTGCTTCGCGGTGTCGGGGCTGCCGACGATTGCATAGCGCAGAGTGTGTTCGACGGCGATCTTTTCCATCTCGTTCCAGTAGCCGTCCATGGAGTCGATCGGCCTTGGCATCTTGCCGCGCGCATTGCGGCGCATGTTGACGAAGGTCTGCTGCAAGGTGGTGAACAGGTAGTTCGCCTCTGCGTCCGTATCGGCCATCACGCCCATGGTCGCGGCCATGACATACGGTGCGTCAAGCTGGGCTGAAGGTGTGAACTTGCTGCGGTATATGTCGAGCGCTTCAAGCAACATGTCCGGCGCAAAATGCGAGGCAAAAGCGTATGGCAGCCCCAGTCCTGCGGCCAGATGGGCGCTGTAGATGCTGGAGCCGAGGATCCAGAGCGGCACATGGGAGCCTGCACCGGGAACGGCGATCAGCATGCGATCGTCGGGTTCGCCGAGCCAATGCTGCAGTTCGACAATATCATCGGGGAAGCTGTTGGCTCCGGCTTCGAGATTGCGGCGCAGCGCCCGGGCGGTGTTCATGTCGGTGCCGGGCGCCCGGCCGAGACCGAGGTCAACGCGGCCCGGAAACAGGGCCTCCAGCGTGCCGAACTGTTCGGCAATCACCAGCGGCGAATGGTTGGGCAGCATGATGCCGCCCGAGCCGATGCGGATGGTGCTGGTTGCGTGGCCGGCTTCGGCGATGACCAGCGAGGTGGCGGCACTTGCAATGCCCTTCATGCCGTGATGTTCGGCCAGCCAGAAGCGGGTGAAACCGGCATCTTCGGCCTGCTTGGCCATCAGCCGGGTCGAGGAAAGCGCGTCGCTTGTGGTGCCGCCCTCGACGATGGGGCAGAGATCGAGAATGGAAAACGCTGTCATGGATATTCTTTCGGGTCGGAACGTGTTTGACCTCCATGTAGGAAGCCAGCGGAGGAATGCCAAAGACAGTTTGCCGTGGCTGCGGTTTGTTTTTGTTTTGTTCACATTTTGATGGAATGGTCCGGCGCATCGGGATAGGATTTTTGCATGGCGGAAGCGATTCGTATCATCGGGATTGATCCCGGGCTGAGAAACACCGGCTGGGGTGTCATCGACAGTCTTGGCAACTCGTTGCGTTTTGTCGCTTCGGGAACCGTGAAATCCGACAACAAGCTCGATCTCGCCTCGCGGCTGAACCAGCTTTATGACGGGCTGGAAAGCATTCTTCACCAGTTCCAGCCGTTTGAGGCGGCGGTGGAAAACACCTTCGTCAACAAGGACGCCACGGCGACGCTGAAGCTGGGTCAGGCCCGCGGCATTGCCATGCTGGCGCCGGCGCGGGCCGGGCTGCGGGTCGGCGAGTATGCGCCGAACGCGGTCAAGAAGGCGGTGATCGGTGTCGGGCATGGCGACAAGAAGCAGATCGTGATGATGGTCAAGATGCTGATCCCGAAAGCCACCTTTGACAGCGACCACGCGGCGGATGCACTGGCGATTGCCATCTGTCATGCGCATCACAGAACATCGCCGGAATGGCGGATGGCGGCGGAATGAGGAGTGTTCGATGATTGGCAAGCTCAAGGGCACTCTCGAGGAAATCGGCGAAGACTATGCCCTGATCGATGTGCACG
This sequence comes from Hoeflea sp., assembly GCF_002733955.1. Classification (GTDB taxonomy): domain Bacteria; phylum Pseudomonadota; class Alphaproteobacteria; order Rhizobiales; family Rhizobiaceae; genus Hoeflea. The sequence goes on along the minus strand of NZ_NVXQ01000023.1, from coordinate 98,428 downwards.
GGGTCTGCTACGTGGCGTTCTGTTCGATGCGAACGCTGTCGCGTCTCGGATCGGTCGGTGAAGCGGCGGTGCTGTTCATCGAGACCTATGTGCGTGAGGATCAGCTCAAGCTGTTCGGATTTGAATCAGCGCTGGAACGGGAGTGGTTCCGGCTTCTGCAAAGCGTGCAGGGTGTGGGCGCCAAGGTGGCGCTGGCGGTGCTGTCGACGCTGACGGCTTCCGAACTCGCCAATGCCATTGCGCTGCAGGACAAGGCGACGGTGGCCCGCGCCCCTGGCATCGGGCCGAAAGTGGCGCAACGGATCGTGGCCGAGCTCAAGAACAAGGTCCCGGCGCTGGGCGGTGATGCCGGCGAGGCGATGGGGCTGAAACAGGAGCTCGGCGAAGGCGTGGCGTCTGCCCCGGTGGCCGATGCCGTCTCGGCCTTGTCCAATCTCGGCTATTCGCGTGATCAGGCGGCCAATGCAGTGGCTGCCGCGATGAAGACTGCCGGCGACAATCCCGACTCGGCCAAGCTGATCCGGCTTGGGCTGAAGGAACTTGCCAAGTAGGCAATTCCTTGTGTCAGGCGCAATTCCTTACTATAGTGTAATGTAAGGAATTTGATTGCAGGTAAGGAAATGGGAATCGAATCTAAATTGACGACCAAGGGCCAGACCACAATCCCACAGGAAGTGCGCGAGTTTCTCAAGGTAGGCGCCGGGGATCGTCTCGGATATGAGTTCGTCGACGGGAAAGTGGTGCTCGTGCCGAAAAACCGCAGCGCGCTGGATTTCGCCGGCGTGCTGCATGCGCCGGAGCGCAAACCGGTTTCGGTCGAGACCATGAACGAAGCGCTCGACGAAGCTGTGTTAGAGCGATTTGAGCGGTCTCGTGATCGGGATTGATACCAACATCATCGTTCGGCTTCTCACGCGTGATGATCCAGTCCAGTTCGATGCGGCCGTTTCGCTGGTCAAGGCCAGCAGTGCTGCCGCGCCGCTGTTCGTCAACCCGATGGTGATTGCCGAGACGGTATGGGTGCTGGAACGGGCCTACAAGGTGGATCCGCCGGTGGCGCGGCAACAGGTGGCAGGTCTGCTCGACACCGTCGAAATCAGGGTTCCCGAAACTTTGCGTATGGAGAACTGGGGGCAATGGTTTATGTCTTCGCACCCCGGCTTCTCCGATGTGATCATCGCCGATATCAACCGCGCCAATGGATGTGAAAAGACAATGACGTTTGACCGCAAGGCCGCCAATTCTGTTGCGGGCATGGAGCTGCTCATATGAGTGACGAGGACCGTCTGATTTCCCCTGACAAGCGCGGAGAGGACGTCGATACGACGTTGCGGCCGCAAACGCTGGACGATTTCACCGGCCAGGCGGAGGCGCGGGCCAATCTCAAGGTGTTCATCGAGGCGGCGAAGGGCCGGGCCGAGGCGCTCGATCATGTGCTGTTTGTCGGTCCTCCCGGCCTTGGCAAAACCACGCTGGCGCAGATCATGGCCAAGGAGCTGGGCGTCAATTTCCGCTCCACCTCCGGACCCGTGATTGCCAAGGCGGGAGATCTGGCCGCCCTTCTGACCAATCTGGAAGATCGCGATGTCTTGTTTATCGACGAGATCCACCGGCTCAACCCGGCGGTGGAGGAAATTCTCTATCCGGCGATGGAGGATTTTCAGCTCGACCTGATCATCGGCGAGGGACCGGCGGCGCGCTCGGTGAAGATCGACCTGTCGCGGTTCACGCTGGTCGCGGCCACAACGCGTCTTGGCCTGCTGACAACGCCTTTGAGGGACCGGTTCGGCATTCCGGTGCGGTTGCAGTTCTACACCGTCGAAGAGCTTGAACTGATCGTGCGCCGCGGGGCGCGGATCATGGGGCTCGGCATGACCGATGACGGCGCGCTTGAAATCGCCCGCCGTGCCCGGGGTACCCCACGCATCGCCGGGCGCCTGCTGCGGCGGGTGCGGGATTTCGCGGAAGTGGCCAAGGCCGAGGCGGTGACCCGGCAGATCGCCGATGAGGCGCTGACCCGTCTCTCGGTTGACAGCATCGGGCTCGATCAGCTCGACCGGCGCTATCTCGACATGATCGTGCGCAATTTCGGCGGCGGACCGGTGGGGATCGAAACCATCGCCGCCGGCCTGTCGGAACCGCGTGACGCTATCGAGGACATCATCGAGCCCTATCTGATCCAGCAGGGCTTCCTCCAGCGCACACCGCGCGGCCGGGTGCTGACCGCGCGCGCCTGGGACCACATGGGTCTCAATCCGCCCAAGGATCTTGCGGCGACGCAGGCCAGCCTGTTTGAAGAAGACTGAATGCTCACGCGCCGGACCTTTCTCAAGACAATGCTCGTCGGAGCAGTAGGTCTGGCCGGTCTCGCTGCCTATCCATTTGTGGAAGTGCTCGCCAGACCTCGCGTGACGCGGTACGCGCTCAAGCCGCCTGGCTGGACAGACGGGCTGAAACTTCGGATCTGCGCACTTGCGGACTTCCACGCCTGCGACCCATGGATGAACCTGTCACGTATCAAGTCGATTTGTGCGAAGGCCAATTCGCTCGATGCTGACATCATCCTTCTGCTGGGGGATTATGCGGCGGGAACGCGGCTGGTGAGTGATTATGTCAGTTCTGCAGACTGGTCTCAGGCGCTGGCATCTTTACAGGCACCCCTCGGTGTCCATGCCATTCTCGGCAATCACGACTATTGGGAGGACCTCGCTTTCCAGAAAAATCCGCGGTCGGAAAACATCGCGGCCGGTGCGCTGCGAAACGCGGGAATTGCGACTTATGTCAACGAGTCGGTTCGGCTCGAGAAGGATGGATGCCCGTTCTGGATTGCAGGTCTTGGCGATCAGCTGGCGCTGCTGCCGGGGTCGGGCTATGGACGATCGTCTGTTGTCGGCATCGATGATCTGCACGGGACGCTGGCGCAGGTGTCTGACGACGCCCCTGTTCTGCTCATGGCGCATGAACCGGATATTTTCCCCCGCGTGCCGGACCGGGTAAGCCTCACGCTGTGTGGTCACACGCATGGCGGCCAGGTCAACATACTCGGTTGGCGGCCGGCAGCGGCGTCGGCGGGGTCGCGACGCTATCCACTCGGCCACTACCGTGAGGACAATCGCGAGATGATCGTGTCCAAGGGCCTGGGTTGTTCAATACTTCCGGTACGGGTCGGCGCCTGGCCGGAAATCGTGCTCATTGAGTTGGGCTGAGTGCTGCTGTGCTTTTTCTCAGCAATGGCCAGCCTCCCGGCATCCAGCCAAGCCACCTGATCTTGCTCGTATCCATTTCGGCCACGCCAGACTTGTCTGCCGCAAGCGGGAGCGGCGGAGAGCCTGGATTGTTCTGATGCAGCGCCTCGAGCAGGTCGCGCGTATCGGCAACCAGATCAGACACATTGAATGCCTGGCCACCGATATGGTCCGGCTCGGTATCCAGCATCAGCCGCACGGCCTGGCCGACATCGCGGCCATGGACTTCGGAACCTGCGCGCACCGGTACCGGGCGGCCCGCCAGATAGTTGGCAAACAGCGTGTCCCACTTGTTCGGGCGCAATTCGCCATAGACCCCGGTCAGGCGCAGGCTTGATGTGATGAAATCCGGTGCGTTCATCGCCGCAAGCGCTTGCTCGCCTGCAAGCTTGAGTTCGCCGTAGAGCGAGGTTGGCTGCAACGTGAGGTCTTCGGTCAGGGGATTGCCGGGCGGCACACCGTCATAGACTGCGCGGCTTGACAGAAAGACCACACGCTGGACCCCGGCTGATCGGGCTGCTTCGAAAAGCGAGAGAGTGCCTTCGAGATTGGAGCGCCGGAAGCCGTCGGGATCATCGCCTTCGCCGCCACGATAGCGTCCGGGCAGGTGCTCGAAGGCGGCATGAATGCAGACGTTGATGCCGGCAAACAGCGCGCCCGGTTTCCAGTTGGGATCAAGCTGCGCGGGTCGGAATTCGACAGGCTGAGAGAACAGGCCCTCTGCCGGTTTCGTCCGTCCGGAGACAACCACCTCATAACCTGCATCGATCAGCGTCTCGACGACGTAGCGCCCGACCAGGCCGGTGCCGCCGGTGACCAGGGCTTTCATTCCGCGTGTGATCCCGATGGGTTGGGCAGCGATGAAATGTCCGGAATCGATGTCCCTTCGAGGTAGGCATGCCACAGGTCGATCAGGGGTTTAAGTTCTGCAGCCCGCGGGTGACCTTCTTCCCAGGGCTTTTCATACTGGTAGTGCAACACGCCGATCTGCTTCCAGTCCCACAGATCCGGCAGGTTGAACCAGACATATTGCAGCATGTTCATGAAGACCGGCAGGCCGTGCCAGTCGGGGAAGAAGGTTTCCAGAAATGTCTGGTCCGTCCTGCGCCAGAAGGCGTCGGGCCGGTCCAGTACCTTGAGCATCGCGGTGAAGGTTTCCGCCGAGGGCCGGGCGGTGAAGACGCCGGAATTGAGCCGGTGAAAATCCTTTAGCGTCTCATAGACATTGGGTGCTGCGGAGAATTCGGGATAGTCGAACAGCTTGTCGATGTTGCGCAGCACCAGCGCATCCGCGTCGATGAAAACGCAAGACTCGTAGTCTGTCAGCTGCCAGAGCCTCAGTTTGCAGAAATTGTCGAGCGGCGAGTGAAAGGCCGGCTTGCGGCCCTTGGTGAAGGGCGCATTGGCGTGCAGCTTGCCACGGGCATGGCGCTCGTTGAAGGCTTCGGATGTGTCGAGCAGCTCGGTCTCGATCAACCGGCAGCCGAGATCCGACAGCGGTTTGAGTGCCGCAGCGTCAACACCGCCGGTATGCAGCACCGCGATATCGGCTTTGGTCCCACTGAGCAGGATCGACCGGGCCAAAGCCGTCGCGCCCATGGCGTAGTCCGCATTGGTGACAAGAGTGACATAGGCGCGATGGCTGGCTGCCGATTTGCTGGCAATGAGGCCCGAGGGCAGAGAGCTCGCTGTGCTCATGACACGGATTTGAGCGCCTTGCCTTCCGGGTCGCGGTTGATCGAGGTGGCGATGTCCTTGGTCCAGGCCGATACTGCGGGTACGCGCGAACGATCGACGCGGTAGGCGTATTTCTTCGCCACGTCGACAACCTCTTCCAGCAGCCCTTCCTTCAGCGTGGTCGGCTCGAGACCGAGGCCAAGAAACTTCTCGTTGCGGACGACGAGATCGTTCTCGGCCGCTTCCTTGCGCGGGTTGGGCAGCCAGGCGATCTCGGCGCCGGTCATCGTGGAGATCATCTTGGCCAGATCGCGGACCCGGTGGGTTTCGGTCATCTGGTTGAAGATCTCGACCTTGTCGCCGCGGGCCGGCGGGTTCTCAAGTGCGATCTCGATGCAGCGCACCGAATCCTGGATGTGGATGAAGGCGCGGGTCTGGCCGCCGGTGCCGTGCACGGTCAGCGGATAGCCGATCGCGGCCTGGATCAGGAAGCGGTTGAGCACGGTGCCGTAGTCGCCGTCGTAATCGAAACGGTTGACCAGCTGCTCGTGCCGGCGGGTCTGGTCGGTGTGAGTACCCCAGACGATGCCCTGGTGCAGGTCGGTGATGCGCAGATTGTCGTTCTTGGCGTAGAACTGGAAGATCAGCTGATCGAGGCACTTGGTCATGTGGTAGATCGAGCCGGGATTGGCCGGATAGAGAATATCCTGCTGCGCCGTCTCGCCGTCCATGGTCTCGATGCCGACCGGCAGATAACCCTCGGGAATGGCGGCGCCGACCGTCGAATAGCCATAGACGCCCATGGTGCCCAGATGCACCAGATGCGCGTCGAGCCCCAGCTCCACCATGGCGTTGAGCAGGTTGTGGGTGGCGTTGACGTTGTTGTTGACGGTGTAATTCTTGTGCCGGTCGGTCTTCATCGAATAGGGCGCTGCGCGCTGCTCGGCGAAATGCACGATCGCGTCGGGGCGCTCTTCGGCCAGCCAGTTCTTCAGCACGTCATAATCACGCGCCATGTCGATGAGGTGGAAATGGATCTTGCGGCCGGTTTCGGCATGCCAGATGCGAGTGCGCTCCTGGATCGAATCCATCGGGGTGAGCGACTGTACTCCGAGTTCGGTGTCGATCCAGCGCCGCGACAGATTGTCGATGATGTGGATTTCATGCCCGGCATTGGACAGATGCAGTGATGTTGGCCAGCCGACGAAGCCGTCGCCGCCCATGATTGCAATCTTCATCCGTGATTCTCCTGTGCCTGCATGGTTTTAATCCTGATAGATCGGTTTTATGACAGAAACACGATTGTCTCAAACGCCACGTTGATGCTGTGGATAAATGAGGCGGAATTTCACGTAGGTGGAGAAGCATGGAGAATTCCCTTTCGGGACAGCTACAGGACGGCGGCCATGTGCTGAACCAGCGGGTCTATTACGAGGACACGGATTTCTCCGGTTTCGTCTACCATGCCCGCTACCTGCATTTTTTCGAGCGCGGCCGGACGGATTACATCCGTCTGCTGGGCGTGTCGCAAGGCGCGCTGCATGGCCAAAGCGATCCTGCCGATGCGGTCGCCTTCGTGGTGCGGCGGATGGAGATCGATTTCAAGTCTCCGGCGCGAATGGACGATGTGCTGACCATCATCACCAAGCCCGGCGAAGTGCGCGGCGCCCGGATGATGCTGGAGCAGACCATTTTTCGCGGGGACGACGTGCTGGCCGCTGCCGCGGTGACCGTGGCTGTGGTCAACGGTCTGGGCCGGGCGCGACGATTGCCCGATGCCCTGCTTGCGCGGTTTACAGGTGGCGCTGCCTGACATTGAAGGAAAGGACGGTCGCCATGGTGATCAATTCGGAAGACGAGCTGGAAAAGCTCAAGCACATCGGGAAGATCTGCGCTAACACGATACAGGTCATGGCCAAGGCGATGGAACCGGGCATGACAACCCGTGAACTCGACGGGATCGGGCGGCGGCATCTGGAGGCTCACGGGGCGCAGTCGGCGCCGGAATTCTGCTACGAGTTCCCCGGGGCCACCTGCATCTCGATCAACGAGGAAGTCGCCCATGGCGTTCCGGGTGACCGGGTCATCGCAGCCGGTGATCTGATCAACATCGATGTGTCGGCGCTCAAGGATGGTTACTTCGGAGATACCGGTGCGTCCTTCGGGCTTGCGCCGGTGGCGCAGAAGACCACGCGCTTGCTGCGTGACGGCAAACGGGCGCTGACGGCAGGTCTGACGCAGGTTAAAAGCGGTGCCCGCTTTGCGGCCATCGGGGAGTCTGTGGGCAAGTTCGCCAAGAAGAACGGCTATACGCTGATCCGCAACCTTGCCAGTCACGGGGTCGGGTTGTCACTGCACGACGAGCCCGAGGAGATCGCGACCTGGCCGGACCGCCGCGAGAAACGGCTGATGCAGGACGGGCAGGTGTTCACGATCGAGCCGTTCCTGTCGTTCGGCGCAACCTTCGCCGATGACGCGGATGACGGAGCCTGGACCCTTTACTCGCACCCGCGTGCGCTGACGGTGCAGTTCGAACATACGGTTGTCGCCAGCCGCAACGGGCCGATCATTCTCACCCATCCGGACTGAACAGCGGCGCGGGCACGCAGCCCGGGGGGAACTGGCCAGGAATCCTAACCAAGCCTTAACCATAATGAATTATTACCGAAACCATTAGGATTGTGCGGGTGTTTGCGCCATCCTTTGACCAAAATTGACCGTGAGAAGACTTAGCAAGTGAAAAGGCGGCAATCGCGCACTTCTGGTCTCCCGGCAAAAGTGACGTCTTGGCCGCCCGGTAATAAAGCCGGGCGTTTGGATTCGAGGGTTTATTGAATGGAACAGGTTGGACTTGCAGCAACCAGCGACGTGACACTGTGGTCACTCTTCATGGAGGCAGGTTTTGTCGTCAAGATCGTGATGCTTGGCCTGATCGGCGCATCGATCTGGACCTGGGCCATCGTCGCTGACAAATGGATCTCGTTCGGCAAGTTCCGGCGCCAGCTCGACCAGTTCGAGCAGGTGTTTTGGTCCGGACAGTCGCTTGAGGAATTGTACCGGACCCTGTCGGACAAGAAGACATCCGGCATGAGCGCGATCTTTGTCTCGGCGATGCGGGAATGGAAGAAATCCTTCGAGCGCGGCGCCAAGTCGCCGATCGGCCTGCAGATGCGCATCGACAAGGCCATGGATGTGAGCCTGGCGCGCGAAGCCGACGGGCTGGAAGCACGGTTGAGCTCGCTGGCGACGATCGGATCGGCGGCGCCGTTTATCGGTCTGTTCGGGACCGTGGTCGGCATCATGACCTCGTTCCAGGCAATCGCCGGGTCGAAATCGACCAATCTGGCCGTGGTCGCGCCGGGTATCGCCGAGGCACTGCTCGCCACTGCCATCGGCCTGCTGGCCGCTATCCCCGCGGTTATCGCCTACAACAAGTTTTCGTCTGATGCAGGCAAGCTGTCGGCCCGGATGGAAGGCTTTGCCGACGAGTTCTCCGGCATCCTGTCGCGCCAGATCGACGAGCGCTCCAATGCTCGTCAGGCCGCGGAATAGGGGGCCGGTATGGGCATGTCCGTACAGGGTGGCCGAGGCGGCGGCTCGCGCCGGGGACGGCGCGGTGGCCGCAAGCAGCTGCTGAGCGAAATCAACGTCACGCCGTTCGTCGACGTGATGCTTGTGCTGCTGATCATCTTCATGGTCGCGGCCCCGCTATTGACGGTTGGCGTGCCGATCGATCTGCCGGAAACCGAGGCCAAGGCGCTCAATTCCGAGACCCAGCCGATTACGGTTTCGGTCAATTCGTCGGGGCAGGTGTTCCTGCAGGAAACCGAGATCGCGGTCGACGAAGTGGTGGCCAAGCTCGAGGCGATTTCGACCACCGGCTACAATGAACGGATCTATGTGCGTGGTGACACCAATGCTGATTACGGCACGGTCATGAAGGTGATGGCGCGTATTTCTGCGGCCGGGTTCAAGAATCTCGGCCTGGTGACGCTTCAGGAACAGGATAGTTGACGGCGCGCTGATGAAGGGAAGTCTGGCGACATCAACGGTTTTGCACGCGCTGGTGCTGGGGGTCGCGCTGTCGTCCTTCACTGCGCCGCGTACGCTTGAAGTCGAGGATGTGGAATCCTTCCCGGTCAGCATCGTGCCGGTCGAGGAGATCACCCAGATCCAGCAGGGCGAGAAAACTGCGCCAATCTCCGAGAAAGCGGCGCCGACGCCCACCTCGCGCCCGGAGCCCGTGCCCGACGCGCAGAATGCCGGTGACAATTCGGTCGATCTGACAACCAGCCAGGCGGCGACGCCGAGCCCGAAGGAAGTGGTGTCCGAGGCGCCGCCAAAGCCGGAAGAAAAACCTGCGCCCAAGCCTGAACCTGTGCCGGAAACACCGAAGCCGGAACCGGTCAAGGTCCCAGAGCCGAAGCCAGAGCCGGAACCTGCGCCCAAGCCGGCCGCGGAGAAACCGGCAGAGCCGAAGCCAGCCCCGGTCGAAGTTGCCGCGCTGCCGGCCGAGCCGACGCCCGATCCGGTGGCCGAAGCCATCACCGAGGCTGCGCCCGCCGAACCGCAGTTTGCATCCCTGCCGAGTGCCGGCCCGGTGCCGCAGACACGGCCGGAACCGCAAAAGACCGTGGCCAAGCCTGAAGCCCAGGAAAAGCCTTCCACCAAGGAGAGCGATTTCAACGCCGACCAGGTTGCTGCACTGCTGAACAAGCAGGATGCTGCCGGCGGCGGTGCCCGGCGGACGACGGAAACCGCCTCGCTGGGTGGCGCCCGGACCACCCGCGGCAACACGCTCAGCCAGAGCGAGATGGATGCCTTGCGCGGCCAGATCCAGAAATACTGGAATATCATTCCGGGCATGGCCGATGGCGGAGACGTGCGGGTGACGGTCAAGATGCGCCTCGATCCTGCCGGCAATATCATTGGCGAGCCTGATGTGACGGCTTCAGGTGGCTCGGCAGGGACGCGCAGCACGTTGTCAGGCAGCGCCCGGCGTGCTGTGCTGAGGGCGCAGCCCTACCAGTTGCCGAAAGAGAAATATGATTCATGGTCGGATGTGATCGTCAATTTCGATCCGAGCCAGATGTTCTAAGCGCTGAAAGGCTGCATGATGAAAATGATCAAACCCACTCTTTTCCTGCCACTGGCATTGCTTGGTGCACTTGTGATGCTGGCATCGACGCCGGCGCGCGCCGTGGTCGAGATCGACATCAACCGCGCCAATGTCGAGCCGTTGCCGATCGCCATTACCGATTTCATCTCCAACGATGAGCTGGGTGCGCAGATCGCCGCGGTGGTTGCTGCCGATCTCAAGCGGTCGGGCCTGTTTGCGCCGATCGACAAGGCTGCGTTCATCGAGAAGATCTCAAATCCGGATGCCGCGCCGCGGTTCCAGGACTGGCGGGTGATCAATGCCCAGGCGCTGGTGACAGGTCGGCTGGCGCGCGAAGCCGACGGCCGTCTGCGGGCCGAATTCCGGCTCTGGGACACGTTTGCCAATCAGCAATTGTCGGGCGAGCAGTTCTTCACCCGGCCTGAAAACTGGCGCCGGGTTGCTCATATCATCGCCGATTCCATCTATGAGCGGTTGACCGGCGAGAAGGGCTATTTTGACAGCCGTGTTGTGTTTGTGTCCGAAAGCGGACCCAAGACCGACCGCAAGAAGCAGCTGGCGATCATGGACCAGGACGGCGCCAACCTGCGGATGCTGACCAATGCCAACGACATCGTGCTGACGCCACGGTTTTCGCCCAGCCGCCAGGAAATCACCTACATGTCGTTCGAGGGCGGCCAGCCGCGGGTCTACCTGCTGCAGCTTGAAACCGGCCAGCGCGAACTGGTGGGCAACTTTCCAGGCATGACCTTCTCGCCGCGGTTCTCGCCGGACGGGCAGAAGGTGATCATGAGCCTTCAGCAGGATGGCAACGCCAATATCTACACGATGGACCTGCGCTCGCGTCAGACCACGCGGCTGACCAACACCGCCGCCATCGACACGTCGCCCTCCTACTCGCCAGACGGCAGCCAGATCGTTTTTGAAAGCGATCGGGGTGGACGTCAGCAGCTTTACATCATGGGTGCGGATGGCTCGAACCAACGCCGTGTCTCATTCGGGGACGGTTCCTACTCGACCCCGGTCTGGTCTCCGCGTGGCGACCTGATCGCGTTTACCAAGCAGTCGGGCGGCAAGTTCTCGATCGGGGTGATGAAGACCGACGGGTCGGGCGAGCGCATCCTCACCACCGGGTTTCACAACGAGGGGCCGACCTGGGCGCCCAATGGCCGGGTGCTGATGTTCTTCCGGCAGCCGGCCGGTTCAGGTGGCCCGCAGATCTATTCGATCGACCTCACGGGTTATAACGAGCAGCTGGTTGCAACCCCTGGCTATGCCTCTGACCCGGCATGGTCACCGCTGCTGGAATAGCGGCACAACGTCAAAAAGGCAGAATTCTGCCGTGTTTGCGCCGCATTCTGCGTCCAAACGCGGCCAGGAATTGAAAAATACCGCGAAAATTAACCGTCTTTCTTCAATGCCGATTAACCGCGACCGGTTACAAATGGTCAACCAAACAATCCCAAGGAGTCCGGCCATGCGCCGCATGCAAGAATTTGCCCGCAACCCGGCTATGATCGCGCTTTTCGCAGCGCTCGTGCTGACAGGCTGCGCCTCGAAGAAAAACAACCTTCCCAACAACGCCGCAGATCTGGGCCTCGCCGGCAATGCGGCGCCTGGCACGCAGCAGGACTTCACCGTCAATGTTGGCGACCGGATCTTCTTCGACACGGATTCGTCGGTTGTGCGGGCCGACGCGGCCGCAACGCTTGACCGTCAGGCGCAGTGGCTCAACCAGTATCCGAACTATCAGATCACCGTCGAAGGCCATGCCGACGAACGCGGCACGCGCGAATACAACCTTGCGCTGGGTGCACGCCGTGCGGCAGCAACCCGTCAGTATCTCGCCACCCGCGGCGTGGCGGCCAACCGTATCCGCACCATTTCCTTCGGCAAGGAGCGTCCGGTCGCGGTTTGTGACGACATCTCCTGCTGGTCTCAGAACCGGCGTGCGGTCACAGTGCTGGGCGGCGCAGGCAGCTGACACCAAATGCGATTTTGAAACGACGGATGGCGGTCTTCGGGCCGCCATCTTTTTTATGGCAGGTTCGTTTCACCATAGTTTGGCCGGTTTGTGCGTTGATTTGATGTCCCGCCATGCGTTATTCCAGATGTCAGGGCAGGTGCCCGTGTAATGAGGTCAGGCCGATGAAATCCTTTTCCAGACTATTCGCTGCGGCGGCGATCAGCATGCTTGCAATTCCTGCCGGTGCGGCGCCGTTGCTATCCGGTTTTTCGCAGGGTTCGCTGGTGCCGCCTGCGAGCATTGAAACCGCACAGACAGACCGCGCTCCGGTGATCCTGGCGCAGACCGGAGATCCGGTGTTCCGCATCGGGCAGCTCGAAGAACAGGTCCGCGGGCTCAATGGCCGCATCGAGGAGCTTGGTTTCCAGCTGCTGCAGATGCAGGAGCAGATGCGGCAGATGCAGCAGGACAACGAGTTCCGCTTCCAGGAGCTTGAGAAAACCGGCAACCAGCGTGGCGATGCCGGTTCGTCGGTCACCCAGCCGGGAATCGAGCAGTCCACCACGGCGTCGACCAACCAGGCCGGGCAGGGGACGGGGGCGCCCGAAACCGACCTCGGCACGATCAGGTTCGATGACAAGGGTGATCTCATCGGCGGCATCATCGAGCCGATGGATGGCAGCAGCGACATTGCTGCCCTGTCCTCGCCGGATGACCTGTACCAGGTCGGCTACAACCACATGCTGGCGGGCGACTATGCCCTGGCCGAGCAGGTGTTTCAGGATTATGTCGCCAACAACCCGGAAGATCCGCGCGCCTCGGACGCGATGTTCTGGCTCGGCGAAGCTCAATATTCGCAAGGCCGATACCAGGAATCAGCCAAGACCTTTCTCGATGCGCACAAGCAATATCCCCAGGCCGACAAGGGCGCTGACACGTTGCTCAAACTCGGCATGTCGCTGGCCAAGCTCGACAACCGTGAAACAGCCTGCGCGACCTTGCGCGAAGTCCTGATCCGTTACCCCGGCGCCTCGGCTGCAGTCCGCGCCAAGGTCAGCGAAGAACAGCAGCGCACAAGCTGCTGATTGATTGCTGCGCCCCGTGAAGCTCGATGTTTCCGGCGCTTTGACGCAAGAGCCGCAGCACCTTCTCGAATGCCTCACTGATTTTTATTCAAACCTGTCTGACCACCGACCACTCGGTATCGCGGTCTCCGGTGGTTCGGATTCGCTTGGCTTGCTCTACGGGCTTGCCGCCATCGTACCACCGCACAAACTGGTTGCGCTTACAGTCGATCACGGGCTGCGTCCGGCAGCCGCCGACGAGGCGCGCTGGGTCAAGGCGCAATGCAGGCGGCTTGGAATACGGCACGAGACGCTCAAGTGGCAAAGCGGCCAACCGGTGACAGGCCTGCAGGCAGCCGCACGTGCGGCCCGCTACCGGTTGCTGGTGCAGGCATCTGCCCGGCTGGGGCTGGCTGCGGTGGTGACCGCACATACGCGCGACGATCAGTACGAGACATTGGCGATGCGCCGGGCGCGTAGTGCCTCCGATGATGCGCCTGGGCTTGCAGGCATTCCGACGGCCACGCTGTTTGAGGAGCGCCTGTGGGTACTGCGCCCCTTGTTGGAGCTCACCCGCGAGACCATAAGGGAATTTCTGCGCAGCCGCGGTCTCGCAGGCTGGGTCGAGGACCCTTCCAACACAGACACGCGTTTCGAGAGGGTTCGGGTTCGCGCGCAACTCGAGCACCACACCCCGCAACAGGAGGGCCCGGATCCGGCGCAGATCGCCATGCGGAGATTTCAGCTTGCCAGCGACGCGGCAGCACTGCTCGATGCGGCGTGCCGCGTCGAGGGCGATGGTCCGGTGCGGGTGCGATTCGACGCCACCGCTCGCATGGACGTGGTGACAGCAGCACTGGAAGCCCTGATCGACTGGCAAGGCGGAGCAGCGCGTCCGCTTGACAGGCGCGGCAAAGCGACGCTTGCGAGCTTCCTGGCGTCGACCTCCGGCAAGGCAAACGGTTCTGTCATGAGCCTGGGGAGAACGCTGGTTCGCCGCCAGGGAGCGTTTCTCACAGTTGAGCGGGAGCGCCGGGATGTCGCAAGGCTGATGCTGCCTCCCGGGGATTGCGGCGTCTGGGACAAGCGGTTCGAAATCTGCAACCGGTCCAAGGCATCACCGCTTTATGTTTCCGGAGCGAGCGCAGGTGTTCTGCCTTGTTTTACCCGTAATCAGCGCGAATACTCCACCCAGTTCCATAGGGATGACGGCGTAATCGGCGGGTTCACCTGCCGGCCTTTGTTGGGTCGCAGTTCACGAATTTTACCTGTTGATCAACTGCCTCTGGCCCAGACGCTGGCACGTTTGGCGCGAGGCAGGCCGCTACCGCGGTGCCCGTGGGGCGAATCCCACGGTATTGCGGCGTTAACTGCGATCAAAGTGCAACGACAAACGCCGGTCTGAGCCTTGGCAACGCCCCCTAGGGCTCCTATGTTAGAGATTGAGTTTTCGAAATACGGTTATGCGCCGGTGGCTGCAGGCCCTGATCCCCGAGGAAGAGTATGAATCCCAACTTCCGCAATTTTGCCCTGTGGGCAATCATCGCGCTCCTGTTGATCGCACTGTTCAACATGTTTCAAAGTCCGACGGAACGGACTGCTGGCCGTGACATCGCCTATTCCCAGTTTCTCCAGGATATCGATGCGGGCCGCGTGCGCGATGTGACCATCGTTGGCGAGCGGATTACCGGCAACTACACCGATTCAGCTACCGGATTTCAGACCTATTCACCCGGTGATGCAGGTTTGATCGAGCGGTTGAACGAGCGCAACGTGTCGATCACCGCCAAGCCGGAAGTCGACAGTTCCAACACGCTCGTTGGCTACCTGATCTCCTGGCTGCCGATCCTGCTCATCCTGGGCGTCTGGATCTTCTTCATGCGCCAGATGCAGGGCGGTTCGCGTGGCGCCATGGGATTTGGCAAGTCGAAGGCCAAGCTTCTGACCGAAGCCCACGGCCGGGTCACCTTTGCCGATGTCGCCGGTGTCGATGAGGCCAAGCAGGATCTGGAAGAAATCGTCGAGTTCCTGCGCGATCCGCAGAAGTTCCAGCGACTGGGCGGCAAGATCCCGCGCGGCGTGCTGCTCGTGGGCCCTCCCGGTACCGGCAAGACCCTGACGGCCCGCGCCGTTGCCGGCGAAGCCAATGTGCCGTTCTTCACCATTTCCGGCTCCGACTTTGTCGAGATGTTCGTCGGCGTCGGCGCCAGCCGCGTGCGCGACATGTTCGAGCAGGCGAAGAAAAACGCGCCCTGCATCATCTTCATCGACGAAATCGATGCGGTTGGTCGTCATCGTGGCGCCGGTCTCGGCGGCGGCAATGATGAGCGGGAACAGACGCTCAACCAGTTGCTGGTCGAGATGGACGGTTTTGAAGCCAATGAAGGCATCATTCTGATCGCCGCCACCAACCGTCCCGACGTGCTCGACCCTGCGCTGATGCGTCCGGGCCGGTTCGACCGTCAGGTCGTGGTGCCGCTTCCCGACGTCAATGGCCGCGAGAAGATCCTCAAGGTGCATGTGCGCAACGTGCCGATGGCGCCGAATGTGGACCTCAAGGTTCTGGCCCGTGGCACGCCCGGGTTCTCCGGTGCCGATCTGATGAACCTCGTCAACGAAGGTGCACTTCTGGCGGCACGGCGCAACAAGCGTCTCGTCACCATGGCCGAATTCGAGGATGCCAAGGACAAGGTGATGATGGGTGCCGAGCGCCGCTCGACGGCCATGACCCAGGAAGAAAAGAAACTCACCGCCTATCATGAAGCCGGTCATGCCATTGTGGCGCTCAATGTGGCCGCGGCCGACCCGGTGCACAAGGCGACCATCATTCCGCGTGGCCGTGCGCTCGGCATGGTCATGCAGCTGCCGGAAGCCGATCGCTATTCGATGAGCTACAAGTGGATGGTCTCGCGGCTGGCGATCATGATGGGTGGACGCGTTGCGGAGGAACTGACCTTCGGCAAGGAAAACATCACCTCCGGTGCATCATCCGATATCGTCCAGGCCACCAAGCTGGCGCGCGCGATGGTGACCGAATGGGGCTTCTCCGACGAACTCGGACAGGTCGCCTATGGCGAGAACCAGCAGGAAGTGTTCCTTGGTCATTCGGTGGCGCAGCAGAAGAACGTGTCTGAAGCGACCTCACAGAAGATCGACAGCGAAATCCGCCGGTTGATCGACCAGGCCTATGACGAGGCCCGCGAGATCCTGACCAAGAAAAAGAAGGCGTTCATTGCCATCGCTGAAGGGCTGCTCGAATATGAGACCCTGACAGGCGAGGAGATCAACGCCCTGATCCGCGGCGAAAAGCCCGCACGCGACATTGGCGATGACACACCTCCGACCCGTGGAACTGCCGTTCCGACGGCCGGTGCAAAGAAGGGTGGTTCCGGCAAGAAGGGCGATGAGCCCGATGCCGGACTGGAACCACAGCCGCAATAGGCATCGGCCGCATCAGCCATGCCGGTCAGAACAATGGACAGCCGCCGCCAGGGCGGCTGTTTTATGTGTATTGCAACAGTTAGTAACAAAATCTGATTGTATTCTTGCCTGATAATGTAGGAACAATCGTCAGCAAGAATAAAAGAGTGGAATTGCGTGGGGGGCTTATGAGCAGGCGATATTTCGGCACGGATGGAATTCGTGGGCAGGCCAACAAGGCGCCGATGACGCCGGATCTGGCGATGCGCGTCGGTATCGCAGTGGGAAACCTGTTCCGCCGTGGTGATCACCGGCACAGGGTCGTGATCGGCAAGGATACGCGACTCTCGGGCTACATGATCGAAAACGCGCTGGTGGCGGGCTTTACCGCCGCAGGCCTCGATGTGTTTCTGCTTGGTCCGATCCCGACCCCGGCGGTGGCGATGCTTACACGGTCGCTGCGTGCTGATATCGGCGTGATGATTTCCGCGTCGCACAACCCCTATCAGGACAATGGCATCAAGCTCTTCGGCCCCGATGGCTTCAAGCTTTCCGATGATCTCGAGCATCGCATCGAGGAGCTGATGGACGAGGACATCCATCTGCAGCTGGCGCGTCCCGATTCGATCGGCCGGGCCAAGCGCGTTGATGGTGTGCATGACCGCTACATCGAATTTGCCAAGCGGACGCTGCCCAAGGACATCACCCTGTCAGGCATGCGCGTTGTCATCGATTGCGCCAATGGTGCCGGTTACAAGGTGGCGCCGGCGGCGTTGTGGGAGCTCGGTGCCGACGTGATTGCCATTGGCGAGGAGCCGAATGGCACCAACATCAATCTCAACTGCGGCTCTACCCACCCGGTCGCGCTGGCCCGCAAAGTTCATGAAGTTCGCGCCGATATCGGCATTGCACTGGATGGCGATGCAGACCGGGTGCTGATCGTCGATGAAACCGGTACGGTTATCGATGGCGACCAGTTGATGGCCCTGATCGCGGAATCCTGGGCAGCCGACGGGTTGCTGCGCGGTAACGGCATCGTGGCGACCGTGATGTCCAATCTGGGGCTTGAGCGGTTCCTTGAAGGCAACAAGATGTCTTTGACGCGGACCAAGGTCGGCGACCGCTATGTGGTCGAACATATGCGCAAGCATGACTTCAATGTTGGTGGCGAGCAATCAGGGCACATTGTGTTGTCGGATTTCTCCACCACAGGAGATGGTCTGGTTGCAGCGCTTCAGGTGATGGCCTGTGTGCAGCGAATGGGCCGGCCGGTGTCGGAGGTCTGCCGTCGTTTTGAGCCCGTGCCGCAGATCCTCAAGAATGTCCGTCATTCCGGTGGAAATCCGCTGAATGACGCTCTGGTCAAGGCTGCGATTGCCGATGCCGAGGCTACTCTCGGCCCCTCAGCACGTCTTGTTATTCGTCCGTCCGGGACAGAGCCCCTGATCAGGGTGATGGCCGAGGGGGATGACCGAGGCGCGATCGAGACAGTTGTCGATCAGCTCATCAGCGTGATTTCGGGCGTCCGCAACGCGGCCTGATATTTCCACAATCACTTGTCACAGCCCCGGTGCAGGGCTGCGAGCCGGGCTGTCTTGCCAGGGCGCAAGGGTATGAGTGTCCTGACTACGGGCTTCGCGGTCTGAGATAGCTGCAACCGGTTGTTGCAGATATCGAGGCTGTAGCTAGCCAGTATCATTATATTCTTGCGCCGATAACGTGGGCAACATTCTATTGTCCTGTTTTGGTGCGCAAAACTCTTTGGCTCCGTCAGTATTCGCTGTTGAGTTGCTCTCGGATTCTCGAGTCTTGGTAAAGAGACGTGGTTAAGTACGCTTTAACTTTTCTGCTTCATTATCCATCCCGAACCAACAATCGTGTTGTCACCAACGCCGGCGACAGCGCATGTCTCGACGATGGAGTCTGTCATGAGAAAGATACTTCTGGCCGGTACGGCCATGCTGCTTGCCGGTGCAGGTGCAGCAAGTGCTGCTGATGTGCTGCCCGCCCCTTATGTTGAAGCGCCCGTGTATGAAGCGCCGGTCCAGACGGTCTCCGCCGCTGGTGGCTGGTATCTCCGCGGTGATGTCGGATATTCCTGGAACAAGATGAAGGGCGCCGATTTCTTCCAGGGTGGACTGGGCACTTACGCACCCTTTGCAACAGCGTCACTGCGCAACTCCTACAGCGTCGGCGGTGGTGTCGGTTACCAGATCAATTCCAAGCTGCGGACCGACGTAACGCTGGACTATTTCGCCAAGGCAAACTTCCGCGGCTCGACCATCGGCAGCTGTGGTGTGGCAACCGCCTGTACCTCTACCGACATCACATCGGTCTCGGGTCTGAGCCTGCTGGCAAATGCCTATGTCGATCTCTACAAGAAGGGCCGTTTCACCTTCTACGCCGGTGGCGGTCTTGGTGGCACCCGCGTCAAGTGGGATGATCTGAACAACACCTCGTGCTCGACGGCCAACCCGACGCTGTGCGACCCTTCGTTCAACCATGGCGGTGCGGCCGGTTGGCGCTTTACCTACGCCCTGATGGCTGGTGCGTCGGTGGATGTAACCTGCAACGTCAAGGCCGATGTCGGTTATCGCTATCGTCATATCTCCGGCGGCGCCATGTTCAAGAGCCTGACCAGCAACGGGTACCAGGGCTACCACAAGGCGATCAACTCGCATGAAGTGCGCGGCGGCCTTCGCTACGGTTTCGGTGGCTGTGCAGAACAGGAAGTCTATGTCGAGCCTGCCCCGATCATGCCTGTGGTCTACAAATAGACCCTGGCCACTTATACAGCATTGACCAAGATCTTGACCGCCCGGCTCAGCAGCCGGGCGGTTTTTGTTTGGTGCGAGATGCCCAAGCTCGTGAAATTCCAAATGAAGCGATAAAAAACACGGTTAATGAACATGATTAACCGTGACTTAACCAGCCCTGTTCATAGTGACCTTCACACGGTCTGCGTGCGCCATCGGGCGAAGGCAGGTCGGATCTATCGAAGGGAACTCGGTCATGTCTATGCGAATTGCTGTCACCTCCTGCATTGCGGCTTTGACCGGATTGGTCGCGCCGACTCAGGCTGCGGATTTGGACCAGATCCTCTATGGCAGCGAATTGCCGGTCACAAAGACGGTGGAAGTCGGGTCGGGCTGGTATCTGCGCGGTGACCTGGGGTACCAGGTCGACACCAAATACCGCAGCACGGTTGTCGGCGCTTCAAATCCGCTTCAGGGCCTGCCGACATTCGCGGCAACTGGCCTGGTGACCAACCAGAACGACTATTCGAACATGACGGCAAGCATAGGCGCCGGATATCATCTCAATGACTTGTTCCGTATGGATTTCAATCTCGGCACCTTCGGGCAAAAGACGTTCGCCCAAAGCGGTGTCTTTACCAGTGGCTGTGGCGGCACGCGAACGATCACGACCACCAACTATGTTGCAGGCGTCGCCGTGGTCCCCGTCAACACGACAAGTTCCGCTGACAGCGTAAATTGCGCCGGCGGGGTCACGATCAAGAATTCGATGTATCTGGGTATGCTGAACGGCTATGTTGATCTCGGCACGATCGCCGGTTTCACACCCTATGTGGGCGGCGGGGTAGGGGTGGCCTATACCAAGCAAACCGCAAGCGCGAACGCACGTTGTGAAGGATCGCAGGTAACGACGGGCGTGGCCGGTGTGTCGCAGACCACAAACACATTTGTCTGTAGCGGGCAGGCTTCCTACACCGATCCAGCTGATGTCGCCCTTTTGAGCTATGAAGATGATCAGTGGAGTATTGCCTACGCCTTGAATGCGGGTGTTGGCTATCAGCTGACCAAGAACCTGTCGCTCGACATGGGTTACCAGTTCACCTCTGCTCCAAACGCCCGATACGCGCAGTTTGACGGCTCCACCATCTCGCAACGAAAGGGCATCAATGTCCATGAGGTCCGCGTCGGCCTGCGCTACGATCTCTGGTAGTTCGCGCACCATCGCAAGTCTGGAACAGGGCGGATCATCTCCGCCCTTTTCCTTTTGTGCAGCACATAATGCGGCTTGACTTCGAAAAGCCCGGGGTCTAATCCCGCCAGTGGGCCACCCCTCCCCAACGAGGGGCCACTATCTGGAAGGATAGCATTATGACGACTGACACGAAGCCGGACCTGCGTCCGGACAATCCCCGTTTTTCTTCTGGTCCCTGCGCCAAGCGTCCCGGTTGGACGCCTGAAGCGCTCGCTGACGCGGCCCTTGGCCGCTCGCACCGGGCCAAGATCGGCAAATCCAAACTCAGCCAGGCCATCGAGCTGACCCGCGAAGTCCTCGGCGTGCCCGACGACTATCGCATCGGCATCGTTCCGGCGTCGGACACCGGCGCCGTCGAAATGGCGATGTGGTCGATGCTCGGCGCCCGCGGCACCGACATGGTGGCCTGGGAAAGCTTTGGCGAAGGCTGGGTCACCGACGTGATCAAGCAGCTCAAGCTCGATGACGTGCGCAAGATCACCGCGCCCTATGGCGAACTGCCGGATCTCGGCCAGATCGATTTTGACCGCGACGTGGTCTTCACCTGGAACGGCACCACTTCGGGCGTGCGGGTTCCAAACGCCGATTTCATCCCGGCCGACCGCAAGGGCCTGACCATCTGCGATGCGACCTCCGCGGCGTTTGCGCAGGATCTCGACTTCGCCAAGCTCGATGTCACCACCTTCTCCTGGCAGAAGGTGCTGGGCGGCGAGGGCGGTCATGGCGTGCTGATCCTCAGCCCCCGCGCGGTCGAGCGGCTCGAGAGCTACGTGCCGTCCTGGCCGCTGCCAAAGATCTTCCGCATGACCAAGGGCGGCAAGCTGATCGAGGGCATCTTCAAGGGCGAGACCATCAACACGCCTTCGATGCTCTGCGTCGAGGACTATCTCGATGCGCTCACCTGGGCCAAGAGCGTCGGCGGTCTCAAGGGCCTGATGGCCCGCGCCGACGCCAATGCTGATGTTCTGCGTCGCTTCGTGGCCGAAAACGACTGGATCGGCAATCTCGCCAAACTGGACGAGACCCGGTCGAACACCTCGGTCTGCCTGGTGATCACCGATCCGCAAGTCTCGGCTCTGGCGCCGGACGCGCAGGCTGCTTTCGCCAAGGCGCTGGTCTCGCGTCTCGACAAGGAAGGCGTGGCGCTCGATATCGGCGCCTACCGCGATGCTCCTGCCGGTCTTCGGATCTGGTGCGGCGCAACCGTCGAGACCTCCGATCTCGAGGCCTTGACGCCGTGGCTCTCCTGGGCCTTTGCTCAGGAAAAGGCCGCGCTCAGCCAGGCGGCCTGAGACTTGCCTGATGGCTGCACCGGGACCAATCCGGTGCGGCCAGCCTGCTCACTTCCCATAATTTGATCTTAGCAATGGAGGCCATCATGGCACCTCGCGTACTCGTATCCGACGCCCTGTCGGAAACCGCCGTCCAGATTTTTCGCGATCGCGGCGTCGACGTCGATTTCATGCCGAAGCTCGGCAAGGACAAGGAAAAGCTGCTCGAAATCATCGGCCAGTATGATGGCCTGGCCATCCGCTCGGCCACCAAGGCGACGGAAAAGTTGATTGCGGCTGCGACCAATCTCAAGGTCATCGGCCGCGCCGGCATCGGCGTCGACAATGTCGATATCCCGGCGGCCTCGCGCCGCGGCATCATCGTCATGAACACGCCCTTCGGCAACTCGATCACCACCGCCGAACACGCCATCGCGCTGATGTTCGCCGTCGCCCGGCAGCTGCCCGCAGCCGACGCATCGACGCAGGAAGGCAAGTGGGAGAAGTCGAAATTCATGGGTGTCGAGATCACCGGCAAGACGCTCGGCGTCATCGGTGCAGGCAATATCGGCGGCATCGTCTGCAAGAAGGCGATCGGGCTCGGCATGCATGTGGTCGCCTATGACCCGTTCCTGTCGAAGGAGCGGGCCGAGGAAATGGGCGTGACCAAGGTCGAGCTCGACGAGCTCTTGGCGCGCGCCGATTTCATCACCCTGCATGTGCCGATGACCGACAAGACCCGCGGTATCCTGAATGCCGAAGCGCTGGCCAAGACCAAAAAGGGCGTGCGCATCATCAACTGCGCCCGTGGCGGCCTGGTCGACGAGGCGGCTCTGGCCGAAGCCATCAAGTCGGGCCATGTGGCCGGCGCGGGCTTTGATGTGTTCGAAGTCGAGCCCGCGACCGAAAGCCCGCTGTTTGGCCTGCCCAACGTCGTCTGCACCCCGCATCTTGGCGCCTCGACCACGGAAGCGCAGGAGAACGTGGCGCTGCAGGTAGCCGAGCAGATGTCGGATTACCTGGTCAAGGGCGCGGTCTCCAACGCCATCAACATGCCCTCGATCACCGCGGAAGAAGCGCCGATCCTCAAGCCCTTCATTCGTCTGGCGGATGTGCTCGGCTCCTTTGCCGGTCAGGTCACCGAAAGCCCGATCAAGGAAATCGAGATCCTCTATGACGGCATCACCGCCGGCATGAACACCAAGGCGCTGACGTCTGCGCTGCTCGCCGGGCTGATCCGCAACCAGGTCGCCGACGTCAACATGGTCTCGGCTCCGATCATGATCAAGGAAAAGGGCGTCGTGCTGTCGGAAGTCAAGCGCGACAAGTCAGGCGTCTATGACGGCTACATCAAGCTCACGGTGACCACCGAACGCCAGACCCGCTCGGTTGCCGGCACCGTGTTCTCGGATGGCAAGCCGCGCTTCATCCAGATCAAGGGCATCAACATGGATGCCGATGTCGGCCAGCACATGATCTACATCGCCAACACCGACGTGCCCGGCATGATCGGCTTCATGGGCTCGACGCTCGGCGACGCCGGCGTCAACATCGCCAACTTCCAGCTCGGCCGCGACAAGCAAAGCGGCGACGCCATCGCGCTGCTCTATGTCGACGACGTTGTCGGCCAGGACGTGCTCGACAAACTCACCGCCCACGAAGCCATCAAGCAGGCCAAGCCGCTGGTGTTCAACGTGGACTGAGCTTGACCGCTGTACTGAATCCTCTGCCCCCGAACCTGGCTTTCAGTTTCGGGGGCATGTTTTCTTGGGTTGGCATACCAGAAGTATTGATGCTTCAGACCGGCTGAGCACTCATCCCTAGGCTGAGGCGGCGAGACCTGCAGAACCGCCGATGCGGCCGGACAGACGTGTCAATCCTATGCCGACGATGACGGCTACCGCACCGACAAACGGCGTGGCCGCGAGGCCGAGATTTTCGACGACCAAACCGCCGGACCAGGCCCCCAATGCGATACCGAGATTGAAGGCGCCGATGTTCAGGCCGGAGGCCACGTCAACTGCTGCGGGGCTGACTTCTCGAGCGATTTGCACCACATAGGTCTGTAGCGGCGGGACATTGGCGAATGCAAAGCCGCCCCAAAGTGCGACGACGGCGATCGCAGCAACAGGGTAGGAGAGTGCCAGGCCAAACGCTGTCAGCATTAACGCGAGCCCGATAAAGATCAGTGTCAGTGCCGGGACGGGACCAACGCGGTCGGAAAGCTTGCCACCCAGAATGTTGCCTGCAGCCACTGAAGCGCCGTAGAGCAAAATCACGAGGCTGACTGCACCAGCCGAGAGTCCTGTTACGCCTGTCAGCATCGGTGCAAGAAAGGTAAAGGCAACGAAATTGCCGCCATATCCAACTGCCGTGATCAAGTAGACCAGCAACAAGCGCGGAGAGGTCAGAACCTCTGCCTGAGCGCGCAGGCTGGGGGGAGGTGATTGTGGCAGGTTGGAAGGAACCAGAATGGCGCTGGCCACAAGGCCGACAAGGCCAAGGGCGACGACACCGAGAAATGTAGATTGCCACCCGAAAGTCTGGCCGACCCAGGTGCCGAGCGGCACGCCGGTGACCAGCGCAACCGTCAGACCCATGAAGACCATGGCGATTGCCGAACTTTCCTTTTCCCGCGTTACCAGGCTGGTTGCGATTGTGGACGCAATGGCAAAGAAGACACCATGGGCCAGACCGGTGATGAAGCGGGCCACGATAAGGCTTCCATAACCGGGTGCAAAGGCGGCAAAGGTGTTGCCAACGATAAAGAGCAACAGAAGGCCCAGAAGCAGGGTCTTTCGTGGCAGTCCCCCTGTCAGAGCGGTCAGGACTGGCGCGCCGATGGTGACGCCCAAGGCATAAAGGCTGACCAGCAGGCCCGCTGAGGGAAGCGAAACGCCGAGGCTATCGGCGATGGTGGGAAGCAGGCCGACGATAACGAACTCTGTCGTTCCGACGGCGAATGCGCTGATGGTCAGCGCCCAAAGTGCGAGGGGCATGGGTGTCTCCTGTAGGGAATGGACTGGACCCCGTACATGGCAGCGGATATGCGTTGCGTGAATGAGCTGAACTGGAAAGGGCTTTTGCGTATGACGCACGAATTGCCGCAAACTTCAGACCTTGCAGCGTTCATAGCTGTGATTGAAAGCAACGGCTTTGCCGAAGCAGCCCGCCGGCTCGGTGCAGCTCCTTCAACCTTGAGCCGGACGGTAACCCGATTGGAGCGGCAACTCGGGGTAACGATATTGCGGCGCTCTACGCGCGGGATAGAGGTGACGCCAGAGGGGCGGGACTTGCTCAAGGCTGCGCGTGACATCGTGGAGCGGACCGAAGTTTTGGCTGATATCGCCACGGGCAGTCGAGCGCCGCGGGGGCCATTGCGGATCAATGCTCCGGTGCCTTACGTGCTGCACGTGATTGCGCCGCGATTGGCGGAGTTTCATGCGCGCTACCCCGAGATTGATCTGACTATCGATATGACGGACCGGGTGGTGGATCTCATGGAATCTCAAGCGGACGTGGTGATCCGCTTCGGGACTCTGCCTGACAGTGACTTGCTGCAGCGCCGGCTGGGCAAGGCGGAATGGCGGCTTGTCGCCGCGCCATCCTATCTGGACCGTGTCGGGCATCCAGAGAGTCCGGAGGACCTTGTGTCACTTGAACAGGTGATCTTCTCGGCTCCCGCCCATATCAATGAATTGAGGTTCAAAGGCCTGAAGCGTTCCGTCGAACCTGGCGCCTCAGTCGTAGCAACCAATGGTGAAGCGGTTCGGCATCTGGTTCTGAGCGGTATGGGGATCGCTCGGTTTTCCGATTACATGATTGACCGGGACATCGCGGAGGGCCGGGTGATCGAGCTTTTCAAAGGGGAGCTGGATATCCTTCCTCTGGACATCTCGGCGCTCTATTTAACCCGTGTATCGGGTTTACGCCGGTTGTCGGTTTTTCTTGACTGGTTGGAGCAGTTGCGATGAGCTTCGCTCGTGCTTCTTCACGGCCCTTTGCGCGGGGTCAAACTTGAGCTTGCTGCGTTTGGAAACTTGCCCATTTTCCGAGATGCACCACTTCACGCTGACAGCCATATTCGCGATCAAGCGCGATCGCACAGCACTGACAAAGCCCCCGCTTGTCTGGAAAGCGAGGGCTCTGAAGTTCGGCTGGCTTGCTGATTAGCCCTGTCAGGCATAGGCGCCGGACGAATAGGTCAACTCGTAGCTGTGGCTGTAGAGCTCGAAGACGATGCCGAAGGGGTCTTCGACATAGACCATGCGGTAGGGCTTGTCGTCGGGGAAGTATTCCCGGACCGGCATCCGCTGTTTGCCGCCCGCTGCGACGATTTTTTCCAGAAGCGATTCCAGATTGGGGTCCTGAATGGCAAAGTGGAAGGTGCCGTGCTGGCGGAAAGACAAATTGTCCGAGGGCGCGTGGTTGCCGTCGAATTCAAACAGCTCGATGCCTATCCGGTCGGCTGTGGCCATATGGGCAATGCGCAGCCTGTTCCAGCCAGGGCCGAAGACATCGGTGCACATACGGCCGATTTCACTGTCGTCTTCAACGACCTCCGTCGGGGTCATGATCGTGTAGAAGCCGAGGATTTCTGAGTAGAATTTCACGGCGGCGTCGAGGTTCGGAACGGACAGGCCTATATGGGAAAAACTTCTTGGGGTCGGCAGCATCTTGCTCTCCTTGATCTGATTGCGTGAAGAAAATCTAGACTTGCCATTCAGAAATGTGAAATTATCATTTATTGTGTAAATGATAATGAAATGGAATGATCGTGCTGAATTCCAGCTGGCTAGAGACCTTTGCCACGCTTTGTGAAACAGGGCATTTCACCCGCGCTGCGGATGTGCTCGGGATGACCCAGCCTGGGGTCTCCCAACACCTGCGCAAACTTGAGGAGCAGGTCGGCCACGCGCTGATCACCAAACACGGAAAAAGCTTCAGCCTCACCCCGGCCGGTGAAGCGGTGCTTGCAATGGGGCAGTCGCGGCGGCGGGAGGAAAAGAGCCTGGTTCAGGCGATCGCGCATGACGCCCCGGATGTGGGTGAGGTCAGCATTGGCTGTTCGGGCAGCTTTGCGATGCTGCTCTATCCGAGACTGCTGAGTTTGATGCAGGCGTCGCCTGCATTGACCGTTCGGCTGGAGGCCACGCCGCGCGAGCGCATCATCACCGGCGTTCTGGACCGGCATTTCGATCTCGGAGTGGTGGGCCACAGGCCGGATCAGCCGCGGCTCGAGGCCGCACGGCTGGGGGTGGAGGAGCTTTGCCTTCTGGTTCCCGCCGGCGAGGACACCCGGGACATATCGCTCGAAGATCTCGACAAACGCGGCTTCGTCGCCCATCCGGATGGTTTCGCCTATGCGGACGAGCTGTTCGCTCTGAACTTTCCGAAAACCTTTAAAGGCTCGGATCGGCTGCATGTTCGCGCCTTCGTCAACCAGATCAGCCAGATCCCGGCACCCGTCGCATATGGCATCGGCTATACGCTGTTGCCGCGCAGTGGGGTGGACGCCTATCCCGACCGGGATAAATTGCAGATCGTGGCGCTGCCGCAAAGCCGCAGCCATGATCTGTGGCTGATATCCAGCCGCGGGCGGCAAATGCCTGCACGGCTTCCACCGGTGACCGATGTCATTCGCAGTGTTGCCGAAGGACTGCGTGCCCCGGATGAAGCCTGATGCCGCACTGGTTGGCCGGCCCCCTACTTCTTCCCCCGCTCCGACAGCCAGATGCCGCCCAGCACCAGCCCCAGCGCCACCACATGATAGAGATGCAGCATCTCGCCGAGGATCATCACCGAGAGCAGCGTGCCGAAGATCGGCACGAGGTTGATGAAGATGCCGGCGCGGTTGGAGCCGATGATTTCGTTGCCCTTGATGAACAGCACCTGGGCGACGAGCGAGGGAAACACGGCGGTAAAGGCTGCGACCAGCCAGCCGGTGGTGTCGGGCCAGATCACGGTTTCGCGCGCGACCTCGAAGGCCGAAAACGGCAGCGAGGTGAGGAAGGCGGCCCCCGCCATCACCGTGATCATCGATTGCCAGTGCAGCTGAGGCTTGTAGCGCAGCGCCACCGTGTAGCCGCCGTAGCAGACGACGGCGAGCAGCATCAGCGCGTCGCCCTGGTTGAGCTCGAGCCCGATCAGCCGGGCGAGGCTGCCGCTCGAGGCCGTGATCGCCACGCCTGACAGGGTGAGCAGGAAGCCCAGGATCTGCGCCGGGGTCGCCTTGATGCGGAACAGGATGAAGTTGGCGAGAAAGATCACCATCGGCATGCCGGCCTGCTCGATGGCGACATTGATTGCCGTGGTGTATTCGAGCGCCGAATAGAGCAGGATGTTGAAGGCGGTGAAGCCGACCGCGCCATACCCCATCAGCAGGGGCAGGTTGGCGCGGATCAGCTTCATGTCGCGGCGCACCTGCGGCAGGGCGAAAGTCAGCAGGATGGCAAAGGCCAGCCCCCAGCGAATCGAGGTCAGCAGCATCGGCGAAATATGGCCGACGGCCATCTTGCCGGCGACGGCATTGCCGCCCCAGGACAGGGCGGTGATGGCCAGAAACAGATAAGCGCGGATGATCACGGCAGGCCTTTCGAGGCATTCGCATGGGATTGGCCGGTCTGGGCCGGGTCCGGTGACCCTTCCTAACACAGGGAATTTGTCCAGCCATACGCAATTTCTGCGTGGTATGGCATGTTTGACAGGGCGATCGGCACATGCGGCAGTGGGTTTGCGCGGAAAATCCGGGCCGGGTCCGGGTCACGCGTGCGGCCTTTGCCGTCTAGGTGTTAAATTGTCACGTAAAAACACCTGATCGCGGCGTCTTAGGGTCGATTTTGCCCGGTCAAGTCTGTATGCATGCGCGGGTTTTTGTTTTCCGGGCCTCATCGGTGAGGCCACTTTGCAAGGGGTTGTCATGGCCAACGTAGTTGTCGTCGGGTCGCAATGGGGTGACGAGGGTAAAGGCAAGATTGTCGACTGGCTGTCGGAGCGCGCCGATGTCGTCGTGCGCTTCCAGGGCGGGCACAATGCCGGCCATACGCTGGTCATCGACGGCGTCAGCTACAAGCTGTCGCTGCTGCCCTCGGGCGTCGTGCGCCCGGGCAAGCTCGCCGTCATCGGCAATGGCGTGGTCATCGACCCGCATGCGCTGGTCAGCGAGATCGACCGGCTGGCCGAGCAGGGTGTCGTCGTCAATGGCGACAATCTCAGGATCGCCGACAACGCCACGCTGATCCTGTCGCTGCACCGCGAGCTCGATGCCCTGCGTGAAGACGCGGCGTCGAATTCCGGCACCAAGATCGGCACCACCCGCCGCGGCATCGGCCCGGCTTACGAGGACAAGGTCGGCCGCCGGGCGATCCGGGTGATGGATCTTGCCAATCTCGACACGCTGCCGGCCAAGGTCGACCGCTTGCTGACCCACCACAACGCGCTGCGCCGCGGGCTGGGCCAGCCGGAATTCTCGGTCGAGACCATTCTCGAGGAACTGACTTCCGTGGCCGAGCGCATCCTGCCGTTCCGCGAGACCGTGTGGCTGCTTCTGGACAAGAAGCGCCGGGCCGGAGCGCGGATCCTGTTCGAGGGCGCGCAGGGCACGCTGCTCGATGTCGACCACGGCACCTATCCGTTCGTCACCTCGTCGAACACGATCTCCGGCCAGGCTGCCGCCGGTTCGGGCATGGGCCCGGGATCGCTGAGCTACGTTCTCGGCATCACCAAGGCCTACACCACGCGGGTGGGCGAGGGGCCGTTCCCGACCGAGCTCAACGACGAGACCGGCCAGTTCCTGGGCGAGCGCGGCCATGAATTCGGCACCGTGACGGGCCGCAAGCGCCGCTGCGGCTGGTTCGACGCGGCGCTGGTGCGCCAGGCGGTGGCGGTCAACGGCATCACCGGCATCGCGCTGACCAAGCTCGACGTGCTCGATGGGCTGGAAGAGCTCAAGATCTGCGTCGGCTATGATCTCGACGGACAGCGGATCGATCACCTGCCGGCCAGCCAGGGCGCGCAGGCCCGCGTAACCCCGATCTACGAAACCATTGAAGGCTGGAAGGGAACAACCGTGGGCGCGCGGAGTTGGGCTGACCTGCCGGCACAGGCAATCAAGTATGTGCGGCGGATCGAAGAACTGATCGGCGCACCGGTTGCACTGTTGTCCACAAGTCCTGAGCGGGATGACACCATACTTGTGACTGACCCGTTTGAAGACTAGGTTAGCGCCAACGCGTGATTTGAAGCGCTTTACGGGACCAAACCAGGGTAAGTCATGGCGGATTTTGTAGCAGTCATCCGGAAGGCGGTCGACAACCTTCCTGACAATACTCCGGAAAACCGGAGCAAGGTCTATGACAAGGCGCGCGCCGCCATTCGCCGACAGCTCGAAGCGATCAATCCGCCGCCGTCCGACGAGGTGATCGAACGCCAGCTCAACAAGCTAGGCGCCGCCATTGACGAAGTCGAGCTTGAACACGCCGAGGCCCTGCCGGCCGACGAGGACGAGACCGACGCGCTGATGGCGGAGCTCGAATCGATGGTGGAAAAGAGCCCGGTGCTTGCCGAGCCAGAGCCGGAACCCGAGCCAGAGCCAGAGCCAGAGCCGGCACCCGAGCCTGAGCCAGAACCCGAGCCGGAACCGGAACCCTGGCCGGTCGCCACCCCGGCGCCGGTGCCGCAGGCACCGTCCGAGCCGGCCGTCTTTTCGGATCCGGAACCGCAACCGGGTTCGTTTCCAGATGAAGAGCCGGTCTATGCAGCGGAAGCTGAAACGGATTTTCCGGAGGACCCTGCTGCCCATGAGGAGCCAGAGGCCGAGATAGAGCCGGACCCCTATCTGGAGTCAGAGCCCCACCTGGAGCCTGAGCCCTATGTCGAGCCCGCTTTCCCTGCCGAACCCGAGCCCTATTTGGAGCCGGTGCGCCACGGCGAGCCGGAGCCCTACACTGCGCTGAGACCGGACCAGCCGGTTCACGCCGACGCGAGCTTCGACGACGTGCTGGACAGGCCTGCAGCCGGGTCCCAGCCCGGCGATCTGGTCGGTGAAGCACATGACAAGGTTTTCGGACTGGATAATGCACCGCGCGAGCCGGCTGCAGCGAGGCCCATGCGCCGCGCGACGCCGTCGAAGGGCGGCAGGGGTGGCTTGCTGGCGCTTGTCATCATTGCTGGTTTTGTCGCTCTGGTGGCCATTCTCGGCTGGAGCTACAAGGATACGCTCACCGCTATGTTCTCCACCTCGCCGGTCGACACACCGGTCGTGAGCGAAGACATCGAACCGGCAGCGGAGACCGAAGCGGACACGGCAGCCGAATCCGTGCCGGATGCGCCTGAGGCGGCCGAGGAACCGGCGCCGGTCGAAACCGCACTGGCCGATCCGGAGACATCGGATGACGGCGGCAAGTTCACCCAGCGGCTCAATCCGGATGGAACCGAGACCGATCCAGGTCCGGCTCCGGGACCCGAGGTTGATGACACCGTCGAAGGCCGCTCGGTGGCGGAACTGACCGATGCCGCTCCGGCTGACGAAGCTGCGGCTGAAGCCGCCACTGCCGATGCGACGGTTCCGTCCGAGGATGCTACCGCTCCGGCCGCCGAGCCGCTTGGCGTGGCGCAGAAGATGATCCTCTACGAGGAGCGCCTTGGCCAGCAATCGCTCGAGGTCAAGCCAGGCACCGTGGTCTGGACACTGGTCAGCGAGCAACCCGCCGAGGGGCCGGACGAGCAGGTCATCCGTGGCGAGATCAACAACCCCGATACCGGCCTGGCGGCGCTGATCACGATCAAGCGCAACACCGATCCGTCGCTTCCCGCCAGCCACATCGTCGAGATCGTCTTTGCCCTGCCGCCGGATTTCGACGGCGGCTCGATCGACCAGCTGCAGCGCATTGCCTTCAAGCAGACCGAGGCCGACCAGGGCTCACCGCTGATCGCGGTGCCGGCCAAGATTACTCAGGACTTCTACATGGTGGCGCTGAATGATCTGGATGAGGCCCGCAAGGCCAATATCGACCTGATGCGCCAGCGCAACTGGATCGATATCCCGCTGGTCTATTCCAACGGCCGCCAGGCGCTGATCACGCTCGAAAAAGGCGCCAGCGGCACCGAGGTGTTCAACCAGGCGCTTGACGCCTGGGCGCGGGCCGGAGGCTAGGCTGGAGGCGGCGTCACCGCCCCCAGTCTCCTGTGCCGGCGCAATCGATGGCGCACTTCATGTTCGTCCTGTAACCTCAGGCAGGTGCGGAAGGGCGACGGCATTGTGAGTTTTTCCCGCCCGCGCCGTGGCAAGCGGAACAAACCTGCGGCGAAACAGTTGGTGTCTCATGTCTGACACCGCACGCACATTTGAGCAAAAAACACCGAGTGAAATCGAGCGCGAGCTCGATCACCTGAACCGGCTGGCCAGAACGCTCGACAGCCGGTTTGTCCTGCCGGGCACGTCGATCCGTTTCGGTCTGGACACGCTCATCGGTCTGGTCCCGGGCATCGGCGATACTCTGGTGGCGGCGCCCTCCGCCTGGATCATCTGGCGGGGTCACAGGATGGGGATCGGCAAACGGCATATTGCCCGCATGGTCGCCAATTCCGCCGCCGATTACGTGATTGGCCTGGTGCCGGTGATCGGCGATCTCTTTGACGTCGGTTTCAAGGCCAATCTGCGCAATGTTGCGATCCTGCAGGAACAGCTTGACGCCCGGAAACAGGCGCAAAGCGCTGTGCAACCGGAAACGGGCGCATTGGCCTGAACCACCGCTTCGCGTCCGGCGACACCACCAGCTGTAGTGTGCCCCGTCCGGCATCCCGATACGTCGGGCAATCTCCTGACCCAAATAACTTTGCGATTTTTTCCCCACTCTTTTCACCCGTGCCACACTTGCTCTTCCTTCCGCCGCCGACGGATGGCCGGGGTTAACGGAGCCCTGGCTGGCGGAAGGCGGTGAGTTTCGGTTTGCGGGGGCCGTACCTGCGAGCTGGAAGTCCGGCGAATGAGGAAACCCCGGCATCTTGCCGGAACCGGAGCCCGCTGGTCCGCGCCAGCACCGGCGGCGTCGCCAGGACGCTGGTCCTGACAAGGCTTGATCACGTTGGACGGTATTGAGACCGGGAGCGGGCAGGCAAGGGCGGGTTCGGCTGGCGGTACAGCCGAACGGGACAAAACGCCCAGGACTGTGTTTGCCATCGCACGGAAAGGATCCCACGGGCGCCCGGAAAGCGGCCGTTCCCTCACCGGTGGGGCGCGGGTGAAACGCGCCAATCCACCCACTTCCTTCCACCACGGGCCTTTCGCCCGCGCCCCACAGGTCCGGATTACTGCCGGATCAGCAGATGCCTCAAGCCGACGGCGAATTGTTCTTCGCGCGCGGGGTTTTGGCGTGGGGTGAGGTTTGGCGGGCGTTGTCTCTGCTCTCCGTCATACCGGATCGGGGGCCGGCATAACGGCAGA
This sequence comes from Hoeflea sp., assembly GCF_002733955.1. Taxonomy (GTDB): domain Bacteria; phylum Pseudomonadota; class Alphaproteobacteria; order Rhizobiales; family Rhizobiaceae; genus Hoeflea. Next base: position 65,215 of record NZ_NVXQ01000023.1, on the reverse strand, counting down.
CAGGTATTGCCGCCATATACCTCCGTCGTCATCCTCGGCCTCCGAGCCGAGGATCCAAAGCCAAGCCAAAACGTCTGGCGGTTTGCACATGGATCCTCGGCTCGGAGGCCGAGGATGACGAACGTGAGAGGAAGGCACACAAAAACCCCGAAAGCGTCTCCGCTTCCGGGGTCTGTAGCGGTCAGCGCCTAGCGCTTATTCCTCGACGGTTACCAGTGCCTTGTCGCGGGCGGCGGCGGCTTTCTGGACGGCGTCCTGGACCTTTTCGAAAGCGCGGACCTCGATCTGGCGGACACGCTCGCGGGAGATGTCGAATTCGCCGGAGAGGTCCTCCAGCGTGATCGGGTCGTCGCGCAGGCGGCGGGCCTCGAAGATGCGCTTTTCGCGCTCGTTGAGCACGTCCAGCGCGCTCTTGAGCATGGCACGGCGGGTTTCCAGCTGATCCTGCTCGACCAGCATGTCTTCCTGGGTCTCGGACTCGTCGACCAGCCAATCCTGCCACTGGCCGGATTCGCCCTCGCTGGCGCGGATCGGCGCGTTGAGCGAAGCGTCGCCGGAGAGCCGGCGGTTCATGGAGATGACCTCTTCTTCCGAGACGTTGAGCTTGGTCGCAATCTCGGCCACCTGGTCGGGGCGCAGGTCACCGTCCTCGACGGCCTGGATCCGGCTCTTGACCTTGCGCAGGTTGAAGAACAGCCGCTTCTGGTTGGCAGTGGTGCCCATCTTGACCAGGCTCCACGAGCGCAGGATGTATTCCTGGATCGAGGCCTTGATCCACCACATGGCGTAGGTGGCGAGCCTGAAGCCGCGCTCGGGGTCGAATTTCTTGACCGCCTGCATCAAGCCGACATTGCCTTCGGAAATGACTTCGCCGATCGGCAGGCCGTAGCCGCGATAGCCCATGGCAATCTTGGCGACCAGGCGCAGATGGCTGGTGACGAGCTTGTGGGCCGCCTTGGTGTCCTCGTGCTCGAGGAAACGCTTGGCGAGCATGTATTCTTCCTGCGGTTCCAGCATGGGGAACCTGCGGATTTCGGCGAGGTAACGGTTGAGACCGTTCTCGCCGGCAGAAATGGACGGCAGTTTTACTTGGGCCATGATAGCACCCCCTTATCCCGAAAAACGGCTTCCTAACGGCAAGCCTGCAGGCCCGGACCGAACATCGCATCCGAGTTGTCCTATGTGGCACTTAATTGTGGCAAAAGCCGGGATCAAGGGGCTGGCGCCATCACGGTCACGTGAAGTTCTTTGCAGAACTGGCCTACAGGGTCGCCAGTGCCGCGCGCATGGCTTCCATATCCGCCGGCAAAGGCGCTTCGAAACGCAGCGTTTCTCCGCTTGTGGGGTGCTCGAAAACCAGCAGGAAGGCGTGCAGCGCCTGGCGCGGGAAATCATTGACCACGTCACGTATTTCCTCGGGCAGACGGTTGGCCTTGGTACGGTAGGCGCCGCCATAATCCAGGTCTCCGATCAGCGGATGACCGATATGGGCCATGTGGACGCGGATCTGGTGGGTGCGGCCGGTTTCGAGCCGGCATTCAACCAGGCTAGCGGCGCAGGTGCCATCGGGCTTCTCGTCATAGCGCTCGCAGACCAGATAATGGGTCACCGCATGGCGCACATCGTCGCCATTGTCGGTGCGGACTGCACGGCGGATGCGGTCACGGGCGCGGCCGAGGCTGGCGTTGATGGTGCCCTTGAGGCCCTGGGGCTTGCCCCAGACGATGGCCTGGTAGGCGCGCTCGAGTGGACCGGTGAGCCCATGGTCGGCGAACTGCTCGGCCAGATGACGGTGGGCGAGATCGTTCTTGGCGATCACCATCACGCCGGTGGTGTCGCGATCGAGCCGATGCACGATGCCGGGGCGACGCACGCCGCCGATGCCCGACAGGCTGTCGCCGCAATGGTAAATCAGGGCGTTGACCAGCGTGCCGGTCCAGTTCCCGGCACCGGGATGAACCACCAGGCCTGCCTGCTTGTTGATGACGATGAGGTCGTCATCCTCATAAAGGATTTCGAGCGGAATATCCTCGCCGACCGGATCAGGATCCTCCGGTTCGGGCATGTCCAGTTCCACCCGGTCGCCGGGATGGATCTTGTGCTTGGCCTGTTTGGCCGCCTTGCCGTTGACGGTGACGGCCCCGGCTTCGATCAGCGCCTTGATCCGGCTGCGCGACAGGTCGGGTTCCAGTTCCGCGGCCAGCCAGGCATCGAGACGGCCCTCGGCATCCTCGCCTGCGACCAGAGTTTGCCGGTCCAACGGGCTATCTGCCACGTCTTGGGCTTCCCTATCGGTCTCGGCTTCGTTAAACGGTGTCGCGTTCTTCACTATCAGGGTCCGCCCGGCAAGGAATAGAAATGTCGAAAATCAACGATGACGATCTCGATGAAAAGCCGCTTGATCCTGAAATGGAAAAAGTCCGGCGCAAGATGGTACGGCTGCTGGCCGTGTCGATCGGCATCATGTTCATCGGTCTTATGACGGTGCTGGGCGCGCTTGTCTATAAATTCACGCGCGCGGACGACAGCGGGGCGCAGGTGGCTGCCTCCTCCGCCAGCGTGCCCTCCGATGCGCCGATTGAAGGCGTCGCCGCGCTGCCAGCCGGTTTCACGGTCGAAAACGTGACACTCGACGGCAACCGGATCGGCTTTTACGGGCGTGCGTCGGATGGCTCCATGCGCCTGATCATTCATGATATTTCGGTCGGCCGCTTGGTCAGCGACATCGTCGTGATCAACCGCTGATCATGGGTCTGGACCGGCAGGCACGGCTGATCCGGATCACCGACCCCTCGGACCCGCGCATCGCCGAGTTCACCACGATGCGCGACAAGGATCTGGCCGGACGCGGTGACCGCTTCATCGCCGAAGGCAAGGTTGTGCTCAAAGCACTGCTTGATGCCGAGGCAGGCTCGCAGCGCTTCGTTCTGGAAAAGCTGTTGCTGCTCGAAAACCGGGTCGACGGTCTTGGCGATCTGCTGGAGCGGATCGATCCGGCGTGTCCGATCCATGTTGCCGGGCGCGAGGTGCTGGATGCTGCGGTCGGCTTTGCCATGCATCGGGGCGTTCTGGCGCTCGGGCGCCATGTGCCGGCTTCATCGTTTTCAGATTTTCTCACTCACTTGCCGGAGCAGGCGCTACTGGTGGCGGCCTGCGGCATTTCCAATCACGACAATATCGGCGGCATTTTCCGCAATGCCGGTGTGTTTGGCGCCGACGGCATCGTGCTCGATGACGCCTGTTGCGATCCGCTCTATCGCAAGGCGATCCGTGTTTCGGTCGGAGCGGCCTTGCGGGTTCCGTTCTACCGGGCAGGTGGGATCGGTGACTTGGTCACCACCTTGTCGGCGCATGGTTTCGAGGTTGCCGGCCTGTCTCCGCGCGGAACCGAGACGCTGAGCAGCTATGTTCCGCCACGTCGTCTGGCGCTTTTGGCGGGCACCGAGGGTGAGGGGCTTCCAGCAGACATCATGGCGCGTATCAAGACGCTGAAAATCGAACAGGCGCCGGGTATGGACAGCCTGAACGTGGCGACGGCGAGCGGCATAGCGCTGTGGCATGCCGCGACGCGCATGGGGCGGGCAATCTAGAAACGGCCGTCTCAGACGGCCTCAGCTGCTGCTTCAGCGGTTTCAGTCAGTGATTGGCGAGCATGTCGCGTGCGCGCGCCGCCAGGCTCGGCTCGGTGCTGCCTGGCTGGGCAAGCGCTTCGCGGCCTTTGAGAATCCTGAACACCGGCGAGGAGCTGCCGTCGCGGCTGGCGGTCAGTTCCACCATCATGGCGGCAACCACAGCAATTTCCCGGCGCAAGGCTTCGTCGTTGCCGCTCTTGTCAGCCTTCAGCAGCCTTTCGATGAGGGCTGCCTGACGGGCGCGGAGCCGGTCGATTTTCTCGTCCTCTGAAAGGTCCTCGAGCTCCTGCAACGCTTCGGGCGTGGCTTTTGGCTCCGTTGCGCTTGCCGTAACAGGGCGCTTCTGGCTTCCGGACTCGGCAACAGGCGGGGTGCTCTCGTACAGTTTTGCAGGTGTGTCTTCCGAAGCTGGAGCGGGGGGCTGTGCCACGGACGAGGGGGTTGCTTCGGCCTCGGTCTCGGATGGGGCATCCTCGGGTGCAGGTTCCGCCGCCTCAGGCGGTCGAGAGGCCGTGTCACGGCCGTTGACCGCCGCCTTGCGGGCGAGCCTGTTGGCCTCTTTTGCGGCGGTCTTTGCAGCGCGGAGTTCGTCGGAGAGCTCGCGGTTCTTTTTCTTGAAGCGGTCGACTTCAGCCATCCGCCGATCAAGCGCGTTTTCGCGATCGGTCAGGGTGATGATGGATTTTGACAGCTTTTCCTCGGTCTGCGCCAACCGCTCTTCGGTGCTCTTGAGCTTGTTCTCGAGGTCGCGGTTGGCGGTCTCCGTGTCCTTCAGCGTATCGCGCAAGGCGTTGCGTTCGGTGCGCAGCTCGCGGATCTGGGACTTGAAGTTCTCCGCTTCGGTGTCGAGCGTGACGAGATCGATGCGCAGTTCCTCGATCTCGGTGCCGAGCCGGTTGATCTGGTCGTCGCGGGCCGCGATCTCGTGTTTGCGGGCTTCGGCCAAACGGGCCGCATCGCTGAAATTGCCTGTCAGTGTGGTGATCTTGGCATCACGGTCATGCACTTGCGAATGCAGATCGCGAATATCTGCTTCGCGCTCTTCCAGCAGTTTCTCGGTGTTGAGCTTTTCGGCGCGGATCGCGACAAGCTCGTTGCTCAGCCTCGTTCCGCGGGCAACACTTTCGCCGAGTTGATCCCGGTTGTGTTTCAGATCGATCGACAGACGGGCATTTTCGGCAGCAAAAGCCGCCCTTGCCATATCCTTCTCGGCACGGATTTCGGCGGCAGACAGCGGCACGCTGGCGCGGATACGACGTTCGGTCAAACTCACCACGCGGCGTTGAATGATCGGTGCCACAATCAGCGCAATCAGGGCAGCGGCCAGAAAACCAAGCGCAAATAACAGGACAAACTCGATCACTACGCATCCATATTGTCATGTGCGGGGCTCATGATGTGCCCGGCTGAAACTCGCTATGCATTAAGCATGGACGGAGCGAATCGGCAAGCTTCAAGCGTCGAGTATGACTTGCTGAAAATTGAATTCATCAGCATCAATGCAACAAAAAGCGGCCGCTGCGGGCCGCTTCAAGTGTTGAAATGTCCTGAACCCTAGAAGGGGTTCCAGGTCGGCGCCGGTGTCATCTTGAGATAGCCGATATTGATGCCCAGACGTGCGCCGACGCCGGTGCGGATCGGCACGACGACCACACCCTGACGCTTGAGCACCGTCATGCCGAGGCCCGCGACGGCAAAGGCGGAGCCCGATACTCCGCCAAAGCGGCCATAGACACCCTCGACGCTTGGCAGGTTGTAAACCAGCATCATGGTCCTGTTGCCATTGCCGCCGTAGTCCCAGCCCAGCGATGGACCTTGCCAGAACACTTCATGCTGGCCGGCATTCTTGGTGAACAATTGGCCTTCCCCATAAGTCAGCCCGCCGATCAAGGCGCCGGAGGCTTCCTGGCCCAGCACATATCCGTTGGGCAGTCCGTAAGACTGAAAAGCCTTTTCGACCAGCTTGGCGAGACCACCGGAGGTGGAACCGAAAAAACCGTGGCCGGCGTCGATAATCTCCTGCATGTCGTATTGGGACGAATTTTGCGACTGCGCGTTTGTGCCTGTGAATGTCGCTGCCATGAACAGCAGGGAAAGGCAGAAAGTGGCAAATGCACGAAGGCACAAGCGGGACGTGATCATCGGGTCCACTCCGTTGATGGGACGGTAGATACCGCAAGAAATATTGATCACATTGTGGCCTGCCGATCTTAATAAGCGGTTTACCAAATGTGGTGTCTTTAGGGCGATATCTTTCTGGCGACTGTCGGCGATTGGTCCGTTCACCGGCTTCTGGCCGGCAGCGCTTGCGATTAAAGGCACCTGGTGCGATTTTGCTGCCCAGCCGATTCGACGCGTGGGGCACAAAAAGGAGATTTTTGATGTCGAAGAACCATAACTTGACCCTGGCGGGTCCGGACCTGGCCGCATTGCTGTGCAGCCGCGTTTGCCACGACATCATTTCGCCCGTGGGCGCAATCAACAACGGCCTGGAGCTGCTTGATGAGGGCGGCGCGGATGCCGATGCCATGGACCTGATCCGCACCAGTGCGCTCAACGCTTCGGTGCGGCTGAAATTTGCCCGGCTTGCCTTCGGTGCGTCAGGCTCGGTCGGAGCATCCATCGACACCGGCGAGGCCGAGAAGGCCGTGCTCGACTATGTGTCGGCCGACAAGAAGACCGAAGTGACCTGGAATGGCCCGCGCGCCATCATCCCGAAGAACCGGGTCAAATTGCTCTTGAACCTGTTCCTGGTCGCCTATGGCGCTATTCCCCGTGGCGGCGAAATCGACGTCACGATCGAGACCCCGGAAACGGAGCCGCGGTTCCGCCTTGTCTGCAAGGGCCGGATGGTTCGGGTGCCACCGAAATTCCTGGAAATCTATTCCGGTGACGTGGACGAGGCGATCGATGCCCATTCGATCCAGCCTTATTACACCGTGCTTCTGGCTGATGAAGCCGGTTTAGTGCTGACTTGCTCTGCCAATGCGGATGAAGTGGTGTTTACGGCCGAGCCGAAGCCTGCGGACTGAGTATGACGCAGATCGCACGGCAACGCTCCGTTAAGCCTGTCTGATTACGAAATATTCGCTCCCTTGAGCTAGTCTTCCTGCTATCGACGGCGCATCCGCCTCAGGGTGCGCCGGGAATACGCCAAGGGAGATTTGCCATGCGCCGCTTTATGATTGCCGATGATTCAGCCGTAATCTGCAAGGTTGCCAAGCGCATCATGACCGGGCTGGACTGTCTCGTTATCGAAGCATCAAATGCCGGCGAAGCGATGATCATGTGTGATGCGCAGCTGCCTGACATCCTGTGTGTTGATGCCGGAATGACCGGGGCGCTGGACCTGATTTCATCCGTCCGCCAGATGGAAGGCGGCAAGGATGTGCGCATTTACTATCTGATGATCGAAAAAGAATTCAAGCAGATGATGACCGGAAAGCGAGCAGGGGCAGATGATTTCCTGCTCAAGCCGTTCGACCGCCGCAGCCTGACCGAAGCCTTTGCGCCTTACACGGCAGCGGCCGCCTGATCCCTGGCGTCTGTGCTGTCCTGCATGAGCGCGCAAGCCGTGTCTGCCGGCACCGGTATGGCAAGTGCCGTTGTGACCGGCTCCCGGGAAATTCAATCGACCTCTTAAACAGCAAAAAACCCGCCGGCCCGGCGGGTTCTTTGTATCGGCGATCAAGCTGTCCGCAAACGTGCGGTCAAATCAAGCGCTTTCGAGGATCTCGTTTTCATCCGGCTCGCGCAGCACATAGCCACGGCCCCAGACTGTCTCGATATAGTTCTTTCCGCCGGCCGAGGTCGCGAGCTTCTTGCGGAGCTTGCAGATGAAGACGTCGATGATCTTCAGTTCCGGTTCGTCCATGCCGCCGTAGAGATGGTTGAGGAACATTTCCTTGGTCAGGGTGGTCCCCTTGCGGAGCGAAAGCAGCTCCAGCATCTGGTATTCCTTGCCCGTCAGGTGAACCCGCTGGGAGCCGACTTCGACGGTCTTGGCGTCGAGATTGACCACCAGGTCGCCCGTGGTGATGACCGACTGGGCATGGCCCTTGGAACGCCGCACGATTGCGTGAATGCGCGCCACCAATTCGTCCTTGTGGAACGGCTTGGTCATGTAGTCGTCGGCGCCAAATCCGAGACCGCGAACCTTGTCCTCAATCCCGGCCATGCCGGAAAGGATCAGGATCGGTGTCTTGACCTTGGAAAGCCTGAGAGTGCGCAGGACCTCGTAACCGGACATGTCCGGCAGGTTGAGATCGAGCAGAATGATGTCGTAGTCGTAAAGTTTGCCGAGATCGACGCCCTCTTCACCCAGGTCCGTGGTGTACACGTTGAAGCTTTCAGACTTCAGCATCAATTCGATGCTCTGAGCTGTCGCGCTGTCGTCCTCGATCAGTAGTACCCGCATATTTATCCCCTTTTCCGCCGCCGCAAGGTTTTAAGATCCACTTACGCGATACGGATCCAGTCGTTGCCTGATTTGGAGGCTGCCACGGAATGGTTAACAAATTCTGATCAGGTTAGGCAACCGCTATCGGAATGTTAATTATCACTGGCATACTCTTGAAATTGTTTCCAAAAAATCTCCTGACTTTCTTGAAGTTTCACATCAAGAAATGCTGCCAAGTGATTCAAAGGACTCCGGAAAGACGAGCGAAAAAAATCATGTTTTCCGTTTACCCCGCCTTAAACCATAGAGCGTAGTATTAACGATGCCCGTAAACGAATGGTTACCGCGAAGTGCTAAAAGTTAACGTCGCGGTCATTATTCGCAAATCGGGACTGGCGAGTTTGCCAGTGTAACGAGTTTCATTAACCGGGATCTCGCATCACGGGAGTATTGCGTATGAAGTCGCGTGAGAGCCATGTTCGCCTGAAACAGTTTCAGGTCAACGAAAAAACCCGTCAGCTTGGGCAGATCCAACTGATGATGGCAGAAATGGAAAAAATGGCAGCTGAACTGGAATACCAGATCACTGCCGAGGAAAAAAAGGCCGGTAACATCGACCCCTCCCATTTCGCCTATCCAACCTTCGCCAAGGCGGCGCGTCAGCGAGCGGACAATCTGCAGATCTCGATCAAGGAATTGAGGGTGCAGCTTGATGCGGCCGAACTGGCGGTCGAGGAAGCACAGGCCGAGTATGAGAAGGCATCCGCACTGGAAGTGCGCGATGCCGGACACCGCTCAAGCCGCGCAGGCTGAGCCAAGGCCAGACTGTTGGCACATTGAAAATGGCCTTCGGGCCAGGCGTGGGTGGTTGCCCGCGCCGTCAGTGTTTTGGTTTCAAACATATTTTCAGATGGTTTCTGTTTGTGGCGGGATGCGAGCCGGCGCTCGTGAGCATCCTTCCCTACGACACCACATCGCGCCAGTCGGGATTGCGTTGGGCCTGGGCCTTGAAGAACGGGCAAAGCGGGATGATCTTCCAGCCGCCGCGACGGGCGGCTTGCACGGCATGAAGCGCCAGGGCCTGGCCGACGCCCTTGCCCCGCAGGCTGTCAGGCACGCCGGTGTGATCGATGATGATGAGCTGCGGGGAGGCGCGCGAAAAGGTCATCTCGGCCTCTGCGCCATCGAGGTTTGCGACATAGCGGCCGCCGCTCGAAAGATTTTCCTCAGTTATCTGCATGTCCGCTCCTGTTTGCCAATCCCGGTCGCACTCGGATAAGGAGATCCGTGCCGTTTCGGGAATCTAGCGCATGGCCGCTGATGACGGAACCAGATTTGACGACTTGTGAATGGCGAGCCGCCGGCAGCTTTTGGAAGCGGGAGAATGGATTTATGCGTCTTACGCTTGCCATGGCGCTGGTTCTGGCTCCGCTGTTTTTCGGTCTGGGGATCGTGCTGCCGCTGATGCGGTTTGAAACACTGTATTTTTTTGACACGTCACCGTCGCTGCTCGAGGTCGTTGCAACATTGTGGAACGGGGGAGATCCCGCACTTGCCATTGTGGTGGGTCTGGTCTCGGTGCTGTTCCCGGTGGTCAAGCTGGTGGCGATATCGGCGGAAGCGGTGGGACTGACACGGGGATCTGGCCTGGCGATGCGGGTGCTTCCGCATTTGAGCCGCTGGTCGCTGATGGATGTGGTTCTGGTTGCCCTGGTGATCGTGGCCGCCAAGACCGGCGGGATCGCCCAGGCCTTTTCCCAGCTGGGATTGTGGTTTTATGCCGGTTCAGCGCTGTTGGCGGCGCTGGCGCACGGGCTGGCCGGACGGCTGAGGCATCTACCCAGGCCGTGAGACGATCGCCAACCGATCAGGACATTTGCTGACCCCCGGAAGTGTGGGGACAGGTTCGGTGGCCAGCCGGATGCCTGCGCGCTCAAATAGTGATTTGAGCGACAACGCGAAGGCGCGCCGGCAATGCGCAGCGGACTGGCAGCACGGCAGCATCTGACGCAACGGATTGTGTCCGCCAGATGCTGTTTTATGACCGATGTGTCGGGAGGTCTTGGATGAGCCCCTCGAGGCTCATGCCCGCGACGTCAATGCCGGTATTGCTGGATGCGCGTTGTGCGCAGGCCTGCAAGCCCATGATCGCTGATCGAGGACTGCCAGGAGAGGAATTCCTCAACTGTCAGCGTGTAGCGCTCGCACGCCTCCTCAAGGCTGAGAAGGCCGCCGCGAACTGCGGCCACCACTTCAGCTTTGCGCCTGATCACCCAGCGACGGGTGTTGGCGGGGGGCAGATCGGCAATTGTCAACGGGCTCCCATCGGGGCCGATGACATATTTGACGCGGGGTCGTACCATTTCGGTCATTGGACTCTCTTACATACTCAAGACCTATCGAGCAGAGACTACAGGCGGGGGTTTAAAAATTGGCTAAGGGCCCGGAAAGGATTTGGTAATTTTTGGCACAGGTGGGCCGGAATGCGGCGAATTGGCCCCGTGAGCCACAGACATCTTGTTGCGCAGCGCCGCAGACCCTATAAAGACGCTGTCCGGATGGACATTTTTGCAACCGCTTGATCAGCGCCTTGAACGCTGTTGAATGCCGGGGAATACAGTGAACAGTCTCGATTTTGACAAGGACCCGCGCGATACGCGGGTGGTGGTCGCCATGTCCGGCGGCGTGGACAGCTCGGTTGTTGCGGGTCTGCTCGCGCGCGAGGGCTATGATGTGCTGGGCGTGACGCTGCAGCTTTATGATCACGGTGCCGCGGTGCACCGGGCCGGCTCTTGCTGCGCCGGGCAGGACATCGACGATGCCCGCCGTGTGTGCGAAACGCTGGGGATTCCGCATTATGTTCTCGATTACGAGAAGCGGTTTCGCGACGCGGTGATCAACCCGTTCATGGAAAGCTATGTGGCCGGAGAAACGCCGATCCCGTGCGTGGCCTGCAATCAGACCGTCAAATTCGCCGATCTGCTGGCAACCGCGCGGGACCTGGGCGCCGATGCGATGGCGACCGGGCACTATATCCGTTCCCGCGCCAACCCGGCGCCTGGTGATCCCGGACGGCGGGCGCTGTACCGGCCGATCGATTCCGACCGGGACCAGAGCTACTTCCTGTTTGCAACGACCCAGGAGCAGCTGGACTATGTCCGCTTTCCGCTCGGCGAACTGCCCAAGAGCCGGACGCGGGAGCTGGCCGAGGAAATGGGGCTGATCGTCGCCGACAAGGCCGACAGCCAGGACATCTGTTTCGTGCCGCAGGGCAAATACGCCAATGTGATCACCAAGCTGAAGCCGAATGCGGCGCTGGCCGGCGATATCGTCCATATTGACGGCACCGTGCTGGGCGAGCATCCGGGCATCGTTCATTACACCATCGGCCAGCGCAAGGGTCTTGGCGTGGCCACCGGCGATCCGCTTTATGTGGTGCATCTGGATGCCCGCTCAAGGCGGGTGATCGTCGGTCCGCGCGAGGCGCTTGATACAAGGCGGGTGATCCTGCGCGAGATGAACTGGCTCGGGGATACGCCACTTGCCGATATCGGCCCCGATGGGCTCGAGTGCTTTGCCAAGGTGCGTTCGACCAGGCCGCCGAAGCCTGCCATCCTGCGTGTTGCAGAAAATGGTGAGATCTCGGTCGAGCTGGTTGACGGCGAAGCCGGCGTGGCGCCTGGGCAGGCCTGCGTGCTCTATTCCGCACCGGGTGACGAGGCGCGGGTGTTTGGCGGCGGCTTTATCGACCGTTCAGAGCGGTCCGCCGCTGCCGAGGCGATGCTGTCTGACCTGCTGCAGCCGGCGGCCTGAGCGTCCAGCTTCAAGCCTTCTCTTCTCGTCGGTCCGAGGCGCGTCAGTCGTGCCGGACGGTGCCTTCCGACAGGATCTCGATCACCGCCAGGCCATCAGCCACCGGCGTGCGCGGATGCGCGCCGGTGCGGATGCAGTCGAGGAAGTGGGCACATTCCTGCGTCAGCGGCATGCCGTCGGGGAGCTCGATATAGCTGGGGTCGACCATCTCGGACTGCCAGCCATTGTCGTCTTCCCACAATTTGTGATGATAGACGGCAAGCTTCTGGTTCCAGTCAGCGACATCGTCAAACACGGCCATGGCCTTCGAGCCGATGACGGTGAGCCGGCGCTCGCGGTAGGGGTTGAGCCGGGAAGCGAAGACGTGACTGCGCACGCCGGAGCTGAACTGCAGGTGAAGATGGGCAAAATCCGACAGCCGGTTGAGCATGGCCGAGCCGACACCGCGCACGCTGATCGGTTTTTCGCCGGTGAGTGCGAGAATCAGCGACAGGTCATGCGGCGCGATATCCCAGAGCGCATCGTTTTCGGCGTGGAACTTGCCCAGCCCGACGCGGTGGGAATGGATATAGCGCACCGCGCCGAGATCTCCGGTCGCGATCATCGCCTCAAGCGCCTCGAAGGCCGGATGGAAGCGCAGCACATGGCCGGTCATGGCGACGAGGCCGGCTTTCTGTGCGGCCTCGACCACCCGCCGTGCATCGGCAACCGACAGGGCGATGGGTTTTTCCACCAGCACATGCTTGCCGGCCTCAAGCGCTGCAATTGCCTGATCGGCATGATACTGCGGCGGCAAGGCCAGAACCACGCCGTCGATCGCGGGGTCAGCAAGGACATCCTCAAACGCCATCGCCATGGCGCCGTGCATGGCCGCCAGCGCCTCGGCACGCTCGGAATGACGGTCGGACACCGCATAAAGGGCGCCGAGCTCGGAAAAGGTGCGGGCGTGATTGGAACCCCAGTAGCCGCATCCGACGACGGCCACTTTCGGGGAGAGGGGAGGTGTCATGGCAGGTGCTGATCCTGTGTCATTCGTGTCATGGTCTTTGACCGACGGGATTAGACCCGATGGCTGGTTTAGGCAAGGCGGGGCCGGAAGCGTGCGAAAGCGGGGAGGTGCGGCATGACGTCTTTTTGGGCCGCACACCCGTCCGGTGCTGATGCAGTCTTCGCCACAAATTTGAGCCGTGAAGCCCAGGCGCATGCCGGATCCGGGCTCGACGGAACCGGCGCCGCGCCCCCTCGGTGGCGGCCCGACAGCATGGCCCGGGTGGATCCCGCAAGGCGCAGGTCTGACGCAGGCCGGCGAAGCGCAAAGAAAAGCCCAAACCACGCTTGACAGCAGAGCAACCCGCATCCTATATGCCGCCCGTCCGGCCCGATAACATTCGGCGGCTGGCGGCGGGGTAGCTCAGCTGGTTAGAGCAGCGGAATCATAATCCGCGTGTCGGGGGTTCAAGTCCCTCTCCCGCTACCAAAATTTCTCAATGAATACAGTGTTTGTGGCTCGGCGGCCTATTTGAGATTTTGAGGCGGTTTATTTGAGACGTAAATTCTGATCATTAGTACTGTGATCTGGCGAACTGTGGTGCTGATCCTCACTAACCTGTCGATCTTTTCCTCAAGTGGCCATCCCTTCTAAAATTAACTGGGTATCAACCAAATCGCCCAATTGGCGCAACCAGTCCGATGCCTCATAGTTCAAACCACCAAATGCGCTCACCGGGACCAAAATGCCATATCGGCCTACTGACGCTGCAAGTGATGAAATTTCAGACGGGCTATATCCGCCAGCTTCCATTCTTTGCTTAAGTACTTGCCAAAAAACTCTTCTTGGATCGTCTTTGCTTTTGACTTGAAATTCGCGATCAATGACGATCGAAAAGCCAATCATCAAGAGTTCGGCACGTGTTAAGTGCTCGAGTACGGCACACCATCGAAGAAAGTTATCATCGTCTAGCGTCTTATTTTTTTTAAGACCCAAAACCACTTGGCTAAGAAGTCGAAGGTTGATAATCGCCGCACCGTCTGATGCGGCTTTGGAGTATCGCAATAGAATTGAAATGAGGGGATCGATATCCGCTTCCTCAAAGCCAATTTCGCCATGATATCCGTTGGACAGCTCAGCCAAAAAGGTATCAACGGCCTTCTTCTGCCGCTCCTCCATAAAGGCACCAGCCAGATATCCCAGCGTTCCTCCCCCTGGTATGGCAAAGCAGGACAACAGGTCACTGGCAACAGCTGATCCGAATGTTACTAGGTTCTTAGGCAATTCCAATCTCCTTCAGACATAGGCAGCAAACCCAATGGCCGCGCACGAGGCATCAGAGGTCCAATGTTCCTTGTGTATCTAGATCTACCCTCAGTACGCCCAACAGCTGCCAAGTCTGCGGACGTTTCGCCTGATTGCCGACAGCGAAGAGCATGCCCTTCTTCGGATAATCTTCATTGAAGGTGTTCGAAATCCAATCGAGCGTTTCTGCTTCTGATTGGCCTCTCTTAAGGCCGTTCCAGTACATTGCATGAACCTCCCAGTCCGCGTTAGCGAAGTCGTGGCGGCCGTCAGCATCTTCGAATTGAAATCTAAAATCGTGAGGTGAGGGTTCTATAGCGGCAAGCTCTTTGTCGAACATCGTCAGTTGCGAGGCCGCTCTCTTGTATGCTTCCCGTTCCCTTTCGATCCGTTGGGGACTTTTCGATTTGATAATGAACTTGGGGCGAATGGGATGAAGCAGCGAAAGAGAATTTCCTCTGTTTGCTGCGTCCGAGATTGAACGTGATATAAAAGGGGATAGGAACCGGCTACGCTTTGAACGTGGCATATGATCTATCACATGGATGCTCTCTTCATGGACGCGACAGCTCTCAGTCCGTCGATCATGTGGAGGTGGTGTGTAGCGGAACTCCACCCAATCCCATCTCTTGAAGGCGTTCTCACCAGTTAGATGTCGGAACCTAATTGGAAAAAGTCTTTTCCATTGGTTGTCTGCCGTAACTGCAGCACAACAAACCGTTTCACCGTGCTTCTTACTAGGCTGCGGTAACGCTTTTACGAGCACCAAAGCGCGGCAATCTGTCTGCATTCCGGATGTATCGATCAGGATCATCTCCATATAAATCGAATATCGATGCCTCTTGCTCAATCACTTCGGCTGCAACAATCGATCGGTGACACGTCTTGGGGTCTCGTTCAAAACAAAGGAGACATGTCGCTTTTTCCGAAACGATAGCCCTCAATTTACCGAGAGATTCTTGGGCCTCTGGCGACTCAAGATGGTTGCAATAGATATCACGAAACTCCTCATATCTACCAGCACGTGCAGCTTCTCGCCCTGGTTTCGGGTCACCTAAATCGACAAAATGAACATACTCAATCCCGTTTTCGGCCAATCTCTCCGCAAGCTTTCGTTTGGAGAACCCCTTTTTTCGAGAAACAGCGACGGCACGAACGTCAGCCACTCGTTTTACGCCGGCCGCCTGGAGTGTTGTTATGAAACGACTGATGTCGGTTCCTTCGTAGCCAATGGTGTATAGGACGGTCATGCATGTCTCCGCTTCTTTGCTAGCTTCATATGTGGACGAGCTAGGTAAATGAACACATAAATCCACCTCATCCATATTCATCCTAGGATTTGCGAAGCTGTTCACCCCGAGATCACCACCTCTTTCGCCACCGGCCCGTTTCCGCCAGCGATCGAATAGGTGCAGTTCACGGCTTCAATCTCAAAGCCACTGAAAATCTCCCGTACCTCCGGCCGGTCATTGAGGGACAGGATAAAGCGGCCTTTGAGGCACTTCAGAGCCTCGCTCAATGCCGCGAAATCATCCCGCGAGAACAGGTCTTTTCCATAGTCACCTTCGTTCCCGAAATATGGCGGGTCGAGGTAGAACAGCATGCCGGGCCGGTCCCAGCGCTTGAGAAAATCGCGCCAGTCGAGCTGCTCGATGACGACGCCAGCCATGCGTTCATGGATGTCTTCGAGCACCGGACCGAGGCGGGTAACGTTGAAGCGGCCGCCGCCATCCCTGTCGATGCCGAAACTTTGCCCGGTGACCTTGCCGCCAAAACTCAGGCGCTGGAGATAAAGAAACCGTGCGGCGCGTTCGAGATCGGTGAGAGTGGCGGGGTCGCATGCCACCAGACGCTGGAATTCGCGTCTTGATGTGATCTGGAATTTGAGCGTCTCCATGAACTGCGGATAGTGGCGTTGCAGGATGCGAAACAGGTTAGCCACCTCGCCATTCTTGTCGTTGATGACTTCGGTCTTGGGCTTATGGGTGCGTTTGAAGAACACGCCACCCATGCCGACAAAGGCTTCTGCATAGCCGGTGTGTGAGGTTGCGTTGATCTTGGTGACAATGGCTTTGGACAGCACCCGCTTGCCACCGATATAGGCGGCTGGCGGGTTGATCGGATCGACTGCGGAGGTTTCGTTTTCAAGGGGCATTTCAAGCCTTCAGAGAATCAGTCACCTTGGCCGCGCTTGCGAAAGCGAGCCGGGTGAGATGTTATCCATGAGCACATCTGACGGGGACAGCCGCAAACTATACCCGTCGCTTGGAGCGTTTGTGCGCTCCGGCCGCCCGGCGCTTCGGGCGGTTTATTTCGTGCCTGTCGTTTCAATCTCTCTCGGCACCACGCAAGAAAAGGACAAAACATGACCGATGGAATAAGAGCCAACCTCTCTGATGATGGCACAAAGGTTTCACTCGAATTCTTGCCTGCCAGCGGTGTTCAGGGGACTCTCCATCTGACCGCCGATCAACTGCTTAAACTCAACCAGCAACTCGGTTCGCTGCGCGCACAGATGGTCAAAAATGACACCGTACCGGAGCTTGAGGGCCAACAGATCGAGGCGATCATCAATCCGAAATGGCACCTTCAGCCCGGACTAATCGGCGAAGCGAGTATGCTCTGTTTCCAGCACCCAGCCTTTGGTCCCCTCGGGTTTGCTGTCCCGGTGGATCAGGTCCAGAAGATGGTCCAACTCCTCTCCAATCATGTGGCGCTAGCTGCGAAATCCCGCGAAACGCCGCAATAGACGCGATATCAAGGGTGACTACGGCCAGAAAAGATCGTTGGTATAGTCGGCAGGGATTGGCACCATGGCCTTCAGAGCTTTTGCGGCGAATATGATTTCAGTTTCCCGCTTTGCCGCCGCCGAGCCAAAGGCCATGACAGTTTGCGCATCCATCGGTACCAGGCTGTTGTCGGATGAAATCCAGGCGAAGTCGGTGTCCTCACCGTGCCAGCGGAGATCGCCGGGCTGCGCGCCGCCAACTATTGCTGCAAGTGCGAGTGTTCCAGCTCCGTTGATGCGCCGAACTGCATCAATATCGCGTTGAAACTGGACGCCATTGAAGGTGAAATCGAGGCTGAGCCTCCGGTCACGTTCAGCGGTTACATCCGAGTAAGCCGGGGGTGCATAGACGGCCGGATCAGTTGCAGCTAGCTGGGCATCGAATTCATCTGCGATCACCAGCACGCGATCTTCGTCGCCCTCACCGGAAATGAAGGTGATGCTCTCCAGCGCCGCTTGGGGGAGCTGCGAAAATCGGTTCTCAAGTTCTGCGACCGGGAATGTGTGCTCGCTCAATTTCATTCTCCCCTAGAATTCAAAGATTGTTACCCAGCCGCTTTGCGGTGCGCCGGTATATGATGATTTTTGGACAGCGATCGTGTCACCTGGATTGCAGGTGAAAAACGTGCTGTTGCTTGGGAACCCACTGCCTGGATCGGATGGAGTAAAGATTGAGATTTGTTGTTGGACAGCGCCGATGACGCTCCAACTCTGAATGCCGTTTGCGGCAAGCAAAAAGGCGTTTCCTGAGAGCGTGACAGGGGCGCTCGTTACTGTTTGATAAGCGGGTGCTGTAAGGGCGATATAGTGACTGATCCCAAGCGAGCCGCTGGCTGGCGCAAGCAATTTGACCCATGCGCCTGCGCGTCTTTCCCATACGTGGTGCATGTTGTTCGATGCGTTTGAGACGAGAGCTTTCGCGCCATCGGGCGGTGTCGCCCATTCCCCAGCTGTTGGCTGATTGCTGTCGTTGGCATGCTCAAAGGCCCGGACATTTCCGCCTGGTCCGATGGCGGCCAGGATAGCCGCCTTAACGCCTTTCGGATTGGCTGCCTTGGTGTCGTTCACACCTGCGAGATGTTCGGCGACGGTAGCAAGACCGAGCACCTGATCGGGCGGCAAACCGCCAATTGCCGCATCGATCTTGGCCTGCACACCCAGTGCGATAGCCGCCTCGTTTGGTGAAAGCTTCTTGTGGATGCCCGCCGAGCTATCATGCACAACCAGCCAGTCGCGGTTGCCTTCCTCGTCCTTGACCTGGGCTCCGGTGATTTCGCCAAGGGTCTGAACCGCCAGCTTGTGCGTCCGATCTTCAGCCAGGTCACCGCCACCGCCGATCCCGTCCGAGGTATTGATCGCGCGTTCAGCCGCGACAAACGCGTTGATCGTTTCAATGCGCAGGACAAGATTTTCAAGATCGGAGAACACCACATGCAGCCGCAACAGGGCTTCAACGGTCTGGCCAGATGCGGGAACTGGCTTGTTGATTGGCGGGTCGTATTTGACGATAGCGATCAGGTCGCCGTCATCATCTATCAGCCCGGCCTCGTGAATGATGTAAGGTCCGTCCTCGGCCTCAAGTAGGATCTGGAAGAATGCGGTGTTGGGTGCGCCGCCCACCGTACCTGATGCCTGCACGCCACGACGGTCAATCTCGTTGACCAACTCGGTTTCTCCGCCGGTCGGGGCATAATCACCATCGCCAAATGCGATCTCGGCGATGGTCAGCGGCTCGCCAGCGGCAAGGGCTGCGGCTTCCTTGTTCTTGCCGGTTGTTGTGAGAATTGAATAGGTCGGCATGAACAGTCTCCTAGGCGGCCGCGTGGGCTACTATGATCAGGCGGCTCAAAGGCGCGACGGCTGCGCGCATTGGACCGCTGACCACGGGCGGATCGAGAAAGAAGGGAAGTGCTGTTGTCACCAGTCGGGTCGCCGGGAAGGCAGCCGTGTAAAGCTTGCCCCGTGATCTTGCTGCCAGGCGCAACGCAATCTCCTGGCTCCATCGTTTCATGGCGTCGATCATCCGGTACGCGGCATTTGTCAGCCGCTCGTCGAGCAGCGTCTCGCTGTCTTCAAACACCAGCCGGTCGATCTCGATTGTGACGATGTGGGTGTTGTGCGGACCCATCGGGTCTTGCTGCCACCATTGCTGCCAGGACACCGAGATGCCGAGCAAGGATAGGCCCAGGCGCACGCCTTCGACATAGCCCTTCTTGGCATGCAGCTCGTAGCGGTTGTCGATCAGATCACGCACGACATTTTCGGGCAGGTCCGGTGACACGAACTCTTCGACCGAGAATTCCCGCACAAGCGCAGGCAACAGACGCGCATCGACCGTCTGGGCGTTGGTCATCACGAAGGAATTCAGATCGATCTCGCGCAACGTGCCGTCGATCATCCGCGCGAACGTGATCTGCCGATCATCGCGAACACCGGGTGAGACCAGCTGATCAGGCAGGATCGGTTTGACCGGCTCAGACATCGTCCACCTCGATCAGGGTAATGGTCACGTCGCCAAGCTCTGCAAAGGCGTTGGATGCCAGCGCGGTGAAGACAAACCCGACATCGCCATCGACATCGATGACGCCGGGAACCGCCTTGACAGACGAGCGCACACCTTCCGGCGCAATCTGCCCGGCCAACATCTTCGACCAGGCGTCGAACGGTTTGCGGATCGCCGCATCGATCAGCCCTTCAAGGCCCGGCGCTTGGCTGTCACGCACCCTCGCGGTCACGGTCGGGTTGAACACGGTTGCGACCGCCTTGGCGATCGACACATAGTCTCCCATCGGAACGCGGATTTCCGGATCAAGCCAGGCGAGGATTGCTTCATCCAGTGCATCGCTTGCAACTCCGGTTTTGGTCAGCGGCGTGATCTCGATATAGCCGGGCGCGGTGCGCTTGGGGTCGACATCAATGATCTCTGGCGAAACCTGTTTGACCATCTGGATGTAGCCCGCGCGCGGGCCTGCCTTGGAGATGCGCTCAAAGGCGTCACAGACACGCGCCCGGTAGGCTTCCTCGTCTTCCTGATCGGCACCGGCAACCGAGACTTCGGTATTGACTAGCGAGACCGCCTGACCGGACACAACGAGCTGCGCCGTAACCTGTCCGACCTGATAGCCATTGCCGGCGCTGCCAGCTTCAATCGCCTTTGCCTGCCCATCGGCAAACAGCTGACCGGCTGGAATGACAATGCCGCCATCGAGCGCGAATGCGTCTCCGCCGCCTGCCAGCAACACCGCGCCATCCGGCACCACGGTGGCGCTGGCTCGGGTCGCGGTCAGGCTGGCGCGGATGCTCACACGGGCCGGTTGGGCGGTGAGTTTGAAGGTCGAGACATTCGCCCCGATCTCTTCAAGATGCCGTCCCGTCGCCCAGACTGCGCGGTTCTGCAGAAAGGCCGTCTGAACCGCCTCGCCAAGCACCGATTTGGCGTAGGCCATCACTTCGATGGAATACATCTCGGTCTGGGCAGGATAAAGCGTGCGGCCCGTCAGGCGCTCGAACTCCGCCACATACCAGGCGGTCAGCGTCTCGGGACGGCGCTCAATGAAGCTTGGCGGCTCGCTCGCGCGCAAGGCTTCCAGGGTCAGGGTTTCGGGTTCAAAGCTCATCAGGCCACCCGCACATGGTCGGAATTGTCATTGGCGGAGGCGAAGTGCACTTCCGTGATGCGCAGATCATCGAGCACGCTTTCGCTTGGTCGCCAGAACACGCGGGTCTGAAAGTGCCCGTAGGCGATCTCCGAGACATCAACGTCCTGGACAACGATCCGCTTCTCCCAGATTTCCAGCGCATCCCAGATCGCTTGCGTGAGGTTGGGGATCGCCTCGGCCGGGTTGCGGTCGATGAACGGATAAAGGTCGCAGCCCTTGAGCGGCTGGGTCGGCACCGAGCCAAGCGGCGTCAGGATCAGATTGCCGATCGATTGCGACAGATCGTCAACCGCCGTGACGATCAGGCCATAGAATTCAGGCCGCACGCCGGTGCGCGGATCGGCGCGTCCGACGCGCAGCGACCAATGTGCGAATTCGATGGCGAAGCGGTTTTCCATAGGCGCAAAACTACGCGCGCGCGTGAATACCAGGCAGCGGACAATGTCCGGCTCAAGTGGGGATGGGAAGTGCGGTCACGCCGGGACGCCGGTAAGCGATGGACCGGGCTCTACATCCACATGCTTGTGGTCATGGCCAACGTTCTTGCCGTTGTGGGTCAACTCGGCGCTTGTTGTCGTAATCGAGCCTCCAGCCTCGATGTTCACATTGCCACCGGCCCTGATCGTCACATTGCCGGTGATGTCGGCTAGCAGGTTCGACCCGTCGATGTGCAAAGTGCCGAAGGCACCGGTCAGTGTGATGTGGGCGTTGTCATCTGAAGGCGGCGCATCCTGGTCATTGTATTTTGAGCCGACGATGCAGCCATCCTCGCCCTTGGCGTCGAGCATGCACCACACCTCGTCGTTTTCGTTTGGCATCATGAACGACTTGACGCTGCCCGCCGAGGCCGCCAGCACATCAACCCACATGCTGTCTGTCTCGTCCTCATCATCAAACCGGACCTTGACCTTCATCTTGGCCGGATCGCGCTCGACGATAAGATCGCGTTTGACGCCTGCATTCTGCCTGTATTCGTTACCCGCGCGCATCGACCAGATCTCCTTTGGATGTGTAGCCGGACCGGCTCATGGAATGGGTGGAGGATTTGACCAGCGCCTTGCCGGAATATTGCCCGAAGCCAACCAGCCCGACTGTGACGCCCGCGACGAGGCGGACATTGCCGACCATCGAAATCGATCCTGACAGCCTGTTCCGGTTTTTGAAGTGAAGCCTCGATTTGGCCAGAGCCTTGGCGTGGCTGGCACTCTCGACCCGCTCGCCCGCGATCTTGAGCACGTCGCCGGTCTTGATCTTCGCATCGGCCTCTTCATGCCGCGTCGTCTCTTTCTTGTCCTGATCGAGATAGGAGACCTTGGCCTTCGAATAGGTCTCGGCCGTCACATGCTTGAGGCTGTAATCGAGCAGGGAGCGGTCGCCGCGAAACACCGTGAGCGCGTGCGGCTGGCCATCGATCGACTTGATGGATGTGAAGACCCCGCGTGTGCCCTTGACCGTGAAGTAATGCCCGGTGTCCTCAGCCAGGCGCTTGAGGAATTCGAGATCGCGCTCGCGGCGCTGTGTGACGCGCTTGAACATCAGATCGTCAACCTGCCCCTCATGCGAAAGCCCGTTCTGGGAGAGCACTTCGCGCACGATTGCTGACAGGTTCTTGTCTTCGAATGCCTTGGTGTTTTCGGTCCGGAGCGCCTTGGTGATCGGAGCCGCCAGTCCGCGAATGGTCATTTCGTCGCCAGAGCGTGATCCGCTAGTCTCGGGTTCATCCATCTCGAAATCGCCGCAGGGCAAGACGCCGCCGCTTCCATCAAGAATGGTCAGGCTCATCAGGTCTCCGGGTTCCGGTTTCCATGAGCCTTGCCAGCGTCCATCCTTGTCCTGAACCTTGACGGATATCTCGTCGGCCTCGCCATGGCCGTTGTCGGTGTAGTCGATCGACAGTGTCATCGGGTCGAGTTCCGAGGAGATATCGACGCCTTTGTAGATCAGGGAGAAATGCGGTTTGTGCAGGCTCATGGGTTTGTGCCATAGACCGGGTTGGCGCGCTTCCAGGGCGGCAACGCGCTGTCGTCGATTTCGGTGTCGTCGATCACGGGGATTGTTAGAACCAGACCGGACGGCAACACGAGCGGCGGGATCACCAGTGGATCGAGAAACAGATGCCGGTTCGCCTCAAGCAACACGGTTTGCTTGCGCGCATCGCCATAATAGGTGTGCGCCAGCAAGTCCCAGCGATCGCCGTCCATTGTGCGGTGTTCGAAATAGCCGTTAGAACTTTGCGCCATCACCCGCTCCTCTAACGCTTCAGCGTCGGGTTCGTGCCCGCCCGCCCGGCGATTGCCGGAGCCCGGCCGCGCGCGATCGAGGTGATCAGACCCAGGAGGCTGGTGACGGGACTTTCCTTCAGACCGATGGTGGCGTTGAACCGCACAAGGCGGCCGGAACGATCGGTCTGCGATACGCCGACCGACAGGCTCTCGACCACATAGCGTTTGCCGAGCCGAATGCCGCTTGACGATATCAGCGGCAAAGGCGTCTTTATCGCGAAAGCGGTTTCGAGCTTGGCCTTCTCGGTTTCGGGATCGCAGAATTCTTCGGAGAAAAAGAAATCGAACACTTGCGTGTCCAGCTCTTCGCCGATCTCGTGAAGCACCGGTTTGCCGCGCGTGACCGCATATTCGGCAAATGTGTTTTGCCGATCAATAATCTGACCCACCGGGCCGGTCAGCACGGTCGAGCCGAGCGGAATGGAGCCGAGCCAGATGGTGTTCATCAGTAGCGCCTCCGGGCCTCGCGCCTGGCCTCCTCGTCGACAATCCGCTTGATGTCGCGCGAATGGGCTTCAAGCTGGGCGCGCAGGTTTGCCTCCGCGGATTTGGCCTCGCCGGACAGGTGCAGCGTCGGTTTGTAATTGATCACGGTTCCGCCGCCGCGTTGCGAAGCGCCAACGGCACCCGGTTGCGCAGCGGGACCGGATGCCGCAACGCTGGCCGGTCGCGGTCCGGCGGAAACAGCGATGCCGGCCGATTGCCCTACACCAGATGGCCCAGCACTTGCCGGGACGGTCGCCACGGCGGCCGCCATCGTGGCGGCTGCCGCATTGCGCATGGCGCGCACCATCGGCCCGGCTTTGATCGAGCTGGCAATGGTCTCGCCGAATTTGAGCCGGTGGATGTCGGACAGCGGCCCGACATTGGCCGGGCTCGATGGCAGGTGATCGCGAACCTGTTGCATGGTCGAACGGATGCGGTTCACAACCAGCTGCGCCCGCGATTGCATGCCCTGAGCCAGTGTTTCCATCATCCGCGCGCCGTGATGATGGAACGACACTGATCCGAGGAAAGTCTGCGCCTGACCGATTGCCTGACGAAGCGCTGTCTCGATACCCTTGGCTTCGGCGATCAGGACATTGATCTTGCCAGACACGCCCGACATGTCGATGGCACGGGCGGTTTCAAGGGCGGTTCCAAGCCCCTCGGCCGCGCGTGTCGCGCGCTCGATCGAGGCCGGATCGCGCACCGCGATCTCCACCGGGTCATCATTGCTGAACACCGAGCGGAGCCGCGTCCATGCGGCACCCGCCTTGTCCGAAACCTTGCCTATGGCGGAGGAGACGATTTCACCGGCCTTGTCCAGCCATGGCCCGAAGTCCGGCAGCTCGGGCATGGGAATATCCGGCCAATCGAAGTCCGAGAACAAAGCCGTGATCTTGTCCCAGGCGTCCGACAGAGCGGCCCTGCTATCATTGAACGGCTTTGCCATGGCCTCCGATATGCCGTCCCAATTAGAAATGATCACGCCGAGTGGCGACCAGCCAAACAGTGTCTTGACGCCTTCCCAGACCGCCGCTAGCGCTGCCTTGCCGGTTTCGACCGGTGATGAAAGTGCTGCCGAAATCCCATCCCAGTTGGCAATGATCATGCCGAGCGGCGTCCAGCCGAACAGTGTCTTCATGCTTTCCCAGATTGCCGAGAGTGCGGCCTTGCCGGTTTCGAACGGCGATGACAGTGCGTCGGAAATCCCGTCCCAATTGGCGATGATCATACCGAGCGGCGTCCACGAGAACGCTGTTTTCATCCAGTCCCAGACAGTGAGAGCAGCTGACTTGATGTTCTCCCATAGAGCGATGAACCAAGGCCCGACCGTGTCCCAATTGTCATAGATCAGCCATGCGGCACCCGCGATGGCCGCGATGACCAGGACAATCGGATTGGCCGCAAGCGCTGTTGCGATGAACGCCATTCCCTTGCCGATCATGAACAGCCCTTGCGCCGTCGCCAGCAATTGTGGCGCGAACGCGATTGCGCCGAGGATCATGGCGACCCGTTCCCAGCCGCCGACATAATCCGAAACATTCTTGAGAATGGACGCCAGCTTCTGGATCATGCTCCCAAGACCGGTGGCAAAGGTCCAGGCCTGTTCGAGAAGGGACATGATGGTCTGACCGATTTCGGTCGCCCAGGCCTTGAGCGTGCCGTCAGCTTCCATCTGGTTGACGGTATCGAGAATGCCCGAGAGCTTGCCCTTCATCCAGTCAAACAGACCGGCATCCATGATCATCAGCTGGAATTTTTGCCAGAGGTCGCCCATGTTGGCGACCATGCCGTCCCATGTCTGGGACAGCTTCTCCATCGCCCCGCCATACTTCTCACCCCAGATCTTCATCAGGGTCTGCTGGATGGCCAGCCGGTCACCGGCCTTCACCGATGCGGTGACAGTCTTGCCCAGGGCATTGGTGTATTCGTAGGTGATTGTCTTGCCGGTCTTGCTGGCGACAATCCCGAACTCTTTGAGCCGTTCATTTTCGCCGGTCACCGCATCGGCCATGGCTTCGACCGCCTGCATCAGCGGCTTGCCCATGGCCGCCGCCGTGTCGCCCAGAACCTGCAAACTGCCATTGGTCGGATCGAGCCCGTTTGCCCGCATGCGGACAAAGCTCTCCATCACGGTTTCAAGCTCATAGGGCGTCTTGACCGCGAACTCGGTGACCCAGCCCATGGCGGCCTTGGCCTTGGCGCTCGATCCTTCGGTGGTTTCAAGAATGGTCTGGAATTTTTCGAATTGCGAGGCGGTGCCGATCAACTTTCCCGCCGCCAGCGCCGCCGTGCCGTAGATCGCGGTCGCGGTGCCGAGTGCGGTCATCAACCCACCCTTGAGCTTTCCCGCTCCGGCTGCGATTGACCCCAGTCCGGCCTTGCCCAGCGCCACCGTTTTGCGGTGAAGCTCCATGACCGCGTTCTTGGCCTTGCGCGCGCCGTTCGTGACCATTTCGAATGCCTTGCGGGCGGCGCGTTCTGTTGCTCCCATGGCGCGCTGGACGCGGCCTTGCGCTGCGGCTGACTTGGCGGCATTTAACTTGACGGAGCCCGCGAGCTTCTTCTCGCTGGCCATGATCTTGCCCATGACTTTCGACGCCTGGTCGACGCCCCGGAAGATCATCGAGAACTGCATAATCTATCCCTTCTTGGCAGCCTCTTCGCGCAACGCGATCAGCTCGCCTCGCTTGGCGAGCCAGAACAGAAAATCCGGCTCGTCCATGGCGTTGAGCGCGTCGTGATCAAACCCGGCCTCGACCATGACCAGATGGTCAATCGGGTGCGACAGCGTCAGGCCGGTTTTGCGTTTCCCGAACTGTCCTGGTCTTCATCCGAGCCATCGGCTTCCTTCTCGTCACCGAAGATTTCGGAGATCAGGAACAGCATGTCCTTGGCGTCGACCAGTTCGCGCATATCGGCGAGCGTGAGCTTCTCGCCCTCGAAGCGAACAACTTCAGTGACGAAGGCTGCCTGCGCAGTGGCGACATCACCGTTCGCCTGACGCTGGGCGCGCATCCACTGACCGTGATTGAGAAATCCCGGAATGGTGACGGTGACGCCCGATTGCGGCAGGGTCTCGGTCTTGTGATCTTCGCCCGCCTTGGCCTTGTGGGCGGCGAGCTTGGCGCGGACGCCGGTAAAATCTGTGGTCTTGGTCTTATTGGTCACAGTTGTCGTTCCCTGTTGGCCCCGCGCTATGCGGTGACGTGCTTGACCGCCCACATGACGGCCTCTTCGATTTTGGTTTTTGCGATTGCAAGTTCGCGCGAAGCCTTGCGCGCGTCCGGAGAGGTTCCTCCGATTTCATCGATCAGATCGAGAAAGGTTTGGCCGGACGCCTTGACGGCATCCATCTGTGCTTTTTCTTGGCCGGACAGGGTCCGGTAGTTCTGGCGCAACGTGTTGTTACGCTGGCGCTGATCATCGGTGCTGGGAAATTCGGTCACGGCGCACGGCTCCAGGGCGGTTGGACATTGTCCTACCGTCCTACGCGCGCACGTCGAAGCACACCGGACACAGTCCGGCGCGCTGTCGCTTTTATCTCAATTCGGTCAATTTATTTTAGGTCGGCCAGACCGGCACGCCGCCGATGTTGTAGATCTGGTTGAAGCCGTCATATTCGACGATCGGCGTGGCCCCGCCATAGACCTTCTGCATGAAGTAGGTGATCGAAAGCGCATGTTCCGATCCCATCTGCTCGCCGAGCTTGCCTGCAACGCCGCTTCGCTTGAGTGGCAGACAGCCGACATGGGTGACCAGTGTGTGGGACTGCTCGGCATTGAGCCCGTCCGCGTCAAACACATCGACATAGGAGTGAAGCTGGAAGCGCAGTGTTTTGGTCGGGTTGAGCAGAAGTTTTTCGACATCGCCGTCGAGCCATTCAAAGCTTGCCTTGCCCTCGATCGCTTCGACAGGCCGTCCCGGCAGCTTGAGCACACCGATCATGCCAAGCGCCTTGTGCTCGATCTCGGTATTGCCGAAATCGCCCAGGTCGAACTCGGCGACCCGGCCTTTCAGGTCAACCTCGTTCAAATAGAGATTGGCATTGGTGATCTGCCCGATTTTCTGAACCATCTTGGTTTCTCCTGTTACCGGTCTGTGCGGCGGTTCCCGACCAGACCGGTCAATTCAATCAAGCTGCGAGCGCCAGCGCGTCGCGGATGAACTTGGTGTCGACATAGGAGTGCGTGGTCAGGCGCTCCATGACCGATGTCGGGTGGCAATCAAACCGGTAGTGGAAACGTCCATCGGCGATTTCCGCCGCCGTGTTCTTCTCCCGGTCGAACCGGTAGGTCGCGCCGTAGAAGACATCGTCGCCGGTCTTCTTGCGGCACCATGCATTGACCGCCTCTTCCAGCGCCTCGACATTCTGCGGATGCCCCAGCCGGTCGACATAGTTCATCGAGAAGAACAGGATGGCTTCATGGGCCTGGTCGAGAATGCGCCGGGCGTGAATGAAGTTCTCGACGTGAGATGATGTCGGGAATGCCGCTGAACGGTTGCCAAAGGTGCGGTAGCCAGTGGCAAACGAGCGCATGCAGGTCACGATACCCGCTTCATTGAGAAGGTTCGTGTCGTTGGCGGTATCGGACGGATAGAAGTTGATGTCGACTTCCAGTCCCGTAACGCCCCGGATTTCCCGGTTGGACGGCGAGTGGTGATAGCCCTGGGTCAGGTCGGTGGCGATCATCACACCGGCCAACCGCTGCGACAGCGGCTCCAGCCGGTCATCGCCGGTAATCGCGTCGGCCACTTTGACATGCGGATAGGTGATGATGGTGCGCGCTGATGCGGTGTTGTGTGTGCCAGCCACACCGCGCGCCTCGACCGCCTGTTGCTTGGTCAGGCCGACCGGCAGATCGGAAATCGCGTGACCGTGGATCTTATTGGCGATCACATCCATTTCGGTCCGGACTGCCGGATCAGACGACATGGCCGAGAGATAGATTTTCGGGAAAAAGCCGAACTGGTTGAAACAGGCGTAAGCGCCCTGAAGGCCACTTGCCAGACCTGCCGGGCTGATCGTGCCCATGAGATCGGCGGTGGTCACATCGCCCACATCGGCGTGCGCGTCGGGATCAAAGACATTGTTGACGATGATGGTGCCGCCATCGCCCTGGTCGAAGATCGCATCGAGCGCCTGCGGGATGGTAAAGCCATCGGTCTGCGGCCCGAAGGCGGCTGCGGCTTCCGCGCGGGTGCGGATCAGCACGCGCTTGTTGATGTAATCGGCACGCTTTTCTGCCGTGTCATGAACATCGCCGATCGGTGCGGTGCCGTTGATGTAGGTAACCGCGGATTTGACATCGCGGACAACCTGGACGCCGTCCTTGTGCTCGATGACTTCCGGGCCGTGATGGAAATTGGTGGTCATGGGAGTGGCCTTTCAAAAGGGACAGCGAAGGGGCGGGCGTCAGGCCTTGACCGGCACAAGCAGCTTGCGTTCGATCAGGTTCTTGACGGTCTGGTGATCAGCCGGCAGATCGGAATAGGCCTTGCCAGTCACCAGCGATCGGGAGACAGGCTTGCCGTCCTTGGCGGGAAGATCGAGTGTCGAGACCGGTCCAAGATAACGCAGCTGCGGGTCGGCTGCGGTTGCGGCTGGTTTCGGATCAGTGGCGGGTTTGAGCGGCTTGTCAGACATCAATGTCTCCTAGACGAAATGGGATTGAGGGCGCATCAGCGGCGCGGGTCGCTGCCGGTCGAACGCCACGGCTGGCATGGTGAGGCCGAACGTGACATCCCAGCGCCACTGTCCCTTGCTCTCGTTGATCAGCTCGTCGCGGACGATCTCGGTCGGGCCAGCACCTTCGAAGGTCTCGCCCTGGATCAGTTGCCTGACCGCTTCAAGAAGCCCGTAAGCGCCTTTCGCGCCGCGCAGATCGCGCGCCAGTACCACCACGGAAAAGTTCATGCGGCGCATCTGGTTGGGCGTCGTCGGGCCTTTGCGGGCGGCAAATTGCGAGCCGCTGTAATGAACAAGGCTTGCGGCTTCGAGGCCCGCAAAATCGTAGCTGTCCGGATCGGCCGGAAAACCCTCGACCTTGCAGAAGCCGGGCATGTTTTCTTTCAGCCGCTCGATCAGCGCACCCTCGATCTTCTCAAGTGCGGATGCGGGCACCATGGTCTTGACCGCCACCGTCATCGCCAGCCCTCCAGAATGCCGGGCGCGCGGGCGGCTGGCTGATAGGTGCGGACATCGCCGGTCTGGCTTGATCCTTTTGCATTGGCCTGCAGCTCTTCAAGATCGGCATTGGCGCGGCCGCGCGCCACGTCCTTGAGCCAGCCGATCGCGTCCTCGTAGCGTTTGCGCACTTCCTCGGTGACCGTGTTGCGGTCACCTGACCGGGCGCGAAGCCGGTAGCGCACGATGTCGGCCGCATAGCCCTTAATCAGATCGGGCTGGCTTGCCGCTTCCAGGGTGGCGATCGCCGGGTAGCGGGTCGCCAGATAGCCCGAGATCAGCTGGCTTGCGAAGCTGATTTCTTCATTGAGGCGCGGCTCGTGGAGAACCCGTCCATCGTCATCATTGAGATTTCCGACACCTGCGAGCTGCAACAGCTCGCGACCGCCGATGCGGGTCTGCAAATCATCAATGGTGACGATCGGGTTCGTCATGTCACTGCCCAGCGCTGTCGGGCGAGGTCAGCGCCATGGCGGCGACGGCGGCAGCGATCGCCTCGTCGGACACTTCGCCGTCAAAGGCGATCTTCACCTTGGCCGGATCAACCGCGCCGTTTTCGTCAAGCGCATCGGGACCAAGCACCTTGATCGCATCGACGATCTTGCCGACAAGCTCGGTGGACGCCTGGCCTGCAATCGCTTCGGATTTGATGTCGGCAAGTGCTGCATCAACATCGGCGCGCTTGACCGATGCGCCCTCGGTGCCGAGCAGCTTCTTCAGCTCGGTCATGTTCATGCTGGCCACATCATGACCTTCGCTGATCAGCGTCTGAAGCGCATCGCAAAGATCAAACTCGGTCTCGGGC
This sequence comes from Hoeflea sp., assembly GCF_002733955.1. Classification (GTDB taxonomy): domain Bacteria; phylum Pseudomonadota; class Alphaproteobacteria; order Rhizobiales; family Rhizobiaceae; genus Hoeflea. Next base: position 34,871 of record NZ_NVXQ01000023.1, on the reverse strand, counting down.
CCGGCTTGTCCGGCATCGATCGCAGAGCCATTGCCGAGCAGGCGTTCGATTTCTTTCGGATCGGACACGGTGAAGACTTCACCAGGCGCAATGCGCTTGCCTTCGTGCTTCACCGGATTGACGGCTTCAAGTTCGGGCATGGCGGGCCTCCTTCAGAGTTGGTGCTTCAGATCTGTGATCAGACCGCGCCGATGAACAGGAAGCCCGCGTCAACGCCGACCAGCTTGGGACGGCGCTCGACCGTGGTCGGGTAAATCCAGCTCTTGGCGTTGCGGTCCGCATAGGGCTGCTCGACCAGCGGATAGCCGTTCAGCTCGTAGGTGTAGGCAAAGCTCGGGATCTGGAAGTTGCCGGTCTGGGCGTTGGGCACGAATGCGAGGATCGCATCATTGCCCCAGACATCGGTGGCGTTGTCGTCATTGCTTGCGGCTTCCGGCAGATAGACGGCGCTGCCGACAATGACCTTTTCAAGATCAAAATAGCTCGCCATCATCTGTGCCGTGATGCTCTCGGAACTCGTATATTTGAACTGTTCCTTGATCTTCGGATGACGCTTGAGTGCGGCAAACACCGGAGCGCCGAGCGTGAGCTGGTTCGGGTAACGCCCGATGCGCAGCCGGATCGCTTCCTTGGCGGCGTCGATGTCGGCGGACGGATCGCTGTCCACATGGGACCACTTGTCAGCACCTGCCAGCGCCAGTTTCGAGTTGACATCGTAAGTGGCGGCGTTCCGCACCATCTGGGCCGTTTCCAACTCAAGGCCGAGGTCGAGCACATCCATGACCATATTGACGGCATTGGCCGCCAGATCGATGCCCGGCACCTTTTCGGCCTCTTCCTGATGCTCGTAGGGAACGAGCGCTTCAAGGCTGTCCTGGAGCAGCGAGAGCGGATCGGAGGCAAAACCATACTGGATGCGCTTGGTGTTCGCTCCCGGTGCGCGGCGGGCGTTGACGGCGCGGAAGCTTTCCTTGCCGAACGCAATGGTGCGCATGTTGCGATTGCCCACGTAGACGCGCGGCGCGATCAGATGGCCGATCATGGTGCCGTTGCGGTATCCGCGTGCGTGACGCGACAGGATCACATCGACGACAGCGGCGGTACGGTTGTTAAGAGGCATGGTCAGGCTTCCTTTGGATGTCGCCGCTCGCGCGGACTGGGCAGATGTTGCCGCTTAGCGGATCAGGATTTCGACAAGCTCGCCGTCTGCGGCCGATGTCAGCGCGACGGCGAAGGCATTGGCCGGGTCGACACCGGCGGTTTTCACCCGGCCCTTGGTCGCCGACGAGATGATCTTTTCACCCGCGTTGATGACGCCATCGGCCTTGATCGTGATCGTGCCAGCGGCCATGGCGGCAGTCGGCTCGCCAATGGCGGCCGGATTGAGCGCGATGCCCTTGACGGCCGCGTCCTCGGCAGCGATGGCCTGGTCGTTGAAACCGACCAGCTCATAGGCTCCGATAGCTCCGGCTGCGACAACGGTCAGATTGAGTAGGCTCAGATAGCGGTTCACGGGCTTTTCTCCTGTTGCTCGGCTGCTGATCAGCCGCCCACCGCGCGCACGGCGGTGAGATAATCGGTTCCGGGGTTCTGGGACATGAAGGCCTGCGCCTTGGCGTCGAGCGCCAGCTGGTCGGGATCGACCGCCTTGCCATCGGAGGCAAAGGACACCTGATTGACCTTCGTCGGATCTTCGCCGAGATCAGCCTGGCCGAAGTCGATGAACTTCGGCTGCGCCTCAAGCAGCGCCTTGAGTGCATCGGCAATCGGGCGATCTGCGGATTTGTCGCTTTCGGAGAACGACACTGCGGTTTCGACCGGCAGCGCATCGAGAATGGCGACCAGATTGTCCTTCTGCACGGGCGCGAACTTGCCCGCCTCGATCAGGCTTTCGGCAAAGGCTTCATGATCGTCATGCCGGGCCTTCTGCTCACGCTCGGCCAGCTTGGTTTCGCGGGCTGCGATCTCCGCCTCGCGGGCAGCAAAATCAGCAGGCTTCGGATCGGGCTTGGTCATGTCGGGAACCTTTTTCGTGGTTGAGCTGGCAGGTGTGGGGCGGCCCGCGAATGCCGGGCCGGACTTGCCGGGATCGATTTCGGTGTTGTCGAGCCATTCCAGCCGGTAGGCGGGAAGCACCTTGTCGGCCTCTTCCAGGCTGAACTTGTCGATGATCCATTCGCGCAGGTTCCGGAACAGGCTGGCGGCATCTTCAAAGCCGCGCTCACCGAAAGCCGCCTCACCAAAACTCGCTTCAAAGGTGATGACTTCGGGATCTTCGGCGAAAGCGATGTTCCTGAGTCCCGGCACAGCCGGTGCGGCGGCACCCAGAAAGCCGATATGTTTGGGGTACCAGCTGCCAGGCGTCGGATTGTTCGCCGCATCGGGCGGGAAAAAGGACATCGAGACCTTCTTGTAGTGCCCCGCGCGGACGGCCTCGGCAAACTCCGGAGCGATGTCATCCAGATCGGCGAACAGCCGGTCAGCTTCCGCGTCATAGTCAAAGCTGGACGCCCAGCCGAAAGCAGGTGCATCGGTCTTCGGGTGACCAACGACGATCGGCGCTGGCGCATTGTCTGGATCATAAGAGGTCGCGATGCCAGCCAAGTCAGCCGCGCCGAAGGTGATCGGCATCCCGTTCATGGGCGTGAAGACGCCGGACCGGAACACTTCGATGCGCGCTTCTGCTGTCGTTGATTTTTGCGTCATGGCCTCACCATCAATGTGAGGCGAGATTGCCCGGCGCGAGGCAGCCAAATAAGCGGACATTGTCCGCCAGAAGCGATTTATTGGCCGGAATGGGAGATGCGAAGGCGGGAAGGGAACCGGACCGGCGATTGCCGGGTTTCTAACGCCCCTCTAACGCGGGTCGGGGCGATTTCCGGTACAAGGAGACCCGAATGCCTGCTGACGGGCTTGTGTGGCCTTCTGTGGCGCTGATCGATTTTAGCCCGGTTCGGATCAATTTGACAGCCAGTCCTCCGCCATTTCGGCGATGGCGGTTCGATCATCGTTTGACAAGTCCAAATAGGGCCGGGCCGGGAATGTTACCTCAAGCGTTTACTGCTCCTTTCGTTCTCGGGACTTCAGCCACTGTAGGAATGATGGCACCCAGCTGATGTCACCCCCTATAAGTAATGAGAGCCTTGTCAAAGCTGGCGCATGAGCCAGGAAGAATTGTATCGCGTGATTCTGGAATGGCAAAGACGCATTGTAGCCGCTAACGACTCCCGTCCATGAGGCGTTCCCAATAATGCCTGTAGCAGCAGCAGCAGCGCCAAACGCTATCGGTTTAGCAATGCTGCCGAGCATGTTGGACATTGTCGCAGTTGCGACTTGGCTCGATCGGCCGGGATTCGAGCCAGTGGCAAATTGTTTGGCGATCTCGACGATTTCTGGTGCGTCGTCTTTCTCGATCAAACCATCGTCCTGAGCCACCGCTTCGGCGACTTCCGTCAGGCTGTCTCGTTTGGCTTCGGCGTCTGTCGGGTTTTCGAATTCGATTACATGGCTGACAAGTTCGCGCCCTCGCACCGTGTCCATGATCATGGTCCGATGGAGTGTCTCCACCGATTGAAGGGCCTCTTCTACTTCCGGAGATCCTTCGGGAAAGTCACCGGTAGCAATGCCCTTCGTCAATTCCGCCCGGAAATTTGCGAGCCTCAAGCCATAGGCATATGCCAAATCGATCGAAAGTTCCTGCTCGTTTTCTCCGAGCGAATTACGGTACTTCGTAGCGAGTTTTGTTACCTGTGAATGTGAGTTCGAGCCTTTACTGACGCCTATCAGCTCCTCGACCACTTCAATCAGAGCCAACCGGATCGAAGCAACCCTTTCGATATCTGATTTTGTCGCGTGACCGCTTCTCGCGAGTTTCAGTTTTCCATTCTCGCCTGGCTCGAAGCTGGGTCCCGGCAGGTCATCAGGAATCGCCTGACTTACAAGTTTGGTATACTCCGCAGGATCGACCGGCTTTGAATGTGATTCTATGCCTAACAGGCGTTCTAGAGGGCTAAGCGCTTCGTCCGGTATTGGGCTGTTATTGGTGGCGAATATTTGTAGGTCGGCGAATGGAAAGTCTCCGTCCGACGTGTCGCCGATCAGCACGTCCTCTAAGTCCGGAGGAGTATAGTCCAGCTCCATTGTTCTCGCCAACTCTGCCAGCGGATCGTCTTGCTTTGAGCTGTCAGTTTCGACTATTTGGATGGCGCCCTCAAGCTCCTCCAAGTACCGAAGGGTCACTTCTTCAGAAGGTGGTGGTGTGAAAGACTCTAGCTGTTGACGTACTGCCGATCTCGCCCTGCCGTAGACGAGTTGTCGCTTTTCAGAATTGTTCGGATCAAGAGTGTTTACCGCTTTGCGGATAACCGCCTCAAAGTCCGCCATGCCGATCTCCAGATTCGATAGCTCCGGATACTTGTTGCAAATTCCAGTGAGGTCAATTGCAGGCTTATCATTTGCTAAAGGCGTTCTCATCTGTTTGGTGTGAGATCCCCACCCGGATCAGCTACTGCCCCAACCATTCCTCCGCGATCTCAATCATGGCGCTCTGATCTACCGCCGATAAGCCCAGGTAGGGCCGCGCCGGGATCGTCACTTTTCTGTTGCGGCCTGCCTTGCCTCCGAAGTGATGGATCGCCGCATAGACTACCGGCGTGCCGACCCGCGCATGATCCGAGTTTGCCTGGTAGCTGAAAGATCCGGCAAGGCGGCCCCTCAGCCGCAGGATCGTCAGCGGCGCGTTGCCATGTTTCTTGAGACGATGGGTGGTGGTGGCAGGCGCATGGCGCTGCCAAGGTGATCCGTCCGGCGAGGTCTCGCTTTCAAATCGCTCATCAAGCGAGACAAGCAAATGCTCGCCGACAATGGTGTGGAATGGCGTCAGATCTTCCATCTGGGCAAGCCGCCGCCTCAGCTCGGCTTCGATATCCACATTGTCGATCTCGATTTCATAGGAGATGCCTGTCATTGAATTCGTCTCCGTTCCGAGCTATGTGGGAAGTGTTGCGAGAACGGGCGATGATGCTCCTGCACCGCCGCAACCATGGGCCGCTGGATCATTCCCAGGCGGCCTTTTTTCTTGGCTCGCCGGTCATTTGGTTTTCCGTTTGAAAACCCGGTATCCGGTGCGCCGTTTGTTGATCTGGTTGACATCGGTTTTGACCAAGCCCTTTTTCGGCGCAAACGCGGTGCGCCCTATCCATTGGTTCCCGACCAGCTCGAAGATGGCCAGCAATCCGGTCTTCTGATCGACGCGGACATAACGCCGGTCGACAAGCCGTTCGACACCGCCGCCCTGATCATCGGGAACCGGGCGTTCCACAACACCGATCCAGATTTCGTCGGGATCTCTGATCGCTTCGGCCAATTGCGCGGCATGGATTTCACGCCCACGTTTCATGACCTTGAGTTCATTCAGCCCGTTGCGGAACAAGTCATCGCTGATCACAAGCGCCTGGCCAACCTTGTCGCGGAACAACACCGCCTGATCGCTCTCAGCGCCAAATCCCTTGAGGAAGGCATTCAAATAGGTTTCAGGGGATTTGCCCGAAGCGATTTCCTTGGCCTTTATCGCGGGCATGCTGGCCATCAAATCACTCAGTGGTTCGGCAGCATCAATTGAAACCATGTCGAAGCCCGGCAGCGTCTCGACTTGGCTTGGCGTCAGCCCGCGCTGCCACAGATCGCCCGGCATGTGATCCCAGCCATGGCCGATGCCCTGCGGCTTCTCGGTCAGTTTGCCGGCGGCGGGATCGATCGCGGGTTCTGTCAATACTTCCGGAGATGGGCTCACCGTCAGATTGAGGCGCTTGAGATCACGTGCCGACAGGGTGACGACGCCACAAGAACAACCCCAATCGTTGGGCGGATAGTGGGTCTCAAACCATGGATCGTCGGCGGGCAGTACCATCCGGTCCCACAGCTGGTGTTGCCGCCTGGGCACCTTCGGCTTGCGCGTCATACCGTGCCGGTACATCCAAAAGGGCCGCGCCTTCATGACAGCCGGGTCACGCATCTGCTTGAGCCGTCCGGCCATATAGGAGGTGCGCACATTGGTCTCGAAGATCACCTTCGAACGCCAGTCACGCTCACCCTTGTAGCTCCAGCCATACTTAGCCGCGATCGCATCGAAGTCCTTGCGGAACGCTTGAAGCCCGGTGCCGTCCTTGAGCGCCTTGCCGATCGCGGTGTGAAAATCGTTGAGCATGTCCCGGTCTTTCGCGCCCGCGATCATGAAGCCGCGATCATGGTCCGGTCCCTTGAGGTTGGTCCAGTCCTTCGAAGGCCTTGGCTCTTTCTGCTCGAAATAGTCGATCTGTTCTTTGAAGGGCTGGTTGAAGACATCCGGGTCCGCAAAAGCGATTTCGCCCGAGACCTCATCTAGCACCGCATCGCGGCCCGCAAGCCGTGCTGCGGTCAGGGCTTGCGCGATTGCTGCCGCAGCCGCATCAACTTTCCAGGACGCGCCGAGGATCAGCAAGCGCTTGGCCGCATCCTCAAGGTCTGCGGCCTCATCAAGGACATTGCGGATCGATGCAAGCCGTGATGTTTCAAGCGGTGCCAGCTCATTGGCGAGCCTTTGGGTGATTGCCTCTTGTGCTTCGCTGTCCCGATCCAGCCGTTCGGCGAATTCGGCCTCTAGCCCAATGGCCGGACGCGGATCATCTTTTTTTTTTGGATCAGCGGGAAGCGAGCCCGGCTTTTCTCCCGTCCGCATTGCCGATGCCTCGGCGAATGCCTGCCGGTTGGCGACAAGCGTGTCGATCAGATCCTCGTCGACGATGTTATCGAGCAGACTGGCGATAAAGTCCCGTGCCTGCGCATCATCCTCGATCCGCGCCGCCGACACCGTCACCTTGCTGATCAATGCCTCGCGCGACGTCCCCGCCTTAGCCTTGGCTTCTTCGGTCTCAGCATCCGCCTTTTCGTTGGCCGGGCGTATGCGCCAGATCTTGGGCAATTTTGCGCCTGGGAAGTTGAGATCAACTGTCCATCGCACAAGCGTCGCCTGATGCGTGTCGGACAGGAGGTCACAATCCGCGTCGACCAACAATTCCTTGATCTCTGCATGGGTGTCAGCCGCAGCCCGTGAGCCCTGACCCTGAATGTCGGTCGACAGCGTCTCGCCGAGCGTGGCGATCGACATCTGGTTGTCCCAGTATTCGCACCATTCCTTGTAGGACACTGCGCCCGACCGCGTGGCTTCAAGGAAAGCGACCTCGGTGCCGATCGGCACGGTCGCGGCGGTTTCCTGAACAAGGTTTTTGAGCGTGTCGAGAAGCCGGTTCTGTGCATCGTCAAGCATGCCGTAGGGTGTCTTTCCGATCACCGTCGGGCTTGCGTATTTCTCCAGAAACGTCATCCAGAAGGCCACGCCCTCACGCTTGAACAGGACCGGCCAGAACAGCCTGGTACCCAGTCCCAGCCCATAGGGATTGTTTCCCTTCACCCCGTGCCGGTGAATGATGAACTTGCGGTCCGGTAGTGTTTCACCCTTCATCATGTTGGTGAGCGTTAGCAGTCGTGGCTTCCAGTCCGGATCGAACACAAACCGCCGCTGATCATGGGCGATGATGCGATCGGGCACGATGAACCTGCCGTCCCGACCCCAGACGATCTCGCCGACTGAGAACCCTTTGAGAGTGGCGTCAAGCGCATCCTCGCAAATGCGATCATAGGGCAGTTCCTTGAGCAGCTCGGTGATGAACTCAGCGGCGTCCCGGTCGATCTGATCGTCGCCGCCCGGCTCGACTTCCCATGCCCGTGCGACAAGCGTCTTCTTGCGCTTTTGCAGCACCGCCCAGGCATGGGTGTCACGCTCGATTTCATCATAGATCGCCAGTCCCTTGCCGCCGCCTTTGCGGATCAGCGTCTCGTCGACCGGCTGCAACACGTCGGTGAAGAACGGGATGGTGATGTCGTTGCGCGCATGCGCGATGATGGCACGAGCCTGGGAGGGCAGGTTCTTGCGGCCCGCGTCTTTGGTGACCGGTGTCTTGCTCATAGCCTGTACCCCTGAAGCTGGGTTTGCGTTTGATTGCGGATGCCAGCCGTCTGGATGCCGCCATTTACGCCCGCACCCGCCGACAGCGGCAACGCGTGTTGCCAGAGCATGTCGAGACAATCCGGCCCGTCATCATGATCGCCATTGGGCCATTGCTGCAGCTGGTCGATCAGCGTCGTCTGGGTCGGATTGATCCGGATCAGGCCTGCGACGATCGGCGGCTGCAAACGTTCGATGCGGAGCATCTTGTCCGCTGTCGGTGTCACGGGGTAGGCGGCCAGCGCCACACCCGCCTTGGCGGCATCTTTCATCAGGGTGGTGCGCAGGAATTCCTGAAACTGCACCGCCTCGACAAACCAGAGGTGACATTGATAGCGGCGCTGGAATTCGATCGTGTCGGCAATGATGACATCCGGAAGCCGCTTGCGGATCGAGGCTTCGAGCACATCCATCGTGCCGGTCAGCGGATCAATGCCGCCCACAAGAATGGCGGATGGATCGCGGCCCTTGCCATGCTTGCCGAGAGACGGGTCGATCGCGCCGAACGGGATAAGGTCGATCGAGCGCTGGACCCAATAGGTGATTGAGCCGAACGGATTGTTTTCGCTGATCGGCTGGTTCTGGTATTCGGACGCAAAGGCCGAATGGCTTGATGCCGGTTCGAGCATCAGCATCAACAATGGCTGCATGGCGGGCCAGTTGATGATCGCGCCTGCATCCATATCGGATCGATTGGCCGCATAGAACGCCTTGGCCGCTTCCGGTCCATCATTGTGGTAAAGCTCTTCGAACCGCTCCCACAGATCCATGCGCGTTGGCCATGCGATGACGGCTGCGAACTTCGTCACCCGCCATCCCGGCGACTTGGCCTTGCGTGCCAGCACTGCGTCGAAGTGCAGGATCGTGCCGACATAGAACACATCGATCGAGCCATCGGGCGGGCCGAGCTTGAGCACCGCCTTGTCGATCCAGCTTTCGAGCTTGTCGCGCTGCTCGGGCGAGCGCACATTCTCGTCGTTCTCGATATCGTCAAGAAACACCAGATCGGGCCGGTGCGGACCGTGGCGTCGGCCGCGCAGCTTCTGAAGCGCGCCCAGCGCCTCGACGCGGATGTTGTTGCGCGTGACGATCTCGCCTTCCCGCCACGTCCGGCCTGCGCCGCAGACGCCCGGAAAGTCATTGGTCAGTCGCGGATTTGCGGTCAGTTCCGCCTTGATGCCTTCGAGCAGAAGGACGGCCTGGCTGTAAACGTCGCTGATCTCGATGATGTAGTTCTTGAGGCCAAGGCAGATGCAATAGAGCGCGGTGCCGAGCGACAGATGTGTTGATTTCGACGCGCCGCGATGGGCGACAAAACAATCGCGTGCGCCGCCCGGTCCATGAATGACTTCCGGCACGCGCGCAAACAGATGCTCATGGAAAAGGCTGGCCTCGCCCTTCACATAATGCGGCAAATAGGTCTCGATAAAAAACCGGAAACCTGTTTCGGGATCGCGCGCCTTCTTGAGCCGATCTTCCCTGGCATTCGGGTCCGCCGAGAAGGCCTCGACCGAGAGCGCAATCCAGCGATCGAGTTCATGCGCGTGCAGCGCAATCGCATCGCGGAAGGCTTTCGGTGTGAGCTTCTTCTGAAGGCTGGGCCTTTTCATGTTGTGTATGCCTCGGCCAGCGTTTCGCCGAAGGGCTCGATGACTTCCAGAATCGCATCGGCGTGTTTGGGGAATTCGGAGCGAACAAACTCCATCAGCCTGCGGATCACATCCTGCGCCACGCCGAGTTCAGAAATCTTTGGCGCGAGCTTGCCCGCCGCATGTGTCATCTTGGTCATGGCGTCGGCAAGCGAGGTGATCTGGGATACTCGCTTGTCGAGCGGCTGATCATTGTCCTTCAGCTCCTCGATCATGTGCTGGGCGAGCAGCATGAATTCCTCAAGCACATGGGTGATCGTCGCATCCATGCCTTGGCCTGCGATCACATGCGCAGCGCGCGCGACATCCCAGTCGTCGAACTCGGTCTTTGCCTTCTTCTTCCAGCGCCGGATCGTCTGATCGGAAACGCCCAGGTCGCGGGCGATCTGGGTCATGTTGCGGCGTTTGTAGATAAAGGCGTTGCGCGCCTGGCGCTTGAGGTCGCTATCGGATTTCATGGCGGTTCAATCAGCCTCCGCCAATGGTCAGGCCGCCGCGCAGCACGAACTGGGCAATTGCCCCGATCAGTGCCAGGCCCAGCACCCACAGCACCCGGTTGATCCCGGCCTTCAGCTCCTTGAGCCCATCGGCAATGGTCTTGAACTGCACGTCGCGCACGGCTTGGGTGATCTTCATGTCCTGGACATCCTTCTCCAGCCGGTCGACCTTGCCGTCGATGGCCTCGACCTTGCGCATCAACTCATCCGTCATTGCCGTCCCGTCCGCGTTTGACATCCTGAATGAACGACACCAGCCGCCCGTGCCGGTCGCGGCATTCGGCCAGCGCCACACGGTTGCGCGCAAGCTCGGAAAGTGCGGGTTTGCCCGCACGCACGCCCGGATCGGGGCACGGCTGGATCAGCTCGGCGGGAGCTTCCGGCAATGGCTTTGCGGGAGCGACAATCACGTGCTCACCGGATGTTGCGCAACCGCCGAGCGTCGTCATCATCAACAGGGCAAAGAGCCGCGCGTGCGGCGAACTCGCTTTCAAGCGCATCGGCGTTCCTTTCCAGTTCCTGGGCTTTCTGACTTGCTTGCGCCGCCCGCCTGTTGGCTTCGCGGACCGCATCCGCGTCTGCCGAAATCTGTGCCTTCAACAGTTTGAGCGCCTGCTCCCTGTCGGCGATGTCGGCTCGCAGCATTTTGACTACCGCCGCCCGGTTGGCATGCGTCCGCCCGGTCACATAGGCACCCCCGTGCGACGTGGTCAGGACGGCGAGGATCGCCATCCAGAACCATGGGGATTTGACCACCCACGCCCTGACCGCCGCCGAGATCATGCGGTCTTGCCCGACCGGTGATCGGCGACCCGTGCAGCGGCCGCCTTGCGCGCCTGGAGCACCACGTAAATTCCGCCGATCACAACGGCCAGTCCAATCCATGGTCCGAGGCGTGCGAGTGTGTCGCCGAACAGCTCAACGCCCTGGGTGACACGCGACACCGCGCCGGTGCTTTCGTCGATCACTGACAAGACGCCGCCGCCCGCGAGACCGAAGCCTGCGAACTGCTGGGCAACAGAGGCTTTGGCGATCCGCGACCCGCCCGCTGCAAGATCAAGAATGCCAGCGGACTTCCGCTCTTCGCCGATCTCGCGCGGCCCGGCCTCATCAAGCGCTTCATAGGTCGAGGGACCGACGACGCCATCGGCCATCAGGTGGTTATCCGCCTGGAAGGCAAGCACGGCGGCGCGGGTGCGTTTCCCGAAAGCCCGGTCGACCTTGCCGACATGATAGCCGAGACGGTTGAGCCTAAGCTGCAGCGCCTCGACCGGGGCACCCGAATGCCCCAGGCGCAGCACCGGCCGCAATGTCCGGCGCGCTTCCGGCTCTTCCATTCCGATTTCGGAAACCGCTGCACCCGTCCGCACGGGTGTCGCGATATTGAGGACACCAAGGCGTCCGGCGCGATCGAGGTTCAAGATAGCCTTGTAATCAAACACCGGACAGGCCTTGGCCGCGACTTCACGGTGACCATGAAATGTCAGCTTGCCCCCATACTGGCGATTGATCGAAGCGCACAACGCTCTCAAAGTGTCAAACTGCGCCTGGGTGAACTTGTCGATGTCGAGCCCGTGCAGGCAGATCGCGATCGTGCCGGTATTGTGCCCGGCTTGCGCGGCTGGCGTTATCTCCAGCGGACGCCCTGCCTCGACCACGCCATCCTTGCGGATGAACAGATGATAGCCCACATCCGACCAGCCGCGCTGCAAGTGCCAGGCGCGCATGGTCGCGACATTGTCATGCGCCGGGTTGTCCGAGGCCGAGCAATGAATGAACACCCGCGACACCGGGCGGCGTGGTTTCCCGAAAACATATTGGGACATGATGGCCTCGCGCTAGAAGTGTGCGCTCACCATTCCGTTTCGCGCGCGCGCGCGTCAGCGGACAATGTCCGCAGCCTGTCAGCCAGGGTCAGTCGAAAAGATTGATCTGGTTGGGATCGGAGGTATCTTCGCCATTGGCGACCCGGCGCACATGGCGCTGGGTAATGTTCAGTTCACGTGCGATCTGGTTGCGTGTCAATCCCCGGTTTTCCAGATCCTCTATTGTCGAGGCCGTTGGCTTGGGATTGAGCGATTTGGGCACGTTGATCCGGTCCCTTGGGCAGTACTCGACCAGCGCTCTTGCCGCTGTCTCACCGAGCGCCATCAGCGGGTGGTCGGGTTTGATCTGGTCGGGAATGTAGATCTCGCATCCGCCGAACTGGTCGACCAGACGGATCACAACATCAAGACCCAGCGTCTCGGCGATGTCGCGCACCGATCCCGGCAATTGCGAAAAATCATTGACGCGCCGATCCGTCATTTCCGCTGCCTCCCTTTCGAGGCTGATCCGGATTTCTGACCAGGGTGAACGCGCATTCGCCGGTGCAGCGTGGTGACGATCACGCCATCAACGGCGATGAATTTCACCCGGTCGACCACGATAATCTTGGCCTCGGCTTCGACACCACGATCGCAGCATCCGGAAATGGCTTCACGCACCGCCTCGACATCGACCCCGCATGCGCGCTCCAGCCAGCGCAGCACGGCGTGATCGGTGACAGGAACGGGCAGGCGCTCGCTCATCAGCCCCGCGCCTCCATGGCTTTCAGTGCTTCGATGACCGGCGTGGCTTCGCCGTATGTCAGGAATTCCGGATCGGTCTTGCCGGTTCGCTTTGTAACGAACGAGCGGAGGGCGGCTTTCGACCCATCGTCGACCACGCCCTTCTGGGCGCAGGATCGCCACAAGGCCCAGATCAGCCGCACATAGGGTTTCGATGACGCTCGGGTCTTGTTGCCACGGTTCATCTTGAAACCGCGTGCTTTGAGGGCTTCGATCACCCGATCAAGCTCGCCGGGTGTCATGGAACGTAGGCTGTCCTTGCCCACGGTATTCTTCAGCAGCGCCCGGTAATCATCCTCCTCGATGCCGAGTTGGACACGCGCGATATTGATGATGGCAGTGTGTCTGGCCATCATGCGTCCCTCACACGCTGGCCGCATCTAGCGAGATGCGGTTGTATTCGCCGCTCGCATCGTCGCGCTGATAGACCCGGATGTAACGTTTCGAGCCGGTGATCTGGATGCTGTCGCTGATCGCGTCCATCGCCCGGTCCCAGCGCTCGTCCTCGATATTGAGACGCCTCAAACCGAGAATGCGCTCGACCGAAACCTTGCCCTGTTTGTCTACCTTGAAGGCGTCCTGGACCAACGCCTGGATGTTCTTGTTCGAGCCCTTCATCCATTCATGGATGCACTCGTCGATCAGGCTCTTGGCCACCTGCAGGCGCTCGTCGAACGCCCGGTTTTCATTGACCGCAAGTTCGATCTTGAAAGCGCCGTCGAAGGTGAAGAGTGTGATGTTGCCCTTCTGGCCACCGATCTTCGCGCCATAGGCTTGCGCCGAGTGTTCACCGAAATCGGCCACCGCTGCCATCGCCTTGTCCTTGAACTCCGCAATCACTTCATTCACGGCCTTGGCGTCCTTGATCAGCTTGCGGACAACCTTGTCGCGCTCCCGGTCGAGCGGCTTGACGCGGTCTTTCGGGATGAGATTACCGTTCCGGTCCTGGACATATCCGGCAGGGACTTCGGTAGTGGGTGCAACGGTTGCGGCGGAGGTCATGGCTATTTCCTTTGTTTTGGATTGCAGTGGTCGGTTACAGTGATCGCGGCCTTTTCGAAATTCTGCCGGGCAAGGTTTTCGCCCGCCGAGAAGCGCTCGCGTTCGAGGCGTTGTCTGGCCTTCACCAGCGCCTCAAGTGCGGCCGTCAGGTCTTTGCTGCCGCCGGTCACGATTGGAACGTGAACGACTTCGGGCTTGGTCTTTGTTTTCGGTTCGGGTTTCGGTGGTGGCGGCGGATCAGCCTCCGCCACCATCATGCAGGCCATGCGCCTGTTCGCATCCGCCAGTTGATGATCGAGCAGCAGGATTGCCGCCGCCAGTTGGCGTGTCTGGTCGACGGTCAGATCGAGAGCTGCCCGGCGGTTGCCGACAAGGATCTGCGCAAACTCCACATGGGTCAGTGCGGTCTCGTCGGCACCGTTGGTCTTGCGTGGCTGGAGAGTGGTCATGACTGACTTCTCTCATTGTCGATGACCAACCGGATTGAGCCGGTGGACCGGCCGGTTGACCGAACAGGTGATCGTCCAGCGCCCCCGGCATGGTCCTCGCGCAAAGCCTCGTTTTCGCTTTCGAGTTGGATGGCCATTTTGTGCCAATGGGTCATGACATCGACCAGTGATTGGCCGGTCGCGACAGCGCTTGTTCCACCCTGCCTGATCATGGTCATCAGATTGTAGATCGAGCGGCTAAGCATCCTTCGGCCCTCCCGCACTTGGAGAACCAGCCAGATTGTGAACACAGGACCGACAAGCCCGCCAATGCCGAAGAGCCTGTGCGTTCGATTGCGGAATGGCCTGACGCCTGTAATCTTCACAGTCGGTTCGTGTCAGTGGCGAGCCGAGAAACGGGCAGGCAACGCGATCGCTGTATGTTCGAAGAACGGCGGCTGCGAGGTTGTCGGTCGAGCCGCAATATTTGCCATTCAGCGCCAGCGACACCGAAGTGCGCGCATAGCCGATCGCGTCCGCCACCTGGGTGACATTTGCCTTGGCCACCTCGGCTCTGAGGAGTTCAAGCCAGCTCACCATTTGAACACCTCTCGGGTGTTCGGATCGAAAAGCTTTTTCTCGCGCGCCCGGACAATGGGTGCCCGCTCGCCATTGTCGCGTTCAAGCTTGTAAAGTGCGAAGCCGTTGGAGCCGGGCCGTGTGCCCGGTTGACGTCTTGTTAAGGTTAACAGATAGCCGGTTTTTCTTAACTGTCTGAGGTACTGACCGGCATTGTTATAGGTTGATGGCGTCTCTTCGCCCTTGTTCAGCGCAACGGTGAGAAGGTCGGGCAGGCTGAACGCCTTCTTCTGATCACCGACATTGTAGGCGCGCATTGCGTTCCAAAGCCGCTGGCGCAGTCCCCCGGCCCGCATCCGTTTGACGCCACTGCGCTTGCCGGTTTTGCCACTCTTGATCGGCTCGCCGCTCTCAAGCTGGGACCGCCCGTCGCTTGTAATCTGATAAACACCAAGCTCGGTGCGTTCGATCAATCCCGCAGAAATCAGGCGGGTTGTGGAGTTGACGATATAACGGCGCTCAAGCCCAAGACTTCCATCAAGATCATCAAGGGCAACGGGTTCACCGTCTTTCAGTGCTTCGAGCACCGACATTTGTGCTGTTGCGATCCCGGTCATTACGCGAACTCCGGAACGCTGATGACATTGCCTGTCTGGCGGTCATTCATGAGCGGCTGACCCGCAAGATCGCGCAAAGAAAACGCCTGTCCATCCTGCGGATCGTTGCGAAGGCCGAACCGTTCAGTCGAGGCAATGGCTTCCTTGATTTCGCGGTTGTAGCCTTTTGATACCCGGTGAACGAACTTCACCAGATCGTCTGCGATCGCGACTTCGCAGAGCCCGTCAAACAACGCGCGCACATCTTGTTCGTTGGCCGGTTGGAATTCGACATATTGCGCAACACGGCTCATCACCTGAGGGAAGCGCCGCAGATTGTTGCGGATTGATCCCATGCCAACCAGAATGACAGGCACTTCCAGTCCGTCAGACAGGTCGCGGATTGTCTCCATGCATTCGACATTGCGGCTGATGAAATCAGCCTCGTCGATCACCATGGCAAACGACTGGCCATCCACCTGGGCGCGGTCAAGCCGCTGGCCAATCTGGCTGAGCGCCAGCTTGTACTTGTCCTCGAACCGGTGCGGTGGCGTCACCCGCATCTGCTCAAGGACTTCGTTCATCATCCAGCTGGCGCGCCATTGTTTCTTGGCTCGCAGATAGATGCACTGGTTGCGTGCAGTCCAGTGCTGCAGCGTAGTGGTTTTGCCAAGGCCTGGCACGCCGTCTATGACCATCAGGCAGGCCTCGTTTGCACCGCGCATTTCGAGCGCGCGCAGGGCCGCGTGAAAGACCTTCACATTGGAGGTATCGACAAATTGGCTTCGCATTGCTAATTTTCCTGTGATTTTGTGGTTAGGCGGCTCGATCGATTAGCTTTCTGAGGGCGTTGAGATCGTGGCCGTGTACACTCAACAAATCGCGGGCGTATTTGCTTCGCAGCAGCGATTGCAGATACGCCCGATCCTTTTCCGTCATCTTCTCAGCATTGGCGCTGCACCACGCGGCGAACAAATGATCGTCGCCGAGCGGTGGACGGTTGCCGGTACTCGAAACTGTTGGCGGGGATGGGGTTGCCGTGACCGAAGGGCGCGGGGAGGCGGACAGGATATCCGCTTCTTTCACGGCGTCGATCGTCACCGGGGGAGGGGTAGTTACGATCGAAATTGATGGAGACGCGCTTTGCGTCACGAACCGGTGAGGATTGGCTTCGGCCTCGATCTCGTCGCGATGCGCGTCAAGGCGGCGCAATCGGGCCGCAGCACGCCTTTCCGTCGCGGCCTGTTCGTATGAAAGCGGAATGTAACGTTCCTTGTTGCCTTCAAAGGCGGCGACCGCGATCAACCGGCCGGGCAGTTCCTCGTCCCCGGCCTGGTCTATCTCCCGGACCCACACACGTGTGGCGTCGTGAACATCGTAGCCGACAAGAACATCGAGCCCGTCATAGGGTTCAAGCGCCAGGTCGAAATAGGAGTTGGTCATGAACTCGACCAGTCCCCGGCGTGTCCGCCGTCTGATCATGGGCCTGAACAGATCGTCGGCCTCGTGCGGCATCACAGTAACCGGCTCGAAGCCGCTGTCTTGAGCTTTCTGCCAAAGGTCTTCCGGTGTGATCTTGTGCTTGCGTCCGGAGCGGTCGCGATAGGTCAACCCGTCATGAGCCGATCGATTGTAATCGATAATCCATTCGGCCAGCGCCTCCATGAATTCCTGCCAGGTCGGCAACAAAGCTGACCCGCCGATTTCCTTAAGCTCTTTCCGGCTTGTCTTGAACGCCTTCTGGCGCGCTTCCCGGTCCATATCGACGCCGATATAGCTGTCGAATTGCTTGGCCAGGGGATTGAGCGCTGATCCGTTGAACCGTTCGACGATGCCGCGCGCCTGAGAGTTGTAGGGCAGGGAGTGCATCTTCGTGATGCCCAGCCGTGCGCAGAAACCGGTCAGTTGGTTGTCCAGCGCATCATTCTTGAAGCCCGGCCCACGGTCGACATAGAAAACCGCAGGAATGCCGTTCTCCATGCATGCCACCCGCAGTGCATCGCGAACGTCCTTCGCATTCTCTGCCAAACCAACCGACCAGCCGACGCACTTGCGTGTGTAGACATCCAGCACGGCAGTAATTTCCGGGCGGAAAGGTCTGCCATGGATGGGGTGCTGAACCTCTGCGTCAAAGATCTTGCCGTCCGCCGTATAGACCGATGTCGGCATCAAACCGCTGGTGTCGCGGACCACATAGGCGTGGCGTGCCTTCAGCGCTTGAACACCCTCCCGCCCGCGATGCCGCGCCTGCGTCCCTTCAAGCCTGTCGAGTTTGGAAAGGCATCGCCGCACCTGGTCATAAGATGGAAGATCTTTGAGCCGGGCTTTGTAGCGAAGATCATCAAGCGCTGCGGTGATTGTCGGCGCTTGTGGACGGGCGTAGTAGCCCATGAACACGCCAAACCATTGCGGGAAGGAATGCGTGTCGCGTGACGCCTTCGGCGCTAGCGCTGTCACGCCCTGCTCTTTGTGATCCTTGATCCACCGATAAACCACCGCGCGCGATAAGGTCCGGCTTTTCCCATTGCCTGATTTGTCATTTGCGGCTTGTGCCAGCTTGGCGAAGACCCGGTCGTTCTTGGCGCGCTCGACGATGGCAAGCACCGCCTGTCCCATGGTGCACTGAAACTCGATTTCATGCGCCTTGACCGCCTGTACAATGCCCGCACGCGCCTCCATTACGGCCCGCTGCCGGGCAGACAGATCGGTGCCACCAAGGGTCGCAAGAGCTTTCTGTTCTTCGGCCATTGCCTTGGCGGCATCGGCTTGCATTTGCGCTTGCTGGTCCGCCGCGATCATCGCGTTGATCAGGAACTCAGGGAACAGGCTGAAATGATACTCCTTGCCGCCGCCACGCCCGATCCGGTCCCGGCACAGAGCCGATTTATCCCAGCCTTCGCGTTCGATGAACCTGATCACCCCGCTCTTGGTCATCGGTAATTGTCCGACCTTGAGCCGCTCGGCCAGCTCTGCGATTTCGAGCGCGGTGTAATAGTTGTGGCGGTTCATCGTGAGTCGCCCCGGCGTTCCAACCACGCTTTTACCCGCTCGGCATGCAAATCCATCAGCTGATCGAACGTGGCATCATCGAGTTTGGTGAGTGCTGCGCGCAGGCCACCGATCTTCCGTTCAGCCGCGTTCAAAAGCCGCCCTTGCTCAAGATAGAGGATGGCGTCAGCGACCGACTTCACGTCATTGTCGGGGTTTTCGAGAACATCCAGAATGTTGGCTTGCATCTTGGCCTTGTGTGCGGCCAGTGCCATCAGGCCCGCCTGATGATCCGCAAGCCAGGTGCCGTCGACGCGCTCGCGCGTGGCTTTGGTCAGGCCTTTGTAGAGTTTCACTGCCATCTGAATTGCGCGGTGAGATAGGCCGATCTTCTCGGAGACATCAGATCGAAGCGAAAAGATTTCGTTTTGATTTTCGCGAGCCGCTTCGCTCTTTCGATCGCCTCCATGTCTAAGCTCCGGATGAAGCGCATAAAGCGCCTCCTGGAAGTCATGGAGATGCCGTGCCCGGTCGAGAATGGTCAGCTCGCGTCGACCGAGGTTTTCCATCACCTCATGGAGCTTGTATACCGCTGTTGCCTGATCGCTATTGGCCTCGATCAGTCGGACCGTCAGATCCTCCCAGCCGCAAAGCTTTGCCGCTTCGAGCCGATGCAGGCCCGCGACGAGAACATACTGGCCGTCTTCATCGCTGCGCCGAACCTCGATCGCCGTCTTGTTGCCCTGATCCTTGAACATCGCGGTCAGCGCTTCCGCCCAGTCCTTGTCGAGCGACCGAGACCGCTCGGCAGGCACGGAAACGGAGGAAAGGGATACGGTTTTGTACTGATGTGTAGTCATGATCGGCTCGGTTTTTGGAGAGTGGGGGGCTCTAGGAACTGAAATTCTCAAGCCACCCGTTCACGCTCAACATGGCGGGCAGGGCGCTCGATCTCGTCCGGCCAGGCAAGATCTTCTGGCCAGTTTTCGCCGAACCAGCGGTGAGCGCGCTCAAGGGTTGAATGGTAGGTATTGCTACCGTTCTTGATGCCTTCGAAGAAATTCCCTTTTCCGAAGATGCGCTGAGATATCGCCCAGTGCGTAACACCCTCGAAACTGGCCAACGTGTTTGCCAAAAAGACTGCCTCGGTGGGGCTCATAGCCAAAATGCTCCAATGTTTTTCGTCTTGAAATTGAAACTAGATTAATACGTCCAACAAAACAAGATGAATTAATGCCGATGTGAGAAACATTTTGCCGAATTAGACATTTATGGCTAATTCGATTGGATGGATGAAATTTTGAAGCTCATCGATGTGGCATTGAAGAAGCGGAAGCTGTCGGCCTCAAAAGCCTCGGAGCTTGCGGTCGGCCACTTCGGCTTGATCAAAAATATGCGTAACGGCCAAGTCCCATCGTTTACGAACATGGAGAAGCTTTTCCGCGTCTTGGGCATCAACCTGACGTACGGGCTGGAGGACGGTCCGCCCGCTCCCACATTGAAGGTCCCATTGCTTGGCTATATCGCAGCTGGCGGTGATGACCTGCCGAGCGACACATCCGTGACCTTCGAGGCCAATGGCCATGACAATGCGCTCGGCGAAGTTCCAGCTCCGCCAGGCATGCTGATGCAATTGCGCGGCTCGATTTTTGCGCTCAAGGTCAGGGGCGCGTCCATGCTGCCGGTCTATGAGGATGGCGATCTGCTCTATGTCTACAAGGACGATCCGGCCCGCGCCAACGTTGGGCGCTTGATCGGCCGCAAATGTGTCGTCACGCTTGAGGATGGCGACGCCTATGTCAAAACCCTGCGCCGTCCTGATAGTGGCGAGAGTGGCGTGTGGAACCTCGAAAGTCTCAATCCCGCTTGGCCGATGATGGCCAATCGGCGCGTCATCGAGGCGCTTCCGGTCCGCCACGTCACCCACATATTCTAGCGGGGTCTTTCAGCATCGTTGCAAAAACGATGGTTTTTGCGACTCCCCTCAACCTTCTTTAAAGGTAATGGCTTGGCATTTGCGAAACCTAATCCCTAAAGTAAGAAATTGTCTGTTCTGGAGAGCTGAAATTTGAGCCAATTTGATGAAATGCAGGAAGCCGTAAACAAGGCTCATGAAAATCTCTTGGCAGCTAGCCAGCTGTTGCGCGATAGTCCCGCTAATTTAATGATACCCAAGCTGGACAATTTTCTGGATGCGGAGGAGCGCCCCAGATCAGTCGTTGATGCCGTTAAAAACATCAAGAAAATGGCAGTCGGTTTGGACGATAAGTCGGTTGCATGTGCTGAAACGATAGGACTCACGTTGTTAAGGGCCGAAGGAGCGGTAACAGCAGGCGGTGTAGATGCCATTGCGCACACGATGGATCGTTTCAATCGTTGGCTAGGAGACATCAATACGGCGATTACGACGAAAAACTTCGACAAAGTTCCTGAGTCAGCCGACATTCGCAATGACCCTGAAATTCAAGAAATAGATCAGTTGGTACTAAGGATCGGCGCAGCTCGTGCGCTTTTGGAGCAAACCTACGCGGATATGATCATACGAAGACAGACTTTGATTGCGGATTTTGAGGAAGCGTTTTGTGTCGAGAGATCAACCATCGAAGCGTTGCGAGCAATGACTTGGCGCGATTGGTCTTCGGCTGCTTTCCAGCCAATAATGGCAAAGCTCGACCCAACCGGTGCTATCTCAGCTACCATGAAATTTCGAGAGAGCTTTGAAGCCAGAAGATCACCCAAGCTGGGGACCGATGGTGGGGACACGCAAACGATTTTGATGCTGGAACAAGGTTTGCGGGAAGAAGGTGTAGTGATGGCTGAAATCGAGCGTCTAGCGTCGAAGATCGAGGTCGAGGCAAAAAAACTGGGCTTCTGAGAAATAGGCCTATCGATCGTACTTCATAGATATATGATTATATCCTTTATCACACAGTGATTGCAGATGTCTTGGTCGGACTTGAAGCGGAATTTCGCCCATCTTTTTACGACAAGGTTTTGCGACAGATAACCCACTGAAATCGCAGGACACAGAAAACCGTTGCAAAAACGTTCCTTTTTGCAACGGTTTCCGACGACACCAGAGGCAAGTAGCTACTTATCGTAGCTATTTCGGAGCCTTTCCAACCTCGTACGTCCGTGAGGTTGGCGATATTCACCATCAATTACAGCAGGCTGAATATCGCCGATAAGTGGCTTAATCCGTGTATCCAACCATTCGGTCACCGAGGCCTCCCTAGAGGCTTTTTTCTGATATGTATAATCCTCTACCAATTCATTAGTGCTAGCTCTCAGCAAGATAGCTATCTCTTCAATTGCAAGGACTTTCTCTTCAAATTCTCTGACGGTTATTTGGGGCATTTCCGTATCACCTTTATATTGTGGATAATAGATCGGTAATATGACGTTATTTTGGCGTTGTCAAGGCGACATTATCGCCTTATCAAGTCATCCTTCTTGCAACGGTTTTTGTGGGTAAGTAAAATCAAACTCTTGGCTGTCGTAAAACCTTGTCGCAAAATGTCGGCATGAAAATCGGATATGCCCGCGTCTCAACCGTCGACCAAAACGCCAACTCTCAACGCGATGCCCTCAAGGCTGCGGGATGTGAGAAAGTTGTCGCTGACCAAGTGTCAGGGGTATCCGCTAAACGCCCAAAGCTTGAAAAGCTGTTGGCAAGTCTCCAAGCGGGTGATGTGCTAACCGTGTGGCGGCTTGACCGCCTTGGTCGGTCATTACCCCACCTGATCGAAGTGGTGCGCGATCTGGAAGGGAAGGGCGCTCACTTCCAAAGCCTCACGGAGGGAATCGACACGACGACCGCACAAGGGCGTCTGACATTTCATCTCATGGGCGCACTTGCGGAATTTGAGCGCTCCCTGATCGTCGAGCGAACGCAAGCAGGTCTCAAGGCGGCGCGAAGTCGTGGGGTGCGTGTCGGTCGCCCTCCTGCCCTTACCTCCGCTCAAGTGAAACACGTTCGGAAGCTCATCGAGGCTGGCGAACGACCTTCGGCGATTGCCGCTTCTCTTAGTGTTGATCGGTCAACACTCTATCGAGCAATAAAACCCAAACCTTGAACAGCGTAACAATCAGAGCCATATTAGACGGATGCGCAATCATGTGCATCGGAGAATTAGTCATGAATCTCGCCTGACGGACCAGGTCCAGGTCACCAACCACCTCAGCATGGTGCTGTGCGTGGGATGGCTGGTCTGTGGCCGAACGGAGATCGTCATGGCAGAATTTTTGGCACTTCCACTAGAGGTATATGCAGCCGCAATCAGCATCGCGGTGGGGGCAGGCGTTATTGTTGGGTGGTTCTACAAGCTCTATCGATGGGCTCGCCGAAAAAAAACCACCCTTCGGAAAACGCGCCCTGAAACAAAATAGGCCATTGTGTTTCGCGAAATATGATTGCCCTTGAAAAGATGGGCGAGCATTCCCATGTATCTGGCGAAAGCTTCGGGGATGGGTGTGGGTTCGAATCCTGCCTTCTGGTTTGTTGCGGTCACCATAATTCTAATCGTTTTTCGCTATTTGCTCGATTTGAAGGAGGTGCCCATGAATACAAAATGCATCGGTCGTAAGACCAACCAGTTGAAAACTTCACTACGTAATGCGCTTGTCGCTGCCTTAGAAACAATCTGGGTGGTCGCAGCAAACATTACAGTTGGTTTGGTAGCCCTAACCATCCATTGAAAAGCCGCTCCCTGAATGGGTTGAGCGGCTTTTTTGTTAGTTCCATAATGGGGTCTTATCGCTCCAATGGCGACATGAGGTGAGTTTCCTGAAATGGGATCGAATCGGGCCTCTTTGCGCTGACCACTAAGGCGGCTTTGGGTCGAGAGTGCCAAGAAGATTTGGCAACTAAGGGCGGAAAGCGGACTTTCACTGCGCTACCCACCAGTGTCGTAATATGGGCTTAATGCAGC
Organism: Hoeflea sp.; assembly: GCF_002733955.1. Taxonomy (GTDB): domain Bacteria; phylum Pseudomonadota; class Alphaproteobacteria; order Rhizobiales; family Rhizobiaceae; genus Hoeflea. Next base: position 11,551 of record NZ_NVXQ01000023.1, on the reverse strand, counting down.
TCTTTTTCGCCGCTGCCAGCCAAGTTCCTAAGCGACAACGTCGCAGAACTGGCCTTTCTTGATGGTTGCAATACCCAATATTGCGGCTATCAGACCAAAACCAATAACAGGAGTGATGCAGTTGATAAGCAAGAATGCGGCACTGGCAATATTGTAGCTTTGACCAGAATTCCGTTCAATCTTGCGCCTGAAGCCGATTGTCACCGCGTAAATGTTCTTTGATGCCATTTCCTTTAGAGGTAGGCGATAGCCCAATGCAACCGCCTACCATCAATTTGCAACAAATCCTCAAGCTTATTTATAGCCCTGCGATTTAAGCTTGGTGCGCCACTTTTTGAAATTAGCTACACCGCCCGGCCCTAATCTCTTTTTCTCGCCAGACTTAAATAGCGATATCTTCTCAGTTAGGTAGCAGCCAGAATTAACACAACTGAGCGCATAACTCTTCCCATCCTTCTTCAGCGTTGCGTTGCCGGCAACAGCAGCAGTGACCAGCGCTAGAGAGAATACACCGGACAAAACCAGTCTCTTCATAAGAAGCCTCTTTATCTTGAAAAACAACCTTCACGAGTGAAAACGCTTATCGCATACGCCAAAATAGGGCAAGTCTGACTTCGCATTTTTGGCTTTGAAATGGGTTCTCTGGAGTCGACCCGGGGCGGTTCTAAATCTCAACAAAAAGTCATCCCAACAAGACAAACCATCCAACCGACGTGTAAAGAAACTTGCACACGATGCAGGGGGTATCTTCCTTACAAATCAAGTGCCGAGTTTTCGACGCAATAGGCCGTTGCTGTCCTTCGCAGCGGATTACACGTAGGTCCGGAATGGGCCGAATCTGTCAGCATGAAAGGCCTCGTTTGGGATCAGAGCCGACCTTAACCACGTCTCGTCGATGATGCCAGACAAGCCCCTTCCGTTTGAGCTAATCCACTTGCAGCTGTCACGCTCGTGGACGCTTTTCCGGATGCCACACTTCCGCTGCATTGCCTATGCACCTTTTCGCTTGCACACTATTACCATGCTGTTGTTTTGCTTGGCTATTTCGACCTGTCTTAGTCGCTCTGCTAACCGTGACGGCACGTCACAGTTCCCTCAATCCGGTGTTTGGAATAATTCCGCTTCTCTTGAGCTGTTTTGCCCCACACTGTCCGGAAAACCTGTCATATTCCTATCAAGAGCGTCGGCTCGTGATAGGAACATTATCCCGATGTGATCGGCGATTGATTTGAGACGGCCTGACTCGTCTCAAATAACCGCTTTTGCCGATCTGCCCGTATCATTCTGTTTTATAGACATTTTCCTTCCCTCTCCGATATTCCCCTCTGTCTCAAAAAGATCACCTCCCCACAGTTTCCGTACCGACCCTATTATAAGACTCCGAATTCGATTGCAGAAGACCTCATAAGCCTTAAATGCGATAAAGTGGCGAAAAATCAGATATTTAATTAATCAATTATAGACCCCACAAGTCGCAAGAATAACAAGCAAGCGGAATCATAATCCGCGTGTCGGGGGTTCAAGTCCCTCTCCCGCTACCAAAATTTCCAGAGATTGTTGACGAGAAGGTCGGTGGGTTTTGGTTGGCCTTTCATTGGCCCGCCGTTGGGGCCATGCTGGTCTTGATGTGGTTTCTGCGCCAGGCCGGTCCAGCAGGAAGGCTGTGCCTTTGGCAACGGGCTTTCGTCAAAACGGAAGATGCTGGCTCATGCGCTGTCGACATTGGTGGCGTGTTCGGGATCTGTGTGTCGATGGAGGAACCAGGCGGGGCAGGGATGGGTGTCGGCTTGGATGAGCGTTGCAAGGGCTTGCCGCCCGGTGCGGTCTATGTGGCCTCGTTCATTTCGCCGGACGAGGAGGCTGTGCTCGTCCGCCACCTGGACAAGGGCGGATGGAGCGCGGAGCTCAAGCGCCGGGTGCAGCATTTCGGGTACCGCTACGACTACAGGGCGCGGGCGGTCAGCCCGGATGCCTGTCTGGGGCCCCTTCCCGAATGGCTCCGCGCGGTCTCCGGCCGGCTGGTGTCGGCGGGAGTTCTGGGCGGGTTTCCGGACCAGGTGATTGCAAATGAATATCTGCCCGGGCAGGGAATCCGTGCGCATATTGATTGTGTCCCGTGCTTTGGTGAGCGCATCGTGTCGCTGAGCCTGCTGTCCCCCTGCGAGATGGTGTTCCGGCAAAAGCAGAGCGGAGAGAAACTGGCCGTCCTTCTCGAGCCGCGGTCAGTGCTCGCCATGACGGGGCCTGCGCGCTACCAATGGACGCACGAAATTCCCGCGCGCCTGAGCGACCGGGTCGATGGAGCCAAGGTCGAAAGGGCGCGCAGGATTTCCCTGACTTTCAGGACGGTGGTTGAAACAACCAGACCGGTCAAAGGTGCGGGCTGTGCGAAGGGCCGCCGAGCGGCAACTTGCTGCATGCCCGCAAAGCCCGGTGTTATTGGCCGTCAATTTCCGGCGTGGCGGGCGGGCCACCGTTCAGATCGGCGATCAGGGCTTCCATTTCGGCGATCTCGCGCTTCTGGGCCTCGATGATCTCGTCCGCCAGGTCCCGCACCCGCGGGTCGGAAATATTGGCGCGGGTGCTTGTCATGATGGCGATCGAATGATGCGGGATCATCGCCTTCATCCAGGCCACGTCGCCAACCGTATCCTGGCTCCGTACCAGGTAGAGGCCCGCGCTGAAGGCGATCACCGATCCGACCAGGATCGCAATGTTGGCTTTCCTGTTGGTGTACATCGAGAGCATGAAGGCCAGCATGACCACTGCCATTGCTGCACCCATATACAGCGCCATCCACATCCTGGTCTGGCTGAACCACACGTGGCTGGAGTCCCAGGTGTTGAGGTACATCAGGCCGTACATGATGATCGTGGATGTCGCAATCATCGCCAGAAATCGTGAATATGCCATTCCATTCTCCATGTATCTTGATGTGGACTAAACGACCTTCCCGTACTGGAGGGTTCCATCCGGGATCAGAAAAAGTTGAAAATCATCGCTTGACCTTCCAGTGACTGGAAGAATTAGGGTCGCCTGAAGTCAGCAAGGATCGGCATCATGGACCATCATCAACACTGCAATCACTCGCATCCGGAAGATCACGGCGAGGAGCCGAAAGTCGACACCGACGCGCTGTTTGAGGCGGCCACCGTACCGTGCGATGGCAAGGTCAAGGACCCCGTTTGCGGCATGGATGTCGCGCTCGACAAGGGCAAGCCAACGCTTGAGTACAAGGGCGACGCGTTTCATTTCTGCTCGACCGGTTGCCACGACAAGTTCGAGCGCGATCCCTGGTTCTATCTCTCGGGCAACAAGGCCAGAAAGAAGAAGACGGCTCCGAAAAACGCCATGTACACCTGCCCGATGGATCCCGAGATTGTGCAGGAAGGCCCGGGAACCTGCCCGATCTGCGGCATGGCGCTGGAGCCGATGGATGGCGTGGCCGACGGTCCCAACCATGAGCTGGCGGATTTCACCCGCAGGCTCTGGGTCAGCGCCGGCGCTGCCATCCCGCTGCTGATCCTGACAATGGCGCCGATGCTGGGACTTCCGGTCCGCCAGTGGCTTGGCGAAACGCTTGCCCTGTATCTGGAATTTGCCTTGGCAACGCCTGTCGTGATCTGGGCGGCGCGACCGTTCTTTCACCGCGGCTGGACTTCGATCAGGACCTGGAACCTGAACATGTGGACGCTGATCATGATCGGTGTCGGCGCGGCCTATCTCTATTCCACGGTCGCGACCTTTCTTCCGCATCTATTTCCAGCCGGGCTTCAGATGGCCGGCGGCCACATGCCGGTTTATTTCGAGGCGGCCGTGGTGATCATCGCGCTGGTGTTTGTTGGCCAGGTGCTTGAACTAAGAGCCCGTGAACGCACCGGTGATGCGATCCGCGCACTGCTTGATCTGGCGCCGAAGACCGCCCGCCGCATCCTGCCGGATGGCCCGGAGTATGATGCGCCGCTGGAAAACATTGTTGGCGGAGACCGGCTGCGGGTTCGTCCCGGCGAAGCCATCCCGGTGGATGCAGTCGTTGTTGAGGGCCACAGCTCGGTTGATGAAAGCATGCTCACCGGCGAGCCGCTTGCGGTGGAAAAGGCCGAAGGCGATCATGTCACCGGCGGCACCCTGAACAAGAACGGATCGCTGATCGTTGAGGCCGAGAAGGTCGGTGACGAGACCATGCTGGCGCGGATCGTGGCCATGGTGTCATCGGCGCAGAGATCCCGCGCCCCCATCCAGGGGCTCGCAGACCGGGTTGCCTCCTATTTCGTGCCGGCGGTGGTTATCGTTGCTGTCCTGGCGTTCGTGATCTGGCTGCTGATCGGTCCCGATCCGGCCTTCGTGTTTGCCATTGTCTCGGCGGTTTCGGTTCTCATCATCGCCTGCCCCTGTGCGCTGGGATTGGCTACGCCGATGTCGATCATGACGGCCACCGGCCGTGGCGCGCAGGCAGGCGTTCTGATCAAGGACGCCGAGTCGCTCGAACGGATGGCAAGGGTCGATGTTCTGGTCGTCGACAAGACAGGGACGCTGACCGAAGGCAAGCCGACCCTGACCGATGTCGTGACCTTCGTGGAAATTGCTGAAACCGACATGCTGGCGCTTGTCCGGGGTCTTGAATCCGGATCGGAACACCCGCTGGCCGAAGCCATCGTCGAAGGGATTTCCGGACGCGGGATCGAGGCGAAACCGGTGTCGGATTTCGAGGCGGTCACCGGAAAAGGCGTGTCGGGACGATCAGATGACAGGAAGCTGGCGCTTGGAAATGCGGCCATGATGGAGTTTGCGGGTGTCGACTGCGCCGCTGCCGACGAGCAGGCCCATGCGCTTCGCTCGGACGGCAAGACCGCTATGTATGTTGCGATAGATGGCAAGCTGGCGGGGCTCATCGCTGTTGCCGACCCGATCAAGGCAAGCACAAGTGATGCCATCCGGGCGCTGCATGAGGCCGGGCTCAAGATCATCATGGCGACGGGCGACAACGAGACCACGGCCCGCGCGGTGGCCGATCAGCTGGGCATCGACGAAGTCCGTGCCGGAGTTCTGCCAGAGGACAAGAAGGCACTGGTGGACGAGCTGCACAAGGCCGGCCACAAGGTTGCCATGGCCGGTGACGGCGTCAATGATGCGCCCGCGCTGGCTGCGGCAGAAGTTGGCATCGCCATGGGGACTGGGGCCGATGTGGCCGTCGAGAGTGCCGGCGTCACCCTGCTGAAGGGCGATCTTGGCGGAATCCTGCGGGCGCGCAAGCTCTCCGAGGCCACGTTGCGCAACATCAAGCAGAACCTGTTCTTCGCCTTCGCCTACAACAGTGTCGGCGTGCCGATTGCCGCAGGGCTGCTTTATCCGATCACCGGAACGCTGTTGTCGCCGATGATTGCGGCCGCGGCCATGAGCCTGTCGTCGGTGTCCGTCATCTCCAACGCGCTGCGTCTCAGGTCGGTCAAGCTTGACGCTTGACCTTCCAGCAGGTGGAAGTCTTATGAGAGAGCCAGAACGGAATGTGGCATTAAGTCAGGGAGGCAGACATGAACATCGGTGAAGCAGCTGACGCAACCAGCCTTCCGGCCAAGACCATCCGTTATTATGAGGATATCGGCCTCATCAAGCCGGCCCGCGCAACCAATGGCTATCGCGATTATGACGGCAACGATGTTCACCGCCTGGCCTTCATTCAACGCTCCAGAAGCCTCGGCTTCACCATTGATGAATGCCGCTCTCTGCTTTCGCTCTATGAAGACAAGGAGCGGGCCAGTTCAGATGTGAAGGCACTGGCGCTGGAAAAGATCGTGGAGATCGACCGCAAGCTCAAGGAGCTCAAATCCCTGCGCAGCACGCTCAAGACGCTGGCCGATCATTGCCACGGTGATGACCGGCCGGACTGCCCGATCATCGACGAGATCGCAGGGAGAAGCCGGTCATGAACACGCGCTCCATCGTGATTGCCGTCGCGCTGCTGGGGGCCGGATTGCTGCTTTACCGCGTGCTCGCGCCGTCTGCTCCGGTGGCGACCGGTGCCGCGCTGGCAAATGTTCAGGTGCCGGATCTGTCGCCAGGCGCCCAAGAGGGCGAAAAGCTGTTCAATCGATCCTGCAGTTCTTGCCACGGTATTAACGCGGCGGGACAGGATGGCATCGCGCCGCCCTTGATCCACAAGATCTACGAACCCAACCATCATGGGGACGCGTCGTTTCACCTGGCGGCAAAGAATGGGGTGCGCGCGCATCATTGGTCTTTTGGCAACATGCCGCCGGTCGAAGGTGTTACCGATCCCGAACTCGACAGCATCGTATTCTACATACGCGAGCTGCAGCGCGCCAACGGGGTGTACTGAGTTGATGTCGCGGTCGGCACAACGATCTCAGAGGTATGCTCACCGGTTTGTGAAAGGCGCGGCGCTTGCCGTGCAAGGCCTGTTGGGACAATACTGTTCACGATGAAGAAATCCAATCGCCATCTACCCGGTCGCGGGCATGTGTTTCTGGTGTTGATGCTCGTATTTGCGAGCATCGTGCCGGGAGCCGTGCACGCTGCGGCGATGGGTGGATCGGCAGCGGTCAACAGCACACCGCATCATGTCGACGAAGGATCGTCCATTGACCATTCGGTGATGAACCACCATCAGGCTGGGGCTACTCATGCTGGTGCCGTTCAGGACCCGATGCACACAGATCACGGCAACACGACCGACCAGTGCTGCCCGATATCCTGTTCCTCTGCGCTGTGCTCGGTCGAGCCGCTGAGGGAAGCTGTTTTCATTCCCGACAGTTTCGTGATCACGCCCCTGCCGGGTTTTGTCGTTACGGCCATGGCTTTGCCGGAACGTCCTCCCCGCGCCTGAAGTGCAACTGCGCCCGTTATCGGGCACCGTGGCCGGTTTTTCGGCTGATCGCACTTCTATCGCAGTAGGACAATCATGTTTCGTATTCTCTTTGCGGCTGGAATGCCGCTGGCGCTCGCCGCTTGCACGGCTGCGGGCAGGCCTGCCGATATCATGCCGGACAGTTCGCCCGCCGACCCGGCAATCGGCATTCGCAGTACCCATCATCACACGGTTCTTGAGGGCTACACCCATCGTGTTGCCGTGGAGCCAAAACCCTGGCGGCAGCAGAATGACAGCCAGGCTCCGGGTGCAGGCTCATGAGCGTGTTCCGCAGGTCAGCCTCCATCGCTGTCGTGTCTTCCGCGACCGTGTTTCTCGCAGGCTGTGTCAGCGACCAGGAACTCGCCGGATATTCCGCCAGAGAAGCCGGTTTTGGCCCCGTCGCAGCTTCCGTCTCCATCGGCACTAAAGGCAAGGAAGCCGTCTGGCTTCAAAACAAGCATCAGGCAAAGGCGGTTTCTGAACGCGTCCATGGCCTGGTGCACAAGAAAACCATCAATGCCGACACCGCTGTTCAGGTGGCGCTTCTCAACAACAAGGGCCTGCAGGCGGCCTATGCCGATATCGGCATGACCGCAGCAGAGGCCTGGCAGCAAAGTCTGCCGGAAAACCCGAAGGTGTCCATCGGTCTGCTCGGTATCGGCGCACCGGAGCTCGGGGCCTATCGCGCCATCGAAGGCATGATAGCCGCCAACATCCTGTCGCTTGCAACGCGGCGGGCACGCGTCGACATCGCCGATACACGCTTTCGGCAGGCTCAGATGCGGGCGGTCGATGCAACGCTCAAGGTTGCCAACGACACGCGCCGCGCATGGGTCAATGCTGTTTCCGCGTTCGAAACGGTCGCCTATCTCAATCAGGCCAGGGTGGCGGCCGATGCAGCCTCCGAGCTTGCTCAGAAACTCGGCGAAAGCGGAGCGCTTCCAAAAGGTGGCCAGGGCAGAGAACATGCCTTCTATGCCGAACTGACCGGGCAAATGGCCGAAGCCCGGCTGGCAGCGCGACTGGCCAAGGAAGAGCTGACCCGGCTCATGGGGCTATGGGGCAGCGAGGTCGATTACTACGTTCCCGACAAGCTTCCACGGTTGCCGCGCGTGATTATCAGGAAGAACCGGATTGAGCAGGAGGCGCTTGAAAACCGCGTCGACCTTCGTGTTGCCAGGCTGGAACTCGAAGCCGTTGCCAAGAGCTATGGGCTCACCGAAGCCACGCGCTTTGTCACGGATCTAGAGATCATCTCGGGGGTTGAAGCCGAGCGTGAGATCGAGACCGAATACGAGATTGACGGTGGCAATCTGGAAGAAAGCAGGAGCCGGAAAACAGTGGTTACGCCGCAGCTCGAACTGGAGTTCGTGATCCCGATCTTCGACAGCGGCAAACCGCGACTGCGCAAGGCTGAACTTGCCTACATGCAGGCGGCCAATCAACTGGCGGAAAAGGCAGTCAACATCCGCTCCGAGGCGCGGTCTGCGCATACCGCCTACAGTTCGACCCACGAGATCGCACGGCACTACCTCAACGCCGTGGTTCCCTTGCGCACCACGATCGAGGCGGAATCCCTGCTGACCTACAACGGCATGATCTCCAACACATTCGAACTCCTCGCCGACACCCGCGCCAAGATCGGAACCCTGATGTTGGCGATCAACGCCAAACGCGCGTTCTGGCTGGCCGATGTCAACCTGTCAGCAGCGATCTATGGCGGCGGAACCGGAGCAGGCAGCTCAGCTGCAGCACCATCCGTTGGCGATGCCAGCGGCGGCGGCCACTAACTTTCCGGAAAGGAAAAGACCATGATGAACAGACGTCAATTGCTCGGTGCGGGTGCTGCCGGAGCGGCCCTTGTCTCCTCGACCGCCTGGTCGAAAACAACCAATATGGGACTGCCTGACGCGGCTCTGATGGAAAGCCCGCGGACCGAGGCCCCGCTGATGCCTTCGACAGGTCCAGACTACAATCCGGTTGTCACGCTCAACGGCTGGACCTTGCCGTTCCGGATGAACAACGGAGTCAAGGAATTCCACCTTGTCGCCGAACCGGTGGAGCGTGAACTGGCAGACGGCATGATCGCCTATCTTTGGGGTTACAACGGCCAATCCACCGGCCCGACCATCGAAGCCGTGGAAGGCGACCGGGTGCGGATCTATGTCACCAACAAGCTGCCCGAGCATACTTCGGTGCATTGGCACGGGCTGATCCTGCCATCGGGTATGGACGGCGTTGGCGGCCTTTCCCATCCGGCAATCCCTCCCGGCAAGACCTACATCTACGAGTTCGATCTCGTGAAGTCGGGGACTTTCATGTACCACCCGCACGCCGACGAGATGGTGCAGATGGCGATGGGAATGATGGGTTTCTTCATCGTCCACCCGAAGGATCCGGCCTTCATGCCGGTCGATCGCGACTTCCTGATCATGCTCAACGCCTTCGACATCGATCCGGGCTCCTACGTGCCCAAGATCATGACCATGACCGACTTCAACCTGTGGACATGGAACAGCCGGATCTTCCCCGATATCGATCCGCTGGTTGTGTCGCGGAATGATCGCGTGCGGGTGCGGGTTGGCAACCTGACCATGACCAACCACCCGATCCACATGCATGGTTATGATTTCGAGGTGACTTGCACCGATGGCGGCTGGGTGCGGCCGGAAGCGCGCTGGCCGGAAGTGTCGATCGACATCCCGGTGGGGGCCATGCGGGCCTATGAATTTGACGCCGTGCATCTGGGCGACTGGGCCATCCATTGCCACAAGTCCCACCACACCATGAACGCCATGGGCCATGACGTGCCCACCTTCATCGGTGTCGACAAGTCCAAGGTGACCAGGAAGATCCGGGTGGTGCAGCCCGAGTACATGCCGATGGGAACCGCGGGCATGGCAGACATGGGCGAAATGTCGATGGAGCTGCCCGACAACACGGTTCCGATGATGACCGGCTGGGGGCCTTACGGCCCGCTTGAAATGGGCGGCATGTTCTCCGTCGTCAAGGTTCGCGAAGGCATCTCTGCCGGCGATTACAGCGACCCCGGCTGGTACGAAAACCCGCCAGGAACCCAGGCCTATGAGTGGACCGGCGAGTTGCCGGAATTCGCCAAGGCCACCGATGCCACAACAACCATCACACCAGCGCGGTGAAATCCGGCAGCAACGGCTAACCCTTCAATCCGAAGTGTTCATGAAAGGAACAACACCCATGAGAACTCTCCTGATAGCATCCGCATCCTTTTTGGCGATGACTGCGCTCGCCGGTGCCGCTGGAACCCATTCCGGCGGTCATGACAGCATGATGGCTGTCGGCAACCCCGGCAAGGCATCAGAAGTCAGCCGGACGATCGAAGTGATCATGAAGGAAACCGACGACGGCGAAATGGTCTTCGAACCCGGGGAAATCAACGTCGAGAAGGGCGAGACCATCCGTTTCATGGTGATGAACAAGGGCGAACTGGAGCATGAGTTCGTGCTTGATGATCATGAAGGCGTGATGGAGCACAAGGGCCTGATGGAGCGCATGCCCGAAATGGAGCATGACGACCCCAATTCCGTGCGTCTCGATCCGGGAATGGACGGTGAGGTCATCTGGAAATTCGCCAATGCCGGACCATTCGAATTCGCCTGTCTCATCCCCGGCCACTACGATTCCGGCATGAAGGGGATGCTCACCGTCACAGGCCACTGATCAACCGAACAATTTCCGTTACAAACAGAGGTGAAATAAATGCGAAAACTCACGACACTCATGATTGCTGCCATGATCGCCGCTGCCGGCAGTTCGGCAGCTCTTGCCGCCGAGTACACCAAGGGCAAGGTCAAGAAAGTCGACATGAAGGCGGGCAAGGTCACCATTATTCATGAGGAGCTGACCAGTCTCGACATGCCGGCCATGACCATGGTGTTCCGCACCGCCGATCCAGCCATGCTGGAGAAGATGAAGCCTGGTGACGATATCGAATTCGTCGCCGACCGGGTGAAGGGCAAACTGACCGTGACCGAACTGAAGTAACATCCGAAAGGCAGATGGCGGGAAATCAAGGCTTCCCGCCATCTGCATCTGTTGTTTGTCGCCAAGACCGCACCGGGATTGCCGGGCTGAAAGGGCTTTGATGAAATTTTCCCGCCGCCGTTTGCTTGCCGGTCTCTCGTCCGGTCTCGTCGCCTCCCAATTGCCGAGCCTGTCCCTGGCAAAATCACAGGATGGGTTCTTCAACCTCATTGCCGCGCCTTCAAGGCAGCGGCTTTACCTGCCGGATGCGCCCATGTCGGATCTTTGGACCTACAACGGATCTGCACCGGGACCGGAAATCAGGGTGAAAAAGGGTGAGCGCGTTCAGGTGCGCTTTACCAACAAGCTGGAAGAGCCGACATCGGTCCACTGGCATGGAATTCGCATCGACAACGCGATGGATGGCGTTTCCGGGCTGACCCAGAAACCGGTCGAGCCGGGCGGCTCGTTCGTCTACGACTTTGTCGCGCCTGATGCAGGCACCTTCTGGTATCACGCCCACAACAAGAGCTGGAACCAGGTTGCGCGCGGCCTCTACGGGCCTCTCATCGTTGATGAGACTGAGCCCGTTTTCGAGCGCTCCAACGATCTTACCCTTGTTCTTGATGACTGGCGGCTGGCAGGCGAAGGCGTGCTTGATGTCGCAAGCCTTGGATCGAT
>NZ_NVXQ01000022.1 GCF_002733955.1 Hoeflea sp. | reverse complement strand
TCAGCGCCGCGGTCACGGCAGCCGCCAGCGCGCCGCCGGAAGCGACAACCGCCGCCGCGCCGATCATCGCCGGCACATAGACCAGCACCCCGATCACCGCGCCCATGGCGTCGCCAACGGATTCGGTCGAGACAAACGCCGTGGTGGGAACCTCGACCCGGTCCTCGAGATCGCGGGCTGGGACATAGGCTTCATGCAGCTTGTCCTCGATGGCCCGTTCCGAGGCGAGAATGCTCAGATCCATGCGGTTGAACCCCTGGGTGAGCAGATCATCGATCGCCGCCTGCAGGTCCTCCGCCGTGTGGAAAATGCCGACGGCTTCGGTGGTGTTGGAATAGGCTGACTGGGACATGGCTTGCGCTCCACTGATCGGTTTGATGCCTCAATCATAGCGCGAACACGATATATGGCCTTGATGTGCATCAAGATACTGCCGCGAAACCGGGCCGCGGCAGGCTGTAACGGTTACTGCAACCGCTTGAGCCAGCGCAGCTTGGTGTCGCTGAAGGGTGGATAGCGCAGCGGCACATCCAGATGCTCGCTCTTGGTTAGCACCGCGCGGGCATGGCTGAACGTGTCAAACGAGGCGCGGCCGTGATAGGCGCCCATGCCGCTTGCGCCGACGCCGCCGAAGGGCAGGTCGGGGACGGCCAGATGCATCACCACATCATTGATGCAGGCGCCGCCGGAGCTGGTCCGGTCGATTACCTCGTTCTGGATCTCGGTTGATTTGGCAAAGACATAGAGCGCCAGCGGCTTCGGCCGGGCGGTGATGAAACCGATGGCCTCATCCAGGCTCCTGTAGGTCATCACCGGCAACACCGGGCCGAAGATTTCCTCGCGCATCACCTCCGCCTCGGGGGCAACGCCGGTCAGCAGCGTCGGCGCGATGTATTTTGCTGCGCGATCGCTCTCTCCGCCGACGGCCACGGTGCCGCCCTCCATCAGTTGGCTGACCCGGTCGAAATGGCGCTCGTTGATCAGCCGCGGGTAGTCGGGGCTCGCCTTCGGATCGGCGCCGAAGAATTTCCTGATCGCCTCTCGCATGTGCCCGACAAAGGCGTCGGATACGGTTTCGTCGATCATCACGTAATCGGGCGCGATGCAGGTCTGGCCGGCATTGAGGAACTTGCCCCAGGCCACCCGCCTGGCCGCAAGTTCGAGATCGCTGTCGGCGGCGATGATGCAGGGGCTCTTGCCGCCCAGTTCCAGCGTCACCGGCGTCAGGTGTTTTGCGGCCGCCGTCATGACGATGCGGCCGATGTTTTCGCTGCCGGTGAAGAAGACATGGTCGAAGCGCTGTTCGAGCAGTTCGGTCGAGATCTCCGGGCCACCCTCAAACACCGCGAATGCATCGGTGTCGAGATAGGCGGGGATCAGCCGGGCCAGCAACGCGGAGGTGTTGGCCGAGACTTCCGAGGGCTTGAGGGCTGCGCAATTGCCCGCGGCGATGGCCCCGATCAGCGGCGTCAGCGTCAGGTTGAACGGATAGTTCCACGGCGCCATGATCAGCACCACGCCGAGCGGCTCATGCACCACCTTGCTGTGCCCGGGCTGGTTCGACAGCGGGGTGGAAACCCTTGTCGGACGCATCCAGCTTCTGAGCTTGGACAGCGTGTGCTCGATTTCCGCCAGCACCGTGCCAACTTCCGTCATCCGGGCCTCAAAGCCGGATTTGCCAAGATCGGCATGCAGTGCGGCGTTGATGGCGGTCTCGTTTTCCTCGATCATGGTCATCAGCTGGTAGAGCTGCTGCCGCCGCCATTTTTCCGGACGGGTCTTGCCGCTGTCGAAGCTGGCGCGAAGAGCGGCTATGCGGTCTGATGTCGAGGTCATGGGGCTTCCCGGGTTTGGCGGTTTGGTGTTCGCTCACTATCTCGTATTGTAGGAAGGTGAGGTCATGATGTCCAAGTTCGAGATGCCGCAGACAGTCCCAATCACAGCGGGCGGGCCCGATCACGCCGTGCAAGCCGCTGCAGGCGCAAGGGCTGCACATCCCGGCGCGGACGAGCTTGTCGGCTATTTCGGCTATGGCTCGCTGGTCAATCGCGCCACGCTGACCACCGGCCATGTCGCGGCCCACAGGGCGCGGCTGAAGGGCTGGCGGCGGACCTGGCGGCCGCGGCCGCAGATGCCGGCGCTGGCGGATAGCGGGGCGGCGGTCAGTCTGCCGGACGGGGCAACGCCTGCACTGCTGACAGCGCATCGCGCGGAAAGTGCTGCGATCGATGGATTGCTGGTGATCGATTTCGCCGTCAATCTTCCAGGCATTGACGCCCGCGAGTTCCGCTATCACCGGCGCGAGATCACGCTGGCCGATCTCGAATTCGACAGCATGGATGCCGCCCACGGGCTTGATGCGGACATCACCCTGCATGTTTACGAGGCGCGGATCGAACACCCGCCGGCCGGCGGACCGACACCGATCCTGAGATCCTATCTCGACGCCGTCATGCAGGGTTTCCTGCGTGAATTTGGCGCGGCGGGCCTGCACCGCTTCGTCTCGGAGACCGATGCGTTTCACATGCCGATCCATGAGGACAGGGCCGCGCCGCTCTACCCGCGTTCGGTCAGCCTGTCAGCGGCCGAAATCGAGCTGTTTGATGCTGCCCTTGGCGCCCGCGTACCGGCTTGAGGCGGCTGAGGCGCAGATGATTCGATTTGCCGGGTTTGCACTCAGGCAATCTATCGCTATAAGCCCGGTGAAATAAGCGATCTGCGGGGTCCGGCCCCGCAAACAGCCGGGCATGAGCCCGATCAATCCGCGGGCGCATTGCCCGTAAAAACAGCCGGGCATGAGCCCGGCCAACCCGCGGGCGCATCGCCCGTAAAATCGCCGGGCATGAGCCCGGCCAACACGGTGAACGACATGGCACAGAACTGGACCCCATCAAGCTGGCGCAACAAACCGATCCAGCAGGTTCCGGATTATCCGGATGCAGCGGCGCTTTCTGCGACCGAGGCCCGGCTGGCCAAGTTTCCGCCGCTGGTGTTTGCGGGTGAGGCCCGTCGGCTGACAGCGTCGCTTGCCGAGGTCGCCGAAGGCAGGGGCTTTCTGCTTCAGGGTGGCGATTGCGCCGAAAGCTTCGCAGAGCACGAGGCCGACAATATCCGCGATTTCTTCCGCGTGTTCCTGCAGATGGCCGTGGTTCTGACCTTCGGCGCGCAGCAGCCGGTGGTCAAGATCGGCCGCATCGCCGGCCAGTTCGCCAAGCCGCGCTCGTCCAATATCGAGAAGAAGGACGGCATCGAGCTGCCGAGCTATCGCGGCGACATCATCAACGGCATCGAGTTCAACGAGAAGTCGCGCGTGCCTGATCCCGAGCGCCAGATCATGGCCTACCGGCAGTCGGCGGCAACGCTCAACCTGCTGCGCGCGTTCGCCCAGGGCGGTTACGCCAATCTCGACAATGTGCACCAGTGGATGCTCGGCTTCGTCAAGGACAGCCCGCAGGCCGAGCGCTACCGGGCGCTGGCCGACCGGATCTCCGAGACCATGGATTTCATGAAGGCGATCGGCATCAATGCCGACAACCACGCCAATCTGCGCGAGACCGATTTCTTCACCAGCCACGAAGCCCTGCTGCTCGGCTACGAAGAAGCCATGACCCGCACCGATTCCACCTCGGGCGATTACTACGCCACATCCGGTCACATGATCTGGATCGGCGACCGGACGCGCCAGACCGATCATGCCCACATCGAATATGCCCGCGGCATAAAGAACCCGATCGGTCTCAAATGCGGCCCGTCGCTCGAGCCTGATGAACTGCTGACGCTGATCGACCTGCTCAATCCGTCCAACGAAGCCGGCCGGCTAACGCTGATCGCCCGTTTCGGCCATGACAAGGTAGCCGATCACCTGCCCAAGCTGATCCGCGCGGTCGAGCGCGAGGGCCGCAAGGTGGTGTGGTCGTGCGACCCGATGCACGGCAACACGATCACCATGAACAACTACAAGACGCGTCCGTTCGAGCGGATCCTGTCGGAAGTGGATTCCTTCTTCCAGATCCACCGCGCCGAGGGCACACACCCGGGCGGCATCCATATCGAGATGACCGGCAAGAACGTCACCGAATGCACCGGCGGCGCCCGCGCGCTCTCGGGCGAGGACCTGCAGGACCGCTACCACACCCATTGCGACCCGCGGCTGAACGCCGACCAGGCCCTCGAACTCGCCTTCCTCGTCGCCGAACGCATGAAGGGTGGACGGGACGAGGAAAAGGCTGTTGTGAACGGGTAAAACTGCTCGCAACTGACTGAAACGACTAAGAAAACGCCGGGCAAAGCCCCGGCGTTTTTGGTTTTGGGCGTGTGGTTTTTGATTGCGATCCCTCCACCCGTCATCCCGGACTTGATCCAGACAAGCGGAGTGACGTCGTAACTCCGGGATCCAGCGACCGCGCCTCTGCGCGGTCAGAGACTTTTGCGGCGCCTTGATCAAAGGGTCTCCCGGCTCGCGGACGCTCGTCTGCTGGATGCCGGAGGATCGGGTCCGGCATGACGGAGTGTGAAGCGACTTCGGTTCACAACCTCCCCTCACGGGGAGAGGTCAGAGAAGCGCAGCTGATCCGGGTGGGGGCAAATTGATGGCAGGCACACGATGTGGTACCAAGTCTTGGTAACCGGAGAAGTCACATGGGCAAAAACACATCAGTGGTGCTGACCGAGCAGCAGGAAGCCTTTGTCCGCTCGCAGATCGAGCAAGGGCGCTTTGCTTCCGTGAGCGAGGCAGTGCGCGCTGGACTGGCTACTTTGCAGGAACGAGATCAGATGATGCAGGCGCTTCGTCTGGAGATCGACGCGGGCCTTGCTTCAGGCGATGCAGGTCCTCTTGATATGGATGCATTTCTCGCTGACCTGCGCGGGAGATGACCCGGCCAACCTACACACAATTGGCGTTACAGGATCTGGCACGAATTCACGTTTGGAGCGTGGCGCAATTCGGTGATGAGCGGGCTGATCTCTATCTGCGGCAGATTCAAGCGAGACTCGAGAAGGCGGCGAGTGCGCCAAGTCTTTTTCGCGATGCCTCTTCGGTTCGTCCAGGGCTTATGAAGCTTCGGACCGGTTCGCACGTTGCTTATGTTTTGTCAGCGCCGGGTTTGCTTCAGGTAGTTCGAATTTTGCACGGCCGAATGGATCCGGATCGCTGGGTGTGAATCCAACTCGTCAATGCCGCAAATGTCAGTAGAACGGCAGGACGTCTCCGTGCTTTGATCGTCTCCAACCGGAATCAGTCCCCTCGGAGCCCTGCATGCCCAACGACCAAGCCCGTACCGGACACTGCAATTGTGGTGCCGTCCGTTTCCGCACCACCGGTCCCTTGCGCGAAGTGGTCGCGTGCCATTGTTCGCAATGCCGGCGTCAGTCCGGGCTTTATTTCGCAGCCACCAACGTGCCTGACGAGAACATCGTGATCGAGGGCGGGGAGAACATCACCTGGTACCAGGCTTCCGACTTCGCCCGGCGCGGGTTCTGCGCCACCTGCGGCTCGGCGCTGTTCTGGAAGCATCAGGATGACCCGCACATTTCGGTGTTGGCGGGCGCTCTTGATCAGCCGACCGGGTTGAACATGACCAAGCACATCTTCTGCGCCGACAAGGGCGATTTCTACGAGATTACCGACGGCTTGCCCCAGTACGAAAAAGGCTCGGCCGGGCTGCTGGTGGCGGAGGATTGAGGATATTGGGGGCTGCCCAATCTCCCCCCTTGCGGGGGAGATGTCACCGCAGGTGACAGAGGGGGGTATGGTTCCACACACGCTGTCCGATCGAAACAAGCTGTGATTCCCCCCTCTGTCGGCGATGCCGACATCTCCCCCGCAAGGGGGGAGATTGGGTTCAGCGCAATCCAGCCAAACCTGTGCATGGTTGATTTCTGCACGGCCAACGCTTCCAAGCGCTTGTCCGAAAAATTCCCCCAATCTTTTCCCCACCCGCCAAACCCCATGCCATCATCATCGCGCTCCCGCCGCCGGATGGATCGCGAACGTTTTCGTCCAGGCGGGAGGAAGGCCTTTCGGGAGTTGCCGTAACGTGCGGCAAGGCTCGAAAGGAGGCGGAGGCCATCGGGGTTCCGCTGGCGGGCGGGTCTCGTTCGAGACGCGTGCAAAGCCAGCCACCGGGCCGGCAACCGTTTTCAGACGCTGCAGTGGCGGCAGGAAACGGAAATTCCGGTCCGGGCCTGTGGCGGACATGACGCGCCAAGTGTGCGTCAGGGTCCGTGCCGGTATCCCGAGACCCACTCCCGCGGCCTGCCCAGGCTGCGGCCGGAGCAATCCGGGCGGGAAGTAACATCTGTGAGTGCAAGGTGCCGCCTGTCGGATGCGGACATCATCCGGCAAGACTCGGGCCGCGCGCGTGCTGCGCCACCTAACTTCCATTTTCCAGAGGCAAAGCCCGCGTGCGGCCCTCCGGACCTGAGACAGATTTCACCCCGGTGGAGACCACCCATGCGGGATTTTTGGCCTGTCCAGATGCGCCGCCTTGTTGGCGCTGTCCATAAATGCTGAACGCAGAGTGGTCAAAAGCCTGTCTTTTATGAACGAGTGCGGCAGCCTATGTTGGAAGCAAGGAGACAGACCATGACCACAGATCACGCCCATCTCGCACCGCTTCCCGCCCTGTTCATCTCGCACGGCTCCCCCGACACGGTCGTTGCCGAGTCCGAAGCCGCAGCCTGGCTCAGGCAGATGGCGGCGGACTTGCCACGTCCGCGCGCCATCGTGGTGGCCAGCGCGCATTTCGAAGTCTCGGGCGGGGTGGTGGTCTCGGCTGACCCGGATCCGGAAACCATCCACGATTTCGGTGGTTTCGCGCCCGAACTTTACGCGATGCAATACCCCGCACCCGGCGAGCCCGAACTGGCGGGGCGGATTGCAGGCGATCTGCAGAAGGCAGGCTTTGTCGCCCGCGTCGCAGACAAGCGCGGTTTTGATCACGGCGTCTGGGTGCCGCTGAAGCTTGCCTATCCCGATGCCGATATCCCGGTGGTGTCGGTCTCCGTTGACCCGAACAAGGGACCCGAGCATCATTTCCGGCTCGGGCAGGCGCTGGCTTCGCTCGGCGCCGAGGGCGTGCTTGTCATCGGCTCCGGCTCCTTCACCCACAATCTCGGTGAAGCCTTCAAGCTGCTTCGCAAGGGCACGCGCGTGGCCGAGGTGCCCGCCTGGGTCGAATCCTTCACCGGCTGGATGAACGAGCGGCTGGCGGCCAGCGACGTCGCAGCGCTGCTCGATTATCGCCGGGCGGCGCCCCACGCGGTGGAAAACCACCCCACCGACGAGCACTTGCTGCCGCTCTATGTGGCAATGGGGGCGGCCGGAAAGCACGGCACGGCGCGGCTGGTGCATGACAGTGCCGAGTTCGGGGTGCTTGCGATGACCATGTGGCGGTTCGATCCGGCACCGGTCGCAGCGGCGGCTTGACCCGCGCCTGAGGCCGGGCAAGTGCCTCATTCTCCGGCACTGACCGGTCATTGACGGATTCGGTGATTTTCAAGTCCGGCAAGTTGCGCTAACACGGCTGTCATGACCCAGAACCAAGACGCCTCGACCAACACCATCCGCATCGCCGTCGGCCAGCTCAATCCGACCGTTGGCGATATTGCCGGCAATCTCGCCAAGGCGCGGCAGGCGCGCGAAGATGCCGCCCGGCACGGCGCCGATCTGGTGTTGCTGACCGAGCTGTTCATCGCCGGCTATCCGCCGGAAGACCTGGTGCTCAAACCGGCATTTCTCAAAAACTGCCTCAAGGCGATCGAAACGCTGGCCGCGGAAACCGATGACGGCGGCCCGGCGGTGGTGATCGGCTACCCACGCTTTGAGGGCGACAAGCGTTACAACTCGGTTGCGGTGCTCGACGGCGGCAAGATCATTGCTTCGCGGGACAAGGTGGATCTGCCGAATTACGGCGAGTTCGACGAGAAGCGGGTGTTTCATGTCGGCGAAATGCCCGGGCCGGTGTCGATCCGCGGCGTGCGCTTCGGCATTCCGGTGTGCGAGGACATCTGGGGCGATCTCGGCGTTTGCGAAACGCTGAGCGAAAGCGGCGCGGAAATTCTCATCGTGCCCAATGGTTCGCCCTATTATCGCGGCAAGGTCGATATCCGCCAACAGGTGGTGCTCCGCCAGGTGATCGAAAGCGGCTTGCCGATGATCTATGCCAACCAGGTCGGCGGTCAGGACGAGCTGGTGTTCGATGGCGCCAGCTTCGCCATGAATGCCGACAAGAGCCTGGCCTTCCAGATGAGCCAGTTCGAGGAAACCGTCTCGATCGTCACCTACAAGCGCCAGGATGATGGTGGATGGGCTTGCGCCAACGGCCCGATGTCGGTGATCCCCGAGCGCGAAGAGGCCGATTACCGCGCCTGCATGCTGGGCCTGCGCGATTACGTCAACAAGAACGGCTTCCGCAACGTCGTGCTGGGGCTCTCGGGCGGCATCGATTCGGCGATTTGCGCAGCCCTCGCCGTCGATGCGCTGGGCGAGGAGAGGGTGCGCACCGTCATGCTGCCCTATCGCTACACCTCGGAAAGCTCGTTTACCGATGCCGAGGCCTGCGCCCGGGCGCTTGGTTGCCGCTACGACACGGTGGCGATCGAAGAGCCGGTGCAGGGGTTCCTGAGCGCACTTGGTGACATGTTCGACGGCACCGACGAGGGCGTCACCGAAGAGAACCTTCAGAGCCGGGCGCGCGGAGTCATCCTGATGGCGATTTCCAACAAGTTCGGCTCGATGGTGGTGACCACCGGCAACAAGAGCGAGATGTCGGTCGGCTACGCCACGCTTTACGGCGACATGAATGGCGGCTTCAATCCGATCAAGGATCTCTACAAGATGCAGGTCTATGCGCTGTCGCGCTGGCGCAATTCCCAGGTGCCGCCCGGCGCGCTCGGGCCTTCGGGCGAGGTGATCCCGGTCAACATCATCGACAAGGCGCCGTCGGCCGAACTTCGGCCCGACCAGACCGACCAGGATTCGCTGCCGCCTTATCCGGTGCTTGATGATATTCTGGAATGCCTGGTCGAGCACGAGATGGGCGTCGAGGAGATCGTCGCGCGCGGCCATGAGGTCGCTGTGGTACACCGGATCGAGCACCTGCTCTACATCGCCGAATACAAGCGCCGCCAGTCGGCGCCCGGCGTCAAGATCACGCGCAAGAATTTCGGCCGCGACCGGCGCTACCCGATCACCAACCGGTTCAGAGACCGGGGATGATCTTCTCATTCCTGCGTGACAATGCCCGCTGGGTTGCCGGCGGATTCCTGCTGACGTTCTTCTCGTCGTTCGGACAGACCTATTTCATCTCGCTGTCGGCGGGTGAAATCCGCGCCGAGTACGGGTTGAGCCATGGTGGCTTCGGCACGCTCTACATGCTGGCGACGCTGGCGAGTGCTGCGACACTGCCGCAGATCGGCAAGATCGTCGACCGGATCTCGGTCGCCTCGACGGTGCTGCTGTCAGCCCCCGTGCTCGCCATTGCCTGCCTGCTGATGGCCTGGTCGACCTCGCTGGTGCTGCTGGTGCTGTCGGTCTATCTGCTGAGGCTGTTCGGGCAGGGCATGTTCACCCATATTGCCATGACCGCGATGGGGCGCTGGTTCGCGGCTCAGCGCGGCCGGGCGATTTCGCTGACCGCCATCGGCGTCAATTTCGGCGAGGCGCTGTTTCCGATCAGCTTTGTCGGTGTGGCAGCCCTGGTCGGCTGGCGCGGCTCCTGGCTGGTCGCCGCCGGTGTGCTGCTGCTCATCGCACTGCCGGCGATCTACAGCCTGTTGAAAAAGGAGCGCACGCCGCAATCGGTGGTGCAGGATCCGAACCGGCCGGCGGTGCGCGACTGGACCCGGGGCGAGGTGATCCGCGATCCCCTGTTCTGGGCGGCACTGACGGGCGTAATGGCGCCGGCCTTCATCGGCACCACGATCTTCTTCCATCAGGTCTACCTGTCGGAACTGCGCGGCTGGCCACCGAGCGTGTTTGCCGCCTCGTTTGCCATCATGTCGTCGATGACCATCCTGTTCGCGCTTGTGGCCGGGCAGCTGGTCGACCGGTTCACGGCCACCCGGCTGCTGCCGATCTTCCTGGTGCCGCTGTCGCTGTCGTGTTTCGTGCTGGCCTCCACCGAAGCACCGTGGGGCGCCTATCTGTTTATGGCCTTCATGGGGATTTCCTACGGATTTTCCTCGACGCTGTTCGGCGCGCTCTGGCCGGAACTTTACGGCGCCAAGCATCTCGGCGGGATCCGGTCGCTGATCGTAGCCTTCATGGTGTTCGGCACCGCCATGGGTCCGGGCGTGACGGGCGCACTGATTGACATAGGCGTGCCGTATCCGACGCAGATCACGGCCATGGGGCTCTATTGCGTCATGATCAGCGTGGTGCTGATCCAGGTCAGCCGCAAGGCGCTGAAACGTCAGGCCGCAGTTGCCTGAGGACCAACCGTCGGGTCAGCGGATCAGCGGATGGGTGCCGGATTTGAGATCGAGATGCTCCGACTGGTCGGGCAGGAACGCCGGTCCGACGATCCTGACATCCTGACGCTCCGGCGTCAGCGCGCGTTCGGCAGTGGAAGCTGACAGCACGGCTGCGACATCCTGCGGATCGAGGCGCATCTGGCTGTTGAGAACCGATTCCGGATCCTCGCCCGGATCAGGCCGATTGAAGGGGCGGACCCAGGTTGTCACCGCTTCCTCGCCGCTGTCCGTGCCGTTGAGGATGGCCTCGCGGCGCTGCATCTCGGTATGAAACGCCCGCATGTTGCAGCTGCAGGCTTCGCTCATCGGTGCGCTTGCGTTGCGGTAGGCGAATGCGTTGGGCATATCGGTGTAGGCTTCGCGGGTGCGGGCGGAGATCATGTCTTGGCTTTCCTGGCCCAGAGCATTGTGGAAATACAGGGCGGTCGGAGTTCCCGGACACATCATCTGGCAGGTGCGTTCGTCGCGGGCGAAATCCGATGGTGCTGCTGCCGAGGAAACGGGGAAGAAGAAACCGTCGCAGGTGCGCACGCACATGGTCCGGTAATTGCCGCCGCGCGCTGCTCTTGGCTCGATGACGATGCGCGATCCGGTCCTGCGCACCGGATTGGCGTTGCGGCTCTCATCATTGCCGAGAACTTCCACCAGCCCGGGATTTTTCTTCGGTTTTGCCTTCAGGGCCGCGACCTTGCCCTTGAGCGCGGCAGCCCGGACCGAGGAGCGCTGACCATTGCAATCATTGGCATCGAGCGCTGCCTGGACGCGCCGTATCGCTGTCTTGTCTGCGCGGCTGGCATGGGCATCGCGCTTGCGCTCGAGCGCGCCGAGATTGGCGCGCATCTTCGTGTGGGCCGCGGTGAGCTTGGCGCAGGCTTTTGCATTCTGGCCGCCGACCACGATGAAGCTGCCTGACGAGCAGCGAAAACGGGCCAGGTCGGCCTCCACCTGATCGATCTGCCGGGCCTGCTCCCGGGCGGCGCTGGCAAAGCGCTGAAACTTGGCCGAGGTGCCCCTGCTTGCGGAGACGTTCTCGAGCTGGGTCTTGAGCCGCGCACAGACCGCAGACGCCTCAGCAGCGCCGGTCCCGGCAAGGACCAACGTGAGAACAGCCAATGAACTGCGAAACCAGACGCCACGCATGATCAACTCCAACACAGATACACAACACCGTCAGCCCCCCGGATATACCGGAGAGACCCTAACAGTTTTATACTAGCGTCTGATCCTGCCTGCTCCAACGGCAACCGGTTGTTTACCTTAACCGGGACGAGAGCCCCCAGCCGGCTGCTGCCGCCCGGTTCAGTCCCCGGAAGAGGCCTCGACCACTGCCAGCGTCGCCATGTTGACGACCCCGCGCGAGGTGACCGAAGGCGACAGGATGTGTGCCGGCAGGGCGGATCCAAGCAGGATCGGCCCGACATGCAGCGCTTCGGTCATGGTCTTGACGATGCCGAGCGCAATATTGGCGGCGTCGAGATCGGGGAACACGAGCAGGTTGGCTTCGCCGGAAAGTGTGCTGTCGGGCATCACCCGGCGGCGCAGAACCTCG
Source organism: Hoeflea sp. (assembly GCF_002733955.1). Classification (GTDB taxonomy): domain Bacteria; phylum Pseudomonadota; class Alphaproteobacteria; order Rhizobiales; family Rhizobiaceae; genus Hoeflea. Next base: position 165,326 of record NZ_NVXQ01000022.1, on the reverse strand, counting down.
GAGATTGCGGAATCGCCGTGCATCTCGCCATCAACCTCGAGATCCGGTTCCAGCGCGCGAATGATCTTGAGGGCGCGGCGCATCTTGTCCGCACTTTCGGAATCGCGCGATCCGAAATTGGAGTGCGAGACCAGCGCCGCCTTCGGGTTGATGCCGAAGCGGCGGATTTCCTGGGCTGCCATGATGGTGGTCTCGGCAATTTCCTCGGCGCTTGGATCGAACGAGACATAAGTGTCGGTGAAGAAGGTGGCGCCGCGCTGCGAGATCAGCAGGCTGAGCGCAGAAAAATCAATGACGCCTTCGCGCTTGCCGATGATCTGCGACACATCGCGCAGATGGCGATTGTAGCGGCCTTCAAGACCGCAAATCATCGCATCAGCCTCGCCGCGGCGCAATGAAAGTGCGCCGATGACGGTGGCATTGGTGCGGATTATGGTGCGGGCGGCTTCGGGGATGACGCCCTTGCGTCCGACGATGGAAAAATACTCATCGACATAGTCGCGGAAGCGCGGATCATCTTCGGGATTGGTGACGGCGAAATCGACGCCGGGCCGGATCCTGAGGCCGAAGCGCTGCAGACGGCTCTCGATAATGTTCGGACGTCCGATCAGGATCGGTTCGGCAATGCCTTCCTCGAGCAGCACCTGGGCTGCGCGCAGCACCCGCTCGTCTTCGCCTTCGGCAAAGATCACCCGCTTCTTGGTGGCTGCCTTGGCGGCGGTGAACAGCGGCTTCATGATCAGGCCGGAGCGGAACACGAAGCGGTTGAGCTGGTCGACATAGGCATCCATGTCGGTGATCGGACGCCGCGCGACGCCGGATTTGGCAGCAGCTTCCGCCACCGCCGGCGCGATGCGCAGGATGAGGCGCTGATCGAAGGGCGATGGAATGAGGTATTCTGGGCCAAAGACCGGGGTTTCGCCGGAATAGGCGCGGGCGGCGATGTCGGACGGCTCTTCCTTGGCAAGTGCTGCGATGGCGCGCACTGCCGCCATCTTCATTTCCTCGTTGATGGTGCGGGCGCCGCAATCGAGTGCTCCGCGGAAGATATAGGGGAAACACAGGACGTTGTTGACCTGGTTGGGAAAATCCGAGCGGCCGGTGCAGATCATCGCGTCTGGCCGCGCCGCACGCGCCTCATCAGGCATGATTTCCGGTGAGGGATTGGCAAGCGCCATGATCAGCGGCTTCTCGGCCATGGTGGCGAGCATTTCGGGCTTGAGAACGCCGGCGGCGGAGAGCCCCAGGAACACGTCGGCGCCGCCGATGGATTCGGTCAGCACCCGGTTGTCGGATTTCTGCGCATAGACTGATTTCCACTGGTCCATCATCACTTCGCGGCCCTCGTAGACGAGGCCGTCAATGTCATGCACCCAGATGTTTTCGCGCTTGGCGCCGAGCGCCACCAGCAGGTTGAGGCAGGCAAGCGCTGCCGCGCCGGCCCCGGAGGTGACGATCTTGGCATCCTCGATCTTCTTGCCGGCAAGCTCCAGGCCGTTGAGAATGCAAGCAGCGACGATGATGGCGGTGCCGTGCTGGTCGTCATGGAACACCGGGATGTCCATGATCTCGCGCAGCTGCTGCTCGACCTCGAAGCATTCGGGCGACTTGATGTCCTCGAGATTGATGCCGCCGAAAGTCGGCTCGAGCGCCGAAATCACGCTGACCATGCGGTCGACGTCAGGCGCGTCGATCTCGATGTCGAAGACGTCGATGCCGGCAAATTTCTTGAACAGGACGGCCTTGCCTTCCATCACCGGCTTGGAAGCCAGCGGGCCGATATTGCCAAGCCCGAGCACCGCGGTGCCGTTGGAGACGACAGCGACAAGGTTTGAGCGCGCCGTGTAGGCGGCTGCGGCATCGGGATTGTCCCTGATCGCCAGGCAGGGTGCTGCGACGCCGGGTGAATAGGCAAGCGCCAGGTCGCGCTGGTTGCCCAGCGGCTTGGTGGCCTGGATCTCGAGTTTTCCCGGCCGCGGATAGCGATGATAAAACAGGGCGTTTTCGTCGAGCTCACCACTGGAAGGTTTCGGATCGACGGAGCGCTTGTTGTCTGGTGAGGTCATCTGCGGCACTTCTTTACTGAAGGAAAACGGGAGTTTGGGCGCGGGGACATGGTCCCGTCAGAGAGACGGACGGAAACTGCGGGAACGAGCATCCGGACTGGGTACAGCGCGGTGCGCATCATTGCAGTCAGATTTCATCGTGATTCCCCCTCTGCGAACCGTTTTAACGGCCAGAATCCGTTCTAGAACCCTTCGGGGGCAAATGGAACCTGTTTGATGCTCCATTGCTGGGGCACAGGTGCTGTCCGGTGCCGGCCCGGCCTAGCCCCAGAGATCGGGCGAGGGGGGTGAGACAAGAGAGCCGGAATAGGTGAGGCCGGGCGAGCGGTCCTTAGCCATCAGCAAAGGCCCGTCGAGATCGACCCAATCGGCATCCTGGGCCAGCAGCACCGCGGGCGCCATGGCCAGCGACGAGCCGACCATGCAGCCGACCATCACGCCAAAGCCCAGTTCGCGGGCCTTGTCCCGCATCGCCAGCGCCTCGGTCAGGCCGCCGGTCTTGTCGAGCTTGATGTTGATCGCATCATAGCGGTCAGACAGCGATTGCAGATCGTCAATGGTGTGAACGCTCTCATCGGCGCAGATCGGCACGGGATGCGGTATGTGGGCCAGGATATCGTCCTTGCCGGCGGGCAGGGGCTGTTCGATCAGGCCGATATGCAGTTCGGCGGCAAGCAGCAGGTGTTCGCGGATGTTGCTTTCATCCCAGCCTTCATTGGCATCGAGAATGATTTCGGCATCGCGCGCGGCGCTCGCCACGGCGTGCATGCGAGCACGGTCATCGGAGGTGCCGACCTTGACCTTGAGCAGTTTCTGCGAGGAATGGGCGCGGGCTTCGTCGGCCATCTGGGCCGGCTCGCCAAGCGAAATGGTGACGGCGGTGGGGACCGGCCGCGGCAGGATGCGACAGGCGGTGGTGGATACCCGGGTGCCGCTCAGTTTAGCTTCGAGATCCCACAGCGCGCAATCGATGGCATTGCGGGCAGCCCCCGGTTTCATTGCGCTCTGCAGCTCCTGCCGGCTCATGCCTTCGGAGATCGGTCCGGCAAAGGCTTCGATCGCCTCAAGCACGCCTTCGACGGTTTCGCCGTAGCGTTTGTAGGGGACGCATTCTCCCCATCCGATGACGCCATTGTCGGTGATGGTGCAGGTGACAACATCGGCCGCGGTCTTGGCGCCACGGGAGATGTTGAAGGCTTTCTTGAGCGGAAAACTGTCGATCTTGACGCTGAGGTGTCGGGGCATTGCAACGGTCCGTAAAAAAGGGTCGATAGACTTGTATCAGCGGCCCTATTCCTGCCGCTGTGCGGTGACAGGTCCGGAACGAGCCTATATGTGTGAGGCATGTTGACCAAACAGCAAAAAGATACAAGGGGCGAAGCCTCGGTAGGGGGGCGGACCAACCTGCCGGCGCGGCTTGAGCATGATGTCTCGGCCGAGCGGGAGAGGCTTGTGCTTGGCGGCGACTGGCGGCATGCGGCGATCTCGGGCGTCTGCGGAGAATTGCTGGAAATTCAGGACAATCTGTCGGGCAAGCGGCTGGAAATCGACCTATCCGATCTTGGCAATTTCGACACCGCCGGGGCGTGGCTGGTGCGCAAGACGATGCTTGCAGCCGGCGCGCAAGGCGCTGAGGTGGACCTGGTCGGGGCTTCGGATCAAGCCAGGGCGCTGATCGAAGCGCTGCCTGATCCGGGGGAGCCGTCAGAAGACCAGCGGAGCTCGCTGGTTCCGCGATTCGAGCGCCTGTTCGCACCCACCGGCAAGGCCATGTATGAGCTTTACGACGATTTCATCGCCTCGCTCTACATCCTCGGTTCCGCGGTTCGCGGGGCGCAGCTGAAGCTGAACCGTTCGGCAGGCATCTCTCCGGCGGCGATCGTCACCCAGATTGACCATATGGGCGTTCGGGCCGTGCCGATCATCATGCTGATGAGTTTCCTGATCGGCGCCATCATCGCGCAGCAGGGCGCGTTCCAGCTGAGATATTTCGGGGCCGAAGTGTTCGTCGTCGATCTCGTGGGCATCCTGCAATTGCGTGAAATCGGCGTGTTGCTGACCGCGATCATGATTGCCGGCCGTTCGGGCAGCGCGATTACCGCCGAAATCGGTTCGATGAAGATGCGCGAGGAGATCGATGCGCTCAAGGTGATGGGGCTCAACCCCATCGGGGTGCTGGTGTTTCCACGCCTGGTGGCGTTGACGGTAGTACTGCCGCTGTTGACGGTGGTGGCCAATTTCGCGGCGCTTGCGGGCGCTGCCGCGGTGTCGTGGAGTTATTCGGGGATCACGCCCGATGTCTTCATCACCCGGCTGCGCGAGGCGATCGACATGACGACCGTGGCCTCGGGCATGATCAAGGCGCCGTTCATGGCGCTGATCATCGGCATCGTTGCCTCGGTCGAGGGCATGAAGGTCGGCGGCAGCGCCGAATCGCTGGGGCGGCGCGTGACCGCCTCGGTGGTGAAATCCATTTTCGTGGTGATCCTGGTCGATGGCCTGTTCGCAATGTTCTACGCCGCCATCGATTTCTGAGGCAGAGCTGATGACCCCCACACACCAGTCCGATTCACAAGAGCGGGAAGTCATTCTTTCGGCGCACGACATCACGGTGGCGTTCGGCAGCAACGTGGTGCTCGACAACCTCGATCTCGATGTCTATCGCGGCGAGATCCTCGGGTTCGTGGGCGGGTCCGGCACCGGCAAGTCCGTGTTGATGCGCTCGATCCTGCGGCTGATCCCGCGCCAGAATGGCGTGATCCGTATCCTCGGCGAGGATTATGATCAGGTTGAAGAAGCCAAGCGCATCGAACTGGACATGCGGCTCGGAGTGCTGTTTCAGCACGGGGCGCTGTTTTCGGCGCTGACGGTGCGCGAGAACATCCAGGTGCCGATGCGGGAATACCTCGATCTGCCGCAATCACTAATGGATGAACTGGCGGAACTGAAGGTGGCCATGGTCGGCCTGGCGCCGGATGCGCTGGACAAGTACCCGTCCGAACTGTCGGGCGGGATGATCAAGCGGGCAGCGCTGGCGCGCGCCCTGGCGCTCGATCCGGACCTGGTTTTTCTGGATGAACCGACATCGGGACTTGATCCGATCGGCGCGGCGGAGTTCGATGAGCTGATCGCGCAGTTGCGTGATACGCTGGGGCTAACGGTCTATATGGTGACCCACGATCTCGACAGCCTGTTTTCTGTTTGTGATCGTGTTGCGGTGCTTGGGCAGAAACGTGTGCTGGTAGAGGGAACGATTGAGGACATGCTTGCGTTTGACGATCCGTGGGTTCAGTCCTACTTCAGGGGGAAGCGGGCACGGATGATCCCGGACCGGAGCTCACGGCAAGCCGCCAGGGCAGATGACAATACCGGCACGCAGCTCTCAAGCGGCCAGAAAAGTGATACGATCTGATGGAAACGCGGGCCAACTACGCCATTGTCGGCTTTTTTACACTCGTGGTGATGTTCTCGGCCTTCGGCTTTGTCTACTGGATGGCGCGTTACGGCAATTCCGGTGAGACAGCCCCTCTGATCGTGCGCATCCCGGGATCTGCCAATGGCCTCTCCAATGGTTCGGCGGTTCGCTTCAACGGCATTCCCTACGGTCTGATCCGGCGGATCAGCATCGATCCCGACAGCCCGGACTTCGTGATTGCAGAAACCACTGTTCAGGCGGATGCGCCGATCTACACCGACACAAGGGCAGCGCTCGAGATCCAGGGTCTGACCGGATCGGCCTATATCGAGTTGCAAGGCGGTTCGCCCAGCAATCCGAATATCCTCACGAGAGCGCGCGAGCTCAACCAGGTTGCAGTCATTGAAGCCGATCCGTCGGGTGTGACCAACCTGCTGGCAACGGCCGATGACATTCTCACCCGGGCCAACCGGGTGATCGGCGAGGTTGAGGGCTTCATCAAGGATGCCCGGGCGCCGCTGACAGAAACACTGAAAAACACCGAGGTCTTCACCGCCGCCTTGCGCGACAATGCCGACGGTATCGACGGTTTCCTCAAGAGCGTTGGCAATCTGGCGGAGACGGTGAAGTCGCTGTCGGGCCGGATCGACACGGCGCTTGCCTCGGCCGAAAACCTTCTCAATTCCGTCGACCCGGAGAAAATCGACCAGATCCTGACCAATGTCGACAAGGTGACGGCGGACGTCGCCAGCGCGTCGGGTGAAATCAGCAAAACGCTGGAAAGCTTCAGCACTGCGGCGAGTTCGCTGCAGACTTTTGCCGCCGACGCCGGGGCGTCGCTCGACAAGGTCGACAAGGTGATCTCGTCAATCGATCCGGAAAAGGTTGGCCAGACGATGGACGACATTGCGCTCGCCAGCGCCGATGCGCGCCAGGCTTTGAACGATGCAAAGGGTGTCGTCGAGACATTCAGCGCGCGGAAAGAGGATTACGATCTCATCATCACCAATGCCAGGGAACTGACCGAGAAGCTCAATGCAGCGTCCGGGCGGGTGGATGGCGTGCTGGCCAAGATCGACGGCTTCCTGGGCGAGGGGGATGCGTCCAACCTGATCGCCGATGCAGAGGAAACGCTGAAATCGTTCCGCGACATGGCCAATTCGCTCAATGCACGTGTCGGGCCGATCGCGGACAATCTGCAGCGGTTTTCGGGCTCCGGTCTGCGCAATGTGGAAGCCCTGGTCAATGACGCGCGGCGCTCGATCCAGCGTATCGAACGATCGATATCCACAATCGAAAAGGACCCGCAGAGGCTTATTTTTGGCGGTGAAACGGTCAAACAGTATGATGGGCGGACCCGGCGTTGACTCTTCTCCCCCGGCATCGCAAGACATTGGTTAACAGATTGCCAAAAGGCCCGTTAGTGGTGTCAGGGAGTAGTGCAGGCGTGAAAGCGGGTCAATGGATTGCAATGATGGCGACGGCCGCCATTCTGTCCGGGTGTGGGGGCGGCCTCATCGCCAGCCCGCCACCAGACACCTACGGGTTGTCGGCCGCGCCGGCGGTTTCCGGCCAGTCGGCCCGCAACCGGCAGATCCTGATCACTGAACCCACCGCGCTCAAGGCACTCGACAGCGAGAAGATCGTGATCCGGCCATCGGCCTCCGCGATCGAGTATCTGGCGAACTCGCAATGGTCGGACCGGCTGCCAAACATCGTTCAGGACAAGCTGGTTCAGGCGTTCGAGAATTCCGGCCGCGTCGGCGGGGTTGGACGTCCGGGCGACGGGCTGGCGATCGACTACAAGATCATCACCGCCATCCGCTCCTTCGAGATCAAGGCAGATGCCGGCGAGCAGGCGGTGGTCGAGATCTCGGCAAAACTGCTCAATGACCGCAATGGCGTGGTGATGGCGTCGCAGATATTCCGAGCGACGGCGCCCGTCACCGGGTCCGGCAATGCAGCCTATGTGCAGTCGCTGGACCGTGCCTTCGAAGCGGTGGTGCAGGACCTTGTCGGCTGGACCCTGGCGCGCATGTGATCCTGGCTGATCCGGGCCGAAGCGCAAATCACCCTTGATACTCCTGTCTCTCTGATGCTCAGCTTTCGTGGCGGACAGATCCGCCTTGTTGCGAGCGTGGTGCGGCCACGGGCGCGCGCAGATCTCCTGCCGTGATGATGACCAGCAGCGCCAGGATGCCGATGGCTGCCAGCACCGCCGGAAGGATCAGGGCCGGATAGCCGAACAGCCAGATGGCGCTCAGCCACAGCAGAGCGACATTGACGACGAACATCGCCTTCTCTGTCACGCCGTTGCGCCAGGCGGCCCGCCCGAGAATGCCGATCATTGCCACGTAAGCCAGTATTGCCAATGCCATGGGGCGCATTCCTCTCGTTGCTGCGGTCGGACGCCGGGTGCCTTCCTTGTCGGGAACCACCGGCAGGGGCTGTTTTCGCACGCGCCCTGCCGTCATTCCATAGCCCGCAGCACGGCAAAACGCCGCATCGGGAAGCGCCGATGAAGCTGACCCGGGCAGTCGGCCCGGTGGAACTCGGATTGTGTTGCGTGAGCCGGCGTCAGCGGTCTGGGAGGATGGTGAAATGAAAAACCCCGCTCGAAGGCGGGGCTTTTTGGGTTGGGGCGAGGCCCTTTAAACGACCGTGGTCTCAGTCCTTGCCAAAGCGGCCGCTGGCGTGGGCCAGCATGGTGTAGACCTTGCCGGTGTCCGAAGTCAGATAGGTCTGGGTCATCATGTTGTCGCGGTCATTGCGCGCAACATCGGACAGCAGCTTTTCGAAATCGGCGATGTAGCGGTCAACCGCATCGCGGAACTCGGGCTCGCGGCCATACTTGTTCTTGATCTCTTCAAATGTCTGCTGGCCCTTGAGCGTGTAAAGCCTGCGGGTGAAGACATCGCGTTCGCCGCGCTGGTAGCGGCGCCACAGATCGACCGAGGCGTCATGGTCGATGGCGCGGGCAATGTCGACCGACAGCGAGTTCAGCGATTCGACGACATGGCGCGGATTACGCTCGGGCGTCTTGCTTGCAACCGGTGCAGGCGCAGGGGCCTGTTCCTCGCGCGACGCTCCACGCAGCAGGTCGCTGACCCAGCCATCGCTCTTTGCCGGGGCTGCGCCAGCAGGCTCCAGACTGCCGCGCAGAGGGGCGCGCTGAGCCTGGGGTTCGGGGCGAGGCGCCGGCGCAGGTTCGCGGCGCGGTGCGCGCTGCGGGGCAGGCTGTGCCGGAGCGGCAGCACGCGGGGCAGCCGGGCGAGGGGCCGGCTCGGAGACTTCGGCGCGATAGCCGGACTGACCGACGATCTGCGAGAGCTCCTGCAGCGCCTTGATCTGGTCGGAGACCGCACGGCGCATGGCAGCAGCGCTTTCACGGGTTTCCTCGGGCAGGTCAAACGCGCCGCGCTTGAGTTCGCCCCGGGTGTCCTCGAGCTCCTTGCGGATGCTGTTTGCCGATTGCCGGATTTCCTCGGTGGCGCCGGAGAAGCGGGCAATCGCATCCTCGATGGCTTCCTTGACGCTTTCGCGCATGGCGCCTGCTGCGCTCTGGGTCCGGGTTTCAGTCTGACCGAGCAACTTGTCGGCTTCGCTGATCGCTTCGACCAGGGTCTTGCGCAGCGAACCGGCGGCTGACTGGGCGCGGTTCTCGGTCTCGCCAAGCATCTTGTCGGCTTCGCTGACGGCATCACCGACAGTCTGGCGGACAGAACCGGCAGCCGACAGGGCGCGGCTTTCGGTCTTGCCGAGCAACTTGTCAGCGTCTTCCACCGCTTCGCGGATGCTCTCGCGCATGATTCCCGCGGCCATGTTGGCGCGGTCTTCGGTCTCGCCCATGATCTTGCCGGCATTTTCAGCGGCGCTGCGCAAACCGCCCTCAAGCCGCATGGCCGAGCGCTTGGAAAGGTCTTCGGCGCCGGCAAAAGCCTTCTCGATGATGCCCTCGAGCGAGTGCATGGTCGATTCGATCTGTTCGGAGCGGCTGACCAGCCCGATCGACAGCGACTGCAGGGCCTCGCGGCGCTCTTCCAGCGTGGTGGCCAGATTGGACTGGGCCGCACCAAGCAGATCGGACGCCGACGCCAGCACCTTGGAGTGATCGTCGAAGCGGCCGGCGATCGAGCCTACCTGGCTGAGCGTGCGGCTGGAAATGTCGGTCAGCTTTTCAACCTTGCCATCGAGCAGACGGGCGGAGCCGGAGATCAATGCCGCAGCCTTGTCGGTGGATTCGGCAATCTCGCCGGACGTCTGCGAGAGCTGCGAGTTGGCTTCACCCAGCGTGCTTGCCGCCTTGGCAATTACGCTGGAGATTTCCTCGTTGCTGGCGCCCAGACGCGCCAGCAGATCGCCGACATTGCCGCTGAGGCTCTGGTTGACGTTTTCGAGGGCCGACAGCGTTTCGCTGGTGCGGTTGGTGATGGCGTTGATCAAGGCCGCATTTTCCGCGCGCAGACGGTCTGTCGAGGCCTGGGTCACTTCGCTCAGGCGGGTGGAGAACTCCTCGCCGCTGGCTGCGTAGCGATCGACCAGCGGACGGGCCTGCTCATCGATGACACGGGAGAGTTCAGCCGAGCGGCTGGCGAGCATCGAGTTGAGTTCGCGTGTGCGTTCATCGAGCGTCGAGTGCACCGATGTGGCGCGGACATCCATGGCCTGCTCGGCTTCGCTCAGACGCTGGATGATGGCGTTGGCCTTCTGGTCAAGCGCCTCTCCGAGCGAACCGGTCCGGTTCACCAGGCTCTCGCCGGACGCGGCGAGGCGCGAATCGATGGCGCTGGTCTTTTCGTCGAGCGTAGACACCAGCTGGTTGGTTCTGCCGTCGAGCGTGGAGACAAATTCGCCGGTCTTGTTGCCCAGCGTCGAGACAAATTCGCTGGTCTTGCCGTCAAGCGTGGAGACAAGCTCGGACGCGGTCTGGCCCAGGCGCTCGGAAATTGTGCCGGTTTCCGTTTCCAGACGGGAAGCAAGAGCCGCCGCCTGAACTGCGAACCGTTCCTCGGTCGCATCCAGCGTGCCTGAGATCGTGTCGGCCTGCTTGCCGACGGTCTCGCCGACGCGTTCGACCAGCTCGCTGATACGGTTGGCCTCGGCGCCGAGATCGGCTGCGCCGGCGGAAATCCGGCTGGCGATGCTTTCGGCATGGGCTGCGAGATTGGCGGTGCGCTCGTCGACATGGCTGTCCAGCCGATCAGCGAAATTGCGGGCCTGCTCATCCATGCGTCCGGCAAAGCCGTTGCTGACGGTTTGCAGCGCTTCACCGGCCTTGAGCGCTTCGCTGTCGAGATCCTGTGCTGCCTGCGACACGGCTTCGCGCAGCTTGGCGGCGAGACCGGTGGCCTTGCCTTCAATGGTCTTGGACACGCCTTCGAGACCGATTCCCAGCATGTTGTTCATGGTGGTGAGGCGTTCGTTGACGTTCTCGGTACCCTTGACGAAGGTTGCGTCAACACGCTCCGAGGCGGCATTGGTCAGTTCCGTGAAGCGCTGGCCTTCGACATCCAGCGTGGCCACGAGCCTGTCGGATGCCTGGGCAATGTTCTTCTGGATGTCGCTGGTGCGGTCGTTGAGCATGCCATCCATGCCCTCGGCCGCTTCGCTGACGGCTGCGCCAAAGGTGGCGGCACGTGCGGCGAGCTTTGCATCGAGAGATTCGGCGCTTTCGGCGATCGCGCCGAAGAGGGCGGTCGAGCGCTCGTTGAGACTTGAATCGATTCGCTGGGCGCCGGCTTCCAGTGTTCTTTCGAGCGCTTCGGCACGGTTTGCCAGTGTGCTGTCGATCTGCTCGGTGACATTCCGGGTCGAGGCTTCGACGCGTTCGGCAACGTTGGCGGTGGTCGCTTCCACCCGCTCTGCAACGCCCGATGTGGACGCTTCGATACGTTCGGCGCCGCTGGCAAACGCCAACTCGAGGCTGTAGGTGCGATCGGAGACTGTCGTCTCCATGCGTTCGGCGATTTCCGACGCGGAGGTTTCGAGCTGCTTTGCACCGTTTTCAATGGCTGCTTCGAGCGCCTGAGTGCGGTTCGCTACCGACGCATCCATCCGTTCGGCGACGGTGGATGCGGTCGTTTCAAACCGTTCCGCATTGCTCGTCAACGCGCCTTCGAGCGCCTGGGTGCGATCGGTCACGGTGGCATCGATGCGCTCGGCGATCGAGGATGCAGACGATTCAAACCGTTCCGCGCTGCTGGTAAGGGCGCCTTCAAGCGCCTGGGTACGGTCGGTGACCGTTTTATCCATACGCTCGGCGATAGTGCTTGCCGAGGTTTCGATGCGCTCCGCGCCGCTTGCCAGCGCAAATTCGAGCGCCTGTGTGCGGTCGGCAACGGTTTCGTCCACACGCTCGGCAAAGCTCGATGCGGTTGTTTCCAGCCGTTCTGCGGCGGAAGTGGAAGACGCGTCGATGCGTTCAGTGAGGCCGCTGGCGGTGGCTTCAACCCGTTCAGCCGCACTGTTTGCCGAGCTTTCGATGCGTTCCGCAATATTGGCGGTGGAGGTTTCGATCCGCTCGGCGCCGGAGCTCAGCGCGGTCTCGAGTGCCTGGCTGCGATCAGACAGGGTCGCACCAATGCGTTCGAGGCTGGCCGACAGGATGCCGTCCATAGCGCTGGTGCCGCCGTTGAGCGACTCATTGATCTGCGACAGGCTCTCGGAGAGCTTGGTGTCGAGATTGCCGGCGCGGCTGTCGAAGGCCGAGGTGAATTCGCCGACACGCTCGTCGAAGACAGAGGTGATGCGTCCCACGGTGGATTCGAGTTTCTCCTCGAAGAAGCCGGTGCGCAGGTCAAGATCCATGATCGCATCGTCAGCGCTGGACTTGAGCGCCTGGGAGAAGCTCGAGCCCTTTTCGCTGAGCGAGGAGTTGAGAGCGGCAAGCGTCTCCTCAAGGCCCGTGGAGATCGCCTGCTGGCCGGTAAGCAGGCTGTCGGAGATTTCGCGGGTGCGGGCGATGAGGGTTTCGTTGAGCTGGCGTGCGCGCTCGCCAAGAGCTGCATTGAGCTTCTCGGTGTTGGCGTCGAGCGTCGAGGCGCGGGTCTCGAATTCGGAAAGCAGTGCCTTGCCGCGATGGTTGAGCTGGACGTTGAGCATCTCCAGACGGGTGTCGAACTCGTCGGTGAGTTCGCCGCCGGAGGTCTTGAGTGTGGTGATCAGCGCTTCGGTGCGGCCATCGAGCATGGTTTCCAGCTCGCGGCTGGTCCGGCTGGTGCGTTCCTGCAGCGCTGCTGCGCGAATTTCCATGAGCTGGGCGAAGGCCTCGCCGGAGGTCGAGATCCGGGTGGCGATTTCCTCGCTGGCGGTGGTCAGTTCTTCCTTGAGTTGCTCGTGCGCGCCGGCGATCGAGGCACGGATACGCTCGGCATGGCTGACGATCGAATCGCGCTCGCTGCCAAGTTCCTGGACCAGGCTGCGGACGCGCATCTCGTTGTCGGAATAGCTGCGCTCGAGCGCGTTGACTTCGGAGTGAACCAGAGTCTCGAGTTCGGAGGCGCGCGCAATGGTGCGCTCGATGCCTTCGTTCATGGCCGAGACTTCGCGGCGGACGGCCTGGCCAACGGTCAGGATACGGTCACCGGCGACGTTTTCGGGTTCGGCAAGGCGCAGGGCAACCTCGGCCATCGAGCGGGCGGCCGAACGCATTTCCCTGGCGCGCGCCATCATGACGGAGAAGGCGAAGAAGACCAGGACCGGGATGACGATGGCGACGAGAAAGCCGATGGCTGCAGGCATGGCCAGCAGGTCGGTGACCGAGCGGATCTGCCAGATGGCAGGGCCGTAAAGCAGGTTGGCGAGGCCCAGCACGCCGACGGTCCAGAGCAGCGACAGGATGGCGGCATTGCGGATCGCGCCGCGGCTCGAGCGGCCTTCGAGGGTGCGCAGCAGACCGGCCGTGTTCTTGCGGCTGTCGTCATTGGCAGGCGCCATCGGGCCGGCCGGTGTGAAGGGCGGGGTAGGTGTCCTGGGTGCCGTGTTCTCGCCGGGCGCAGACCGCTGAGCTGCGGGCCGGGCGGCGCCGGCGCTTTTCAGCTCGCGGGCGGCACTGGAAACCTTGTCTTCCAGTTCATCGAGCGAAGCATCGTCGAGCCCACCGAGAACGTCATCGCTCAGGTCCATTTTCAGGGCGTCTTCAAGCGCCTCGAAAGTCTGCTCTTCAATCGTCTTGTCCGCTGGTGTCTTACTCATGCCACTCAAGCCTCATTACTAAAGACAGGGTTCGCGCATGTTCCCTGTCATTTTCGCGCGTCCGGATCGGCGCAACTGGCTCGTTCGGATGCGCTATGGGACCCGGAAAACAGTTTTCCGGCCCCTTAAACTATCGATTTAGTGACACACAAGGAGCTAATTCACAAATGAAAGCGGTAGGATGGCCCCTGCATCCACTGGTTTTTAACGTTCCCGTGTCTCAAAAAGAGGCACAAACGTCAATGAAACGCCATATTTACGAGCCGTTAACCATAGCGGCAATTTTTGCCTTCACCATAGCGCCGCTGTTTACCCGATCTAGAGACCGTCCGCGCCATGATTGATCCAGACAATGTTCAAGTAAAGGAATTCCGCCATGGCGGCACTTGGTATCGCGTTCGAAGCTCAGGAAATCAACGTCCAGCCGCGCCCTTCCGGTGGCCGGCCAATCGATCTGGTGCACCTGGCGCGCCAGACCGGCGGCGACAAGGCGCTTGAGTCCGAAGTGCTGGCCCTGTTCGCCCGACAGGCGCGCCAGGCCGTGACCCAAATTGGCGAGATGCACAAAGATGCACGCTCCGAACTGGCACACAAGATTGCAGGCGCCGCCAAGGGCGTCGGGGCATCGGATGTGGCACGCTGCGCCTCGATGCTCGAGAACGAGCCTGGCAACTCGGCAGCGGTGGCAGCCTTCACCAAGGCCGTCGTCGAGGTGGATACGTTCATCGTCGGGCTGATGCGATAAGAATTTGCGCCGATCCGGCCAGTAAACAGTCAATTTAGAAAACCATGCCGCGAATCACTGTCGCAGGGCGGTTTTCATTCTTGCCTCACACAGTCCAGCGTGTATGAAAGCCTCATACCCCAAGACTGTAGCAGAGGCCGTAATGACCAAAATCACACTTGTCGCTTTCGACGGCACGCGTTTTGACGTTGATGCCGAAAACGGCTCGACCGTCATGGAAAACGCGATCCGCAACTCCGTGCCCGGCATCGAGGCCGAATGCGGAGGTGCGTGCGCTTGCGCAACCTGCCATGTGTATATCGATGAAAAATGGGTCGAGGTCGTCGGGTCGCCCGAGGCGATGGAAGAGGACATGCTCGACTTCGCGTTCGACGTGCGTCCGACCTCGCGGTTGTCCTGCCAGGTCAAGGTTCGCGATGAACTTGAGGGTCTGGTGGTTCATGTGCCTGAGCGACAGGCCTGATTTCTCTTCTATTTCCGGATAAATGATATGACTACTGCGATTGAAACCGATGTCGTGATTATTGGTGCCGGGCCGGTTGGCCTGTTCGCCGTGTTCGAGCTTGGACTCTACGATCTGAAATGCCATCTGATCGACATTCTGGATCGCCCGGGCGGCCAGTGTGCCGAGCTCTACCCGGAGAAGCCGATCTACGACATTCCGGCCTGGCCGGAAATCTCGGGGCAGGCGCTGACCGACCGGTTGATGGAGCAGATCGCACCATTCTCGCCCGAATTCCATTTCAACAGGATGGTGACCGGGTTCCGCAAGCTCGACAATGGCCGCTTCGAGGTCGAAACCGACGAAGGCGAGCTGTTTCACGCCCATGCGGTTGTGATCGCGGCAGGTGGCGGATCGTTCCAGCCCAAGCGTCCGCCGGTGCCCGGCATCGAGGCCTATGAAGGCTCGAGCGTGTTCTATTCGGTGCGCCGGATGGAGGAGTTCCGCGACAAGGATCTGCTGATTGTCGGCGGCGGCGATTCGGCGCTCGACTGGACGCTCAACCTGCAGCCGGTGGCCAAATCCGTGACGCTGGTGCACCGCCGTCCCGATTTCCGTGCAGCGCCCGACAGCGTCAACAAGATGTTTGCGATGCGCGAAGAGGGCAAGATCAGGTTCGAGGTCGGCCAGGTGACCGGGCTTAAGGGTGATGATGGCAAGCTGGAAGCCGCCACCATCAAGGGACCTGACGGCGAAACCGAGATTGCCTGCAACCGCATGCTGCCGTTCTTCGGTCTGACCATGAAGCTGGGTCCGATCGCGGACTGGGGTCTCAATCAGCATGAGAACCTGATCACTGTCGACACCGAGAAGTTCGAGACCAGCATCCCGGGTGTCTTCGCCATCGGCGACATCAACTGGTATCCGGGCAAGCTGAAGCTGATTCTGTCGGGCTTCCACGAAGCCGCGCTGATGACCCAGGCGGTCAAGCGGATCGCGCATCCGGACCAGAAGCTGGTGTTCCAGTACACCACGTCCTCGACCAGCCTGCAGAAGAAGCTCGGCGTCCAGTAGCAAGTTCTTTCAAGTACTTCGTCCGAAACGGACAGAAAAAGGACCCCGCTTTCCGATGCGAGGAAAGCGGGGCCAACAGGCGCCTAGGTGTCAAGCCTGACGAGGGAGGACCGCCGGGCGGCATCCTTGCGCCGGGGAAACCGAATCAATTGCTCAAAACTGTCCCTTAAGCTACATCTTATATAGAGTTGCTTGCGCGAATATTGCCAGTAATGCCCGGTGGAAACTTGGGGTCTTTGTAATAGTTGTAGTGCAACTGTCTGTTTTGTTTCCAGATAATGGAATCTTTTCTCGGTGTTGCCGTCGCAGATTTCTTGCTCGATCGTGTGACGTCATGCCGACGACAGCAATCTGCGCCCGTTTCGGGACCGCATGGGACACATCCTGCGGCTGGTATTCTTGGGTGCCGATGCGGTCCGGTTCCTGCCGCGGCGGCGTGACACGCTCATCTGGCGTCCCGCACCGGTGATCCCGAAAGAAGCGCGAATGGCGACGGCTGGCCGAAAGCGGTGTCAGTGCCCGTTGGTCTAGCTACGGTTGTTGTGCTTCTTAACCTTGAAGCGGAGCATTCTGAGCATGCGGCGCTCGAAGCTTGCGGCCTCGACCCGGTCGAACCTCTGCTGGTCGGCAGCGTGAGCCTCGATGATCCGCTTGCTGGTTGCCTCGACGCGGGCCTCCATCTGCTTGCAGGTCCGTTCGGGATGCAAGGCTTCGAGCGACTTTTCCAGTTTGCGGGCGTGCTGGCGGGCGATTTCGGCGTGGCGTTCTTCATGGCGCTTGATGTCGGAGGACAAGGTGTCCCAGACCAGCACTGTCTCGCGGCTGGCACGGTGACGGTCCTTCCAGCGCGGCAGGGTGAGGTGGGTTTCCAGGGTCACCTTGGCGTCAAGCACGCGACAACGGCCGTTGGAACTCCTGTAGTCGACCGAGCCGCCGAGCTTGATCCTGGTGGCGCCGGGGTGCCTGATGCCTGTCTTGTCAAGCTTGGGGCCACGCATTGACAGTTCGCGCTCGATGTCAGCCCCGGTGAGGCCGCGGATATCGAAATAGGAATAGGTCTTGGTGATGACCGGCGCCGAAGCGCTGGTCACAGCAGATGCGCACAGCAACAGGGCCATCAGGACAAGGCGGAGGCGGCGCATGAAATACTCCCGGTCAGAAACACTGTGGTGGAACTTGCGTCATGCAGCTGGCTCATGCAACAGGAACCGGTAACCATATTGCCACAGGTCCGGGGATAACACCGCCATGCAATTGCCGCCCGACAGCGTCTTTGATCCGACAAAATTGCGGCTTGGCCGTGGCAGGACGATGGAACTCGGACCGCGCTCGCAGCTGATGGGGATTGTCAATGTGACGCCGGATTCGTTTTCCGACGGCGGCCGTCATGACACCGCCGATGCTGCGGTGAAGGCGGCGCTTGGCATGGTGGGCGAGGGGGCCGACATCATCGATATCGGCGGTGAATCGACCCGTCCCGGCGCGGATCCGGTCACGGCGCTTGAAGAGCAGCGCAGAATCATGCCGGCGATCGAGGCGCTGAGCGGGCGTGATGATGTGCTGGTCTCGGTCGACACCTGGCGGGCGGAGACGGCGCGGCTTGCGCTCGCCGCCGGCGCGCACCTGATCAACGATGTCTGGGGACTGCAGCGCGAAGACGGTATGGCGAGGGTGATTGCCGAGGCCGGGGCCGGGGTTGCCATCATGCATACGGGCCGCGAGCGCGATTGCCTGCCGGATCTTGTCGAAGACCAGTTTCACTGGTTTGCGACGTCACTTGAAAACGCCCGGAAGGCGGGGATTTCTGACGATCAGATCATCCTCGATCCCGGCTTCGGCTTTGCCAAGGACGGGCGTGACAATCTCGAACTGATGACGCGCTTTGCCGAATTGCACAGGCTCGGATTTCCCTTGCTGGCGGGCACCTCGCGCAAGCGGTTTATCGGAACCCTCACCGGGCGGGAAGCAGCGGACCGGGATGTCGGCACGGTGGCGACCAGCGTGGCGCTGAGGCTCGCAGGAGCTGCGATGTTCCGGGTCCACAATGTGGCTTTGAACAAGGACGGGCTTGCGGTTGCGGACGCGATGGTTCAAAGCAGCCGCGAAAAGGAGCCCCGTCATGGCTGACAGCTACACAATCCGCCTTGCCAATTGCGCGTTTTTCGCCCGCCATGGGGTGCATGACGAGGAAGAGTTCCTTGGCCAGCGCTTCTTCGTCGATGCCGAACTGGAGGTTGACCCGGGCGACGCGCTCGAGACCGACAACATCGAGGGGACGGTGCATTACGGTATCGCTTTCCAAGTGATCGAGGAGATTGTCACCGGCAAGCGGCGCTACCTGATCGAAGCCTTGGCAATGGATGTTGCAAAGGCGCTTTGCGCCCGCTTCTCGCAGATCCGGGTGGCTCGGATCACCGTGCGCAAGCCGGGCGCTGCGGTGCCGGGAATTCTCGATCATGCGGAAGTGATGGTCGAATATCGTGCCTGACCGCAAGACCGACATCGCGGCGATCGGGCTGGGCGGCAATATCGGCAATCCGCGCCGGACCATGGCGCGGGCGCTGAAGCTGCTCGATCAGCGCGACGACATCACCATTCGCACGGTCTCGCGGCTCTACCGGACGCCGCCCTGGGGCAAGACCGACCAGGAGTGGTTCCACAATGCCTGCGCCCTGGTTGAAACCACGCTTGATCCGCACGAGCTGTTGAAGGTGTGTCTCGACATCGAGTTGCAGCTCGACCGGGTGCGAACCGACCGCTGGGGGCCTCGAACGATCGATCTCGATGTGCTGCTGCATGGTGACTTCCTGTCCGACCATGCCGATCTGACCGTGCCGCATCCGCGGATGACGGAGCGGGCCTTCGTCATGGTGCCGCTGGCCGATATCGCGCCTCAGGCGGTGGTCAATTTGCAAAGTGTTGCGGACTGGTCGAGCGAAGTGGATTCGGAAGGCATTGAAGCGCTGAGCCGGTCTGGCGACTGGTGGCGCGAAACGGAGCTCGGCGACTGAAGCCAAAATATGGCTCAGGCCGCCCCTGAAGGGCGGCCCGGAAGCGCGAGGAGCCGATCAAGCCGCGTGTTGCTGCTGCTGCTCTTGCTGAGCCTCGCTGATGGTGAAATGCGCGATCTGGCCGGTCAGGCCGTCGGCTTCGCCGGAGAGGCCAAAGGCTGCGGCCGTGGTCTGTTCGACCATTGCGGCATTCTGCTGCGTCATCTGGTCAAGATCCTGCACCGAGGCATTGATGGCCTGAACACGACCCGCCTGTTCCCGCGAGCCGTCGGCGATGGTTCCGATGTGGCTGTTGATGGTGGCGATGCTCTGTTCGATGACCTGAAGGCTTTCGCTGGTCCGCAGAACCAGAGCGACGCCGTTTTCGACATCGGTGGAGGAGGTGTTGATCAATTCGCTGATGTCGCGGGCGGCGGCCGATGAGCGTTGCGCCAGTTCGCGCACCTCCTGGGCCACGACGGCAAAACCCTTGCCTGCTTCACCGGCGCGAGCTGCTTCCACACCGGCGTTGAGGGCCAGAAGGTTCGTCTGGAAGGCGATCTGATCGATGACATCGATGATCTTGCGGATTTCCGACGACGAGCCTTCAAGCCGCTCCATGGCGACAATGGCGTCCTTGACGATGGTTGAGGAGGAGTTTGCGTTTTCGCGCGCCGATGCGGCGATTTCGACCGCGGTGTTGCAGCGCTCGAGCGCTTCGTTGACCGAACCGGTCATCTCGCCCAGCGAGGCTGCGACCTCTTCAAGCGATGCGGCCTGGCGTTCGGTCCGCTCGGCAAGGTTCGAAGACGCGGATTTGAGATCACCCGAGCCGGCGCGGATCGCATCGGCGCTGGTCATGATCGACCGCATGGTGATCTCCAGTTGCGCCACGGACTGGTTGAAGTCGATCCGCAACTGGTCGAGCGACGAGGTGAAGGGCGTGGCGATCTGCAGGTTGAGTTCCCCGCGCGAAAGGCTTCGAAGACCTTCGGCGAGGGCGGAGACCGCATCTTCGAGTTCCTTGGCGCTCCGGGCTCTCTCAGTGTCGTTGCGCTGGCGTTCGGAATCGAGTTCCGCACCGCGCTGGCGTGCCTCATCTTCCATGCGGACTTTCTCGACCGCATTGTGACGGAAGCTTTCGAGGGCGCGCGCCATGGTTCCGATCTCGTCGCCACGTCCGGTCGAAGTGACCTCGATGGTCTGATCGCCGGCGTTGAGACGTTCCATCAGTCCGGCCAGCACGGTGAGCGGTCTGGTCAGCCGCGTCGAGACGGCCAGGCCGACGGCGCCCATGCAGATGAGAACCGCGATGGTGGCCAGCAGTGCCCAGCGCGCGAGTTCGTTCGCGGAGGCCAGCACGCGGCTTTCATCCTGGCCGATCGCCAGCGTGTTGGCCGTGCCGAACAGTTCGACAGGCTGATAGGAGTAAAGCAGCCGTGCGTCACCGCTGGGCGCAAACACGGATCCGACAGTGCCGGAGCTTGCAGCCTTGAGCAGCTCGCTCGAGACTGGTCCATCGGAGGAGCGGGCGCCGGCAAGGAAGGTCTTGTCAGGTCCGAGCAGATAGGCTTCGTCGACCGTTTTGCCGATACCTTCGGGGGTGACCACAGAGGCGAGTTTCGAGGCGGACACGCGGACGATGACGACACCCTTCCGGATGACCTTGCCCCAGAAGGAAACCGCCAGCGGACGGGCCACGAAGGCTGAAACATTGCCATCCTCGGCTTCAAACTGGACAAATCCGGTCTTGTGGGTCTGGTCCATCTCGCCGGCATTGGCCAATTCAAACAGGGCGTTGAGCTGCTCGTTTCCGGGATCGGTGACATGGGACATGAACCGTCCGTCCTTGATCACGCTGTACATGATCAGGCCCTTGGGGTTCATGATGTAGATGTCGCTGACATTGGTGTTGTCGCGGGCGCTCACAAGTCCGCCATGGATGCTGGAGTGCTTGATGGCGTAAATCAGCTTGGTGTCGGCGCCATCAATGCGGGTGCGTTCCTCGGGCGTCGCGCCTTCGATCTGAAATGTCGCCCGTATGTCGGAGAATTCCATCTCGTTGATGTTGGCGACAGAGTCCACGACTTCGCTGATGGCCACGTTCTGGCTCAGCTCTGCGAGGGACTGGTCGATCCGGGTGGCATAGTTGCGAAGTGCTTTCGACTGGTTCTCGGCAATCGCATCGAGTTTCGCCTCACTCGCCGTAATCAGGCCGGCCTTGCCGATCTGATAGCTGATCAGCCCCACCGACATGCAGGACACGAGTGTTGCGCCCAGCACCAGTGCTGCGACTTTGGCCTTTACGGATGAAAGAAGTCCCTTGGGGGCGGTCTTTTCGGCAGAATTGTTCATTGAAAGATGTCCTGGTCCTTAAATTGCTGAAAATCAGAATTTGTCGCCAGATTTTCAGTGCAATCAGTTCGAAGTATCGGAACGGCAATAACAAGCGGCAGTTGGCGAAATATCGAGGAGAGAAACACACCCAGTGAAGAGAAGAAAAGCAGGAAGTTGTTGATGGATTCTTAACGGCGTGACGTTTGCCGTTAAGCATGCATGCCGAAAGGCACGGCACGGCAAAGCGTCATGAATTCATGTGCTTATGGGACAGTAAAATGGCCGCTCGCACATGTGCAGCGGGAAAGACAGCCGGAAAGGCGATCTTGGGTAAAGGGGAATTAAGCTTGGCTGATCAGCGCAGAACGCCGGATGCCAGCTTGCGTGCGCCGCGCTTCAGGGTCATGCCGATTACCGGGACCATTTCCTTGCCGACCTTGACGGAAATGGTGACATTCATGGTTTCCTCGTCATGCAGACGCGCAATCATTGCGCCATCGAGGGACTTGCGGTTGATGCCCATGATGGCGCGGTCGCGGGTGATCTTGCCGGAGACGATGTCGAGGCCGTCGCCAGCCGAGCCGTCGAGGAAGCGGCCGGTATAGGTTTTTCC
The DNA here is from genome assembly GCF_002733955.1 of Hoeflea sp. GTDB lineage: Bacteria > Pseudomonadota > Alphaproteobacteria > Rhizobiales > Rhizobiaceae > Hoeflea. The sequence continues at coordinate 143,451 of NZ_NVXQ01000022.1, read as the reverse complement.
CTTGCGGGTGATCAGGGCTGACATTTTCTGATTGAAGACGCCGACGCGGCAGTGGCCGTCGAGCGAGATACCGGCAGCCTTGCCTGCAACGGGATCGCCGGAGAGGTTGCAGACGAACTTCGTGCCCTTGTACTTGCCGGCAACGATTTCGCCCGGACCCTTCCATTCACCAGCGACAGATTCGAAGAACACGGTGTCTTTGTCACGCGCCTGAGACGGGGCGGTGGATGACAGGGCGATGGCCGCAAGACACAGTGGAATGATGCGAAACTTCGAGAACATGGTCACACCTGTTGCGGCTGGAAAGGAAGCCCGACCCTGACGCAGAATGGTTAACGGATGGTAATCGGCTGCACTATATTCACAGTTTCTGCGAATTTCATAGCGGTTTGCGGCTGGTTGCTTCGGACTTGTCGGTATTTCCGGCAAAATTCGTGATATCGGCCATGAAATCCCCGATACCGGGGCGCTTGAGGGCGGCGAACGGCATCGGCCGGCACAGGTCCATGGCGGAAATGCCGATCCGCGCCGTCATAAGCCCGTTGATCACGCCTTCGCCGAGGCGGGCCGAGAGTTTTGCCGCAACGCCATGGCCGACCACCTGCTGGATCAGGCTGTCGCCGGCGGCGATGGCGCCCGTGACAGCCAGATGCGCTATCACATCGCGGAACAGCCGGATCATGCCGATGGTGCCGGGGCGTCCGCCATAGAGTTCGGCGAGCGCACGGATCAGGCGCACCGCCTCGAAGCCGACATAGGCGAGATCGACAAAGGCGCGCGGGCTGACAGCGGTCACCACCGAGACCCGCTTGGCGGCATTGACGGTGAGCAGCCGCGCCTGCCGGTCGAGCGGGGACATGAGTTCGCGCTCTGCAAAGGCGAGATAGTGCGGGCCATCGATGATTTCGTCATCGAGCGCCTTGAGGTTCCTGCGGCCGCGGGCGGTGAGCGGGTTGACCGAGACAAGGCTTGAGACTTCAGCCGTAAGGGACCTGGCTTCCTTGGCGGTCGCGGACCTGGATTTCGCCGCGACAGTCTCGCGCAGATGAGCAACCTTGGCCAGCCGGCGGATGCCGAGGATCTCCTTGACGACAAGCACGACCAGAGCCAGGGCGGCAATAGCTGCGGCGGCACTGGCAACCCAGCCAAGCCAGGGCACGCGTTCGAAAAGGCTGCGGATCAGGCTGTCGGTCCAGATGCCAAGCGCCAGCGCCAGAAGCAGGCCGAGACTGGTCATCAGCACCTTGCCGGCAGTCAGCCGCCGAGGGCGGGCAGTGGCCGGTGGCGGGGTCAGCGCCTCAAGCTCTGAGGCGGCGACGAACGGATCGTCCTGCGCCATCTTCAGCGAGGCGTCGACCGGGATGGCTGCGGGCTTGCGCGGCTTTTGCCTTGGCCGGTCCTGGGGCTCCGGCGTGTCAGGAGACGGCTTTGCCGCAGGGTCGTCCATGCCGAAGGAGCGAGGTTTGCGGGGCTCGGTCCCGGGGTCGCGTTCACTCATGCCAGACGGTCTCCCAGCAGGTAGTCCATGGCCCGGTCGAGCCTGATATGGGGCAAGGACAGCTTGATGCCGGTGTCGCTCTCCTCGATCAAGGGCGGGCGAAAGCGGACGATGTTGATCTCCGGAAGATGTGGTTCGGAAACAGAATCAACGGCCTTGAAGAATGAATCAGGTTTTCGCGGCAAGTCACCGGGAAATATTGCTGTTTTGCGGTTGCCGTCGAACAGCTCTCCGCCGATGCGTTCACCCTCCAGCGGCGTGCCGACGATCACCGGAAGCTCTTCGCCGTCCTGCTTCACCGTGGCCTCGCGGGTGGCCCGGACCGCAGCGAGCGCCAGGACTTCGATGTCTGCGCCGGAGCTTCCGATATTGGCCGAGGCACGCTCGACAATGCGGCGGGCTATGGCTTCGAGCCGGTCATGGCTTTCATGGTGCAGGTGATCGGCCTTGGTGGCGGCGATCAGCACCTTGTCGATACGGCGTGAGACCAGATTGGTCAGCAGGTTGCTGCTGCCGGGCCTGAAACAGGAAAGCACGTCGGACAGCGCGCGCTCGAGATCAATCACAGCCTCGCGCCCGGCATTCATCGCCTGCATGGCGTCGATCAGCACGATCTGGCGATCCAGCCGGGCAACATGCTCGCGGAAGAAGGGTTTGACCACCACCGACTTGTAGCTCTCGAAGCGCCGCTCCATCATCGCCATCAGCGAGCCTTTGGGGGCGGCGGTGTCGGGCAGGTTGGGCAGCGGCGCAAAGGTAAGGGCGGGGGAGCCGTCGAGGTCTCCGGGCATCAGGAACCGGCCCGGCGGAAGCGTGGAAAGCGCGCGTTCATCCTTCTTGCAGGCCCTGAGATAGTCGGTGAAGAGCCGCGCCAGTTCACGGGCATCGGCCTCGTCGGCCGGCTTGAGCGGGTCGATGGAGTTGGCTTTCTCGAGCCAGGGAGCGGCAAGGTCGGCGCGAACCGGCGATCGGGCGAGCGAAGCGGCGTTGAGCGAAAAGGCCGCGTAATGCTGACCGAGCAGGGGAAGGTCAAGCAGCCATTCGCCGGGATAGTCGACAATGTCGAGGCAGAGCCTGCCACCGGAGAAGAACCGGTTCCAGCCGCTGGCCGATTCATATTCGATGACCAGCCGCAACTCGGAGATGGCGCGGGTCGAATCGGGCCAGATCCGGTCGGTGATCATCCGTGCGGCGTGATCCTCGTACTGAAACCGCGGCACCGCGTCGTCCGGCTGGGGCTCGAGAAAGGACCGGGCGAGGCGACCGGAATGAGCGGCCTGGAACATCGGCAGGCGGCCGCCATGCAGCAGATTGTGCACCAGGGCGGTGATGAAAACGGTCTTGCCGGCCCGTGACAGGCCAGTGACACCAAGCCGCAAGGTCGGCTGGATCAGGTTGCTGGCGCGGTCGGTGAGCGTGTCAAAGGCAATCAATGCCTCATCGGTGAATGTGGTAAAAGACGATGACACGTTGAGATCTGCTCCGAATTGCTGCTTGAGATATAGGGAGGTGATCAGTCAATTGAAAGCAGTGCCGGAAAGACCGGTCTGACCGGCACGGGCGGTTAGGCGTCGACCGGGGAGAGCAGGCCGATAAACCTGGCGCCGCCGCTGATGGCGCTGGCGCCGCGCCTGTCGCAGTCAAGGATCAGCAGTCCGGCGGTGGGAAAACCGGAGCCGAGCGCGGTTTCGAAGGTCGCGGGATCATTCTGCAGCAGGACCTGGGCCGTGTCCTCGAGCATCGGGTTGTGGCCGATGATCATGATCGAGCGGATGGCCTTGTCATGCGGAGAGGCGATCAGGTCGAGATAGGCGTCGTGGTTGGCGGCATAAAGCGCATCACTGTGGTCGATGCGCAGTTTGACGCTGCTGCGTGTCTGCAGGATCCCGAGCGTCTCGAGGCATCGCCGCGCGGTGGAGCAACAGACCAGGTCCGGCTCGAACGCATTGACCGACATGGCCGCGGCGAGGCGTGCTGCTTCTTCACGTCCGCGATCGTCGAGCGGGCGGTCGAAATCGCGCATGCCGGGCAGGGCCCACGCGGCGTGTGCGTGACGGACGAGGAAAATGCGCAAATCGGTATCTGGTGTCGGGTTCATTTTCTGAATGTAGCCATTTGCGCCGCTGCTTCAATTCACCAAAAGAACAAATCGCACTGCGGAATCTGATCGGCTGCTAGCCTTGGCAGACGGGACATGGCAGCCGGCGCGGGAACAGGGGCGGTGACGATAAGTTGCGCCGGGCGGGACCGTGAAAGCCTGTATATTTCAATTTCCTAAAGCAATTTGACGGTTGGATGAAATCGCAGTGTACAGAGACAATACTGCTTGTACCGCTGCTTCCGTCTGGCTATACAGCCCCCAAAATGGCTTAGCCGGGAGAATCGTCATGAGTGAAGACTTCGATTTTTCCTCTTATGTGCCCTCGGACAACGAGGATTTCATGAATGCCAAGCAGAAGGCCTATTTCAGGGCCAAACTGATAGAATGGCGGAATGACATTCTCAAGGAGGCACGCGAGACGCTTGACCATCTCGCGGAGGAAAGTGCCAACCACCCCGATGTGGCCGATCGCGCATCGTCTGAAACGGACCGCGCCATCGAGCTGCGCGCCCGTGACCGTCAACGCAAGCTGATTGGCAAGATCGACGCGGCGCTGATGCGCATCGATGACGGGACCTATGGCTATTGCGAGGAAACCGGGGAGCCGATCAGCCTCAAGCGCCTCGACGCCCGCCCGATCGCGACCTTGTCGATCGAGGCGCAGGAACGTCACGAACGGCGCGAAAAGGTCTATCGCGACGAATAGGCATAGCTGGGCAAGGTCCGACAGGACCGCTCGCCAATGATAGAAAACCGGCCTCTGGGGCCGGTTTTTTTGTGCCTGTGCCGCAAGCTGCGTTCAGCTCGCCATCAATTGCCGAGCAACAGCGCGCACTCAGATCCTGCGGTCACGGCTTGCGCGACAGGTCTCCGAGCAGTTTTTCCATTTCCGCCTCCAGCGTGTCGCGGGATGGCTGCGGCTCCGGCATGACTTCGGGCGCCTGCAGCAGGTTTTCGTCGTCAGCAAGCTGGTGCTCGTTGTAGTGCGCGGTGATGAAGTTTTCCCGCGGCGAACCCAGTGTCGGGTCTTCCGAGAGTTCTGCCTCCAGCACTGCCTCGAAATCAGACGCCGCCTGGGCAGGCGCTGTATCCGCCGGTGCTGCCTGGGGGGAGGCGGTCAGAGTTGCGCGCGAGAAGTCGGGGGCTCTGGGGTCGGTCCTGGCATGATCACCCGAACCGCTGTCGGTCTCGCTGCGGCTATCATTATCGGCGGTGAGTTCCTCGAAGGCCTTTTCGTCAAAGCTTGGTTCCTCGAACATCCGGCTGCGGACAGTTTCGAGCACGTCGGCGGCCTCGGTCTGGATCGGGTCGACGGTCTCGGTTAAGGCGCGGCCTTCGCCGGAGGCCGCAGACGCGGCTTGCGATACCGGTGCGGGTCGCGACGGCGCCTGGGCATGCGGCGCGGGCCGGGCGGGGGGCTGGGGGACGGCCATCAGGTCTTCGAGATCGCTTTCGTCGAAATCGGGCTCCTCGAAAACCCTGGTCCTGGCGGTCTCGAGCAGGTCGGCGGCTTCTGTGCGGATGCTGGTGGCGGCACCAGCGGTTGCAGCTGCTGCTGCCACATGTGTTTGCGACGGCTGTTGCGCGCGCGGGCCGGTCTCGGCCTGGCGCGGCGGGCGATCGAGGGTGCGTTCGGCAGGTCGCTCGGCGGGGCTGGCGGCTGGAGATGGTGCTGGGGCTGCAGCCGGTTGCGCCGGCATGCGCTGCTGCGGCGCGGGCTGTGCTGCGCGTTGCTGCTGCGGCGGTGCCGGCATGGCCGGTTCTGCCTGCCGCGGCGTGCGGACCTGTTGCCCCTGGGGGATGCGGCTTTCGATGACGATGTCGGTGGGGCCGCCGATCATGACGAGATGTTCGACATCATCGCGGCGGATCAGCACCAGGCGGCGGCGGGTGTCCACGGCGGTCGCATCGAGCACGGCAAGCCTCGGCTGGCGGTTCTTGCCGCCGCGGATGAAGGTTGAGGCGGCACGGTTGCGGATCAGCCAGAAGACCCCGACAAGCGCCAGCAGCGCGATACCGACGATAATGATGGCTGTCAGCAATGTGGCACCCTGGCCGTCCATGAGATTCTCCGGCATCCGGTGTCCTTCCGTTACAGTCGCAATACATGTGCTCAAAAGTCTGCGCCGGATCACCGAATATAGTGATGACCCGACTGCATTTGACTTTTTTTCCGCCTGCTTCACAAGCCATGCCTGGCGGTTATCCCGTAAGAGCTTAATTCTGTGGCGAGGATATGACCTCGCTGGAGCGGTGAGGGTGGTTTTCCTCGAAAAACTGGGGCTGCAGACGTGTGTCAGCGGTGTTTGGGGCTTTCCATCAGCGGCGGAATGTGATCCAAACCGGACGGATCCGCGGCGGGCCGAAAGAGCGATTCATGACAGAGACGACACCTGCGGCCGGAAATCCGGCAGCGCTTGTAGATCGCAGCGCAAAGTCACGCTCAGTGTCGAGGCTGGTGTTCCTCGCACTGGTGATGATTGGCGCGTCGATCGTGTTTTTCCTGTTCAAGGACCGGCTCAACAACGAATTGATGCTCGGCATTCTCGGCGTTCTTGCCGTGGTGGGGATCTTCTTCCTGGTCTCGACGGTGATCGGCTTTGTCGACATCATGCCGAAAACCACCGCCGACCCGTTGGCCCGCGCCTTCATCGACACCCATCCCGAAGGCACGCTCGTCACCGACGAGAAGGGCCGGGTAATCTACGCCAACCATGCCTATGGGCAGTTGACCGGTTTCAGCAGCGCTGCCGACGTGCAGTCGATCGAGGCGATCCTGTCGCGTCATCGGGAATCGGCAGAGGCCGTCTACCGGCTGACCAATGCGATGCGTGACGGCAACGCCGGGCAGGAAGAGTTCCGCATGAGCCAACCGCTGGGCGCGGCGCAGCACGGCACCGAGGCCGGGCACTGGTACCGCTTGCGCGGCCGTCCGGTCGCATCCGGTGACAAGGGTGCCAAGGCCGCGACGCTGATGGCGTGGCAACTCTCCGACATCAGTCACGAGCGGACCGAACAGGAGCTGGTGTTCAAGGAACTGCAGAACGCCATCAATTATCTCGACCATGCGCCGGTCGGGTTCTTCTCGGCCGGCCGCGACGGCGAGATCGTCTATCTCAACGCAACGCTTGCCGACTGGCTGGGGATCGACCTGACCTCGTTCCTGCCGGGCAAGGTGATGCTGCGGGATCTGGTCGCCGGCGCCGGCATGGCGCTGGTGGAATCGGTACAGGCCGAGCCGGGGCTCAACCGCACGGCGCAGCTCGATCTTGATCTGCTCAAGTCAAACGGCCAGAGCCTGCCGGTGCGGCTGGTGCACCGGGTTTCGGCCACCCGCGACGGCTCGCCCGGCGAAAGCCGCACCATCGTGATCAGCCGGGAAGAGGGCGGCACCGGCGTGCATGACGCGGCCAGCGCCGAGATGCGCTTCACACGCTTCTTCAACAACACGCCGATGGCGATTGCCTCGGTGGATGGCGATGGCAAGATTCTCAGAACCAACGGTCCGTTCCTGCAGATGTTCAACGGGTTGGTGACGCGCGACGACATGGAACGCGGATCGCTGTTCGAGACGGTGCTGCGCGAGGATGACCGCAAGGGGTTCCAGGACGCATTGCGCCAGGCAGCCGACAAGCAGGGCGATATCTCGCCGATCGACAGCCGCCGCGCCGACAATGAGGAGCGGCATTTCCGCTTCTACGTCAATGCGGTGATCGAGCATTCGGAAGAGGCGCCCGAGGAAACCGCGATCATCTATGCGGTGGAGACCACCGAGCAGAAGGCGCTGGAAGCGCAGATGGCGCAGACTCAGAAAATGAACGCCGTGGGCACGCTCGCCGGCGGCATCGCGCATGACTTCAACAATGTGCTCACAGCGATCCTCTTGTCGGCCGATCACCTGCTGATGTCGCTCAGGCCCGCTGATTCAAGCTTTGCCGACCTCATCGAGATCAAGCGCAACGCCAACCGCGCCGCGGTGCTGGTGCGGCAGCTGCTGGCGTTCTCGCGCAAGCAGACAATGCGGCCGACGGTGCTGTCTATGACCGACGTGATCGGCGATTTGCGGATGCTGGTCGACCGACTGATCGGCACCAATGTCAAGCTCGAGCTGGAGTTCGGCCGCGACCTGTGGCCGGTGAAGACGGATCTCGGCCAGTTCGAGCAGGTGCTGATCAATCTTGCGGTCAATGCCCGCGACGCCATGCCCGAAGGCGGCACGATCACGGTGCGCACCCGCAATGTCGAGCCCGAGGAAGTGGCCGAGCTCAATTACCGCGGCATGGAAGTGGGCGAATATGTGCTCATCGAACTGGCGGACCAGGGCACCGGCATTGCGCCCGACGTGATGGAAAAGATCTTCGAGCCGTTCTTCACCACCAAGGATGTGGGCAAGGGCACCGGTCTCGGCCTGTCGATGGTCTATGGCATCGTCAAGCAATCGGGTGGCTACATCTATCCCGAATCCGAAGTCGGCAAGGGCACCACTTTCCGCATCTTCCTGCCGCGCCATCTCGAGGATGAGGCGGAGAAGGCCGCAGCCGTGGCCGAAGCGGAGGCTGCCGCCGGCCGTGCGACCGCCGAGGGTGCGCCGGTCAGCACAGCCAAGCCGGCCTCTGATGGTCCGGAGGACCTGACCGGCGGGTCTGCCGTGGTGCTGCTGGTGGAAGACGAGGAAGCAGTGCGGCGCGGCGGCAAGCGGATGCTGGAGGCGCGCGGCTATGAGGTGCATGAGGCCGGCACCGGCGTCGAGGCGCTCGAGGTGCTTGCCGAACTCGAGGGCAAGGTCGACATCGTCGTCTCCGACGTGGTGATGCCGGAGATGGACGGCCCGACGCTGCTCACCGAGCTGCGCAAGGACTATCCCGACATGAAGTTCATCTTTGTCTCCGGCTATGCCGAAGACGCGTTTGCCAAGAACCTGCCTGCCGACGCCAAGTTCGGCTTCCTGGCAAAACCGTTCTCGCTCAAGCAGCTGGCCACCGCCGTGCGCGAGATGCTGGACGCGTAAGGGGTAGGTCGGGGACAGTTTATTTCCCCTCTGGACTCCGGTCGTCCGACCCAGTGCTTTGGTGAAAAGTAAACTGTCCCCGGGTTTCCGCGCTAACCGGCGATCAACCACATCCGCATCTTCCCGTGTGTGCAGGGTTGCATAGCGGCCCGTTCGATGCTCGTCTCAGGGTTGCAACGGGCGGGGATCACGATGAGTCGGCGGGACGAGGGAATTGCGATGACGAATCAACTCCCTGGCACGCGCGCCCCGGTGAATGCACCGCCACACAATCCCAAGACCACGAGGCGGCTGCTGCGCAAGCTCGCCATCTGGCTCCTAATCCTGGTGGGGCTGCCTTATCTTTTGTACAAGCTGAACTTCCCCACCTACAACTGGGGCCAGAAGACGACCGTGACGGTGATGACGCCCGCGGGGGAACGCAGCGGCAGTGCGGTGGTACGGGTCCGCTGGGCCGATACGCCCGATATTCTGCCCGATGCGCCCACTTTCCAGTCCGACGTGCGCGGCGAGGCGACTGTGGTCGATCTGGGCAAGGGCCGATATCTGTTCGCGCTGATTTCGGGCGCCGAGCAGCGTGGGATCGCTGTGTTCGGTGACGGTCGCAGCTATTGGCTGGAACAGATCAAGACAGTCGCCGCGAGCCGCGGCGAGACCCGCGAAATTCCGCCGACCCACCGCCCGCTCATGGTCACCTTCGCCGACATCAATGATCCGGCGAGCGTCCAGCGCGTTGATCCGGATGATCTCGCAGCCAGTTTCGGCCCCGGCTACGCGCTTTCCTCGATCACGCTTGCGATCACCGGCGAGCCGGTGTCCAGGGGCCGGGTGGAGGCGGTGTTGGGGTGGTTGGACGAATACCCTGAACCGAAGTTAGGTCCCGCCACGGGCCAAACAACGAATATTCCGTTTAATCGTCGCGTTGCTCATGGCGACTTTATCAGGAGATAGTCATGACCGTTTCAAATGAGTTGATGCTCGCAATCCTGGCCATGGGTTCCTACAATCGCGGGTATGATGCCGGCACCCGGTTTCAGTGATGAAGCGCCCCCGCCGTCGTCATCCCGGGGCTACGACCAAGACAAGCGTAGTGACGTCGTTTCCGCTGGGACCCATTCCGTTATCATTCCGGACAATGCGATGCGCCGATAGATCACGGAATGGGTCCTCGGCTCGGGGGCCGAGGATGACGACAGTGGGGTTGTGCGGAAACAGAAGGAGACCGGGGCAGAGGCATCGTGACCGGTCGGTCGCGGCGGAGCGGGGCGCAGGGGCAGCGCCGTGCGGCACAGGTTAATTTCCCGGTAGCGAATTGTTCATCATCCTGCCGCATTTTCGGCTAGACTTCGCAGTTCCAGATTTGCCAAGAGGGGCCATCATGAAATCCAAACTTTTGATCGCGGCGCTTGCCGCCGTCTTCGTCTCCGGCTGCACGACCGATCCCTATACCGGTCAGCAGAAGGTTTCCAACCTGGCCGGCGGCGCAGCCCTTGGCGCGCTGGGCGGTGCTGCTCTGGGCTCGCTGGCAGGCGGCGATGACCGCAGGAATGCGCTGATCGGCGCAGGCGTTGGCGCGCTCGCCGGCGGTGCGATCGGTGGTTACATGGACCAGCAGGAAGCGCAGCTGCGCGCCCAGCTGCAGGGCACCGGCGTGTCGGTGACGCGCATGGGCGACAAGATCATTCTCAACATGCCGTCCAACATCACGTTTGATACCGACCAGTCGGCGGTCAAGCCGCAGTTCTACGACACGCTGAACTCGGTGGCGCTGGTGCTGCAGAAATTCAACCGCTCGCTGGTCGATGTGGCAGGCCATACCGATTCGACCGGGTCTGACAGCTACAATCTGACACTGTCGCAGCAGCGGGCGCAGTCGGTGACGAGCTACCTGATCTCGCAGGGCAACGATCCGCGCCGCTTCTTCACGCAAGGCTTCGGCGAAAGCCAGCCGGTGGCCGACAACTCGACCGAGGCCGGCCGCGCCGCCAACCGCCGCGTGACCATCCAGATCTCGCCGCTGAGCTAGGCTCCGGCGAAACCAGACGTCTGAGGCGATATCAGACCCGGCTGCGAAAGTGGCCGGGTCTTTTTCGTGCGTGGGTGGGTCGGATGTGGTGGTTGGCGAGGGCATGGCGGGCAGATCGCCACGCCGTTATGCCGGACCCAAGGATTCATACAGCCCAAGGACTTGGGCTGGCTGGATCCCGGCTCAAGGCCGGGATGACGGTGGGGAGGGGCTGTGCCGGAAGCGGGCTCTGAATTTGCCGCCGGCAGATCCGCTCGCCGACATCGTTGCGCCCGGCAAGACGGCATACAGTAGCTAAGTCTCCGGTCGGGCTCTTCGCGACGGCCGAGATCTATTCCCCAGCCATCCCCGCGGCCTTGCGCAGGGCGGCGTTGATGCGGTCCTGCCAGCCGGGGCCGTCTTCCTGGAAATGCTCGAGCACGGCGCGGTCGAGCCTTATCGAGACCATTTCCTTGCCTTCGGGCACGGCATTGGTCTTGGGTGCGGGTTCAACCGGTTTGGTGGTGGCGGACTTGAAGGCGGCTTCGGCGCGGTCGAAGGCGCTGCCTGTGCGTCTTGTGGGTTTCATCGGATGGTCCTCTCTTTATGACGGCGGCGAGACCGGCGGTCAGTTGCTTGCGGAGGCCAGCTCGGCGGCGATGCGGGCGGCGAGCCGGGCGTTGTTGAGCACCAGCGCGATGTTGGTCTTGAGGCTTTCGCCATTTGTGAGGGTGAGGATCTCGCCGAGCAGGAACGGCGTGACCGCCTTGCCTTCGATGCCCCTGGACTTGGCGGTGGCGAGCGCTGCGGCGATGTGGCGGTTCATCACGGCGGCCGCGATTTCGTCTTCCACAGGCACCGGATTGGCAATCAGCATGCCGCCATGGCCGCCGAGCGCCCGGCGGGTGAGCTCGAAGCGGGCGATGTCCGCGGCCTCATCGAGCCGCAGCGGGGCCTTGAGGCCGGAGTCGCGCGACCAGAAGGCGGGCATCGCATCCTGGCCGAAGGCGACCACGGGGACGCCACGGGTCTCCAGTGCTTCGAGTGTCTTGGGGATGTCGAGAATGGCCTTGGCGCCGGCGGAAACGACGATCACTGGCGTGCGCGACAGCTCCTCCAGATCGGCGGAGATATCGAAGCTCAACTCCGCGCCCTGGTGCACGCCGCCGATGCCGCCGGTGGCAAAGACGCTGATGCCGGCAAGGTGGGCGGCCATCATGGTGGCGGCAACCGTGGTGGCGCCGGTGCGGCCTTCGGCCAAGGCAAAGGCGAAATCGGCGCGCGAGAGCTTCATCACGTCGGTGGCCTGGGCCAGCTTGGTGATGGTGGCCTCGTCGAGGCCTGCATGCAGGTGGCCATCGATCACGGCGATGGTGGCGGGGACTGCGCCTTCCGCGCGGATGACGGCCTCGACCTCGAGCGCCATGTCGCGATTTCCCGGCCAGGGCATGCCATGGGTGATGATGGTGGATTCGAGCGCCACGACGGGGCGGTTCTGGGCCAGCGCTTCGGCCACTTCCGCGGTCATTTCGATCTTGATGGATCCGGTCATGGATGGGAGTCCTGCGTAGGTGTTTGGATTTGCGATGGCTTTGGCATGGCTTGAAGCGCCTGCGCAAGCACGGCTTGTGATAAATCCGGACAAACCGGGCCGCGGACGCCCGTGGTCAGCCGGGCCAGGGCAATGCCGCGGGTGAGATTGGATTGGAGAGATCCGCCAGCCAGCAGACCATCGAGATAGCCCGAGGCGAGGGCGTCTCCCGCGCCGGTGACATTCTCCAGCTGGTCGAGCGGCGGTGGTTGCAAGGTGATGCTGCTTTGGCCCTGCGGGGATGCCGCGAAGGCCGTGACCGGGTCGCTTCCGGCGGTGACCAGTCCGCCGCGCAGACCGACCTGTGCGAGGTGGCCGACCCATTCGCCGGATGTGCGGGCCTCTGCACCGGTGAGCGCGGCCGCTTCGGCGCTGTTCATGGCAAGGCAGGTGATCTTGCTCAGGCTTGGTTTCCAGCGCACCACCTTGGCCGGCGAGACGGCGATGACGGCCAGCGGAAGGCCCAGTCCGGCGGCGGTGTCGGCGAGCGCGGACAGCGCGGTTTCGGGCAGGTTTGAATCGGCCAGCAGAAGATCAGCTGCAGCGAGGCGCTTGCGCAGCCGCGCGCTCAGCAGACGGCGCGCAGGCACCATGTCGTAGAGCGCCATGTCGGCGAGTGCCGTGACCAGATTGCCGTCGGGCTCGAGTATAGCCGAATAGCTCGGTGTTGACCGGTCGAGAAAGGTCAGGGGGCAATCCTCGATGCCGGCGTCCTCCGCGGCACGGGCAACCAGATCCGCGGCCGCGTCACCGCCACGTGGCGCCACCAGGGTTACCGCGTGGCCGAGGCGGGCGAGATTGCGCGCCGCGTTGAAGGCGCCGCCGCCGGGCTCGGTTTGCCAATGGCCGGGATTGGACGCGCCAGGTCGGTGCGGCGCCGAAAGCCAGCCCTTGCGATCAATATGGGCGCCGCCGATGACAAGTATGTTTGCCACGAGTCAGGTCTCCCGAATTTTGCTGCGGCTGCGAATCGGCTCATGCCTCTGGCCACCGGGACGTTGCAACGCAGGCTCGCCGCTCGTCTGGAGAGGCCCGGCAAAACAAAAAAAGAACATGGGGCGTAATTTCATTTTATATCAGTGCTTTGGGTGGGGCTTGCGCAATTGGAACAAATGAAGTACAAATTGTGCAAACGAGCACTCATTGCTTGCAGTGGCATGATAACCTAAAGGTGGACCGAATGGCACAGAACTCTTTGCGGTTGGTAGAGGAAAAATCCGTGGACAAAAGCAAGGCGCTCGACGCCGCACTCTCCCAGATCGAACGCTCGTTCGGCAAGGGCTCGATCATGAAGCTCGGCGCCAATGAAGGCGTGGTCGAGATCGAAACGGTTCCCACCGGTTCACTGGGGCTCGACATTGCACTCGGTATCGGCGGATTGCCGCGCGGCCGGGTGATCGAGATTTTCGGTCCGGAAAGCTCGGGCAAGACCACGCTGGCACTGCAGACCATTGCCGAAGCCCAGAAAAAGGGCGGCATTTGCGGCTTTATCGATGCCGAGCATGCGCTCGACCCGGTCTATGCCCGCAAGCTTGGGGTTGATCTTGAAAGCCTGCTGATTTCGCAGCCGGACAATGGCGAACAGGCGCTCGAGATCACCGACACGCTGGTTCGCTCCGGCGCGCTTGATGTGCTGGTGGTCGATTCGGTTGCGGCGCTGACGCCGCGGGCCGAAATCGAAGGCGAGATGGGCGACAGCCTGCCGGGCCTGCAGGCACGCCTGATGAGCCAGGCGCTGCGCAAGCTCACGGCTTCGATCTCGCGGTCGAACTGCATGGTGATCTTCATCAACCAGATCCGCATGAAGATCGGCGTGATGTTCGGTTCGCCCGAAACCACGACCGGCGGCAATGCGCTGAAATTCTATGCCTCGGTGCGTCTCGACATCCGCCGCATCGGTTCGGTCAAGGACCGCGACGAGGTGACCGGCAACCAGACCCGCGTCAAGGTGGTCAAGAACAAGATGGCGCCGCCCTTCAAGCAGGTCGAATTCGACATCATGTATGGCGAAGGCGTCTCCAAGGTCGGCGAGCTGATCGACCTGGGCGTGAAGGCCGGGATCGTCGAGAAATCCGGCGCCTGGTTCTCCTACAACAGCCAGCGGCTGGGGCAGGGGCGCGAGAACTCGAAACAGTTCCTTAGGGACAATCCGGTGCTTGCCGACGAGATCGAATTGTCGCTGCGGCAGAATGCCGGGCTGATTGCGGAGAAATTCCTCGAAGAAGACCGCAGCGCCGGCGAGGGCGATGATGCAGCCGAAGGCTGACTTGAGCTGGTGAGGCCTGGCCCGGCTGCTTGAGGCTGACAGCCTTCAAAGCCGGCTGGCTGGACCCTCCGCGGGGCCACGGTTTGACCGAAAGTGACCGGTCGTCTGCCTGTAACAGGGCTGGCGGCCGGTTTTCCTTTGAGGCTGGGGGGCTTGCGTCTGGACAGGCCTCGGGACGAGCGATAAAAGCGGCGGTCCGTCAATGGCGCGGCGGATCGGTAAATTGGTGCCTTGAAAACGGTGCCCCGGGAGTGTGGCACTGCCTGCCCATCAGACAAAGGGTTGATCATGAGTGGCGTGAACGAAATTCGGTCGTCTTTTCTGGACTATTTCAAGAAGAATGACCATGAGGTTGTCGCGTCCAGCCCGCTGGTCCCGCGTAATGATCCGACACTGATGTTCACCAATGCCGGCATGGTGCAGTTCAAGAATGCCTTCACCGGGCTTGAACAGCGCCCCTATTCGACGGCTGCCACATCGCAGAAATGCGTCCGCGCCGGCGGCAAGCACAATGACCTCGACAATGTCGGCTACACAGCGCGCCACCACACCTTCTTCGAGATGCTCGGCAATTTCTCCTTTGGTGACTATTTCAAGGAGCGCGCAATCGAGCTTGCCTGGAACCTTTTGACTAGGGAATTCGGCATCAACAAGGACCGCCTGCTGGTCACCGTCTACCACACCGACGACGAGGCCTTCGAGCTGTGGCGCAAGATCGCCGGTATTTCCGCTGACCGGATCATCCGGATCCCGACCAGTGACAATTTCTGGGCCATGGGCGACACCGGGCCGTGCGGTCCCTGTTCCGAGATCTTTTATGATCATGGCGACCATATCTGGGGTGGACCTCCCGGTTCCGCCGATGAAGACGGCGACCGTTTCATCGAGATCTGGAACCTGGTGTTCATGCAGTTCGAACAGCTCACGCCTGATGAACGGGTGGATCTGCCGCGGCCATCGATCGACACCGGCATGGGGCTCGAGCGCATCGCGGCGCTGCTGCAGGGGCAGCATGACAATTACGACATCGACCTGTTCCGCCGCCTGATCACCGCGTCGGAGGAGGCCACCGGTGTCTCGGCCGAGGGCAAGGCCCGCGTCAGCCACCGGGTGATTGCCGACCATCTGCGTTCCTCAGCCTTCCTGATTGCAGACGGAGTTCTGCCGGACAAGGAAGGCCGCGGTTACGTGCTGCGCCGGATCATGCGCCGGGCCATGCGCCATGCGCAGCTGCTGGGTGCGGACGAGCCGTTGATGTACCGCTTGCTGCCAACGCTGGTGGCGGAAATGGGCCGTGCCTATCCCGAGCTCCAGCGCGCGGAATCGATGATTTCAGAAACCATGAAGCTGGAGGAAACCCGTTTCCGCAAGACCCTGGAACGGGGTCTGGGACTGCTCGATGAAGCCAGCGCCGGGCTCGGCGAAGGCGACCGGCTGGACGGGGAAACAGCGTTCAAGCTCTATGACACCTACGGGTTTCCGCTCGACCTGACCCAGGATGCGCTGCGTCCGCGCGGCGTCGATGTCGACACCGATGCCTTCACGGCGGCAATGGAGCGGCAGAAGGCCGAGGCACGCAAGCACTGGTCGGGCTCGGGCGATGCGGCAACCGAAACCATCTGGTTCGAAATCAAGGACAAGGTCGGCGCCACCGACTTCCTCGGTTACGACACGGAAGCAGCAGAGGGCATGATCCTGGCTCTGGTGCGCGATGGCGCCGAGGTCGAGACGGCTCAGGCCGGCGATGTCGTCGATGTCGTGGTCAATCAGACGCCGTTTTACGGCGAATCCGGCGGCCAGATGGGTGACCAGGGCACGATTTCCGGCGAGGGCTATGCTCTTGCGGTCAGCGACACGCAGAAGCGTGGCGAGGGACTGTGGGTCCACCGTGCCAGGGTGACGCAAGGCGAGGTCAAGCGCGGCGCGGTGGCGCAGCTGGAGGTCGATCACGGCCGGCGGACGAAGATCCGCGCCAACCATTCGGCAACCCACCTGCTGCATGAGGCGCTGCGCGAGGTGCTGGGCACGCATGTGACGCAGAAAGGGTCGCTGGTGGCGCCGGAACGGCTGCGTTTTGACGTTTCCCACAACAAGCCGATGACGGCCGAGGAATTGTCGCAGGTCGAAACCATGGCCAACGAGATCATCCTGCAAAACAGCCCGGTGAAGACCCGGCTGATGGCCGTCGACGATGCCATTGCCGAAGGTGCGATGGCGCTGTTTGGCGAGAAATATGGCGATGAGGTCCGGGTCGTGTCGATGGGCACCGGGGTTCGCGGTGTTAAGTCTAACCGGCCCTACTCGGTCGAACTGTGCGGCGGCACCCATGTGGCGGCCACCGGCGATATCGGCCTTGTGCGGGTGTTGTCCGACAGTGCAGTGAGTTCGGGGGTGCGCCGCATCGAGGCTCTGACAGGCGAGGCGGCGCGCCAGCACCTGACCGAGCAGGACGACAAGCTGCGGCAGGCGGCCTCGATGCTGAAGGTTCAGCCCGGCGACGTGCCGTCCCGGATTGAAGCGCTGATGGATGAGCGCAAGAAGCTCGAGCGCGAACTTGCGGATGCACGCAAGAAGCTGGCGCTCGGCGGCAGCAGCGCGGGCGGCGACGAAAGCCGCGATGTCGGTGGGGTGAAATTCCTCGGCAAGGTGGTGACCGGCGTGCAGCCCAAGGATCTCAAGGGTCTGGTCGATGCAGCCAAGGGTTCAATGGGCTCCGGCGTCGCAGCCTTTGTGGCTGTCAGCGACGACGGCAAGGCCAGCGTCGTGGTTGGCGTGACCGAAGACCTGACCGAACGCCTCTCCGCGGTCGATCTGGTCCGGGTAGCTTCGCAGGCCATGGGCGGCAAGGGCGGCGGCGGCAGACCGGACATGGCGCAGGCCGGCGGCCCCGACGGCGACAAGGCCGATGCGGCAATTGACGCGGTGGCCGCTGCCATCGGCTGAGTGCGGCAGCGCGCGCTGGTCTGTTTCAGCAGAAAATCAAGGTGGCGCCCGGGTTATGCCCGGGCGTTTTCCGTTTTGCGGCCGACGCGGCGATGGAGCACCTGATCGCTTCTTCCTCTGCCAAGCGTCCGTCGTTGATCAGGCCGGCTGAGCGTCTGCGACGTCTTCCTGCTCACGGGAACCTTCGGGCGCGCGCGAGTCCGATGGATTGGCTGCGTTTTGCGTTTTCGGTGGAATGGCGCGGACATTGGAATTCGCCAGAGCCTGAAAGCCGGTCTTGTCCACGACAACATGCCAATGGCCGGTTTTCGGGATGATCAGGCGCGTGGGTGATTTTTCCGCCCGTCCACCGAAAAACCTGGAATTTTCGCCATTGGCATAAAGGTTAAAATTGTTGTCATCCATGAGGCGGATGTTGTTGATACAGGAGAGAACGACCTCAACCACCGTTCCGCCGGGCTGCTTACCGAGATCATAGCGTTTGTAGGCCGGAGAAAGTTTTTCTGCCACTGTCTAAATCCATTTTTTGACTATTCGGTGTCAGGATTGCTGTAGAAATTTAAAATTTTACTTATGAAGCGAGTTTTTGTGGACGTGTTGTTGTAGTTTAGAGTTTGCGAATAATACAGGTTTGCAATGGACCGCCCCCGCTCGTCTTGGTCGTTCGGTCATGGGTGTTGCAGATGTTTATGGCGCGAGCGCCTCTGCGCGGCCTGGACCGCCAGTTTCAACCGCCAGCCGAAAAAGGCTGCGAGTGCCAGCATGGCCAGCGCCATGGACAGGTTGCCGAGGATGCCGGCCAGGGTTTCGATGTTGGAGCCGAAGCTGAAGCCGAGGGCGATGTAGATCGCCACCCACAAGGTTTCACCGGCCACGCCCCAGGCCGTGAAGCGAGCCCAGGAGAGGCCGGTGATGCCGCTGGCGATGTTGATGGCTGGACCCAGCGGGGTAAACAGCCAGCGCGTGAGAAAAACGCCGCCGCCACCCCATTTTTCCAGTTTCGGCTCTGCCGCGCGGGCCTTTCGGGCAAGGCCGCCAAGAAAACCGGGCCGCCCTTCGGAGGACTGGACGACAAAGCGCCCGGCGAGAAAGCCGGCCTGATCGCCAAGCGTCGCCCCGCACAGCGCCCAGATGAAGGCGGTGACGAGATCCGCGTCGCCATTGCCGGCCAGCGCACCCAGCGTCAGCAGCGCCAGAGATGTCGGCAGGGGCAGGCCCATCTGCCCGACTGCGAGAAGCAGGACCGCGGCAGGCAGGCCATAGCTGGTGAGAAACTCGAGCAGCTGCCCGGTCATGGTTGCGGTTGGGCCGGTGACGGGGCGGGAAGCGTCAGCTGGGGCGCGGGGAGATCGCCCTCGGGCTGGCCACGGGCCGCCCGGTCCGCCTTGATGGCAGCCAGAATTCGCTCGGTGATCTGGTCGAGCGGCTTTCCGTCCTCGCGGGCGATCCTGATCAGCGGGCGGCGGTCGGGGCCCGTCATCGGCAGGCCGACGGCGTCGTGGACGATCCTCGGGTCAACCCGGTAGGAGCGTGCGACGTAGCGCACTGTCATCCAGCCTTCGATCGGCTCGTCCTGGTGCTGCTGCCAATAGACAAAAAAAACGCCGGCGCGGATGATGAACACCAGCGCCAGCGTCAATGTCAGCATGAATGCCACAGTAAGCCACCGGTTGTGCCGCCACAGCTTCCTGAGCGTGGCGACAGGTCCGGTGGCCACCAATCAGCCCATGGCCTTCTGCAGGTTCTCGTCGATCTTGTCGAGGAAGCCGGTGGTCGACAGCCAAGGCTGGTCCGGACCGATCAGCAGCGCCAGATCCTTGGTCATGAAGCCGGATTCGACGGTCTGGATGCAGACCTTTTCCAGCGTGTCGGCGAAGTTGGCCAGCTCGGCATTGTCGTCGAGCTTGGCGCGGTGGGCCAGGCCACGGGTCCAGGCAAAGATCGAGGCGATCGAGTTGGTCGAGGTTTCCTCGCCCTTCTGGTGCTGGCGGTAGTGGCGGGTGACGGTGCCGTGGGCGGCTTCGGCTTCCACGGTCTTGCCGTCCGGGGTCATTAGAACCGAGGTCATCAGGCCGAGCGAGCCAAAGCCCTGGGCTACGATGTCGGACTGGACGTCGCCATCGTAGTTCTTGCAGGCCCAGACATAGCCGCCGGACCACTTGAGCGCGGATGCGACCATGTCGTCGATGAGGCGGTGTTCGTACCAGATCTTCTTTTCTTCGTACTGTTCCTTGAATTCGGCGTCGAAGATTTCCTGGAACAGATCCTTGAAGCGGCCGTCATAGGTCTTGAGGATGGTGTTCTTGGTCGACAGGTAGCACGGCACGCCGCGCAGCAGCGCGTAGTTCAATGAAGCGCGGGCAAAATCGCGAATCGAATCATCGAGGTTGTACATGGCCATGGCAACGCCGGAAGACGGTGCGTCGAAGACGTCGTGCTCGATGGTCTCGCCATCGTCACCAACGAACTTGATCGACAGCTTGCCCTTGCCGGGGAACTTGAAATCGGTGGCGCGGTACTGATCGCCGAATGCGTGACGACCGACGATGATCGGCTTGGTCCAGCCGGGAACCAGACGCGGCACGTTGTTCATGATGATCGGCTCGCGGAAAATCACGCCGCCCAAGATGTTGCGGATGGTGCCGTTGGGCGAACGCCACATCTTTTTCAGGCCGAATTCCTCCACGCGGGCTTCGTCCGGGGTGATGGTGGCGCATTTGATGCCGACGCCGTGCTTCTTGATGGCGTTGGCTGCATCGACGGTGACCTGGTCGTCGGTGGCATCGCGATGCTCGACCGAGAGGTCATAATAATCGATGTTCAGATCGAGATAGGGCAGGATCAGCTTTTCCTTGATGAACTGCCAGATGATCCGAGTCATCTCGTCGCCGTCGAGATCGACGACGGGGTTTGCTACCTTGATCTTTGCCATGCTTGTTTGACCTTTTGAGGGAGTTGTCGGGGGGAGGCGAAAAGCCGCCCGTTCAGTTGGCGCATCTCATAACAAAACAGCGGCGGGCGCACAACATGCTGGGCTCCGGCGGTTGCGGTTTTAGAAACTGCTGCCGGGACCGGTGTTCTTGACCCGGCGCAGCTGCGGCGGTTTGGTTGTCCGTCGCTTGTGCCCGGCACCCGCAGGCGCGGCGGGTGCATTGACAAGGTGTAGATACACGGTATCGTGCGCCGATGACCTATGACTTCTCCGATTGCCTGCTGCTCAACACGGTGATGGCGGCGCGTGCCATGACCCGGCGCTACGATGCGCAACTGCAGCGCTTCGGCGTGTCGGTGGTGCAGTTTTCGGTGCTGATGGTGCTGCGACAGGGACGCGACGAGCCGGTGAGCCGGATGGCCGAGCGGATTGCCATGGATCGCACCACGCTGATTCGCAATCTCGAACTCTTGACCCGCAAGGGGCTGGTTTCTGCTGCGCCCGCCAGCAAGGGCAATGGCCGCCAGTTCACGCTGTCGCCTGAAGGCAAGAGCCTCGCCGAAGAGCTGGTGCCCCACTGGCAGGCGGCACAGGCAGAGGTGCGCGGGTTGCTGGAAGAGCCGGAGCTTCAGCATCTGCTGCCGGCTTTGAGGGCGCTGACAGCAGGCTGAGATCTGGTCCGGAGGCGCCCGATTTTCGACTTCAATAGTGTATATACACCAGTGTAGTAGCAACAAAAGGCAAAAGATATGGTTTTGGATCCGATCGTAGTGACGGGAATGGGTGTCGTCAGCCCGCTTGGCGTGGGCGTCGAGCCAGTCTGGTCGCGGCTGCTTGCCGGGCAAAGCGGCGTGGTTGCCAACACCCGTTTCGATGTCAGCGCCTATGGCAGCACCATTGCCGGGCTGGTTCCGTCAAAAGCCGATGATGTCGACGGGTTTGATCCGCAGGACTGGATCGAGGCCAAGGACATCAAGAAGATGGACTGGTTCATCCAGTACGGGCTTGCGGCGGCAGCGCAGGCTTTGGCCCAGGCGGGATGGAAGCCTGACACGGAAGAAGAGCGGGACGCTACGGCAACGGTGATCGGCACCGGTGTCGGCGGGTCGCCGCTGATGGCGCAGACCGCGCAGACAATCCTGGAGAAAGGTCCCAAACGGCTGTCGCCTTTCACCGTACCGGCGTTTCTGCCCAACCTGGCCGCCGGCTGGATCTCGATCCGGGAGGGATTCACCGGCCCTATCGGAGCACCGGTAACGGCATGCGCGGCCTCGGCCCAGGCCATCGGTGATGGTATGCGGTTGATCCAGACCGGCGAGGCCGATGTGGTGGTGTGCGGCGGGGCCGAAGGGTCAGTCGATCCGATCTCGATCGGCGGATTTGCGGCGGCACGGGCGCTGTGCACTGCCTACAATGATGACCCGGCGAGGGCTTCGCGGCCGTTCGACCAGTCACGTGCCGGTTTCGTGCTGTCGGAAGGGGCCGCCGTGCTGGTGATCGAGCGGCTGAGCCACGCCACTGCGCGCGGCGCGACGCCGCTGGCAATCCTGTCGGGCTATGGCACCTCGGCTGACGCCTATCACCTGACCGCAGGCCACCCGGACGGTGTCGGCGCGCAAAAGGCAATGCGCAACGCGCTGAAAATGGCAGGTCTCGCACCTGCCGACATCGATTACATCAATGCCCATTCGACTTCGACCGGGGTCGGCGACGCGGCGGAGATTGCCGCTATCAGTCATGTGTTTGCGGGGAGGGGGCAGGACCTGTCTGTCTCGGCAACCAAATCCGCCACCGGACATCTGATGGGGGCTGCCGGCGCCATCGAGGCGGTGTTCTCGGTGCTGGCCTTGCGCGACGGCCTCATGCCGGCGACGATCAATCTGGACACGCCTGACGAGGCTGCGGCCCGGTTCGACCTGGTGCCGAACACGCCGCGCGAAAAGAAACTCGGCCATGTACTCTCCAACGCCTTCGGCTTTGGCGGAGTGAATGCCTCGCTGGTGTTCAGCGCCGTGGAGTAACGGCTTGTCTTGATTGTGCGCCAAGGCGGCAGTAGTGGTGTCGGCCTGACAGAAACGGGTCGCCTTGGCTGATGCGCGCAACCTGATTGTACCAACGCGCTGGCCGCTGCGCCGGGGAATGAACACGTGGCCGGAACAGACAGAAATCGCGAACTGATGACCGGCGGGCCGGCAATCATTCTGGTGGAGCCGCAACTGG
This sequence comes from Hoeflea sp., assembly GCF_002733955.1. Lineage (GTDB taxonomy): Bacteria > Pseudomonadota > Alphaproteobacteria > Rhizobiales > Rhizobiaceae > Hoeflea. The sequence continues at coordinate 120,887 of NZ_NVXQ01000022.1, read as the reverse complement.
GCGAAAACATCGGCATGGTGGCGCGCGCCATGGCCAATTTCGGCCTCTCCAATCTCAGGATCGTCAATCCGCGCGATGGCTGGCCCAATGACAAGGCGGTCAGCGCCGCAGCCAAGGCCGACCACGTGATCGCCGCTGCCGTGGTGTTTGACACGCTGGAAGCAGCCGTTGCCGATCTCAATTTTGTCTATGCCACCACGGCACGGCCGCGCGACGGGCACAAGCCGGTGCGCGGCCCGGTGGAAGCGGGCGAGATCCTGCGTGGCCGCGAGAACACGGGCGAAAAGACCGGCATCCTGTTCGGGCGAGAGCGCATCGGCCTGCGCAACTGGGAGGTGGGGCTTGCCGACGAGATCGTCACATTCCCGGTCAATCCCGCCTATGCCTCGCTCAACATCGCCCAGGCCGTGCTGCTGATGTCTTATGAATGGATGAAATCGGGGCTTTCGCATCCGCACGAGACGGCCTTTGACAGCCCCGACGTGGTGCCGGCAGAAAAGGCCGATCTGCATGGCTTGTTCGCCCAGATCGAGGAAGGTCTCGAGGCGCGGGGCTATTTCCGCTCCGAGACCAAGAAGATGAAGGCGATCGACAATTTGCGCGCGGTGTTGACCCGTCCGGGCTTTTCGACCGATGAAATCGCGGTGCTGCGCGGTCTTTTTGCCTCATTTGACAAGTTTAGTCGGTCCGGACAGCGCAGGCCTTCCGACCCCTCGGAGGGGAACTGGGACACGGGAGACGGCGAATGAGCGAACAGCCGGTTCTGGTGTTCGACAGCGGTATTGGTGGCTTGAGCGTTTTGCGCGAGGCGCGGGTGATCATGCCCGGGCGGCGCTTTGTCTATGTCGCCGATGATGCCGGCTTTCCCTATGGCGCCTGGGAAGAGGGCGCGCTCAACGATCGCATTGTCGCGCTGTTTGGCGGCCTGATCGAGAATTACAATCCGGCGCTGGCGCTGATTGCCTGCAACACCGCCTCGACCATCGTCATGCCGGCCTTGCGTGAGGCCTTTCCCGATCTGCCTTTCGTCGGCACGGTGCCGGCGATCAAGCCCGCCGCCGAGCGGACAAAATCCGGTCTGGTCTCGGTGCTGGCGACGCCTGGCACGGTGAAGCGGCAATATACCCGCGACCTGATCCGCGATTATGCCGACAAGGTGCATGTGCGTCTGGTCGGATCGGAAAACCTTGCGGCACTCGCCGAAACATATATGCGAAAAGGTTTTGTCGACGAGGCGGCGGTGAAGGCCGAGATCGATCCGTGCTTTGTCAGCCACGACGGCCGGCAGACCGACATCGTGGTGCTGGCCTGTACGCATTTTCCGTTTCTCGTCAACCGCATGCGCAAGATGGCGCCGTGGCCGGTGGACTGGATCGACCCGGCCGAAGCCATCGCGCGGCGGGCGCTGGCAATCGTCGACACCTTGCCCGGCGGCGACGCGCTGCCCGATGCGCGCGACAGGGTGGTGTTCACCTCGGGCAATCCGGATTACAGCGCGCAGCGGCTGATGCACGGCTTCGGGCTGACGGCCGGCGGGGCTTAGATTTTCCATGCCCGCACCGCCAACATCAGACCGGCCAGCTCCGGTGACACTGACGATCCGCCAGGCGACTGACGCCGACGCGGGTGAACTGCGCGCGCTTTTGAACGGGATCGTGCGCGAAGGCGGGACAACGGCAATCGAGGACGAACTGACGGAAACGGAATTTACGCTCTGGTTCCTCTCCGGCCCGGACTGCGTGGCCTGCCATGTGGCTGTGCTGCCCGATACCTCCATTGCCGGTTTTCAGGCGCTGGCGACATACGGCGATCTGCCCGATGGCTGGGTTGATATCGCAACATTTACCCGCAGGCCGCGGATTGGCGGGGTTGGATCGGCGCTGTTTCCGGTGACGCGCGATTTTGCAAGCAGGGCCGGGTTCACGATGATCAACGCTACCATTCGCGCCGACAATGCGGGCGGACTGGCCTATTACGCGAAACTCGGATTTACCGATTACAGTGTTGCGGTCGGTGTGGCCTTGCGCGATGGAACGCCGGTAGATCGCGTGTCCAGGCGTTATGCCTTGCGCTGAACCATCAAGCTCTCGATGGCTATTCCAAACTGGTCGTGAAAGCCGCGTTCGCCATCGCGGGTGATCGTCAAGGAGCGGGTGCCGTTGACGGAGCGGACCCAATGGAGCTCGAGTGACCGTGTCAGCAGCGCAGCACCTAGCCGGCCGCCCAGATGCATGCGCCGCTCGCTCCAGTCGAGACAGGTGCGGCAAAGCGGCCGCGCGGATCCGGGCCGTTTTTCCAGATCGATGCCGAAATCGGAAAAGAACCGCCGGCCCTCGTCGGTAATCATGCCCGAGCGGTCTTCAACCACAATCAGGTTTTGGGCCGTAAGAGCATCGGTGATGGCGACCGCCAGCCGGCCGGCCATGTGATCGTAACAGGTGCGGGCCTGGCGCATCGCTGCATCTTTCGGCCCGGTTGGGCGGAGAGGTTTGGGGCCGCTGGCAGCAAGCGTCGTGAGGCCTTCCAGCGTTTCGGCAACGGCAGGGGAGGCCAACCGGTAATAGCGGTGGCGCCCCTGTTTTTCGAGAGTAATCAGCTGGCCATCGAGCAATTTGGCCAGGTGCCCGCTGGCTGTGGGGGCGCTGACGCCGGCATGATAGCCAAGTTCGGTAGCCGTCAGTGCTTTGCCGCTCATCAGCGCAAACAGGATGTTGGTGCGCGCCGGATCGCCCATCAGCGCGGCGACGGCGGAAATCGTGTTGGCGTTTGCCGGGGCGGTGACGGTCTCAGTGCTCATGCGCCAAGTGTAGCGGCAGACCGGGATCAGGTCACCAGTCAATGCTTCGGTCACGGCCGAAGCATTGCGGCCACAGGGCGTGCGAAAACGAGGCTCATCCCAACAGGAGGCCATCATGAGCAATCCATCCATCACCGGCAATGTGTCCCTGGACAAGCAAACCCGCATCAGCGGCGGACCGGAAACGGCAAGAGCGGAGCGATTCATTGCACGGCTTGCAGCGCAATGCTGGCGGGCCTACTGCCGCTGGGATGACCGGTTGCGGCAGCGCCGTCATCTGGCGGCACTTGACGCGAGGTTGCTGGCCGATATCGGTGTGACCCGGATCCAGGCGCGGCGCGAGGCCAGCCGCTGGTTTTTTTCATGACCCCGGCGCAGGGCGGGTGGGCGAATTCCTGTGTATTTCTGCGTTGGCCGCCTGCAGGGACGGAGAAATCTGATAAACGGTGCTTTGGCGAATTCACCAGAGACTCAAGCCGGGTCACGCGTCAGGTTTACGGAGTAAGGGTACTTTGCAGGTCGGAATTGACATGGGAAGCTTGTCTGGCGGACAGCCGGCCACGCTTGACATCGAGGAACTGCTGGCAACCCGTCTTCTCGTGCAGGGCAATTCCGGGTCCGGCAAGTCGCATCTGCTCAGGCGTCTGCTGGAGCAATCGGCGCAATGGGTGCAGCAGGTGATCATCGACCCGGAGGGTGATTTCGTCACGCTTTCGGAGAAATACGGCCACCTGGTTGTCGAGGGCGAGCGCAGCGAAGGCGAGCTTGCCGGCATCGCCAGCCGGATCCGGCGGCACCGGGTGTCCTGCGTGCTGTCGCTGGAAGGGCTCGACGTCGAGCAACAGATGCGCGCGGCGGCGGTGTTTCTGAATGCCATGTTCGATGCCGATCACGAGTTCTGGTATCCGGTGCTGGTGGTGGTCGACGAGGCGCAGATGTTCGCGCCGGCCGTGGGCGGTGACGTCTCCGAGGACGCGCGCAAGATGTCGCTGGGCGCGATGACCAACCTGATGTGCCGCGGTCGCAAGCGCGGACTTGCGGGCGTGATCGCCACGCAGCGACTGGCGAAGCTTGCCAAGAACGTGGCCGCGGAAGCCTCGAACTTTCTCATGGGACGGACATTTCTCGACATCGACATGGCCCGCGCGGCGGACCTCCTGGGTATGGACCGGCGCCAGGCGGAGATGTTCCGCGACCTGCAGCGCGGCAATTTCGTCGGTCTCGGGCCAGCCTTGTCCCGTCGCCCATTGCCAATTGCCATTGGCGCGGTGGAGACCCAGGCGCGGTCTTCCAGCCCGAAGCTGATGCCGATGCCCGAAACCGTCGAAGATGTCGAAGATCTGATCTTCACCCCGGACCCGGAAGAGCTGACCCGTCAGCTGGCCCCGCGCCGGGCGCGCCCGGCCCCGCGGCCCACCACCGATATCCTGGCGGAATTGTCGCGCGCCACGCCGCTCAGTGACCAGCCGATCTCGCGCGCCGGTGGCGAGGGGGCTCAGCCTGCGATGGGAGCGGAAGAACGCGAGGAACGGGTTTCCTCGGTGCTTGCTGAAATCCTGGCCGATCCGGAATCCGGCTACCGGACGGATTCCGCTCTGTACCAGGATTTCCTGGTGCGGCTGAGGATGCGCCGGGTCTCCGGCTCGCCGATGCCGCTGGCTGAATTCCGCCGCCGTGTCGCCATCGCCCGATCCGGCGTGGACGCCGAGACTGCTGCAAGCGAAGCCTGGGCGACGGCGCTGAGGCTGTCGGCGATGGTTTCGGAGGATCTGCAGGGCGTGTTCCTGATGCTCGCTACTGCGGCGATCCGTGGCGAGCCGTGCCCGTCCGACGCCCGCATCGCGCGCGCCTACGGCACCCATTCGGCGCGTCGGGCGCGGCGGCTCCTGGGCTATTTCGAAGAGCAGGAATTGATCATCGTCCATGCCGACCTGTCGGGCAAACGCATTGTCGGCATTCCCGAATTGCAGGCGGAAACCGCACCGGGAGCAGCGGATGCGCCGGACGAGGATGCCGGGAGCGCGGAAGCGGCGGAGTAAGCCCGAGGCTTTCTCGATCAGCGCAGGCTGCGTGCGCGGCCGATGAAGAGCCACGCCATCGCAGCGACAATGCAAAACGAGACAAGGCCCAGATAGCGCTCGTAAAGACCGTCTATGGCGGTCGGCAGGAAAAAGAACACCGGAGCGGACAGGGACCACAAAACCGACAGCGCAACAAGAAGGCGGCCAAGATTGCGGTTGATGCGTTTTGCGCCTTTCGACATGGCCCAGGGCAACGCTGCAACCAGCAGGCCAAGTGCGTAGACGAGATAAATGTGAATAACCCATCCGTCGTGGTCATTGTCGCCATATTCGTTGCGCGCGCCGACGAGAAACACGATCAGCCCGAGCACGGCGAAACCGACTGATCCCAGGCTCCAGCGCAATCCGCCCAGGTGATCGTGGGCGGCCAGCAAGGCAATCGAGATCAGCGACCCGGAAAAGGCATAGATGCCGATATCGACGATGAACTCATATTTTCCGGCTGCAAGGTCGCTGATCGTATCGGCGATCCAGTCGTGATCGGGGACCGCGAAGTCCGCAATCAGGATCGAGAGACCGAAAATGACACAGCCAGCGATCGCATAGGTGGCAAGGGCCATCATGAAAGAGGGCCTATGACTGGTCTGCGGCAGCGCTGGTTCATTGGGCATAGGTCAACTCCCTGATCACAGAGGCTCCAACGCCGGTCCTAGACCAATCGTTCCTCAAGACATCAATGCGCAAAACCGCAACTTGGCTCACGAAACCGTGAAGAGGGTTTGCCGGGCAGCCCTCCGTGGCAGCCTTGGGATCGCCCCAAACCGCGCTATACTCGTGCAGGAGCCGCGATCAGGCCGCCTTGCCGGCCGTCAAACAATCGCCCGACAGGACAAGACACCCGACAGGACAAGTCAGATGACCAAAGCTCTCACGACCCGCCGTACATTCCTTGCTGCGACCGGCGCACTCGTTGCGACGGGAACGGCCGGCCTCATCGTGCCAGCGCGCGCGCAAGGGGTTGCGCCGACACCCTCGATGCGGGGCGGGGCCAACAATTATCTTCCCGGCGCGCCGTTCGTGGAGCGGATCGGCGGCGGCGGGTTCTGGATGACGGGCACCGTGCGCCGGGCCGGGGATGGCGCGCCGCTGAGCGGCCAGCGGATCCAGATCTGGGCGCACACGACCGAAGGCAATGAACGTGATCCCTGGAGCCACGGCGCCACGCTGACGGACGCCAATGGCGAATTCCGGCTCGAGATGCCGCAGATCGTGCCCACCTTCGGCCAGCCGCACGGCCACCTTGCCTATGACAGCGATGGTTTCAAGACCGTGTTTCTGAGGCCGGTGATGGCCAGTGCAAGTGACACCAGCCTTTCCGCGGATTTCGTGCTCGAACCGGCCTGACCACGGTGGACAGCGCAGGAACAGGCCGCCTACGCCGGATGCTGGTCTGGGCGGCGCTGGTGATTGTTATTGCCGTGCCGGTCGCTGCCGCGGCAATGAGCCCGCTGCTGGCGTGGCGTGATCCTGTCTATATTGCGGCAGGCTTTGCCGGGGTGGTTGCGATGGCGCTGTTGCTGTTTCAGCCGCTGCTGGCGGCGGGATTGTTGCCGGGCCTGTCCGGGCCGCGCGGTCGGCGGGTGCATCGATGGATTGGAAGCGCGCTGGTGCTGGCGGTGATCGTCCACGTTGTCGGTCTCTGGGTGACCAGCCCGCCCGACGTTATCGACGCATTGCTGTTCGCCTCGCCGACGCCGTTTTCCGCCTGGGGCGTAATCGCCATGTGGGCCCTTTTTGCTTCAGCGCTGCTGGCCGGACTGCGCCGACGGGTGCCGCCGCGCCACTGGCGCCGCGCTCACACGCTTCTGGCCGCCGTGATCGTGGTGGGCAGCGTTGTGCATGCGATGTTGATCGAGGGCACGATGGAGACTTTCTCCAAGGCTGCGCTGTGCGCACTGGTCGTGGCCGCCACTTTGATGGCGTTCGCCAGGTTGCGGGTCTGGGCGGCGCGGACACGGTGAGTTGCACTTTCGGTTGAGTACGCCGCTGAAGCCTGAGACTGGTGCGGAATTTGCGCCCGAACCAGGGGTCTGGAATCAGGCCCGTTCTTCCCAGACCTTGGCCAGCTCGACAATCGTTTCCACCGACTTCTCCATGTCCTGAACGCTGATCCATTCCAGCGGCGAGTGGTAGGAGTGGCCGCCGGTGTAGATGTTGGGGCAGGGCAGGCCCATGAAGGACAGGCGCGAGCCGTCGGTGCCGCCGCGGATGGCGTTGGTCACGGGCTCGAGGCCGACGCGGCGCACGGCTTCGGTCAGATTGGCCATGATTTCCGGGTGGCGGTCGAGCACCTCTTTCATGTTGCGATATTGCTCGGTAACGGTGAATGTCATGGTCGAGCCGGGATAGTCCTTCATGACATCTTCGGCGATGGTCTTGAGCAGGGCTTCCTTTTCGGTCAGGCCCTCATTGACGAAATCACGGATGATGAAGGTGAGCCTGGCCGCGTCCATCGAGCCGCTGATGTCGGTGGGATGAATGAAGCCGGTCCGGCCGTCGGTGGTCTCGGGCGCGAGATGCTTGGGCAGCCTGGCGACGATGTCAGCGGCGATCTTGATGGCATTTTCCATCACGCCCTTCGAGGTGCCGGGGTGCTGGGCAACGCCTGAAATCTCGATCTCGACGCCATCGGCCGAGAAGGTCTCGTCGTCGATCTCGCCGATGGTGCTGCCATCGAGCGTATAGCCGAAAGCGGCGCCGAGCTTGGCGATATCGACCTTGTCGGCGCCGCGGCCGATTTCCTCGTCGGTGGTGAAAAGAAACCGGATGGTGCCGTGCCGGATCTCAGGATTGGCGATCAGCGTGGCGGCGGCGGTCATGATCTCGGCGATGCCGGCCTTGTCGTCGGCGCCGAGCAGGGTGGTGCCATCGGTGGTGACGATGTCGTGGCCGATCTGGTGCTTGAGCTCTGGATGCTCGCTGACCTTGATCACGCGGCTGGTGTCGCCGGTCAGCTGGATGTCGCCGCCTTGGTAGTTGCGCACGACATTCGGCTTGACGTCGGTGCCGGTGAAATCGGGCGCCGTGTCCATGTGCGAGCAGAAGCAGATGACCGGGACGTCCTTGTGGGTGTTGGCGGCAAGTGTCGCGTAGATATTGCCGTGCTCATCCATGTGGGCGTCCTTGAGGCCCAGCGCCAACAATTCATCCACCAGCACGCGGCCCAGATCCTTCTGCTTCTCGGTGGAGGGCTGGGCCGTCGATTCGGGATCGGACTGGGTGTCGATGACGACATAGCGGAGCAGGCGGTCGAGAACGGTGTCGGTCATGCAAAGGTCCTTCTGGCGGTCTGGCCTAGCTATAGCTGGCCATGCGATGTACTGAAACTCGAAAGGTGTGAGGTGCGTCTGGATCGAGGTGACCGGCGCGAATCTTCCTGAGGGTATTGGGATGTATGACTGGATAAAAGCGCTGCATGTGGTCTTTGTTCTCCTGTTTGCAGGCGGGCTGGTGGCGTTGCTGGTTGCCAGCATGGCGCTCGGCAAGCGAGACCCGGCGGCAGAGGATCAAAGCAGCAAGCTCCGAGCCACGGTGCGCAAATGGGACATGTGGGTCTCGCAGCCGGCACTCGGCGGGGTCTGGGTGTTCGGGTTGTGGGCAGCATTCAGCGGCGGATGGTTCACCGAGCCCTGGCTGCAGATCAAGCTTGTCTTCGTGCTGATCCTGTCGGGCCTGCACGGCAATCTGGCCGGCCGGCTGAGACGGCTGGACCTGACCGCGACGCAGGCAAGGAGCATTGTTCCTTCGCCAATCGTGACGGCAACCATTCTGGTTTCCTTCGCGGTGATTGCCGTGATGGCGGTGGTGAAGCCATTTTGAGGGCAGTTATGCCCGTCAGCGTTGACACCTTGAATGGGATGCTCTAGAGACCCGGCCAGCGCGAGGGTTCATGCCCTCGCGTTTCTTACGTGTCCCGTGGACGGTTTATCACAATGCGTGCGTGAACCGTTCTGTCAGGTCTCAAAAACAGGGGCCAGAGGAGGGCGCGTTTCCTTTATCCGGTTCGCTTCGAGCCGGATCAACCTTTTGAAAGGAAATGCGATGAGCAAGCGCGAATCGTCCAAGTACAAACTCGATCGCCGTATGGGCGAAAACATCTGGGGCCGTCCGAAGTCCCCGGTCAACCGTCGCGAATATGGCCCGGGCCAGCACGGTCAGCGCCGCAAGAGCAAGCTTTCCGACTTCGGCGTGCAGCTGCGCGCCAAGCAGAAGCTGAAGGGCTACTACGGCGACATTTCAGAAAAGCAGTTCCGCAAGATCTACGACGAAGCCAACCGGATGAAGGGCGATACGCCTGAAAACCTGATCGGCCTGCTCGAGCAGCGTCTCGACGCCATCGTCTACCGCGCCAAGTTCGTTGCCACGATCTTTGCCGCCCGCCAGTTCGTCAACCACGGCCACGTCACCGTCAATGGCAAGCGCGTCAACATCGGTTCTTACCGTTGCAAGCCGGGCGATGTTGTTGCGGTCAAGGAAAAGTCCAAGCAGCTCGCCTTCGTCATGGAAGCGACGCAGCTGGCCGAGCGCGACGTTCCTGAATATATCGAAGCCGATCACAACAAGATGGCTGCGACTTTCGTGCGCATTCCGACCCTGGCCGACGTTCCTTACGCTGTCGTGATGGAACCGAACCTGGTTGTCGAATTCTATTCGCGCTGATCCCTTTCCGGATCGCGTCAGATCAAGGCCGTCCTTCGGGGCGGCCTTTTTGTATGCAAAGGTATGAAGGCCGAGCTCCGGAGATTGCCGATGACTGATCTGCAACAGGTTCTAGACGAGATTGCCGCCGAGGCCGCCAGTGACGAGGACCGCGGCATCGTTGCGCAATATATTCCCGAACTCGCCAAGGTCGACGCCAAGCATTTCGGCATTGCCGTGACCCTGCCGGACGGAACCATACTGTCGGCAGGAGATGCCGCGACCGGGTTTTCCATCCAGAGCGTGTCGAAAGTCTTCACCCTGGCGCTGGCGCTGGGCAAGCTCGGCGATTCGGTCTGGAGCAGCGTCGGGCGCGAGCCATCGGGCAACCCGTTCAACTCGATCGTCCAGCTGGAGCAGGAAAAGGGCCGGCCGCGCAACCCGTTCATCAACGCCGGCGCCATTGCCGTGGTCGACCTGATCATGGCCGGGCATCAGCCGAAGGAAGCGATCGGCGAGGTCATCCAGTTCATCCGCCATCTGGCCGATGATGATTCCATCCTGATCGACGAGCATGTGGCGCGCTCGGAAACAGCGCATGGCGACCGCAATGCGTCGCTGGCGCATTTCATGCGCTCGTTCGGCAATATCGACCATCCGGTCGACCATGTTCTTGGCGTCTATTTCCACCAGTGCGCGCTGGTGATGAACTGCCGGCAGCTGTCGCGCGCGGGGCTGTTTCTGGCAAGCCAGGGCCGGGACCCGGTGACGGGTGCGCAAGTCGTCTCGGAACAGCGCGCACGCCGCATCAACGCTATCATGCTGACCTGCGGCCATTACGACGGATCCGGCGAATTCGCCTTTCGCGTCGGCCTGCCGGGCAAGAGCGGTGTCGGCGGCGGCATCCTGGCCATCGCGCCCGGCAAGGCCTCGATCGCGGTGTGGTCGCCGGGGCTCGACAGGGTCGGCAATTCCAAGCTTGGAACGGCGGCGCTCGAACAATTGGCCCGGCGAATGGATTGGTCGGTGTTCGGGGCTTGACTGTTTCCGGCAAAGCCATCATCCCCGGTGCCATGAGTGATGTAATCGACAGTGTAGACACGGTGGAACCTGCAACGGGAGCAGGGCCGTCGCTCTATGCCGGTGCGCCATCGAGCGTGTCGTTCAACAAGCTGCGCAAACGGTTGATCCGCAATGTGCGGCAGGCGATCGACGATTTTTCCATGATCCCGGAGGCGGACAAGGGCGGAGAACGGCCGCGCTGGCTGGTGGCGCTTTCGGGCGGCAAGGATTCCTACGGGTTGCTGGCGCTGCTGATGGATCTCAAGTGGCGCGGCATGCTGCCGGTTGATCTGGTTGCCTGCAATCTCGACCAGGGCCAGCCGAATTTTCCCAAGCACATCTTGCCCGATTACCTCACGGCGCATGGGGTGCCGCACCGGATCGAGTATCGCGACACCTATTCGGTGGTGACCTCGAAGGTGCCGGAAGGGGCCACCTATTGCGCGCTGTGCTCGCGTCTGAGGCGCGGCAATCTCTACCGGATCGCGCGGGAAGAGGGCTGCGAGGCGCTGGTGCTCGGGCATCACCGCGACGACATTCTGGAGACTTTCTTCCTCAATTTTTTCCACGGCGGGCGGCTGGAAGCGATGCCGCCGAAGCTCTTGAATGATGATGGCGACGTGATGGTTCTCAGGCCGATGGCCTATTGCGCCGAGGAAGACCTTGCGCGCTTTGCCGAGGCTATGGCGTTTCCGATCATCCCCTGCGACCTGTGCGGTTCGCAGGACGGGCTGCAACGCAACGCGATGAAACTGATGATCGGCGATATCGAGCGGCGCATGCCGGGCCGCAAGGATTCGATGATCCGGGCCTTGTCCAATACACGGCCGTCACATTTGCTTGATAGGACCCTGTTCGATTTCGCAGGACTTACCACTCAGCCGGGAAAGGCAGACAGATGAGCACTCTCACCGCGGCGGACATGGACTGGCTGGCAGCGCTGCTTCTGGATGTGGGAACGGCCGAGATCATGCCCCGTTTCCGCAATCTGGGCGATGGCGATGTGCAGCAGAAGACGTCTGCCGCGGATCTTGTCACAGAAGCCGACGTGAATGCCGAACGGGTGATCACGGCTGCCTTGCTGGAGCGCTTTCCCAGCTCACTCGTCATCGGCGAAGAGGCCGTTGCGGATGACCCGAAGCTGCTCGATGGCTGGAGCCGGACCGACAAGCTGGCCTTCGTGATCGATCCGATCGACGGCACCTTCAACTTTGCCTCGGGCGTGGCGGCTTTCGGGGTGATGCTGTCGGTGGTCAAGGACGGTGAAACCATTGCCGGCATCATCCACGATCCGGTCGGCAAGGACTGGATCATGGCGCAGAAGGGTGGCGGGGCGATCCTGCGGCGGCTTGACGGACGCGAAAGCGCGCTCAAGGTTGCCGAACCGACCGGTGCCGTCAACCGGATGATCGGATCGGCCTCGTGGCAGTACATGCCGGAGCCCGAGCGCAGCACCATCGCGCGCAATCAGGGCCAGTGCCTTGGCAGCGTCGCCTATCGTTGCGCGGCACAGGAATACCGCCTGCTGTGCGGCGGCCATATCCACTTCGCGCTCTACAACAAGCTGATGCCATGGGACCATCTGGCCGGCGTGCTGATCACCGAGGAAGCCGGCGGCCATGTCCGCCGGTTCGACGGCAGCGTCTATCGCCCGGAGCATGTTGACGGCGGCGTGCTGGCGGCAACGGATCCCGACAGCTGGGCCATGGTGCGCGAAGCGCTGTGGCGCGCCTGAGGCCGAAGCCGGTTCAGACCGGGTCCTGGGTTCCGACGCCGAAGAGCCGGCCCTTTTCGGCGATCAGGACCATCAGCAGCGACAGCGCCGAGACCACGGCGTAACCGGCCGTGAGCGCAAAGATGGTGCCGTCATAGGCCTGGCCGATGACCGCGCCGACGATGCCGCCGATGACCGTCTGGGCAAATCCCAGGGTGGAGGAAGCGGTGCCGGCGATGGCGCCGAGCGGCTCCATGGCGATGGAGTTGAAATTGGAGCCGACAAAGCCGAACAGCGGCATCATCAGCATGGATATCGCGAAGAACAGCCAGAACGGGATCGGCCCGAAGATCGACATTCCGGCGAGCAGCAAAGCGAAGCCGAAATAGCCGATCAGGGCGCCGTGGGACAGCCTGCGCTGGCCGAAGCGCCCGACCAGTCTCGAATTGAGGAAGGCGGATCCGGCCATGATGACGGCGACGGCGGCGAAGGCGACCGGGAAATAGGCGCCGAGCTGGTAGATCTCCACATAGATCGGCTGCGCCAGATTGAGAAATCCGAACAGCGAGCCGAAAAAGAAGCTGGTCGCCAGCGTGTAAAACAGCGAGAGCCGGTTCGACAGCACCATGGCGAAGGCCTGGGTAATGCTTTTGGCCGTCAGCGGCCTGCGGTGTTCCTGCCTGAGGGTTTCGGGAAGCCTGAACATCGCCCAGGCGCCGATCAGAATCGAGATCAAGGCCATGAACAGGAAGATCAGGCGCCAGTCGCCGGCGAGAACCATCACCTGCCCGATCATGGGGGCGAAGACCGGAACCACCATGAAGACCATCATGACCAGCGACATGGTTGCTGCCATGCGGCGGCCCGAATGGGTGTCGCGCACCACGGAAATGGCGATCACGCGGGTGGCCGCAGCGCCAATGCCCTGCAGGAAACGCGAGATCAGGAGGAACTCGAAACTGGGCGCCAGTGCGCCTGCGACCGCGCAGACGGCATAGAGCGCGATCCCGAAGAACAGCGGCGCGCGGCGGCCAAAACGGTCGGAAACCGGGCCAAAAAACAGCTGCGCCAGCCCGAAGCCGATAATGTAGGACAGGAGAACATACTGGATCAGCTTGGCATCGGTGATGTCGTAACTGGCGGCAATGTTGGGGAACGCCGGCAGCATGATATCGATGGCCACGGCGTTGAGCGCCATCATCGAGGCGATAATGGCGATGAACTGGGTGCGGCCGATTCCGCCGACAAGCTCGGTTTGGCTGGCTGTGGCAGCCGTGGGTCCATTCATCAGATTGACTGTCCTATGGGGACCGGTTCGCGCAAGGGCGTCCGGTTGATTGCGATGCTGACCCTGCGATGTGCACCGGCTGCACCGCGCAAACTTCAGGATTCCGAGGTCAGAAGGCAGGCCGGTTCTGGTTGCTGCCGGTTTCGTTCCTATACCCGGTCACGGCATCGGGCAAGCCACGGTTATCGTGGCAAGGCAACGTGCAATGCGCCGTGCAACCGGTGCAATTACGGTGGAAATCCCCGCATTTGGCTGGAGCGAGCGAATTTCAGCGGTTTTTACGATGAGATCCATGCATAATTCTCGTGATTTGACCGCTTCACAATTGCGCGAGCACGCAGTGGAGGGAGTGCGTCGTGAGGAAGCCTTGGCGGGTGCAATCGGTCGAGGCCAGATGGGGAGGGAATGACGCGTGGACAACAACAAACCGGTTCGGCTTGCGCTGATCGGGCTTGGCATGGCGACCAGGCCACATCTGGAGGCGTTGCGGGACCCGTCCTGTCCTGCCGATCTGGCCGGGGTCTACAACCGCACGCGTGCCAAGGCCGAGGTCGTGGCCGGTCAGGAAGGCTGCCGTGTTTTCGACAGTCTCGAGCAGATTGCCGGCGATCCCGGCATTGACGGCGTGCTGGTCACGACGCCGCCGGACCAGCGGCTTGAAATCGTCGAGATGATGGCGCGTGCCGGCAAACACATCCTGATGGAAAAGCCGATCGAGCGCACCTTGTCAGCGGCCGAAAACATTGTCGCACTCTGCGAACGCCATCAGGTGCATCTGGGCATCGTGCTGCAGCACCGGTTTCGGGCCGGGGCGATGCGGCTGAAGGCTCTGGTTCAAGCCGGTGAACTGGGCGATATCGCTCTGGTGCGGGTCGAGGTGCCGTGGTGGCGCGACCAGGCCTATTACGATCAGCCGGGGCGGGGCACTTTTGCGCGGGACGGGGGCGGGGTTCTGATCAGCCAGGCGATCCACGTGCTGGACCTGACGCTGAGCCTGACGGGACCCGCAGAGATGGTGCAGGCCTTTACTGCCACGACGGCGCTGCACAGGCTGGAGGCCGAGGACTTCGCCACAGCCGGGGTGCGTTTTGCATCAGGTGCGGTTGGCTCGATCGTGGCGACGACGGTGACCTATCCCGGCGGCACAGAGAGCATTGTGCTGGACGGCCCGCTGGCGACGGCGACATTGCGTGGAGGAACCCTGGAGGTGGTCTGGCGTGACGGACGCACGGAGCAGGTTGATGAGCCGGCAACCACCGGCGGTGGCGCTGATCCGATGGCGTTTCCTTGTGACTGGCACAAGGCCTTGATCGCCGATTTTGCAACAGCGATCCGGGAGCAGCGCGCCCCGCTGGTGACGGGCCGCGAGGCCTTGAAAGTGCATGCGCTGATTGATGCCATGACCAGATCGGCGACGGTCGGAGCCGCGATCGAGGTTGCGCCAGTTGCAACCCGCTAGATCCGGGATTGCGGCAAGCCGCGGTGTCAGCGGCTCTGGTAGACGAGCGGAAAATCTGCCGGATCGGTCTCGACACCATCGCAGACAGTTTTCTCGCGGAATTCGAGCAGTCTGAACTCCACGGTCTCGCCCTCGGCCAGGCTTAGCTGGAACTTGTCGAACGAGCCGCAATCGCCGCTGCTGTCGAGCGAATAGGAGGTAACGGTGCCGGATGCCGGGTCGACCGTGGCATTCATCAGGCCGGCGTAATCGGGCAGGTTCATGCTCGGCGGCGCGGGAAACAGCAGCACGGTTGCGTGGTCGGGGTGGAAGGACCAACTGACGGCAAACACGCTCGACCCGTGGGTGGCGTAGAGATTGCAGGGAACCTGCCACAGCGTCATCTCGTCGGAAATCGCGTAAGCGGTGGAATAGCCTGCGGTCGTTTCCGGCTCGCATTCGGCCGCATCTGTGGCGATGGCGCCCAAGACTGGCGCCGGAACCCTGTCGAGGCTGTCAAAGCCGACCGGCGCGCCAAGCCTGATGGCGTCGTCGGAACCAGCGGCAGAGCCGCTTGCCTCAACGGACGCGCCCGGGCAGCCGTTCAATCCCTTGACACTTATCGCAAACGGGAACCTGTCATCCTGCACGAAGGTCAGGCGCGCATCGGCTATCTCGATGCCCTGATCGGTGCGGGCCTGCTCGAAGATCTCCATCATCACGGTAAGATCGTTGTCCAAATCCCGGTAAAGCCGGAACGGCTCGAGCATGCCGGTGTCGGCCGCGCCGATGTCGCGTTGGGATACCTCGATGACATCGTCACCGATCTTGACCCAGGCCGGCAGGGCCTCGCCATCCGGAATTGGTGCGAAGAAGACATAGGCATAGCGATCTTCGGTCGGATTGCGGTTCTTCTGCCAGAGGCCAAAGCGGCAGCCGTTCCAGCCCCGGATGACATTTTCGCCGAAGAGCTTGAGATCGATCTCGTTGGCATCGTCCGCTGCGGCGTGAACCGGCAGAAGCACGGCGACAACAGCCAGCAGGCCACACAGGGTTTTCAGGGGCATTGTGGCGGTCTTTCCTACTGATTGGCTTCTTCGCGGGCGGCGCGGACCGGGTCGATGACGCGCCAGCCGAAGCTGAGGAATGGCTGTGCGGCTTCGGCGAGTTCAGTCAGGTCATCAAGCAGGGCCGTGCCATGCAGTCTCTGCTCGGCAAAACGGCGCGACAGGGTCAGGTGCCTGAGCCGTAGCAGGTCCAGCAGGTCGGGGTCGGTGACAGCCTCAAACCCGCGCGGGGTGCGCTTGAGGCTGTTGTCATGGTCGAAGGCGAAACCGAGATCGAGAAGCGGCTTCAGCGCTGCATCGAACTGGGCCTTGCGCGCGATGATGGCCTCGCGGAAGGCGCGCAGCTCATCGGATTCCATCGCATAGAACCCGACCGAGAGATAACACTCGTCCGGCGAGACATGGAAATAGAGCAGCCCCTGGTCCTTCTTGGTGCCGGAACGGGTGATCACTGCGCTGACATGGGTGTTGTAGGGATGCTTTGCCTTGGCAAACCGGACGTCGCGATTAATTCGGAAGGTTGAGGTCTTGCGATTGCAGGTGAGCGGGATCTTCTTGGCCGCGAGGCGTTCAGCCAGAGCGTCTACCAGTCGTCCGCGCGGCTCGTTGAGGTGTTCCTCGAAGATGGACTTGTTGTCATGAAACCATTCCCGGTTCTGGTGAAAGCCCAAAGCCTTGAGAAAGGGCAGGGCCTTGTCACCGAAGCCGGAATAGGCAGTTTCACTCATTGCGCGGCGTCCTGCGCCTCGGTGTAGCCGGTCAATTCGCCGTTGATGACGTAGCTGAGAATGGCGACAACCTGGTCCGGCGTCTTGGCAACGGCCAGGGCCGCGGCGTCGACTTCCTTGAGCGCGTGGGCGTGTTCGTCCTGGTGCAGGATGATCAGCGGCTTGCCGAGGGCTGCGGCGAAGCCTGCGTCAAAGGCCGCGTTCCACTGCTTGTACTTCTCGCCGAAGCGGACGACGACAATGTCCGCCTTTTCAATCAGCGTGCGGGTGCGGATGGCGTTGATCTGGGCACCCTTGTGGTCGTGCCAGAACTTGTTCGGTTCGGCGCCAAGGATGGCGACGCCGACATCGTCGGAGGCTTCGTGATGGGTCACGGGCGCGTTGAACCTGACCGGCAGGCTTGCCTGTGTCGCGCCGGCTGCGATCTGTTCGCGCCAGTCTGTGTGGATTTCGCCCGAGAGATAGATGGTCCAGGTCATGTTTGCGTCTCCAGTCGTCTTGGTCTGGTCAGGTTCAGGATAGTCGGATCTTGCAGGCTTCTGAAACGAAAAGAGGCGGAAAATCCGCCTCTTGCCGTGTCATTGTCTGATCAGGTTCAGGCCGCTTTGACCGGAACGCCTGCGTCGGTCATGTGCTGCTGCAGCTCGCTTGACTGGAACATCTCGCGGATGATGTCGCAACCGCCGATGAACTCGCCCTTGACGTAGAGCTGCGGGATGGTCGGCCAGTTGGAATATTCCTTGATGCCGTTGCGCAAGGAATCGTCTGCCAGAACGTTGACGCCCTTGTAGGGCACGCCAAGGTAATCGAGGATCTGGACGACCTGGCCCGAGAAACCGCACTGTGGAAACTGCGGTGTGCCCTTCATGAACAGCACCACGTCGTTGTTCTTCACTTCATTGTCGATGAAATCATTGATGCCGGACATCGTTGGATCCTTTCAGAGCGTGTGGCCACGATATTTGTTATCCCTCAGATAACGTGCCGGGCATGACAAGACAAGAAGGCGCGCTCTATAAGTGATCGGATGAGGATGCATCGCGCCGGTTATTTTGTCCTGATCGTGCTGGCCGTGGCCGGAGTGTGGGCGGCATGGAGCATGGTGGTGCCTGACCCAACGCCCGTTCTACCCGCACGGCAGGCGCAAGATGAACCGGGGAGCATGATTATGGCGAACAAGCCCGATATCTGCGAAGAGACGGTATTCGAGGGCGCACGTGCGGTGCTGTGCACGGTTGACCCAAACGCTCACGACATCAGGCTGGTCTATCGCGGGCCCGATGGCGAGGTGCTTGGCCGTGTCAAGAAAGCGGTGACAGCACTTGCGGCGGCTGGCCGGGTGCCGGTCCTGGCCATGAATGCCGGGATGTACCACGCCGACATGACGCCAGTGGGGCTCTATGTCGAGGACGGAACTGAACTCTCCCCGCTCAACGCGGATGACGGGTTCGGCAATTTCTTTCTCAAGCCCAATGGCGTGTTCTTTACCCGCAAGGACGGCACCGCCGGGGTGATGGAGACGGAAGCCTACCGGGCGGCGGGGATCGCGCCGGAATTTGCCACTCAATCGGGGCCGATGCTGCTGATCGACGGGGATATCCACCCGCGGTTCCTGCCCGACGGGACATCCAAATATATCCGCAACGGCGTCGGTATGCGGGCCGATGGCAGCATCGTGCTGGCGATCACCCGCGACAAGGTGAGCCTCGGCTCCTTCGCGCGCCTGTTTCGGGATGTCGCGGCGTGCGAGAACGCGCTGTTCTTCGACGGCGCGGTCTCCAGTCTCGCCTGGGGCGTGCAGATGGAGATCGATGCGGGCGAACCGGCCGGGCCGATTGTCGCCGTGTTTGATAAGTTCGAGGGCTGAGGCCGGCGGAGGCCCACCGGCTCTCAGGTGCCGTTATTCCGGCACGCTGGTCTGTAGCGCCAGGGCATGCAGGACGCCGCCCATGTTGCCTTCGAGCGCGTTGTAGACCATCTGATGCTGCTGCACCCGGCTCTTGCCGCGGAAGCTCTCGGAGACGACTTCGGCCGCGTAGTGGTCGCCGTCACCGGCGAGGTCGCGGATGGTGACCTGAGCGTCAGGAATCCCGGTCTTGATGAGTTTTTCGATATCGCCAGCATTCATTGGCATGGGGTAGGCTCCTGATTGGGTTATTCTGCGGCCAGGGCTTCGGGGACGTCCATGAAGGCAGGGAACCACGATTCATGGGTGGCGCGCAACGTGGATACGGGGATGGACATCAGGCCATCGATCTTCAGGCTGTCGCTGGACACGGCGCCGAGTTGGCGGAAGGGAATGCCTGCGCCTTCTGCGCTGGCCATGATGTAGTTGGCGAGATCCGACGGCACGGTGATGACGTAGCGCGCCTGGTCCTCGCCAAACAGCAAGCCATGCGCCGGGCCGTGGCAACCGGACAGATCGATGTCCATGCCGAGATCGGAGGCCATGACCATTTCTGCCAGGGTTGCCGCCAGACCGCCCGAGGAAATGTCGTGGCAGGAGGTCACCTGGCCGTTGCGGATCGCGGAGCGGACGAAGTCGCCATTGCGGCGTTCTTCCATCAGGTCAACGGATGGCGGGGCGCCTTCGGCCCGGCCAAGACAGTCGCGCATCCAGGCCGACTGGCCGAGATGGCTGCAATCGCCGCCGATCAGGATGACGGCGTCGCCGGTGCTTGCGCCGCCGATGCGGGCCATGTTGGACCAGTCCTCGATCAGGCCGACGCCGCCGATGGTCGGTGTCGGCAGGATCGCTTCGCCGTTGGTCTCGTTGTAGAGCGAGACATTGCCCGAAACGATGGGGAAATCGAGCGCGGTGCAGGCTTCGCCGATGCCCTGGATCGCCATCACCAGCTGGCCCATGATCTCGGGGCGTTCGGGATTGCCGAAATTGAGGTTGTCGGTCGAGGCCAGCGGTTCTGCGCCGGTGGCAGTGAGGTTGCGCCAGCACTCGGCGACGGCCTGCTTGCCGCCCTCATAGGGGTTGGCCTCGACATAGCGCGGTGTCACGTCGGACGAGAAGGCCAGCGCCTTGGTGTCGTGGCCTTCGACGCGGACCACGCCGGCATCGCCGCCGGGGATCTGCAGTGAATTGCCCTGAATCAGCGTGTCATACTGCTCCCAGACCCAGCGCTTGGAGGCGTTGTTGGGTGAGCCGAGCAGATCGAGCAGGGCCTGGCCATAGTCTTCCGGCTCCTCGACTTCGGCGATGTCGAGCGGCGACAAGCCGCCGAGCTCACGCCATTCGCGGTCATATTCGGGGGCTTCGTCGCCCAGCTCCTTGATCGGCAGGTTGGCGACTTCCTCGCCCTGATGCAGGATGCGAAAACGCAGATCATCGGTGGTCTTGCCGACAATGGCGAAATCGAGGCCCCATTTGACGAAGATCGCCTTGGCTTCGGCTTCCTTTTCAGGCTCGAGCACCATGAGCATGCGCTCCTGGCTTTCCGACAGCATCATCTCGTAGGCGCTCATGTTTTCTTCGCGCACCGGCACCTGGTCGAGATTGAGCTCGATGCCGAGATCGCCCTTGGCGCCCATCTCGACCGCCGAGCAGGTGAGGCCGGCAGCGCCCATGTCCTGAATGGCAATCACGGCGCCGGTCTGCATCAGCTCAAGGCAGGCCTCGAGCAGACATTTTTCCGTGAACGGATCACCGACCTGGACGGTAGGGCGCTTTTCCTCGATGGATTCATCGAATTCGGCCGAGGCCATGGTGGCGCCGCCGACACCGTCACGGCCGGTCTTGGCGCCGAGATAGACCACCGGCAGGCCGACGCCCTTGGCCTCGGACAGGAAGATCGCGTCGGTCTTGGCGATGCCGGCCGCAAACGCGTTGACCAGGCAATTGCCGTTGTAGCGCGGATCGAACTCGACCTCGCCGCCGACTGTCGGCACGCCGAAGGAATTGCCGTAGCCGCCGACGCCGGCGACGACGCCGGAGACCAGATGACGGGTTTTCGGGTGATCGGGCTCACCGAAGCGCAGCGCGTTCATGGCTGCGATCGGGCGGGCGCCCATGGTGAAGACGTCGCGCAGGATGCCGCCGACGCCGGTGGCAGCGCCCTGGTAGGGCTCGATGTAGGACGGGTGGTTGTGGCTTTCCATCTTGAAGACCACGCAGTCGCCGTCGCCGATATCGACCACACCGGCATTCTCGCCGGGGCCCTGCAGCACGCGCGGGCCGGTGGTGGGCAGCGTGCGCAGCCATTTCTTCGAGGATTTGTAGGAGCAGTGCTCGTTCCACATCGCCGAGAAGATGCCCAACTCGGTGAAGCTTGGTTCACGCCCGATCAGATCGAGAATGCGCTGGTACTCCTCGGGCTTGAGCCCGTGCGCGGCGATAAGATCTTCGGTGATGGGAATGATATTGGGGATGCTCATGGCGGTGGTCGCCCTTCTTGTCTGCGCTTGGTGCAGGCTATAGCGCAATGGCGGGTCCGTTGGCACCTTCAAATTGCGATTTGAGGTGAATAAAAGCGCTAAACTGTGGACCGGTTGAAGTCATCAGCGCTGCACTCAGGCTGGCAATCAGCAGCCGGTTGCGCCCGATGCCCAGCGGGAAATGTCGCTGTTGATGCGGCCGGCAAGCGGCGAGGTGGAGAGCGGACCGTAGAACTGGGCGTTGCCGGCACTCGCGACAATGACCGCCTTGGGCAGGGATTGCGGCTTGCCGCGCGGGATGATCAGCAGCCGCGGCGTGCTGGTGGTGTCGAGCTCGGGGACGATGCCGTATTCGGCGAATGCGCTGTCTTTCAGCCAGCAGGCATGGGCCTGGCTGTTGACCTTCTGCAGGGTCGACACGGCCACGGCATTGGAGCCGACGCCGGCTGCCGGACCGGCGGCGGGCGAACAGGCGGCAAGGGCAAGCCCGGAAGCAGCAACAAGCATCGACGAAATCTGGTTCATCAGGATCTCCGGGCGCCAGAAGCGCAGCAAACAGGATGGATACAGGGATAGAGCATTAGCACGATTCCTGATCCGGCCAGACGCTTGTAATGTGCCCGGCCACGGTCAGAGCCCGTGCGGATTGTTCTCTCAAGCAGTGGGCGCGCCGGGGCATGGAGGCCGGGCGGTAGACCCCTTCACCAGCGAAGCAGGCCAGTGCCTCAGGCGTCGACAAGCCCGAGGGCGGATTCGAACAGGGCGCGGCCATCTGAGCCGCCGTGGGCTGCTTCGATCAGGTTTTCCGGATGCGGCATCATGCCCAGCACATTGCCTGCCTTGTTGACGATGCCGGCAATGTTGTTGAGCGAGCCGTTCGGGTTGGTGTCGGCGGTGTAGCGGAACGCGACCTGGTTGCTGGCTTCGATCTCGGCCAGCGTGTCGGCGTCGGTGAAGTAGTTGCCATCGTGATGGGCGACCGGGCAGCGCAGGATCTGGCCCTGACTATAGCCTTGCGTGAACGCCGTCGATGCGTTGGCGACTTCGAGCTTGACTTCGCGACAGACGAATTTCAGCGAGGCGTTGCGCATCAGCGCGCCGGGCAGCAGGCCGCTTTCGAGCAGGATCTGGAAGCCGTTGCAGACGCCGATGACGCGGGTGCCCTTTTCGGCCTTCTCGCGCACCGCCTGCATCACCGGCATGCGCGCGGCAATGGCGCCGCAGCGCAGGTAGTCGCCGTAGGAAAAGCCGCCCGGGATGACGATCAGCTCGACGTCATCGGGAATCGAGGTTTCCGTCTGCCAGATGGTGAGCGGGGCCTCGCCCGAGATATGGGTCAAGGCCGCGATCATGTCGCGGTCGCGATTGAGGCCGGGAAGCAGGATGACTGCGGCTTTCATGGCTTAGAGCACCTCGACCGCGTAATCCTCGATCACCGTGTTGGCGAGCAGTTTTTCGGCCATGGCCTTGAGTTCGGCTTCGGCTGCAGCGCGGTCCGAGGTTTCAAGAACCACGTCGAAGACCTTGCCCTGGCGGATGGAATCGACACCGGAAAAGCCTAGACCGCCGAGCGCGTGCTCGATGGCCTTGCCTTGCGGGTCGAGGACGCCGTTCTTGAGTGTCACGGTGACGCGTGCCTTGATCATTCGAAGAACTCCCGACGTTTACTTGACCAGAACCGGCCCGGTGGGGCGGTTGGGTTCGTTCTCGTTCATGATGCCAAGCCGGCGAGCGACTTCCTGATAGGCTTCGACCAGGCTGCCGAGGTCGCGCCGGAACACGTCCTTGTCGAATTTCTCGCTGGTGTTGATATCCCACAAACGGCAGGAATCGGGCGAGATCTCGTCGGCGACGACGATGCGCATCATGTCGCCTTCAAACAGCCGGCCGCATTCGATCTTGAAATCGACAAGCTGGATGCCGACGCCGAGGAACAGGCCGGAAAGGAAGTCGTTGACGCGGATGGCAAGCGCCATGATGTCGTCGATTTCCTGCGGGCTGGCCCAGCCAAAGGCTGTCACATGCTCTTCGGAGACCATCGGGTCGTCGAGCGCATCGGCCTTGTAGTAGAATTCGATGATCGAGCGCGGCAGGACAGTGCCTTCCTCGATACCCAGACGCTTGGACAGCGAGCCGGCGGCAATGTTGCGCACGACCACTTCCAGCGGGATGATCTCGACTTCCTTGATCAACTGCTCGCGCATGTTGACGCGCTTGATGAAGTGGGTAGGAATGCCGATCCGGTTGAGATGCGTGAAGATGTATTCGGAAATGCGGTTGTTGAGCACGCCCTTGCCGTCGACCACGTCATGCTTCTTCTTGTTGAACGCGGTCGCGTCATCCTTGAAGAACTGGATCAATGTGCCTGGTTCAGGGCCTTCATACAAAATCTTGGCCTTGCCTTCGTAGATACGGCGGCGACGGGTCATGGAGCATCTCTGTCTAAATGTGCCGGCTGAAGCCGCGGCAACTCGGCTTAGGGTCGATTTTGAGCCGTGCTTTAGCGGATTGTCCAGGCTTTCACAACGCTGTTGTCGGCAATGTCCCCGGAATTGCGTGGTTGGAGGCCGGTTTGCATTGCACTTTCGGCGGTCTTTTGTTTTATGGGGCGAACCCCCATATAGGGTATTATCGATTCACGCCGGGAGCCAGCTCATGAGCAATATGAAAGACCGCGAAAACGCATTCGAAAACAAGTTTGCCCATGACGAGGAGCTGAAGTTCAAAGCTGAAGCCCGTCGCAACAAGCTGCTGGGCCTGTGGGCCGCAGAATTGCTCGGCAAGACCGGCGAAGAGGCGGAAGCCTATGCCAAGAGCGTCGTCATGGCCGATTTCGAGGAAGTTGGCGATGAAGACGTGTTCCGAAAGGTGCGCGCCGATTTCGACGATGGCGGCGTCAATCAGTCCGACCACCAGCTGCGCCGGAAGATGGACGAATTGCTGGCCGTCGCGGTCGAGCAGATCCAGGCCAGCTGATCCCGACTGACTGAACCAGATGAAACCGCCGCCGGCTTGCCGGGGGCGGTTTTTTGTTGGATTGAGGAAGCGGGGCGCCCTTTTGCGGGCGCAGCGTTGATTCGAGGGGGCGACGGAAATGCAATTGCGCGACAGACTTGATCAGGACGAGATGCTGATAACTGCATGGTCGACCTCGCCATCGGTGGAGATGGCAGCGGCGCTGGCGCGCTGTGCTTTCGACACGGTAACGGTGGACATGCAGCACGGGGCGCACACCGAGACGACCGCCTTTGCCGCGGCGCGAGCAATTCTTACGGCGGGCAAGCCTTCAATCCTGCGCATTCCGGTCGGGCGCAATGATCTTGCCAGCCGCGCGCTTGATATGGGGTACGAGGCGGTGATTGCACCGATGATCAATTCGGTTGCCGATGCTGAGGCGTTTGCGGCGGCGATGAAGTATCCACCGGTGGGCGAGCGTTCCTGGGGGCCGATGAAGGCGTTGCAGATGCATACGTCCTCCACGCCGGAAAGCTATTTTCGCTCGGCCAACGCCAGGACCGTGTCGCTGGCGATGATCGAGACAAGGGCAGC
This sequence comes from Hoeflea sp., assembly GCF_002733955.1. Classification (GTDB taxonomy): domain Bacteria; phylum Pseudomonadota; class Alphaproteobacteria; order Rhizobiales; family Rhizobiaceae; genus Hoeflea. The sequence goes on along the minus strand of NZ_NVXQ01000022.1, from coordinate 96,139 downwards.
CTTCGCGGCACTTGATGCCATTCTGGCGACTGACGGCATCGATGGGGTGTTTGTCGGACCGTCGGATCTTTCAATTTCCTGGTCGAATGGCGCCCATGTCGACCCGCACAATGAAGAACTTCAGGATGTCATCGCCGAAATCGCCCAGCGTGCCCGCAAGGCCGGGAAGTTTGCCGCGATCTTTGCCGTCGATCCCGCCGATGTGCCGCGGTTTGGCAAGATGGGATATGGTTTGGCGGCCCTCAACACCGATCCGGGCATCATCCATGCCGGCGCTGCCGTCATGCTGGACAAGGCCAAGGGCTGAGTGTCAGCCGCTTCGGTGACGGTCAGTGGACAAGACGTGGGGTGTTTCCCGGTTTGATCCTGTCAGGGATTCAAGCGGGAAAGGAAGTTGGCGAACACCATGATGCCCTCGGGCCAGGGGCCATGGCCGGATTCGGGGTCGAGGTGGCCGGCTTCCCCGGCGTCGATCAGCATCGAGCCCCAGGCATTGGCCATGTCGCCCGCATGGTCAAACGAGCCGAAGGGATCGTTGCGGCTCGCCACGACGATGGACGGAAACTCCAATGGCCGCTCAGGATAGGGGCCGAAGGTCATGAGGTGTTTTGGCCGGATGTTCGGATTGTTGACTTCCGGCGGCGCGACAAGAAAAGCGCCGGCAATCTTGTTTTCGAGCTGGGGCAGGGCCTGCATCATGGTTGCCACGCCCAGCGAATGGGCAATCACGACAACCGGTTTCTCAGCCTCGTTGACGGCCTCGGTGAAGCGCGCGGTCCAGTCTTCGCGAACCGGTTTGGCCCAGGCGTCCTGTTCGACGCGGCGCGCGGTCGACAGCCGTGCCTGCCAACGGGTTTGCCAATGGTCGGGACCGGAGTTCTTGTATCCGGGGACGATCAGGATATCGGATTGAGCTACTTTCATGATGCCGAGTTGGGCAAGCCGCGGCAAAATGTCAACCGGAGGAATCGAAACGGCGGCTCGCGTGCAGCTCTATTTTGATGGTAAACTGCCAAACCTGGTCCGGGGCGGGGCAAATATCAGATTGCCACGACCTCGTAAGTTACGGTCTTAGGAACCGGTAGCCGGGTAGGCGCTGATTTGCGCCGGGGGCGTGATCACGAAAGGCGCGCCGCCATTTTTCACATGTCCCTGGGTGAAGATCAGCAAGATGCCCAGCGATATGACCACGGTCGCGGCTGCGATCCAGAGGCTGATGCCGCTGTCGTGGGACGTGCGTGATTCGAGCCTGGTGCGGTTGCCCTCTTTGCGATCTTGGCCGGAAAGGGGGCTGCCATTGCCGGCAAGGGGCGGATAGTCCTGCATTTGGGTCTCCAATGATGTCGGAAGACCCGCAATCTGGGCGGCAACCACGGCAAGACCGGGGCAACAGCAGGGCGAGACGGTGACACGCAATCACTTCACATGACTGCGTGTCATTTATGTCTCAGTTGCCGCACTCAGCTGTCGCCGAAGACGCGTGCAAAAATCGTGTCGACATGCTTGGTGTGGTAGCCGAGATCGAAACGATCCCGGATTTCGGTCTCGGAGAGATATTTGCGGACATCCTCGTCGGCGAGAAGCTCGGTGAGGAAGTCGACTTCCGAATCGCCCGAGGTCTGGTAGCTGTTCCAGACCTTCATGGCGTTGCGCTGGACCAGCCGGTAGGCATCTTCGCGCGACGAGCCGGCCTGGGTCAGCGCCAGCAGGATGCGCTGTGAATGCACCAGCCCGCCGAGGCGGTCCATGTTGCCGATCATGCGCTCGGGGTAGACCATCAGCTTGTCGATCACGCCCGTCAGTCGCGCCAGCGCGAAATCGAGCGTCACGGTGGTGTCCGGACCGATCATCCGCTCGACCGAGGAGTGCGAGATATCGCGCTCGTGCCACAGGGCGACATTCTCCATCGCCGGCGTGACCGCCATGCGGACCAGGCGGGAAAGTCCGGTGAGGTTTTCGGTCAAGACCGGGTTGCGCTTGTGCGGCATGGCCGACGAGCCCTTCTGGCCCTTGGAGAAATACTCTTCCGCTTCCAGAACCTCGGTGCGCTGCAAGTGGCGGATTTCGGTGGCCACGCGCTCGATCGAGGAGGCGATGACGCCGAGCGTGGCGAAGTACATGGCATGACGGTCGCGCGGGATGACTTGCGTGGAGACCGGCTCGGCGGTCAGGCCCATGGCCTTGGCGACATGTTCCTCAACGCGCGGATCGATATTGGCGAAGGTGCCGACAGCGCCGGAAATGGCGCAGGTGGCGATTTCTTCGCGGGCATTGACGAGGCGCGTGCGGCAGCGGTCGAACTCGGCATAGGCTTCGGCCATTTTCAGGCCGAAGGTCACCGGCTCGGCGTGAATGCCGTGCGAGCGGCCGATGCAGACCGTATCCTTGTGTTCGATTGCGCGGCGCTTGATAGCGGCGAGAAGCGCGTCCATGTCGGCAAGGAGCAGATCGGTGGCCTTGACCAGCTGCACGTTGAAGCAGGTGTCGAGCACATCCGACGAGGTCATGCCCTGGTGAACGAAACGGGCGTCGGGACCGACGATTTCGGCCAAGTGGGTCAGGAAGGCGATGACGTCGTGCTTGGTTTCGCGCTCGATCTCGTCGATGCGGTCGATGTCGAAAGTGGCCTTGCCGCCCTTGTCCCAGATAGTCTCTGCAGCTTCCTTCGGTATCACGCCGAGATCGGCCAGCGCGTCGCAGGCATGCGCCTCGATCTCGAACCAGATGCGGAATTTTGATTCCGGCGACCAGACAGAGACCATTTCCGGGCGGGAGTAACGAGGTATCATGGCAAGATCCGTAGCAGGTTAGCGTTGCGGCGGGTCTAGACCATTTCCATCCGGATTCAAACTTCCGATCGGAAGGTTCTAGCCAATCGGGCTGATTTTGCGCGTCTTTATCGGCAAATGCCTGTCGGCAAGCAGCCAGGACGCAGCGAAGAGAAAGATCACGCCCAGTGGCAGATAGAGCCTGATGCCCAGAACCGCGAACTGGTAAAGCGCCGATGCCGTGGTGAAAACGAGCTGTACCAGCCAGATCCTGGTGAAGGGATCACCATGCCATTGTGCATAATATTGGCGGAAGATGACGGCGAAAATCGCCGATGTCATGCCGATGGTGAACACCGTCAGGCACAGGAAGGCCGCGGCGAAGGCTGCTTCGCGGGCGCGGCGAAAGGCAATGAAGCGGAAGGCGGCAAGGGCGGGCGGCCACGCCAGGGCGGCGCCGAAGAAGGCCAACGCCGTGAGGCTCCAGTAGTGGCTGGTCAGGGCCGCGACGGACAACCAGAGCGAGGCCTGTGCCGAAATCGCCATGGCCGCGCCCCAGGCAATTGCGCCATAGACCACGTCACGCCAATCAAGCCTTGCAGCCCGCAGCCGGTCTCTGAGGTTGGAATTGTCGTTGGCGGGCTTCGGTTTGGGGCCCCTGTGCCGCTTGACCGGATTTTTCATTGGACGCATGGAGCCTTGGGGCGTGCCCCAGGAAACCCGTCAGGTGAAACAGAAGGTTTGCAAGGCGCAGGCGTCATGGGGATCCCGGATTGGTTGGCAGCACCGCGTATCATTGCTGCGGCGTGCGGGCAACCACAAGCCGGTTCAAAGCCCGGCCGTGCTCCAGGCCGGCATCAGGTCGCGTTCATCGGGCGTGGCCTCGTAGATGCCGCGGGCGATGGCGCGGCCCATGGTCGAGGCTGCAGCGGCGCACAGGTCGATGAATTCGTCGGTGGTCGGCTTGCGGCCCGAGGCGCCGGTGGCGAGTGCAAACACAAGATCTCCGTCAAACGGCGTATGGCTGGGCCAGATCGCCCGGGCAAACCCGGCATGGGCCGCGATCGCCAGACGCTTTGCCTCCGCCTTGCTCAGGCTGGCATCGGTGGCGATGACGGCGATGGTGGTGTTGGAGACGCCGCGCGACATGTCGCGGAACTTGATCTTCAGATCGGTCGCGTCGGCGGGCAGCTGAGACGGCATGCCGAGACCGCCGAATTCGTCGCCGATCTCGAAGGGTGCAGCCCAGAAATGGCGCGTGTTGCCGATTGTGGCGGTTCCCATCGGGTTGGCGGCAACGAGGGCGCCGACAGTCAGGCCATCTGCGACTAGGGCTGAGGCCGAGCCAAGGCCGCCCTTGAAGGTGGCGGTCAGCGCGCCGGTGCCGGCGCCGGCGGTTCCAATGGCGAAATCCTGCGCGGCGGCTTCTGCTGCCTGGTAGCCCAGTTCGCGATAGGGTGGATAGCGGTCCCAATCCTTGTCGCCACCGTTGATCAGGTCGAACAGGATGGCCGACGGAATGATCGGGATGCGATGCGGGCCGACCTCGAAGCCCATGCCGCGGTCGCGCAAACAGGCCTGGGCGCCGCTGGCGGCATCGAGGCCGAAGGCGGAGCCGCCGGACAGGACCAGGCCGTTGACGGTCTCGACCGTGTTGTGTGGCTCGAGCAGATCCGTCTCGCGGGTGCCGGGTGCGCCGCCGAGAACCTGAACGGCTGCGGTGGCGGGCGGATCGCAGACGATGGCGGTGACGCCGGAATTCAGCTTTGCGTCGCTGGCATTGCCGACGGTGAGGCCTGCGACGTCGGTGATCAGGTTGCGCCGTCCGGCCTTCATGGCAGTCTCCGTCATTGGCTGTCCCCGGCGATTCGGGCCGCGTCCTCGATGCTTAGCCGTTTGAACTCGCCATCGCGCAGGATGGCCAGGACAAAGCCAGGTTCCCGGCGTTCGCCGTTCTCATCGAAGGTCACCGGGCCAAGGGCGGTGGAAAATGTGGTGCTTCGCAAGGCTTCATCGAGACTTGTCTCGCTGTATTCCATCCGCGTGGCGACGGTGCCGAGAATTTCCGCCGCGGCATAGGCGGGTATTCTCAGCCCCTCGGCAATCAGGCCGCTGTCTTCCAGGGCGCTGCGGGCGGCTTCGGCCTCCGGTCCCGGCGTGGCGCCGGCTGCCAGCACGGCAAGGGTGCCATCGGGGAGCGGCAGTTCGCCTTGCGGCGCATGCAATGGATCGCCGCCCATGAACTTGAGTGCGACGCCCTGGCGTTCGGCTTCCATGGCGATGACGGCGAGGTCGGAGCGTTCGCCACCGACAAAGACGCGGGCGACGCCGGCGGATTTGAGCCTGCGGATCAGGCTCGGCTGGGTGGCCTGGCCGGGCCGGTAATTGTCGACGAAATTGGGCTTGAGGCCCCGGTCCTCGAGCTTGATGCGGATGGCCTCGACCAGTTCGCGCCCGGAAATGGCGCCGTCTTCGATCAGGGCGAACGGCTTGTCGGCCCATAGTCTGAGAATGGCCTCCGATGCGATATCGGCCTCCGACCCTGCGCGCGGGGCGAGGCGGAAGAACTTCCAGCCCAGGCGCGCGGCTTCTTCGCCGATGATGTCAGCGCGGACGGTGAGCGTGATGACAGGGATGTTTTCATCCGAAAGCAGGGGCAAGGCTGCGGCGAGGCTTTCGGTGCACAGGAAGCCGACGACCACATTGGCGCCTGCCTCGATCATGGCGGCGGCGGCATCGGCGCCCGACTGTTCGGAGCAACCGTCGTCGCCCTCGACAATGTCTTCAAACACGCCGGGATTGGCATTGTCCCAAACTGAAAAGGCTTCGCGGACATGATCGCCGAGCGGTTTGAACTGGCCCGCTTGCGGAATGACGAGACCGACATGCAACGGATCTGCGAGTGCCGGGACAGCGGCAGACAACAAAGCCACGAGCAGTGACAGGCGCAAACATGGAAGCCGGATCATCATGGCCGGTATTTAGCCCGGCGAACCGGCGTAATCAAAGCAAAATCCGTCGCTTGGACCTGACCAGATGATGTTGCGGGATAAAAAGTCGTGGTCGGCGGGTTTCAAAATTGCTTTCGCACTTTATGTATGATCGACAGGAAGACGACCGGGACGAGGTCCCAAAACCGAGGCGCAGGCGTGTTGAAACGACAGACAATCGATTCCAGAGACTATCGCGATGCGATGGCGCGTTACGCCGGGCATGTCCAGCTCGCCACGACCATGCATGAGGGTGTGCGGCGGGGCGTGACGGTGACGGCTGCGTGCTCGGTGTCGGACAACCCCGGCACGCTGCTGGTCTGTCTCAACCATTCCAATCCGCACAATGCGATCTTTACCGAATCGGGTGTTTTCGCGCTCAACACGCTGATGGCTGATCACGAGCATCTCGCAAACGCATTTTCCGGCCGCGATCACCTCACGGTCGAAGACCGGTTTGCATTGGGTGAGTGGGATACCATCACCACCGGCGCACCGGCCCTTGTGGGGGCTGCGGCTGTCTTTGACTGTCGCTTGATCGATGCCAAGATCGTTGCGACCCACACCGTTCTGATTGGCGAAGTGACCGGTCTGCGGACCGGACCTGCCGGGCCGGCTCTTGTGTATCTGGACCGCGGATACCATTCCGTTTAGCCTTGTCTTGAGACGCCTGTCCAAAACCTCGCTCCGGAGCCACGATGTCAATCATTCCAGAACTGCCGAACTCGATTGACGAAACGCTGGCGCTGCTGTCGAGCGAGGATTATGTCGCCAACCGCGCACTGGCGACCGTGCTGTTTTTGAGCTTGCGGATGAAGCGGCCCTTGTTTCTCGAGGGCGAAGCCGGGGTCGGCAAGACCGAGATCGCCAAGGTTCTTTCCAAGGCACTGGATCGGCCGCTGATCCGGTTGCAGTGCTATGAGGGGCTTGATGTCTCCTCGGCGGTCTATGAGTGGAACTACCCGGCACAGATGCTGGAGATACGGCTTGCCGAGGCCACCGGCGAGGATGACCGCGGCGCCATCGAACGGTCGATCTTCTCTGAAAAGCATCTTATCCGCCGCCCGGTGCTGCAGGCGCTGGAAAGTTCAGGCGGCCGGGCGCCGGTGTTTCTGATCGACGAGCTCGACCGGACCGACGAGGCCTTCGAGGCGTTCCTTCTGGAAATTCTTTCGGATTACCAGGTGACGATCCCGGAACTCGGCACTATCAAGGCCGAAGAGCCGCCGATCGTGATCATAACCACCAACCGCACCCGAGAGATCCACGACGCGCTGAAGCGGCGTTGCCTGTATCACTGGGTCGATTATCCCGCTGCCGACGTGGAATTGGAGATCGTACGGTTGAAGGTTCCGGGCTGTCAGGAGGAGCTGTCGCGGCAGGTGGTGGCCTATGTCCAGAAACTCAGGCAGATGGACCTGTTCAAGAGCCCCGGCGTGGCTGAAACCATTGACTGGGCAACAGCGCTCACCGAGCTCGACCGTCTGGCGCTCGATCCGGAGACAGTGTCCGACACGATCGGTACGTTGCTGAAATATCAGGACGACATTGCCCGGATTGAAAGCAGCGCCGGCCGCGAGCTTCTGTCCGAGGTCAAGGCCGAGCTGGCGCAATCGCTTTGATGGCTGACGCCGCACACAAGTCCGATTTCAAGGCTGACGACGGGCGCATTCCCGACAATGTGGTTTTTTTCGCCAGGGTTTTGCGCAAGGCCGGGATGAAGGTCGGGCCGGCAGCCGTGCGCGATGCGGTTGAGGCGGTGCAGATCGCCGGCATTGGCAGCCGCGAGGAGTTCTACTGGATCCTGCACTCTGTGTTCGTCAAGCGGCGCGAGGATCACGAGGTCTTCGACCAGGCGTTCAAGCTGTTCTGGCGCAGCCGCGATCTGGTCGAGAAGATGATCGCCATGTTCTCGCCGGTGGCGATGGAGAACAAGCAGCGCGAAAAGCTGAAAGCCGGGGAGACCCGTGTCAGCCAGGCGCTGTTCGAAGGCCATGAGAAGCAGCGGCCGCCCGAAGACAAGCCGATGATTGACATCGATGCGCGGGAGACGATTTCCGGAAACGAGGTTCTCAGACAGCAGGATTTCGCCCAGATGACGGCCGTCGAACTGGCCGAAGCGAAACGTGCCATTGCCGAGCTGATGCTGCCCTTCGACCAGGTCGAGACACGGCGCTACAAACCGTCTCCGGCGCCCAAGCGGATTGATCCGCGGGCGACCATCCGGGCTGCGATGCGCACCGGCGGCGATCTCATTCTGCCGCGCTTCCGCAAGCGCCGGAAAGTGCATCCGCCACTGGTGATCATTGCCGATATTTCCGGTTCGATGAGCCAGTACACGCGGATTTTCCTGCATTTCATGCATGTGCTGAGCGAGCGCCGACGCGGGGTTCACACCTTCCTGTTCGGCACCAGGCTGACCAACATCACACGACAGATGCGCAACAAGGATCCCGACGAGGCGGTGGACCAGTGCACCGGTGCCGTCAAGGACTGGTCGGGCGGGACCCGGATCGGCGAGGCGCTGCGGCTGTTCAACCGGCAATGGTCGCGCCGGGTGCTGGGGCAGGGCGCGGTGGTGATCCTGATCACCGACGGGCTGGAGCGCGATTCGATCGAGGAACTCGACACGGAAATGGACCGGCTGCACCGGTCGTGCCGGCGGCTGATCTGGCTGAACCCTCTGCTGCGCTTTGACGGTTTCGAGGCAAGAGCGCGGGGCGTGCGGACGATGCTTGCCCATGTTGACGAATTCCGGCCGGTGCACAACATCAGCGCCATGGCCGATCTCGTGTCGGCGCTGGGCGAGAAGGATGCGGCGAAAGCCGATCCACGGCGCTATCTCTGACGCCCCTTGTCATCAGCTGCCGGCAGGGGCCATATTCGACCAACAAGGATGGAGGCTGGCATGACACCGGGAAGCACTGTTGAGAGCGGCGACGATCAGCTTGATCCGTTGACGATCGCCGAGCGCTGGATGCTGGACGGGCGCGAGGTCGCCGTGGCCACCGTGATCGAGACCTGGGGCTCCGCGCCGCGGCCGGTCGGCAGTCATCTGGTGATTGATGAAGAGGGCAATTTCAGCGGTTCGGTCTCGGGCGGATGCGTCGAGGGCGCGGTGATTTCCGAAGCCGCCGATGTAATCGCCAGCGGCGAGCCGAAAATGCTCGAATTCGGAGTGGCCGACGAGACTGCCTGGCGGGTGGGGCTGTCCTGCGGCGGCAAGATCCAGGTCTATCTCGAGCGGGTCGGCTGATGGATCCGCATCTGCTCAAGAAGCTCAACGAGGCGCGGCGCGCGCGGCAGGCCGTGATCATGCTCACCGAACTTGCCGATGGGCGCAACCGGCTGGTGAAAAAAGGCGATCCGGTCTCGGGAGAGCTTGGCGAGGCGGTGGAAAAAGCGTTCAGGACCGGCAAATCCGGAGCGGTGGAAGCCGAAGGGCAACGGTTCTTTTTCAATGTGCATGTGCCGGCGCCGCGGATGGTAATCATCGGTGCCGTTCACATCTCTCAGGCGCTTGCGCCGATGGCGACGATGGCCGGCTTTGACGTGCGGGTGGTTGATCCGCGCACCGCCTTTGCCACGCCGGAACGGTTTGAACATGTCGAGCTGACCGCCGACTGGCCGGAAGATGCGCTCAAGGAGCGGCCGGTCGATGCCTTCACCGCGCTTGTGGCGGTGACGCATGACCCGAAGATCGACGACTGGCCGTTGATCTCGGCGTTGAAGGCGGAGGCGTTCTATGTCGGTGCGCTGGGCTCGCGCAAGACCCATGCACGGCGGGTGGAACGGCTGACAGAGGCCGGTCTGAGCGAGGCCGAAATCGGCAGGATCGACGCTCCGATTGGAGCGGATATCGGCGCGCAGAGCCCGGAGGAAATCGCGGTGGCCATCCTGGCGCAAGTGATTGCGGCGCTGCGCAAGCCCTCGCAGTCAAGGAAAGACTGAGGCATGCAGTTTGGCCCGGTGCCGTTGTCAGAGGCCGAGGGGGCGGTGCTGGCGCATTCGCTTTCGCTGGGCGAGGTACGGCTGAAAAAGGGCCATGTGCTCAGCGCCGAGGACCTGGCGCGCCTCGGCGCGGCGGGTGTCCGCGAGGTGATCGTGGCGCGGCTCGACGAGGAGGATGTTGGTGAAGACGCGGCCGCAGAAGCGCTGGCCGAGGCCTTTTCCGGCTCCAACATCCGTGCCGCCAATGCCTCTACCGGGCGGGTCAATCTACACGCCACAGAAGCCGGGTTGTTCCGTGCCGACAGGTCCCTGGTAGATGCTTTCAACGCGATTGATCCGGCCATCACATTTGCCTGCCTTGCCGACCACAGCGCGGTCCAGCCCGGCGAGATGGTGGCGACGATCAAGATCATTCCGCTGGCGGTGTCCGGCGCCTCGCTGGCGCGTGCTCTCGGCGCAATCGGTGTTAGCGGTCTTGCACAGGTGCGGGCTTTCCGTTCGCTCAGGGTGGGGCTGATCGCAACGTGGCTGCCGACGCTGAAATCCTCGGTGATGGACAATACCCGTCAGTTGCTGGCGTCCCGGCTGTCACTGAGCGGCTCCGAGCTCGAGGAAGAGATCCGGGTCGCGCATGATGCCGAGGCGGTGGCTGGCGAGATCGTGCGGATGGCACAGCTCCACGAGATGATTGTCGTCTTCGGAGCCTCGGCGGTCACCGATCCTCAGGACGTGATCCCGGCGGCAATCCGCCGGGCTGGCGGTGAGGTCGAGCGGGTGGGAATGCCGGTCGATCCGGGCAATTTGCTGGTGCTGGGCTCGCTTGGTGATGTGCCGGTCATTGGCGCGCCGGGCTGTGCCCGCAGTCCGAAGGAAAACGGCTTTGACTGGGTGCTGGCCCGCATCCTTGCCGGTGAGCCGCCGACTTCGATGGATATCGCGGGAATGGGCGTGGGCGGGTTGCTCAAAGAGATTCCGACACGGCCGCAGCCGCGGCAACCGGTTGTGAAGCAAAGCCGCAGCCCGGGCGCGGATGTTGCGGTGGTTCTGCTTGCAGCCGGACGTGCGAGCCGGATGGGCGATGCAGCAGGACACAAGCTGCTGGCAGCGTTTGATGGCGAGGTGCTGATCCGCAAGATGGCGGGCACGGCGCTGGCATCGCGGGCAGGCCGGACAATTGTGGTCACCGGGCATCGCAGCGCTGACATTGCCGCAAGCCTCGCGGGGCTTGAGGTCAAACTGGTGCACAATGCCGAGTTCGCATCCGGCATGGCGTCGTCGCTGCGGCAAGGTCTGGGCGCGCTGGACGCCGACGTTTCGGGCGCGCTGGTGCTGCTTGGCGACATGCCGGCGCTGACGCCTGCTCATCTCGACCGGTTGATCGAGGCTTTTGCTGCCCATGGCGGCACGGCCATCATTCGCGCCAGTGACGGGGAACGGCGCGGCAATCCGGTGATCCTGCCGCGCTCCGCCTTTGCCGAGGCGATGGCGCTTGCGGGCGATGTCGGGGCCCGCGCGCTGATTGAAAGCGGGACCTGGCCGGTGGTTGACGTGGAAATCGGACCCGCGGCGCGGCTTGACGTCGATACACCCGATGCCGTGCGCGCGGCGGGTGGCGTGACGGAATCGCCAGGCGCAGACTGATAGTGCGTTTTCAGTCTGCCGAACTGGGTCTGGTTCTCTGGCTTCGGGCAGCGGTCCGGCAGCGATCCGAGCAGTATCTGACCTCTTCCCAGACCCGTGCCCATTTGCGCCGCCAGCTGAAAGGGCGGTTGCAGCAGGCGCATGTCTTTTGCGGCAGATGGGATTTTCGCAGCTGTTTCGGCATTGCGCCGATATGGGGCGGTGCCGATTGACGGCAAGAGTGCGCGCGCTGAAACTGCACAGCTTGCTGCCGTAACAAGGCTGCAGGGAAGGGGAGACGCAATGGATAATGACGCAATCCGCGACATGTTTGTCAGTCTTGGCGAGGTGACGATCAAGCGCATGTTTGGCGGCAAGGGCATCTACCATGAAGGCAGAATCCTGGCGCTGGAGGTCAGCGGTGACATCCTGCTCAAGGCGGATGCGCAGACTGCGCCGGAGTTTGCCGCGGCCGGCGCCAGCCAGTGGACCTATGCCGGCAAGGCCAAGCCGGTGGCGATGCCCTACTGGTCGATACCGGATGCGGCACTTGATGATACGGACGAGCTGGCCAAATGGGTGGCGCTGGCGTGGGGTGCAGCGCTGCGGGCCAGGAAATGACAAGCCGCACCGCGTCCCGGTTTGCCGTAGAACATCGGGCGTGCGCCGGCTGCTGATCCGGCGCACGATGCCGCGTTACTGCGGTTGCGCGCCGGGCTGTGTGCCGAGCCCATGACGAAACACGACGAAGGTGAACAGCGCCATCGAGGCAAGCGCCAGCACGGAGCCGATCTTGGCAAGGGTTTCGCCTGATCCTGATATGGCCATGGCGATTCCGGGCACCAGCACGACAACCGAAACCGTTGTGAGCAGGTAATGGATCCCCGCCAGCCTGGACGCGGCTGCGGTGGGGCTGAGCGCATAGAAGGTGCCGAAGACCGCCATGGCGACGAAGCCGATCAGGTTGAGGTGACCATGGGCCGGTGACAGCGTGTGGTCATGGGTGGCGGACATCTGAATGCCCCAGATCATGCCAAGCAGCGCGAAGACTGCACCGGTGATGAAAAAGCGTGTTGCGACGTGTTTCATGTCTCTGCTCCTGAAGGGTTGTGACGTTCACAAGGGTGGGCCGGTGAAATCCATCCGGTAGCGGGCCGCGGCTTCTGCGACAGCGGGCATGTCCTGAGGGATGCGGAACTGACCGGCGGCCATCTCGGCAAAGAAGCCTTCGAAACCTCCGGGCGTCAGGATGACGAGGTGGCGCGAGGGGGTGTCGCTGATGACCTGAAAGGTGTGCTCCTTGCCGCGGGGAATGAACATGGTTTCGCCAGGTCCCCGGGTGAGCTCCTCTCCCTCGAGCCAGAACAGGATATCTCCGGTCAGCACGACAAAGGTCTCGTCGGCCTCGTGGTGTATGTGCCGGGGCGGACCGGACTTCGGCGGAGAGACCGAATCCACCACCGAGATTGCGCCGCCGCTGTCGCCGGTCTTGAGAATGGTCCTGTAATGGACGCCGAGCCATTCGATGGCATCGGGGCCCAAAATGTTCATGTTCATCGTTTCCTCCATGAGTGCAGGGAAGGTTACGAATGCGCATTCGATTGAATGAACGGTAGATCAGGTGTATCTATTCGTAAAATCGGAATTTTGTATTCTGGATATTTGTCAGATGAATTTATCGGCCTTTGATCTGAATTTGCTGCGGGTGCTTGATGCCTTGCTACGCGAAGGATCTACAGTGAAGGCCGGAGCGCGGATCGGCTTGTCGCAGCCTGCAGTGTCTGCTGCGCTTGGCCGCTTGCGCAGCGGGCTAGGCGATGAATTGTTCTTCCGCAACGGGCAGGGGCTTGAGCCCACCGACTACGCCAGATCGCTCGAGCTGCCATTGCGCGAAATCTTCAGCGATATCGAAGAGATCCTTGAAAGCCCCAAACCCTTCATCCCGGACACGGCACAACAGAATTTCAAGATTTCGGGCAGCGATTATTTCGCCGAAATGCTGATGCCGCGGCTCGCCGACCGGGTCTCCCGACAGGCGCCGGGCGTGCGCGTGCAACTGGTCGATCTGGTTGCCGACATCAATGTGGATTCCGTAGAACGAAACGAGGTCGATCTGGCGCTCGCACCCAGCCTGCCGCTGCCGGGTTGGGCGGTGAAGCAGACCATGTTCCGGTCGAAATACTCGGTCATAGCAAGAAGCGGCAACCTGCGGTTCGTCCATGCCGGACTGAAGCCAGGTGATGTGGTGCCGATCGATCTGTTCTGTGATCTCGGGCACGTGCTGTTTTCGCCCGAGGGCAAGCTTTCAGCAGCAGGTGACGTGGCGCTTTCACGGGTGGGCCGTGAGCGCCGGGTGGTGATGACAATGCCGGTGTTTTCCGGCGTCTACGGCGCCGTGAGTGAATCCGACCTGATCGCGCTGTTGCCGCACCAACTGGCCAGACAGGTGGCCGGCAAATTCGGGCTGAACATCTATGTGCCGCCGATGGCGGTTGATCTGGTGGAGATCATCATGATCTGGCACAGGCGCTCCACAGCGTCACCGGGCCACCGGTGGCTGCGGAACATGATCGCAGACATTCTGCAGCCGCTCGATAACGGTTGAGCGGAACAGGTCCTGCCCTGGTGTGGGGGAAACGAAAAAACCGTCGGCCCGTAGGCCAGCGGCTTGAAAGATTGGCTTTGCCGATCCTGATGGATCAGTACTTGCCGCCGATCATCATGAAAGCAGGAATATCGTCGCCAAAGCCGACGGGCGTGGGCTCGCGATCGTCATTGTCGCGGCCGCCGCGGCGGTTGCGATTGCGGTTGCGATCCTCGTTGGCATTGGCCGGCTTGGGCGTGCGCTGCGGCGCGGCTGCACGGGCTGGCTGTTCCTGACGCGGCTCTTCCTTGATTGCAGCTTGGATGGCTTTATCCTCTTTTTTCGGTTCTGGCGCTGTTTCGGCTGTGGCGGGTTCGGCCTGCTTGTCTTCCTGCGCCCGCTTTTCGCCGCGCGAAGAGCGGCGTGCCGGAGACTTGCTTTCGCCGCGGCGGCCGCGGGCCGGCTTGTCGTCAGCCGGATCTGCCGATTCGATGGCTTCCTGGCCGTCAAGCCATTCGATCTCGCGGCCGATCAGCTTGGTGATGGCATCGACATGCTTGGCATCGCGACGCGAGACCATGGTGAAGGCTGCGCCTTCGCGGCCGGCACGGCCGGTGCGGCCGATGCGGTGCACATAGTCTTCGGCGTGGATCGGAACATCGAAATTGAACACGTGGCTGACGGCGGGGATATCGAGCCCGCGGGCTGCGACATCGGAGGCCACAAGCAGCGTGATCTCGTTGTCCTTGAAGCCCTGCAGCATGTTGGTGCGCGAGCGCTGGTCCATATCGCCATGCAGCGCGCCAACCGAGAAGCCATGCTTCTCAAGCGATTTGTACAGATCGGCGACGTCTTTCTTTCGGTTGCAGAAGATGATCGCGTTGGTCAGCTCGGACTGGGTCTTGATCAGGTCGCGCAGGCGTTCGCGCTTTTCAAAGTCCTTGCTGCCACAGGCCACAAGCCGCTGTTCCACTGTCGCTGCGGTGGACGAGGGCGGGGCGACTTCGATACGGGCCGGGTTCTGCAGGAACTTGTCGGCCAGCTTCTGGATTTCCGGCGGCATGGTGGCCGAGAAGAACAGGGTCTGGCGGGTGAACGGGATGAATTTGACGATGCGCTCGATGTCGGGAATGAAGCCCATGTCGAGCATTCTGTCGGCTTCGTCGATCACCAGCAGTTCGACGCCGGTCATCAAGAGCTTGCCGCGTTCGGTGTGGTCGAGCAGGCGGCCCGGTGTGGCAATGAGAACATCGGCGCCGCGTTCGAGCTTGCGGTCCTGCTCTTCAAAAGAAACGCCACCGATCAGCAACACGATGTTGAGGCGGTGGTTCTTGCCGTATTTTTCGAAGTTTTCGTGAACCTGCGCTGCGAGTTCGCGCGTCGGTTCAAGGATCAGGGTGCGCGGCATGCGCGCGCGGGCGCGGCCACGTTCCAGCATCGTCAGCATCGGCAGAACGAAGGATGCGGTCTTGCCTGTTCCGGTCTGGGCGATGCCGAGAATATCACGCCGTTCAAGTGCTGGAGGTATCGCACCAGCCTGAATCGGGGTGGGCGTCGTGTAGCCGGCGTCAGTTACGGCGGACAGTACTTTTTGGCTTAAGCCAAGATCAGCAAAAGTGGTCAATTGAGGGCGTTTTCCGTTTCGGAGTGTGCGGCGATGCGCGGGAGCGCGCTTTGACGCGCGGTCCCAGTGGGTTTCGAATAGTCGTTGCAGTGCATTAAGTCAAGGAAAAGCCCGCAACAGCGCTCTGTTGCTCCGTTTTGACGCATAGGCAGCGCCGCGGATTTTCAAGGCGCCCCTGCCGGCAAAACTGCTTCGCTATATTTACCCGCTTGGTTGCCACCTGGGGGTGAACCGTTTGGTCCGTGGTTGCGTGAAAGGGACCGTCGGGGGACATCACACCTCACAATGGAGTTTTCTCATGAAACTGACCAAGACAATCGCCGCAGCCTTTCTCGCCTTCGGTCTTACCGGTGGCGCTGCCATGGCCGCTTCCCATTCGGGCTCGAAGGACATCGTCGACACCGCAGTGGAAGCCGACGGCTTTGACACCCTGGTTGCCGCAGTGCAGGCCGCAGGACTGGTCGAGACGCTGAAGGGAGAGGGCCCGTTTACCGTGTTCGCCCCGACCGACGAGGCGTTTGCAGCTCTCGGCATGACGGTTGATGAGTTGCTGAAGCCGGAAAACAAGGACAAGCTGGTGGCGGTGCTGACCTACCACGTTGTCGCCGGCAAGGTGATGTCGACCGACCTCGTAGACGATTCGACGCCGGCGACCGTGCAGGGATCGATGGTGACCATCGATCTCGACAATGGCGCCATGGTCAATGATGCCAAGGTGGTGAGCGCGGACATCGATACCTCGAACGGTGTCATCCACGTCATCGACAAGGTGCTGGTACCCGAAGGCGTGCTGTAAGCAACGCCACATCCCGGAAACTGCAAAGGGCCGCGCGTGCGGCCCTTTTTCTTGGGGTCAAGAAAGGACGTGAAGCCAGGTCAGTTGGAGACCAGAAGCGGCTTGAGTTTCTTTGCTGCCTTGAGAAAGCGCATCGGATCGGCCGCCTTGCCATTGCGGCGAACTTCGTAATGCAGGTGCGGCCCGGTTGAACGGCCGGTGGAGCCGGACTTGCCGATACGAACGCCGATTGCCACATGATCGCCCTTGCGGACCTCGACCGCGGACAGGTGCGCGTAGCGGGTGGTGATGCCGTTTCCGTGGTCAATTTCGACCATCTTGCCATAACCGCCATTTCGGCCTGCGTGCACGACAACACCCGAGCCGGTGGCCAGAATGGGAGTGCCGGTCGGTGTGCGGAAGTCGATGCCGCCGTGAAAAGCCAGCCGTCCGAGAAACGGATCGCGGCGGTTTCCGTAGCGCGAGGTGATTTCCCGGCCCGGAGCGGGGATGCCGATCGGAAGCTTGCGGGCGTGGCGCCGAACAGTGTCGAGCCTGCCGAGGGCCTGGTCGAGATCGTCAAGCGTGGCTTCGAAGGCATTGGGATCATTGGGGCGCACGAAAGGTCCGCCGACGGCGCTGTCGCCGATTGCCGGTCGCGGCAGGCCCGCGGACTTGATGATCTCATCGATTTCCGAGGCTGTCTCGAACGCGTCGATGGCCAGGCCCTGCATCTTCTCGATCTGTTCGCGTTCGATGGATTTGAGCGAGAGGGTGACGCTGGAGAAGATCCGGTCGGCGCGCTCTCCGACTGATTCCCGTTCTGCCGTGTTTGAACCGGCATAGGCGAGAGGGTTGATCCGTGCGGCCGTCGGCTCGGCGATCAATGTCGGGCTGGAGGCGAGTGCGGCAAGACGCGCCGTCTTCGCGGTCACGGTCGGCAGGGCTGCCTGTTTCTTGGGGTTGCTGACCGGAATCGGAACCTGGCTCGGGGAAACACCCACACGATCGAGCAGCGGACCGATCTTGCCGTGGCGGTTGCTGAGCGCGTTCTGCCGGGCAATCAGTTCGGCAACCTTTTCCTCCATCAGCTGCTGATCGAGCAGCTGGCGGCTGGTAACCCGGTCGACCTGTGACCTGAGCGCTGCAATCCGGTCCTCATAGGCATGTTGCATGCGCGCCTGGCGTGCCATCGAGGCGCCAATCAGATCATCGCGCAGCACCAGGTAGGAGGTGGCGCCGAGATAGCCGATGGCCATTACACCCAGGACAGACATCACCAGGCCGGCAACCCACGGACGAATGGTGACATGCCGAACGCTTTCGCCGCTGGCGAAAATGATGGTGTGAGAGTGTTTCGGTTTCTTGCCAAAAACGCGGCTGTCCTGTCTCTGCGACACGCGGTAATCCTGTCCAAAACGGTTTGCCGTTGCTTGTTCAGGGGCGATTACACCCTGTTAAGGTTAACAAAGCTTTGAGCTGACGGCGCCGGATGGCGTTTGCGTGATGTCAGGACATGTTTTGGCTGGACAAGGCGCGATAGAATGTCGGCGTCAGTCCGGCGGCAGCGCGGGCAAGGTCATTGAATGGCGGTTTGAGGCCGCCGCGGAAGTTGGCGCGCACCAGGAGCCGGAAGGTCTCGGCCGGATCCTTGCCCTCGCGGGCGCAGATGAAACGGAACCACTTGGCGCCGATTGCGACATGCTTTTTCTCGTCTTCGTAGATGATCTCGAGCACGTCGGCGGTGTCGTGATCGCCCACTTCCCGCATCTTGGCGAGCAGGGAGGGGGTGACGTCGAGCCCGCGTGCCTCGAGAATCAGGGGCACGACGGCCAGGCGCGCGGTCAGGTCGTTGCGGGTGTCGTGCGCTGCCTGCCACAACCCGTCATGGGCCTGCATGTCACCATAGTCCGCGTCAAGCGCCTGCAGGCGTTGCCGCACCAGCGTGAAATGCTTGGCTTCCTCGAACGCCACCTGCATCCAGCCGTCGAAGAAGCTCTGCGGCATCGGGCTTGCGGCGAAACGAGCGACGATATCGAGCGCGAGGTCGACTGCGTTGAGTTCGATATGGGCGATGGCATGCAACAGGGCGATACGGCCCCGGCGCGAATTGAGCGACCGACGCGCCACCTGTGTTGGCGCCACCAGTTCCGGCTTGGCAGGCCTGCCGGGTCGCAGCGGCGCCAGCGTATCAAGCGGCGAGCGCAGAGACAGACGCCGCTCGTGCCAGCGGTTTGCGACATCCTGCGCGAGGGCGGTTTTCTCCAAGAGGTCCGCGGCACGCACGGCGCGGGCCGCCCCGTCGCGCAGGGAGAGTATCGTCTGAGGGGTGGTGGGCAATGGGATTCCAGACCTTGTTCTTCAACCGCGGTTCAGAGTGACCGGACTGCCTCGATCACGGCCTGGGCGTGGCCCTTGACCTTGACCTTGCGCCAGATTCTGACGATCTTGCCGCTGCCGTCGATCAGGAAGGTAGAGCGTTCAACTCCCATATAGGTGCGGCCATACATGCTTTTTTCCTTCCAGACGCCGTAGGCTTCGAGCACGGACTTGTCTTCATCGGAGGCAAGGATGACGCCGAGGTCGTGCTTGGCGATGAACTTGTCATGGGCCTTGACCGGGTCCGGCGATACGCCAATGACTACCGCGCCGGCTTTTGTGAATTCGTCGTTGAGCGCGGTGAAGTCGAGCGCCTCGGTGGTGCAGCCGCTGGTGTTGTCCTTCGGGTAGAAATACAGCACGACCGTTTTGCCGGTCAGCTCGGCCAATGACACGTTTCCGCCGCCATCTCGTGGCAAATTCATTTGCGGCGCCTGAACGCCTTCAACAATTTCGTTCACTATGGATCCCTTTCGCAGGCTCATTCGTGTTTTTGACAGGTGACCCTGTCATCAGGCGATATATAAACGCTCACCTGACAGTCCATAAGAATCACCGCCAAAACAGAAAGATATCATCCCTACGCCCATGCCGGATCAGCCGATAGACAAGGTTCTGTTCAAAAGACGCGACATTATCGGGTTGCACGAATTTCCGTCGGCTAACGTAGAGGACGCGATTCTGGTGCGCGGTCACCACCCACGGCATTGGGGGGTGTCGGCCTTGCGGTGGTTTGGTGGCGTGTTTGTGTTCGTGGCCGTGCTTCTGGCGGCCCTTGTCGGCGCTCTCGAATCTGGGGCAATCGACGGCTTTATCCGCGATCGCGCGCAAGTGGCGCTGGCGCAGGCGGTCGGCCCGGACAGCCGGGCGGAACTGAGTTCGGCCGGCGTGAGGCTGACCAGCCGCGGGCAGCTCGCCTTGCTGGCGCGGGATGTAGTGGTCGAGCGGCTGGATGGATCGACGCCGGCAACACGGGCCAAGAGCACGCTGATCTCACTCAACCCGCTGCCGCTGTTGGCGGGGAAACTGTCCATATCAACGGTTGAAATCGGCGGTGTCGAACTGGTCGCGCCACAAGGCGATGGCTTCAACCTGACCGATCTGGCCGGTTTCCGTGTCGACGGCACCGATGCGATGATCGAACAGCTGTTTGCGGCCCTGAACCAGGTCGCGGTCCAGGTCGATGCCGTCGAAGCCAAATCGTTCCGGTTTTCCGATATCCGGATAGCAGGCGTCGGTGTGCCGGTGGTAATCGAGACCGGGCTGGTGCGCCGGAATGATGCCAAGCAATACCACATTGAAGCGGAGATTGAGCGAAACGGTCGCAAGATCGCCCTTACGGGCACCGCCAGTGCCGGAGCGAACGAATCTGAGCTTTCCAAGCTCACCGGTGAAATCGGCGGATTGGCAATCGACTTCCTGACCGAAGGTCCCACGGATCGCCAGAACGGGGTAATGGCGCCGCTGCAGATCAATTTCACCGCCGGGCGGGCTAGCGAGACGAAAAGACCGTCATTGTCGATCAAGGTGGCAGCGGTTGACGGTGTCATGACGATGGGCGGCATTCAGGCCGAAATGCGTGATGCGCGGGTTAACCTCGTCTACATGCCCAGGATGCACAAGATCGAGATCAACCCCTCGATCATCCGGATCGGCGAGACCGTGCTGCCGTTCACGGGCGGGCTGATTGATGCAGACCGTCTTGATGCGGAGACGGGTGAAGGCATCGCTTTCGATTTTGTCATCAACAAGGGGCTTGCCGCCCCAGGCGATTCCGACGAAGCGCCGATCCCCTTTGCCGGCAAGGCCTTCGGCTGGTTTGATGCAGCAAACCGGAAGCTCGTGGCCGAAGAGCTCACCGTGGCCTCGGAGCAGGGCGTCATGTTCGGGTCCGCATCATGGCGGTTTGTCGAAGGGATTTCACCCGAGATCAACCTGGTTGCGCAAGCCGAGCGGATGTCGACCGCCGCGGTGAAACAGCTCTGGCCCTATTGGGTCGGCAAAAGGGCGCGGCAATGGGTGCTCGAGAATCTCTACGGCGGAACCGTGAGCAATGCCCGCATCCAGCTGGCAGCGCCCGCCGGGCATTACAAACCCTACGAGGATGTGTTCTTTAACGAAGACCAGTTGCAGATCGATTTCGATATCGAGCGTGCGCGGATGAATGTTGCCGGGGAAATCCCGCCCTTGCGGGATACCGTTGGTCACATGCAGCTCCGCGGATCGAGGATCGGTTTCAACATCGCTTCGGCGACGGCGTTTTTCCCGACCGGCCGAACCGTCGACGTGAGTGATGCGGTGTTTTCGATCCCGCAGGCCAATGAGCAGCCGCTGATGGCGGAATTGTCGATGTCGGTCCGGGGCAATGCCGATGCGGTTGCGGAGCTGATCAGCTACCATCCGATTGATGCGCTCGACAAGATCGGGCTTGAGCCCTCGGAGTTGAGCGGCGAGATCTCATCGACTGTGACGGCACGGTTCGGACTGATCAACGATCAGTCGCCGCCGCCGCCGGACTGGAACGTCAATCTCGACATGAAAGGCGTCGATATTGCCAAGCCTGTCGAAGGCCGGGTGCTCACCGGCATGGACGGCAATCTGCAGGTGACCCCGCAACGGGCGGTGCTGAAGGCCGATGCGCTGGTCGATGGTGCGCCGATGACGCTCGATATCATCCAGCCGGTGGACAGCAAGGCGGAAGTGGTATCCCAGCGCATCCTGTCGGGCACGCTCAGTCCCGAAGACAGGGAAAAGATCGCGCCGGGCACCGACTCCCTGTTTTCCGGCCCCATCGGCTTTACACTCGAGGTCGATGCCGAGGACAGTGCGCGGCAGATCATCAGCCTGGATCTGACATCGGCACAGCTCACGGTCCCGGGTATTGGCTGGGTCAAGGGCGAGGGCATTGCCGCCAAGCTTGATTTCGTGATGCAGACCGCCGGTGACATTGTGAAGCTCTCTGACCTGAAATTGTCGGGGGACGGTTTTTCGGCGGCAGGTGAGGTGACGCTGAACAAGGGCCAGCTTGCAAGCGCCAAATTCGGCCGCATCGGGCTGTCACCACGCGATGATTACCAGGCCGTGATTACCCGCAAAAGCAAGGGGTACCGGATCAAGTTCGATGGCAATTCGGTTGATTTGCGCCCGATCATCAAGCTGGCAAAATCTTCGGGCAAGGCTGCTCCGGCCGGTGAAACAGATTCGGTTCCCGTCGAAGTCTCCGGCAGTGTCGATGCGATGTACGGCTATTCGGACGAGAAACTGTCATCGGGGAGTGTGAGCTACAAGGGGCAGGGCGACCGGATCGATCTGCTCGACTTCAAGGCTGTGACCAAAAGCGGACAGGCTGTGGTGATCGCGATTTCAAACGGGACCACGGGTGAGACAATCGAGGTAACCAGTGGCGATGCCGGTGCTTTCGCACGGTTCGCGGGCATTTATTCGCGTATTCGCGGTGGCTTGTTGAATGCCCGATTGAAGCGTCAGGACGGGCCGTTTCGGCGTGGTACGGTGGATGTGCGCAATTTTCAGGTGGTTGGCGAGCCGCGGCTGGGGTCGCTTGTGTCCACCCCGAGCAAGCGGGATGGCCGCAGCCTGAGGGACGCGGTGAAGACGGATATCGACGTGTCCGAGGCCAATTTTGAGGTCGCCAGTGCGCGTCTTGTGTCCGGCAACGGCGAGCTTCACGTCAGCGACGGCATTGTTCGCGGCCCGCAGATCGGGGCCTCGTTCCAGGGGCAGATTTACGATTCGAAGGACCTGATCGACATGACCGGGACCTTCATGCCGGCCTATGGCGTCAACCGGCTGTTCAGCGAACTGCCGATCATTGGTGTGCTACTGGGCAACGGAAGGGATCGAGGCTTGATCGGCATCACCTTCCGGCTGACCGGCAAGACCGCGTCGCCGCTGCTGGAGGTCAACCCGCTGTCGGTGATCGCGCCCGGTGTGTTCCGGTCCATCTTCGAATACCGCCCATAAAAAGACCGCCCGATCCGGGGATGGGGCGGTCTTGTCGGGTCGGGCTGGAATGCCTGCTGTTACTGAGGACGCACCAGCACGTGCTTCTTCTTGCCCAGAGACAGCTTGATGACGCCATCATCATTAAGATAGCCGGCGTCGACCAGTGTCTTGTCGTCGGTGATCGCCACATCGTTGAGCTTGATGGCGCCGCCCTGGACGTGGCGGCGGGCTTCCCCGTTGGAGCCAGCGAGGCCTGCACGCACGAACAGCGCCAGCAGTCCGACGCCGGCGTCGAGTTCCGAAGCGGGAACCGCAATCGTCGGCAGATTGTCCGAGATCGCGCCTTCTTCGAACGTCTTGCGGGCGGTTTCTGCGGCTTCCTCGGCAGCGGCGCGGCCATGCAGCAGCGCGGTTGCCTCGTTGGCGAGGATCTTCTTGGCCTCGTTGATTTCCGCGCCCTGGAGCGCTTCAAGACGCTTGATCTCGTCGATCGGCAGGATGGTGAAGCGGCGCAGGAAACGACCGACATCGGCATCCTCGGAATTGCGCCAGTACTGCCAGAAATCCCAGGCGCTGAACATGTCGGCATTGAGCCAGACGGCGCCATTTGCGGTCTTGCCCATCTTCTCACCCGACGCAGTGGTCAGCAGCGGCGTGGTCAGGGCATAGAGCTGATGCGTGCCCATGCGGCGGCCGAGCTCGACACCATTGACGATATTGCCCCACTGGTCGGAGCCGCCCATCTGCAGGTTGCAGCCGTAGCGGCGGGCCAGCTCGACGTAATCGTAGGACTGGCAAACCATGTAGTTGAATTCGATGAAGCTCATCTCCTGCTCACGCTCGAGCCGAAGCCTCACCGAATCCATCGACAGCATGCGGTTGACCGAGAAGTGACGGCCGACATCGCGCAGCATCTCGATGTAGTTGAGCTTGAGCAGCCATTCGGCGTTGTCGGCCATCATCGCATCATTGGGACCGTCACCGAACTTGAGCACGCGCGAGAACACCTGCTTGATCGAGGCCTTGTTGGCCTCGATTTCCTCGACGGTGCGCATGGCCCGGGTCTCGTCCTTGCCGGACGGGTCGCCGACCATGGTGGTGCCGCCGCCCATCAGGGTGATCGGCTTGTTGCCGCTCTGCTGCAGCCAGTAGAGCATCATCATGGTGAGATAATTGCCGATATGCAGCGAGCGGGCGGTGCAGTCATAGCCGATATAGCCCACAAGATCGCCCTTCGCCGCGAGGGCATCGAGGCCATCGAAGTCGGAGCACTGATGGATGAACCCGCGCTCATTGAGGATGTTG
Source organism: Hoeflea sp. (assembly GCF_002733955.1). GTDB lineage: Bacteria > Pseudomonadota > Alphaproteobacteria > Rhizobiales > Rhizobiaceae > Hoeflea. The sequence continues at coordinate 72,180 of NZ_NVXQ01000022.1, read as the reverse complement.
AGGAAATCAGATTTGTAGGCTGACATGACACTGTCCTTGCAGCTATGACGGAAAGACTGGAAACAAAAGCGGCGCCGACGAAATGCCGGCGCCCGGCGGGCCTTTAACACTCACACGCCGCGCATTCAACCAAAGCCGTTCGCGGCAGCGGTCTTGCCTGCTCGTGGATCGGCGTTGCCGATGGTTTGGGCAAGGCTTTCAAGATGCGTGAGCGGCCCCGCAGACAGGGCCGGACCGGGATGGGACAATGAGCGAGAGAGCGCAGATCAAACGGGCCATCGGGCTGATGAGCGGCACCTCGATGGACGGCATCGATCTGGCGATGCTTGAAACCGATGGTGACGCAAACGTCCGGCGCGGCGCGTCATCGTTTGCTGCCTATGACGCGGCGTTCCGCAAACGCCTCGAAGCAGCCCTGGAGACCGCCAAGAGTATCAAGGCGCGCGACGAGCGGCCCGGCGATCTGGCTGACCTCGAAGCCGATCTCACCGACCGGCACGCTGAAGCCGTGGAAGGGTTTCTCGCCAAGGAAGGCCTGTCTGCCGACGAAGTCGATGTGATCGGCTTTCACGGCCAGACCGTGTTGCACCGTCCGCTTGAGGCGCTGACCGTTCAACTGGGCGATGGTGAGCGGCTGGCCACACGGCTTGGCATTGATGTGGTCCATGATCTTCGCGCCCATGACATGACGATGGGCGGGCAGGGGGCGCCGCTGGTGCCGGCCTATCACCGCGCGCTTGCCGCAGGGCTTGGAGGCGAATGGGCGGAGGAAGTGCCGGTGGTCTTCGTCAATATCGGCGGCATCTCCAACATTACCTATATCGGCGCCGATGGTGAGCTGAGGGCATTTGACAGCGGCCCCGGCAATACGCTGATCGACCAGTGGGTGAAACACCATGCGGGCATTCCCTATGATTCGGGCGGTGCGATCGCATCGGAGGGGCGGGTGCTCTCGGGGCTCGCCAACCGCTATCTGGCTTCGCCGTTCTTCACCGCCAAACAGCGCCTCTCTCTCGACCGCAATGATTTTGCCGTGCCGGACGACATCGACGCCGGGCTGGAGGATGGCGCACGGACGCTGGCTTTCGTAACCGCCGCGGCAATCGCCAAGGCGCAGGCGCACCTGCCGGAAAAACCGAAACTGTGGATTCTGACCGGCGGCGGGCGTCACAACCGGATGATTGTCGAGGATCTGACGGTTGCCACACGGCACACGGGCCGGGTGATCCTGGCCGAAGAGGCCGGGCTGAATGGCGATTCGATGGAAGCCGAGGCCTGGGCCTGGCTGGCGGTGCGTTCGCTTGCCGGCCTGCCGCTGACCTATCCCGGGACCACCGGGGTCAGCGAACCGGCAACCGGCGGCGTTCTGGCGCGCGCGAGGGATCGCGCGCCGGATTGAAGAGAAGCGTCAAAGTGTCTTTCCGCGTGCGCGGGGTTTCTCTCCGTGAGCGGCCTTACAGCGCCTTGCGGATGCGGCCGAAGGCTTCCTTCAGTTCCGATCCTAGGATCTCGACCGCGTCGCCGACATCCTCGCGGCTTTTCTTCAGGTTTGCCTGGTTCTCAAAATGGTTCCAGCGCTCCTGCAACTCGGCCCATTCGTCCTGCGCATCCTTGGAGCCGAGATGCACCTTGAGCCTGAGCTCATCATAATTCTGCCTGAGGTCTTCAGCGAGTTTGTCGAAATCGGCCATGGGATTTTTCCTTTGCGTGAGGGCGAACGGGGTGGGGTGAGACACGGGGAGAGCCTGGGTGTGCCCGGGGAGGCCTCATGGGCTGGGTTTGCGGCGCTTGAGGCTGCGGATGATGGCGGAGATGATCGGGACCAGAAACCTTGCGCTGTCCCAGCTGCCAAGCCCGTTGAGGCCAGCCATGCTGCCGAGTGCTGCGGCCGCCGGGTTCGATTTCAGCTCGCTTTCCAGCGTTTCCGAGGTGAGATCGCGCAACTCTCTGGCTGCGACGAGGTCGGGGCCCGGTCGGGTGTAGGCCGCGCTGACCAACAAAATGATTGCCAGCAGGATGTTGGTTGCGGCGAGGATGAACGGCGTCCAGATCGGTCCCCAACCGGCCAGCAGCATCTGATAGGCACCGATATTGAGGAACACCAGCGCCATCAGGCCGACCAGGGCGGCCAGGACCAGCAGCGAGAACTTCCGCATCTGTGCCTTGAGACGGATTTCGCCGATCAAAAATTCTGACCGCATATAAAGACGAAGAGTGCGGGCGAGGCTATGAAGGGGCATGGCTCTACATCACTTTGCTGTCAGGCGGCCGATGACGATGCCCAGCGCAAGCGCAGCGGACACGGAGGCGACGGGATGCTCGGCAACGCTCTCTTCCGCCTCGTCAAGCATGGTCTGGACCAGGTCTCCGAGCTCACCCAGCAGCGTGTGAATATCGTCAGTGCGGTCATGGCCTGACCCGCCGGCTTCAGCCAGTGTGTCGCCGGCGGACGCCTCCTGCGCTGGCGTCTTGTCGCGCAGTTGTTCGATTTCGGCTCGAAGGCCGGCAATCTCTTCCCTCAGGCTCGGCTGCTTCACGGTCTGACCTCATTTGTGCTGTCAAAAGGGATTATAGGCGGTCGCAGCATCGCCGATTTGATCTAGCGCAGTCCGCAGGCATGATTTTCGCAGATCGCACCGGGTGCAGGCGTCAGGCTTGCGGCTTGGACAAATGGCGGGTCTCGGCTACAAATCCGGTCAATCGGGAAGGTCTGCTCCGGTCAAACAGCGCGATGATGTGAGAGATCCGCAATGGAACCACCACACAAGACAACAGTTCAGCGTGTCAGCTTCTATATGATGCTGGCGCTGATCACTGTCGCCTTCAGCCTGCTTCTGCTGCCGTTCTACACGGCGGTGCTGTGGGCGATCATCCTGGCGATCGTGTTTCATCCGGTGCAGCTGTTTCTTGTCCGGCGTCTGAACGGCCGTGAAGGCCTGGCTGCGCTCTTGAGCGTTCTGATGTGCGTCTGCCTGGTGATCATTCCGCTGGTGATCATTCTTGCTTCGATCGCGCAGGAGAGCAGCAGTCTCTACCGCCAGGTCAGCAGCGAGGAATTCGACCTGCGCGGGCGGATCGATTCGATCATCAGCGCCTTGCCGAGCTTCATCGAACGCTGGACGCCGATCCAGCTGGGCAGTTTTCCCGATCTCAGGGACAAGTTTTCCCAGGCGATCATGCAGACCGGCCAGTCGATGGCAGGCCGTGTGGTCAATATCGGCGAGACCACGCTGAGCTTCGTCGTCGGGGCGGGCGTGTTGATGTACCTGCTGTTCTTTCTGTTCCGCGACGGGGAGAAGCTGGTGGCATCGATCACGGCGGCGATGCCCCTGAGCGAAGACCATACGACCAAGCTGCTGGAGAAATTCACGTCCGTCGTCAACGCGACGGTGAGGGGCAACATCATCATCGCGATGATCCAGGGCACGATCGGCGGGGTCACCTTCTGGATGCTGGGAATCGAAGCGGCCTTGCTGTGGGGCGTGGTGATGACGTTCTGCTCGATGCTGCCCGCCGTGGGGGCTGCGATCGTGTGGGGCCCGGCGGCGCTGTTCTTCATGTTTACCGGCGCCTGGTTGAAAGCCCTCGTTCTGGTGCTCGTGGGCGTGCTGGTGATCGGCCTGATCGACAATCTGCTACGGCCGCCGCTGGTCGGCAAGAACGCCAAGCTGCCGGATTACGTCGTGCTGATCTCGACGGTTGGCGGAATGGCGCTGTTCGGACTGAACGGTTTCATCATCGGCCCACTGATCGCGGCCTTCTTCATCTCCGCCTGGTCGCTGTTTGCGAGGGAACCGGATCTCTAAGCGCCAGACGCCCGTGTGGTGGCCGAGCCCAATCAGTGGGTGGACGTGCCGCGACCGGAGCGGTCAAGGGATTCGCAGCTGTTCAGGAGAATAATGGTGGGCGATGAGAGACTCGAACTCCCGACATCTTCGGTGTAAACGAAGCGCTCTACCAACTGAGCTAATCGCCCCCAGTTCGGTGGCGCATGCTTTAGGGTGTTCGTAAAAATTTCGCAAGCCAAAAACAGCGAAAATCGTCATCAAATTCTCCACAAAGCGCGCTCCTTCATATTTCCTCCGGGGTTTGCGCCGGGCATTTTCAAGAAGATTGAATTTTGTCCAATTTCCTTCGCAATCGCCGCTTGACACCACGGTGCGAACGCCGTAATTCACCGCTCACGGAACGGCGGTCACACACTGTTCCGCCGCAAAATGCGCGGGTGTAGCTCAGTTGGTTAGAGTGCCGGCCTGTCACGCCGGAGGTCGCGGGTTCGAGTCCCGTCACTCGCGCCATTTTCCTCTCGTAGGGAAATGGATGCATTTTTCGAAAAAGCCCGGTTCGTCCGGGCTTTTTTCGTTTTGGGTGCTTGGCATTTGCTGCACCCCATTCTTCAGTCAAACACGATTGCTTCCTGCTGCCCGGGCTCATGCCGGGCTGACGCAGGCCCGATGCTCGAAAACAGGTAAAGCCAGGGTCCGGACAAAGCCGTCAGCTGGATGGCTGCGCAAGGCAATGTCGATCTGCATGTGGCAGGGTTTTCACGACCCTGATCCGGCCTGGTTCGCGTGGATCAGGTGATTCTTTCCAGGAAGGCGGTTTGTTTCCGTAGCCCGTTGAAAAGCGAAAAATATTGCGTCCAACGGTCGTGCGACAAAACATTGAGTGGCGAAACCTCACACTATCTGATCAAATGCTCCGTGAGCTCTTGCGCCGGTTGGCGGGCTGCGCTAACCACGCCGCGTTGCAACATGATCAGCCGCACATGTGAGGGGCCGGTTCCAGACCTTCCGGGTAGGGTAGAGGCTTCGACGGTGACGGATACAGGAACGGACGTCATGACGGAACTTCTGGGCGCTTATGTGCCGATTGCTATTTTTATGGGTCTGGCTTTGGTGATTGGTCTGGCTTTGCTGATCGCGCCTTTCGCGGTCGCCTACAAGAATCCCGATCCGGAAAAACTGTCGGCCTATGAATGCGGCTTCAACGCATTCGACGATGCGCGCATGAAATTCGATGTGCGGTTCTATCTGGTTTCGATCCTGTTCATCATCTTCGACCTTGAAGTCGCGTTCCTGTTTCCATGGGCGGTGTCGTTTGGCGATATCGGCTGGATGGGATTCTGGTCGATGATGGTGTTTCTCGGCGTTCTGACGATCGGGTTTGTCTACGAATGGAAAAAGGGAGCCCTGGAATGGGAGTGAGCAACGCACCGTTGGTGGCCCCTGCGCCCAAAGGAATTATCGATCCCAACACCGGCAAGCCGGTTGGCAGCGACGATCCGTTTTTCGGCGAGATCAACGACGAGCTGGCCGACAAGGGATTTCTGGTCACGTCGACAGACGAGCTGATCACCTGGGCGCGCACCGGTTCGCTGATGTGGATGCAGTTCGGCCTGGCCTGTTGCGCGGTCGAAGGGCTGATGCAGGCTTCCGGCCCGCGCTACGACCTCGAACGATTCGGCATTGCGCCGCGCGCCTCGCCGCGTCAGTCGGACGTCATGATCGTGGCCGGGACGCTGACCAACAAGATGGCGCCGGCCTTGCGCAAGGTCTATGACCAGATGCCCGAGCCGCGCTACGTGATCTCGATGGGATCCTGCGCCAATGGCGGCGGCTATTACCACTATTCCTATTCAGTGGTGCGCGGCTGCGACCGGGTTGTGCCGGTTGACATCTATGTGCCTGGCTGTCCTCCCACCGCCGAAGCGCTGCTTTACGGTCTGCTTCTTCTGCAAAAGAAGATCCGCCGCACCGGCACGATCGAGCGCTAAGGAGCCATTGTCATGAGCCAAGCCCTGATTGAGCTTTCGGATTACCTGACCGAGGTCAAGGCGGACCTGATCGAGCGTGCCGAAATCGCCTTTGGTGATCTCACGGTCTACACGCAAGCCGACAAGATCGTCGAACTGATGACCTTCCTGCGCGACGATGCGCAGTGCAAGTTCGTCTGCTTCATCGATTGCTGTGGCGTCGACTGGCCGGGCCGGGCGGATCGCTTCGAAGTGGTCTATCACCTGCTGTCGCCACACCAGAATTCGCGCATCCGGGTCAGCCTGAGCACGAGCGAAGACATTCCGGTTCCGTCCGTCACCGGTGTGTTTCCGGGCGCTGACTGGTTTGAGCGCGAAGCCTATGATCTTTACGGGATCCTGTTTTCAGGCCACCCGGACCTGCGCCGGCTGTTGACCGATTACGGTTTTGAAGGCCATCCGCTGCGCAAGGATTTCCCGCTGACAGGTTTTGTCGAAGTCCGGTACGACGACGAGGCAAAACGGGTGATCTACGAGCCGGTTGAGCTCAGGCAGGAATTCCGCGATTTTGATTTTCTCTCCCCCTGGGAAGGCACCGACTACGTGCTTCCGGGCGATGAAAAAGCCAAGGGATGAGGACGTAAGACCATGGCAGAACATAACGTCCGCAATTTTACCATCAACTTCGGTCCCGAGCACCCCTCGGCGCACGGCGTGCTGCGCCTGGTGCTGGAGCTCGATGGCGAAATCGTCGAGCGCGTCGACCCGCATGTCGGGCTCTTGCACCGCGGCACCGAGAAGCTGATCGAGACCAAGACCTATCTGCAGGCCCTGCCGTATTTCGACCGCTTGGACTACGTGGCGCCGATGAACCAGGAACATGCCTACGCTCTGGCCGTCGAACGGCTGCTGAACATGGAAATTCCGATTCGCGGTCAGCTGATCCGGGTGCTTTACAGCGAGATCGGCCGGATTCTCGGTCACATCATGAACATCACCACCCACGCGCTCGACGTGGGCGCCATGACCCCGGTGGTCTGGGGTCTGGAAGAACGCGAAAAGCTGATGGTGTTTTACGAGCGCGCCTGTGGCGCGCGCATGCACGCAGCCTATTTCCGCCCCGGTGGCGTGCATCAGGATCTGCCGCATGAGCTGGTCGAGGACATCGCCAAATGGTGCGAGCCGTTCCTGACCATCTGCGATGACATCGAAGGTCTTCTCACCGACAACCGCATCTTCAAGCAGCGAAATGTCGGTATCGGCACCGTCAGCCTGGAAGATGCCTGGGCCTGGGGCTTCTCCGGCGTGATGGTGCGCGGCTCGGGTGCTGCCTGGGACCTGCGCCGGTCGCAGCCTTACGAGTGCTATTCGGAAATCGATTTCGATATTCCGATCGGCAAGAACGGCGACTGCTATGACCGTTACCTGATCCGCATGCAGGAGATGCGCGAATCGGTGAAGATCATGCGGCATTGCATCGAGCGGTTGCTGGGTGATGCGAAGGTCGGGCCGGTCTCGTCCACCGACGGCAAGGCGGTCCCGCCCAAGCGCGGTGAAATGAAGCGGTCGATGGAAGCCCTGATCCACCACTTCAAGCTCTATACCGAAGGTTACCGGGTACCTGAAGGCGCAGTTTACGCCGCCGTCGAGGCGCCGAAGGGCGAATTCGGCGTCTATCTGGTGTCGGACGGCTCCAACAAGCCCTACCGCTGCAAGATCCGGGCACCCGGCTTTGCCCATTTGCAGGCGATGGATTTTCTCACGCGGGGCCATCAGCTGGCCGACGTGTCGGCTGTCCTGGGATCGCTCGATATCGTGTTCGGGGAGGTTGACCGGTGATGCCTGCTGCTGGAATGCCCATAGAAGCCTGTGCGATTGAAGCTCTATTCAACACGCCTGGCAGTGACTTGAAATAGGCCGGAAATAAGACAAAAGAGTTCATCATGTCCGTTCGTCGACTTGCCGAAGATAATGTCCAGCCAGCAGATTTCGCCTTCAACCGCGAATTCAGTGCGCAGGCGAAGGTTTGGATCAAGAAATATCCGAAGGACCGGGCGCAGTCGGCTGTCATTCCGCTGCTGATGCTGGCGCAGGAGCAGGATGGCTGGGTCACCAAGCGGGCGATCGAAGTTGTCGCCGACATGCTCGGCATGCCTTATATCCGGGCGCTGGAAGTGGCGACCTTCTACACGCAGTTCCAGCTCAAGCCGGTCGGCACACGGGCGCATATCCAGGTTTGCGGCACGACGCCGTGCATGTTGCGCGGATCCGAAGAGCTGATGGAAGTCTGCCGCAACAAGATCCATCCGGAGCCATTCCATCTCAACGAGAGCGGCACGCTTTCATGGGAAGAAGTGGAATGCCAGGGTGCCTGCGTGAACGCGCCGATGGTGATGATCTTCAAGGATTCCTACGAGGATCTGTCGCCTGAACGGCTGGCCTATATCATCGACCGGTTTGAAGCCGGACGTCCGGAAGACGTGACGCCGGGTCCGCAGGTCAACCGAATTCTCTCCGCGCCGGAAAGCGGGCTCACCAGCCTCACCGAGGAAATCAAGCCGGCGAAAAAGCACGGAACCAAGGCTTCGGATGCTGCGGGCAAGTCGCCTTCGGCAACCAAGGCTGCGCGGCCCAAATCGCCGGCGACTGAAACCGCGACCAAGTCTCCCGCCGCGGCCGAGGCCAATGTGAAGGCCGACGCCAAGACTGCAGATACTGCAACCGAAGCGCCGAAAATGAGCCGCGCCCGCAAAACCTCGGCGACGGTGGATCCCGACGTTGCGGATGACAGCAATCCGATCAGGAACCGCAAGCCTGCTGCGCCGCGCAAGGCAGCTGGCGCAGCGTCGAAATCGGCCAACACGACCGCTTCGCTGGCGTCGACTGCCAAATCCGTCACGCCGGCAAAGCCCGCGGCCGAACCGGTCACCGAAGGCAATGCCACGATGTCGGTCGCTGCGACCGCCAAAGGCAGATCGGCCAAGGCAGCCGAAACCCCGGCGTTGGAAGACAAGAACCGTCCTGCCGGAATCGAACGGCCGGCCGAGCCGGACAATCTGAAGATGATTTCCGGCGTCGGGCCTAAGATCGAGGGCATCCTGCATTCGCTGGGGATCTACACATTCGCGCAAATCGCATCCTGGGGGAAGGCTGAGCGGGAATGGGTCGACGGGTATCTGAGATTCAAGGGACGCATTGAGCGTGAAGACTGGCTCAATCAGGCCAAGGCGCTGGCCAAGGGCGGCGAGGCCGAGTACATCAAAGTCTTCGGCAAGAAGCCGCGATAGAGGTGAATGATGTTAGCTGACAAAGACCGGATTTTCACCAATATCTACGGCGTTTACGACAAGTCGCTCAAGGGTGCGATGGCGCGTGGACACTGGGATGGAACCAAGCAGATCCTGGAAAAGGGACGCGACTGGATCATCGACGAGATGAAGGCTTCGGGCCTGCGCGGCCGCGGCGGGGCAGGGTTCCCGACCGGTCTGAAGTGGTCGTTCATGCCGAAGGAAAGCGACGGCCGTCCGCATTACCTCGTCATCAATGCCGACGAATCCGAGCCGGGCACCTGCAAGGACCGCGACATCATGCGCAACGATCCGCATACGCTGATCGAGGGCTGCGTGATTGCCGGTTTCGCGATGGGCGCGCACGCAACCTACATCTATGTCCGCGGCGAATACATGCGCGAACGCGAGGCGCTGCAGGCGGCGATCGACGAGTGCTACGATGCCGGTCTGATCGGCAAGAACAACAAGCTTGGCTACGACATGGACATCTATGTCCACCACGGTGCCGGCGCCTATATCTGCGGCGAGGAAACAGCACTTCTCGAGAGCCTCGAAGGCAAGAAGGGCCAGCCGCGGCTGAAGCCGCCATTCCCGGCCAACATGGGCCTTTATGGCTGCCCGACGACGGTCAACAACGTTGAGTCGGTCGCGGTTGCGCCGACCATCCTGCGCCGTGGCGGCGCCTGGTTTGCCGGTATTGGCCGGCCAAACAACACCGGCACCAAGCTGTTTTGTGTCTCCGGTCACGTCAACACGCCCTGCACGGTCGAAGAAGCGATGTCGGTGCCGTTCCGCGAGTTGATCGACACCCATTGCGGTGGTATCCGCGGCGGCTGGGACAACCTGCTTGCCGTGATCCCAGGCGGATCCTCGGTGCCTTGCGTGCCGGGTGCGGACATGATCGACACGCCAATGGATTTCGACAGTCTGCGCGATCTCAAGTCGGGTCTCGGCACGGCGGCCGTGATCGTGATGGACAAGTCGACCGATATCGTCAAGGCGATCTGGCGGCTGTCGGCCTTCTACAAGCACGAAAGCTGCGGCCAGTGCACACCGTGCCGTGAGGGCACCGGCTGGATGATGCGGGTCATGGAACGCATGGTCAAAGGCAATGCGCAGAAGCGCGAGATCGACATGCTGTTTGATGTCACCAAGCAGATCGAAGGCCACACCATCTGCGCGCTTGGCGATGCCGCGGCCTGGCCGATCCAGGGCCTGATCCGGCATTTCCGTCCCGAGATGGAAGCGCGGATCGATCAGTACACACGCAATGCCGTTCAAAGCCGCAATGTGCGGCTGGAAGCGGCAGAATAAGAGACCCGTAACATCGGGTCCGGCAGACAGGAAACGTCACAAGGGACAAGAACCAACAGACGACTAAGGAGAAACTGATGTCGATGTTTTCTTTTCCCACCGAGATGAACATGAACGAGATGATGAAACCGATGAACGCCATGGCAGATTGGACCAGAACGGAAGGCTTGGAAGTCTCCCCGTTGATGGTTTATCCGTTGGGTGCGGCGGCTGCGGCCACCGCGGTCGGTTTCGGCATGGCCGGGCAGATGGCCGGTCTGATGATGGGTGCGATGCAGGGCGCCATGCAGAGCCAGTCTTCGTTGCTGGGCCAGCATCCCGACTTGAGCTGGATGATGCCGACCTTGGCCGAGGACCTGGCGCCTGAAGAGCCGGAGGCTGCGGTTGAAGATGAGAAGCCTGCAGCCCCGGAACGGTCTGCAGACATTCTCAAATTGAAGCCTGCGGCGGCGAAAACCAAGGCGAAGCCTGCTTCGGCCAAAGCGAAAGCCTCGCCTGCCAAGGCAAAGGCCAGTGCACCGAAAGCCAAGAAGGCAACCGAGGCTGCCGTAGAGAAGCTGAAGACGGACGCGGATGTGGCGGCAGCGGCAAGCACCGAGACGGCTACGGTTGCCAAAGCGCCGGCTGAGATTGCCAAACCGGCATTGGCGCCCGAAGACTTCCGGCGTCCGATGGAAATGGAAAAACCCGATACTCCGGATGATCTCAAGCTGATTTCGGGTGTCGGGCCGAAGCTCGAGCAGGTGCTCAACAGTCTCGGTGTCTGGACGTTCTCCCAGATTGCTGACTGGAAGCCGGAAGAAGCTGCGTGGGTCGACGATTATTTGCAGTTTGGCGGCAGGGTCGAGCGAGACGGCTGGATTTCGCAGGCCGACGCGCTTGCCAAGGGCGGGGCAACCGCCGACTAGGAATACCAAGCCGGGCGGTTTCACCGCCGCCCGGCGAAACACAATCAGGTCCCGGTGAGGGATGGTAGGCGGTCGTATCGGCCGTTCACAAAGGTAGGACTGCTTGCATGGCCAAGATCAAGGTTGATGGAAACGAGATCGAAGTGCCGGATCACTACACGCTGTTGCAGGCGTGTGAGGAGGCCGGCGCGGAAGTGCCACGGTTCTGTTTCCACGAACGGCTCTCGATCGCCGGTAACTGCCGGATGTGTCTGGTCGAGGTGAAGGGCGGCCCGCCGAAGCCTGCGGCATCCTGCGCCATGGGCGTGCGCGACCTGCGGCCCGGTCCGAACGGGGAAACGCCGGAAGTCTATACAAACACGCCAATGGTCAAGAAGGCGCGCGAAGGGGTGATGGAGTTCCTGCTCATCAACCATCCTCTGGACTGCCCGATCTGCGACCAGGGCGGCGAATGCGACCTGCAGGACCAGGCCATGGCCTTCGGCATGGACAATTCGCGCTATGAAGAGAACAAGCGCGCCGTCGAAGACAAATATATCGGACCGCTGGTCAAGACGATCATGAACCGCTGCATTCACTGCACGCGCTGCGTTCGTTTCACCACCGAAGTGGCGGGTATCTCGGAGCTTGGCCTGATCGGCCGCGGCGAGGATGCCGAGATCACCACCTATCTCGAGCATGCCATGAGCTCGGAGTTGCAGGGCAATGTCATCGACCTGTGCCCGGTCGGTGCGCTGACCTCGCGGCCCTACGCCTTCCAGGCGCGTCCGTGGGAGCTCAACAAGACCGAATCGGTCGACGTGATGGATGCTGTCGGCTCGGCGATCCGGGTCGATACCCGCGGCCGCGAAGTCATGCGGGTGATGCCGCGCGTCAACGAGGCGATCAACGAAGAGTGGATCTCCGACAAGACCCGCTTCATCTGGGACGGGTTGCGCACGCAGCGTCTCGACCGGCCTTATGTACGGCGCAACTGCCGGCTGGAAGCTGCCTCCTGGGGCGAAGCCTTCGGCGCGATTGCTACCGCGGTATCAGCGGCAGCGCCGGAGAAGATCGGAGCGATTGCCGGCGACCTTGCGACCGTCGAAGAGATGTACGCGCTGAAATCGCTGATGTCTTCGCTGGGTTCGGCGAACATTGATTGCCGTCAGGATGGCGCAGCCCTTGATCCGTCACTCGGCCGGGCGAGCTACATCTTCAACCCGACCATCGACGGCATCGAGGACGCGGACGCGATCCTGATCATTGGATCCAATCCGCGCCGCGAGGCTGCAATTCTGAACGCGCGCATTCGCAAGCGCTGGCGGATGGATGATCTGCCGATCGCACTGATCGGCGAGCAGGCGGACCTGCGCTACGATCATGAATATCTCGGTGCCGGCCCGGAAACGCTGAAGGACCTGGTCGACGGCAACAGCAAGTTCCTGTCCAAGCTCAAGCGCGCCAAGAAGCCGATGATCATCGTCGGCCAGGGTGCGTTGACCCGCAGCGATGGTGCCGGCGTTCTGGCCAATGCGGCCAAGCTTGCCGATGCGGTCGGCGCGGTGAAGGGCGACTGGAACGGGTTTGCCGTGCTGCACACGGCGGCTGCGCGCGTCGGCGGGCTCGATCTCGGCCTGGTGCCGGGCGAAGGCGGGCTCGATGCGGCCAAGATGCTGACGGGGACCGACGTGCTGTTCCTGCTCGGTGCTGACGAGCTGGACTTCACCAAGAAGACCGCCGGTTTCACAGTCTACATCGGCACCCACGGCGACAATGGCGCCCATCATGCCGACGTGATCCTGCCGGCTGCGGCCTATACCGAAAAGTCGGGCACCTATGTGAATACCGAAGGCCGGGTGCAGCTGGGAAACCGGGCTGCGTTTGCGCCGGGCGAGGCCAAGGAAGACTGGGCCATCCTGCGGGCGCTGTCGGACGTACTGGGCAAGCGTCTGCCTTATGATTCGCTGGCTGGTCTGCGTGCGGCGCTCTATGCCGAATATCCGCATTTTGCGGAAATCGACATGATTTCCACCGGCGACAGCAGCGCAATTGCCGCAATTGCGAAGAAACCGGGCCGGATGAACAAATCGGCGTTTGCGTCTCAGGTCAAAGACTTCTATTTGACCAATCCGATCGCACGCGCTTCGGCGGTAATGGCTGAATGCTCGGCCTTGGCAAAGACTGCCAAGGCAGTGGCGGCGGAATAGGGGCGGGAAACATCATGGACGGTTTCATCTCAACTTATGTCTGGCCCGCGGCCATCATGATCGGGCAGTCGCTGCTGGTGCTGGTGACACTGCTCTTGTTCATCGCCTATGTGCTTTATGCCGACCGCAAGGTCTGGGCTGCGGTGCAGCTTCGCCGCGGCCCGAACGTGGTCGGACCGTGGGGCCTGTTCCAGTCCTTTGCCGACCTGTTGAAATTTGTGCTGAAAGAGCCGGTGATCCCGTCGGGCGCCAACAAGGGCGTGTTCCTGCTGGCACCGCTGGTGGCCGTGACCCTGGCGCTGGCGACCTGGGCGGTGATCCCGTTCAACGCCGGCTGGGTGATCGCAGACATCAATGTCGGCATCCTGTTCGTGTTCGCGATCTCCTCGCTGGAAGTCTACGGCGTGATCATGGGCGGCTGGGCGTCGAACTCTAAATACCCGTTCCTGGGTGCGCTTCGCTCCGCCGCGCAGATGGTGTCCTACGAAGTCTCCATGGGTTTCGTGATCGTTGCGGTGCTGCTTTGCGTCGGCTCGCTCAACCTGACCGACATCGTTCTGGCCCAGTCAAACGGCATCGGCACGCGGATCGGCCTGCCAAATTCGATGCTCGACTGGCATTGGCTGGCGCTGTTCCCGCTGTTCATCATCTTCTTCATCTCGGCGCTGGCCGAGACCAACCGTCCGCCTTTCGACCTGCCGGAAGCTGAATCCGAACTGGTCGCGGGCTTCATGGTGGAGTACGGCTCGACGCCTTACATGATGTTCATGCTCGGCGAGTATGCAGCCATCGTGCTGATGTGCGCGCTGTCGACCATCCTGTTCCTGGGCGGCTGGCTGCCGCCGCTGGATGTGTGGTTCCTCAACTGGGTCCCGGGCATCATCTGGTTCGTGCTCAAGGTCTGCATGATGTTCTTCATGTTCTCGATCGTGAAGGCTTTCGTGCCGCGCTATCGCTACGATCAGCTGATGCGGCTGGGCTGGAAGGTGTTCCTGCCCTTGTCGCTGGTGATGCTGGTGATCGTTGCCTTCGTGCTCAAGCTGACGGGAACCGCACCGTGATCACACTCATCAATTCCCCATTCCGGCCGGTTGTGCCGGGCAAGAGCGGAGACTGACCATGGCCTTGGCTCAAGCCGCAAAATCGCTGTTCCTGAAGGAATTCTTCGGTGCCTTCGTGCTTTCGATGCGCTATTTCTTCAAGCCGAAGGCGACCGTGAACTATCCGAACGAAAAGGGGCCTGTGAGCCCGCGTTTTCGTGGCGAACATGCGCTCCGGCGTTATCCGAACGGTGAAGAACGCTGCATTGCCTGCAAGCTGTGCGAAGCGATCTGCCCGGCGCAGGCGATCACCATCGAGGCCGGACCACGGCGCAATGACGGCACCCGCCGCACAGTTCGCTATGACATCGACATGGTGAAGTGCATCTATTGCGGCTTCTGCCAGGAAGCCTGCCCGGTCGATGCGATCGTCGAGGGACCGAACTTCGAATTCGCAACGGAAACGCGCGAAGAACTCTATTACGACAAGGACCGGCTGCTCGCCAATGGCGATCGCTGGGAACGGGAAATCGCTCGCAACATCGCGATCGACTCGCCCTACAGATAAGACACCGGGACGGCGCACCATTCGGGCGCGTCGTCTTGAATTCACATGCGGGGGCAGGGGACGGCTTGGGCCAATCCAGGCTCTCTCCGGGGCAGCGACACCAGGTTGTTGTCACTCGCGGGAAAGACGAAAAGGCGCCGATCATGGGTCTTCAGGCTCTGTTTTTCTATTTGTTTGCCTTCGTGGCAGTCGCATCCGCCTTCATGGTGATCGCGGCGCGCAATCCGGTGCATTCCGTTTTGTTCCTCATTCTCACCTTCTTCAACGCCGCAGGCCTGTTCCTGCTCACCGGTGCTGAATTCCTGGCGATGATCCTGCTGGTTGTTTATGTCGGCGCCGTGGCGGTGTTGTTCCTTTTCGTGGTGATGATGCTGGATGTGGATTTCGCGGAAATGAAGTCCGGCGCGCTGGAATATGCCCCGATGGGCGCCCTCGTCGGCATCATCCTGGCGGCTGAGCTGATCATCGTGCTGGCGGGCAACGCGTTTCATCCGGCCGTGGCCGGGAGCGGGGCCAGCCCGATACCGGCGCCGAGCGAGCGGACCAATACCCAGGCGTTGGGGGATGTGCTCTATACCGATTACATCTTCTACTTCCAGATCGCAGGCATGGTGCTTCTGGTCGCCATGATCGGCGCCATCGTGCTGACGCTGAGACATCGTGAACACATCAAGCGGCAAGACATCACCGAGCAGGTCGCCCGGACAAAGGAGACCGCCATCGAGGTGGTCAAGGTCAAGCCCGGCCAGGGCATCTGAACGCGGGGACGTGAAGGAATAATCGCATGGAAATCGGACTCTCCCATTACCTGACTGTCAGCGCGATCCTGTTTACGCTGGGCATTTTCGGGATTTTCCTGAACCGCAAGAACGTGATCGTCATCCTGATGTCGGTCGAGCTCATCCTGCTGGCCGTCAATCTGAACATGATTGCCTTCTCGATGCATCTCAATGACATCGTCGGCCAGGTGTTTGCGCTGCTGATCCTGACAGTCGCCGCGGCGGAAGCCGCGATCGGGCTTGCCATTCTCGTCGTCTTCTACCGAAACCGCGGCTCCATTGCCGTGGAAGACGTCAACATGATGAAGGGCTGAGAGAGCCATGTACCACGCTATCGTCTTTCTTCCTCTTATCGGCGCGCTGATCGCGGGTTTCGGTGGCCGTGCCATCGGCGCCAAGGCGTCGGAATATGTCACGACGCTGTTCCTCATCGTCGCGGCGCTTCTGTCCTGGGTGGCGTTCTTCACCGTCGCCATGGGCGATGGCGAGATGATCCGCATTCCGATCATGCGCTGGATCGATTCCGGTTCGCTCAATGTCGAATGGGCGCTTCGCATCGACACGCTGACTGCCGTGATGCTGGTGGTGGTCAACAGCGTGTCTTGCCTGGTTCACGTCTACTCGATCGGTTACATGCATCATGATCCGCACCGTCCGCGGTTCTTCGCCTACCTGTCGTTCTTCACCTTCGCCATGCTGATGCTGGTGACCTCGGACAATCTGCTGCAGATGTTCTTCGGCTGGGAAGGCGTGGGTGTCGCCTCCTATCTGCTGATCGGCTTCTGGTACAAGAAGCCCTCGGCCAATGCTGCGGCGATGAAGGCCTTCATCGTCAACCGTGTCGGCGATTTTGGTTTCCTGCTCGGTATCTTCGGCCTGTTCGTGCTGTTCGGCTCGGCCTCGTTTGATGCGATCTTTGCCGGTGTGGCTGATTACCTTCCGGCCGAAGGCGCGGAGCCCGGCGAAGCCGTGATCACGCTGTTCGGCATGCATCTCGACAAGGCGCATGCGCTGACCGGCGTCTGCCTGCTGCTGTTTATGGGCGCGATGGGCAAGTCGGCACAGTTCCTGCTGCACACCTGGCTGCCTGACGCCATGGAAGGCCCGACCCCTGTTTCGGCGCTGATCCATGCCGCGACCATGGTGACTGCCGGTGTGTTCCTGGTGGCCCGCATGTCGCCGGTATTTGAATATGCGCCCGATGCGTTGACCGTCGTGACCTGGATTGGCGCGATCACCGCCTTCTTCGCCGCGACTGTCGGTCTGGTGCAGAACGACATCAAGCGCGTCATCGCCTATTCGACCTGTTCGCAGCTGGGCTACATGTTCGTGGCGCTCGGCATTGGCGCCTATGGCGGCGCGATCTTCCACCTGTTCACGCATGCCTTCTTCAAGGCGCTGCTGTTCCTTGGCGCCGGTTCGGTGATCCACGCCGTCTCCGACGAACAGGACATGCGCCGCATGGGCGGTCTTCGCAAGAAGATCCCGATGACCTACTGGATGATGATCATCGGCACGATCGCGCTGACCGGCGTCGGTATCCCCGGCACGCTGATCGGTACGGCCGGGTTCTTCTCCAAGGACATCATCATTGAATCGGCTTACGTGGCGCACAATTCCGCGGCGGGCGTGGCCTTCGGCCTGCTGGTGATCGCGGCGCTGTTTACCAGCTTCTATTCCTGGCGGCTGATCTTCATGACCTTCCACGGCAAGCCGCGGGCTTCTGCGGACGTGATGCATCACGCCCATGAATCACCGCCGGTGATGCTGGTGCCGCTGTTCATCCTGGCTGTCGGCGCGCTGTTTGCCGGCGTGGTGTTCAAGGAATTCTTCTTCGGCCATGATTACGACGCCTTCTGGAAAGGTGCGCTGTTCACCCTGCCGGGCAACAATATCGTCGAGGAATTCCACCACGTGCCGCTGTGGGTGAAGCTGAGCCCGTTCGTGGCCATGCTGATCGGCCTCATCACGGCCTGGTTCTTCTACATCCGTTCGCCGGAGACACCGAAGCGGCTGGCCGAGGATCACCAGATGCTCTACCGCTTCCTGCTCAACAAATGGTATTTTGACGAGCTCTACGATTTCATCTTTGTCCGCCCTGCAAAATGGCTCGGTTCGTTCCTGTGGAAACAGGGTGACGGGCGCGTCATTGACGGCTACGGCCCGAACGGCATTGCCGCGCGCGTCCAGGACGTCACCGGCCGGATCACCCGGTTGCAGACCGGATATCTCTACCACTACGCCTTCGTGATGCTGATCGGAATTGCAGCGCTTGTCACATGGATGATGCTCGGGAGTGCATTCTGATGACCGATTGGCCTCTATTGTCAGTTGTCACCTTCATACCGCTGATCTGCGTGCTGTTTCTGCTGCCGATCAAGGATGATACCGAGATCGGACGGCGCAATATCCGCCAGGTGGCGCTCTTGGGCACCACCGCGACCTTCGTGATGTCGCTGCTCATCTGGGCGAGCTTTGATGTCAGCGATCCCGGTTTCCAGATGGTCGAAGCCATCGACCTTCCCGGTTCGATGTTCTCCTACGCGATGGGCGTGGACGGCATTTCGATGCTGTTCGTCATCCTCACCACTTTCCTGATGCCACTGTGCATCCTGGCAAGCTGGAACTCGATTGAAACCCGCGTGCGGGAATACATGATCGCCTTCCTGGTGCTCGAAACCATGATGATCGGCGTGTTCTGCGCGCTCGATATCGTGCTGTTCTACGTGTTCTTCGAGGCCGGTCTCATTCCGATGTTCATCATCATCGGCGTCTGGGGCGGCAAGCGCCGCGTCTATGCAAGCTTCAAGTTCTTCCTCTACACGCTTGCCGGCTCGGTGCTGATGCTGCTGGCGATCATGGCGATGTACTGGGATGCGGGCACCACCGACATCCGGGCGCTGCTGGCGCACAACTTCCCGGCGGAGATGCAAACCTGGCTGTGGCTGGCGTTTTTTGCCTCGTTTGCGGTGAAGATGCCGATGTGGCCGGTTCACACCTGGTTGCCCGATGCTCACGTCGAGGCGCCGACCGCGGGTTCGGTGATCCTGGCTGGTATTTTGTTGAAGCTCGGCGGCTACGGCTTCCTGCGCTTCTCGCTGCCGATGTTTCCGATCGCCTCCGCCGATTTCGCGCCGTTCATCTTCGTGCTGTCGGTCGTCGCCATCATCTACACCTCGCTGGTGGCGCTGGTGCAGGAAGACATCAAGAAGCTGATTGCCTACTCGTCGGTGGCGCATATGGGCTTCGTGACCATGGGCATCTTTGCGGCCAACCAGCAGGGCGTGCAGGGCGCGATCTTCCAGATGCTCAGCCACGGGCTTGTCTCAGGCGCCTTGTTCCTGTGCGTGGGCGTTGTCTATGACCGGCTGCATACCCGCGAGATCGCGGCCTATGGCGGACTGGTCAACAACATGCCGAAATATGCGGTGGCGTTCATGATCTTCACCATGGCCAATGTCGGGCTTCCCGGCACCTCGGGCTTTGTTGGTGAATTCCTGACGCTGATGGGCGTGTTCCGGGTCAACACCTGGGTGGCGCTGTTCGCTACGACCGGCGTGATCCTGTCAGCAGGCTACGCGCTGTGGCTCTACCGCCGCGTCGTCTTCGGCGCGCTGGAGAAGGAAAGCCTGAAGGCCATGCTCGACCTGTCGGGCCGCGAGAAAGCGATCCTGTATCCGCTGATCGCGCTGACAATCCTCTTCGGTGTCTATCCGGCGCCGATCTTTGATGTGACGGCAGCTTCGGTTGACGCACTGATCAACAACTACACGGCTTCGCTGCAGGCAGCGCGCGATCTCGCGCTGTCGGTTAACTGAGCTACGGAGACTGCGGGACCATGACGCCAGAAATTCTCTCTACCAGCCTTCAGCTATCCGTGCCCGAGCTCATGCTGGCCGTGGGTGCAATGGCGCTCCTGATGGTCGGCGTGTTCTCCGGCGAGAAGTCGGTGACGCTGGTCAACGGGTTGGCGGTCGCATTGCTGATCATGGCAGGCCTGGTGCTGGTGCTGGTGACCGGCAATGGCGAGGCCTTCAACGGCGCTTTCCTGTCCGATCCCTTCGCCCGCTTCATGAAGGTGCTGGCCCTGATCGGGGCAATCACCGCCATGGTGATGACGGTCGGGCATGCCAAGGCCGAGCGGATCGACAAGTTCGAGCTTCCGGTGCTGTTCGTGCTGGCAACGCTCGGCATGATGCTGATGATCTCGGCCAACGACCTGGTCGCGCTCTACATGGGTCTCGAGCTGCAGTCGCTGGCACTCTATGTCGTCGCGGCCATCAACCGTGACAGCCAGCGGTCGACCGAAGCGGGGCTCAAGTATTTCGTGCTTGGAGCGCTGTCGTCGGGCATGCTGCTCTACGGCGCATCTCTGGTCTATGGCTACACCGGTCATACAGGCTTTGACGAGATTGCTGCAGCAATTGCCGGCGGCGAACGGTCGCTCGGTCTGATCTTCGGCCTAGTGTTCCTGCTTGCCGGTATTGCTTTCAAGATCTCCGCCGTGCCGTTCCACATGTGGACGCCGGACGTCTATGAGGGCGCGCCGACACCTGTCACTGCATTCTTTGCCGCAGCCCCCAAGGTTGCCGCCATGGCGCTGTTCGTCCGTATCGTCATCGTTGCCTTTGAGCCGGTGACGCTCGACTGGCAGCAGATCGTCGTGTTCATCTCCATCGGCTCCATGGTTCTCGGCGCCTTTGCCGCGATCGGCCAGAAGAATATCAAGCGGCTGATGGCCTATTCGTCGATCGCCCATATGGGCTTCGCGCTGGTCGGGCTTGCCGCCGGCAGCCAGGCCGGTGTCCGCGGCGTCATCCTCTACATGCTGATCTACATGGTCATGACGCTCGGCACATTTGCCTGCATCCTCGCCATGCGGCGCAAGGAAGACGGCAATGTCGAGCAGATCGACGATCTGGCCGGACTGTCCTCGACCAACCCGTTCATGGCCTTGATGCTGACCATCCTGATGTTCTCGCTCGCAGGCATTCCGCCGCTGGCAGGCTTCTTCGGCAAGTATTTTGTCTTTGTCGCAGCGATCGAAGCCAAGCTCTACGCGCTGGCCATCATCGGCGTCCTGGCCTCTGTTGTCGGCGCCTATTACTACCTCCGGATCGTCAAGATCATGTGGTTCGACGAGCCCAATGGCTCGTTTGTTCCGGTGGCAGGTGAACTCAAGCTGGTGTTCGGGATGTCGGGTCTGTTCGTTCTGTTCTACGTGCTTGTGGGCAACCCGCTGGGGCTTGCAGCCGATGTTGCCGCGCAGACCTTCTTCTAAGATGGCGCGGCGCGCCGTATGAGAGATCCGGAATTCCGGCACATCGCGTTGGGGGATGTGGCATCCACCAACGCGGAATGCATGGAGCGGGCGCGTGCGGGTGATGCTGGCGGGTTGTGGATAACCGCCACACGCCAGACCTTCGGCCGCGGCCGCAGGGGCCGGACCTGGGTGTCAGAACCGGGCAATCTCTATTCGTCGCTGCTGCTGATCGATCCGGGTCCGCAAAAAGCGCTGGCAAGCCTTCCGCTTGCGGTTACCGTTGCGGTTCACGACGCCGTGGCTGCAGCCCTGCCGGATGAGGCGCGCGGCCTGCTGAATATCAAGTGGCCGAATGACCTGCTCATCGATGGGCACAAGACGTCCGGTATCCTGATCGAGGCGGAGCAATTGGCAGACGGGCGCAGGGCGGTGGTCATAGGCTGCGGCATCAATGTCGCGCACCGTCCCGATACCGGGCTTTATCCATCGACGTGCCTGGCGGATCAGGGCAGTGCGATCACGCCGCAGGAGCTGTTCGCGCGACTGGTTGTCTCGATGGACAGCGTGCTGAAGGACTGGGACGAAGGCCGCGGTCTCGCACAGGTGCGCCAGGCCTGGATCGATCGTGCCGAGGGGATCGGTAAGCCGGTGACGGTGAATTTGCCAGACCGGCAAATCCATGGTCTGTTTGACGGAATAGACGACGAAGGCAGGCTGATGCTTGCAATGCCGGATGGTGAGACACAGATGATCGCTTCAGGCGACGTGTTTTTTGCCTGAGAACGCATGATTTTCACCTTGATCCAGGTCTGGTTCCAGATGAAAACCATGCACAATCCATGAATCCTGCAGCGACCAGAAAGCGTTATTGACGCGGGCGCCTCGCAGTGAAGACATCAGACAGGATAATTGATGACAAAAGAACAGGATCTCGTATTCGTCCCGTTGGGCGGCGTTGGCGAAATCGGCATGAATCTGGCGCTTTATGGCTATGGCTCGCCCAAGCAGCGCGAATGGATCATGGTCGATTGCGGTGTCACATTTCCTGGGCCCGAGCTTCCGGGCGTTGATCTCATTCTGCCGGACATCGATTTCGTCAAGAAACTGGGCAAGCAGCTCAAGGCGATCATCATCACGCATGCGCATGAGGACCACTATGGCGGTCTGGCGCAGATCTGGCCGCAGTTGAACGTGCCGGTCTATGTGTCTGCCTTCACCGCGGGAATGCTGGAGGCCAAGCGGGCCTATGAACGGACCCGGGCGGAAGTGCCGGTCAAGCTGTTCAAGGCGGGGGAACGCTTTACTGCCGGTCCTTTCGAGATCGAGCCGGTGGCCGTCAACCACTCGATTCCGGAGCCGTTTTCGCTGGCGATCCGGACACCGCTCGGCAATCTCATCCACACCGGCGACTGGAAGATCGATGCCACGCCGTCGCTCGGACCGCTGACCGACGAACACCGGTTCCGGCAGCTGGGCGAGGAGGGGATCCTCGCGATGATGTGCGATTCCACCAACGCCATGCGCGACGGGATTTCGCCATCGGAAAAGGAAATCAGCGCGGGGCTGCGCGAGGTCATCGAGCAGGCCGAAGGCCGTGTGGCGATCACGACCTTCTCCTCCAATGTCGGCCGTATCCGCTCGATTGCGGAAGCCGCGCGCGACGCGGGCAGGGAGGTTCTCCTTCTCGGCAGTTCGATCAAGCGCGTGGTCAATGTCGCCACCGAACTCGGCATGATGGACGGTATCCCTGAATTCCTGGCCGAAGACGAGTATGGCTATATTCCCCGCGACAAGGTGGTGGTCATTCTCACCGGCAGCCAGGGCGAGCCGCGCGCAGCGCTGGCGAAGCTGTCACGTGACGAGATGCGCAATGTCGCGCTGGCGTCCGGTGACACCGTGGTGTTTTCCTCGCGCGCCATTCCGGGCAATGAAAAGGGCATCATCGACATCAAGAACGGTCTGATCGAACAGGGCATCAAGATCATCACCGACAACGAGGCACTCGTGCATGTTTCGGGTCACCCGCGCCGTTCTGAGCTGGTGCAGATGTATGAATGGGTCAAGCCGCAGATCCTCGTGCCGGTGCACGGCGAAGCCGCCCATCTGACGGCGCAGGCGGAACTGGCGCAGGCCTCCGGGATCGCGATCACGCCGCGGGTGCGCAATGGCGATATCCTGCGCTTGGCGCCGGGGGCGCCGGAAGTGATCGGCGAAGCCCATCACGGCCGCATCTTCAAGGATGGCCAGCTGATCGGCGATTACGACGAGATGGGCATTTCCGAGCGCCGGAAACTGTCCTTTGCCGGCCATGTCGCCGTCAATGTGGTTCTGGATCACCGCTTCGAGTTCCAGCGCGATCCGGTTGTCTCGGCAATCGGCCTGCCGGCCTTCGATGCCGATGGCGACGATATGGAAGACATCCTCTACGATTCCGTCCTCGGTGCGGTCGAAAGCATTCCGCGTGGCCGGCGCAAGGACATCGATGGCGTACGCGAGGCAATTCGCCGCTCTGTTCGCGCCGCTGCAAACGAGGTATGGGGCAAGAAGCCTGTGGTGACGGTGTTCGTCAACAAGGTGTGAGAGGACGATCATGCTTGGACGGCTGAACCATGTGGCAATCGCGGTGCCTGATCTTGCGGCGGCGAGTGCGCAGTACCGCACCATGCTGGCAGCGGAAGTAACCGAGCCGCAGGTTCTGCCCGAGCATGGGGTTACGGTTGTCTTCATCAACCTGCCCAACACCAAGATCGAATTGCTCGAACCCTTGGACGAGGCATCGCCGATTGCCGCGTTCCTGGCCAAGAACCCGTCCGGCGGCATGCATCACGTCTGCTACGAGGTCGAGGATATCCTAGCGGCGCGGGACCACCTCAAGGCCGAAGGCGCACGGGTGCTTGGCGATGGCGAACCCAAGATCGGGGCGCACAACAAGCCGGTGCTGTTTCTGCATCCCAAGGATTTCAACGGCACGTTGATCGAACTCGAGCAGGTCTGAGGAGCAGGGTTATGGGGTTCGGAACAGGGTTTGCGATCTATTTCATCATCTGGTGGGTGGTGCTGTTCACGGTGCTGCCGTTTTCGGCCCGCAGTCAGGCCGATGAAGGTGACGTCACTTTGGGCACAACCCACAGTGCCCCGGCCAATTTCAGCTTTCTGCCGATCTTCTTGCGCACCACACTGGTTTCGGGCGCGGTGTTTGCGGCCTATTTTCTGGTTACCGTGGTTGGCGGATATACACTCGATGACCTGATCGCGCTTGCGCCGGACTTCAAGCCTGCAGCCAACTGATCGGCCATCTTCCATGGAACTTTGCGCCTGGACCTCCGTTGGTCAGGGCACTGCAAATTCCGATGGAGGCTTAAATGTCCAAGACACAATCCGACCGCCTGACAGAATCCGACCTGGCTCAGGACAAGATGGGCGACAATTCGCTTCAGGGTAACGATCAGAGCAATGTGCGCAATCAGCGCCATGCTGTTCCCGACGTCAAGCAGACACCCGACGACGGGGTGATCGAAAGTCTTGAGAAAATGGACAAGGATGTTCGTGCCGAAAGAGAACTTGGCAAGGGCGCGCGCAAGTCCGACTAAGCCTATACAACAGTCTAGCAGCGGCTCCGGTTACCGATGATGGTGACCGGAGCCGTTTTGCATTGGCCGTTGACTGGAACTGCGTGAAATCTGCCCAAAAAAAAACAAGGCTTGGAGCCTTGTTGTTCAGGTGTCGCGTGATCTGTTTCCCGGTTGCCCGGGGGCTGCGAACAAAGCGCGCCTGAGATCCTATCCTCCCAAGACTTTGACCGCGAATTGGGCAACTCCCACTGAGACTTGCCTCTTTAGTGGGCTTTATTTAGCGCAATGCGGGCGGCTTGTCACGCGTTTTGTGACAGGGCTGTTTGAGACGAATGGATTAGTACATCAATCTACTGGCGCGGCCCGCAAGTCGGCGATGTACGGGTTTTCTTTGCCAGGCGAAGCGGATAAGAACGCATGAGTCCCGACCTTCGTCGGGGCAACCCTCATTTTGCCCGAATCGGCCATCAAGGCTGAAGCCAAACCGGATCATCCCAATGCGTCTGTCCAAATACTTTCTTCCTATCCTCAAGGAAAACCCCAAGGATGCGGAAATCGTCTCGCACCGCCTGATGGCGCGCGCCGGCATGATCAAGCAGCAGTCTGCGGGGGTCTATTCCTGGCTGCCGCTGGGCAAGCGCGTTCTCGACAAGGTGTGCAATATCGTCCGGGAAGAGCAGAACCGGGCAGGGGCGATCGAAATCCTGATGCCGACGGTGCAGCCGGCTGACCTGTGGAAGGAAAGCGGCCGTTACGATGATTACGGCCAGGAGATGCTGCGCATCAACGACCGCAACGACCGCGAAATGCTCTACGGTCCGACCAATGAAGAGATGGTCACCGATATCTTCCGCTCCTACGTCAAATCCTACAAGGATCTGCCGCTCAATCTCTACCACATCCAGTGGAAGTTCCGTGACGAGCGCCGGCCCCGTTTCGGCGTGATGCGCGGGCGCGAATTCCTGATGAAGGACGCCTATTCCTTCGACCTCGATTACGATGCCTCGAAAGCTGCCTATAACCGGATGTTCGTATCCTATCTCCGCACGTTTGAGCGTTGCGGGCTGAAATCGATCCCTATGCGGGCCGACACCGGGCCGATTGGCGGCAATCTGAGCCACGAGTTCATCGTTCTGGCTGAAACCGGTGAAAGCCAGGTGTTCTGCCACCGCGATTTCGAAGGATTTGCGGTGCCGCCCAAGGACATGAATTATGATGATGACGCTGCGGTTGCGGCCATTGTCGATACCTGGACCACGCCTTTTGCCGCGACCGATGAGATCATGGAAAAGGAAGAGTGGGCGCGCGAGGCCTGGGAAGGGCTCGGCGAGGACGCCCGCGTCTCCGCCCGCGGCATCGAAGTCGGGCATATTTTCCATTTCGGCACCAAATATTCCGAGCCGATGAACGCCTTCGTTCAGGGCTCGGACGGCAAGCAGCATTTCGTGCAGATGGGCTCCTACGGGATTGGCCCGTCGCGCCTGCTCGGCGCCATCATCGAGGCCTCGCATGACGAGAACGGCATCATCTGGCCCGAAGGCGCGGCGCCGTTCGATATCGGCCTGATCAACATGAAGCCCGGTGACGCGGCCTGCGACGCAGCCTGCGAACAGATCGAGACCGCGCTTGAGAATGCCGGCCTCGAAGTGCTTTACGACGATACCGACGAGCGCGCCGGGGCAAAATTTGCCAAGGCCGACCTAATCGGCCTGCCTCTGCAGGTCATTGCCGGACCGCGGTCGGTCGCCGAGGGCAATGTCGAGATCAAGGTCCGGGCCACCGGCGAGCGCGAAACGCTGTCGATCGAAGCTGCCATCAACCGCCTCGCGCAAGCCCGATAGGCCAAGGGTAGGCCAAAGGATGATCCGATGACCGATGCCGAGAGTTCAGCCGTCTCCGCCATGCCCTCAGCCAGGCCTTTTTCGGCTTTTGAGCGGATGGTGGCCTGGCGCTATCTGCGCTCGCGCAGAAAAGAGGCTTTCATTTCGGTGATCGCCGGTTTTTCCTTCGTCGGAATCATGCTTGGCGTGGCGACGCTGATTATCGTGATGTCGGTGATGAACGGTTTTCGCGGTGAGCTGATCACCCGGATCCTCGGCATCAATGGCCACATGGTGGTGCAGCCGATCGATCGTCCGCTCGATGACTACGCGGCACTGGCGGATCGCTTCAAGCTGGTCGACGGGGTCGTCAATGCGATCCCGCTGGTCGAAGGCCAGACGCTGGCATCGGGTGTCGGTGGCGCCGGAACCGGCGCGCTGGTGCGCGGGATCAGGGCCGAAGACTTCCAGTCGATGAAAATCGTCTCGGAAAACATCCGCTCCGGTGACCTGGTCGGCTTTACCGCAGGCGAGGGCGTGGCGATCGGTTCGCGCATGGCCCAGTCGCTGGGGCGTGGCGCCGGCGATCTGATCACCCTGGTGGCGCCTGAGGGCGATGTGACGCCATTTGGCGTGACGCCGCGGGTCAAGGCGTATCCGGTCTCGGCGATTTTCGAGGTCGGCATGTCCGAGTATGATTCATCGATCATCTACATGCCGCTTGAAGAGGCGCAGCTCTACTTCAATGCCGAAGGTGTGGTGCAGTCGATCGAGATCTTTGTCAAAGATCCGGATGACATCGACACCATGCGGCCGCTGGTCGAGGCTGCGGCGGAGCGGCAGATCTTCATCAGTGACTGGCGGCAGCGCAACCAGACCTTTTTCTCGGCCTTGCAGGTCGAGCGCAATGTGATGTTCATGATCCTCACACTGATCATCCTGGTTGCGGCGCTGAACATCGTTTCGGGGCTGATCATGCTGGTCAAGGACAAGGGCCGCGACATCGCCATCCTGCGCACCATGGGGGCGACCTCGGGTTCGGTGATGCGGATCTTCTTCATGACTGGCGCTGCGATCGGTGTCACCGGCACCATTGCCGGGTTCCTGCTCGGCGTGATCGTGTGCCTCAATGTCGAGAGCATCCGCCAGTTCTTCTCCTGGCTGTCGGGCACAACGCTGTTCAATCCGGAGCTCTATTTCCTGAGCCAGTTGCCGGCCGACATGGATACCGGTGAGACGATTGTCGTGCTGATCGTGGCGCTGGCCTTGTCGTTCATCGCCACATTGATCCCATCCTGGCGAGCCTCCAAACTCGATCCTGTACAGGCGCTGCGTTATGAGTAATCCTATGGGCAATGCCGCAGCTCCGGTCTTGCAGCTGGTCAATGTCAGCCGTCACTTTGTGCAGGGCGAGAACCAGATCTCGATCCTGGACGAGGCAAATTTCAGCCTGCAGCCCGGGGAAACCGTGGCGCTGGTGGCGCCCTCGGGCAGCGGCAAATCAACGCTTTTGCATCTTGCCGGTCTGCTCGAGCATCCCGACGACGGCGATGTGCTGGTTGACGGGGAAGCCTGCGGCAACCTGCCCGATGATCGCCGCACCGCCATCCGGCGTTCAGAGATCGGTTTCGTCTACCAGTTCCATCATCTGTTGCCGGAGTTTTCGGCGCTGGAAAACATCATGATGCCGCAGTTGATCTCGGGCCTGCCGCAGGCCGAAGCCAGGGAGCGGGCCGAGCAGTTGCTCGATTACATGCGGATCGGGCACCGGGCCGATCACCGGCCATCCGAGCTGTCAGGCGGTGAGCAGCAGCGCGTGGCCATCGCCCGCGCGGTTGCCAATGCGCCGCTGGTGCTGCTCGCAGACGAGCCAACCGGCAATCTCGACCCGGAAACCGCCGGCTATGTCTTCGAAGCGCTTGATGCGCTGGTGCGGCAATCCGGTCTGTCTGCGGTGATCGCGACCCACAATCACGATCTGGCGAGCCTGATGAATCGCCGGGTGACACTCCACGACGGCAAGGTGGTCGAGCTCTAATAGCGGCGCTCCCCAGGCGCCGAATGGCCGACGGCCAAAAAAGTTCTGTCAGATGGAACCATATGGCACTGCACGAGTTGGGCAGTGAAAGGTGGAATCATGACAAAGCAAAACTACGAACTTGAACATCGCGACGATGGCTGGGTTTACATCATCGATGGCCGGCGATCCCCCTTCTATTCAACCCGGGACGAGGCGGTTCAGGCTGCCGAGGGTGAATCGGTACCCCATACATTTGACGAGGATCTCGACGACGAGCTGGACGAGGGCCTTGAGGATACGTTTCCTGCCAGCGACCCGGTTTCCGTCACCCGCAGCGGCCACACCGGCGGACCGGACAGAAGCAAGTAGGCAAGAGCCCGCGGCTCTTTCCCAAAAGGGCTGCCGCGCTCCAGCCACAGACCAAAAAGGGCATGACGGATTTCTCCGTCATGCCCTGTTCTCGTTTCGCTGTGTTGAGCGTCAGCGCAGGCGCTTGGCAGCCGTCTCCGGGACCAGTTCGCCGGCCAGGCGGCGGTCGAGATAGTCCTCGCACTCGGTCATCAGCTCATCGATCTTGCCGGTGAAGAAGTGGTTGGCGCCCGGCAGGGTCTTCTGGGTGATGAGGATGCCCTTCTGCAGCTTGAGCTTTTCAACCAGGCCGTTGACGTCCTTTTCGGGCGCGACCTTGTCGGCATCGCCGTGAATGATCAGGCCCGAGGACGGGCAGGGTGCCAGGAACGAGAAGTCATAGGTGTTGGGCTGCGGCGCGATCGAGAAGAAACCTTCGATCTCCGGCCGCCGCATCAAGAGCTGCATGCCGATCCAGGCGCCGAAGGAATAGCCTGCGACCCAGCAGCTCTTCGAATCGGGATGCAGGCTCTGCACCCAGTCGAGCGCGCCGGCGGCATCGGAGAGTTCTCCGGCGCCGTGGTCGAAATCACCCTGGCTGCGACCGATCGAGCGGAAGTTGAAGCGCAGCGTCGTGAATCCGCGCTGCTGGAACATGTAGAACATCTGATAGACGATCTGGTTGTTCATGGTGCCGCCGAACTGCGGGTGCGGATGCAGGATGATGGCAATCGGTGCGTTCTTTTCCTTGCCCGGCTGGTAGCGGCCTTCGAGACGACCGGCGGGTCCGTTGAAAATAACTTCAGGCATTGATACTCCATACGTGAGCTGGGTTCGCGAGTGCCTGCTGACGGGTTTTGCGAACCTGGCGGGCGGGGGGATAACGCGTCCGGACCCTTGACGAGGGCGGGGCGGCTCCCTAGAACCTAGTTTAGAATCGTTCGAAACTGCAGCGTGATCGCTGAAAGTTTGTGTGTCTTACGGCATCGGACACGGAAAATTCAAGAAAAATGCGTTAGCCATCACGGCAGACGGTATCCGCAGGCAACAAAACCATGGCCACTGGGCGTCTCTATTTCGATTACAACGCGACTGCGCCGCTTTTAGCGGAAGCGCAGGCTGCGATGGTCGATGCGATGGCGCTGCCTGGCAATCCGTCCTCTGTGCATGCGGAAGGCCGCAAGTCCCGTGCCGTCATCACCAGCGCACGTGAAGCTGTCGCACGGCTCTGCAGCGTGCCTGCCGCGCAGATCGTGTTCTGCTCGGGCGCCACGGAAGCCGCCAACCATGTGCTGACGCCGGATTTCCGCATGGGCCGTTCTCACGTCCGGGTGTCGCGGTTGTTCGTGTCCGCGGTGGAGCATCCCGCGATGCTCGAGGGCGGACGGTTTGCGCCTGATCAGGTCACAGTCCTGCCGGTCGATGGCAATGGCCGGCTTGACCTGGCCGCGCTTTCCGAGGCGCTGGCCGCCCATGACCAGGCTAGTGGTCAGGCCATGCTCGGTCTGCAACTGGCCAACAATGAAACCGGCGTGATCCAGCCGGTCCGTGAAGCCGCAGACATCGTCAAGGCACATCATGGCCTCGTGGTTGTTGACGCCGTGCAGGGGGCTGGCCGCCTGCCGCTGTCACTTGAAGCGCTTGGCGCGGATTTCATGATCCTGTCGGGTCACAAGATCGGCGGTCCGAAAGGGATCGGCGCGCTGATCAGCGCCGGCGAGATCCTGATGCCTGCACCCTTGCTGCGTGGCGGTGGCCAGGAAAAGGGCCATCGTGGCGGTACCGAGAACCTTGTCTGTATTGCCGGCTTTGGCGCCGCCGCCGAAGTGGCAAGCGAAGCGCTGGCCGATATCGAGCGTGTTGCGGAGCTGCGTGACCGTCTGGAAGCCGGGCTTAACGAGCTTGCGCCCGATGTGATCATCCATGGTTCGACGGCCGACAGGCTTGCCAATACCTGCTTCTTTTCGCTTCCTGATCTGAAGGCGGAAACCGCGCAGATCGCCTTTGACATGGAAGGTATTGCGGTGTCGGCGGGTGCTGCCTGTTCTTCGGGAAAGATCGGCACCAGCCACGTGCTTGCGGCGATGGGAGCCGACACGGAGTTGGGCGCAATCCGGATCAGCCTTGGCCGGGAGCACGGCCAAAAAGACGTTGAGCGGTTCCTCGAGGCGTTCAACGCGATCAACACCAGGCGGATGGCGCGCAAAGGCGCGCCGGTTGCCGCCTAGGGTGAGCATTTAGATTTCTGTTCGCGAACAAGGAAATTTCGCGAATGACATAGCAGGGACAGCCGTCCCACCCTACATAGTGGTGAGCCATGAGCGGCACATCACAAGACGTTAACAAGCCACCGGCCTTGACCCGGCGAGATTGGAGAGCGCCATGCCTGCAGTGCAGGAAACCATTGATCAGGTACGTCAGATTGACGTGGATCAGTACAAATACGGTTTCGAGACCGTCATCGAAAGCGATACCGCGCCCAAGGGCCTGACCGAAGACACCATCCGGATGATCTCGGCCAAGAAGAATGAGCCCGAATGGATGCTGGAATGGCGTCTGGACGCGTTCAAGCGCTGGCTGACGCTGGAAGAGCCCACATGGGCGCGTGTCGATTATCCGAAGATCGACTTCCAGGACATCCACTACTACTCGGCGCCCAAGGGCACCACCGGGCCGAAGTCGATTGACGACGTCGATCCGGAACTGCTGCGGGTCTACGAAAAGCTCGGCATTCCGTTGCGCGAGCAGGAAATCCTGGCCGGCGTGCAGCAGTCGAAGATTGCTGTTGATGCGGTGTTCGATTCTGTTTCGGTCGTGACCACTTTCAAGGAAGAGCTGTCCAAGGCCGGCGTGATCTTCATGTCGATCTCAGAAGCGATGCGCGAGTATCCGGAACTGGTCCAGAAATATCTTGGTACCGTGGTTCCGGTCACCGACAACTATTACGCCACGCTCAATGCGGCCGTGTTCACCGACGGATCGTTCGTCTATGTGCCGAAGGGCGTTCGCTGTCCGATGGAGCTGTCGACCTATTTCCGCATCAACGAGAAGAACACCGGCCAGTTCGAGCGCACGCTGATCATCGCCGAAGAAGGGGCTTACGTCTCCTACCTCGAAGGCTGCACCGCGCCACAGCGCGACGAGAACCAGCTGCATGCCGCCGTGGTCGAGCTGATCGCCATGGATGATGCCGAGATCAAGTATTCGACGGTGCAGAACTGGTATCCTGGCGACAAGGACGGCAAGGGCGGCATCTACAACTTCGTCACCAAGCGTGGCGATTGCCGCGGCAAGAACTCCAAGATTTCCTGGACCCAGGTCGAGACCGGGTCTGCGATCACCTGGAAGTACCCGTCCTGCATCCTGCGCGGCGACAATTCGCGCGGCGAGTTCTACTCGATCGCAGTGTCGAACGGCTACCAGCAGATCGATTCCGGCACCAAGATGATCCATCTGGGCAAGAACACCTCGAGCCGGATCATCTCCAAGGGGATTTCTGCAGGCCATTCGTCCAACACCTATCGCGGCCAGGTTTCTGCCCACCGCAAGGCGTCGAATGCGCGCAATTTCACCCAGTGCGACAGCCTGCTGATCGGCGATCAGTGCGGCGCGCACACGGTGCCCTATATCGAAGCCAAGAACTCGACGGCACAGTTCGAGCATGAGGCGACCACCTCGAAGATTTCCGAGGACCAGCTGTTTTACTGCCTGGCCCGCGGCATCCCCGAGGAAGAAGCCATCGCGCTGATCGTCAACGGCTTCGTTAAGGAAGTGATTCAGGAACTGCCGATGGAGTTTGCGGTCGAAGCGCAAAAGCTGATCGGCATCAGCCTGGAAGGCAGCGTCGGTTAAGCACAAGAGTGGCGGCCGGGCTTCGGTCCGGCGCTCCTCAAGACGGGAGCATGACCCATGAGCATCGATGCAACAGCAATCGCCTAGTACGCCGTCATCTGTGGCGTGCTGTCGGCGCTGGCGTCAAGTTTCGGCGGCAGGCTGGTGCGGGTGCTGATCGGGGGAGTGGTTGGCATCATCGCCGCCACGGTGCTGCCGATGATCCGAGGATTGACTGGGCTGTAAAGCCCGACCGGAGTGAAGCCGGTCCAGACACAAATTGAATTCGAGTTGGGAAACTACGACATGTTGGAAATCAAGAACCTACACGCCCGCATCGCCGAAGACGGCACGGAAATCATTCGCGGCCTCAACCTGACGGTCAAGGCCGGCGAAGTCGCTGCCATCATGGGGCCGAACGGCTCCGGCAAATCGACGCTGTCCTACATTCTGGCCGGCCGCGACGACTACGAAGTCACCGAAGGTGATATCCTGTACAACGGCGAGAGCATTCTCGAGCTCGACCCGTCCGAGCGCGCCGCCAAGGGCATCTTCCTGGCGTTTCAGTATCCGGTCGAAATCCCCGGCGTTGCCACCATGCAGTTCCTCAAGGTGGCGATGAACGAGCAGCGCAAGGCGCGCGGCGAGGAAGAGCTGAAGACGCCGGAATTCATCAAGCTGGTCAAGGAAGCTGCAGCCAGCCTGCAGATCAATCCCGACATGCTCAAGCGTCCGCTCAATGTCGGGTTCTCGGGTGGCGAAAAGAAGCGCGCCGAGATTCTGCAGATGAAGCTGCTTGGACCCCAGCTGTGCGTGCTCGACGAGACCGACTCCGGCCTCGACATTGACGCGCTGAAGATCGTGTCCGATGGCGTCAACGCGCTGCGCTCGCCGGACCGTGCGGTGATCGTCATCACCCACTACCAGCGCCTGCTCGAGCACATCGTGCCTGACACCGTGCACGTGCTTTACAAGGGCCAGGTGATCAAGACCGGTGACAAGGATCTGGCGCTTGATCTGGAAGCCAATGGCTATGCCGGGATCATCGAAGCCGCCGCTTGAGGTGACGCCGAACGAACGGGCCGGAAGCTCAGGAGAGACAGGCATGAACATGCAGACAAAACCGCCACACACTGCCGCAGAAAAGGCGATTCTGGACAGTTTCGCCGAGATCATGGGGCAATTGCCCGGTGACGCGCCGGTAACCGCCGCCCGCGACAAGCTGGTCAGTGCGATCAGCAGCGACGGGCTGCCCACGCGCCGCGTCGAAAGCTGGCACTATACCGACCTGCGCAACCTTCTGCGCGATGTCCCGGGCCAGGCCAGCGGGGCCGCGCAGCAGGTCGACCCGCTGGTCCGCGGCAGCCTGGTGCTGCCGGTGGTGCAGGGCCAGAGCGCTGAAATTCGCGCGCCCGAAGGCGTGGCACTGAGCTCCTATATGGAACTTCTGGCCTCCGGTGAGGCGGTGAAGACGCTTGTGCCCCGCGGTTCCGATGATCTGATCGGCCGTCTCAACGGCGCCTTCGTGATGGACGGCTACAGCTTCTCCGTGGCTGCCGACCAGGCGATCGAGGAGATCATCGAAATCCAGTCGACCCAGTCGGGCGGCCAGGTGCACAATCGCTTTGCAGCCAGCTTCGGCGCCAAGGCGACCGCGACCATCGTCGATCGGCATCTGGGCGACAAGGGACAGACCGGCCTCTCGAGCGCGGTGACCACGCTTGATCTCGCCGATGGCGCGGACGTGACCTGGATCATTTTGCAGGGCTGCGGTGAAGACGATCAGCGGCTGGCGCAGCTCAATGCCCGACTCGGCGCTGACGCCAGGCTGAAGCTCTACGTGATCAATGCCGGCGGCAAGCTGGTGCGGCAGGAGCTGCATGTGGAAGCAGCCGGCGAGGGCTCACATCTCGATTTGCGCTGTGTCAACCTGCTGGCGGGCGACAGCCACACCGACGTGACGCTGACGCTTGGCCACAACGTGCCCAACACGACGTCGTCGGAGATCGTCCGCAACGTGGTGCTGAACCGCGCCCGCGGCGTCTTCCAGGGACAGATCCGGGTGGCGCAGGTGGCACAAAAGACCGATGCGCAGATGGCCTGCAACACGCTGCTTCTGTCGGATGACGGCGAGTTCTCTGCCAAGCCGGAACTCGAGATCTTTGCCGATGACGTGATCTGCGCCCATGGGGCGACGGTGATCGATATCGACCACAATCACCTGTTCTACCTGATGGCGCGCGGCATCTCGGAGAAGTCGGCGCGCGGGCTTCTGGTCAATGGTTTTGTCGATGAGTTGATTGACGAGCTGGAAAACGAGGACCTGGTCGAAGCGCTGGAAACGCTTATCGAACAGTGGCTTGCCGATCATGGCTGATACTCTGAATCAGGCATATGATGTTGAGGCGGTGCGCAGGGATTTTCCGATCCTGTCGCGCATGGTTCACGACAAGCCGCTGGTCTATCTCGACAACGGCGCCTCGGCACAGAAGCCTCAGGCGGTGATCGACGCGGTCACGCATGCCTATTCGAACGAATATGCCAATGTGCACCGGGGCCTGCATTTCCTTTCCAATGCAGCGACGGATGCCTATGAGAACGCCCGCGAGATCGTGAAGCGGTTCCTCAATGCGCCATCGGTCGACAATGTGGTGTTCACCAAATCGACCACCGAGGCGATCAACACGGTCGCCTATGGCTACGGCATGCCGCATATCGAAGATGGCGACGAGATCGTCATCACCATCATGGAGCATCACTCCAACATCGTGCCGTGGCATTTTCTGCGCGAACGCCAAGGCGCGAAGATCGTCTGGGTCGGCGTGGATGATGAGGGCAATTTCGATCTTGATGATTTCCGCAAGGCGCTGACCGCTCGCACCAAGCTTGTGGCCGTCACCCACATGTCGAACGTGCTCGGCACCGTTGTCGATGTGAAGGAAGTCTGCCGCATTGCGCATGAGCGCGGCGTCAAGGTGCTGATCGACGGCAGCCAGTCGGCCGTGCACATGCCGGTGGATGTGCAGGATATCGATTGCGACTGGTACGTGATGACCGGTCACAAGCTCTACGGCCCGTCGGGCATCGGCGTGCTTTACGGCAAGATGGATGCGCTCAAGGCGATGCAGCCCTTCATGGGCGGTGGCGAGATGATCGTCGATGTCAGCGAAGACAGCGTCACCTACAATGATCCGCCGCACCGGTTCGAGGCGGGGACGCCGCCGATCGTCCAAGCCATCGGTCTGGGAGCGGCGCTGGAATACATCGAGAAGCTCGGCCGTGAGCGCATTGCCGCACACGAGGCTGATCTTGCTGCCTATGCGCAGGAGAAGCTCTCGGCGGTCAATGCGCTTCGCCTGATCGGTACGGCTCCGGGCAAGGGCGCGATCTTTGCCTTCGAGATCGAAGGTGTTCATGCGCATGATATCTCGATGCTGATCGACCGCTCCGGCGTGGCGGTGAGGGCGGGCACCCATTGTGCCCAGCCGCTGCTCAAGCGGTTTGGCGCAACCTCGACTTGCCGTGCCTCGATGGGGCTTTACAATACCCGTGCGGAGATCGATGTGCTTGTCGAAGCGCTCGACAAGGCGCGGGCCTTTTTTTCCTGAAGGAGCAAAGCCGATGAGCGACGCATCCGAAACCAAGACTGTGACCGAAACCGGTACGGAAACATCCGTGGCCGAATCGGCGATCCCGCGCGAGGAACTGGCGCGGCTGAGCGATGACATCATCTCGGCGCTGAAAACCGTGTATGACCCGGAAATTCCGGCCGACATCTACGAGCTCGGGCTGATCTACAAGATCGACATCGAGGATGACCGCATGGTCAAGATCGAGATGACGCTGACAGCGCCCGGCTGCCCGGTGGCCGGCGAAATGCCGGGCTGGGTGGAAAACGCGGTCAACACGGTCGAAGGCATTTCCGGCGTCGACGTCTCGATGACATTCGACCCGCCCTGGACGCCGGACCGGATGAGCGAAGAAGCGCAAGTGGCGGTCGGCTGGTACTGATTTGCCACCCGGGTGGAAAATCACGCGACTTGTTAACCTGATAAACCCACACTACATTCAGCAGACGAAGCAGCGGGCCTTGAACCCGTGTTGCCGAAGGAGACTGTAATGGGCTTTGCCGTAATGACCTTGACCCCGGCTGCTGCCGAGCGGGTCAAGACGATCCTGAAGACATCCGACAATGCCGAAGGCATCCGCGTGAGCATCAAGAAGGGTGGCTGCGCCGGGATGGAATATGCCATCGATCTGGCGACCGAGGTGAACGAGAAGGACGACCGGATCGAGCGCGACGGTGCCACCGTTTTCGTGGCCCCCGAGGCCGTGCTCTACCTGCTCGGCACGGAGATGGATTACGAAGTCACCAAGCTGCGTTCGGGTTTCGTGTTCAACAACCCGAACCAGACTTCGGCCTGCGGCTGCGGTGAATCTGTCGAGCTCAAGCCCGCCGATCTGGCCAAGTTGGCTGCCGAAGGGAACGCCGTGGTCCGCACCGACTGAGTTGAGCGTCAGATTCAAGCTGTTGCTAATGTGATTCCTGAAACGCCCGCAAGTCGCTGACTTTGCGGGCGTTTTCGTGCTCGAGGTGGCCATCGGCGGAAGTGGTTGTGGTTTTGTCTTGGCGCCACCCTTTCCGTCATGCCGGACTTGATCCGGCATTCAGCAGGTGAGCGTCCGCGAGCCGTTTGACTCTGGTCTGTTTTGACGCTGAAGGAGTCTCTCACCGCGCCGACGCGCGGTGGCTGGACCCCGGATCAAGTCCGGGGTGACGGGAGTGGGGTGCGTTTCCTATCCCGGGTGTCGCATCGAGCAGCGATCGACCGCCCGCTAGCTCCGCATCTTCTCGCCCTTCGGATCGAACGGCGCTTCCAGCGCGATGCGGGCCGGGCGGCGGATGCCGAGGATTTCGATTTCGAACATGTCTGTATTGCCGTTGGTCGCAAGGGCCGCGGGGATATAGCCCTGGGCCATCGACGAGCCAATGGAGTGGGCGTAGCCGCCGGATGTGATCCAGCCGATTACTTGCCAGTCGCCATCGCGCAGGCTGCCGCCTTCGGGCTTTGGGATTTCCTTGCCGTCGGCATCGAAACGCGGCGCGCCATAGCCGTGCGGTGGCTCGATCGTGCCGTAGTCGGTGTCGCCGACCTTTGCCCAGACCGGTTCATCGCCCATGACGTCGGCGTCAAGCGCATCGACGAGGAACGAGGTGCGCATCAGTTTCGGGCCATCGGCCAGTTCCTTTGCCGCCGCCTCGCGGCCGATGAAGTCGTTCTTGGTGAGTTTGATGAACCGCTCCATGCCGGCTTCATAGGGGCCATAGATCGGGCGCAGCTCGCGGAACCAGGTCGGGAAGTTCTTCTCGAGCCGCATCGACAGCAGCGCGCGCATGCCGAAATCGGCGATGCCGAACTCCTCGCCGGCTGCCTTGATGGCGCGGTAGACCGCCAGCTGGTAGGCCGGTTCCATCCAGATCTCGTAGCCGAGATCGCCGGTGTAGGTGACGCGGCCCACCATGCAGGGCGCGCCGCCGACATCCATCTGTCGGAAATCCATGAAGCGGAAGGCGGCATTGGAGACGTCGTCATCGGTGAGCTTTTGCAGCACGTCGCGGGCGCGGGGGCCGGCGATCGACAGGCCGACCAGGGTGAGGTCATAGCGGTGGAGGCGGATCGGGCTATCCTTTGGCAGGTGTTTTTCGAACCAGCGCATGTGGTAGCGCTGCGCCGCGGACGAGCCCCAGACCATGAAGTCCTCGTCCGCCACCTTGGCGATGGTGAAATCGCCGATCAGCTTGCCGAATTCGTTGAGCATCGGGGAGAGCACGATGCGTCCGGTCTTCGGCATGGTGTTGGTCATAAGATGCGACAGCCAGGCTTCGGCACCGGAACCGCTGACCCGGTACTTGGCGAAGTTGGCGATCTCGGTGACACCGACACGCTCGCGCACTGCACGGACTTCATCCCCGACATGCCTGAAATCGTTGGAGCGATGGAACGACAGGACGTCGTGAGCTTCGTCGGCTGCGGACGCGAACCAGAGCGGCGTTTCCAGCCCCCAGCTGTCGCCCATCACCGCGTGGTTGTCGCGCAGCATCGTATCGTAAAGCGGTGTGGTCTGCTGCGGCCGGGCGGTGGGAAGTTCCTCATTGGGGAAACGGATCGAGAAGCGGCGGGAATAGTTTTCGCGCACCTTGGCATTGGTATAGCGCAGCGTCGCCCATTCGCCGAAACGGGCGACGTCCATGCCCCAGATGTCGGCGCCGGGGTCGCCGTGGACCATCCAGTTCGACAGCGCCAGGCCGACACCGCCGCCCTGGGAGAAACCGGCCATGACGGCGCAGGCGGTCCAGTAATTGGTCAGCCCGGGTACCGGGCCCACAAGCGGGTTGCCGTCAGGCGCAAAGGTAAAGGGGCCGTTGATGACCTGCTTGATGCCGGCATTTTCCATCGCCGGGAAATGCCGGAAGCCGACCTCCAGCGAGGGCGCGATGCGGTCGAGATCGGGCGCCAGCAGCTCGTGGCCGAAATCCCACGGCGTATCGACCGGTGACCAGGGCTTGCAGGCCTTCTCGTAGGTGCCGAGCAGGATGCCCGAGCGCTCCTGGCGGGTGTAGATCTCGCCCTTGAAGTCAATGACACCAATGAGTTCGCGGCCGGTCCTGGCGTTGAACTCGAGCACCTCGGGCATTTCCTCGGTCAGCAGATACATGTGCTCCATGGCCAGAAGCGGCAGTTCGAGGCCGACCATGCGGCCGACCTCGCGCGCCCACAGCCCGCCAGCATTGACCACATGGTCGGCCTTGACCGTGCCTTGCTCGGTGACGACGTTCCAGGTGCCGTCGGCCTCCTGGGTCAGTTCGATGACGCGGTTGCGCAGAACGATCTCGGCCCCGAGTTTCTTCGCCGCCTTGGCATAGGCGTGGGTGGTACCCGACGGATCGAGATGCCCTTCGACCGGATCCCAGAGCGCACCGACGAAATTGGTTTCATCGATTAGCGGGAACATGGCCTTGGCTTCGGACGGGGTGATCAGCTCCGTTTCCATCCCGAGATAGCGGCCCTTGGCGTGGACCAGGCGGAGGAAATCCATGCGTTCCGGCGTGTCGGCCATCATCACGCCGCCGGTCAGGTGCAGGCCGCAGGACTGGCCGGAGAGCCTTTCCAGTTCGTCATAGAGGCTGACGGTGTAGGCCTGCAGCTTGGCGACGTTAGGGTCGCCGTTAAGCGTGTGGAAACCGCCCGCAGCGTGCCAGGAGGAGCCGGACGTGAGCTCGGAGCGTTCGATCAGCATGACATCGCTCCACCCGGCCTTTGCCAGGTGGTAAAGCACGGAGCAGCCAACAACACCGCCGCCGATTACCACGGCTCTGACATGCGACTTCATCAGCAATCCCCCAGCTCGATCATGGCGGCAGATTGCGAAATCGGCACTTGTCACACAAGCTGTAAATGCGACATCAAGCGAGAAAGCGGGGCAGGCCGGGTTGCCATTGCACAATGCGACCATAGTTTTTTCAGGACCCCCTTATTCTCGAACCGGTTTATGGGGTAGTAACGTTCAGGGCGCATTCACCAATCGCCTGTAGACTGGATGAGATGACACACGTGCGGGACATAAACTCCGAAGCGCGCGGCCCTACTTGGCTGCGAAGCCTTTCGGCTGCGCTGTATCTGGGTGTGGCCTCTGTCGCGGTCACGGCGCCGGCAGGTGCCATCGAGATCTTCGGGTTCAAGCTGTTTGAAGGCGAAGAGGCCGAAACGGTCGTTGTCGCAGATCCCTTGTCCTATTCAGTCACGCTGGAGGTTGCCGGTGCAGATCCCGAAGGTGAACTGCGCGCGGAGCTGGAGTCTGCCTCGCAGCTGGTTCAGGGCGCCGACCGGCCGGTCGCCGGCTCGATCGGCCTTATCCAGCGGGCAAACGGTGATTTCGAGCAGCTGATCGCAGCGCTTTACGAAAACGCCCGCTATGCAGGTGAAGTCCGCATTCTGCTCGACGGCAGA
Organism: Hoeflea sp.; assembly: GCF_002733955.1. Lineage (GTDB taxonomy): Bacteria > Pseudomonadota > Alphaproteobacteria > Rhizobiales > Rhizobiaceae > Hoeflea. The sequence continues at coordinate 31,474 of NZ_NVXQ01000022.1, read as the reverse complement.
CGTCTGGCGGAGCTGCCGCCGGATGCTGACCTACGAAGCGCCGGCCCGGTCCCGGTCCGCATTTTGGTGGAGCCCGGAAAGCAGTTCCGGTTTGGCGACGTCAACATCCGCGATGTCGATGGCCGGGCCTATGCGGCAGACGAACAGGGGCTGATCAGCGGCCAGCTGGCTAGATCGACCGTCATTCTCGATGCCGAGCAGGCTCTTGTTCTGGAGCTTGAAAAAGATGGTCACCCGTTTGCCCAAGTGTCGGGACGTGATGTGGGGGCAGATCATGCCCGCGGCGTGCTGGACGTTTCGCTGACGCTCGAAGCCGGGCCCACCGCGCCCTTTGGCCAGACAGCAGTGGACGGCGCGGAAAGCGTCAATTCGGCTTTCATTGCGCGGATGGCCGGGGTCAAGCAAGGCGAACAATACGACCCCGAAGAGCTTGCCGCAGCGGAAAAACGCCTGCGCTCGCTGGAAGTCTTCTCCAGCGTGACGGTGCGGGGCAGCGAGAGCCTGGCCGCGGACGGGTCGGTGCCAGTCCAGGTCAAGGTGGCCGAGCGCAAGCATCGCTATCTCGGTGCCGGCGCCACCTATTCCTCGACCGACGGTGGCGGACTGGAAGCCTATTGGGGACACCGGAACCTGTTTGGCCGTGCCGAAAAGCTTCGTATCGAGGGCTCAGTCAGCAGCCTGGGAATGACCTCGGAAGCCAAGGACATGACCTGGCGTGGCGCCATGCTGTTCGAAAAACCCGGCGTCCTCGGTCCCGCCTCGAAATTCACTTCGAAGCTCGAGGTCGAGCAGGAAAATCCCGATGCCTATCGCCGTTTCTCGGTCGAGGCTGCAGCCGGGGTGTCCTACGAGCTGACACCTGAGCAGACCGTTTCAGCCGGCGTCAATGTGGAGTACGCCCGGTTGACCGACAGCTTCAACGTCGATCTTGAAACCATCACCGTGGCGCTGCCGCTCGAATATGTGCGCGACACCCGTGACAACAAGCTCAATCCGACCAGCGGCACCCGATTGGCATTGCTGGTGGAACCGACCTACGAACTCAATGCCGGAGCCACCTTCGTCAAGTTGCGCGCAGAGGCGTCCGCCTACCGGGCGCTCGACGCCGACAAACGCTTTGTAGTCGCAGGCCGGGTTGCGGCCGGCTCGATCTATGGCGCCGATCTGGCTTCGATCCCGGCCAACCGCCGGTTCTATGCGGGCGGTGGCGGTTCCGTGCGCGGCTACGGTTACCAGGATATCGGTCCGGTCAATGCGGCGGGGCAGCCCACGGGCGGCCGCTCGGTGCTGGAAGCCTCCGGTGAAGTGCGCATCCAGGTGACCGAGACTGTCGGCATCGTGCCCTTCGTCGATGCAGGGCTGGTAAGCGCCAGCGAGAGCTTTTCCGGCAGCGATTTCAAGCTCGGTGCCGGCGTCGGCCTGCGCTACGGCACGCCTTTCGGGCCGCTTCGGATCGACGTCGCGGTGCCGCTGAACAAGGGGCCGCTTGACCCCGATTATGGAATCTATGCCGGGATAGGTCAGGCATTCTGACATGACAGACACGCAGAGCTCAAAAACCCGTCCGGGCGCGTTCTGGCGCGCGGCGCGCTGGCTGGCCATTGCGCTGCTGGTGCTGCTGGCTGGCGTCGTGCTGGTGTTTACCACCACGCCGGGCGGCTGGCTGATCGCGCTGACGCTCAACCGGCTCGGCTCCGGCCCGGCGCAGAGTGTCGAGATTGACAGGATCGATGGTTTGCTGTCGGGCTCCACGCGGATCGGTCACATCCTGCTCAGCGATGCCGAGGGCGAACCGTGGCTGTTGCTGAAGGGAATCCAGATCGACTGGACACCACTGGCACTGTTGAGTTCAGGGCTGGCGATCGACGATCTGACCATAGAGACGGTGGAACTGGCGAAACTTCCAGAAGGGGACGAGAGCGAAACTGAAAGCGCGCCGTTCCAGCTGCCGCTGGCGTTCGACATCAAGCGCTTTACCGCACCTGATATCCTGCTTGGTGAACCGGTCGCCGGGCGTCTTGCACGGTTCGAGGCCAGGGGCAGCGCGCAGGTGGATGGGTCCATGTCCACGGCGCTGGCAGATCTCGTGATCAAGCGGATTGACGGTGTTGGCGGCGAGCTGGTGGTGGATGCCGATTACCTTGAAGCCGAGGACCGTTTCAATATCTCTGCGAAACTGTCGGAGCCTGCAGGCGGCGTCATGGCGCACCTGCTCAACCTCGCGCCGGAGGATGCGATCAGCCTTTCGGCAACGTCACAGGGATCGCTGGCCGACTGGCGCCTGAACGCAGCAGGCACGGTTAATGGCGAGATTGTCGCGGAAGCCAATTTGCAGATGGTGGCAGGCGAGGCGGGCGATGCTGTGTCGCTGCAGGCGAACGGCATGTTTGACCGGTTCGTGCCGCCTGAGGTCGGCCAGCTCTTGTCGGGGCGGAGCGATCTGGTGCTGGAGGGCCTGATTGAACCGGACCGGGTTGGCGCTGTCATCGATGTCTTCACCTTTTCGTCGTCGCAATTGACAGCCGAAGGCCGCGGCCGGGTTGCGCGTGAAGGCAATGTCGATCTGACCGCTTCCGTCACGCCGCAGCCGGATGCGGGAACTCTTGCGTTCGGCAGTGACGCATCGCGCACGCGGGTGGCCGTGCCTGCAGCCACTGTCCGGGTGACCGGAAATGCGGACGAAGCAGCGGTGCGGCTCGAGGTGTCCACGGCACAGGTCTCCGGACCGGACTTCAGCGCGGACGCCATCTCGGCGGTGCTGGATTTCGACCGGTTCTCGCTGGCGAACCGCAGTGGCACCGGAACCGTCGATATCCGGGCAGACGCCATCGGTTCCAGCAATGACATCGTCGCCCGCGCCGTGGCGGGAGGCGTTTCCGTCACCGGCGGCATCGCGGTTGATCAGGCGGAGGTGATCACCAGCGATGGCATCCGGATTGAAACCGGTGTCGCATCGGTGTTGGCTGAAGCTTTGACCGCAAGCACGTCAGGAGCGCTCGAGGCCAGCCTGTCGGGACAGATGCGCAATCTGGTGCTGTCGGATCAGGCCGCCGGGATGCTGGGGCCGGAGACGCGTTTTACGGCAGAGATCACGCGGGACGAGAGCGGTGCGCTGACGGTTCAGGATTTCGAGCTTGCCTCCGAATTCGCCGAGGCATCTGGCGGTGTAGCGCTCGGGGCCGAGGGTGAGATCGCCGGCGATTTCGCGGCCGAGCTGTCACGGCTCGCCGGTGCCGACGCGGGTGTTTCCGGAGGTCTCTCGCTCACGGCACGCGTGTCCGGCACCGCTTCGGCGCCAGCCTTCGAGGCAAGGCTGACAGGGCGCGATCTCACGCTTCAGGGCCGTGATCTCTCCGACCTGGTGCTTGATGCCAAGGGCGTGGCAGATCCTGCCGCACCCCAGGCAGACGTGACGCTTTCAGGCGCGCTGGAAGGCCGCCCGGTCAATGGCAGCCTGGTGGTGTCTCAATCCGGTAGTGTGGTGCGGATCGATCCGTTGCGGCTGCAGGTCGCCGACAATCTGATTTCGGGCAGTCTGGTGCTCGATGAAGCTTACCGGCCCACCGGCGCAATCGATCTCGATCTCAAGGACATCGGCTCGCTGTCGGCGCTGGCCTTGCAGAGCATCAATGGAAGTGCCGGCGGAAGCATCACGTTCGATGTGCGCGGCACCGAATCGGTCGCTGATATCCAGTTGGGTGTTCCAGAGCTTTCCGGCGAGGGATTCGGTCTTCGCAATGCCAGGCTTGAAGGCAGTGTCGAAGACCTGATGGGAACGCCGAAACCTACCGGCACGCTGGAGGTGGCCGAGGTGAGCGCTGGCGGGACCGATATTTCCAACCTCGCGGCCAGTTTTTCCCAGGCCGGTGGCTGGACCACTGTTGAGGCCAAGGCCCAGGCGGCGGACCTGCCGGTCTCGCTGAAGGCCCGGGTGCGACCTGGTGAGACCGGGACCGAGCTGGAAATCGAGACCGCAAACACCAGCTGGAAAGGTCTCGGCATCAATCTGAGCGAGCCGGCGCGTGTCGTGGTTCAGGACGGAACGGCGGAGATCGAACGGCTGGTCATTTCGCCTGGCGGTGGCAGGGTGTCGATCACCGGGTCAGCCGGGCAGGAGCTGGATCTGGATATCGCGCTCACAGGCCTGCCACTGACATCGGTCAATGCTGTAGCGCCGGGCGCGGGCCTGTCAGGCGCGTTGTCGGGCACGATCAGCGTCGGTGGCACGGCATCCGCGCCGGTGGTGCGGTATGATCTTGATGCCAGTGACGTGCGCGCCGCTGCGGCGTCTTCGGTGGCCGATGTGCCCCTGGCGATCAATGCCACCGGCGGGTTTCAATCTGACAGGCTCACATTCGATGCGAGGGGCAACGGCAGCGGCCTGTCATTCACGGCGAATGGCGGGTTGAACACCACCGGTTCCCAGGCGATCTCGGCGCGGATCAATGGCAGCATTCCGTTCTCGCTTCTGTCGGGCGCGATCGCCAAGCAGGGCGTGGCGCTGACGGGTGCGGCGCAGGCAAATATCACAATCGATGGAAGTGTCGGCGCGCCGCAGATTTCGGGCACCATCACCACCTCGGACAGCCGGCTGGTGGATGGGCGCACCGGGATCGCGATTGACAATCTGTCGGCGGAAATCGGCCTTGCGCCCAACCAGGCTTCGATCCGGTCGTTGTCCGGTGAATTGTCCTCAGGTGGGCAGATCAGCGGATCGGGAACCGTGGGACTTGATGCCGGTGCCAATTACCCGGCCGACCTCAAGCTCAAGGTCTCGCGTGGGCGCTATGCCGATGGCCAGATGGTGGCGACGCGCTTCGATGCCGACCTGACATTGACAGGCGCGCTGACCGAATTGCCCAAGCTGGGCGGCACTGTGATGCTTGACGAGACCACGATCACGGTTCCCGACACGCTGCCGAGCTCGATCTCGCGGCTCGATGTGACGCACAAGAACGCGCCCGCCGACATTCAGTCCCAGGCGGAGCGGCTCACCGGCGACGAGGGCGGCAGCTCTTCGACCGGTATCGCGCTTGACGTCCGCGTCCAGGCCAGCCGCATCTTTGTGCGCGGCAGGGGCATGGATGTGGAGTTGGGCGGATCACTGCGTCTGACCGGCAGCACCGGTGCGCCGGTGGCCGCAGGCGGTTTCGATCTGGTGCGCGGCCGGTTGAGCGTGTTGGGCAAGCGGCTCGATTTCACCCGCGGCCGGTTGGGATTTGCCGGATCGGTGGTGCCGATTCTTGATCTTGCGGCCTCGAGCCAGTCGGGCAGCACCACGGTGACGGTGCTGATCACCGGGCCCGCCAACGCGCCGGAATTCAGCTTTACCTCGAGCCCGGAACTGCCAGAGGACGAAGTGCTGGCGCAACTGGTGTTCGGCCGCTCGATGAGCAGCCTGTCGCCTTTGCAGATTGCGCAACTTGCCGAAGCGGCCGGCCAACTGACCGGTGCGGTCAAGGGCGGCGGGCTTGTCGAGCAGCTGCGCCGTGCAACCGGGGTCGACGATATTGACGTGCGCACCGACGAAGAGACTGGCGACACGTCGCTGGGTGTCGGCAAATATCTCAATGACCGCACCTATCTCGGGATCGAGAGCGGATCTTCTGCAGGCTCGGGTAAGGCGCGCATCGATCTCGACATTGGAAGAGGCATCAAGCTGCGCGGCGAAGCCAGTTCCGGCGGAGAAACCAAGGCCGGTATCTTCTACGAGCGCGAATACTAGCGCTGATCCCGTTCGCCTCACACTTAATTGACCCGGTGAACCCGCCTGAGGGGTGTTGCGGCGGAACGGGCAATTGAAAAACCGGCAGTGATGGCCCATCTCTAACCCAAGACGACATGAGCCTTTCAGCGAGGAGTTCCGGCATGGCCAAAACCTATTCCAAGTCCGATGATGCAATTGCAAAGCTGACGCCTGAACAGTTCCGTGTCACCCAGCAGAGCGGGACCGAGCGCCCGTTTACCGGCGAGTACAACGACAACAAGGCTGTCGGGATCTATGTCGATATCGTTTCGGGCGAGCCGCTGTTTGCGTCATCTGACAAGTTCGACAGCGGCTGCGGCTGGCCGAGCTTCACCAAGCCGATCGAGCCGGCGCATGTGACCGAGATTCGCGACGCATCGCTCGGCATGATCCGCACTGAAGTGCGCTCCAGGGATGGCGACAGTCATCTCGGGCACGTGTTTCCCGACGGGCCGCAGGACCGCGGCGGTCTGCGCTATTGCATCAATTCCGCGTCATTGCGGTTCATCGCCAAAGCCGACATGATGGATGAAGGCTATGGTGATTATCTTGACCAGGTGGAGGATATCTAGATGAGCGAACGTGCAGTTCTGGCCGGCGGATGTTTCTGGGGCATGCAGGATCTGATCCGCAAGATGCCCGGCGTCGAAGACACCCGCGTCGGCTACACCGGCGGCGACGTGAAGAACGCCACCTACCGCAACCACGGCACTCATGCCGAAGGGATCGAGATCATTTTCGATCCGAACCGGATCAGCTATCGCGAGCTGCTGGAGTTCTTTTTCCAGATCCATGATCCGTCGACGCCCAACCGGCAGGGCAATGATGTAGGCGTGTCCTACCGCTCGGCGATCTACTACACGGACGACCAGCAGCGGCAGACGGCGCTTGATACCATCGCCGATGTCGATGCGTCGGGATTGTGGCCGGGCAAGGTGGTGACCGAAGTCGAGCCGGTGGGTGATTTCTGGGAGGCCGAGCCCGAGCATCAGGATTATCTCGAGCGGATCCCGAATGGCTATACCTGCCATTTCCCGCGCCCCGGGTGGGTGCTGCCCAAGCGGGATGCGGCCGAATAGGGCAGGACCATCGGTTCATAACTTCGAAGCGACCGGCACAGGCCGGTCGTTTGCATTCAGGCAAAGTGTTTTACGAGGATTTTCCCATGAGCACCGCTGGTTTTCAGTTCGACAATACCTACGCCCGCGAGCTTGAGGGGTTTTACGTGCCCTGGAAGGGGGCGGAGGTTCCCGCGCCGCGGATGATCCGGTTCAACCGGCCGCTTGCCGATCAGCTTGGGCTGGATACCGAGGCGCTGGACAGCGAGGCGGGGGCCGCGATCTTCGCCGGGCACACGTCGCCCGAAGGGGCCGTGCCTCTGGCAATGGCCTATGCCGGGCACCAGTTCGGCGGTTTCTCGCCGCAGCTTGGCGATGGCCGGGCGCTGCTTCTGGGCGAAGTCATCGACACGGATGGCAAGCGCCGCGACATCCATCTCAAGGGCTCCGGCCGCACCCCGTTTTCGCGCGGTGGTGACGGCAAGGCGGTGCTGGGGCCGGTTCTGCGGGAATATATCATCGGCGAAGCCATGCATGCGCTTGGCGTGCCGACAACGCGGGCACTGGCGGCAGTCGTGACCGGCGAGCAGGTGATGCGGCAGGACGGCCCGGAGCCGGGCGCGGTGCTGGCGCGGGTGGCCTCAAGCCATTTGCGTGTCGGCACGTTCCAGTTCTTTGCCGCCCGCGGTGAAACGGAGCGGCTGAGGCAACTGGCGGACTACGCCATCGCCCGGCATTATCCGGAGCTTATGGGCCAACCGGACCGTTATCTCGGGCTGCTCAAGGCCGTGCGGGATAGGCAGGCGGCGCTCATTGCGCAGTGGATGCTGGTCGGCTTCGTGCACGGGGTGATGAACACCGACAACATGACGATTTCCGGCGAGACCATCGATTACGGGCCATGCGCCTTCATCGATGGCTACGATCCGGCGACCGTGTTCAGCTCGATCGACCAGCATGGCCGCTACGCCTATGGCAATCAGCCGAAGATCGCGCAGTGGAACCTGGCGCGGCTGGCCGAGACGCTGCTCGACCTGATCAATCCCGATGACAGCGACGATGCCGTGCGCCAGGCGAGTGATGTGGTCAACGGCTTTCCGCTTGCCTATGAGCGCGCCTGGCTGTCAGGCATGCGGTTGAAGCTTGGGCTGACAACCAAAGAAGACGGCGATATGGAGCTTGCGACCGGGTTTTTGGCGGTGCTCGAAACCCAGAACGCCGATTTCACCCGTGTTTTCCGCAGCCTGTCATCTTCTGTGTCGGGCGATGCGGAGGCGACACGGGCGCTGTTTGATAATCCCGCCGGGTTCGATGTCTGGCTGCCGCTGTGGCAGGCGCGGATGGAGCGCGATGAGGGGCCGGCCGAGGCGCGGGTCCAGGCCATGAACCGGGTCAATCCGGTCTATGTGCCACGCAACCACATGGTCGAGGCCGCACTCGCGTCAGCAACCAAGGGCGACCTGGCGCCGTTCGAGCGGTTGCTCACGGTTCTCGAGGATCCCTACACGGAACGGCCGGGGCTCGAGGTGTTTGCGCTCGGTGCGCCGTCGGATTTCGGTCCCTACACCACCTATTGCGGCACCTGACTTTCTGAGCGACGGGCTCTGTGGATGGCAAAACCGTGCGCGGCAAGGCATAGTCGCAGCAGCGGGATGGTGGCAAGGCGGGCGTCATGAACCAGGACATGCATTTCGATCTGGTGATCCTCGGCATTCTCGGGGCCTTCATTTTCTATTCGCTGCTGACCCGGATTGTCGATCGGTCGCTGCTGACGCTGCCGATCATTTTCATGTGCCTGGGCTACGCATTGTCGGAGCCGTTGCGCAGTGCCGCGCCGCCCGAAGTTCTCGATGAAGGCAAACGGCTGCTGGCGGAAATCACGCTGGTGCTGGTGCTGTTTTCAGACGCGTCACATGTGCGGTTCAAGCAGCTCAGACAGAGCTGGAAACTGCCCGCGCGGATGCTGCTGATCGGCCTGCCGCTGTCGATCGGGCTCGGCACGCTGGTAACCTGGCTGATCAGCCCCGAGGGCGGCATTGCCATGGCGTTGCTCACCGCCGCGGTGCTGACGCCGACGGACGCGGCTCTGGGCCAGAGCGTTGTGACGAGCAACAATGTGCCGGAAAAGCTCAGCGAGACCATCAATGTGGAAAGCGGGCTCAATGACGGGCTGGTGCTGCCCTTCGTGCTGCTAGGCGCGATCCTTGCCTCTGCCGGGATGTCAGGCGCCAGTACCGAGGGGCTGGCGCTGAACGCTCTTGTCCAGATCGTGCTTGGCCCGGCGGCCGGCATTGCCACCGGCTGGCTGGTGGCGCGGCTGATGGATGCGGCACAGGCACGGCGCTTCATTGCCGAATCGGCGGAAGGCGTGGTGTTCCTGGCGGCAAGTTTCGCGGCCTATGTGCTGGCGGAAGTGATCGGCGGCAACGGCTTTATCGCGGCTTTCGTCTCTGGCATGATCTTCGGCAACACCTACCGGCACAATATCCGCTTCGTGCGCGAGTTCATGGAAGGCGCCGGGATGCTTCTGACCATGGCGTCATTTCTGGTGTTCGGCGCGCTGCTGCTGCCCGACGGGCTGGCGCATGCCTCGCTCAAGACCGTGGTGATTGCGGTGATGTTCCTCACCGTCGTGCGGGTGGGCGCGATATGGCTGTCGCTGACCGGGGCAGGGTTGAAGAGCAGCGAGAAGCTGTTCCTGGGCTGGTTCGGGCCGCGCGGGCTCGCCTCGATCCTGTTCACGCTGGTGATCATCGACGAGTTCGAGTTTCCCGACGAGGCCGAGCTGCTCGCCTGCGTGTCGATGACCGTTGCGCTGTCGATCCTGGTGCACGGACTCAGCTCCACGCCGCTGGCGAGATGGATCGGCAAGCGCTCGGCGCGATGATCATGCTGAAAGCGGGTGATCGGCCTTGGCGAAAACCGCTCAGGCCTTTTTCAGGAACTCGGTCCTGAGCACCAGGCCCTTGATCTTTTCCACCCGGCATTCAACTTCGTCGGGGTTGCCGGTCAGCCGGATGCCCTTGACCAAGGTGCCGCGCTTGATGGTGGAGGAGGTGCCCTTGACCTTGAGATCCTTGATCACGGTAACATTGTCGCCATCGGAAAGCACCGTGCCGTTTGAATCCCGGGTTTCGTCGCTCATTGCATGGGCCTTTCGCATTGAAGTGCCGACGGTGTAGCGCCTTCAACCGGTGAGGGGAAGGGGATGGTGGCATGTATAGGGCTGTCTCCTGCGGGAGGCTTGTGGGCCCGGACGAATTTGCCCGCGGCTGACATGTGGCTGTCGTGTTAAAGGTCTAGTTCGGGCTTTCCAAGACGGAGTTTCCCATGACCAGTTTTGTAAAAGCAAGTTTGATCGCCATTGCCCTATCCGCCGGTATTGCCTCCAGCGCCATCGCTTCGGAGATAGAGGTGGGCCCGCGCCCGGCCTTTCTGATCGAGAAGATGGCTGACGGCGCGCTCAAGGACGAGCTGCGTGCCTGTGCCGGCAAGCCGGTGTCAAAGACGCTGTTTTCGATCGGCCATCGCGGCGCGCCACTGCAGTTTCCCGAGCACACGCGCGAATCCTACATGGCCGCGGCGAAAATGGGCGCGGGCATCATCGAATGCGATGTCACCTTTACCAAGGACAAGGAGCTGGTCTGCCGCCACGCCCAGAATGATCTGCACACAACGACCAATATTCTCGGCACCGAGCTGGCTGACAAATGCACCAGGGGATTTACCCCTGCGGGTGACGGCAAGGCCTCGGCCGAATGCCGGGCCTCGGACATCACGCTGGCCGAGTTCCGCACGCTCAACGGCAAGATGGATGCGGCGAACAGCAAGGCCGAAACGGTCGAGGACTACATGAACGGCACGGCCGGCTGGCGCACCGATCTTTACGCAGCCGCCGGTGGCACGGTGATGACCCATGCCGAATCGATCGCGCTGATCGCCTCGCTTGGCGGCAAGTTCACGCCGGAGCTGAAATCGCCGTCGGTCGAGATGCCGTTCGAGGGTTTCACGCAAGCCGATTACGCGCAGAAGATGATCGACGAGTACAAGCAGGCGGGCATTCCTGCCTCCGATGTCTGGCCGCAATCGTTCAATCTCGACGATGTGCTCTACTGGATCGAGAACGAGCCGGAATTTGGCGCCCAGGCGGTCTATCTTGATGGCCGCTACAGCAGCGACGGCTTTGATATCCTCAAGCCCGAGAGTTTCGAGCCGTCGATGCAGGAGCTCGCCGACCGTGGCGTCAACTACATTGCACCGCCGATCTGGATGCTGCTCACGGTCGCTGACGGCAGAATCGTGCCGTCGCCCTATGCACTGGAAGCGAAAAAGTCCGGTCTCGAGATCATCGCCTGGTCGTTCGAGCGGTCCGGTTCTCTCGCCAATGGCGGCGGCTGGTACTATCAGTCGGTCAAGGATGTGCTCTCGAGCGACGGGCAGATGTACGAGGTGCTTGATGTGGTGGCGCAGGATGTCGGCATTGTCGGCATGTTCTCCGACTGGCCGGCGACGGTGAGCTATTACGCAAGCTGCAAGGGTTTGAAATAGGCCGGTTCGCGTCGATCCCGCATAAACGTGAAGGCCACGCCGCATTCTGGCGTGGCCTTTGCTTTGTTCACTGAGGCGTATCGCGGCGGTTTTCCGCGGAAAGCCGCTAGCGGCAGTCGAGCGGCCGAACCTCGCCTACTTCGATTTGTGCGCCGTGATCATCGGTGGCAAGAAACCGGGCTGGTTCGTCGTTCTCGAAGACGGCGCAGGTCAGGTGGCCGGTCAGCACCGCGCCGGTGTCGAGCGCCAGGCGGTTGCTGTGCAGCTCGGGCAGCGCCGACTCGGTGACGGTGTGGCCGTGGACGACGATCTTCGGCAGCGCAGCCTTGTGGTCGAGAAACCTGTCCCGGATCCAGCGGGTGGTCACCGGATCCTGATCGCCGAGCCCGAAATGCGGATCGATGCCGCCATGGACAAAGGCGTGGTGTTTGGTCTCGACCATCCAGTCCGCTGCGCGCAGGGCGTCAATGTGGGCGGACCACGCGCCTTGCAGGTGCCGGGCGATGGTTTCGCGATCGCCGGTCTCGTCAATCCCGTAGGATTGCAGGGTTTCCGTGCCGCCATTGGACAGCCAGCGGCTGGCGACCGAGTTGCGTTGCTCGGGGGTCTCGGCGTCGAGGAAGGACAAAAGGAACTCTTCGTGATTGCCGAGGATCAGGCGCGAGCCGGGATAGCTGTCCAGCGTGGCGATCACCAGATCGAGGCATTGCCGGCTTTCGGGTCCGCGATCGATGATGTCGCCGAGGAAGATGATGCGCGCTTCGCGTCCGGCGCTGTCGGTGCGGATTGCCTGCAGCAGGGCTTGCAGCAGGTTGCGGCGTCCGTGAACATCGCCAATGGCATAGGTGAGGGGCATTGCGGTCCTCTCGGGTTTGGTGTGGCCAGGCTGCGACGGGCCGGACATAAGGCTCCATTACTGCACCGCTTTGCTGAAGCTGCAAAGGCGCGCGTGACCCGCAGACCGGGCTCTCCGGGGTACACACGCCGCTCAGGCCCGCTTTTGGGCATTGAGGACGGCACTTTGGCAAAGAGTCTTTGTCTAATTGGTGTCTCAGGGTTGAATTAAGGCCGTCCGGACGGCACATAGCGGGTGGATCGCCGCATCTGGCGGCCTGCCGTTCCGGCATCGATCCCCAACCAGGATGAATTTCGTTTGAAAAAGCAAGCACGCACCGGTTTCACCGACCGCCGTCAGGATGCCATGGAAGCCAAGAAGAAGCTTCTGGAGAAAATGAAGGCCGCGCCGAAACCGGACGACCCGGAAATGATCGCCAAGCGCGCCGAGCGCGCAGCTGTGGCCGAAGCGCGCGAATTACGCCGCGCCGAACGCGAGCGGCTCAAGCTCGAAGAAGATGAGCGCAAGGCCGCCGAGGCAAAGGCCGCCGAGGAGGCTGCCTACGCCGCTGCCAATGCTGACGCCATCGCCCGCGAGGCCGAAGAAAAAGCCCGTGCCGAAAACGCCATCGCGGAAATGGCCGCATTGAAGGAAAAGCGCGACAAGCGCTATGCCGCACGTAAAGCGCGGCGGTGAGGCATAGCCTCATTGACTGCGGTGGATGTCTGAATTTGTCGTAGTTTCTCTCCCGATCGTCATCCTCGGCCTCCGAGCCGAGGATCCATTCCGTGATGCTGCAACCTGCGGTATCATCTCGCGATGACCGGTTATCTCTACAAGGGCGGAACCATTTACATCGGCGTCACCAATGATCTGGGACGACGGATTCCCGAGCATGCGGCAGGCGGCGGCTCGCGTTTCACCAGTCGCTACGGTTTGCGCAGGTTGGTCTGGTATGAAGAGCACTTTGATATCCGCGACGCCATCCAGCGCGAGAAATCGCTCAAGCGCTGGCCGCGGCAATGGAAAATCGAACTGATCGAGAAACACAATCCGGACTGGTTCGAGCTGTTTCGCGGGACCGGGTGGTGAGTAGTTCGGTGACATCCAACGCGCCGGTGGCAGGGCGTTCGAGGTTCGTGCCGCACGCTGCATCCTGCTGGACCGGAAGATCGCGGTATGGATCCTAGGGTCAAGCCCTAGGATGACGAAGCGGGTGGGAGTGTCCTTGAACTCCTGATGAGCCTCGGCTTGCCAATTGACTTCGCCCCATCCGTCGTCATCCTCGGCCCCCGAGCCGAGGATCCATTCCGTGATGTTGCAACCTGCAGTATCATCTCGGGATGACCGGTTATGTCTACATGCTGGCCAGCCGCAAGGGCGGAACCATTTACATCGGCGTCACCAATGATCTGGGGCGGCGAGTTCGGGAGCATGCGAGCGGCACCGGCTCGCGTTTTACCGGCCGCTACGGTTTGAGCCGGCTTGTCTAGTATGAACAGCATTTCGACATCCGCGACGCCGTCCAGCGCGAGAAATCGCTCAAGCGCTGGCCGCGGCAATGGAAGATCGAACTGATCGAGAAACACAATCCGGACTGGTTCGAGCTGTTTCGCGGCACCGGGTGGTGATTAGTTCGGCGGTTTTCAGTCAAGCAGTGGCCAGGGCGTTCGAGGTTTGTGCCACACCCTGCATCCTGCTGGACCGGAAGATCGCGGTATGGATCCTAGGGTCAAGCCCTAGGATGACGAAGCGGGTGGGAGTGTCCTTGAACTCCTGATAATCCTCGGCTTGCCGGTTGGCTTCGTCCCATCCGTCGTCAACCTCGGCCCCCGAGCCGAGGATCCATTCCGTAATGCTGCAACCTGCGGTATCATTTCACGATGACCGGTTATGTCTACATGCTGGCCAGCCACAAGGGCGGAACCATTTACATCGGCGTCACCAATGATCTGGGACGACGGATTCCCGAGCATGCGGCAGGCACCGGCTCGCGTTTTACCGGCCGCTACGGTTTGCGCAGGCTGGTCTGGTATGAAGAGCACTTTGATATCCGCGACGCCATCCAGCGCGAGAAATCGCTCAAGCGCTGGCCGCGGCAATGGAAGATCGAACTGATCGAGAAACACAACCCGGACTGGTTCGAGCTGTTTCGCGGGACCGGGTGGTGAGTAGTTTGGCGGTTTTCAACGTGCCGCTGGCCAGGGCGTTCGAGGTTTGTGCCACACCCCGCATCCTGCTGGACCGGAAGATTGCGGAATGGATCCTAGGGTCAAGCCCTAGGATGACGAAACAGGTGGGAGTGTCCTTGAACTCCTGATGAGCCTCGGTTTACCGGTTGGCTTTGCCCCATCCGTCGTCATCCTCGGCCCCCGAGCCGAGGATCCATTCCGTGATATTCCGGATGCGCAGGCGGTGAATTGGAACAGATGACCAGGACTTGAACGGAGCTGCGTGTCAAAAAGCAATCAGCCCGAGGTTTCCCCCGGGCCGATCTTTTCAATTCAAATTGACCTCAGCTGCACCCGCTCGTCGATCCACAGGTGTCGCACTTCTCGCAGGTCCCGTTGCGCACCATGGTGAAGTTCTGGCATTCGGCGCACATGTTGCCGGTGTAGCCCTGCATGATCGACTTGGCGCGGCGGTCGGCTTCGACCTTCTTGGCGTCGACCTTGGCCTGGGCTGCCTCGTCGGCGGCGTCGTCGGAGAACAGGGTCTCGTCCATTTCGATCTCGACCGCCAGTTCTTCGGCGCGTTCCTCGTAGTCCCGCTTGAAGGCGACGGCGCCGTCGGTGGCGAGCGCTTCGGCCTCGTCAGACTTGACCGCCAGGTTGCTGGAGGTCTTGCTCGACGTTGCCTTTGACGAGAACGAGGCGGTGATCACCGAGGAGCCGGAGGCTGGTGCGCCCTTGGCGGGAGCGGCCTGGCCCTTGGGTTCGGTGCTGCCGGCGGCACCCGCACCGGTGACGACCTTGAGTGATGCGCCGCGGGTCAGGCCCTTGGAGAAGGGCTGTGCCTTGCCTTCGGAAATGCCCTTGCCGAGTGCCGTGTTGCCGAAGTCGGACGTGTCGACATGGGCCAGGTCGTGACGCGACAGGTAGGAAACGGCCAGCTCGCGGAAGATGTAATCCAGGATCGAGGTGGCGTTCTTGATGGCGTCGTTGCCCTGCACCATGCCGGCAGGCTCGAACTTGGTGAAGGTGAAGGCCTCGACATATTCCTCGAGCGGCACGCCGTATTGCAGGCCGAGCGAGATGGCGATGGCGAAGTTGTTCATCATCGCCCGGAAGGCAGCACCTTCCTTGTGCATGTCGATGAAGATCTCGCCGAGACGGCCATCGTCGAATTCGCCGGTGCGCAGATAGACCTTGTGGCCGCCGATGACGGCTTTCTGGGTGTAGCCCTTGCGGCGGTTGGGGAGCTTCTCGCGGTCGCGGTAGAGACGCTCGACCACGCGCTCGACGATCTTCTCGGTGACGGCGACGGCCTGGGCGGCAGCCGGCTGGGCCACCAGCGTCTCGATGGCGTCATCCTCGTCCTCGTCATCCTCGATCAGCGAGGCGTTGAGCGGCTGTGACAGCTTGGAGCCGTCGCGGTAGAGCGCGTTGGCCTTCAGCGCCAGCTTCCACGACAGCATGTAGGCGTTCTTGCAGTCATCAACGGTGGCGTCGTTGGCCATGTTGATGGTCTTCGAGATCGCGCCCGAGATGAACGGCTGGGCGGCCGCCATCATGCGGATGTGGCTTTCCACCGACAGGTAGCGCTTGCCGACCTTGCCGCACGGGTTGGCGCAATCGAACACCGGATAGTGCTCTTCCTTCAGGTGCGGCGCACCTTCGAGCGTCATCGCGCCACAGACATGGATGTTGGCGGCCTCGATGTCCTTCTTGGAAAAGCCCATGGCCGAGAGCATGTCGAAGGAGAAATCGTTCATCTGCTCATCGGTGAAGCCGAGCACGTCCTTGCAGAACTCCTCGCCCAGCGTCCACTTGTTGAACACGAACTTGATGTCGAAGGCGGCCTTGGTGGCGCCGTTGACGGCTTCGATCTGGGCGTCGGTGAAGCCCTTGGCCTTGAGCGAGCCGGGGTTGATGCCGGGCGCCTGGTTGATGTTGCCGTGACCGACCGCATAGGCCTCGATCTCGGCCAGCTGGGCCTCGGAATAGCCCAGCGTGCGCAGCGCCTCAGGCACCGCGTTGTTGATGATCTTGAAGTAGCCGCCGCCGGCGAGCTTCTTGAACTTGACCAGCGCGAAGTCCGGCTCAATGCCGGTGGTGTCGCAATCCATCACCAGGCCGATGGTGCCGGTGGGCGCGATCACGGTGGCCTGCGCATTGCGGTAGCCGTGCTTTTCGCCGAGCGCGAGCGCCTTGTCCCAGGCAGCCGTTGCGTGGGTGATCAGGTCCTGGTCCGGGCAATCCTCATGGATCAGTGCGACCGGGTTGACCGACAGGTCCTCGTAGCCGGTGACTTCGCCGTGGGCTGCGCGGCGATGGTTGCGGATCACCCGCAGCATGTTCTTCTTGTTTTCCTTGAAACCGGCAAAGGGGCCGATCTCGCCGGCCATTTCGGCCGAGGTGGCGTAGGCCACGCCGGTCATGATCGCGGTCAGCGCACCGCAGATGGCGCGGCCTTCCTTGGAGTCATAGGGAATGCCGGTGGTCATCAGCAGGCCGCCGATATTGGCGAAGCCAAGGCCGAGCGTGCGGTACTTGTAGGAGAGCTCGGCAATCTGGTGCGAGGGGAACTGCGCCATCATCACCGAGACTTCCAGCACGATGGTCCAGAGCCGGACGGCATGCTCGTAATCGGCAATGTTGATGCGCTTGGTGTCCTTGTCCTTGAAACGCAGCAGGTTGAGCGAGGCAAGGTTGCAGGCCGTGTCGTCGAGGAACATGTATTCCGAGCACGGGTTGGAAGCGCGGATCGGACCGGCCGCCGGGCAGGTGTGCCAGTCGTTCATGGTGGTGTTGTAGTGCAGGCCCGGGTCGGCCGACGCCCAGGCCGCATGGCCGATGGATTCCCACAGGTCACGGGCCTTGAGCGTCTTCATCACCTTGCCGTCCTTGCGGGCGGTCAGGTTCCACTCGCCGTCGGCTTCAACGGCCTGCAGGAAGTCGTCCTTGATCGAGACCGAGTTGTTGGAGTTCTGGCCCGAAACCGTCAGGTAGGCTTCCGAATCCCAGTCGGTGTCGTAGGTCTTGAATTCGATGTCGGAGTAGCCCTGGCGTGCAAACTGGATGACGCGCTTGACGTAGTTTTCCGGCACCTGATCCTTCTTGGCAGCCTTGATCTCGCGCTTGAGCGCCGGGTTCTGCTTGGGATCGAAGCAGGCGTCATTGTCGGCTTCGCAGTTCATGCAGGCCTTCATGATGGCCTTGAGGTGCGTCGCCACGATCTTGGAACCGGTGACGAGGGCTGCAACCTTCTGCTCTTCCTTGACCTTCCAGTTGATGTAGTCCTCGATATCGGGGTGATCGATGTCGACCACGACCATCTTGGCCGCGCGGCGGGTGGTGCCGCCCGACTTGATGGCGCCGGCTGCTCGGTCGCCGATCTTGAGGAAGCTCATCAGGCCCGACGACTTGCCGCCACCTGACAGCTTTTCGCCTTCACCGCGCAGATGCGAGAAGTTGGAGCCGGTGCCGGAGCCGTATTTGAACAGGCGCGCTTCGCGGACCCAGAGGTCCATGATGCCGTTCTCGTTGACGAGATCGTCCTCGACCGACTGGATGAAGCAGGCATGCGGCTGCGGGTGCTCGTAGGAGGATTTCGACTTGGTCAGCTTGCCGGTGAACGGGTCGACATAGAAATGGCCCTGGCCGGGGCCGTCGATGCCGTAGGCCCAGTGCAGGCCGGTGTTGAACCACTGCGGGGAGTTGGGGGCAACGCGCTGGGTGGCGAGCATGTAGGCCTGCTCGTCCATGAAGGCGCGGGCGTCGTCTTCGGAGGAGAAGTAGCCGCCCTTCCAGCCCCAGTAGGTCCAGGTGCCGGCGAGCCGGTCAAAGACCTGGCGGGCATCGGTTTCCGAGCCGTAGCGCTCGTCTTCGGGGAGCTCGGCAAGAGCCTCTTCATCGGCGACCGAGCGCCACAGCCATGACGGGACGGAGTTTTCCTCGACCTTCTTCAGGCGCGCGGGAACGCCGGCCTTGCGGAAATATTTCTGCGCCAGGATGTCGGCTGCGACCTGGCTGAACTGGACCGGCACGTCGATGTCGGCGAGGCGGAAGACCACCGAACCGTCAGGGTTCTTGATCTCGCTCGTAGCCTTGCGGAATTCGATGTCTGCATAGGCTGACTGGCCGTCTTTGGTGAACCGACGTTCGATGCGCATTGTAGTCCTCTTTATGAATTCGACGCCGTACGCATTTCTTGCGTCTCGGCAACAGCTGTCCCGCAGGCCGCGCACTCATTGCGCAGCCAGTGTATCTTACTCGGTCACTCAGTGAGATTCCCGTCGCAGGGAATGCTCTATCTTGTGGTTAGGTTGGCTGCAAACACTAAATATAGTGTTAACAAGTAATTTATGCCAGTCCCCAATATGGCAGATCGCCGGCATTTTTTCGCATCAAAGCGAGCCCCTCGAACCACCGTGACTCTCACGGGGAAAGATGCTGTGAAACGCAAAATGTCGAGATTTGACTGGCCTCTGAACATCCCAGCCGCGCCGCCGCCGCAACGTTTGTCCTATAAGCAGCGACTCGGGTGGATGCGTCAAGGGGTTGTCGGTGGCAGATTCTTGCACACCATATCTAGTGGAAAAGCACTGTGGAAAACGAGGACAATCACAGATTTCATAGCCCGCGCCATTGCTCGCAGAAACGTGAAAGAATTGCTGCGGCTCAATCTGCGCCGATGGTCAGCCGACTCAATTCTGATAGGACCGGCGCGTAATCAATGCTTTAGGAGCAGTGCAGGGAGGAGGCCGATATAGGCTTGCCGGTCAAGTTTCGCAGCAGTGGAGAGCTGCACGTGGTCACGCCGGTAGCAGATTTGCTCTGCGAGAGCTGTGAGCAACGAAGAGCAATAGCGGGGTTGCTTGAAAAGCAATCAGGTCAGGCTGCTTTGACGGACTGGAAGGCGTTGCGGATCACGTCCTTGAGGCCGTCTTCGGCGACCAGGCCGATCGCGGTTGCCACCGGGAACCATTTGCGCCGCCGGTCATCGCTTTCGGGCCATTGCTTGCGCTCTTCGAGCAGCTTGAGAAGGTAGACGTCAACATCACACAGGGCGTCGCGGCGCCGCTCTCTCTGCTTGATGTAGCGGTAGCAGCCGATCGGGCCGCCAGGCTGGACTTCGCCGATCAGGCCGGCTTCTTCCCAGGTCTCGCGAACCGCAGCGTCTGCGCCGTCTTCTCCCTCTTCGATCCAGCCTTTCGGGACAATCCAGCGGCCGGTGTCGCGGCTGGTGATCAGAAGCAGTTCACAGCTTTCTCCCGCGCCACGGAAAATCATCGCCGCTGACTGCCGCTTGGTTTTCTTTTTCAGTTTTGGCCCTGCGTCGCCTGTATGCCTGAACAGGTCCAGCAAGGTCTTGAGCCTGTCAAAAGCTGTCATGTCTGTCGAATCTCCTGATTTCAATTTGGCACAAAACTGTGACCGATTTGATACAACCGCGCCTGTCCGTATCGTCGCTTGTCGCGAAGCAGGTCGGCGGAACACAAACTTGATGATTCGGCTACCTTGCGCCGGGTCATGCTGCTTGAGCCGAGCCTGGGCACAGGGGTAACCGAAAAGGGACACAGCGTTTGCTGTGTCCCAGATATAGGGCAGCCGGTGCCCAAGTCCAAGGCGCTTGAGGGCGGGAGCCTTGTCCAGGCCTTTGCCGTATCAGAATTCGTCCCATTCCTGCGCCATCGCGACAGCTGCGCCACCGCCGCCTGCTGCCTGGCGAATCGGGCGTTGAACCTGCGGCGCCGGTTTCGCTGCGGCAGCCGTGGCAGGCTTGGGGCTTGCTGCGTGGACCGGTCGTGGCATGCTGCGTTCGCTGATGCTGAACACCGCGAGTTTGGACACAAGCCCGTCGGCATCCGTGGCCAGGCCGCGGACGGATTTGGCGGTGTCGGAAACAAGTGCCGCGTTTTGCTGGGTGGTCTGGTCCATATTGACCACGGCCGAGTTGATCTCGGAGATGTCCGTTGCCTGTTCGCGGGAGGTTTCAACAATCTTGGCGATATAATCGTTGATTTCCTTGACTTGCTCACCGATCGAGCGGAGCGCTTCACCGGTCTGGTTGACCAGGGTGACGCCATTGCTCACCTGGGTCGAGGACGTATCGATCAGGGCGTTGATCTCCTTTGCCGCACTGGCCGAGCGCTGGGCAAGTTCACGCACCTCCTGGGCGACAACCGCAAAGCCCTTGCCGGCTTCACCCGCACGCGCCGCTTCCACTCCTGCATTGAGTGCCAGCAGGTTGGTCTGGAAGGCGATTTCGTCGATGACGGTGATGATCTGTCCGATCTGTCTCGAGGATCCTTCGATCTCCGTCATGGCGCTGACGGCCTTGGAGACGACGTCTTCGGAAACGGTGGCGTTTCTGGTGGCTTCGTCAACAAGGCGTCCTGCCTCGCTGGCCCGTTTTGAGGCCGTTTGGACATTGTTGGTGATACGGCCGATGGCTGCTGCCGTTTCTTCGAGCGAGACGGCCTGATGCTCGGTGCTCTTGGAGATCCGCTCGGCATCGGAGCAGGCCTTGTTGGAGCCTTCGCTCATCTGGCGTGCCGAGCCACCGACTTCGGCGACCAGTTTTTCGAGCGATTCCATGGACGTATTGAAATCATCACGAAGCACCTCGAGCGTGTCGTCGAAACGGTCGGTGATGCGCACGCGCAGGTCACCCGCCGCAAGTTGGCGAAGGCCACCGCCGAGTGACTGCATGGCGAACTGCAAGCGTTCGGTGTCGGCAGCACGTTCGGCTTCGCGGCGTCTTGCGTCCTCGAGGTTTTGTTGCTGCGCCTGCTCGGCCTTTTGCGACATTTCGCCGGCCTGCTCATTTGCGGTACGGGCACTGGTGATGGCTTCTTCGTTCTCGGCAAAGGCCGTGGCGAGCGAATGCCCCAGTGCCAACAAGGCGCCGGCTTCAAGAATGAGGATTACCGCATGCAGCACGACGCGACCGAAATCGGATTCGCCGGGAAAGACAGCGGTGGGGATCAGGAAAAACAACACCAGGTGGTGCACTGCCGTCAGGCCGGCGAACGCCAATGTTGGTTTCCAGCTGACCCAGATTGCGCAAATCGCCAAGCTGGCGAAGAAATACATGTGCATGTCAATCTGGTAGGGCGAGCCGGAAAAGGCGTAGACCAGCAGGGCGACACTGGCCGCATGGGCAAGGGCCGTCGAAATCTGCGTCGCCGTGCCGGTTCGGTCATGCCACCATGTCAGGGTCGCAACGCCGGCGATGGCTGCACCACCTCCCAGCACCACGACCGGATTGGCATCCATACCCCACCAGGCACGCAAGGCCATCAGGACGACGTTGACCCACAGCAGCGATACAATCGCAATGGCTGCGCGCGTGCGAAGCGAATTCATGTAGTTCATGGCGAAGGTGTACTCCTGCAAAAGTAAGCGAGACTGCCGTCGAGGACCAGCATGGCGCCTGACTTGAACAGGCGGAAGGCAAAGCCGGGCTCGTCGGAATATGCGATTGCGGCGTAGGGCGCGCCGGTGCCGTTGATGATTGATCCGCCGGCCTCGGCGATGACATCCACCACGTGTCCGGGTTCGCTCCAGGGCGAAACCATGACCAGCGCCTGACCGTTCCGCGGAACAATGGCCGCAGCCGCCAACACGACCATGATCACGGCAAGGTTGATGCCGACAATGCGGCATTGCCTGAACAGGTTGCTGGCTGGTGGCGTTGATTGCTGCATGGTGGGAATGGTCTGCCCTTGGGCCGCGATGCATGCCTCCCAGGAGGCTTTTACAAGCTGATATCATTCCAGCCGGGTCATCATGTCTGACACGGCATAATCCGGCAAATGTATATAAAGACCGTTAACAACAGCTTTTGTGAAACATGCGATGTCTCGGGTTTTTGCCGGGCTGCTGCGACAGCAGGCGCCTTGCCGATACACGGCTTACGGCTTTGGCTTGCAAAAGCGTCGCGCGTGCAGGCCGATGTGCAAAGGGGCTGTGTGAATTTGAGCGCCGCATAAATGTTGCCGCTCATGCGCACGCCCTTGAACGCGGCATGCATGAGAACGACGCGCATCAGCGACACACGAGGGCGCTCGAACTGATCTTCTCTTCAGATCCCGGCTTCGGCCTAGCCGCGGGAGTCCTTGGCGATCGGTTCGACATAGGCAAAGCCCATGTCCCAGGGGAAATAGATCCAGGTGTCCTGGCTGACCTCGGTGACGAAGGTGTCAACCAGCGGCCGGCCTTTGGGCTTGGCGTAGACGGTGGCGAAATGGGCTTTCGGCAGCATGGCGCGGACAATGGCCGCGGTCTTGCCGGTGTCGGTCAGATCGTCGACGATGAGGACGCCTTCGCCTTCCGTCTCCAGGATCTCGGAATTGATTTCCTTGAGAACCTGCATTTCGCCCTGGTTGACATAGTCATGGTAGGAGGCGACCGAAACCGTGTCGATGCGGCGGATGTCGAGTTCGCGGGAGATGATGGCCGCGGGAACCAGCCCGCCACGGGTGATGCAGACAATCGAGTTCCAGACCTGTCCGCTGCCGCTCAACCTCCAGGCAAGCGCCCGCGCGTCACGGTGAAACTGGTCCCACGAGACCGGAAAGGCTTTGTCTGGAAGGGACATGGCTGGCTTCCTTGAATGTGCAGGCAGCCCCCATGGCCGCTGTTTGCAGGGTAAACGCCGCAAATAGCCGAAATTGGGGGCGGAAGGCAAGCCGCCGGGCAAGGCCATGTTGTCACTGTCCGCAGGGTTTTCCCAGCCCCGGCGCAATCGGTGCGCCATGTGGGCGGACGTTGAGAGCGCCGGCGCCCTGGCGGTGCGGGTACGGTGTTGCGGCCGGCGTGTTCACGCAGGCCAACTGGCTGCCCCTGTGCGTGGCGTCAGCGGGACATCAGCACCGGCACCGGGGAGCTTTCGACAAAGGCGCGGGTGACGCCGCCGAAGAGCCATTCCCTCAGCCGCTGGTGCGTATAGGCACCCATGACGACGAGGTCGGCATTGCTGGCAGCGACCTGTGCGGAAATCGCTTCGGCCGTCGTGCGATCGCCCTTGGAAACCGTGGTAACATTGGCATGGACGCCGTGGCGCGACAGGCAGCTGGCGATATCGGTGCCTGCGAGTGGCGCGTCGATATCCGGCAGCTTGTCGGGGTCGACCACGACGATCTCAACCGCTTCGGCGGCCTTGAGCAACGGCAGCGCATCATGGGTGGCGCGGGCTGCTTCGCGCGAGCCGTCCCAGGCAATCAGGATCCGTTTGACCGGCGTGGCCAGCTCGCCGCTGGAGGGAAGGAACAGAACCGGACGTCCGCCCTCAAACAGCAGCGCCTCGATGTTTGTCGCCATGTCCTCATCGGCGGCGCGGTCGGGCTGCCGGACAACGACAAGATCCGCCGAGCGGGCGCTGGCAAGCGCGGAGACGGCGCTGTCGCCGCCGGGCGAGCGGACCGGGCGCCATTCATGCGACAGGCCTTCGGCCTCGCAGGCCTTGTTGAAGGCATCGCCGACCTCGCGCATGCGTAGGTCAGCCTGCTCGTACAAGGCCGCGATGGTGGCTGCGTCGGGAACGTCGATGGGGGCCGAAAGCACGACAAATTGCGAGGGTTCGCCATGGCATCCGATCAGATGCACCTCCTTGCCGGCCGCAAAACCGGCAATGGCCGATGTCACCGGCGCCACGTCGGCCTGCGTTGCGTAGACAGCGAGGATCGTGTGGTAGGTCATGGATTGGTCTCCTTTGCGGGGCGCAGTGGCGAATACTTGATCATACCATGCAACGCGCGCAGGGTGGCCGCATTGATCCGTATCAAACGGCCTTGGGGCCGAGCCTTGCTCCGGTGTTCAAGAGCATTGCCTCGACAACAGTTTTGGCAGCGGCGATGGCCTCCTGATCGCCGCCACGGATGACGATCTCGGTGGAAAATGCGTCGCCTGAAAAACGCGGGTAGGAGCCGATATTGACCAGGGGATGGGCCTTGGCGATAGCGCTCAGCGGATCGCCGATATCGCCTTCTCCGTAAGGGCAACTGACCTTGTCCGAGTGGATCTTCACGCCGGTGTTCAATGTCGGCAGGACATTGTCGAGCATGGCCTGAAACACCGATGGCACCCCGGCCATGACATGGACATTGCCGATCACGAAGCCCGGGGCCTTGCTGACAGGGTTGTCAATGTGACGGCTGCCCACCGGCATGCGCGCCATGCGGCGGCGGGCCTCGGTGAATTCCAGGCCGCGTTCGGCGTAGTGCGCCCCAAGCAGCGCGAGCGCATCGGCATCGTGGGTGCAGGCGACACCGAAGGCTGCCGCGACCGCGTCGGCGGTGATGTCGTCATGGGTCGGGCCGATGCCGCCGGAAGTGAACACATAATCATAGCGGGATCTCAGAGCATTGAGCGCCTCGACGATGCGATCCTGATCATCCGGCACGATCCTGACTTCCTCGAGATCGATGCCGGCTGCGGTCAACAATTCGGCGAGATGGCCGATGTTCTTGTCCCGGGTGCGGCCCGACAGCAGTTCATCACCGATGGCAAGCGCTGCGGCGGTCACTGGACGGGCTTCGTTCATGCTCATTCTCCTTTATCAAGTTGATCTGAATAGACCTTTCATGGGCTTGCGTGCAAGGGAGCAGCGAGCGGCGGCAAGGCCGGATTTGTGAACAATCCGTGCTGCGATTGCCCGCTTTTTATGAACGATAAAGCGTCTATCTCTGGTGCAGAAACCGCACAGGCGGCAACCACGGAAAAAGGAGATGACAATGGCGAAGGTACTGGTGCTTTACTATTCGAGCTGGGGCCACATGGAAGCGATGGCGCAGGCTGCGGCCAAGGGCGCGGCTGCGGCCGGAGCCGATGTGACCATCAAGCGGGTGCCCGAGCTGGTGCCGGAAGAAGTGGCCAAGGGTGCCCATTACAAGCTCGATCAGGAGGCCGCCATCGCCGAGCCGCTGGAACTGGCAAATTATGACGCGATCATCTTCGGTGTGTCGACCCGCTACGGCATGATGGCGTCCCAGCTGAAGAATTTCCTCGACCAAACCGGTCCGCTGTGGGCCGAAGGCAAGCTCATCAACAAGGTGGGCTCGGTGATGGCCTCGACCGCCACGCAGCATGGCGGTTCGGAGATGGCGATCATCACCACGCAGGCAGCTTTGCAGCATCACGGCATGATCATCGTGCCATTGTCCTATGCCTATCAAGACCAGATGGGCAACGATGTTGTGCGCGGCGGCTCGCCTTACGGCATGACTACCACCAGCAATGGCGACGGGTCGCGGATGCCGTCAGAGCAGGAGCTCGAAGGAGCCGAGTTCCAGGGCAAGCGGGTGGCCGAAATCGCTGCCAAGATCGTCGCCTGACGAGAACCGCCTACCAGGCAACAAGATCAACCGCGTCCGGCAGAGATTGCCGGGCGCTGTTTGTTTTTGCCAATCCACATGACAAGTCTTGCCTGTCGGGTGATCGTCTTGTACCGACTAGACCACGTGCGGACGTGGCGAAACTGGTAGACGCAAGGGACTTAAAATCCCTCGGCCGCAAGGCTGTACGGGTTCGATTCCCGTCGTCCGCACCAACGCTTGAAACAAAACCCAACAATTACAATCACTTAGCTTTTCAGTAGGGCTTTGAATACACGTTGAATACAAAACCGGCTTGCGCTGGTGCGCGCCGTTTTGGGCTAGTCTACACCCAACGCACACGGACTCTCGGCCACATAGTTGGCAGGTCATGGTTTAGCAGAGTTTTCGCTTTCCGGACTTTCGTCGCCTGCCAATTCTGGGTCTAGGTTGTCAAACAACATTTTGCTAAGCACGATATCCGTCGCAAAAAGCAAGCCGTCTGCGTTGTCGATGTCGTTGAGGACGTCCTTGGTCAAGTTGAAGTCATTTCTAGGGTTGTGAACCAATTCGTGGCGGAGGTTGAACACTCTTTCCAGCGCCCTTAGATATTCGGGTTCGAAGGTGATCTCAGTGTCTGGAATAGCTTCAGTGCGAACTACCAAGCCGATCGCTTCAGACCAGATGCTTTTTCCAAGAAATTTCGAAAAAACCTTGTCGATTTTTTCTATATTTTGAAAATTTACTTCACTTGAAACAAGCTCAAGCGGATGGATCTGCCGCTTATATATGTGAATAAGATCTTCAATATTGTATTTGTAGGTATGGATTTCTTTGAGTTTTGGGGTGAAAAAATTGGGGTCGCACTGCTTGAAAATGGTGTCAAGCATATCCCTAAAGTACACCTTAACATGCGTCACAAAAGTAATGACCACAGATCTTTCGAGCAGTTTCGGATGTGTGTCCCGCAGCGAATTGCTTAGCAGGTCCCGACCAGCCGCCTTACACTGATCCGCGGCTTCGCGAAGATTCCGATAAGGGCGTGTATGACGCTTTGCCCTTATCTCACGGTTTGTAACTATTTGATCAAGGTTGAACATGCTGTGCTCCAACTTAATTGGATACTCCCTGAAATGTCGATTGCGGGCAAGCGATAGTCACAGCCACAACACGCCGTCTTCCATGTCCATACTGGTGCATAGCACACCCTGAATAAGCTTAAAGAACGGCTCGATCTGGTCGCGGAACAGGCCGGGCTGGGCCAGTAAGTCGGCCTGCAGGTCGCCGATTCGCATGGCGAAGTCATAACCAAGCCCAGCCCGGCGCACGCCGACATGACGCGATAACAGGTGGACAAGTTCATCAAAAAGAAAAATGTTCCGTCCGTTCCCACTACTAAGGCCTGTCGTTGAAAGAAGCACGCGTTCGCTTTGCCCGCGAATACACGAAGAGGAGATGGACCGGGAGCCAACATAACAAGGCTTCCAAGGCGCATCGGACCACCGCTGCAAATGAAATGACGTAATTTGAGGGTCAAGAAACGACCGGCAAACGTCAGGTGGCCCCCACGAAACGGTCATCCGTTCACGCCGCAGCGAAGAACCGCGTTCCGCCTGAAGTTGCCAAATCATCATGGACACTCTCGGCCCTAAGCCGACCTTCGTTTCACCCTCAGCAAAACACTGCAAGGAGCCCCGAGAGGACGTACCCGACGAACTCTCCATTGGCTTTTGCAAATCGAAGTTCTCTACCAATTCCCAAAGCAATGACACGTTTTCGCTACATTTTCTGTCTATTCAGCCTGTCGCAGTATCCGCATTTCCACTGTACCTCCTATCGATCGTTACTCATCAATACATCTGTATCCGTCCGCTCAATGATGGGTGGTTAAATAAATGTCTCGCGACTAAATATACTACCTGCAATTCAATAGCGGAGAGGACTCAGAGTATGAAATCGCTGACCGGTTGATACGAATCAGCAACTAGGGGTACCGATGCATCCAAATCACCAGAAGCATCAGAAATACTGGATCTGTAGGCTTCGTTGCTGGCCGTATCATCAGAGTCAAACTGACCGCCGTCAGCAAACTCTAGGTCCACCAGTTGGTCACTCTTGAGCGGCACAACCGCACTCTGCGCTGAAATAGCGTTGAACAGATCATTGATTGCATTGCCGATACCAATATTGCCGTCGACTGCGATCTTCATCAAAGAAGCCATGGCGACAATTGCTGCACCATCCGTGCCTGCAACCCCCCGCTCAGCGGCAACACTCTCGTAGAATGTCAACGCCTCAGCTCTAATGAAAAAAGAGAGGCCCGCGTCAGTCTGCTCTTCAGTGGGTATGAGCGAGCGATAGATCGATCCGACTTTGGATTCAAGGGTGTTGCCGCTCGCTATCGCCGCGAAGCCTGAATTTGCGTCAGCGTTGCCCTGAACCAGATTATTAAAGAGATTGATGAAAATATTCTCCGCATTGAAGCTGACGCCAGCACCTGCGCCGAAGTTCGTGCCGACCGCGGCTCCAACGAGGAATTGAAAGCCCGCCTGATTTGGAACACCGCCCAGCAAAACGGCATAGGCGGCGCTCAACCCCTTTGCGGTATCCGAATTGCTGTCGAAAAGGGTTTTTAACGCTCCCACAAACTGCCCATCGGCATCAATTTCAATAGTCTGATCAGAAAACTGAAGGTTTTCAACGTTTGTCAAGGTGTCCTTGCCATCGGGTGAACCGCTGCGCTTGTCTGTGACGGTAAATGTCGAGCCAGATTTGGAAACATGATAGTCAGCAAGCTTGCCGCTCAATACGACAGTATCGGCTCCGCTGCCTCCGTCGACACTATCATCACCTCTTCCAGGTGTTGTTGTATCGTTTCCGTCGCCCAAGTTTATGGAATCAGCAGTATCCGTGCCCAACAATTCATCTGGCTCTGCAGAACCATTGATAATATTCGGCCCACCGGAAAAATCCTCGAATTCAATATCCACTATGAGAACTTGGTCCTTGACAAAACTAATTCCCGAAAAATTCACATATATTTGATCGTCATTGAATGTTATTCGATTGCCAGGCATGCCAAATGTAGACGCACTATTGATAGTTACATTCTTGAAACTTGGCAAATTATCTTTTGTATCTGTAAAGACCCCTCCATTGAACGTTCCGCCGGTGAATGATCCACCCGCCTCGCTGAAGGTGTATGTGATCTGTGTTGCAGTAAGATCGACGACAGGACGGATAAAATTAGTTGTATTTCCGCCTGGAAATTCAATCTCAGTAGCACTGATCGTAAATTCATATGGAACTGTAACAGGGTCTTGAAGTGATGGTGTGAAATCCTGCACACTCAATTTTTTGCCAACAAAGCTCATTTAAGATACTCCTTCAGTATTTTCAGCACGAAAGCTATTAGAAGATCCCAATTCTATGACAACGGAACTGTAGATCCCACAATATGACAGCTGGTCGCGCCAGAGGCAGCTGCCACGGATGAGATAACAGAGTATTCACCCTGCCAGATCGCGGGTCCATTTGCCATGGATCCAGCCTTTTTTCCCTTTGTATGGTAAAGGTCGCTTACCATTGCCAACGAAACCGCAATTTCCGGTGCGACGCCCGAACATGACTCCAAGCCATGGTCCTTTGTTGTCATACACGATCACAACGTCTCCATTATATAGTTTATCTATCATTCTATAATTTGGGCCCGGACCTGACCGCACTGCCAAAAATCCATCACCACGGGAGCTTAGACCGCTTACCACTGACGAGTAGCATTCCGCAGCCTGCCCATCACCGCCCTCGTTCATAAATCGTGACATCTAACGAGTCTGCAAAAGCGTTGTTCATAAAAAGCGCTGATGCCGCTGCAATTATTGTAGCGATTTTGATTATAGAATTCGTCATGCAATTGCCTTTCTCAGGATCGTCTGTTGGCGCAATAGGGTTCACCGGATTTCTACATGGTTCAGAAAACGCATCAATGCGTGATCAGGAATCTGATGGAAATGCTGTGTATTTTGCTGGAAATTTCCGAGTTTTTAATATATTTTTCATAGAGATACGTTGTCGCGTGCTGTGGGGACATGCTTGAATGTCGGAGACTTTTGCAACATTTTTGGCTAGCAAAATGCTGCAGAGGAATTTCGATTCCGATGAAAAGTTGGCCAAGGTTGCAATTGCGAAGCAGGGTACAGCAGGTCGTAGGATTAACGTGCACGCACGGACCATCAGCAATTGGAGACGTGGAAAATCGCAACCTCGCTCACCTGATGATCAGAAGCTAAAGTTGGTTCTGATGGCTCTCAATGTATCCGATGAGGATTTGGATCAGGTGGCCAATCTGCTGGGGAAGCAGGAGGTTGCTATTGAAAGAGCCAGTCAGGCACACGGGATCACCCAACCTGAAAACCCAATTGGGGAAAGCCCAATGGCTTTCAAGTAATTGGCGCGTCATGCAAGACTGAAGGCGGCCGCATTTCTCGCCGCGGCCCTGCTACTTTCAGGGTTTGTGCTTCTTGCAGGTTCGCCTGATGAGGAGATTGCAAGTACCTATGTGGAAGATATCCCACCATTGCAATTGCGCTTGAGTGTGGACGGATTTGTATTGCCCCGCTCATCCGTCGAGTTAATCTCCTTAGACACACTTGACGGCCTCACCAATTGGGAGCTGTACGTGGCGCGAAATGAAATCTTCGCGCGCAAGGGGCGACGTTTTGTCAGGTCCTATTCTGGATGCCTGCAAAAGCATTTCGATTCCTGGGCGGTTGAACTACCTGGAGATGGCGGTTGGTATCGTGGTCGTTCGGGTGAGCCCAGGATCAGCACCATAGAAGAAGCAAATGTGCGAATTATTGAGAAGTACGACTGCGACGTTCGCGGTGGGCAAATGAGATGCGATGGCGCACTCCACAGTTGCCGATACTAGGCCGTGGACTGTCATCGACGCAAACTTACTATCATATAGGTGAGCTTGGCCATAGCGCCGATGGTAGAGCCGTGTTCGTCATCTCGCGTGGCTACGCACCTGTAGCATTTGAGCGAATTGACAAAACGCTATCGCTTTGCCCGCAATCCGAAAATCTGCAGTGCATCGCTTCAATTCGCCAAAGCAATGCCTTCATGAAGGTGATTTGTCGATGATTTTGCATCTGCAACAAACGTCCGCTTCCCGCCCAGACTGACCAAGTGATGTTGTTCGTCGTAGGTTCACAAAAGCCGGAAATGTCGTCTTTCGTAATGAGAATCATCTAACGCGGTTTGGAACCATCTGGCTAGCACGGGATGGGGCATCATTTTGAATTTTACAGCCAAGCCACGCCATCCTCGATATCCAACCCGGTATACAGAGCGGTGCGGATAAGCGGAAAGAAGGGTTCAACTTGGTCGCGGAAAAAGCCGGGGGGCACCAGAAGCTCGGCATCGACATCATGCAACCGCATAGTGACCTTGTAACCTAGGCCCGCACGGCGCACATGCTCAATGGTGCCAGCGTCGTTGTTGAGCAAGCTGACTCTTTTCACATTGTGGGAGAGCCGGATGCTGCCGAGGAACTGGTCAAAAGTCAGCGCGTTGGCATCGGAGTCGTACAAAAAATGCGCGAGCACCTTTGGGTGCTGGACACTAATCATCGCCGCCCGGTGGCGGGTGTCTTTGTACCCCCGCGTCACCGACCAGATACCCCATGCGGGCGGCTGCATTTGCGCATTTGACCTGAGACCCGAGTTCCCTCCAGTTTTAAGGAGAGTCTTGGGTTTCTAATCTGACCTCATGCGGCCTGTTTTTCCATAGCTATCTTCATTGCA
>NZ_NVXQ01000021.1 GCF_002733955.1 Hoeflea sp. | reverse complement strand
ATCTGTTCTTCCGTGAATCGTGAACGCTTCATTCCGTCCGTCTCCTGATTTTGACGGACTCTACCAAAAATTGGAGGAACTTTAGGGTCTCAGGTCACAAGCAGCCCTAAAAAGAGCACTATGATGAGCAATATCGTTGAAGCTCTCGCCATAGAAACTGGGATGGATGTGGATCTGGTAGAGCGCATCATGCGGAGTGCGCCCGTTAGATACAAAACTTATCGCATTCCCAAACGCACCAAAGGTTTTCGAGAAATCTCGCAGCCCGCTGTCGAGGTGAAAGCACTCCAGCGTGGCTTGGTTGAGAACCTGCTTCGGAACCTCCCGATGCATCAAGCTGCTACAGCTTACCGCATGGATATGTCTATCAAGGACAATGCCTTACGTCATGCCGGCGACGGCCCTATCTTGAAGATGGATTTCAAGAACTTCTTCCCGTCTATCAAGCCACGCGACTGGTCGGTTTATTGCGAGCAAACCGGCGTGTTGATTGACCCGGTGGATGTCCGCCTTACAAGCCTGCTTCTATTTCAGCGACCAACGGGCAGTTCAGTTTCACGGCTTGCCATCGGGGCGCCCTCGTCACCATTCCTATCCAACGCGCTCATGTTCGAGTTTGACCAAGTAATTGCCGACGCAGTGGCAAAGGATCACGTAGCATATACCCGATATGCGGATGACCTCACCTTCTCCGCACCGCGCACGGGGCACCTTGTCAATGTGGAGAAGATTGTACGCACCACCCTGCGAGCGCTTGCGTACCCAAAACTGACGGTCAATGACGATAAAACTACGCGTGTCACTCGGAAGTACGGTCGCAAGGTTACCGGGCTTACCTTGACAAACGATGGAAAGGTTTCGATTGGCCATAAACGGAAACGAAATATTCATGCGGCCGTGCACCATGCGTCTTTAGGGAAACTCAGCAAAGAATCCCTCGGGGAGCTTAAGGGGCTACTCGGCTTCGCCAATAGCGCGGAACCACAGTTTATCGGCACTCTCAAAGAGAAATATGGAGCCGAGCTAATCCATTTCATCCAAACATTCGACACTCCTAAGCGTCAGCGATGAGGATGCCGAGTACGCGCTCCTAGAAAATCCAGCCCGTCCCTAATGAGTTCGGCATTTAGGCAGCCGTTCGTTCAACGGACGGCAGGTTTTCGGCAGAGACAGAAGGCAGCAGTACCACCGACAACGGTCGGAAGCGGTCAGGCCTACCGCCCGACCAAATGGTAGCTACTCTTGGCTGATGGGGGAAACCCGTTGGAGCGCTCCCGGCTTCTTCTTTGCGTTTGGCTTCGCCGCAGCAAAAGTCCGCTCTCCGCCCAAAGCTGCCTCTTACAGGCTTCAGAACATCACCCTAGCTCCGCCACCCCAATTTCGGCCTCCACGGCCCCCAACCGATACTGAAATCCGTTGCGCATCTTGTTGTGGGTCAGGCGGCCCGCTTCGACGACTGCGGCATCCACGGATGGGAATTCGACCCAGTTTCGTTCCCGCAACTGGTTGGATCTGTAGGTTTCGCAGACAACCCTGGCGCCGGGGCTGTTTCCGGTTTCGATGGTGATTGCGCAGACGGTCAGGGCTTTTTTGAAGGCCCGCTCCAGCAAGATTGTCTCAAACACTTCCAGAGCGCCGGCGTTCTTCGCATCTCCGGGAGATGGCATAAGCATATCGTAGAGGTTTGTTGGACACCCCATCTGAGGCTCCCGCCGAATCGGTTGCAAACAGCGCTCAGGGACCGCTGTTATTTAAGTTTTCCCTAAATTGATGATCCTGGTCAACTTGCCAGAACTGTTCATTGAGTTTTCGCAGACCAGATGCAGCAGCCGGTATCCTTGCAGGCATCGAGAAAGATCTGGGGCAGTAGTGCTGCAAGGCTCAGACAGTCGGGCCACCCGGTGCATGCCCATGTCTGTCTTGTCACCGGCGGCCGCAAGCAGATGAACAGCGGCACAGGTGAGGAACCGGCTCCGACCGCGAGCAGGCTGTTACCCGATCGCTTCGACGATCTTGCGCAGTTCCGCGGTTTTGGCGCCGAGCAGGAGCACGTTCTTGAGCGCGGTCTTCGGGTCGGCGGTGCGGAACAGGACGCCGTTGTCGCGCACATCGCGGTTGATCACCTGGCGGCGGGTTTCGCCCTCGAGCTCGCTCTTCATCGCCACGGCAAAATACATCCGCGAATAGCCGGGTTTGACGTGGTGGAAGAAATGCGCGCCAGCGGTGCTGTCAGCCGCCTCGCCGGCTTCGATCCCGGTGGTCGGTTCTGGGGCTATGTCGGGGCTGATCTCGGCGGTGAAATTGGCGATGTAGAAGCCCCAGGTGACATCCTTGTACTCGGCAAAATCGGATTTCGAAGCTGTCACGTGGGTGTAGCCCAGGTGCGGCGCCTGAGACAGCGTCTTGTGAAACACGAGTTCGGGAAACCTGATGTCGGTGTGGAACCGGTTGAGCCGCTGATGCGTCTTCCGGCCGGCATTTTCCAGCCGCTTGCCGGTCCGCTCCGCGACTTCCGCATGGGTCAGGAACCGGCGCTCTTCTGCGACCCACTCCTCCGGCCGCGCAATCCGTCCGGTTCTGAGGAAGTTGGTGTGGACCGCCTTTTCGGGGGCGAGTGCTCGCCCTTTCGAATTTGCCGCGTAGTACCTGAACATCGACATTTTATAACCGGCTTCTGGTTTCCCTGGCCAATTTATGAGGTTGCAATGGTTAACCAATTCCTCCGCCACGGCCCCCAAGAAACGGCCATTAAGTTCTTGGCCGCCGCTGTTGCGGCCCCAACGGCATCAACCCAGGCATGATCGGCAAGGGCCGTCAGGCGAAAAGCCGGGATGTCGCGACAGGGGGCCCCGCCCCCTGCGCCCGGCCCCCTAATGGAGCGCTTGCGGGAACCGGGAGGCAGTAAGCAGCCAGCCAGACGGCCCCGGTCACGCCGCGCCGCCTACCGCCCCTCGAGCGCCAGATAGACCGCATGCGCGATCATCACGTCGAGATGCGCCCCGCCGCCATTCTTGAACAGCGTGATCTCGTCGGCAGAGCTGCGCCCGGCGCGGCCCTCCACCAGATCATGCAGGTCGCCGGCAATATCGGCCTCGCTGAGAACGCCGGAGGCAAGCGGGATCATCAATTCGCCGATATGCGGCACCGTGGTGGCGCGGCTGTCGACGAACAGCCGCCCGGCTGTGAGCGCCGCATCATCCGCCTCCCGCATTTTAGGCGTGTAGGCGCCAACCAGATCGACATGGGTGCCGGGCTTGAGCGCTTCGCCCCTGATCAGCGGTTCGCTCGCCATGGTGGCCGAGGAAATCAGGTCGGCCTGGGACACCGCCTGGTCGAGATCGCTGACCGCTTCGGCGTCGATCCCGTCGGCTGCAAGCGATTGCGCCAGCGCCTCGGCCCGCGCGAGATTGCGGTTCCACACCATCACCCGGCTGAGCGAGGGCCGCACCGCGCGGTGCGCATCGATCAGCGGCCGCGCCATCGATCCGGCGCCGACCATCATCATGGTCTTCACATCCGGCCGCGCCAGGCAGGAGGAGCCAAGCGCGGAATCGCCCGCCGTCTTCCAGGCGGTCAGATCAACGCCCTCGAGCACGGCGACAACATGGCCCTGCGCCTCGTCGAACAGCAGCACCTGCCCCTGCACCGACGGCATCGGCGGGGTTTGCGACGGGTTGTCGGGATAGATCGTCACCGCCTTGACGCCGGACGCCAGGCCGGGGATCCAGGCGGTGCGCACCAGCATCTTGCGGCCGGCATTTTCGACCAGCGAATCGCGCAGGTCAGCCGGCGGCATCAGATGCCCGGCGCGCAGCGCCTCCACCGCAAACGGCCAGGTGCAGACCTGCCTGATATCGTCTCCGGTCACAATGCGCATGCTCAGTCCCTCATCTGTTTCAGATCTGCCGCACCCTATGCGCCCCGGCGCAGCATGCGCAACCCGCAGGCACTCGTCGTGGCGGTGGCCTCAGCGCCACGGCCTGAAAACCGGAGCGGTGCAGCGGGTGAAACGAAAACGGGCCGGTGACGTGATGCACCGGCCCGTTCGGATCTGTCATGCCGCAAACTTTATTTCTTTGTCTGGCCCATCATCATCATGCGGGTTTCCTCAAGCGTCTCCTGCATGTTCTGCTGCAGCACCTTGAAGGCCTCGGTCGAGGATTTCTGCGCCAGCCCGGCAAGCTCGCTGGTGTTCTTGATCGCGGTTTCGAACGAGCGCTTGGCGAACTCGGACTGCGCCGTCATCATCGCCTGCGGATCGGTGCCGCCCTTGACCTTTTCGGCCATCGTCGCGATTTCATTGAGCGCTTCCTGCACCATCTCGCGCTGACGCGTGACGATCTCGGTGGCGCCGGTGCCGGCGGTCTTGGCGGCGGTATCAAGCGCCTGCAGGTTCTTCTTGTGCCGCTCGACCAGCGCCTCGAGATCCGGCGAAGGAAGGTTCATGTCCTTGCCGAAATTCATGAACATGGAAACCAGGTCCTCGGTGGCTTTTTTGTCGGTCATGGAAGTCCTCCGGGTTGCGGCAGGATGAGCCTGCCGATTGCGATTGCCCTGACTATACAGATCTGGCGCGTGAGCACCACCGCCGCAATCATCAGCCCGGCGAAACCACGCTATAGCCTTTGCAAACAATGACTTGCGCGAGAAACCGGACTCACGGTGCGAGACGGTTGATTCAGTGCATTATATGAGCGGTGCCGAAACCGAGGGTGTTTTCTCGGCGACCGCCGCCGGGGCCAGAAACTTGGCGCTCTCCATCTTGCGCGCGGCAAGCCGCAGACCGTCGGCCACGTTGATCCGGCCGATCGACTGGTCGCCGGCAAACTGCATCCGGGCGCCGAAGCGGCGCGCCAGCGCCTTCATTGCGTGGTTCTGGGCTCCGGTCTCGACGATGATCGTGGCGACATCATTTTCCGATGCGGCCCGCAACAGCACTTTCAGCAGCATGGTGCCGAGGCCCTTGTGGCGCCAGTCCGAGGCAACCGAAAAGGCGGATTCACCCTGCCCCGCCGCAATCCGCCCGCCGGTGTGCAGCTCGGCGACAGCGACCAGATGATCATCGGCAAAGGCGCCGATGACGATGGCCTGGTTGAGCGAGCGCGCGATGTATCTGTCGAGCCACTCATCCGACACCAGACCGTTGAACCGGTCGCGGAAATCCTCGAAATGCAGCTCGTGGATGTGGGTGCGGAAAGCCTCGGCGTCCGACGGTCCGAGATACCGCAATTTGATATCATCGCCGGCGACGAGCTGCGGTTGGCGCGGTTTGAATAGAAACTTCAAGAGCACTGTCGACCTCCTAAGGTCATTCCTCCCGAAATATCCTGATTGCCATTTAATGCTGCATCGCAACAAATTCAAGACACGTTTTCGCGAGCGCGGAAATACCACGTGAATTTTCGCTTTTTCTGCCCTTGGCGGAGCCCTTCAAACCTTGCCCGCCATTGACTTGTCCCGGTTCCTGACGGATGTCAGTCAGCGCATCACCTGCCGCGGGCCAAAAGCCGCGCATTATCAATTCCGAAGAGGTCTCCGAGCGTGGACAAAGCCAAGCTTATCACATTGTTTGAAGTCACCGGCTCGGTGTCCGCCATGGTCTATGCGCTGCTGATCGCATCCAACACCGGCAACGAGATTCTCGGCTTCTCGCTGCTGCTGCTCTCGGCCTGCCTGTTCGGCGCCTGGGGGCTTCTCGACCGGCGCTGGACCTTTCTGGCGCTGCAATTCTTCTACGCCGCCTCCGCCATCATCGGGCTTGTTCGCTGGGCCTAGCGCCGTCAGCCAGACAGCCGGATCGACCGTGACAGGCTTTGCGCGAGGTCTTGCGCGTAGGTCGAAAACACCATGATCTCGAAGGCGTCCGCGCCCGTCCGGGTCAATTGCACCGGGACATGACCGAACAAGGTCGGCGCGCTTGAACCCGGCTTGGCCAGCTCAGCGCTGAGATCGATGCCTGACTGTGTGGCGATGATCTCTTGCGCTTCCGGCCCGGCAAGCTGGAACCGCACCCGCGCATCGGACAGGTCGCACAGGCTGATCGCGCCGTCGGCGCCCAGCCGCTCGACAAGATCTTCAGAGCCTTCGCCGGAATTGCCCACCGCCAGCGCATGGCCCGGCTGCACCGGCCGTGCCACACCATCGCCGGCCCTGGCCATCTTGCGGATGGCCGCATTGCGGGCTGCGGGGCCAGCCACAAGGCACACCGGGGCGGCCGACAGCTGCGTGAGCGCGACCCGGTCCGCCACGCGGCACACCAGACCCGCGAGCAGGTCCGGCGGCACAGCGGCCGCCAGCTGTACCGGGTCCAGGTCTCGGGCGATCTTGACCTCGCCAAGCCTGCCGGCTTCGACAAACACCGGTGCACAGACCACGACTTCGGTCTCGATTCCGCGCAACGGATCCCATACCACCAGTCGCTCGCCATGCCGCTCGCGGCCGCGCTTGAGCATTGCCAGGGCAATCGTGGATTTGAGGTGCGGCGACCAGCAGGCCGAGGTGACATGGCCCTGGTCATTGGCCATCGCCGGAACACTGTCCGGTTCAAGCAGATGCCCGCCGGCCAGGATCCCGTGCGCCGGATTGACTGGCCGCAAGCCCACCAGCTGTTCACGGTCATCGCGTTGCAGCCCTTCTCGCGACAGCATCACCCGGCCGACGAAGTCATCCTTTCTGGCGCTGACCATCTTGCCAAGCCCCAGATCGCCCGGCGTGGTGCGGCCATCGATCTCGGCATGGGTGATGAAGCCTTTTTCGGTGCGAAGTACATTCAACGCTTCCAGCCCGTAAGGCGTGATGCCGAAGGGCTGCCCGGCCTCAACAATGGCATCGGCCACCGCCTCGCCGTGCCGCGCCGGCACTGCCAGCTCAAACGCCAGCTCGCCGGAGAACGAAATCCGGAACAGCCGCGCCTTGAGCCCCGAATGCAGTGTGACCTCGCGCGCGGCCAGGAACGGCACCGCCGTCTCGCTCAGATCATCAGCAACGACACGGCCAAGCACGTCGCGCGAAAGTGGGCCGGCAACGGTGATCTGCGCCCACTGGTCGGTCACGGAGGCCAGCCGCACATCCAGCTCCGGCCACAGCGCCTGGGCGCAGAATTCCATATGCGCCATGACCTCGCCGGCCGCAGCCGTGGTGGTGGTGATCAGATAATGGCTCTCGCCCAGACGGCTGACCGTGCCGTCATCCATCAGCAAGCCGTCTTCGCGCAGCATCAGGCCATAGCGCGCCTTGCCGACGGCAAGCGTCGACATCTTGCCGGTGTAGATCAGATCGAGAAATTTCGCCGCGTCCTTGCCAGAAAGATCGATCTTGCCGAGCGTCGAGGCATCGGAGATTCCGACACCAGCGCGCACGGCCAAGGTCTCGCGGTCGCAGGCCTGTTTCCAGTCCGTCTCGTCGCCGCGCGGGAAATGCGAGGCCCGCATCCAGGCGCCTGCCTCGATGAACTGAGCGCCGTGCTTTTCGGCCCAGCCATGCAGCGGTGAGCGCCGCACCGGGCGGTAATGGCTACCGCGATGTTCGCCCGCCAGTGCGCCGATGCTGACCGGCGTGTAGAACGGCCGGAACGTGGTGGTGCCGACCTGGTCCGGGCTCACGCCCCTGTTCTCGGCAAGAATGCCGATGGCGTTGAAGTTTGAGAGCTTACCCTGGTCGGTGGCCATGCCGGTGGTGGTGTAGCGCTTGGCGAGCTCGACATGGCCATAGCCTTCGCGCACCGCCAGTCCGAGATCGGAAACGGTGACATCGTTCTGGAAATCGACAAAGGCCTTGCCCCTGGCTTCGGCCACATGCCACAGCGTTTGAAAGCCGGTGGAGCCGCCACACGCTTCGCGTACGGCCTCGGCGTCGACTTTTCGCGGCTTGAAGCCGAGGTCGGTCGCGGCCCGCGCGCCCTGCGCGGCGCCGCTCGAAAGACATCCGGCAAGATCGAGAATCCCTGCAGCACTGCCCGCGGCCACAAGCCCGTCGCGCTCTGCCGGCGGCAGGAACATGCCCGAAGCCTCGTCCCACACCGGTCTGTCGCCGCGATGGCAGGCAAGCCCCACCACCGGGTTCCAGCCGCCCGACATCGCCAGCGCATCGACCTTGATCTTGTCGCGCTTGCCCGAGGCCCGATCGACTACGTCGACAGCCGACACCGCCTTGCCGCCAATGGCATCCGCCACCACATAGCCCGTAAGCAGCCGTGCACCTTCGGACGCCGCCAGTTCTTCCGCAGGCACGTCGGCCCGCGCATCGACCAGCGTCACGGCAAGCCCGTGCTTGAGCAAATCCCGCGCCGTCTCGTGGCCGGAGCCGCCGGTCGCAAACACCGCGACATGATCGCCCGGCCGGATGGCCTGCGCGTTCAACAGCCCGCGCATCGATGACGCCATCATCACCCCGGGGCGGTCATTGCCGCCAAACACCAGCGGCCTTTCTTCCGCACCCGCCGCCAGCACACAGCGTTTCGCCACGATCCGCCAGACCCGCTGCGCCGGGCCTCTTTCCGCCGCATCGCGCCGCTCGACCGCGCCATAGACACCGCTGTCATAGGTGCCGAAGACCGTGGTGCTGGCAAGCAGCCGCACATTCGGGTTTGCCGCCAGTTCCGCGATCACGCCCGCCGCGAAACCCGGCCCGTCCGCATCGCCGATCTCGACCCGGTCCTTGAGCAACCGCCCGCCAAAGTCGAAACTCTCGTCGCACAGTACCACCCGCGCCCCGGATCGCGCTGCCGTAAGTGCTGCCATCAGTCCGGCCGGACCGGCGCCGATCACCAGCACATCGCAATGGGCCCAGCGCTTCTCGTACTCTTGCACGTCCGGCGCATGGCTCGCCCGCCCCAGCCCCGCGGCCCGGCGGATCAGCGGCTCGTAGAGCTTTTCCCACAGGGCCGCCGGCCACATGAAGGTCTTGTAGTAGAAGCCGGCGCCGAGAAACGGCGAGAGTGCCGAATTGACCGCGCCGACATCAAAGCCCAGCGACGGCCAGCGGTTCTGGCTTTCGGCCTTGAGCCCCTCACGCAATGCCATCATCGAGGCGCGCAAGTTCGGCTCCCGTGTCGCGCCACCGCCCAGCGTCACCAGCGCATTCGGCTCCGACGCGCCGCCGCTCAAAAGCCCGCGCGGCCGGTGATACTTGAACGAGCGGCCCATCAGGC
This sequence comes from Hoeflea sp., assembly GCF_002733955.1. Lineage (GTDB taxonomy): Bacteria > Pseudomonadota > Alphaproteobacteria > Rhizobiales > Rhizobiaceae > Hoeflea. Next base: position 246,323 of record NZ_NVXQ01000021.1, on the reverse strand, counting down.
TGACGCCATTTGCCAAGAGCGCCGAGGCCAGCGTATCGCCGGCAAAGCCTTCAAGCTGCTTGCCATCGAAGCTGAATCCGATGCGTTCGGACCGGTCGATCAGCCCGCCAGTGTCAAACCGGGAGAAGCTCATGATTTCGCCCTCCCCTTGGCGGCGGTCGCCGTCTTGCCTTTCGGTTTCACCTTGGACGGTTTTACGGCCCGCGCCCGGGCATAGTCCGCCGCATCCACGACCGAATGAACCTCATGTGTAAACGTATCCCGCTCCACCACCAGCCAGCGCCGGCAACCGCCAACATGTTGCCAGTGCTCATGCATGACGCCGCGGACATTGTCGCGGCTGTGCAGGTAATCATCCCAGGCTGCAAACTTCGCCTCCGGCTTGGGCCGCACCGGGCTGGCATCGCCGCGAATGGAAAATTCCTCTTTTGGACGCATCCCGCAATGGGGACATCTGATCAGACTTGCCATGTGATCCGCCCCCTAATGCAAATTGGCCTGGGCGCCGTGCCCGGTTTCGTCGATCTGGTATCCACGGCTGAAGCGATCGAGCCGGAAGGCTTTGGCCAGCTCGTGCGTCTCGCCAGTGGCCAGCAGATGCGCAAAACACCAGCCCGAGGCCGGTGTCGCCTTGAAGCCGCCATAGCACCAGCCGCAATTGAGATAGAGATTGTCCACCGGCGTGTGGTCGATGATCGGCGAGCCGTCCATCGACATGTCCATCACCCCGCCCCAGGCTCTGAGCACCTTCACGCGCGACACCGCCGGCACCATGGCGCAGGCAGCTTCCATCACGTTTTCCACCGTCTGGAGATTCCCGCGCTGGGCGTAGGAATTGTAAAAATCCAGGCTGCCGCCAAACACCAGCCCGCCCTTGTCCGACTGCGACAGGTAAAACAGCGCCGCCCCGAAGGTCACCACCTGGTCGACGAACGGCTTGATGCCTTCCGAGACGAAGGCCTGCAGCACCTGGCTTTCGATGGGCAGCCGCATCCCGGCCATCTCCGCCACACGGGACGAATTCCCAGCCGCCGCCAGACCAAGCTTGTTGCAGCCGATAAACCCGCGCGAGGTCTCGACGCCCGTCACCCGTCCACCCTCGCGGCGGATGCCGGTGACCTCGCAATTCTGGATCAGATCAACGCCGCGGCTGTCCGCGGCCCGCGCATAGCCCCAGGCGACGCCGTCATGCCGCGCGGTGCCGCCGCGCCGTTGCATCAGCCCGCCATGCACCGGAAACCGCGCATTGTCGAAATCGAGATAGGGCACCAGCGCGCGCACCTGTTCGCGGTTGAGCAGCTCCGCATCCTCGCCCGCCAGCCGCATCGCATTGCCGCGCCGCGCATAGGCATCGCGCTGGCCGTCGGAGTGATAGAGATTGATCACCCCGCGCTGCGACATCATCGCGTTGAAATTCAACTCCTGCTCGAGCCCCTCCCACAGCTTCAGCGATTGGGCGAAGAACGGCTCGTTGCCCTCAAGCAGGTAGTTGGCCCTCACGATGGTGGTGTTGCGCCCGACATTGCCCGAGCCGAGATAGCCCTTCTCCAGCACCGCCACATTGGTGATGCCGTGGTTCTTGGCCAGGTAATAGGCGGTCGCCAGCCCATGCCCGCCACCCCCGACAATGATCACGTCATAATGGCTTTTCGGCTCCGACTCCCGCCACGCCGGCGTCCAGCCCCTGTTGCCCGAAAGCGCCTGCCGGAATATCGATAATGCGGAATATTTCATGCGCTGCGCCCTGCCCAGAATTCATCCGCATAGGACGGCGCGTGGGGGTGTGGAGTCAAGGACCGGGAGCGACCGAGAGGAGGATAGTTATGGGGTATGCAGTCAAGCAGCTTTAAAACAATTGGTTCGATGCCAGTCGAGATAATAGGGATGCGGCCGCAAACGCGGATTATCCGGCACAACCGCCTTCAAATCCGGCCTTAGCAGATGTGATACATCATGGTTGAGATGGCGCGATTTCAAAATTGTAAAATCATCCGCCATCGACAGCAGGCCGCGATCGAACATCCAGTGCATAGTGCCGGACAAGGCGATGCCATTTTGCACGGAGTCCGGTCCGTTCTTCTCAACAGGCATAATGTGTGCCGCTTCAACTTCCGGTCGACCTTTGCCGTTGATCAAGCGCAAGCCAGTGAAGGCGCAGCGCCGATCATAGGCAATGCGAACATGCTGTCGAAATTTGACATCCCGAAAACGGCGGTTGACCAGCTGCTCTACAAGCGGGCGCTCGAGTGGCATTTGCGGCTGGTCATCAAATCCGTCGCCAAGATCTGCCTCGTCATAGCGTTCCGGCCACGGACTCTGTTCGCTCATTCCGGCTTTCACAATGGCATCATATTCTTGATCACCAATCACACGAACCGCTTGCACCGCTCGCCCGCCATTGACCTTGCCGTCAGGCAGAATGAGTTTGTGCTCGAAGCCACCATTTTCCTGGTAGCCAACCATACGATCGAAATCGATGTATTGCTCAAGATCTGCATAATAATGTTCAGGTCGCAGCGGGTCTTGGCGGACGCTATTAACAATCGCTGTGGCCCAATAGAACCGACCAACTTTACGGTCCAATGGGCCATAATAAACAATTGGGTGGCCAACTACCTGCTCAACCCTGGAGAGGTATTGTTTTGGAAAATGATAATACCGGTCTGGAAGGTCGTCATAGGCACTGTCAGCCTTGTGATAGAAAATTGCCGCAGCCATGAAATCGATCCAATATTGCCGATAGGTGTGCAACACATCTTTGACAAAGGATTGGAAAATAACAAGCTTTCATATCGCTTAGCTTCGTCGAACCGGCAAGCCACAGCGGTGTCACCCCACTTTCTGTCGGCCGAAGAGCGCGCAGATTTGCATCCTTGACCATCGCGAAGCCCTCCCATTACATAGACACATCTGAATATTTTACCCGGTTCCCGCGCACCTTCAAACCGCGCAAACAATCCGGGCCAATGAGGAGAATCCCATGACCCGAATGATCGCTCTCATATCCGCCATGTGGCTGGCGCTAGCGGCAAGCCCTGCCTTTGCCGCGGACGACGACAAGAAGGTCAACATCCGGCCCGATATCGCTAGTGTCGAGGTTCAGACTCCTGACGGGCCGGTGGTGATCGAGCGGGTTCAGGACACGGAGCATGAAATCAGCGGCTATTTTGCCCAGACATCGCGCGCCTGCCCGCCCTTCTGCATTCAGCCGGCACAGGCAGCCGAAGGAGTTGCCACCATTGGGGAGCTGGAACTGCTCGACATGCTGGCCGACCCCGACGCCATGGTGGTCGACGCCCGTACGGTCGACTGGCATGCCGAGGAAACCATTCCCGGTGCGCTCAATATTCCCTATACCGAAATCGCCGGCCGTCTGGAGGAACTGGGTTGCGTCGGCAGCAGCGGCGCATGGGACTGCGCCAATGCGAAAAATGTTGCGCTTTATTGCAACGGGTTGTGGTGCGGCCAGTCCCCCACCGCGATCCGCGCCATGCTGCGCGAAACCTATCCCGCCGAGCGCGTCTTCTATTATCGCGGCGGCATGCAGGCCTGGAAGATTCTTGGCCTGACCACGGTCGAAGGCAGTCTGTGAAGCCTCTTTAGGACCGGGCAGCTCATCGCGCCCGCGAAAGATCAGTCGTCGATGATCGCGCCGAGCCGGAGCACCAGTTTCCGGTCGAACTGATGATCGCGCGCAAACATCCAGGCAATGGCCTCGGCAACGCCGCGGTCGTTCTTGCCCGGGCGAGCTGTCGTCAGCTTGTCGAAGGCATCACACACCGTCGCAATCCGCACCATCTGGCTGATCTCGGATGCGGACTTGCCGGACGGATAGCCGCCGCCGTCCAGCGCTTCATGGTGATGCAGGCAGACATCGAGCACCTCGTCGGGCACAATGACATGCCGTTTGAGCAGATGGTGGCCGCGCTGCGGATGGCTGCGCAGCAGCTTGCGTTCCACCGCCGTCAGGGGCGTCTGTTTCTGCAGGATGTTTTTCGACAGTGTGAGCTTGCCGACATCATGCAGCAGGCCGGACAAAACCAGCAGCGCTACGGTGTCCGTGTCCAGCTCCAGAGCGGTGCCGAGCTTGCCCATCAGGATGCCGACCGCCAGCGAATGCTGGAACAGGGCTTCATCTTTTTGCCGGAACCGGGTCAGGTCGTAAAACAGCGAGGTTGTCTCACTGTCCGCCTGGCCGATCTCTTCCACCACCTTCGACAGGCTCTCCAAGTTCAGCTTGCCGCCGACCACGACAGTGATCAGTTCCGTCTTGAGGGCCTTGATCGAACGCGTCAGCGTGGCTGCAGCTTCGGCCCGCTTCTCGGCGCGTGTGAGTGGCCGTTGACCGCTGTGCGGCGCAGCTTCCGTGCCGTAGGTGGTGTTGATGACCACGAAGTCGGCAGGGCTTTCCTGTATGGCGAGGTAGTCCTGGTGCGAATTGAGCAGGAAACGGCGCTTGCCGAATGCCGCCGCGGAGCATTCGACCGCTTCGACAAACATGCCTTTTCGAATATCAGCCTTGGGAACGCGTGTGAGCATCGTACAACCTGCAACCGGAAAATCTGCATATCCGGGTCCGATCATAGGCCGCAGCCCTTGCCAAAGCTTAAAGTTTTACGGAATTTTTTTCCGGCGGCGTGGATGTCTGGCCGACAAGCCGATTGTTTAACACCACGCACGAAAAAGGCGGACCCTCCGGCCCGCCTTGAACACTGTTGCGAAAGCGCCGTATCGCTCAGAAGAATGCCTGAAGACCGGTCTGGGCGCGGCCGAGGATCAGCGCGTGCACATCATGCGTGCCTTCATAGGTGTTGACGGTCTCGAGGTTCTGCGCGTGACGCATGACGTGATACTCGGCCTGGATGCCGTTGCCGCCGTGCATGTCGCGGGCCATGCGGGCGATGTCGAGCGCCTTGCCGCAATTGTTGCGCTTGACGATGGAGATCATTTCCGGCGCGAACCGGCCCTCGTCCATCAGCCGGCCAACGCGCAGCGAGCCCTGCAGGCCAAGCGCGATTTCGGTCTGCATGTCGGCGAGCTTCTTCTGGAACAGCTGCGTGCCGGCCAGCGGCTTGCCGAACTGGTGCCGGTCGAGACCATACTGCCGCGCCCGGTGCCAGCAATCTTCGGCCGCGCCCATCGCGCCCCAGGAAATGCCGTAGCGCGCCCGGTTGAGACAGCCGAACGGACCCTTCAGGCCCGATACGTTCGGCAGCAGCGCGTCTTCGCCGACTTCGACATTGTCCATGACGATTTCACCGGTGATCGAGGCGCGCAAGCTGAGCTTGCCGCCGATCTTCGGCGCCGACAGGCCCTTCATGCCCTTTTCCAGCACGAAGCCGCGGATCTGGTTGTCATGCGCTTCCGACTTGGCCCAGACCACGAACACATCGGCGATCGGCGCGTTCGAGATCCACATCTTGGAGCCGTTGAGCACATAGCCGCCATCGGTCTTCTTCGCGCGGGTCTTCATGCCACCCGGATCGGAACCGGCATCCGGCTCGGTCAGGCCGAAACAGCCGACCCATTCGCCGCTTGCCAGTTTCGGCAGATACTTCTGCCGCTGCTCTTCGCTGCCGTAAGCCTGGATCGGATACATCACCAGCGACGACTGCACGCTCATCATCGAGCGGTAACCCGAATCGATCCGCTCGACCTCGCGCGCCACCAGTCCGTAGGACACGTATCCGGCCTCCGCGCCGCCATACTGTTCCGGCACGGTAACGCCGAGCAGGCCGGCCTGGCCCATTTCGGAGAAGATCTCGCGGTCGGTGACTTCGTTGAGATAGGCGTCCGTGACCCGCGGCATCAGCTTGTCAGCCGCAAAGGCCTGAGCCGCGTCGGCGATCATCCGCTCTTCCTCGCTCAGCTGATCGTTGATCAGGAACGGGTCATCCCATTGGAAAGACGATTTCGATGACTTGGCCGAAGCGGCGGCAGATACGGACATTGCAAAACTCCAATTTGATCCAGACAGGCAGCCATCCGCACCTCCTCAGGGCGATCGAAAGCCGTTGCTTCTTCATACCATGGAACAGACAAGATACTATAGGCTTAAAATAATTTTCGGAGCCAGCGCAGGCGGTGGAGCGCGCCGACGGCCATGGCGGCGGGCGGGTTCAGTCTGCTCCGATGTGCAGGAAATGCATCTGCAAGGGGCTGAATTGCTGATGCTTCGCCGCCCATCGCGTCACGACGCGCAAGACGCGCAGTCAGATGGGTCAGCTGAAGTTTTCCGCTTCCAGCACTTCCCAATAGGCAATCAGCTCCGGCCCCAGCTCACCTTTGACCGGCACCGCGATCCGGGCCATCGAGACGGTTTGCGCGCCATTGCCCCAGGAGGTGGTCTCGTAATAATCCGGGATGCCGCTCGACAGCGTCTGCTGGAATGCGCCGATCACCCGCTTGATGCTTGGCATCGGCACCGATTGCACCACCGGCCGGTCCTTGACCGGTGTTTTGAAGGGCCAGTGCCCGGCAGGTGCAACGTCAAGCCACATCAGTGTCTTTCCGGCCGGGTCCATGCCGATCCGCGCCAGCAGCGGGTAGGTTTCGCCGAGCTCGGCGAGATCAAATTGTGCGACATCCGGCAAATCGCCCTGAGATTTCCGGCGCCAGAGAGCGTAAAAGGCACCGATCCGGGGATGAACTCCTGCAGGCAGCAGGAAGTCAGACGGTGCGATGTGAGTTGTCATCAAAATTATGCCGGGTTCAATGCAGTTATTGAGACCAGCATAGCTTTGAACTCGACAGCGATGCATCTTCGGCGTTTACTTCAAGTGCCAATTCCTTCACCCTGGGCGCCAATTTCATGATTAAGACTCTCGCAGACCATTTTGAAGTTGCCGCCGGACTGGCCTCCGGCATCAGCCGTTACGCAGCGGAACTTGGCCTTGATGTCGACCCGATCGCCCGCGCCTGCGGTCTTGATCCACAGCGCTTTACCATCATCAGCGAGCGTATCAGCCTCGATAGGTTGTGCCGCTACATGGAAGCGCTCGCCCTGATAGCGGGTGATGACGTTTTTGGCCTGAAATCGGTCTCGGGCTTTGAAAAGGGTGCATCAGGACCATTCGGATATGGCCTGATGAATGCGCCAACCGTGCGCGACTTCCTGATCTTTTTCGGGCGCAACATGAGCAAGATCAGCGAGACCCGCGTCTGCACCCTGGAGATCGGCGCGCGGGCGGCACATTTCGAATGGACCTTCTCCCCCCTGATCCTGCATCGCGACCAATATGTCGACATGGGACTTGTCCAGGGCTTCAATCTCTTGCGGGTTTTCCTTGGTGACGACATCAACCGAGTAAAGCTGGAACTGGAACGCAAGAAACCGATAAATACAAATTTACACAAACAGTTACTAACCCAGAACGTTAGTTTCAACGCGCCCGTCAATGCCATGATCATACCTGCGGAGTTTCTTGGCCGGAACAATCCCGACGCGGACCCGCGGCTGTTCGAGATCATGTCGATGCAGCTGGATGCGATGGAAACCAGCAGGGCCGACATCACTGATCCGGTTGTCGCCATCAAGCTGCAGGTGGCCGAGAATCTGGCCAGCAACACCCCGACACTGGCAAGCGAAGCCGAGCGCCTGGGCATGAGCCCGCGCACCTTGCAGCGGCGGCTGACAGATGCCGGTACCAGCATGCAGGCAATCGTCGATGAATGCCGCAAGGAAATGGCAGCAAGGCTGCTGTCGGAAACAACGCTCACGCTCTCAACCATCAGTTACAGGCTAGGCTTTTCAGCACCCGCCGCCTTCACCCGCTCAGCCCTGCGCTGGTTCGGCGTGACTCCGAGCCAGTACCGCAAGGAAAACTAGCGCGTGGACAGGGCGCGAGCCGGGGCGCCACGATAATTCATCTTAGTTTCGAGATTACGTGATTTGACTCGCGTAAGTTTTTTGGCGCGTCGCGTGAATGCGGCCCGGCGCAAAACAAGGCATAAGCTCCTCATCATCTGAAGCATCATCTGGTGGTTGTCGCGGCGAACTTCACGTTCCGCCGCGATTTCATTGATCCACACAGCCGCTTCCTCGCCCTATGGAGGATAATACGCATGAATCTCGGAAATGATCTTGGGTTTCTGCCCTTAACGGCAACTGAGTTGCACTGTCTGCAGGGATGCGCCCAGGGCGATTCCGACCAGAAAATAGGTGAGGACCTTGAATTGACCTCGGGCGAAGTGGCGTCCGTGCTTAACGTCGTCATGCTGAAGTTGCGCGTTCCCAATCGTCTCGCAGGATTGGCCAAGGCCGGTCGGCTGGGTCTGTTTGACCAGGTAAACGCGTAATCCGAACGGAGAACCGCGGCTCATCCACCCTGGGGGCGGGGTCAGGATTTGAAGCGCGGTTTTTCCAAGACGCCAGCCGGTGCCATGCGGGGTGCCGGCTGGTGTCACATTTACAGGCCCTTTTGACGGGCCATTGTTTACAGGCGCTTGGCGTCCACTTGGCTAAAGCCAGGTGTCGTAGTCCGAAACCAGCAGATGGCTTGGTTTCTCGTCCTCGATGATCGTCGAGAAACGCCCGATCGGTTCCCGGAACACATTGTCGGTCAGATCGTCGTTGACGGTCGAGACCTCGCCGATCAGCACGTCACTGCCTTCTCCCCAGAACGCATGCCAGACGCCCGGCATCAGTGTCACGCTCTCGCCCGGCTCGAGCTTGAGCAGACCGCCTGCGGAAAATGTGCGTTCAACTCCGTCGGTCATGACGGATACATCTGCCGAGGGATCGATGGACCCGTCCTCGGTAGAAGCGAACAGCTCCAGCACCAGCTTGCCGCCACCCCGGTTGATGATGTCCTCGGCCTTGATGTTGTGCCTGTGCATCGGCGACAGCTGGTCTTTGCGCGAAATCATGATCTTTTCGGCATAGAGCATGCCCCTGCCTGCAGCCAAATCCGCCGCGGAGCCGTTGCGGACGGTAAACAGGAACAGGCCGAGTTCATCAAACCGGCCCTGTCCGTAATCGGTGATATCCCAGCCGAGCCGGTTGTCGCGAATGGCAGCGGCATCTGTCCCGGCGCGGGCCCGCAATTCCTCCGGGCTCCAATAGGCAAATGGCGGCATGACATAGCCAAAGGAACGGATGAAGCGGTCGCTTTCTTCCAAAATCTCGTTGATCTGGCTGCGTTCCATGTTTTCTCCCTGTCGCCTGTTTGGCTGTCGATGCTCTGTCTGTCGCCGGTGTGTCTTCTGCCTCTAGACCTAGAGCATCCGGGCCGCAATTGCACCGGCGAAACTTTCAGGTTATGCGACGCAGCAGAACAGTTGCGAACGCAACCACCGCAGGAGCGACGCAGGAGATGAATTTGCCTGAAAGACAAATTGCAGAAACCGGAGACGCCAACAGGCTGGCTCTCGAAGGCTTCCTTCCCTACCGTCTCGCCCGCGCGGCGGAGATCATCAGCCGCCAATTTGCCACGCTTTACCGCGAGCGGCACGGACTGACACGACCGGAATGGCGGACCCTGGCCACCATCGGCCAGTTCGACCGGATCACTGCGACCGAGATCGGCGCCCATTCATCGATGCACAAGACCAAGGTCAGCCGCGCCATCCGCGCGCTCGAGGAGCGCAAATGGATCACCCGTCAGGTCGATGACATCGATCGCCGGATCGAGCACATCGAACTCACCCGCGAGGGCCGCACCCACTACCGGGATCTGGTCACCCTCGCCCGCAGCTATGAGGCCAAGCTGGTACAAACCCTCGGGGAAACCGGTATCGGTCAGCTCGAAGCGGGCATTGCCGCGATCGAACGCAAGCACACCTGAACCCCGTCCGCCGTACCCTAGCCGCCCCAGGGCCCGTGATGCTCACCCTCGGCATCGAGCCGCGCAAATCCGTGCGCGCCGAAGAAGTCACGCTGCGCCTGGATGAGGTTGGCGGTGCCGCGCTCGCGCCGATAGGTGTCGAAATAGCCAAGCGCGCTGGCAAGTGCGGGAACCGGCAGTCCATTCAGGGCCGCTTCGGCCACCACCCGCCGCAGGCTTTGATCCGTGTCCTCGATGATCTTCGAAAACGCCGGTGTCAGCGCCAGGTTGGCCACATCGGGGTCCTGGGTGAATGCCGTTGCAATCTCGTCAAGGAAGGTCGACCGGATGATGCAGCCGGCGCGCCAGATCCGGGCGATGGTCGCCATCGGCAGATTCCAGCCGAACTCCTGTGAAGCCGCCGCCATGACGGCAAAGCCTTGCGCATAGGCCGCAACCTTGCCCGCGAGCAGCGCCTTTTCGAGATCGTCGACGATCTGTTGCTGGTCGCGCCGGTCCTGCTGCGCCGGAATGCCGAAACGCCCCTGTGCCGTGGCCCTTTGCTCGCGCATTGCCGAGAGGCTGCGCGCCGCCACGGCCGCCTCAATGGCCGTCGCCGGCACGCCCATCATCTGGCTTTCGATCACCGACCAGCGGCCGGTGCCCTTCTGGCCAGCGGCATCGACGATGATATCGACAATCGGGCGCCCGCTTGCCGCATCCTGCACCTTGAGAACTTCAGCGGTGATGTCGATCAGGTAGGAATCGAGCGGGCCTTTCGACCAGGCGGAAAACACCGATCCAATCGATGCCGCATCCAAGGACAGATGGTCGCGCATGACGCCGTAGACTTCCGCGATCATCTGCATGTCGGCATATTCGATGCCGTTGTGGATCGTCTTGACGAAGTGTCCCGCGCCATTCTCGCCGAGCCAGGCCGCACAGGGCTCGCCCTGGTATTTCGCCGAAATCGCGGTCAGAACCGGCTCGACCCGGCGCCAGGCTTCCTCGGCGCCGCCGACCATGATCGACGGGCCGCGCCGCGCTCCTTCCTCGCCACCGGAAACGCCCATGCCGATGAAGGTCAGGCCGGAGCCTTCGAGATCTGTAAAACGGCGCATGGTGTCGCGGAAATTGGCATTGCCGGCATCGATGATGATGTCATTGGCTTCGAGCAGCGGCTTGAGCGCCGCGATCTGCTGATCGACCGGCTCCCCGGCCTTGACCATGATGATCACCGGGCGCGGCGGACGGATGGCGGCAACGAAGTCTTCAAGCGTGGCGCAGGCGGTAACGCGGTCGGAGAGTTCACCGGCAGAAGCCGCGAACTCGTCGGTGCGGGCTGCGGTCCGGTTATAGACGGCCACATGATAGCCGTTGTCCGCAATGTTGAGCGCCAGATTGGCGCCCATCACACCCAACCCGATGACACCGATTTCCGCTTCCGCCATACAATCCTCCTGAATACCTTGCCGCCTCGGGGGTCCCCTATCGGGAATCCGGCAACCGAAGCGATCTCAAATAATGCGCATCACCATATCCTGCGCCCGCTGTCGGCGAGCCTGAAGATGCGGCTTTTCATGACCGGACCTTGGCCCAAGGCGCGCCAAGCGGCAAGCGTCAGGAACGGTTATCGTGTGTAATTGTCACAGGTTTGCTGCACAAGCCAAAATGGCTAGCCCAAGAGCGTCGTTCGATAAATAAGGCGCTCTAGCCGGAACCCGGGCGATCCTGCTCTGGCTTGTCATCGCCATCGTCAAGCACGCGCCACGCCGCCCCATCCAGATCTTCATACTGGCCGCTTTTCATCGACCACAGGAAGGCTGCTAGCCCCAGCCCGCCGAGGAAAAGCGCAATCGGGATCAGAAAGATCAGGTTGTTCATGCCGACGCCCCGATGGATGCACCGGAGACGGAAGCCGCCGGCATTTCCTCGCGCACTGGCCGGGCGAAACTCTCGATCCGGGTCTTGCGGCGCAGCCGCAGCGAGTTCAGCACCACCAGCACCGACGAGGACGACATAGCCAACGCCGCAATCAGGGGGGTCGCATGCCCCAGAACCGCCGCCGGCACCGCGATGCAATTGTAGATGATGGCCAGTGCGAAATTCTGCCGGATCAGCTGGCCGGCCTTGCGCGAGACCGCAATCGCCAGCGGCACCGCTTCCAGCGAATCATGCAGGAACACGAAATCCGCTGCCATCCGGCCGACGTCGGCAGCACTGGCCGGCGCCATCGACACATGAGCCGCCGACAGGGCCGGCGCGTCGTTGAGCCCGTCTCCGACCATCAGCGGCTTGCCACCCGCTGCAGCCAGCGCCTGCACCCGGTCGACCTTGCCGCGCGGACGCACGCCGGCGACATAATTCGCCACGCCAAGCTTGCCGGCAAGCCCCCTGACCGGTGCCTCGCGGTCGCCGGAGAGAATTTCCGCGTCAACGCCGAGCTCGCCCAGGCGCGCCACGGCCTGTGCCGCCCCGCGCCGCAACTGGTCGGAAAACAGGAACACGTCCAGAAACTGGCCATTGCGCGACAGGATCACCTGGCTGGCGTCGGCAGCGCGCTCATCGCTATCAGCGTGACCTTCAAGCGCAAAGGCGCTGCGGCCGAGACGATAGACAGTGCCATCGGCCAAGGTTGCCTCGACCCCGTCACCAGGAACCTCGACGATTTCGAACTCGGGAAGATCCTTGTTCGCCTGATCAAGCACGGCAAGCGCCCGGCTCAACGGATGCCGCGACGCACGCGCGATCCTGGCCGCGATTGCCAGATGGTCGGCCGAGACGGAGGCCAGATTGATCAGCTCCGGCCGGCCCTGTGTCAGCGTTCCGGTCTTGTCGAAAACCACATGATCTGTCTGCGCCATGCGCTCCATCGCCGAGCCGTCCTTGACCATGATGCCGTTCTCGAACAGCCGGCCTGCGGCAATCACCTGCACCACCGGCACCGCCAGCCCCAGCGCGCAGGGACAGGTGATGATCAGCACCGCGACCGCGGTCAGCAAGGCCATGCGCCAGTCGCCCGACACCGCCATCCAGCCGATGAAGGTGCCAAGCGCCAGAAGATGAACCACGGGCGCGTAGATCGCGGATGCCCGGTCGGCGATGCGCCGGTAGCCGGCGCGGCCGCTCTCGGCCGCTTCCATCATCGACACCATTTCGGCCAGGAACGAATTCTGCGCGCTGCGGGTGGCTTCGAGCACCAGCGCGCCGGTCAGGTTGAGCGTGCCGGCCGGCGTCAGCGATCCGGCTTCCACCAGCTGGGGCGCGCTCTCGCCGTTGACGACGGCGAAATCCATGTCCGAGCGGCCCGAGATCACTCGGCCATCCACAGGGATCCGGTCACCCGGTGCGATCGCCAGCCGCATTCCGGGTTCGATCTCGTCGAGCGCGAGATATTCGCGGGCGCCGTCATCCTTGAGCAGCATCGCGCCGCGCGGTGACAGCCGCACCAGATTGCGCACCGCCGAGCGGGCCTTCTCGCGCATCATGTGATCCAGCGCCCGTCCGGCGAGCAGAAAGAACAACAGGGTTACCGAGGCGTCGAAATAGGCGTGCTCGCCATGGGTGATGGTCTCGAACAGCGAAATCCCATAGGCCAGGATCACGCCGAGCGAAATCGGCACGTCCATGTTGGCGCGGCCGTGTTTCAGCGCGCCCCAGGCTGAAACAAAGAACACCCGGCCCGAGTAGACCAGCGCGGGTGCTGCGATTAGCGCCGAGATCCAGTGAAACAGATCCCGCGTCGCCGCCTCCGCCCCGGACCAGACCGAAACCGACAGCAGCATCACATTCATCGAGGCAAAGCCTGCCACCGCCAGCGCCTTCATGAGGTCGCGGAACACCGGATCGCCATTGTCATCGCTGCCACCAGGCAAATGCGCCGGATAGCCCAGGGCATTGAATTTCTCGCCCAGTGCGGTCAGCACGATTTCAGGCTGGTCACTGCCGTCAAACACCACCGAAACCCGGCGTGTCGACAGGTTCACCCGGGCGTGATCGACACCCTCGGCCCTGGGCAGTTCCTTTTCAAGAAGCGCGATGCAGGCGCCGCAATGAACGCCCGGCACGATCAGATCGACCTGCCGCAGCCCGTCGCTCAGGACCCGGCTCGAAAGCCACATTTCCTCGGGCGACGGTGCTTGAGATTTCAGCGCCTCGAGCTCCGCAGCGCTTTCCGTGCCCGCTGCGCAACAACTCACCGCCTCAGGCTCCCATCCGCCCGGACATGAAACCGGTGCCCGCGCTTGTAGATGGTCTCATCACCGCGCGTGGCGGTCACCGTGGCGATCCACTCGCCTTCAAGCAGTTCACCCGGCGCGCGGTAGCTGCCATCTGGATAGCGCGTGAAGATCAGCTCGCGATCCTGATCCTCGCCCACCGGGCGGCGCAATTGCGCAACCAGGTTGTCGGCAAAAGCGGTCTCGCCATCGGCATCGGTAAGGACGATCGACAACCCGTCCGCACCCGACTCCAGATCGATCCGGTAGCCCAGCGCAGCAATGGCACGTGATTCCGCAGCTCGCGAATTGAACTCCTGGCTTGCGACATAGGTGTTGGGCACCACCAGTCCGCTCCAGGTGGTGACGGCAAACCGCGCCATGATCAGGTTGACGGTGATGATGACCCCGAAAAACGCCACCATCGTGCCCAGCATGTGCTTGCCGGTAAATTCCTTGGGCTGGAATATCGCGCGGATCATCTGCATCACTTGGCCTCCGGGCCATTGAAATTGGCGGTATAGCTGTCGCGCTCGAAACTCGATCTGTCTTCAGCGATGATCCTGAACGACACCGTCTCGGAGGCAACATATTCCTTGGGTTGGGTAACATTGACCCGCAGTTCGCGCAAACGGTCGGGCTCCACCGGGATCGCAAACGAGACCCCCTCCGGCTGCTCGATGCCGGGAATTTTCATGGTCGCGCCGGGCAGGCCCTCGATCGACAGGAAGATGACGCGCGGTTCGGGGATCATGTTGAGGATCTTGACGGAATAGCCATTGCGGATGTCGCCATTGGATTCCAGCACATATTGCGGATTGCGGTCATGCAGCACATTGACCTCGAGCCGGTCCCGCGACAGCAGCGCCACCAGAAGCCCAAGGCCGACCAGCGACCACACACCCATGTAGAGCAGCGACCGCGCGCGGAACACAATGCGCCAGTCGAAGTGTTTTACCGCATCAACGAAGCCGCCATCGGCGGTCCGGGTTCGGCGCGGGTCGAGCGTCCCGGTTTCGGGGTCCTGGGCCAAAGCCATGTTGTCGGCATAATCCGCCAGCGTGGCGTAGGAGATCAATCCGCGCGGGCGGTCGAGCTTGTCCATGATATTGTCACAGGCATCGATGCACAGCGCGCAGGTGATGCACTCCAGCTGCTGCCCGTCGCGGATGTCGATGCCCATCGGACAGACCGCTACACAGGCATTGCAATCGACGCAATCGCCCTGCACCAGCCCTTGCGCCGCAGCCTTCTTGGCATGCCGGCCCCGCGGCTCGCCGCGCCAGTCATTATAGGTGACCACCAGCGAATTCTCGTCCAGCATCGCCGCCTGGATGCGCGGCCAAGGGCACATGTAGATGCACACCTGTTCCCGCATCAGCCCGCCGAACGTGTAGGTGGTAGCCGTCAGGATCGCCACGGTGATATAGGCGATCGGTGCCGCGTTTCCGGTGAGGAATTGGACCAGCAGAGTCGGCGCATTGGCAAAATAGAAGATCCAGGCGCCGCCGGTCGCAACGCCAATGAATATCCAGATGGCGTGCTTGAACACCCGCTTGAACAGCTTGGCGGCACTCCATGGCGCAGCATCAAGCTTCATGCGCTGGTTGCGATCACCTTCGATCGCCCGCTCGACCACCAGGAACAGATCGACCCAGACCGTCTGCGGACAGGTGTAGCCGCACCAGGCCCGGCCCACCGCCGAGGTGATCAGGAACAGCCCGAACCCGGCCATTACCAACAGCCCCGCAACGAAGAAGAACTCCTGCGGCCAGATCTCGATGAAAAAGAAATAGAACCGTCGGTTGGCAACGTCGAGCAACACCGCCTGGTCCGGCGCGAATGGCCCCCGGTCCCAGCGCAGCCATGGCGTGATGTAGTAGATCCCCAGCGTGACCAGCATCACCAGCCATTTGAACCGCCGATAGGTGCCTTCCGCCCGCTTGGGGAAGATCTTCTTGCGCGCCTCGTAAAGCGGCTTGCGCTTCCAGGCAGCATTGACGGCTTCGGCCTCAAGCCGTTCGATTTCGTCCGGATCCTGCAAAAAGTCTGACGGGGTCTGCGTGTTCATCTGGGGCACCATTGAATTGGACCGCACAATGCATCCGAGACTTTCCATATGCCTTGATCAAGATCAATCCCCGACTGCCCGCTCGCACAGCTGCGGCCGATCTCAGCCGCTTTGCCGCGCACCCTGCCCTGCTTTTCCAGACCTGCTCTGCGGTGTCAGGCCACCATTCCGGTGCGCTCGGCAAACCACCATACCGCGACCAAGGCAATCGCCAGTGACATCGGCACGGTGACGCGGGCGCGATACCAGCTCTTGTCGGAAAACCAGGCACCGAACAGCGCGTAACAGGCGGCCACCACCGCCAGCTGTCCCACTTCGACCCCGACATTGAAGCCGATCAGACCGCTGACAAAATGCGTTGGCGACAGGCCGAACTCGGTCAGCACCCCGGCAAAACCAAGCCCGTGCAGCAACCCGAAGCCGAAAACGACAAACGGCCGCCAGGGGCTGAGCCGGTTGGTCACGAGGTTCTCCACCGCGATGAAGACAATCGAGGCGGCAATCAGCGGCTCGACAATGCTTGCCGGCGCGGAGATGATGCCGAGCATGGCCAGCGCCAGGGTCACCGAATGCGCGATCGTGAAAGAGGTGATCTGGATGAGCAGCGGCTTGAGACGTGGCGACAGCAAAAACAGCCCGACGACGAACAGAATGTGATCGAGCCCCTTGGGGACGATATGCGTGAATCCGATGCCGATATAATCGACAAATACCTCGCCGGCACTCATGCTAAGCCCGCCTTCGACCGGGATCGGCTCGCTGGGACCGCCATTTTCGAGATAGTTCGAATAGCTGAACTCGCCATTCCCGTCCGGCACCCGTATGACGCTCGGGCCGAAGGACGGATTGAACGAGAACTCCACGTTTACGGCATTGAGCGGCAATTGGCCTGACAGCGTCAACCGGCTCAGCCGCGCGAAATCGGTATCGCCGACCGGATCGAGTTCGATCTTATCAACTTCGAGCGGTATTTTGGCCCCGTCCGCGCTCAGCGTGACGCCGTTGAGAAACCGCGCTTCGAACCGTTCGAACTCGATCGCCAGATCCGCCTCGTCCATGAGCCGCAACTGATCGTATTTCTGCGCATTCGGACTCTCATCCGTATCACCATGTTCGGCCCCGATCTCCGCCAGCGCCGCTTCCAGGATCAGCGACATGTCCAGTTGAACCCTGCCGTCGCCAACAAACTCCAGATCGACGATCGCCGGGCGGATTTCATGCGCGTGGCCAGGTGAAGAGGAGCCGGAAACCACCATCACGGCAAAAACCAGGCCGGCAAGCACTTGATTTATCGAGCGGGAGAACATCTTCATCTTCAAAAGCCACTTGGGAGAAAAATTTCATGGAACGACAGGCAAGCCAAAGACCAGGCCTCGGTTACGCATGGGCAATAATTGGCGCGCTGCTGGCCATTAGTCCAGCCTCGGCCCATGAATTCTGGATCGAACCCGATGATTTCTCCGTCAGCATGGAAACCGAAATCAAGGCTGATCTCCGCGTCGGCCAGGATTTCAAGGGCGATGCCTTCCCTTACATCCCGGCCCGGTTTTCAGCGTTCAAGAGCTATGACAGGCTCGGCGAAAGCGACGTCGACGGCACGACCGGAGATCTTCCGGCCTTGCAGCTGGCGCCCCGTTCCGAAGGCCTCAACATATTCACCTATGTCTCCGCCGGCGAGCGCATCCGTTTCAGGGATTGGGACAAATTCGCCGAGTATCTCGACATGGAGGGCCTGACTGCAATCCCCGCCCTTCACGACGCCCGCGGCCTTCCGCGCGACGACATCCGCGAGCTCTACACAAGATGCGCCAAGACGCTTGTCGCGGTCGGCGATGCGTCCGGAGATCAGGACCGCGCCACCGGCATGCGGCTTGAGCTTGTTGCGGGTGAAAACCCGATAAGCATCAAGCCCGGCACGGATATGAGCTTCACCCTGTTGTGGGAGGGCGAACCGCTGGCGGACACCCAGGTGGCGCTGTTCAGCAAGGGCGAGACCCCGGACTCCGGCACAAGAACCCTCGCCCGCACCGACGCGGATGGCCGCGCCCGCTTCACCCTTTCTGCGACCGGACCCTACATGGCGGCGAGTGTCCACATGATCGAGGCGCCTGCGGACCGGAATGCCGACTGGCAGAGTTACTGGGCGTCGCTGACTTTCGGGGTGGAGTGAGACGAGCGCTGCGAACACGAAAGCGTGGCTTCAGGCGAGTCTGCCAATCTCCTACTCCGACTGCACCTCTTCAAGGCCCAGAGCCATGGGGATTGCCGCGGCACACATGAGTGCCATTGTGATTAGAACAACGGAAATGCCGAAAAATTCCGCGATGAGGCTGAAAACCCCACCGGCGAACAGAACGATACCGATGATCGTGTTTGACAGCGCCGTGTAGGCGGCGCGTGTGTCGGCGGTTGCCATATCCGTCAAATGGGTGGAACGCCCAAGCCGCACGCCCTGATACGCAATCATGATGGAAAAAAGCAGCACCGGAAGGACCAGGGGCGTCGACAACCACCCGGTGAGCGAGAACCAGAAGCTCAGCGCCAGCACCACCATCGACAACAGCGATGCGATCAGGAGAACCTTGCGGCTGGATCGGTCAGCCAGCCGTCCCCAGACATAGGCGCTGACAAGGCCCGCAAAAGCCGATGCCAGAACAAGATAACCGAGCCCCTCGAAGCCGCCTTCGCCGGCCTTGCTTGCCGCAGCGATCATGAAAGGTGGCGCCAGTGCGGTGGTGGTCAGAAGTCCCCGGACGATGATGAAACGGCGAAGCTGCGGATCGGATGACAGATATTGCAGATCGGCAATTGCCGATTTGAAGGCATTTTCGCCGCCCTGGGTGGCGCCGGCCTCTTCGAAAAGAGTGGAAAAGACCAGTGCGGCGATCAGCCAGCAGGCCGCCGCGACAAACAGGCCGCCAACAACCAGGGTCATTCTCGGCACAAACCCGGTGATCAGCAGGATCGCGTAAACGATCGTGACCGTGGCTGCCAGAGATCCTGCCAGCCCTGTTGCAGTGCCGCGGGTGGATTTTGACACGGTTTTTCCCAGCACGTCCTTGTAGGAAACCGAACAGATGCTGCGCGCGATCGCCAGAACCGCGAGGGACAGGACGATGGCCCAGCCCGCGGCGGCACCTTCCAGCGTCAGCGCGCAAACGGCAATCGATGCTGCCGCCAGCCCCTGTATCAGGCTGCCCAGCACCCAGACCCATTTGCGCACCGGGAACCGTCTGATGGTGCCGGCCGTGAAGATTTGCGGCAACAGGGCCCCGGCTTCGCGGACAGGCACCAGAAGACCGACAAGGAACACGGGCGCAGCAAGTTCCGTCAGCAGCCAGCTGAGCACGAGTTTTGGATCAATCAGCCCGTCGGAGGATTTGGTGAGCGCCAGTGAGCCGGCATGAATGAAGAAATTCCGCGGCTCTTCGCGACAGACGGAGTCAGGTATGTCCCTGCACGCCCGGCCTTCATCGTCGATGGCAACCGCTTCAAACGCATCGCGCATCCGTTCGCTCACTTCAGCCATCAAACCGCCTTCCTGCACCCCTTGAGAATGACACAGAATAGATTTGACCTCTTCGCAAATAGCAAGAGCTGAGCACGCATCACGGGTAATGATGGCCGGCGTAATGTGCATGTAACCTGCGCCCACATCACCGTGTGTCCACTCCTCAACGACAAACCCCGCCGGACGTCGATCCGGCGGGGTTTGCTTGCATTCGGCAAGTCCTGTGGCGGAGGACCAGGCTGTTCCTACTGGCCACCGCCCAGCGTGTGCACATAGACAGCCAGCTGCTTGATCGTCGGCGCGCCGAGGCGGCCGATCCAGGCCGGCATGGCGCCATGCTTGGGATTGCGGATCTGCTGGGCAATCTGCGCTTCGGTCGAGCCCTTGAGCCAGATGCCGTCCGACAGCCGCGGGGCACCGAAATCGGTGATGCCTTCGCCATTGTCACCATGGCAGGCGGCGCAGTTTTCCGCGTAGATCACCTTCCCGGGCTCGACCATGGCCGGATCACGTGGCGTGTCGCTCAGGCTCACCACATAGGCTGCAACCTCGTTGATCTGCGTGGTTTCCAGCATGTCGCCGAAAGCCGGCATTTCCGAGTAGCGGGTGTCGTCGTCACCCTCATAGCGGATGCCGTGGGCAATCGTCAGATAGATCTCATCGATCGACCCGCCCCAGAGCCAGTCATCATCATTGAGGTTGGGGTAACCGGCAGAGCCGGCTGCACCGGAGCCATGACACTGGGCGCAATTGACCTTGAAGGCCGAGGAGCCGCCGGCAATGGCGAATTGCAGCAGTTCTGGATCGGACGCGATCTCGTCGAGGGGAGTCGCGGCAACCTTTTCCAGCAGCGTGCCTTGCGCGATCTGTGCCTCTGCCAGTTCGGCAACCACCTCGGCGCGGCTGGAATAGCCCAGCAGTCCCGGGGTTGCGCCGTTGATCAGCGGGATTGCCGGATAGGCAATCACGTAACCGATGGCCCAGATGATGGTGGCGTAGAACGTCCACAGCCACCAGCGCGGCATTGGATTGTCGAGTTCTCGAATGCCGTCCCACTCATGACCGGTGGTGGCGACACCGGAGACTTCATCAACGTGTTTCTCGGACATGTCTCAGTCCTCCTTCAGCGGAATTTGCGCAGCCTCGTCGGCTGACTTCTTTGCCCCGGGACGGAACATGAAAAGCACGACGCCGACGAAAACGACGAACATGAAGACAAGTCCCCAGCTGTCGGCGAAGTGGCGCATTGCAGTGTAGGTTTCCATTGCTCAGACCTTTCTTACCGGTAGCCGGATGCTTCGTCGTAGGTCGAGAAATCGACCAGCGTGCCAAGCATCTGCAGATAGGACACCAGCGCATCCATCTCGGTGACCACGGAGGGATCGCCGTCGAAATCGCCGAGCTTGGCCTTCGGATAGCGCTCTTCGAGACCCGACGTATCCGCTTCGGGGTCCGACTGCGCCATCAGGTCGGCCTTGGCATTGGCAATCATGTCCTCGGTGTAGGGCACACCCACGGCCAGGTTGGCCGTCAGGTCAGCCGTGACATTGGCCACCTTGAGCGGTGTCGTCGCCAGGAACGAATAGCTCGGCATGATCGATTCAGGCACCACCGAGCGAGGCTCCTTGAGGTGCTCCACATGCCATTCGTTCGAGTAGCGGTCACCGACGCGGGCGAGGTCGGGCCCCGTGCGCTTCGATCCCCACTGGAACGGATGGTCATACATCGATTCCGCCGCAAGGCTGTAATGGCCATAGCGTTCGACCTCGTCGCGGAACGGACGGATCATCTGGCTGTGGCAGGTATAGCAGCCTTCGCGGATATAGATGTTGCGACCGGCAAGCTCCAGCGGCGTGTAGGGACGCATCCCCTCCACTTTCTCGATCGTGTTCTCGAGGTAGAACAGCGGTGCGATCTCGACGATGCCGCCGATGGAGACCACCACGAGAGAGCCGACCAGAAGCAGCGTTGCGTTGCGCTCGATGATACCGTGTTTATCTAACAGTGACATGGGTCTCTCTCCTTACTCTGCCGGCTGCATGGCGGGTTCGCTGCCCGGAATCGGGACCTCGTCGCGCTCATGCCCGCGGATGGTCATGTACACGTTCCATCCCATGATGATGCCGCCGGCCAGGTACATCAGGCCGCCAATGGCGCGCAGCAGGTAGTAGGGGAACATGGCCGCCACGGATTCGGCGAAGGAATAGACCAGGAAGCCCTGATCATTGTATTCACGCCACATCAGCCCCTGCTGGATACCGGCAACCCACAGCACCGCCGCGTAGACAACGATGCCGAGCGTGGCGAGCCAGAAGTGCCAGTTGACCAGGCGCATGGAGTAGAGCCGCGGACGGTTCCACAGTTTCGGCACCAGGTAGTAGATCGCGCCGAACGAGATCATGCCGACCCAGCCCAGAGCACCGGAGTGCACGTGACCGATGGTCCAGTCGGTGTAGTGGCTCAAGGAGTTCACCGCCTTGATCGACATCATCGGACCTTCGAAGGTCGACATGCCGTAAAACGCCACCGCGATCACCATCATCCGGATGATCGGATCGGTGCGGATCTTGTCCCAGGCGCCCGACAGCGTCATCAGACCGTTGATCATTCCGCCCCAGGAAGGCATCCACAGCATGATCGAGAACACCATCCCGAGCGTCTGCGCCCAGTCGGGCAGCGCCGTGTAGTGCAGATGGTGCGGACCGGCCCAGATATAGAGGAAGATCAGCGCCCAGAAGTGGATGATCGACAGCCGGTAGGAATAGACCGGGCGGTTGGCCTGCTTGGGAATGAAGTAGTACATCATGCCCAGGAAGCCGGCGGTGAGGAAGAACCCGACCGCGTTATGGCCGTACCACCATTGTGTCAGCGCATCCTGCACCCCGGCAAAGGCCGAGTAGCTCTTGACCCCGAGGAACGACACCGGAACCGCCAGGTTGTTGACGATATGCAGCATCGCGATGGTGACGATGAAGGCCAGGTAGAACCAGTTGGCCACATAGATATGCGGCTCCTTGCGCTTGATGATCGTGCCCAGGAAGGTGATCAGATAGGCCACCCAGACGACCGTCAGCCACAGGTCGACATACCATTCCGGCTCGGCATATTCCCGGCCCTGGGTGATGCCCAGCAGATAGCCGGTTGCCGCCATGACGATGAACAGCTGGTAGCCCCAGAACACGAACCAGCCCAGATCGCCGCCAAACAGCCGCGCGCGGGAGGTGCGCTGGACCACGTAAAACGATGTCGCGATCAGCGCGTTGCCGCCAAACGCAAAAATCACCGCCGAGGTGTGGAGCGGACGGGTGCGTCCGAAATTGAACCACGGCTCGATGTTGAGGTCCGGATAGGCGAGCTGGAAAGCGACGATGACGCCGACCAGAAATCCGACGATGCCCCAGAAGGTGGTGGCGATGATGCCGTAGCGCACCACCTCGTCAAAATAGCCTGACTTGTCGTCAGCCGACTGGACAGCAGCGGCCGAAGAGAAATTGATCCGCCGCATCAGCAGCACGGTGCTCACCAGCAGGACGAAGAACAGGACCGTCATATGGGCCGCGAACTGATCGTCCTTGGCGAAAGCCACGCCGAGCAACGCCAGGAAGGCGCTGATGCCCACGGCGATCGTTTCGGTAGTGTATTTCATTTTAGGTATCCCCCTGGGGTATCGAAACAGGGTCGGAGAAACCGCGCCGCCTGCCCCCTTGCGACAGGCCGCGAATCTTCTCCGAACCGGTGCACAATTCGCAGACAGCTCATCATCTCGCATTGATCCAAGTCAAGGACGCGGCGCGACCGCGAACCTACCGTTGAGAGCAAGAGGGAAACAAAACGAACAACAAACTTCGCTCCTTGACTGGGATGAGACCTCATGACCGACAACGCCACCATCAAGCTGGCGCATGGCGAGGATCCGATTGCCGCCTTGCGCAAGGCGCACAAGGATCAGTTGCTGCTGTGCGACCGGCTGGAAGAAATCGCCGATTCCCTCCCCGACGCCGTCAACCGCCAGAAATGCATGTATGCGGCCCGCGCACTTGGCCCGATGATCCGCGGCGTTCACCGTTTCGAGGAAGAGGTGGTGTTCCCGATGATTGCGCAACAGCGTGCAGCCGACGAACGAACCGAGCCGACCCTCAACCGCCTGCGCTTCGAGCACTGCGAGGACGAGTGTTTCGCCGAGGAACTGACAGAAACCCTCAACCAGCTGGGCAGCGGAGATCCGGACGTCAACATCGAGGCTGTCGGCTATATGTTACGCGGATTTTTTGAAGCCATGCGGCGTCACATTGCGTTTGAAAGCGAGATGCTGCTGTCGGTGGACAGGCCGGCGCCCGGCACACCGGACGCGGCAGGCTGAAACACCTGCGAACAGTCCGGGTAACGCTTCTGGCAACCAATCTGGTTTCTGAGCCCCTACCTGGGCCCGCATCTGTCCCGGACCTAGGCCCGCACGTCCAGAACACTGAACCGGCGGCGGTATTCCGCGGCTGTCAGTCCGGTGACGGACCGGAACACCCGGCCAAAGGCCGAAAAATCCTGATAGCCCACGGCCCAGCCGACGGCGCCGACCGGCTCGCGGGTCCGTTCCAGCAGTCCCCGCGCCTTCTCCACCCGTAGAGCCTGGACATAGGCATTCGGATTGAGCCCGGTCGCGGCCTTGAAGCGGCGCAGGAATGTCCGCCCCGACAGCTTGCTGCGCTCTGCCAGCGCCTCCACGCCCAGATCATCCTGGACATGACCTTCCATCCAGAGCTGCAGCGCCAGAACGGTCTCGTCGCCGTGATTGAGATTGGGCCGGAAACTGCGGTAGTTGCGCTGTTCGCGCTTGCCCGGATCGATCAGCAGGTAGCGTGCGGTGTTGCTGAGCACCTCGACGCCCTGCCAGCGTTCGACAAAGAACATGCCCAGATCAAGCCAGGCCATCATGCCGCCGGCGGTGATGATGTCGCTGTCATCGATCAACAGATGCTCCGGCTGCAAGTCGGCGTCGGGAAAGGCGGCGCGGACCTCGTCTTCCAGCGCCCAGTGGGTGGTGACCGGCCGGCGCGCCAGCAGGCCCGCATGCCCGAGCCAGAACACACCCGCGCAGACGGACGCCGTCAGCGTGCCTGCCCGGTGCCGCGCCTTGATCCAGGCGTGAAATTCGCTGTCCGCCTCACCACGGGCATTGCTTCGGTTGGGCGGCACGATCAGGGCATCATAGTGAACCGAAACCGCCGGTATCCTGTCCGGTCTGATCGCCTCGACATTGATGACGATACCGCCCTGCTCCCTACTGAGCGTGTTGGCCGTGTCGAAAAGATCGGTCAGCCCCAGCACCGCGGCCTCCTGAACGCCCTGGTATGCGACGATGGCGAGCGACCGGTCGCCCTTTCGCGCATTTGGCGTATTTGGCGTATTCTGCACATTCTTTGTCATATACGCCAATGTATCGAGCCGGCCCTGCTGTGTAAATCCTTGGCTCCCAACCAAAGGAGACCGAAATGACTGACACAGCCCTCATTCTCGTCGACATACAGAAGGATTATTTCGATGGCGGCCGCTGGACGCTGAGCAAGATGGACCAGGCCAGCGACAATGCTGCGAAGGTTCTCGCCCATGCCCGCAAGAGCGGCCACATGATCGTCCACATTCACCACGAGATGCAGTCCGATGATGCGCCGTTCTTCAGACCTGGGACAACCGGCGCCGAGATCCATCCCAAGGTGGCACCGCAGCAAGGCGAGGAGGTCTTCCTCAAGCACACGCCGAACAGCTTCCACAACACGCCTTTGCACGCCACCCTTACCGCACGCGGCATCAAGAAGGTCATCATCGTCGGCGCGATGAGCCAGATCTGCATCGACGCCACCACCCGCGCCGCCTCGGATTTTGGCTACACGGCCACACTGGTTCACGATGCCTGCGCGGCCCGCGACGTGGAATTTGACGGCGTGGCAGTGCCGGCGGCACAGGTCCATGCGGCCTTCATGAGCGCTCTCTCCTTCGCCTATGCAAACGTCGTGGATTGCGAGGCTTTTCTCGCGCAATCCTGAATTCGCGCTCGATTCGAATTGCGGCCTATGACGGCCAAGCATTATTTTTGAGTTTCGATGTCTTTGTCTGCTACAAGCCCGACCCGGCCTGTGGACAACGGGGACAACGGGCACAAAATGGATGCTTGGCCGATTCGCGTCCATTGCGTCCTGACTCTGCCGCCCAGCCCGGTTATGTCTGACGATTGCCCGCATCTGACGAGGATAGAAAACACGATGAATGACGCTGCCCGCAAGATAGAGCCGATTCCGGCCCGCGCCGAGAAAAGCCCCCTGTTTCGCGAGGCGCCGTCCAACATCGAGGCCGAGCAGGCGCTGCTGGGCGCGATCCTGGTCAACAATGATGCATTCTACCGGGTGTCGGACTTCCTCAAGGAAGAACACTTTCAGGAACCCCTGCACCGCAAGATCTATGAGGTCGGCGGCGACATCATCCGCATGGGCAAGACCGCCAACCCGGTGACCATCAAGACCTTCCTGCCCGCCGACGCCAAGGTCGGCGAGATGACCGTGGCGCAGTACCTCGCGCGTCTGGCGACCGAAGCCGTCACCATCATCAACGCCGAAGACTATGGCCGCGCCATCTATGACCTGGCGCTACGCCGCTCGCTGATCTCGATCGGCGAGGACATGGTCAACATCGCCTATGATGCGCCGCTCGACATGCCGCCCTCGACCCAGATCGAGGACGCCGAGCGCCGCTTGTTCGAGCTTGCCGAGACCGGCCGCTACGACGGTGGCTTCCAGTCATTCAACGATGCCGTGTCGCTCGCCGTCGACATGGCAGGTGCTGCCTACCAGCGTGATGGCGGGTTGTCGGGCATTTCGACAGGCATTTCCTCGCTCGATGCCCGCATGGGCGGGCTGCAGCATTCGGACTTGATCGTGCTTGCCGGACGTCCCGGCATGGGCAAGACCTCGCTTGCCACCAACATCGCCTTCAACATTGCCCAGGCCTATGAGGGCGAGGTGCAGGCCGACGGTTCGATGAAGGCCAAGAACGGCGGCGTGGTCGGCTTCTACTCGCTCGAAATGTCGTCCGAACAGCTCGCCACCCGTATCATTTCCGAGCAGACCGAGATTTCGTCCTCGAAGATCCGCCGTGGTGAAATCACCGAAGCCGATTTCGAAAAGCTCGTCGGCTGTTCACAGATGATGCAGAAGATCCCCTTCTACATCGACCAGACCGGTGGCATTTCCATCGCCCAGCTTTCCGCCCGTGCCCGCCGTCTCAAGCGCCAGCGCGGCCTCGACCTGCTGGTAATCGACTACATCCAGCTGATGACGGGATCCGGCAAGTCGAGCGACAACCGGGTGCAGGAAATCACCCAGATCACCACCGGCCTGAAAGCGCTTGGCAAGGAACTCAATGTTCCCATCATCGCGCTGTCCCAGCTCTCGCGTCAGGTTGAAAGCCGCGAGGACAAGCGCCCCCAGCTCTCCGACTTGCGTGAATCGGGATCGATCGAGCAGGACGCCGACGTGGTGCTGTTCGTGTATCGCGAGGAGTATTACACCAAGAACAGCGAGCCGCGCCGGACCCCGGACGAAGAGGCCGCCGACATCAAGACGCCCGAATATCTCGCCTGGGAAGAAAAGATGCTCAAGGTCAAGGGCACCGCCGACGTCATCATCGCCAAGCAGCGTCACGGACCGACCGGCACGGTTCAGCTCGCCTTCCAGGCGGAGTTCACCCGCTTCGAGGATCTGGCCGACAACTCCTATGCCCAGTTCGTCCACGACGAATAGGCCGAGGATTTGACGCCGCCCGACGCCATGCCCCGCTCTGCTGCCACCACGCGCCTGAGCATTGATCTGGCTGCCCTGGCTGCCAATTGGCGCAAGATGCGTGATCTCTCGGGCAGCGCGCGGTGCGGTGCTGCGGTCAAGGCCGATGCCTATGGCACGGGCGCCGATCAGGCAGCACCCAGGCTGGCGCGCGAGGGGTGCCGCGATTTCTTCGTTGCCGATGCCAATGAAGGCGCACAGCTGCGCCCGCTTCTGCCCGATACCCGCATCTATGTGCTCAACGGGGTGTTCGAAGAGGCTTTTGCGCAAACGCTTGCCCACGATCTCATTCCGGTCATCAACTCAGCCGAACAGGCCGCGTTCTGGTGCGGCAATGCCGATGCCCGCCCCTACGCGCTGCACATTGATACCGGCATGAACCGGATGGGCCTGACGCCCGCCCAGGCGCTCGCCCATCTGCAAGGCAGCGCCCCCGCGCCGTGTCTGGTGATGAGCCATCTTGCCTGCGCCGACGAGCCGGATCATCCGCTCAATGCGACGCAGATCGAGCTGTTCGAGAGCCTGAAGCCGCAATTTGCCGGCATTGAAGCCAGCCTCGCCAATTCCGGCGGAATCTTTCTGGGGTCTGGCGTTCACCACGACCTGACCCGCCCCGGCATCGCGCTTTATGGCGGCGAACCGGGTTCGCACCGGCCCAACCGGCTGCACACCGTTGTCACCGCTGAGACCCGCGTGCTTCTGGTCCGCGATGCCAAGGCCGGGGAAACGGTAAGCTATGGCGCAGCCCAGCAGCTGACGCGCGACAGCCGCATTGCCGTCTGCGGCGTGGGCTATGCCGACGGCTTTCACCGCTCGGCATCCGGCGCGGGCGTGCCGTTGCGCTCCGCTGTGCCGCAAGGCGCGTTTGGGGCGCTGGGCGGCGCCCGGGTTCCGGTGCTCGGCAAAATCACCATGGATCTGACCATGTTTGATGTCACCGACCTGCCCGAAGACGGGATCAATGCAGGAGACTGGATCGAGCTGATGGGCGCGACCATCACGCTGGAGGAAGCCGCTGGCGCAGCGGGAACCATCAGCTACGAATTGCTCACCAGTCTCGGCCGCAGATATGCGCGCAGCTACGCAGGCTGACCGCTCTCCAATCCGGCAAGCACCGTGGCAATCACCGCCCGCGCACGATCTTCAGTGATCAGCGGCCGCATCCGGGCAATTACGTAAGGGTCGCGGAACATGCGCGTGGCATCGTTGAACACCCGAGCCGCGGCAGCAGCGTCACGGCCGGGAAAACGTTCCGCCATCAACGCGGTGAGCACCCGCTCCATCTCTTGTACATGTGCCATGACGATGTCGGGATGGCCGGATGCCAGATCCAGATAGGCCGAAAACAGCACCGGATCCGCGTCATGACCGGCGCATTTCATCCGCATCTGAACGAGCACGAAATCCTCGAGCCGAAACCGGACCGGACCGGGCCCATCGACAAGTGCGCAAACGGCTTTAGAGACGTCAGCGAACCAGTTTTCGGCCATTGCCGCGATCAGGGCATTCTTGTCTGAGAAGAACCGGTAGGCATAGGATTGCGACATTCCCGCCTCTGCGGCCACGTCGGACATCACCAGCCGCCGCCCCCGGTTGGCTTTCAACACCCTTTCGGCAGCGGCAAGCAGCGCCTGTCGTCGCGCATCGGCATCGGGTTGTGGACGCGCCATTTCAGATCCAGCGCCTGGTTCGCGCCCTGTAGGCCGCATACTCGGACCCGAAAGCCTCTTCCGCGGCCCTCTCCTCGAAGGGAATGTACCAGAACCTGGCCAGCACAAAGAACATCAGTGGCGCCACGATACCGGCAGCATAGCCGGCCAGAACCGCAGCACCGATCAGAAGCAGCAGGAACCCGAGATACATCGGGTTGCGCGTGAAGGCGAAGGGACCGGAGGTCACCAGCTTTTCCGGCCGGTCGAAAGTCATGATCGTGGTTTTCGACCGCAAGAATGCAAGCCGAGCGGACACCAGCAGCCAGAGACCGGCAATCAGCGGCACAAGCCCCCACAGGACTTCGGGCCGGTCGAGAACCTGGGGACCGAAGCCGGCCAGAAATATCGCCTTTATCAGAATCACAAGCAGCAGCACGTGAACCGGTGGCAGTGACAGCATGATCGCTCTCCTAATAAATAATATTTTCCCTATTATTATTACTCAAATATCTGCGTCTGGCAAGAGATTGCGCTGAACGGTGGCGTCCGGCGTGCCCGCGTACCGTCTGCCTGCTTTGCACACCCGGAAAATTGAGCAGAAAACCGGAACAAACAGTGGACAAACTCGCATCTTCCTGACAAACCGTCAGCAGCAACAAGGAGATCCGGCTCTTGGCCAAAGCACGCGTTCAATTCGTCTGCCAGTCCTGTGGCACGCTCCACTCCCGCTGGGCCGGCAAATGCGACGGCTGTGGCGAGTGGAACACGATTGTCGAGGATGACCCCACCGGCGGTGTCGGCGGAGGACCTGGCACGGCGGCGAAGAAGGGCCGCGCCGTGGCACTGGCCAGTCTCTCCGGCGAGATCGAGGAAGCTCCGCGCATCCCGACAAAGGTCAGCGAGCTTGACCGTGTCACCGGCGGCGGTTTTGTCCGCGGCTCCGCCGTGCTGGTCGGCGGTGACCCCGGCATCGGCAAGTCGACCCTGCTGATGCAGGCCGCCGCAGCGCTCGCCCGCCAGGGCAACCGTGTGATCTACGTCTCCGGCGAGGAAGCCGTTGCCCAGGTGCGGCTCCGCGCGCAGCGTCTGGGCGCTGCCGATTCCGGCGTGCTGTTGGCGGCGGAGACCAATGTCGAGGATATCCTCGCCACCCTCGCCGACGGCAAGCGCCCGGATTTCGTCATCATTGATTCGATCCAGACCCTGTGGAGCGATCTCGCCGGGTCGGCGCCGGGCACGGTCACCCAGGTCCGCACCGGGGTGCATGCCATGGTGCGCTATGCCAAGCAGACCGGCGCCGCCATGGTTCTGGTCGGCCATGTCACCAAGGACGGGCAGATCGCGGGACCGCGCGTGGTCGAACACATGGTCGATGCGGTGCTCTATTTCGAAGGCGACCGCGGTCACCACTACCGCATCCTGCGCACGGTGAAGAATCGCTTCGGCGCCACCGACGAGATCGGCGTCTTCGAGATGTCCGACAAGGGCTTGCGTGAAGTCGCCAACCCTTCCGAGCTGTTTCTGGGGGAACGCAACGCCAAGGCGCCCGGTGCAGCCGTCTTTGCCGGCATCGAAGGCACCCGTCCGGTGCTGGTCGAGGTCCAGGCGCTGGTGGCGCCGTCGAGCCTTGGAACCCCGCGCAGAGCGGTGATTGGCTGGGATTCCGCCCGGCTTTCGATGATCCTGGCCGTGCTCGAAGCCCATTGCGGGGTGCGCCTTGGCAGCCACGATGTCTATCTCAACATCGCCGGCGGTTACCGCATTGCCGAACCCGCGGCCGATTTGGCTGTGGCCGCAGCACTGGTTTCCTCCCTTGCCGGGCTTGCCCTTCCCGCCGATTGCGTCTATTTCGGCGAAGTCAGCCTGTCCGGGTCTATCCGGCCAGTGGCGCAAACGGGTTTGAGGCTGAAGGAAGCCGAAAAACTCGGCTTCGCCAACGCGGTGTTGCCATCCGGTTCAGCCGACCTGCCCTCCAAATCGGGCGCGGGTCTGGCCCAGATGGAATCACTGGCGGATCTGGTTGCGCGTATTGCCGGCTCCAAGGGTGCACTTGTGACCGGCGGTGACGAGGACGAAAACTGAATTCAGCCTATCCGGATGCCAATTGAGGCAGGGTGGGCAGAGCCTGAACGGAACGCGATTTCATGCCCATTACCCTTCTTGACGGCATCCTGCTTGGTATCACGCTGTTTTCGGCGGTGCTGGCGATGGTCCGTGGATTTTCGCGCGAAGTGCTGGCCGTCGCCTCCTGGATCGCCGCCGCTGCCGCTGCCTACTTCCTTTATCCCTTGCTCACGCCACTGGCGCTGAAATACACGTCGTCCGACAAGATCGCCATGATCGGGTCGGCAGCAGTGGTGTTTCTGATCGCGCTGATCCTGGTCTCCTACATCACCATGCGGATCGCCGATTTCATCATCGACAGCCGCATCGGGGCACTCGACCGGACGCTGGGCTTCGTCTTCGGCGCCGCCCGCGGCATGCTTCTGGTTGTTGTCGCCATGCTGTTTTTCAACTGGCTCGTGGCCGCACCAAAGCAGCCTGACTGGGTCGTGACCGCGAAATCCAAGCCGATGCTGGATTCGCTGGGCGCAAAACTGGTCAACATGTTGCCCGACAATGCCGATGCAACCATACTTGAGCGGCTGCGCGGCGGCACCGGTGAACCCGGAACGGACGCTGCACCCGCAACCAGCGGATGACAAATTCCAGTCGGGGATCAATCCGGCAGGTCTACACATAAGGTTCGACGCCGATGACAGACGATGGCTTGAAACCGGTCGACAATGAAGCTGACGACTTCCATGACGAATGCGGCGTGTTCGGCATTTTCGGAAAATCGGAAGCCGCTGCCGTGGTTACACTGGGGTTGCACGCGCTCCAGCACCGGGGCCAGGAAGCTGCCGGCATCGTCGCCTTCGACGGCAAGCAGTTCTCCGTCGAACGCCATGTCGGCCTCATCGGCGACACCTTCACCAAGCGCTCGGTCATGGACCGTCTGCCCGGTGACCGCGCCATCGGCCATACCCGCTACTCCACCACCGGTGGCGAAGGCCTGCGCAACGTCCAGCCCTTCTTTGCAGAATTCGCCGGCGGCGGCTTTGCCATTGCCCACAATGGCAACATCACCAATGCCCTGACCGTCCAGCGCGAGCTACAGCAACGCGGATCGATCTTCTCGTCCACCTCCGACACCGAAACCATTCTGCACCTGATCGCGGTCAGCGAGAAAACCCGCATCGTGCCGAAATTCATCGACGCCTTGTCGCGGATTGAAGGCGCCTATTCGCTCGTCGGTCTGTCCGAAAAGAAAATGATCGGCGCCCGCGACCCGCTTGGCATCCGGCCCTTGTGCATCGGCGATCTCGACGGCGCCTATGTTCTGGCCTCGGAGACCTGTGCGCTCGACATCATCGGCGCGCGCTTTGTCCGCGAAGTCCAGCCCGGCGAAGTCGTGGTGATCACCAACAAGGGCATCGAAAGCCATTTCCCCTTCGAAAAGCAGGAACCCCGCCTGTGCATTTTCGAATATGTCTATTTCGCCCGTCCCGATTCCACCATCGACGACCGCAATGTCTACGAGGCGCGCAAGAAAATCGGTGAGGAACTGGCCAAGGAATGCCCGGTCGACGCCGATGTGATCATTCCGGTACCTGACTCGGGCACGCCTGCGGCAATCGGCTTTGCGCAACAGGCCAACATGCCTTTCGAGCTCGGCATTATCCGAAATCATTATGTCGGACGCACCTTCATCGCGCCGTCGTCGGAAATCCGGCACATGGGCGTCAAGCTCAAGCTCAATCCCAACAAGAACATGATCGAGGGCAAGCGCGTCGTGCTGGTCGATGATTCCATCGTCCGCGGCACCACCAGCCAGAAGATCGTTCAACTGGTCCGCGAAGCCGGAGCCCGCGAAGTGCATATGCGCATCGCCTCCCCGCCCACGATGTCGTCGTGCTTCTATGGCGTCGACACACCGGAAAAGTCAAAGCTCCTCGCCTCGCGCATGTCGGTCGACGCCATGGCGGATTTCATTCGCGTCGACAGCCTCGGCTTCGTCTCGATCGACGGGCTCTACCGCGCCGTACGCGAACCGGGCCGCAACGCCGAATGCCCGCAGTTCTGTGATGCCTGCTTTACCGGCGATTACCCGACTGTGCTTACCGACCAGGAAGATTTGGACAATGTCCGCAGCCTGTCGCTGCTGGCCAACAACGGATAGTTTTCAGCATGACTTCTCTTGAAGGACGTATCGCGCTCGTCACCGGCGCTTCGCGCGGCATTGGCTACTGGACCGCCTTGGCGCTGGCCAAACAGGGCGCGCACGTGATTGCCGTGGCCCGCACGACCGGCGGCCTTGAAGAGCTCGACGACGCGATTCAGGCTGCAGGCGGCAGCGCCACGCTGGTGCCGATGGACCTGACCGACATGCAGGCCGTCGACCGGCTCGGCGCGGCCATCAACGACCGTTGGGGCAAGCTCGACATTCTGGTCGCCAATGCCGGCGTTCTTGGCACCATCTCACCCGTCGGCCATGTCGAGGCCAAGGTGTTCGACAAGGTCATGGCCGTCAATGTCACGGCCACCTGGCGAGTGATCCGCTCGGTCGAGCCGCTGCTGATCAAGTCCGATGCCGGCCGTGCCCTGATCCTGTCTTCGGGTGTCGCCCATTCCGCGCGTGCCTTCTGGGGCCCCTACGCCGCCTCCAAGGCGGCAGTCGAGACCCTTGCCCGTGTCTGGGCCGCCGAAACCGAAAAGACCGCCCTCAAGGTCAATTCCATTGATCCCGGCGCCACCCGCACGGCAATGCGGGCGCAGGCGATGCCGGGCGAAAATCCAGAGACGCTGCCGCATCCGGAAGAAACGGCCGAGAAACTGGTTCCGCTCTGCGCGCCCAGCTGCCTCGAGACCGGCAAACTGTTCCGCGTCGCCGAGAACCGCTTTTTCGACTACCGGCTGCCCGTCTGAGCACGCAAGCCGGCCTCATCCCCCGAAACCGGTTCCAATTGCGCAAGATCGGCTCTAGGCTTGCCGCGAACGCGGTTGCCGGTTCGCAAATGGAACCACCCTCATGGGCCGGCAGGCACGGAGGAGGATGTTCATGGCGGGTTTCGCGGCAACAATCGTTGCCCTCTTGGCAGCGGCCGGTCTGCTGGCGGCACTCTATGTGGCACGCCAGCGCAACTGCAGCAACTTTCAAGCCATCGCGCTTTTAAAGTTCCGCACCCTTTTCCGGCTACGGCTCCCCGATCGTCCGGGATCCGCTGACCAGCCGGTCATCCACGTCTATGCGCGCCAGTCGGGCCTTGACGTTGCCGTGCTCTGGTCAATTCTCGATCGGCACTGCCTGCACCTGTTGCACGAGCGAGACCAGCACTCCTTCATCCTGTTTGGTCTGCGCCTGTTCGGCCAGACGGCCCATGCCGGCGATACCGCGGCCATCGAAGCGGCACTGGCTGCCGGACAGTCTGTCAGCGTCCCCTGCCCGCCGGAGATCGAGCCCCAGCCGCAACCCCTCGACAGCTACAGGTCGCTCGCAGCGCTCGCGCGCAAGCACGGCGCGGCACTGCGTGCGCTGCATGTCCGCGGCTCCCGCTTCTCGCTGTGGTCGGTGCACCCGAAATCAAAGGCGCCCCGTCATCTGCTCCCCCGCATGACGCTGGGACAATCGGATCTCCTCGAATTCGACGACATCAGCCCGGCCGCCAATGGCGCGACGGATCCGCGCGATGAAGACCGTGTGCATGACCAGTTGGCTCTTGCCCGCTACCGCAGCAACGATCTCGAACGCGGCCTGTTTCTCGCCTTTCGCGATGCCTGCGACACCTATGGCAAGGCCGGCCCGGTGCTCGAGGACGCGCTAGGCGGCAAGCTCACCTACAAGCGGACCCTGATCGGCGCCCGGGCGCTGGGCGCGAAATTCGAGGCCATGAGCCAACCTGGCGAAGTGCTCGGCATCCTGCTGCCCAATGCCAATGCGGTCATCGTCACCTTTCTCGCGCTTCAGTCCGCCGGGCGGGTGGCTGCCATGCTCAATTACACGGCTGGCCCTGCAGCACTGGTCTCGGCCCTGTCGACGGCAAAGATCCGCACCGTGCTTGCCAGCCGCGCATTCGTCGACAAGGCGGGCCTCGAAGCGCCCGTTGCAGCCATCGAGAAGGCAGGCGTCAAAATCGTCTGGCTTGAGGAGCTGCGCGAGAGCATTACCCTGATCGAGAAGGCAAGCGCGTTTGTGAACTGGCGCAAGCCGTTGCGCGCGGTCAAGGCCAGCGATCCGGCGGTGATCCTGTTCACCTCCGGCTCCGAGGGGACGCCCAAGGGGGTGGTTCTTTCCCACACCAACATCCACGCCAATGTGGCCCAGGCCGAGGCCCGCATCGACATTTCGGTCGAGGACAGATTGTTCAACGTGCTTCCGGTGTTCCATTGTTTCGGCCTGACCGGAGGCGCCATCCTGCCGCTGTTTTACGGCGTCAGGTTGTTTCTCTACCCCTCGCCGCTGCATTACCGGATCATCCCGGCGGTGGCCCGCGAGGTCAGGCCTTCGATCATGTTCGGCACCGACACCTTCCTGGCCGGCTATGCGCGCACCGCCAAGGACACGGATTTCAAAAGCCTGCGGCTGATCGTGGCCGGGGCGGAAGCCGTTCGTGCCGAGACAAGACGGATCTACCGGGAGCGCTTCAACGCCACCATCATCGAGGGTTTCGGCATGACCGAGACAGCGCCGGTCGCAGCCGTCAATTCAGGCAGTCACAACAAGGATGGAACTGTCGGACGCCTGCTGCCCGGCATGTCGCTGCGGCTCGAACCGGTGGAAGGCATCAATGACGCAGGCCGGCTGTTCGTTTCCGGACCCAATGTCATGCTCGGCTACATGCTGGCGGCAGAACCCGGCGTGCTGCAACCGCTTAATGGCGGGTGGCATGATTCAGGCGACATCGTTGCGGTTGACGAGGACGGCTATATCGCAATCCGGGGCCGGGCCAAGCGCTTTGCCAAGATAGCAGGCGAAATGATTTCGCTCGGCGCCATCGAACTGATGGTGCAGCAACTCTGGCCCGAAGCCTTCCACGCCGCGGTTGCCGTGAAGGACAAGCGCAAGGGCGAACGCATCGTGCTGGTGACAACCAAGATGCCGGCCTTGCGGGAGGAATTGCGCGAATACTCCCGTCGCTTCGGCGCCACCGACCTGATGGTGCCCGGCGAGATCATCAACGTCCCCGAAATCCCGCTTCTCGGCTCGGGCAAGACCGATTACGTGACGGCGCAAAAGATTGCCGACGAATGGATCAGCTCGCACCGCACCGACAGCAGCAAGGCCTGACGCGAAGGCTGCAAGGGCTTTCAGGTGCCCGCAAGCATGCTGCGAGCCACAACTGCGGCGCTCGGGCTTACTCTTCCGGCTTGTTGGAGCTTTCAGTCTTTTCGGAGGTGCCTGGCTTTTCATCCGTGGACGAGTTGGCGTTGGAACCGGCATCCTCCGGCTTTCCGTTCGCGAGCCGCGCTTTCGGGCCGTACCGGCGTGCCCAGGCCCGCGCACCGAACGGCAGCGACGCGAGATAGGCCAGCGCCGTCAGGGTCAGCGTCTCCCAGGTGAAGCTCATCAGCAGCGATACATAGACCACGGCCACCAGAATAAACGGCATCACCAGGTCGCGGCGCACACCGCCGCTGATGCCCTTGCCGGAAAACACCGGCACCCGGCTGATCAGCAGAAAGCCGATGAACATGGTATAGGCTGAAGCGGCAAAGCCTGTTGTCTTGTCGATCGGCAGCCCCATGATCCCGAGATAGACCGGCAACAGCACCAGGAGCGCGCCCGCAGGTGCGGGCACGCCGACAAAATAGTAGCTCTGCCACTCCGAGCGGGCCGTGCTTTCCGAAATGACATTGAACCTGGCCAGCCGCAACCCGGCGGCAATTGCGAACACGATCGCCGCGATCCAGCCGAACGAGCGCGCCTGATCCAGAATGAAGACGTAAAGCACCAGCGCAGGCGCGACGCCGAAATTGATGATGTCGGCCAGTGAATCCATCTGCGCGCCGAATTTCGACTGGGCTTTCAGCAACCGCGCCACGCGCCCGTCGACGCCGTCGAGAAAGGCCGCAATCAGAACCATCGCCACCGCCATCTGGATCTGGTTTTCGAATGCCAGCCTGATCCCGGTCATGCCGGCGCAGATCGCCAGCACCGTGATCAGGTTGGGAACCAGCATCCGGAACGGAATTTCACGCAGCCGCGGACCGCGGCCTTCATGGTAGTCCTGTTCATCCAGACCATTGGGGTCATAGGGTGGAAACGGCGTTGGCATGCATGTCTCCCTTGTCGCCGGGGCGAACCGTCAGTCGCGGCGGCTGACCACGGGGCCCTTGTTCGATCCAAATTCGGCCAGCATCGTCTCACCGGCAATTGCGGTTTGACCGACGCTGACCAGAGACCGCGCCGAGGCCGGCAGGAACACGTCCAGGCGGGACCCGAAGCGGATCAGGCCGAAGCGTTCGCCGGCATCAAGCTGCTCGTTCTCTTCGGCCCAGCACAGGATGCGGCGCGCCACCAGTCCGGCGATCTGCACCACGCCGATTTCACCATGACGGGTTGTGTCGATCACCAGCCCGCTGCGCTCGTTCTCGGTGCTGGCCTTGTCGAGTTCGGCATTGAGAAATGATCCTTGCGAATAGACCTTGCGAACGACGCGGCCTTTCACCGGCGCGCGGTTCACATGGCAATCAAACACATTCATGAACACAGAAATGCGCAGCATTTCATCCGTGCCCAGGCCCAGCTCAACCGGCGGCGCCATCCGCACCACCGACGACACCCGGCCATCAGCAGGGCTGATCACCAGATCCTCGTCCAGCGGGGTAATCCGCTCGGGATCGCGGAAGAAATAGGCGCACCACGCAGTCAGAACCATGCCGATCCAGAACAGCGGGTCGGCAATCCAACCAAGCAGAACCGATGCAACAAAGAATGCTGCAATGAATTTGTAGCCTTCCCGATGAACAGGAACCAGCGCGTTGCGTACGCTGTCGATAATACTCATGACGTCTTTCCTGATTTGTCTGTTGGCCGTGACTACAGCAATTCGCGGCAAAGGGGAAACCACTTTCCAGCGTCAATTGCACACACGCCCTTACGTATCGTCAACTTCCGGTGTCCGCCGTCGCGTGACAATGCCCAG
The DNA here is from genome assembly GCF_002733955.1 of Hoeflea sp. Classification (GTDB taxonomy): domain Bacteria; phylum Pseudomonadota; class Alphaproteobacteria; order Rhizobiales; family Rhizobiaceae; genus Hoeflea. The sequence goes on along the minus strand of NZ_NVXQ01000021.1, from coordinate 208,097 downwards.
CTCATCATCCTCGCGCATGCGCTTGAGCTGCTCCTCGGCTTCCGTAGCCTCGCGCTGGCGGTCCCACATGGAAGCATAAAGCCCCTTCTGGGAAAGAAGTTCCGCATGCCGTCCGCGTTCGGCAATCTGGCCGTCCTTGAGCACGATGATCTCGTCGGCGCTGACCACGGTTGACAGCCGGTGGGCAATGACCAGCGTGGTCCTGCCCTTGGAGACAAAGTCGAGCGCCGCCTGGATTTCCTGCTCGGTGGCGGTGTCGAGTGCGGAAGTTGCCTCGTCAAGAATGAGGATCGGCGGCGCCTTGAGAATGGTGCGGGCAATCGCCACGCGCTGCTTCTCGCCACCCGAGAGTTTCAGCCCGCGCTCGCCGACCATCGCCTTGAAACCGTCGGGAAGCCTGCGGATGAAATCACCGATCTGCGCCAGGTCCGCCGCCCGGTCGACCTCTTCCTCGCTGGCATCGATCCGGCCATAGCGGATATTGTAGGCGATGGTGTCGTTGAACAAAACCGTGTCCTGCGGCACCATGCCGATGGCCGCGCGCAGGCTTTGCTGGGTCACGTCGCGCACATTCTGACCATCGATCACGATATTGCCGGACTGGATGTCGTAGAACCGGTACAAAAGCCGTGAAATCGTCGACTTGCCGGCGCCTGACGGGCCGACGATGGCGACCGTCTTGCCCGCAGGCACCTCGAACGAGACACCCTTGAGGATCGGGCGTGCCGGATCGTAGCTGAAGTTGACATCCTCGAAGCGGATCGCCCCCTGGTTCACTGCCAGCGGTTTTGCATCCGGCGCATCGCGCACTTCCGGCTCCACGTCGAGAAGCTCGAACATCTGCTCGATGTCGGTAAGGCCCTGGCGGATTTCGCGGTAGACGAAGCCGATGAAATTGAGCGGAATCGAAAGCTGCATCAGCATCGCGTTGATGAACACGAAATCGCCGATGGTCTGCTCGCCGGCCTGCACCGCAAGCGCAGACATCACCATCATCACGGTCATGCCGACACCGAAAATGACGCCCTGGCCCATGTTGAGCCAGCCGAGCGAGGTCCAGACCTGCGTCGCCGATTTCTCGTAGGATGCCATCGAGACGTCGAAGCGCTGCGCCTCCATGGCCTCGTTGCCGAAATATTTCACGGTCTCGAAATTGAGCAGCGAATCCACCGACTTGGTGTTGGCGTCGGTGTCCGATGCGTTCATCGACCGCCGGATCGAGATCCGCCAGTCCGACGCCCGCACGGTAAACCAGATGTAGAGCCAGACCGTGACGGCTGTCACCAGCACATAGCTCCAGCCATAGGCAACGCCGAAGATGACCGCCGTCAGCGCGAACTCGATCAGCGTCGGCGCAGTGTTGAGAATGGTGAAGCGGACAATGGTCTCGATGCCCTTGGTGCCGCGCTCGATGACCCGCGACAACCCGCCGGTGCGCCGCTCGAGATGAAACCTGAGCGACAGTTCGTGCATGTGCACAAACGTCTTGTAGGCCAGCTGCCGCACCGCATGCTGCCCGACCCGGGCAAACAGCGCGTCGCGCAGCTGGTTGAAGCCCCACTGCACAATCTTCACGACATTATAGGCAATCACCAGCATCACCGGCGTGGCAATCAGTGCCGGCATCCAGGACACGACATCGGGCTTGCCGTTGAGCGCATCGGTTGCCCATTTGAAGAAATAGGGAACCGAAATCAGCACCAGCTTCGACAGAAGCAGGAACAGCGTCGCCCACAGCACCCGCATCTTCAGGTCCGGCCGATCGGCCGGCCACATGTATGGCCACAGGTTTTTCAGCGTGCCGAAGGGATTTCCCTGGTCGGCGGATACGGTTTTCGAAGCCAAGTCAGATGTCCTTGTTTCCAGTCAGGGCCGCCGGCGCGTCCCCTTTCCGGCTATGATCTGAGAATTCACCCTCGCAGGCAGGCAAACAGGCGCCGCCGCAACAGTGATCAAGTGTTTGCCCAATGACCCCGGCAAGTTCGCGAAGCGCCCCGGCGTTGACCGTGTATCTCGAACTCTGCTTTTCCGTCCGGAAGCTTACCAGCTCGGCGGCAACCAGCACCTTGAGGTGTTGCGACACGGTCGACTGGGCCAGCCCTGTCGGCCGCACCAGCTCCTTGACACAGCACGCGTCAGCGGCAGCCAGATTTCTCAGCAGTCGCAGTCGCACGGGATGCGCCAGCGCCGCAAGCTTGCGCGCGACAGCCTCGTCATTCGGGTTGATGTCCGGGTCAACGACATTCATCGTTCATCGGCGATATACGATGAACGATGCCCGGTCAACCGGCCTAGAGTTTTTTCGCGTCTTCCAGAAGCTTCTTGTGCATCTCTTCGGCACCGTCCAGCGGGTTTTCGGGAACCGAGAACACCTGCCCCGGCTTGATCCGGTCCGGATTCTGGATCTGGGACCTGTTGGCCAGGTATATCGTGGTGTAACGCACGCCCTCGCCATAGGTCCGCCGGGAAATCTGCCAAAGCGTATCCCCCCGCCGGATGATCACCGCGCCGGGGGTGGACGCAAGGGGCGCCTGCAGGATTGTCTTCGGCTCACCCGGCTCACCGGAGCTTTCCACCACCATCTCCGTGCTATCGATATTCGCAGCCGTCATGTCAGCCGGCTCGGACAGCGCGGCTTCGGCTTGCGAGAGAATGTCTGACATCCTTGACAGATCCCCGGTCACCAGACGGTCAATCGCCCTGGCCTCAGTCCCCGAGTTCGCTGCAGTGCCGCCATCGGCCTCTCCGCCCGCGGTCTCAGGCATCAACGCCGCAAGTGCGGCTTCGGCCTGAATTCGCATCGACTGCGCAATCGCCCTGGCTTCCGCGCTGCTGTCAGCCGGCAGATCGGCGATTGCTGCCGATTTGAGCCGCCCCACTGCCTGCCCCAGCGCTTCGGCGATCTCGGCGGTTTCGGCAGACTGCTCCGTGGAAGCCATCTGCTTGAGCGCGGACAACGCTTCGAACGCGCCTTCGCGCATTTTCGAAAGGCTGGCGATATCTGGCAGAACCAGCTCTTCCGCTGCGCTGGCATCTGCCGCCATCTCTCCGGCAGGCGCAGCCGACGCATCGCCCGGATCCTCCGCTGGCGCAACCGCAGCCAGCGCTTCCCCTTCAGGCCGATTGAACGGAACGGTAGCCCGCAACAGCACGGTGTCCCCCGCCTTGTCCATCAGGTCGGCGCTGATGACATGATCGCCGACACTGAGCTCGCTCGTCGCCTCGACGATGAACCGTCCGCTCTCATCTGCCGTGTCGGTTCCGATCAGCTTGCCATCGGCAGTGACCCGGACCTGGTAGCCCGCAGTGGCCGACCCGGCGATGAAGATCTGGTCCCCTTCGATTTCCACCGCGTCAACACGCACACTGGCATCCGCGGGAACCGGAGCCGGCGCTTCTTCGGCGTTCGAGCCGGGCGCGACCATGGCGACCTCCGCTGTCGAACCCGTGTCCGGGTCCGCAGCTTCAGTCTGCTGATCCGAAACTGCATCCGTCTCCGGGGCAGCCGCGGCCTCGCTCTCGCCTGAGATCTGCGGTGCAGAGGTGGTCAGCACGCTTGATGCATCAGGCAGCGCAGGCGTCTGCGCGTCCGAGCCGGCATCGCCTGCGCTGGTGTCGGCAGCGGCCATTTCGGTGCTTCCTTCGGCGCTGGCGTCATTCACCCCGTCAGCAGCCACTTCAGTGCCGGAGTCACTTGCGCCGTCAGCAGCCAGTTCAGCGCCGGCTTCAGCCTCGCCGCTTGCCGGCGAAACACCCTCGTTGTCGGACCTTGCAGCAGCGACAGACCCTTCCGGCGCTTCGGCTGTCCCGTTATCGGATGCTGCCGAGGCTGCGGCAGCTTCAACCTTTTCCTCGGCCGGACCCGCAGCTGGTTGCGCGATGATCCGGCTGGCTTTGCCAGGCTTGCTGACCATGGCCAGAAGTTCACCATCGGCATTCTCGGGAATCGAGACGGTGGCGACCTCCTCGGACTGCCGTATCTTTCCATCCTTGTCCGTCACCCGCAATGTCAGCTGGTAGTCGCCCGCCGGCAGCGGCGTATCGAGGATAACCGCAAAATCACCGCTGGAGCCGACCTCGGTCGTGGCGATCACCGTCTCCCCACTCATGATGTCGAGCGTGCTGCCTGGCTCGGCCTTGCCGGCGATCACGGTGGATCCGTCGGGTTCGACCCGAAGCAGATCGAAACTCGGCATCGCAAAGCTGTCCGCCGCAGGAGCTGAAGCAGCCGGATCCTCGGGCTGCGATTCGGCTTCCGTCGTCTTTACGGCAAGCCCGTCCCCGGCGCTCTCCGGCCCGGCGTTCTCAGTCGGCGCCGTCGCATCAACCATGTTGGTCTTCGGCGTCTCATCTGACGCCAATTCGGTGTCTGTTTTGAATATGTTAGGTGCTACAAAAAATGCGCCAAAGGCAATCGCCACTGCGACGCCCAAAAAAACCAGAAAACCGGCATTACTCTTATTCATTGTCTACTCCGCGGATACGGCAAAAAAATCCGTCTCTTGGCCAAAAACCTATATGCTTTGAATACAGGGTACAAGAAAAAGCGATTTGCAGCCTTTGTCCGGCCTTGACCGTGTCTGCCTGGCTATGCTCAGTGACCTCATGACCACACCTGCAACGCGAATTAGCTCCATCTGCGTCTATTGCGGCTCCCAGCCGGGGCACGACCCTGCCTTTCGCGAGGCAGCTCAGGTGCTCGGTCGCGCCATGGCCGAGAACGGCATCGATCTGGTGTACGGCGGTGGCACCAAAGGCCTTATGGGCGCAGTGGCAGATGCGGTATTGGCAAACGGCGGCAAGGCCATCGGCATCATCCCGGAATTCCTGATGAACAAGGAAGCTTCAGAGCAGGATCTTGGACAATTGACCGAGCTGCATGTGACCCGCGACATGCATGAACGCAAGCACATGATGTTCGAGCGGTCGGATGCCTTCGTCACACTGCCCGGCGGCATCGGCACGCTTGAAGAGATTGTCGAGATCATGACCTGGGCCCAGCTTGGCCGTCATATCAAGCCGATGGTGCTGGCCAATATCAACGGGTTCTGGGATCCGCTGAATGCCTTGATCGGGCACATGCGCGAGGCCGGCTTCATTCATACCGGGCATCTGGTCCGGCCGCTGGTGATCGGGTCCGCCGAGCAGATTGTGCCTGCGATCCAGGCTGCAGCAGCGACCGCAGGAAACGGCGAAGACGAAACCATCATCTCGAAAATGTAGCTCCGTCCGGCCGGGATTTCTCCAGATCCGCCTCCGCGGCCGGACATCGGGCACTCAAAGATATCGCTGCAGCTTGGCACTCACAGATGCCAGGACATCCGCTGGCGCACATTTTGCGCCTGGCTCGCACCTATACATCGATTTCGTCCGCTTCTTAACATTTCGGAAACAACTATAAGTAATTATAGCATCCGACATGTATCGATATTTGATTTATTGATATATACGCAACATCTAAAATAACGCCTACTGCATCTAAAGCATATTGTACTTATTTAAATTAGCAAAACTTGATTTTGCGTGTGAGTAAAAGTCAAACCGATGACCAGCATCATGACCAACAGCGCGGCGATGGCCGCACTCTCCACCCTTCGCTCCATCACAAGCGATATGGAAACGACACAGAACCGGGTCTCGTCCGGGTACCGGGTGGAAACCGCTGCCGACAATTCCGCCTACTGGTCGATTGCGACCACCATGCGCTCTGACACCAAGGCGCTGGAAACAGTCACCGATGCGCTGGGCCTCGGGGCTGCGATGGTCGACGTCACCTACACGGCGATGGATGCGTCTATCGGGATTGTCGACCAGATCAAGGCCAAGATGGTGGCTGCACTGGAACCCGGTGTCGACAAGAACAAGATCCAGCTCGACATCGATCAGCTTCAGGAGCAGATCCTATCCATCGCCACCTCTGCCAGCTTCGCAGGCGAAAACTGGCTTTACCATGAGGCCGGCGGAAACACGCCCGCGGAAAAATCCATCGTCGGCTCGTTCAACCGTGACGCCTCGGGCCTGATCAGCCTGACGACGCTCGATATCGACACCGAGTACGTCTCATTGATCAAGCTTGGATTTGGCGGTCCTGTGGCAGCCCGCGGCAACGGCATATTGTCCAACGTCCGCACCAACATCAATTATGTCGATTCCTCGGGCGCGACTGTGGTCGGCACCGCCAGTGGCGGCGTGCATGACTTCGATCTTACCGGCATGACCAGGGACGAGTTGCTGCTGCAGATCCAGGCCACCGATCTTGCGTCGGAAGAACTGGCGGATGCCACCTCGACCGTTGGCGCCCTGAAATCGCGCATCGACATGCAGGAAAAATTCGTCAGGGATCTCATCGACTCCATCGACACAGGGGTCGGCAGGCTGGTCGATGCCGACATGAACGAGGAATCGACCCGCCTCAAGGCGCTGCAGACGCAACAGCAGCTCGGCATTCAGTCCCTGACGATCGCCAACTCCAGCTCGCAATCCATTCTCCAGCTGTTCAACTAGGCGTCAGCCTGACGCTGCAGCCGCCGCTGCCGCCGCCTGACGCACCTTGCGGCTGCGCAACAGCGAAGACGTATAGATTGCCAGTGCAATCCAGATCAGCACGAACGCGGCCAGCTTGTAGGCCCCGAACGGCTCCTTGAAGACGAAGACCGCGATGAAGAAGATCATCGTCGGCGCAATGTACTGCATGATCCCGATGGTCGACAGCCGCAGCAACTTGGCGCCATTGGCATAGATCATCAGCGGCACCGCCGTGACCACGCCGCAGCCCATCAACAGCAGCATGTCCGTCGAGCCGGTATCGCCGAAATGGCCGGTGCCGTTGAATTCCGTATAGGCGATATAGGCCAGCGCAGGCGGCGTCAGCATCAGCACCTCGAGAAAGAAGCCCTGGTTGGGACCGACCGGCAGCGATTTCTTGCAGAAGGCGTAAAAACCCCAGCTGAGCGCAAGGCCGACCGAAACCCAGGGCAAGCCACCCGATTCCAGCGCCAGCAGGCCGACTGCGACCGCGGCCAGCGCGATTGCCGTTTTCTGCCGCCCGTCAAGGCTTTCCTTGAGCAGGATGGCTCCGAGCAGAACCGAAAACAGCGGATTGATGTAATAGCCAAGCGCGGTTTCCACCGCCCGGCCCGCGGCAATCGACCAGACGTAGATGCTCCAGTTGACGGTAATCAGCGCCGCCGTGATGAAGGCCATGCCCAGGGTTCGCGGTGATTTGAAAGCAGCCCGGATATCCTGGGTCCGCCTAAGCAGGATGAGAACCACCGCGGCAATCGGCACAGACCACACCACACGGTGCGCCACCACTTCCAGCGCCGGAATATGGCTCACGGCCTTCATGTAGATCGGCAGGAACCCCCAGAGCAGATAGGCCGTCAGCGCAAAAGCAAAGCCGCGCGGTGTATCTTCGTCATAAAGCGATGGTGCGGCTGTCGTCGCCATGATCTGTCCTGCCCTCTTCCCCGATTGCAATACCGACGCTTAGGACAACCGCTATGAATGGGCAAATTCATTCCGCTGAACAGTCAATGCCGCAAGTCCGGAGCGACGTTGCCTACTCCGCCGCCACCCTGCCCGCCAGATCGCGGTTCTTCATCAGCTTGAACACCACCGAATCCATCAGTGCCTGGAACGAGGCATCGATGATGTTGTCGGAAACGCCCACCGTCCACCAGCGCCCGCCGTCGCTGTCGGCGGATTCGATCAGCACCCGGGTGATGGCCTCGGTGCCGCCATTGAGGATGCGCACCTTGTAGTCGACCAGCTCCAGATCGGCGATTTCCGACTGGTAGACGCCGAGATCCTTCCTGAGCGCGATATCGAGCGCATTGACCGGGCCGTGACCTTCGGCCACCGACATCATCTCCTGGCCGTCGACCACCAGTTTGACCACGGCTTCCGAAACCGTGGTGATCTGCCCCATCGCATTGAACCGGCGCTCGACCATCACCCGGAAACTGGTCACCGAGAAGAACTCCGGCACCCGGCCCAGCGTCCGGTGCGCCAGGAGCTCGAAGCTCGCATCCGCCCCTTCATAGGCGTAGCCGGTGGCCTCGCGCTTCTTGACGATACCGATCAGCTTGTCGAGCTTCGGATCAGACTTGCCGACCTCGATGCCGCGCCGTCTCAGCGCGTTGATGAAATTGGACTTGCCGCCCTGGTCGGAGACCATGACCTTGCGGAAATTGCCCACGCTTTCCGGCGGCACATGTTCATAGGTACGCGGATCCTTGAGCAGCGCCGAGGCATGGATGCCGGCCTTGGTGGCAAAGGCCGACGCCCCGACATAGGGCGATTGTGCGGCCGGTGAGCGGTTGAGAAGCTCGTCGAAGCCGTGGCTGAGTTTTGTCAGCTCGGCAAGTTTCTCCGGCACGATCCCGGTCTCGAACCGATCGGAAAACGCCGGTTTGAGCATCAATGTCGGAACCAGCGTGATCAGGTTGGCATTGCCGCAACGCTCGCCGATGCCGTTGAGTGTGCCCTGGATCTGCCGCACCCCGGCTTCCACCGCAGCCAGCGAATTGGCGACCGCCTGTCCGGTGTCATTGTGGGCGTGGATGCCCAGCCGGTCGCCGGGGATGCCTTCGGCGATCAGCGCCGCGATGATCTCGCGGATCTCCGACGGCTGGGCGCCGCCGTTTGTGTCGCACAGCACGATCCAGCGCGCACCGGCCTCATAAGCCGCCTTGGCGCAGGCCACCGCGTAGTCGCGATTGTTCTTGTAGCCATCGAAGAAATGCTCGCAGTCGACCATTGCTTCCTTGCCGGCTTCGATCACCGCTTCAACCGACCCGGAAATCGACTCCAGGTTTTCCTCGTTGCTGCAGCCGAGCGCCACCTGCACGTGATAATCCCAGCTCTTGGCGACCAGGCACACCGCATCGCCCGCCGCCTGAATGAGCCCGGCAAGACCGGGATCATTCGACGCGGAAATGCCCGCCCGCTTGGTCATGCCGAAGGCCACGAAAGAGGCCTTCGCCGTACGTTTCTTGGCAAAGAACTCGGTGTCGGTCGGATTGGCGCCCGGATAACCGCCTTCCACATAATCGATGCCGAAATCATCCAGCATCTTCGCAATGGCGATCTTGTCCTCGACCGAAAAATCGATCCCCGGCGTCTGCTGGCCGTCTCTCAGCGTGGTGTCGAACAGATAGATCCGTTGCTTGGTCACTGTATTCTCCAGAAACTGTCGGGAGAAATACCCCCCTCTGTCGGCTGCGCCGACATCTCTCCCGCACGGGGGGAGATCAAAACTCGTGAGCGCCCGGCACCTGATCTCCCCCCGTGCGGGGGAGATGTCACGAAGTGACAGAAGGGGGCCAAACGCGCCACCTCAAGCATCGGCTTTCCCCGCGAACCTGTCAGTAGCGCGGATCAGTTGATCGAGGATACCCGGTTCGGAAAAGGCGTGCCCTGCTCCCTCGATCAGGTGGAAACCGGCGCGCGGCCAGGCCTTGTGCAATTGCCAGGCAATGCGCGCCGGGCATGGCATGTCGTAGCGGCCATGCACGATGACGCCGTCGATGCCGGCAAGCTTGTGGGCATCGCGCAGCAACTGCCCCTCGTCCAGCCAGCCCTTGTGGACGAAGAAATGGTTCTCGATCCGTGCAAACGCCAATGCGAACTGATCTTCGTGGAACTTGTCGCTGGTGGAAGGCTCGGGCAGCAGCGTGATGGTCTCGCCCTCCCAGCCGCTCCAGGCCTTGGCAGCCGCGATCTGTTCGTCGCGGTCATCCCCCACCAGCCGCTTGCGGTAGGCTGCCATCAGGTCGCCACGCTCGGCCTCGGGGATCGGCGCCAGAAACCTCTCCCACTTTTCGGGAAACATCTCCGAGACGCCGAACTGATAATACCAGTCGAGCTCCGCCTTGGTCAGCGTGTAGATACCGCGCAGCACCAGCTCGCTGACGCGTTCGGGGTGGGTTTCGGCATAGGCCAGCGCCAGCGTCGAGCCCCAGGAGCCGCCGAACACCAGCCATTGCTCAAACCCTGCCATCTCGCGCAAGAGCTCGATGTCGGCAACCAGATCCCAGGTGGTGTTGTTGTCAAGCGAGGCAAACGGCGTCGAGCGGCCGCAGCCGCGCTGGTCGAACAGGATCACGTCGTAAAGCGCGGGATCAAACAGCCGCCGGTGCACCGGACCGAACCCGCCGCCCGGCCCGCCATGCAGAAACACCGCCGGTTTGCCGCCCTTGGTGCCGACGCGTTCCCAATAGACCTGATGCCCGTCGCCGGTGTCGAGAAAACCGCTCTCGAACGGCTCGATCTCCGGGTACAATCCGCGATACTCACTCATACTTTCAACCCCAATTGACCCAGATGACGACGGCGAGCGTCACCGCAACCACCAGCACGCCCTTGCCGATCAAGCCATAGAGCAGCCATTTCGGCATCTCGGTTCCCGGCTTGCGCTCGCTCATGATTTTCGCTCCGGCCAGGTTTCGGTGTCGTGGTCGGGATGCTGATGACTGACCAGCGTTTGCAGAAACGAAACCGCATCCGGATCTTCAAGCGAATGCCGCTCGGGCAGATCCGGAATGCCGTCGCACCAGATCCGCTTGCCCTCGACGCCGTAGGCAATCGTCGGCGCCACTGCGTCGGGATGGTCAAACGCCAGCACCGACAGCGCCAGCCCGTCCGGCGCGTCATAGGCGAGCGGCGTTCCGCACTTCTCACAAAACCCGCGCCGCGCAGCATCCGAGCTCTGGAACCAGCAGGGGTCTCCGCGGGTCCATTCGAGGGCCGCCTCGCCAACGGAAACCAGCGCCAGCGCATGACTAGCCGAGGCTTTCTGGCACATCCGGCAATAGCACACAGATGAAGTGCCGGGCATTCCGGTGAGCCGGAACCGCACCGCGCCGCATTGACATCCGCCGGAAAGGGACTCTGCGCTCATGACTTGCCCTCCGCCGGCCAGACGCCGGTATCGTCGTCGGGATGCTGGTGATTGGTCGAGGCAATGCTCTCGATGCCACCGGGCAGATCGTCCCGGTCGACAGCCTTTCCCGGCAGGCCGCCCAGCGCCGCGAAAAACGGCACCCGCGTTTCCACGCCGTCATTCGCAACCGGCGGAAATGCCGACGGATCATCCAGACTGCCGAGCGTCACCGCCATGCCGTCCGATTGCAGCGTGTCGAAAAACAAAGGCGTACCGCAATCCCGGCAAAACCCACGCCGCACCGGATCGGAAGACTGAAACCAGCCCGGCTCCCCGCGGGTGATGGTCAGCATCTTGCCGGGCGCGAAGCCAAGCGGCATGAAGTAGTTGCCCGCCGCCTTCTGGCACATGCGGCAATGGCACAGATGCGGATAGTCGAGGTCGCCCTCGATCCTGTAGCGAATCGCGCCGCACTGGCAGCCACCGCTGTGATGCCGGCTCATAGCTCATCCTCCGGCTCAAAACAGACAGCCTCGATGTTGTGGCCCTCAGGGTCGGTCACGAAGGCCGCGTAGTACTCTGGATGATAGATCTCGCGAATGCCCGGCGCGCCGTTGTCGCTCCCACCACTGGCAAGCCCGGCCGCATGAAAGCCACGCACCGCTTCGCGCGAGTCCGCGCGAAAGCAGATATGGGCATGCGGCGTCTGCGGCCCGTCGCCTGAAAGCCAGAGCTGACCCTTGCGGCCAATCCCAAACCCGGCATGGGCCACCGACCCCGATTGCGCCGCCGTCACCTCGCCCACCAGTTCCATGCCGAGCTCGGCAAGGATGGCCGCATAAAACCGCTTCGCCCGGTCCATCTCGGCAACGCTGAGGCTGACATAATCGAGGAGCATCTTGAGTTCAGTGGTCATCAAGATACCTGCTGATGGCTTTTTCAATTTCGAGGAACACGTGGTCTTCGGCATCGATCAGGTCCGCGTTGTCAAACCTGAGCACGGTGTATCCCTGATGCTTCATCCACGCATCACGGACCTTGTCGTGGGCACGGCCCTCCTCCGTCTCGTGGCTGTCACCGTCCACTTCGATAACGATCTTTTTCGAAAGCCAGGCGAAATCAGCGATATAGGGTCCGATCGGCGTCTCACGCCGGAAGCGCGCACCGCGCGGCCGGAAATCACGCAGCAAATTCCACATCCTTGCCTCGGCCCGCGTCAGCTCCGTACGGAGCTTGCGGGCTCTCTCCCGGGTTTTGGGCGTGATGTTGGAATGGGGCATGTTCATGCTCCCCGTGATCCCGGGTACCGGTCAAGGAAAGGCCCCTCCCCAACCCCTCCCCACAAGGGGGAGGGGCGAGACGGGGCAACCATCCCGCCTAACCATGACGCTTTTAACCAAGACACGCATTCTGAGAGGTCCAAACGACCACAAAACCGTTTCAGACGGAACGCATCCGCTGACCTATCGGCAAGCACCCCCTGTCGGTGGAGCAAGATCGTGCCACACGGAGCCCCTCCCCCTTGTGGGGAGGGGTTGGGGAGGGGTCTGTTGCCAGACGCACCCCTCACCGCCTGACCTCCCAGGTCGTCACCCGCTCGCCGGTCTCGGGATCCTTGCCGTCTTTCAGCTGGATGCCCTTGGCCGAAAGCTCGTCGCGGATGCGGTCGGCTTCGGCCCAGTTCTTGGCGGCGATGAAGGCGAGGCGTTTGTTTATTGCAGCGTTGATCAAATCTTCTTTCTTCACCTCACCTTGAAGAAATTCAAAAAAAGATATTATCCCCTCAGTCGATTTCCTTTTACTTTTTACCTCATTTTTCCTGCTTTTTTGTAATATTTTCGCAACCCGTCCGGAGTTGATCCCTTTAAATTGGGTCCGCGAAAATCTTGAGATCGCATTTATTGCACTTAGTATCTCCGCTTCCGGCCGCAAACGACCGCTTTTATAAAGGGGTCTGAATCTTCCCAACTTGTAAATATCTTCTCTTTGCTCGTTTGATAATTCTTCGATATCGCGCAGAAGGCTTGACGCCTTGGATGCAATCCTGGAAATTTTTCCTTTTGTAAACTTAATACCCAACAATTTTGAATGTTTATAAACCGTATAAACCTCCCTTTGAGTTAATATGTCCTTTTTGCAAATTTTATTTAGCAAACCTATTATAGAGGACGTATCAAGATCATCAAACCAAAGGCTCATCAATTCATTATCAAGGTATTTATCTACTCGTCTTTCAGTGCGCTCATGCGCAACTTCGGATAATCTACCTATTATGAACTCTGCTTCCTCCAGCCGTTTCACGGAAAAATCGATCGGCTCGCGGTAGTGTGTCATCAGCATGGCAAGCCGCAGCACCTCGCCTGGCCATTTGCGGCCGCCGAATTTATCGGTTTCCAGCAGTTCCGCGATGGTGACGAAATTGCCCTCCGACTTCGACATCTTCCGGCCCTCGACCTGCAGGAAGCCGTTGTGCATCCACAGGTTCGCCATCTTGCTCGTGCCGTGGGCACAGCAGGACTGGGCGATCTCGTTTTCGTGGTGCGGAAAGATCAGGTCCAGCCCGCCGCCGTGGATGTCGAAGGTCTGGCCCAGGTGATGCTCGCTCATTACCGAGCATTCGATGTGCCAGCCGGGTCGGCCGTGGATGGTCACGGTTCGTCCGTTCTCGGTGAAACTCCCGTCCCAGCCAGGTTCGTCGGCGGCAGATTCCTTCCATAAAACAAAATCCGCCGGATTGCGCTTGTGATCCTTGATTTCAATACGCGCGCCAGCCTTCTGCTCTTCAAGATTTCGCCTTGAAAGCAGGCCGTAAGGTGGAACTTTGTCCATGCCGTCCATGGCTCTCACATCAAAAAGTACTTCGCGGCCTTCCTTTCCGCGAGCAATGTAAGCATGATGTGAAACCAGTAGCGTCTGGATCATTTTCACCATGCCGTCTATATGCTCGGTCGCCCGCGGCTCGTGCGTGGGCTTGAGGCAGCCGAGTGCCGCCACATCCTTGTGGTAGCGGTCAGCGGTTTTCTCGGTCACCTTGGCAATCGCCTCGTTCAAAGGCAGATCCGGATAGTCGCGCAAGGCCCGCGCGTTGATCTTGTCATCGACATCGGTGAGGTTGCGCACATAGGTAACGTGGTCCTCGCCATAGACATGGCGCAACAGCCTGAACAGCACGTCGAAGACAATCGCCGGACGTGCATTGCCGATATGGGCATAGTCATAGACCGTGGGTCCGCAGACATACATCCGCACATTGTCCGGATCGATCGGCGTAAACTCTTCCTTGGCCCGCGTCAGCGTGTTCCAGAATTTGAGCTCGGTCATGGTAACTCCCCGATGCCGGCGCCCGGCCCGGGTCGTTTGTCCTGTATGGTGAGAAGACGAAAACGGCCGAGCCAGCGAAGCGCTAGCGAATAATGATGCCGCAAATGCAGGTGGCGCGTGCGCCGTGTGCCGTTTTCATGCTGTTCTTATCCCCGATTGAACCGGCCCGGTCAAGATGCCCGGGACCGGCTTTCAGCCGGCGAAAAACCGCACCAGCAACGACACCGACAGGGCCGCCATCACGGCCGCGATCAACCCGTCGAGCACCCGCCAGGCAGAGGGTTTCAAAAACAGCGGCTCCAGCACCCGCGCGCCATAGCCAAGCCCGAAGAACCAGAGGAACGAGGCCGACATGGCCCCGATCCCGAACGCCAGCCGTGCTGTGCCCTCATAGCGCCCGCTCAACCCGCCCACCAGCAGCACGGTGTCGAGATAGACATGCGGATTGAGAAAGGTGAAGGCGAGACAGGTCAGTACCGCGGCTTTCAGCGACCCCGGAGCCGATCGCGCCACCTCCATCCCCGACGGCTTGATTGCCCGTTTCAGCGCCAGAAACGCATAGACGGCGAGGAAGGCCGCGCCGCCAAGTGTGACCACCGCGATCAGAATGTCCGAGCCCGAGATGATCGCGCCGACCCCGGCCACGCCGAGCCCGATCAGCACCGCGTCCGACAGCGCGCAGATCAGGCAGAGAATGAACACATGCTGCCGAAGCAGACCTTGCCGCAAGATAAAGGCATTCTGCGCGCCGATGGCGATGATCAGCGAGCCGCCAAGCAGCAGGCCGGAAATGGCGGGGGCAATAAGTGGTGTCATCGGGTCAGAACAACTTCATCTGCTTGTCGGCCGGATCGGCAGCCTTGGATTTGCGCGCCGGCTTTTCCGGCTCGGGAGCCGCGGGGACGTCTGTCGCCGGCTCTTGCACCTCCGGGCCGCTGTTTGCAACCTTGTTGACCAGATCCGAGACCCGGATCGCCTCGAAATAATCGTCCGGCGCCGGCGCCATCAGGTCGGCCACATGGCGCGGTTCCTGGTTGAGGCAATCGAGCCAGCGCGAAAAGTCCTCCGGCTGGATCACCACCGGCATCCGGTCATGGATCGGCGCGACTTCCCTGTTCGGCCCCACCGTCAGCACCGCGGCTGTGTCCATCTCGGCGCCGTCGGCGCTCATATAAGTTTCCATCAAGCCGCCAAAGGAAACGATGCCACCCTGCCTGGGCTTGATCCAGTAGGGTGTGGATTTTTCCTTCGAGCCCTTGCCCGGCCGGCTCCATTCGTAAAAGCCCGATGCGGCGATCAGCACCCGCCGGTGCCGCATAGCAGCGCGAAACGAGGCCTTCTCGGCGGCGGTTTCGGACCGGGCATTGATCAGCAGCGGGAAATCTGCCGGATCCTTGACCCAGCCCGGCAAAAAACCCCAGCGCGCCAGCAGCGCGCGCCGGTCGGTGCGATTGTCGCCTTCCTCGCGGCGGCGATCGCCGGCGATGATCAGGATAGGCTGGGTCGGCGCAATATTGTAGCGCGGCGGGAAATTCTCGATTTCCTCGAGCCCGAACAGTTCCTGCACCTCTTCCGGGGTTGCCGTTAATGAAAAACGCCCACACATTGGCAATCCATGCAGCAGGACAGAAACAGGGTCAAGCAATGACAGCTCAGACAGGCGATGTGGCACCCGCTCCAGCACTGGCGGTTTCGGTCGCGCTTGAACGCGACGGCAGGTATCTGCTGGTGCTGCGCGCCAACCCGCCGGCCCAGCACATGTATGCTTTTCCAGGCGGCCGCGTCGATCCCGGCGAGGCGCTGGAAGTGGCAGCCCTGCGTGAACTGGAAGAAGAAACCGGGCTGAAAGCCAGCAATCCCCGCCCCTTCATGACCTTTGATCTGAGCTCGGACGATCCGGGCGAAGTCAAAAGGTCGGATTTCTTCCTGACCGTGTTTCTCGCCGACGACCCTGGCGGCACCGCGATGGCGCTGGACGACGCCAAGGCGGTGGGCTGGTTCACGCCGGAAGAGATCCGCGAATTGTCGGTGCCGCAAAGCATGACCTCGTGCATGGACATGCTGGCGAAAGCGCTCCCGGCTCCCTGACGAAAGCGCCGCGCCTTCCGATGGAAGCGCGGCGCTCTGCTCTTACACGAAGCTGACGAACTCGTCCTTCGGTCGGCGAACCTTCTTGAGATTGGCCAGCCAGTCGTTCTCGGCGTCACGATAGCCGAGCGGCATCAGCGTCACGGAGCGCAGGCCACGCGCCCGCAGGCCGAGGATCTCGTCCACCTGGTCCGGGTCAAAGCCTTCCATCGGCGTCGAATCGACGGCTTCGAAAGCCGCAGCCGTCAGCGCCATGCCCATGCCGATATAGGCCTGGCGGGCTGCATGCTGGTAATTGACTTCCGCATCGCGCGGCACGTAGCCCGCGAGCAGCTTCTGGCGGTAGGCTTCCCAGCCTTCATTGGTGCCGCCGCGCTCTTCATTGACCTGGTCGAACATCGCATTGATGCGGTCTTCGGTGTAGTTGTCCCAGGCAGCGAAGACCAGAAGATGCGAGCCATCGGTGATCTGAGCCTGGTCCCAGGCGGCAGCACGGATCTTTGCCCGGACGTCCGGGTCGGTCACGACGATGATCTCGAACGGCTGCAGGCCGCTGGAGGTGGGCGCCAGCCGCGCTGCTTCGATGATCTTTTCAACCTTGTCGTCGGCGACCTTCTTCTCCGGGTTCATCTTCTTGGTGGCATAGCGCCAGTTAAGTTTTTCAAACAACATTTCCGAGGCCTTTCAGGCAGTGATTTCGACGATAAAACCGATGCCCGGCAACACTTGGGAGGATCCGCCAGGACAGGGTTTCAATGAGTTACCGGGCCCAGATATGGAACCTGTGAAAACCTGCAAGTAGGCACATTTTGTATACCAGCACGGCTGCCTGGTGCGTGCAGCGGCCTCCGGCGAGGCAATCAGGCGTTGACCTTTGCCCCCGACTCATAGCCACCACGGAGCCCGCAGGAACAGCGTCTGCCACCCCTTGATTACGGCCGGCCGTTGACCAATTTGCCATTTGAGGCCCGTCAATGGGCAACAAAGGAGACTTTGCATGGCCAAGCCCCTCAAGATCCTCGATGGCGGCATGAGCCGGGAACTGACCAGGCTTGGCGCCCGCCTCGTGCAACCTGAATGGTCCGCTCTGGCGCTGATGGAGAGCCCCGAGATCGTGCGGCAGGTTCACGAAGAATTTATCGACGCCGGTGCCGACGCCATCACCACCAACTCCTATGCGCTGGTGCCCTTTCACATCGGCGAAGACCGGTTTGAAAACGAAGGCGCCTGGCTGATCGCATTGTCGGGCAAGCTGGCGCGGGAAGCCGCAGACGCCCGCTCGGACCGCGACATCCGGGTTTGCGGTTGCCTTCCGCCCATTTTCGGATCTTACGAGCCCGAGAAGTTCGATGCGGCGAAAGCGCCGGACTACCTCTCTGTTCTGGTCGACAATCTGGCGCCCAACGTCGATGTCTGGCTCGGCGAAACCCTGAGCCTGATTGCAGAGGCCGAGGCGATCCGGACCGAAACCGCTGCAAGCGCAAAGCCGCTGTGGATCTCGTTCACCCTGATGGACGAACCCAACGCGCTGTCTTCAACGCCGCAGCTCCGGTCCGGTGAAACCGTTGCCGACGCCGCCGGCTGGGCAGCACAACACGGCATCGAGGCACTGCTGTTCAATTGCTCCCGGCCGGAGGTGATGCAGGCCGCGGTCACCGAGGCCGCGGCGGTTTTCAGCCGGACCGGGGCGACGACCGAGATCGGCGTCTATGCCAATGCATTCCAGGAGGAAACAGCAGGCGAAAAGGCCAATGAAGGTCTCTCCAGCATGCGCGCCGAGCTCGATGGCGAAGGCTATCTGCGCTTTGCCCGGGCTTGGGTCGCAGCCGGCGCAACCATCGTCGGCGGCTGCTGCGGCATCGGCGCGGATCAGATCCGGCGATTGGCCAAGGAGCTGAAATCACCAGTCTAGGACGGATCAAGCCGATGTGAGCGAGCTTGATTGGCGGAAGCCGGCCTCTCAAGGCAAGATGCCCGCATGAAAAATCTCGGTTTCCATTCCGCATCGGCGGCTCGACAGACAAGGCGCCTGGCTGCACGCCAGGCAGGTGCAATTGTGCTGGCGCTCGTGACCGGGTTCTGGTTGGCCGTTTCGACCCTGGCTGCCGCCGCCGATCCCGATCGCTGGCGCACCGAGGGCTGGAAGACGGACTTCTCGCAATCCGTGATCGATTTCGACAGCATCATGTCCGGCGGGCCGCCACGCGACGGCATTCCGCCCATCGACGAACCGGCGTTCCTGCCCGTGTCTGACGCCTCGGGCCTTGTTCCGAAAGAGCCCGTGATGACGCTGGAGATCGACGGCGAGGCCCGGGCCTATCCGCTGCGCATCATGATCTGGCACGAAATCGTCAATGACACGCTGGCAGGCCGGCCGATCGCGGTCACCTACTGCCCGCTCTGCAACGCCGCCATCGTGTTTGACCGGGTGGTGGACGGCACGGAAACCACGTTCGGCACCACCGGCAAGCTGCGCAACTCCGACCTCGTTATGTATGATCGCGAGACCGAGAGCTGGTGGCAGCAATTCACCGGCGAGGCGATTACCGGCTCGAGAACAGGCACACAGCTGGAGATCATTCCCTCGCGTCTGGAATCCTGGCAGAGTTTCAAGGACCGCCATCCTGACGGCGAGGTTCTGGTCCCCAACAATCCCGGTTTCAGAGATTACGGCCGCAATCCCTATGCGGGCTACGACAGCTCAGCGGTTCCATTCCTCTACCGTGGCTCCATGCCCGAAAGCATCAGCCCCTTGTCCTATGTCGTCGTGATCCGCGACGGGCCAAAGCCGATGGCGGTTTCCCTTGACTGGTTGCGCCGCGAAGGCAGTGTCGAACAGGACGGCATCGACATCGTCTGGGTGCCGGGCGTCCGCTCGGTTCTCGACACGGCCGATATCGGGGAAGGCCGCGAGATCGGCAGTGTCAGCGTCACCCGCGATGGCGAGGTTGTCGCCCACGAACTGACCTTCGCTTTCGTCGTGCATGCCTTTTTGCCGGACACCGACGTTCTGAAATAGGCTTGCCGTTCCGGCCGGGATTTCATCGCGTTATGACTTGGTGTATGGGAGCCACATGACCCACCGCCTCTTCCTCATGCTTGCCTTGCTGACGCCGTTTGTTCTGACATCGGCGCAAGGGATCGCGCGAGCTCAGGAGACCACGGAAGACGCCGTGGTTTCACCCGACTTGCCGCCGCCGCCTTACGAAGCGAGATTGTTGCGGCTTGCGGAGATCATCGGGTCGATCCAGTACCTGCGCAACCTGTGCAATCCCGAGGGCGAGAATGGCTGGCGTGAAAGCATGCAGGCCCTGCTCGACAGCGAGACCGCCGGCGAACCGGGCCGGCGCGAACAGTTGACGGCGGGGTACAACAGGGGCTTCCGCGCTTTCGCCTCGGTTTACACAGATTGCACGCCCTCAGCGGTTGTCGCGGAGGAGCGATACCGTTACGAAGGGGCCACACTTATTACAGAAATTGTGGCACGCTACGGAAATTGACAATTTGTTAACCGATATCGTTCCTGCCCCGTGCCGAAACGCACCAAGCCATGCTAGGGTGTTAACAAGATAGTAAGTAAGAGTTGATCCGCATGACCCATACCACAGCCCACACGCCCGATGAACTTGATGATCTGATCGTTCAGGAAAAGCTCCAGGTGGCTCTGGAATTGCAGCATGATGCGTGGGCTGAAAGCACCGCCGACGGGATCGAGCCGGAAATCATCGCCGACGCCGCCATGATCACCGCAATCCGGGAAACCGTGCGCGCGCTGGGTGAAGAGCAGGCGGAAGCCCTGGTGGAATCACTCAGAGGCCGCATCCTGGCCGGTGAATTTTCTCCCGAACGCATTCTTCAATAAGGGTACCGGCGGGGAGCCACGTGGTCAGCAAGGGCAAGAGCGGATTTGGAGCGGACTGCTTGAGCTTGCGACCGGCCGCAATGGCGGCGGTATTATTCCTGTTTGTTCCCGACCCCGCCCTGGCCTTGAGTGAATTCAAGCCGGTACAGCCCCCGGACACGACGGTAGAGCAAGGCGCTCCCGTTCCGCCATTGGACGAACCAACCATCGGGCCAGACGGTGGCCTGCCAGCGCCAAACCCGATCATACGCGCAAACCCGCAATCCGAACCCGGCGGCATCGCCCCCGACACAGGAAGCGCCGCGGAAGATGTAACGGTCGAGGTTCTCACCGATCCGGCAATGTTGCCCGAATCAGCGCAGCGCATGCGCCAGCTGATCCTGGAAGCAGCCGCGACCGGAGACCCTGAAAAGCTCCGCCCGCTGCTGGGCACCGGCCCCACCGCCACGCAACTGGCCTTCGGCCAGATCGATGCCGATCCCGTCGACTACCTGCGTTCGATTTCCGGCGACGCCGAGGGGCAGGAAATCCTGGCAATCCTCATCGACCTTCTCAATGCCGGCTTTGTCCGCATCGATGCCGGCAACCCCGATGAAACCTATGTCTGGCCCTATTTCGCGGCACTGCCGCTCGAAAGCCTGTCTGCGCCGCAAAAGGTCGAGCTGCTGCGACTGGTGACTGCCGGCGATGTCGAGGACATGAAGGCCTATGGCGCCTACAATTTCTACCGGATCGGCATCTCGCCCGATGGCGAGTGGCGCTTCTTCATGGCCGGCGACTGATCAAGCGCACCCTTGCCCGCAGCCACACGAGCGCCTACCTGTGCAACTCTAACTGCAAGCCTAACAATCCGGAGTGCCCCCACGTGCCAGCCCTGATCCTCCCCGACCGGAACATCGTGCAGGTGGATGGCGACGATGCCGGACATTTTCTGCAGAATCTCATCACGACCAACATCGATGCAATCAAGCCCGGCGAAGCCCATGCATCTGCGCTGCTCACCCCGCAAGGCAAGATCCTGTTCGACTTCCTGATCTCCAGGTCAGGCGAGACCGGCTACTGCTGCGACATCCGGGCTGATCAGACCGACGATTTCATCCGCCGGCTCACATTGTACAAGCTCCGCGCCGCCGTCAGCTTCGACAAGCTCACCGAAACCCCGGTCATTGCCGGATGGGACGGCGACGCACCTGAAGGCGCACTGCGCGACACGCGGTTCCCCGAAGAAGCGCTGGCTTGGCGTCTTTACGGCAGCGGCTCGGTCTTCGATGGCGAACTCTCGGCCTGGAACTCTGTCCGGATTGCGCATGGCGTTGCCGAATCCGGGGCCGATTTCGCCCTGTCGGACGTGTTTCCGCACGATGTGCTGATGGACAAGAACGGCGGCGTGGATTTCCGGAAAGGCTGCTATGTCGGCCAGGAGGTGGTCTCGCGCATGCACCATCGCGGCACCGCCCGCCGCAGGGTGGTCACTTTGACGGGGGAGACAGATCTGCCGGCTGACCCTGGGACAGAACTGAGCATCCGTGCGGGTGAGAAACTGGTGGGTAACCTGGGCACGACAATCGGCAAATCCGCCCTCGCGATCGTCCGGACCGACCGGGTGGCCGATGCGCTGGCGGAGAAGACTGCGCTGACAGTGGAAGGTATTCCTGTCACTTTGAGCTTGCCAGGCTGGACCGGTTTATCCTTTAAGAGCGGTGACCCCAACACGCCGGACACCTGATCGATGCCACCTGTCGAAAAAGCCCCCCGCGCCTGGCAGCGCATGCTCTCCGGCCGCCGGCTGGACCTGCTCGATCCCTCACCGCTCGATGTCGAGATTTCCGATATCGCGCAAGGACTGGCGCGCGTTGCACGTTGGAACGGCCAGACCCGCGGCGACCACGCCTTTTCCGTCGCCCAGCACTCGCTGATGGTGGAGGAGATCGTTGGCCGGCTGACGTCAGCGCCGGCACAGACGTTACAGCTGGCACTGCTGCATGACGCGCCGGAATATGTCATCGGCGACATGATATCGCCGTTCAAATCCGTTGTCGGCGGCGGCTACAAGACCGTTGAAGCCCGGCTGGAAGCCGCCATTCATATCCGCTTTGGACTTCCGCCCACGACACCCAAGACGATCAAGACGCTGATCAAGCGTGCGGACCAGATCGCCGCCTATTTCGAAGCCACCGAGCTGGCCGGTTTTGATGACAAGGAAGCCCGCGCCTTTTTCGGGGCGCCGCGGGGCATCACCCGCGACATGCTTGATGTGGCGCCCCGCCCGGCCGCCGAGGTGGAAAAGATGTTCATCGCGCGTTTCGAGGCAATCGAGCTGCTCCGCCATCCCGGGAACCCCTGACCCATGTCCTACATTCTCGTGTGCCGCCTCAACCAGATCGCCGAAACCGCTGTGTTGCATGGTGCACGGGAAATGGTCAGCCTGCTGGCTGAAAACCAGCACTTCCACCGGCCCGGCGTCATCGACGAGCACCGTCACCTCCTGCTCGGCCTCAATGACATATCGGACGCCCGACCCGGTCTGACGCCGCCGGGTGAAGCCCATGTCGAACGCCTGATCAACTTCGCGCGAGGCTGGGACCGGCGTGCCCCCCTGATCATTCACTGCTGGCTCGGAATTTCCCGGTCTCCGGCCGCCGCCGCCGTCACCGCGCTGGCGCTTGAACCCGACCAGGACGAGATGGCGCTGGCGGAACGTCTGCGCACGGCATCGCCTTTTGTCACCCCAAATGCGCGGCTGATCGAGATCGGCGATTCCCTGCTTGGACGCGACGGCCGATTGATCCGCGCCATCAAGGCCATCGGCCGCGGCGCGGATGCCTTCGAGGGGGACCGCATCTGCCTCGCCGTGCGGCCCGGTGACGATGTCCCCGCGGCCACGCCGGACCGCCCCTTGAGCTGTGGTTGAAGATCGAGATGGCCCCAGACCCGATCCCTCCGCTTCGCATTGGCCTCAATGCTGCAATCGTTGCCGTGACCAATCAGACGCCAAGCATACTGGCGGTGCCCGCCGCTCCCGGAGAACGATCAGCCGACGGGCTGCCCTTTGGCCAGTTCGACCCGGCCCGGCATCGCACATTCGAAGCCAGCCTGCGCGCAAGTGTGGAAAGCCAGACCGCGCTCCATCTGGGCTATGTCGAGCAACTCTACACCTTCGGCGACCGCGGCCGCCACATGCGCAGCGATGAAGCCCGCGACGAAGGCAGCCCGCATCTGGTCTCTGTCGGCTATCTCGCCCTGACCCGGGCCGACGCCGGCAATCCCGAAGCTCTCCACGCCACCGGAGCGCGCTGGCGCGACTGGTACGAGCTGTTTCCGTGGGAGGACTGGCGCCAGGGCCGTCCCGCTATGCTCGATGCGGCAATCCTGCCGCGGCTGCAGCCCTGGGCCGAAGAGCCGACGCAGCGGCAGCAGGTGCCGAGCCGCAAGGCGCGGATCCGGCTTGCCTTCGGGCTGGGCGATTTCCCCTGGGACGAGGAACGGGTGCTAGACCGCTACGAGCTCCTTTATGAGGCAGGCCTTCTCACCGAGGCAGTGGCCGATCAGAGAGTGCAATCCACCGGCCTTGCCACGCAACTGGGCCACGCCATGCGCTTCGACCATCGCCGGATCGCCGCCACTGCGGTGCAAAGGCTGCGCGCCAAGATCAAGTACCGGCCGGTGATCTTCGAGCTGATGCCACCCGAATTCACCCTCACCCAGTTGCAGACCACGGTCGAGGCGATTTCCGGCCGTCACCTGCACAAGCAGAATTTCCGCCGCCTCGTCGAAGGCGCGGAACTGGTGGAACCCACTGGTGCTGCAAGTTCAGCGACCGGCGGCCGCCCCGCAGCGCTCTATCGCTTCCGCGCCAAGATCCTCGAAGAACGCCCCGCACCCGGCTTGCGCCTGGGCGGTCGCGGCTGAAGCCAAAGCACGCAGTACTCGAGACGTGGGACGGCTCCAAAAAACAGCAGCAAACACAAGCAAGCGCCTGAATTATCTCGCGCTCTGACGAACACAGATCCTGAAATCGAGTTCCATCTATCGCGTATTCGGGCGCCCGTTTCTGCCTCACTAAGAGACACCCCGGCATCGCACCTCAGAAGCGTCACCTCAATACTTACGATAAATGAGACTTTTCATAAAATACTTCCAAAACACAGGACCAGTGATAACATATGAAAATCAGCATGATTGCTGCTAGCCGCTTCTGGGAGGGAGGGGCTCATAAACCTGGAGGAGGAAGAGTATGACAAAGTTATTTCTCATGACCGCGGTCGGCGCCCTGATGGCCTCGAGCGCTCTTGCCCAATCCGCCAATGTTCCGAGCAACCTTGAAAAGCTGTCGGGCTTCAAGACCACCGGCGTTACCGATTTCACCTTCATCGAACAAAGCGGCGACTATGCCGACGGAATCAAGAAGACGCTTGAACGCATCACCCTGCCCGACGGCTTCAAGATCGAGCTCTACGCGGTTGTGCCCGACGCACGCCATATGGCCGTGGGCCCGCAAGGCATCGTCACCATCGTCGGAACCCGCAAGGACAAGGTCTGGTCCGTCACCGACCGCAACAAGGACCGCGTTGCCGACGAGGTGAAGGATTTTGCGCCCTCGCTGACATTTTCAATCCCCAACGGGCCATGCTTCTCCAAGGACGGCTTTCTCTACATTGCCGAGCAGAACCGGGTGCTGCTGTTTCCCGCCGCAGAATTCTTCTATGAAAGCCCCGATGTGGCAGCCTTCAATCTGGTTGCGCAAGGCGAGCTGATCCCGACGGAGCATGAAAGCTTCAACCACACCGCCCGCGTCTGCAAGCTCGGCCCGGATGGCAAGATCTACATCTCGCTCGGCCAGCCCTTCAATGTTGCACCCGCCGAGCACCTCGAGGAATACAGCAAATGGGGCATCGGCGGCATGATCCGCATGAACACCGATGGCACCGGCCGCGAGGTCTACACCTACGGCATCCGCAACTCCGTCGGCCACGACTTCCACCCGGAAACCGGCGATCTGTGGTTCACCGACAACCAGGTCGACGGCATGGGCGACGATATCCCCCCCGGTGAACTCAACCACCAGACCGCCATGGGCCAGCATTTCGGTCACCCATGGTATGGCGGCGGCGACACCCGCACCAACGAATATGCCGGACAGGAAGTGACTGCAGATGTGATCATGCCGTCAGTCAACACCATCGCCCACGCGGCTGATCTTGGCATGATGTTCTACACCGGCAACCAATTCCCGGCCGAGTACAAGAACGCCATCTTCTCCGCCCAGCACGGATCCTGGAACCGGACAACGCCGGTCGGCGCCCGCGTCATGGTCACCATGATCGATGACGAAGGCAACGCCACCATGAAACCTTTTGCGGAAGGCTGGATCGATGAGAACGGCGAGTATCTCGGCCGCCCCGTCGATGTGGCGCAACTGCGTGATGGCTCGATCCTGGTGTCTGACGACCTGGCCGGCGCCATCTACCGGATCAGTTACTCAAAATGAGAGCGCTCATGCTTTTGGGTCTCGGCGGGCTTTTGCTCGCCGGGGCCGCCCATGCCGATGAACCTCCGGTGGGCGACCCAGTCGCCGGCAAGAAAATCGCCGGCCAGTGCAGAACCTGCCACGGCATCGATGGTTACGCGAGAATTCCGATCGCGCCGCATATTGGCGGCGAACCGGCCTCCTATCTGCACGATCAGCTGACCGCCTTTCGCGACGGCACGCGGACGCACGAGATGATGTCGGTGGTGGCCAGGATGCTGACCGACGAGCAGATCGATGATCTAGCGGCCTGGTACGCCTACCCGATCGCCACGGCGACATTGACCGCCGATCCATCCGGCGCGCCCGAGGCCTGCACCGCCTGTCACGGTGCCGACGGCATCGCCCTGATCGAGGACGCGCCGAACCTCGCCGGTGAATCTAACATCTATATCGACACCCAGCTCAAGGCCTTCCGTCTCGGCAAGCGCACCCACGAGGTAATGAGTGCGGTGGCCGAGGACATGACCGACGCAGAAATCCGCGCCGTGGCCGACTGGTACGCAAACGTCAAGCTCGAGATCACGGTGCCGGACTAGTCCGGCTCCATGGGTCTCGGGATTTGCTTTCGCGTCAGCTCGCCTGAGCTATCGCGATCGCATCGGCGCCCGCGGGAATGCGTGCCGGCGATACCGGATCAATGACAGCGCGCCACACCGCTTCTGCCACATCCACAGGATCGGTCCCTGCCGGCGTTCCTATATTGGCAAACACGCTCTCGACAAATCCGGCATAGGCCTCTGGCACACTCTGCTGCATCCGCTTCCGGGCAGTTTCCCCGAAGCGCGTCGGGGATCGCCCGGGCTCCACCAAGGCCATACGGATATTGAACTGCTACAGTTCAAGCGCCAACGATTGGGAGAAAGCGGTGACGGCCGACTTGCTGGCGGTGTAGACCGACAACAACGGCAATGGCGCCAGGGTGACGCTTGAGGTGACGTTGACGATAACGCCTGCCTGACGCTCACGGAACTGCGGCAGCACAGCTCGGGTTACGGCCATCGTGCCAAGAGTGTTCGTTTCGAAAATCTCCCGGACGACCGCCATGTCCTCGGTTTCGAAGACCCCGAGCAGACCGATACCGGCGTTGTTGACCAGCGCATCGATCAGCCCGGCAGCTTCCACCGCCGCGTCAATGCTGTCGGGATCGGTAACGTCAAGCGGCAGGATCCTGAGACGATCCGAAGCCTCAAGCTGGCTCTGCTTCGGGTCCCGCATGGTGGCGACAACGTTCCAGTCGCGCGCAAGAAAATACTTCGCGGTTTCGAGACCGAAACCGGAGGAACATCCGGTAATGAGAATGGTTTTCATGTCAGCTCCTTTATTTGAACTGGCCAGAAGATAGACCGCAACATTCGGACGCTCTATAGTTCAAAATCCAGATATGATTTGCGAAAGTCCGGAATGATCGATCCATTGTCCGAAATCGTGACGCTGCTGCGCCCGTCTGCACCCTTTTCCAAACTGGTCAGCGGGGCCGGTTCCTGGAGCGTCTCCCGCTCCGAATACGGCCGTCCTTTCTTTTGTATTGTGCTTGAAGGGGCCTGCCGGCTCTGTGTTGATGGACAGATGCCGGTGGTGCTCCGGCAAGGCGATTTCGTCCTGATCCCCTTCGCCCGTGACTTCACCATGTCCGGACTCGACGCCGCACCGGCGCCAGCGATCGACACGTCGATTGCATCGCTGCTTGATGGCGAGATCCGGCATGGACGCCAGGATGGGCCACCGGAGGTTCGCCTCCGTGTCGGCTATTGCCGCTTCGGCTCGCCTGACGCCGCTCTTCTTGTGTCGCTGCTGCCCGATCTGGTGCACATCCGCGACGACCACCGGCTGGCCACACTTGCCCAGCTGGTCGGTGATGAATCGCGCACCATGCGGCCGGCGCGCGAAATGGTCATGGAGCGTCTGCTCGAGGTGCTGTTGATCGAAGCACTGCGCTCGACGTCGGGCACGGCCGCACCCACGGGGTTGCTGCGCGGGCTCGCCGACGAACGCCTCAGCCTGGCGATCCGCGCCATGCACGAAACCCCGACGAGGCGCTGGAGCATTGCCGAACTCGCCCGGCAGTCAGGGCTGTCACGTTCGGCATTTTTCGACCGCTTTCAGCGGCTGGTCGGCATGGCGCCGATGGAGTACCTGCTGTCCTGGCGCATGGCGCTGGCCAAGACCATGCTGCGGCGGCGCGAAGCGGGCGTCGCCGAGGTCGCCGAGCGTGTCGGCTACGGCTCAGCCAGCGCCTTCAGCGTCGCTTTCACCCGCCATGCCGGCCAGTCGCCAACAGAGTACGCCCGGCAGCAGCACGCGGAAAACTGATCCGGCGACGCGGGAACCGGGCAGGAGAATTCAGGATAGTGTTTCCATCCACCTGCGCAGCTTGTAAGCCGTAGTCGTCTCGTCGATCTCGACATCCTCGAAGCGGACCGGCTGGCCATCGGCAATGGCGCGCTTGAGGGTGACATTGTGTGCCAGCCCGAGCGGCAGATAGCCCGCTTCCACGGACGCCCTGGCAGGGCGCAGCCCGCCGGTCACGGTGTAGCCGCCCTCCCCGTCGAGAACCTCGCCCGCGGCCAGATCGCGCTTGGCGATGGCTGCAACATCACCATTGAAGCACCGGGCAACGCCGGTCGGCTCCTTGCGCAACCCGACCGAGGCCACCGACACCGGCAGCTCCAGCCCGATCAGGTGCCAGCGCTTGTAAAGCGAGGAGTAACGTCCGCTGTCATCGGTCCGCACCAGATATTCCTGAAAGCAGTTGCGCAGATAGTCCGTGTCGCCTTCAAACACCACCCAGACGCCCTGCCGGATATCATAGGGCACCGGCGTGCCGTCGCGGGTCAGTGACGAGGCCACCTCGACCATGCCCTTTTGCTCAAGATGGCCGCCTTCGGCTTTCGGCCGCATGATGTTGGCCAGATCCTCGGCCCCGCCGACGGGAAATTGCAGGCCGTGTGTCGGCACCATCAGGCCGGTGGCATTGGCGATCGCCGAGGATTCGATCGCCGGTTTGGAGCCGTCAAGGAACGAGTTGAACATCTTCGGATTGAGCCGCCCGCGCTCGGCCTTTTCGCGGGAGACGCCCCAATGGTCCCACACCGTTTCCGGCGTCGACTTTCGGAATTCGGGCAACCATTTGTGCCCGCGTCCGGCGGCGGTGACGTTGAAGCCACAAGTGCGCGCCCAGTCAACCAGGTCACAGGTCAGCGCCGGCTGATCGCCATAGGCCATCGAATAGATAACCCCGGCCTGCTGCGCTTTCCGCGCCAGTGCATAGCCGCAAAACGCATCCGCCTCGACGGTGACATTGATCACGTGCTTGCCATGATCGAACGCGCCAAGAATGTGGTCGATCGCAGCCACCGGCGCGCCGGTGCATTCAATCACGATGTCGATCGCCGGATGCGCGACCAGCGCCTGCCAGTCGTCTCCGACATGGGTGCCGCCCTCTTTCGCAGCCTGGTCCAGCGATGCGGCGGCAAAGCGCTCCGGTTCCCAGCCGACAAACTCCATGTTCGACCGCGCGTTGGCCGGCGACAGGTCTGCCACGCCGACCAGGTGGATGCCCGCAAGCCTGCGTACCTGCGACAGGAACATGGTCCCGAATTTGCCCGCCCCGATCATCCCGATGCGAATGGGTTCGCCGTCCTCGGCACGCTTGTTCAACATTGAAAACAGGTTCATCTTGGCGGTCACCTCCCTTGCCATCGCTGCAACCGTACCCCTCCCGGCCGGGCTGCGAGCCCGTTGTAGCGCACTCTTCTGGCGACAGCGAGCCCCCGGCCAGGCATGCCCGACCGGCTCCCCAGGCAAAACCCGATTGACCAAATCCGCTACAATTGTTACGAAACATAACAATTACATTTCTGCACAATATGACGTTCCTGGGAGGAGAACATGATGGAGAAACGTATCATTGGCGCCGCCGCGCTGTTGCTGGGGTCTGCCACGGCGGCCCTGGCGCAAAGCAGTTGCGAAGGTCTGACGCCCGACGCCCTCGGACTGACCGACGTCCGCTTTACCGACGTGGCTTCGGTTCCGGCGGGCGAGGAAAGCCCGGTCGCCCAATGCCGCATTCGCGCGGTCACCGCCGAGCGGACCGGGACCGACGGTAAGGATTATGCGCTGAACTTCGAACTGGCGCTGCCCGCGGACTGGAACGGTGATTACGTGCACCAGTTCAACGGCGGCAATGACGGCGAGGTCAAACCCGCTCTCGGCGGACTGGCGGGCGAGGCAGGCTTCGGTACGGTCACGCCGCTGGCCCGCGGCTATGCCGTGGTCTCTTCTGACGCCGGGCATGATGGCAAGGCCGCGGCCAATGCCGATGCAGGCCTCGCCGGAGGCGCCCGCTTCGGCCTCGATTTCGAGGCGCGGCAGATGTATGGCTACAAGGCCGTGGCAACGCTCGACCCGATTGCCAGGAAAATGGTCGAAGGCTTCTATGGCAAAGAGATCGGACACAGTTATGGCGTCGGCTGCTCGAATGGCGGGCGCCACGCCATGGTTGCCGCCGCACGCATGCCCGATGCCTTTGATGGTCTGCTGATCGGCGCCCCGGGCTACAGACTGCCCGCAGCCGCCTTGCAGCACGCGGTCGATGTGCAGGCCTTTACCGCTGTCACCGGAGACCTGGCGACCGCCTTCAGCCGCGAGGATCTCAGCCTCGTAGCCAACGGCATCCGCAAGGCCTGCGACGCTCTTGACGGGCTCGAAGACGGCCTGGTGATGAACACGCAGGCCTGTAACTCAAGCTTTGACCTAGCCACCCTGCAGTGCACGGCCGGCCAGAACAGTCAGTGCCTGTCGCCCGAGCAGGTCGGCGCGCTCAAGACCAGCTTTGCCGGCACCGCTGACGGCGGCACGCCCTATTACAGCGCGTTCCCCTGGGACACCGGTATCGAGGGGGGAGGCTGGCGCTTCTGGAAACTGGAAAGCCCGATTCCGCCGTGGGGCAAGAAGCCGATCATCGCCGTGATGGGCGCATCTTCGTTGGCGCAGGTGTTCACCACCCCGCCGACCGAAATCAACGGCAGTCCCGATGATCTCGAGACCTTTTTGAAAGACTTCGATCTGGAAAAGAACGCCGGCGCGATAAACGCCACCAGCGAAGCCTATCCTGAATCCGCAATGGAGGTCATGGCCCCTCCCGGACACGAGAACCCCGAACTGGCAGAGTTCCGCGACAATGGCGGCAAGATGATCCTTTTCCACGGTGTCAGCGACCCCGTATTTTCGGCAAACGACACCGGCACCTGGTACAGCAAGCTCGACGCCAACAATGGCGGCAAGGCTGATGGGATTGCGAAATACTACCCGGTCCCGGGGATGACCCATTGCCGGGGCGGCCCTGCAACCGACTCCTTTGACCTGTTCGGCGAACTGGTGGATTGGGTCAAGCAGGGTGACGCGCCGGAGGCCGTCCTGGCCTCCGCCCGTGCTGACAACAAGGAAGTGCCAGAAGCACTCAAGGGTGCGACCCGGCCGCTGTGCCCGGCGCCTTCAACGGCTCAGTACGTGAGCGGCGATACCAAATCCGCCGCGAGCTTCGAGTGCCGATAGGACGTCATTCGCGTGCACCATGGATCTGCCACTGCATTTGACCGGGCAACTCTTGCCCGGTGCGGGACCAGACCCGGTTTCCGGGGCGATCAGCAGCCGAATCGCCCCGGTTAACCGCAATTTTCTACAGCAAGCGCGCAATCAGCCATCGTGAAGCTCTTGTTTTTGCCTGAAACGGGCTGATTGCGACCTCAGCTGCAAATGCCAACCTCCCCGGCAGCCGGCGGTCCTTGGCACACACCGTTGCGCTATCCACCGGTGGAGCAAACCGCAGCTCACAGCCTTTCCGGGTGCATCACCCAGCCAGTTACTGATCGGCAGGCATAGCCGATCGACACCGCGTCCCCGCCCTGCCCCAGGGTCCGAACGGTCGGCGTCTGGGGAAACAGATCCGCTTCGGTTTACAATTGCACACCAGCCGCGTTAGCCTTTTGTCGCAGTCTGCTGCCTTTTTGGCCGGCTGCAGCGCGATGACCGCCACTTTTCACCGGCCATCAGCGCAAAAACAACAGCATCGGCAGACGACGAGCCGGTCGAACACAAGACGGGAAAAGCCAATGTACAAGAAAATCATGGTGCCCGTGGATCTTGCACACGTCGATAAGCTGGCGCGTGCATTGGACACGGCGGCCAAGCTGGCGAAACTCTACAATGCACCTGTGACCTATGTCGGCGTGACATCTTCTGCACCCGGCCCGCTTGGGCACAATCCGGAAGAGTATGCACAAAAACTGTCTGGCTTCACTGCTACCCAGGCCAGCACCCATGGCATCGAGACCGATGGCAAGACCGTCGTCAGTCACGACCCGGCGGTCGATCTGGACGACGCGCTGATCAAGACGGCAAGCGACACCGGCTGCGATCTGATTGTCATGGCGACCCATATTCCCAATGTCGCCGATCATATCTGGCCATCCAATGGTGGCCGGCTGGCAACCCACACCAATGCATCTGTCTTCCTCGTGCGCGGCTGAGCGCAAAACGACGGCACCTGCCACATAAACACAAGCGGGAGAACACCCTATGAGCGACAACAGCGAACCGGGTATTCCGGCGCCGGAAGGCCCGGCAAACCTGATCGACACCGAGTACGAAGTCGGTCAGGACAATATTTCCATGTCAGTCGGCCCTTTCGGGCTCGACATCCACAATCCGGTCTTCGCCGTCTCCGGACTGACCATCGTTGCCTTCGTCTTCATCACCCTGGCGTTTCAGGAAAGCGCCGGGGCAGCGTTCGGAGATCTGCGCAACTGGTTGACCGGCACCTTTGACTGGTTCTTCCTCACGGCGGCAAACATCTTCGTGCTGCTGTGCCTGTTCCTGATCTTCTCGCCCTACGGCAAGGTCCGTATCGGCGGCAAGGATGCAACACCGGATTACTCCTACTCCGGCTGGTTCGCGATGCTGTTTGCAGCCGG
Organism: Hoeflea sp.; assembly: GCF_002733955.1. GTDB lineage: Bacteria > Pseudomonadota > Alphaproteobacteria > Rhizobiales > Rhizobiaceae > Hoeflea. Next base: position 175,440 of record NZ_NVXQ01000021.1, on the reverse strand, counting down.
CATGGGCATCGGCCTGATGTTTTACGGCGTGTCCGAACCGATCTCGCATTATTCCTCATCCGTGGCGGACAATGCCGGCACGCCGGAAAGCTGGGCGCCGCTCGGCGGTGCTGCAGGCAACCCGGCCGAGGCAACCGATCTCGGCATGGCGGCAACAATCTTCCACTGGGGTCTGCACCCCTGGGCGATTTACGCCATCGTCGCATTGGCACTTGCCCTGTTTGCCTACAACAAGGGTCTGCCGCTCACCATGCGCTCGGTGTTCTACCCGATCTTCGGCGAACGCGTCTGGGGCTGGACCGGCCACGTCATCGACATTCTGGCCGTCTTCGCTACCTTGTTTGGCTTGGCGACATCGCTGGGCTTCGGCGCCGAACAGGCCAATGCCGGTCTCAACCACATCTTCGGCATTCCGGTCAGCGACGTCTCCAAGGTCGTGCTGATTGCCGCCATCACCGGGGTCGCACTGATCTCCGTGGTTGCCGGCCTCGACGCAGGCGTCAAGCGCCTGTCCGAGATCAACATGGTGCTGGCAGCCCTGTTGCTGGTCTTCGTTCTGCTTGTCGGGCCGACGGTGGCAATCTTCACCGGCTTCTTCCACAACCTCTATGAGTATGCCCGCTACCTGCCGGAACTCTCGAACCCGTTCGGTCGAACGGATGACAATTTCCGCCAGGGCTGGACCTCGTTCTACTGGGCCTGGTGGATTTCCTGGTCGCCTTTCGTCGGCATGTTCATTGCCCGCGTCAGCCGTGGCCGTTCGGTGCGTGAGTTCCTCACCTGCGTGCTGATCATCCCGTCGCTCGTCTCGGTGTTCTGGATGACCGTCTTTGGCGGTACCGCCATCAGCCAGCTGGTCAATGACGGCTACCAGCTCGTTGTCGACGCCCCGCTGGAACTCAAGCTCTTCGCCATGCTCGAAGCGCTGCCGCTGCAGCAGGTCACGTCGTTCATCGCCATCGTGCTGGTGATCGTGTTCTTCGTGACATCGTCGGACTCCGGCTCGCTGGTGATCGACACCATCACCGCCGGCGGCAAGGTCGATGCACCGGTCCCCCAGCGCATCTTCTGGGCGACCTTCGAGGGTCTGGTCGCCATCGCACTGCTGCTTGGTGGCGGATTGGCAGCCCTGCAGGCCATGGCGGTCTCAACCGGCTTCCCCTTCACCATCGTGCTGCTGCTTGCCTGTGTGGCGATCATCAAGGGACTGCACAGCGAACCACGCTGACAACGACAAGGGCCGCCGGGAAACCGGCGGCCCTTGCCACATGGTCTTGTCCGAACAGGAGGCGAGATTGCCGCCTTATATCTCGGCGCGGATCTGGCGGCCGCGATACAGAATGAACAGGCCTGACACAACGATCAGAGCTGACCCGACCATCATCGCAAAACTCAATCGTTCACCAAACAATACAATCCCGAGCGCGATTCCAAACAGCAGCCGGGTGTATCTGAACGGCGTGACGGCTGACACCTCACCGGTCCGCATGGCTTTCATCAGGCACGAATAGGCCGCAACACCGGCCAGGATCGCTCCGAGCAGCAGAAGCGATGTTTCGCCATCGGGCATGACGAAGGGCACACCCTGCCAGGCCGCGTACAATCCACCGGCAACGACAATCGACAGGAAACCATACAGCCCCAGGATCGCGGTGCTGAGCCCGGCCGGCGCTGCACGGCTGGCCAGATCACGCCCCGCAAACCCGATCATGCCCATGACGGCCAACAGCAAGAGCACCGAAAATCCCTCCGTTCCCGGCTGGATAATGATCACGACACCGGCCAACCCGACGAATATGGCCGTCCACCTGCGCCAGCCCACTTTCTCGCCAAACACCAGCGCCGCGCCTGCCACCACGACAAGCGGTGTGGCCTGAAGGATCACGGTCGCCGCCGACAGCGGGATCAGGGAAAGCGCAAGCACGTAAAACAGCCGGCCGACAATCTCGAACACCACGCGAACCCACATCGGGCGGGAAATCACATCAGCACTGTACAAGGGTTCCCGATTGACCAGCGCGAGCGCCGCAAACACCAGCGCCCCGCCAAGCCCGAAGACGACAAGAACCTCGCCAATCGGCAACGCGACCGAAGCCGCCTTGATGAGAGCATCCTCGACGGCGAAGACCGCCATTGCCGCAATCATCCAGGCACTGCCCGCAAGATTGGCCTTGCGATCGGTCGCTATGTGAAGTGTCACGAAAATTCCAGTGCCGGTTTGCTGCTTCGGCAGCAAGGTTTTGAGCCGCCCAAGCAGCTTTGCTCAAACATCATTATGATGCTGGCATAGCCTCACCCGATCGCCATATCCAGTCCGATATCGAGTGTCGGTGCGGCCATTGTGATCTTCGAGGTGGAGATATAATCGACACCGGTCTCTGCGATGGCCTTGATCGTGTCCAGATTGACGTTTCCGGAGGCTTCGAGCGTGATCCGTCCGCCCGCGGACCTGTTCATCGCCACCGCCTGGCTGAGCATGTCCGGCCTCATATTGTCGAGCAGGCAGACATCCGCGCCCTCATCCAGAACCACCTGGAACTGCTCGAGCGTGTCGACCTCGATCTCGACTTTGACCAGATGCCCGGCAAAGGCCTTGGCCGCCCGCAAGGCTTCGGCGATCCCGCCGGCCACAGCGATATGATTGTCCTTGATCAGGATGGCGTCATCGAGCCCGTAGCGATGCGATGAGCCGCCGCCACAGCGCACCGCATATTTCTCCACCGCCCGCAGCCCCGGAATGGTCTTGCGGGTGCAGGTGACCTTCGCCGACGTGTGCGCGATGACATCGGCAAAGCGCGCCGTATGGGTGGCCACACCCGAGAGATGCATGAGGTAGTTGAGCGCCACCCGCTCGGCTGACAGCAGCCCGCGCGCCGGACCCGAAATGCGCGCAATCATGGTGCCTAGCTGAACCCGCGCGCCATCGGCCACCAGCGCCTCGAACCGGATCGCCGGATCGATCAGCCGGAATGCGGCTTCGGCCAGCGGCAGACCGGAGATCACGCCGGCCTCGCGGCTGTTCATCTCGGCCGTCGCCTGCCGCTCCGGGCCGATTGTGGCATTGGAGGTGATGTCGCCTGCCCGGCCAAGGTCTTCGAGCAGGGCTGCGCGCACCTGCTCCTCGATCATCAGCTGCGGCAGTTCGGGAAGATAGGCGCTCGTCATGGGTCAGCCTTCCAAGAGGTCGGGGATGATGGCGTGGGCCTGGTCCAGCGTCACCAGGGTTCGCCGCTTCCACTCCGCCTGTTCTTCGGGATGATCGGTGCGGAAATGCCCGCCCCGGCTTTCGGTCCGGTTGATGGCGCACACCGCGATCAGTTTGGCCGTTGTAATCACATTGTCAAACCGGACGGAATGGCTCTCACGGGCCAGATGCAGGATCTTGTCGAGCGCCTCACGCATGCCCGCGCCATCGCGCAACACGCCCAGATGCGCGCTCATCACCTGCCGCAGCGCCACCATGTTGGGGTGATCGTTCTCGGTGATGTACTCGGTCGTCGTCACAGAGCCGTCCTGCCAGTTCGCAGGCGCATCAGGCTTGATCTCGGCTTTCAGCGTTTCGGCGATGCGGGCGGAAAACACCACCGCCTCGAGAAGCGAGTTCGAGGCCAGCCGGTTGGCGCCGTGCGCGCCGGTCGAGGTGCATTCGCCACAGGCCCAGAAGCCGGGCAGCGACGAGCGGCCATTGATGTCGGTCCAGATGCCGCCCATAAAGTAATGCGCCGCCGGAATGACCGGGATCATGTCCCTGGCCGGATCGATGCCCGCCTCCTGGCAATAGCCGAAGACCGTAGGAAACTCCGCCGCAAAATCATGCACCGCAGTCCGGCAATCGAGAAACGCGCCCCTGCCCGCCTTCACTTCGGCAAAGATGCCACGCGCCACCACATCGCGCGGTGCCAGTTCTGCGTCCGGGTGCAGCGGCAGCATGAAGCGTTCGCCTGCGGAATTGTGCAGGGTCGCGCCATGACCGCGCAGCGCTTCGGTGGCGAGCGGCGCCGGGTCCTTGCCGACATTGATGGCAGTGGGGTGAAACTGCACGAATTCCATGTCGGCGAGCCGCGCACCGGCGCGCGCAGCCATACCGATGCCGCCGCCGCGCGCTTCGGTCGGGTTGGTCGTCACTTCGTAAAGATGGCCGACGCCACCGGTTGCCATCACCACGTTCGAGCCGGTAACCCGCTTCAGCTCTTCACCGCTGCCGGCCTTGTCGCGGGCGACGACGCCGGTCACCCGGCCCTCCTCGACGATCAGGTCCTCGACCACATAGCCTTCCAGCACCCGGATCGACGGCGTCTGGCGCACCGAAGCGACCAGCGCCTCCATGATGGCGCGGCCCGCCATATCGCCCTTGACCCGGACGATGCGGCTTTCCGAATGAGCCGCCTCGCGGCTGACCGCCAGATGGCCTTCCAGGTCGCGGTCGAACGGCACGCCATAGCCTAGGAGATCGATGATCCGGTCGGACGCCTCGGTGGCCATGGTGCGGATGATCTCTTCGTCAACGATGCCGTCCCCGGCGATGATGGTGTCGTTAACATGGCTTTCGACCGTATCACCCGGCCCGACGGCAGCGGCAATGCCGGCCTGCGCCCAGGCCGATGAGGCCCCCCGGCCGATGGGTGCCGCCGCCAGAACGGTAACCGCCTTCGGCGCCAGCTTGAGCGCGCAGAACAGCCCGGCCAATCCGCCGCCGATGATCACGACCTCGTCGGACCGCTTCTCCGGTCGTGGCCGATGGACGGCGATTGCGGTGGACGCCATGACATGCTCCCTGCTGGTTGCGGGCGGCCGCAGGGACCGCCGGCCCAGACCTCAGTTTTTCAGATTGACCATCCGCTCGACGGCCAGCCGCGCGCGATCGGCAATCGCCGGATCGACCACGACCTCCTCGGTCATGTAAAGTAGGCTGTCGAGGATCTTCGGCAGGGTAATGCGCTTCATGTGCGGGCACAGATTGCACGGCTTGATGAATTCCACGCCCTCGACCTCGCTTTCGATGTTCGAGGCCATCGAGCATTCGGTCACCAGCAGCACCCGCGGCGGCCGCGTGTCCTTGACGTAGTTGATCATGCCTGAGGTCGAGCCCGAGTAATCGCACACCGCGATCACATCCGGATGGCATTCCGGGTGACCGATGATCTCGATGGTCGGATCGGCTTCCTTGTAGGCCAGCAGCTCCTCCGCCGTGAAGCGCTCATGCACCTCGCAATGGCCCTTCCAGGTCAGGATCTTCTTCTTGGTCTGCTTGGCGACATTCATCGCCAGATATTCGTCCGGGATGCACAGGATCGTGTCGGACTCGAAGCTTTCGCACACGGCCACCGCGTTGGATGAAGTGCAGCACACATCAGTTTCGGCCTTCACATCGGCAGAGGTGTTGACATAGGTCACCACCGGCACGCCGGGATAGCGCTCCTTCAACAGTCGCACATCGGCGCCGGTGATCGAATCCGACAGCGAGCATCCGGCCCTGGCGTCCGGAATCAGTACGGTCTTTTCCATGTTCAGGAGCTTCGAGGTCTCGGCCATGAAGTGCACGCCGCACTGGATAATGATCTGCTCGTCGACCAGCGTCGCCTCGCGCGCCAGCTGCAGCGAATCGCCGGCAATGTCGGCGACGCAGTGAAAGATGTCCGGCGTCTGGTAGTTATGCGCCAGGATCGCAGCCCCGCGTTCCTTCTTGATGCGGTTGATGGCGTGCACGTAGGGCGCATAGACCGGCCACTCGATTTCCGGGATATGATTGCGCACGCGCTCGTAAAGATGCGCGGTTTCGCGCGCCACTGCCGGGGTATATTTCAACTCCGGACGCTCCATCACCCCAAACCGCTCCGCTGCAGTTTGCGCGCTTTTCGCGGCTCTGGGCTGAGTGATCGTGTCCAACCGGGTCATGGCAAACCCTCCCGTCATCATCATTTATGCTCAATTTGAGCATAAATAGGTGTCAAAAGAACCCGGCGATGCCGGGGAACCCTTCACATAAGACTTTGCCCTCGCGAATGCAAGTCAGCCAGCTGCAGTCGCCCTTGCGGCACATGAAGCCTCTATTCGAACAGTTTGGACTTTTCCGCGTCTTCTTCCGGCGCCGATTCCGGTGTCAGGGCCAGTGCTGTTTCAAGCGCATGCTCGGCCTGCGCGGCAAATTTCACCGCCGGGTTGATGCCCAGCTCAAAGGCCTTTGTCACACCACCGAGCACATGCTCGATCCGCACCGAACCGTTGCTCTGCTCATCGGAGACAAATTTGATCGAAAGGTGTTCTGCCTCGCCTTCGCTGCCGATGACATCGCCAATCGGCTTGGAGAAAAGGCCGACTTTGTTTTCGCTCGCCACATCGGCCCATTCCGGCCCCTTGCGCAAAAAGGCAATGAAATTCCGCGCCTGATCAACCGACAGCATCATCGAATGCCCGCCGCCCTCCGCTCCATCCTGCGCAGGAATGACGATCGAGGCCATCAGCAGCATGCCGCGATTCTTGTCGGGAAATGTCGAGCAATAGGTAAAGCCGATGCGGTCGGTGGACAGGTCTATCACCTGGGCCGGGTCGCCGATGATGGCGCCAAACGGCGTGATCACGAATTTGCTGTCAGGGTCAAACGTGGCGCTGTCCGGATCGAAATCCTCGGACCAGGCAGCAGAGGCCAAGCTGCTCAGCACCACCCCCATTGCCAGTGCCCTGCGAAATACCTGCTTCATGCCTGCTGCCTCCCGCCTGTGGATTTGCTCACCTTCAAGCATTTCCCCATGCTTGCCGCCTGTCAACAACCCGCCGCAATCATCGCCTCAGGGGATGCCCTTGCACAGACCGATCAATTTCCGTGATGAGTGCGTTCAAGCAAAAGCACTTGTTCCCGGACCGGCAATGTCTAAAGTCGCCGGACACGTCCAGGAGCCTTCCATGTCCGACACCCGTTCATCCGCAGCCATGCCGCCCCTGCCCTGGCTGATCATCATTGCCGGGTCGCTGATCGCGCTGATGTCCTTCGGACCGCGCTCGGCCATGGGCTTTTTTCAGTTGCCGATGCTGGCCGACACCGGCTGGGACCGCACCACCTTTGGGTTGGCCATGGCGGTGCAGAACCTGTTCTGGGGGCTGGGACAGCCATTCTTTGGCGCCATTGCCGACAAATACGGCACCTGGAAGGTGCTGGCCCTGTCCTCGCTGCTCTATGCCGGCGGCCTGATCATCATGTCCGTGGCCCCAAGCCCCGGCTGGTTCTACATCGGCGGCGGCGTGCTCGTCGGCCTTGGCGTCGCCTCGGCATCCTTCGGCATCGTTCTGGCGGCATTTGCCCGCAATGTTGAACCTGGACAGCGCTCCATGGCCTTCGGCATCGGCACCGCCGCAGGCTCGGCCGGCATGTTCGTCTTCGCGCCGCTCAGCCAGGGCCTGATCGATGCCTATGGCTGGCAGGAAGCGCTGATCTGGATGGCGGCTATGATGTTCATCATCCCGTTCCTGGCCATCCCGCTGCGCGGCAACTCGAATTCCGGCTCGCAATCGGCACTGCAATACAAGCAATCGATCGGCGAAGCCTTGCGCGAGGCGCTCGGTCACAAGAGCTACCTGCTGCTGGTCGCGGGTTTCTTCGTCTGCGGGTTCCAGGTGGCCTTCATCACCGCACACTTCCCGGCCTACCTGCGTGACATTGGCATAGACAGTTCCTTCGCGGTGCTGTCGCTGGCGCTGATCGGCTTTTTCAACATCATCGGCTCGCTGGCCTCGGGCTATATCGGCCAGCGTTACTCCAAGCCGATGGCACTGGTCTGGATCTATATCGGCCGGTCGGTCGCTGTCACCGCATTCCTGCTGCTGCCGCAGACCCCCACCTCGGTGGTCATCTTCGCCATCGTCATGGGCCTGCTGTGGCTTTCCACCGTGCCGCCGACCAACGCGCTGGTGGCAATCATGTTCGGCACCGGTCACCTCGGCATGCTCGGCGGCCTGGTGTTTTTCACCCATCAGCTCGGCTCCTTCCTCGGCGTCTGGCTCGGCGGCTATCTCTACGATATCTTCGGCACCTACAATCCGGTCTGGTGGCTCGGCGTGGCGCTCGGCATCTTCGCCGCAATCGTCCATTGGCCGATCCGGGAACAGGCTGTGGAGCGACCGGAACTGGCGCCGGCGGAATAGGCACAGCCCGCTCGTCATACGGCTGTTACGCAACATGGTATAAATCCACCCATCGGATGAAGCTCATGTGACGGAGACAGCCATGAACGATATGTTCAAGCCGGAAGACGAAGCCATCAATCTCACCGAGATCCGCGAAGCCGAGGAAGATGTCGGCCGCAATCCAAGCAGCAACCCGACCATGGGCGACGTTATCAACCGCCGCTTTTCGCGCCGCGGTTTCCTCGGTGGCTCGCTCGCCGTGGCCGCCATCGGTTCGACGGTCAGCCCGCTGGCGCTGATGATCGCCGATGAGGCCCGCGCCGAAGGCATGAGCGCCTTTTCCTTCACCGAGGTCGAAGCCGGTGTCGACGAAACCCACCATGTCGCCGAAGGCTACGATGCCGACGTTCTGCTGCGCTGGGGCGACAAGGTGTTCGCCGATTCCCCGGATTTCGATCCGATGAACCAGACCCCGGAAAGCCAGCTCAAGCAATTTGGCTACAACAATGACTATGTCGGCTTCGTCCCGCTCGGTGGGGCTGAGGACCATGGTCTGCTGGTGGTCAATCACGAATACACCAATGCCGAGCTGATGTTCCCCAATTGGGCCACCATCGGCAAAAACAGCGAGGGCAAGGACAAGGTCCTGATGGGCGAGTTCACCAAAGACCTCGTCGACATCGAAATGGCGGCCCATGGCGGTACGGTCATCGAAATCCGCAAGGAAAACGGCAAATGGACCCCGGTCCTGGACGGCAGCATGAACCGCCGCATCCATGTCGGCACCGAAATGGCGCTGACCGGCCCGGCCGCCGGCCATGACCGCCTCAAGACCAACGCCGACCCGTCCGGCACCAAGGTGTTCGGCACGCTCAACAACTGCGCCGGTGGCGTCACCCCCTGGGGCACATGGCTGATGGCGGAAGAAAATTTCCACGGCTACTTCACCGGCGAACTTCCCGAAGGCCACCGCGAGGCAGAGAATTACAAGCGCTACGGCGCGCCTGCCGGCTGGTACAACTGGGGCCGCCACCACGACCGCTTTGACGTCTCCAAGGAGCCCAACGAGCCTAACCGCTTCGGCTGGGTGGTCGAGGTCGACCCGATGGACCCCAACTCGGTGCCGAAGAAACGCACCGCGCTCGGCCGGGTCAAGCATGAAGGCGCCGAAAGCGTTCTCAACAAGGACGGCCGGGTGGTGTTCTATTGCGGCGATGACGAGCGCTTCGACTATGTCTACAAGTTCGTCACGGCCGCCAAATACAATCCGGATGACCGCGCGGCCAACATGGATCTGCTCGATGACGGCACGCTCTATGTCGCCCGCTTCAACGAGGACGGCACCGTCGACTGGATGCCGCTGGTTCACGGCGAAGGCCCGCTGACCGAAGCCAACGGCTTTGCCGGCCAGGCCGATGTGGTGATCGAGGCCCGCCGCGCCGGTGACCTTCTCGGCGCCACCAAGATGGACCGCCCCGAAGACGTTCAGCCCAATGCCAAGACCGGCAAGGTCTATTGCATGCTGACCAACAACACCCGCCGCAAGGAAGGTGACGAGAACCCGGCCAACCCGCGTGCCAACAACGCCTTTGGCCACATCGTCGAAATCACCGAAACCGACGGCGACTTCGCCTCGACCAAATCGTCCTGGGAAATCCTGCTCAAATGCGGCGATCCTTCGGTGGCCGAAGTCGGCGCCAGCTTCTCTTCTGCGACCACCCAGGACGGCTGGTTCGGCATGCCTGACAATTGCGCCATCGACACCGAAGGACGCCTGTGGGTTTCGACCGACGGCAACTCCAAGAAACGGACAGGCCGCACCGATGGCCTCTGGGCCGTCGATACCGAAGGCGACGCGCGCGCAACCTCGAAACTGTTCTTCCGGGTACCAGTCGGCGCCGAGATGTGCGGCCCGCTGTTCGACCCGACAGGAGAGACAGTCTTCCTCGCCGTCCAGCATCCCGGTGATGAAGGCCTCGCCACATTCGAGCAGCCCGCCACCCGCTGGCCCGACTTCCGCGATGACATGCCGGTTCGCCCGGCCGTGGTCGCCGTGACCAAACAGGGCGGCGGCAAGATCGGCATGGCCTGACCGGTTCGGATCTACCAGATATTCAAAGGGCGCCCCATGAGGCGCCCTTCGTTCGTTCAATCCGCCATTGATGAGTGCCGGCTTACAAGCCGAGCTCCGTCAATCCCGGGTGATCGTCCGGCCGCCTGCCCTGCGGCCAGTGGAACTTGCGATCGGCTTCACTGATCTGCAGATCATTGATGCTGGCGTGACGGGTTTGCATCAAGCCCGCCTCGTCGAACTCCCAGTTCTCGTTGCCGTAGGAGCGGCACCAGTCGCCTTTCGCATCGTGCCACTCATAGGCAAAGCGCACCGCAATCCGGTTATCCGTGAACGCCCAGAGCTCCTTGACCAGCCGGTACGCGAGCTCCTTTTCCCACTTGCGGGTCAGGAACGCCTCGATCTCGCTGCGCCCAGTGATGAATTCGCTCCGGTTGCGCCATTTGCTGTCCGGCGTGTAGGCCAACGCCACCTTTGCCGGGTCGCGGCCGTTCCAGCCGTCCTCGGCGGCCCTGATCTTCCGGACCGCCGTCTCCTCGGTGAAAGGTGGGAAAGGAGGACGCGACATTACCAGGAATTGTAACCCAGGAACTTGCCCGACATCTCGATCTTCACCCGGTCGCCCTTCGGATTGGCCACCCGGGTGATCTGCATGTCGAAATCGATCGCCGACATGATGCCGTCGCCGAATTCCTCCTGGATCAGCGCCTTCATCGTCGGCCCGTAGACCCCGACGATTTCATAGAGCCGGTAGATGCAGGGGTCGGTCGGCACCGCCTGTTCCCAGATCTTGGTCGGATATTCCTGCAGCACAAGCGCTGCTTCCTGCGGCAGCCCCATCACCGAGACCATCGCCTCGGCCTTGTCCTTGGGCATCGCGTTCATGCCCATCGCGGCCGAATGCGTCCAGACGGGAGACATGCCGATCTTCTCGGCGATCTCCTCCCATTTCATGCCGGCCGTGCGCTTGGCTGACAGTATCATTTCGGTCACGTCTTCCTTGGTCATCATTTTGGCCATGATGAAGTCTCCTGCTCAGGGTGTTAAACGGCGAGTTTCTTGGGCGATGGCGCAGCTGGTGCGGTCTTGTCGATGCGGACCGTCACCGGCCGGTTCTCGGCTGCATCGGTTGGTCCTGCGAGTTCCTTCGAGCGCTTGCCGAGGAACTGCACCAGATGATTGCGGATCGCGTAGTAGTTGGGGTGTTCGACGATCTCGATCCGGTTGCGTGGCCGCGGAATGGTGATCTCCACGGATTCAGCCACCCGCGCGTAAGGTCCGTTGCTCATCAGCAGGATGCGGTCCGCCAGCAGGATTGCCTCGTCGATATCATGGGTGATCATGAACACGGTCTGGTTGGTGCCGGCCCAGACTTTCAGCAACTCGTCCTGGATCGTGCCGCGCGTCAGCGCATCGAGCGCCCCGAACGGCTCATCCAGCAACAACAGTTTCGGACTGATCGAGAACGCGCGGGCAATCGACACCCGCTGCCGCATGCCGCCCGAAAGCTGGCTCGGCTTGCGGTTGAACACGTCCGCGCTCAAGCCCACCATCTCGAGATGCTTCTTCGAATGGGAGAGCACCTGGTCCTTCGACCAGTCCGGATAGCGGGCGGCGACGGCAAAGGTCACGTTCTTCAGTGCGCTCAGCCACGGCAGCAGCGAGTAGTTCTGAAACACCACGCCGCGGTCAAGGCTCGGGCCCGAGACCTCCTTGCCGTCCATGATGACGACGCCCTCGCTGGCCTCGGCCAGGCCAGCCAGAATGTTCATGATCGTCGACTTGCCGCAGCCCGAATGGCCGAGGATGACGACAAATTCACCGCGTTCAATGCCGAAACTGGCATTCTCGAAAATCGTTGTCGTGCCGCCCTCACCATCCGGGTATCTCTGGCTCAGGCGTTCAACGCTCAAAAAAGGAGTGGTCATGGTGTCTCTCCTATTCGCTGTAGACGACAAAGCGCTGCAACACGCCGAACATGGCATCGAGCGCCATGCCGACGACACCGATCATCAGGATGGAAAAGATGACCGAGGTGAGATCGAGATTGTTCCACTCGTTCCAGACGTAGTAGCCAATGCCGGTTCCGCCGACCAACATCTCGGCAGCCACGATCACCAGCCAGGCAATGCCGATGGAGATCCGCATGCCGGTCACGATCGTGGGTGCAGCTGCAGGCAGGATCACCGTAAACGCTGTCCGCAACGCCCCCAGCTCGTGCGTTCGCGCCACATTGACCCAGTCCTTGCGCACCCCGGCCACACCGAAGGCCGTGTTGATCAGCATCGGCCAGATCGAGCAGATGAAGATCACGAAGATCGCGCTTGCTTCGCTGTCCTGGATGATGAACAGCGCCAGCGGCATCCAGGCCAGCGGCGAGATCGGCCTGAGCACCTGGATGAAGGGATTGAGCGCCTTGTAGGCGACCGGCGACATGCCGATCAGGAACCCGAGCGGGATGGCGATGAGTGCTGCCAGAACATAGCCGGCCAGCACCCGGTAGATCGAATAGCCGATTTGGATGCCGATCCCCTTGTCGTTGGGCCCCGCATCATAGAACGGGTTGCTCAACTGCTCCCAGGCCTTCTCCAGCACCTGGCTCGGTGGCGGCACACCGGCCTTCTGCGCGCCGCCCCCCGTCAGCCGTTCATACTCGGTCAGCTCTCCCGCCGCCTTCTGCGCCGGAATGACGGCCTCCCACAACAGGAGGCCGGCAAACAGAAGGATGAACGAGAGGATAGCCGCACGCTTGTTCACGGACATCTCGGTCATGCGTCAGCCTTTTTTGATCGCGAAGCTGGAGACATAGTCTTCAGGCGTTTCCGGATCGAAGGTCTTGCCCATGATGACGTGCGACTTGTAGCTCTCCGCCGGGGCGTCGTAGCCGAGATCCGTCATGATCTTGCGGGCGTCGGAGGCGAGGTAGACCTGCTCGGCCACGGCCTTGTAGTCGACGTCACCTTCAATGTAGCCCCAGCGCTTCATCTGGGTCAGGATCCACACGCCCATCGAGTGCCAGGGGAACGGATCGAAATCGATGCGGTCGGGCACCTGCTTCACCTCGCCCAGACCATCCGCATAGGTTCCGGTCAGCACCTGCTCGATGACTTCGACCGGCTGATTGAGATAGTTGGTGGGCGCGATCGCCGCCGAGATCTCTTTCCGGTTGTCCGGATTGGACGCGTATTGCGTCGCATCGATGATCGACTTGAGCAGCGCCCCGTAGGTGTTGGGCAGCTCCGTGGCAAATGACAGCGGTGCGGCAAATGCACAGCAGGGATGCCCTTCCCAGATTTCCTTGGTCAGGATGTGAATGAAACCGATATTCTCCCAGACCGCACGCTGATTGAACGGGTCCGGCGAGAGGTAGCCGTCGAGGTTTCCGGCACGCAGATTGGCAACCATTTCCGGCGGCGGCACGACGCGGATCTGGATGTCGACATCCGGGTCGAGGCCATGCTCGGCCACGTAATAGCGCAGCAGGAAATTGTGCATCGAGAATTCGAACGGCACGCCGAAGGTGAAGCCTTTCCACTGCTTCGGATCGCGCTTGTCCTTGTGCTCGTTCGACAGCACGATGGCCTGGCCGTTGATGTTTTCCACCGCCGGCATGATGTAGGGTTCGGCCACCGAGCCGGCGCCAAGCGTCATCGCCAGCGGCATCGGGGTCAACATGTGGCTGGCGTCATACTCTCCGGCCAGCGACTTGTCGCGGGCCACCGCCCAGCCGGCGGTCTTGATAACCTGCGCGTTCAAGCCGTAACGCTCGTAAAAGCCCAGCGGCTGCGCCATGATGATCGGCGTCGCACAGGTAATCGGCACGAAGCCGATGTTCAGATCAGTCTTCTCCGGCTTGCCGAGCGTGTCGAGCAGTGCCGCTTTCGCCTTGTCGATCGGGAAGATCGATGCCAGCGCGGCAGCCGCTGTGCCGCCGCCGACCAGCCCCATGAAGGAGCGGCGGCTGATATCAGAATGGCCGAAGACCGACCGCACGATCGCGCTTTCGATCGCCCGCTCCATCATCTCGTCACTGGATGCCAACGTGCTCTCTTCGCGAATGCCGGACGCCGGTGCACACGCGGAACACCCGCACTTGGCGCCATGCCGCAAATCGGCCTTGCTTGAGAAGGGATCGTTTAGACTTTTCACTGTCATCGGGTTCTCCTGCGCTAATTCCTGACCCAAGACTAACGGCTCAAACACAGAAATCCGCAAAAATCGAATTTCCGGAAAAATTCTCAAAATATTGATTTTACTTGCTAATTAGACGTTTCTATCATGCAAATAATTACGATATTTCGTGATTTACGAAATTTCGTTGATTTTTTATGCTGCAATGCGCAATGTTTCCAAATGAACATCACGCCGCCGCTTCCGCACAGCCATGTCCACTCGAGCATCCTCCCCTGCATCGCGCTCGACACGTTTAGCGGCCTGATTGACGCGGCCAACGACGCTGCCGCACAATTGCTTGCCGACGAACACTTGCCCGGCAAGGATTTCGCCGGTTTCCTGGTTGGCCGCCTGCCGGAGCTGATCGTGTTCACCGAAAAGGTCGACCACTACAAAACCAGCTGGACCCGCGATCTGCCGATCGTCAGCTCAGCCGGTCGCGAGATCGACACGGAAATTCACGGCACCACGGTCAGCCATGGCGGCGCGACCTATCTGGTCATGCAGATCATCGACATGGCCGCCTATGACACCCGCTCGCAGAATGTCTCCACCCACAAACTGCACGCCAGGGGGCTGATGGAATGGGACCGGGCGCGCGACTTCTTCCGGGAGATGGAAAACGAGAACCGGCTGATCCTCGACGCCGCGGGCGAAGGCATTTACGGCATCAATCTCGAGGGCAAGACCACCTTCGTCAACAATGCCGCCCAGGAGATGCTGGGCTGGACCAAGGAGGATTTGCTTGGCGAGGACATCCACGCCATGATCCATCATCACCATCTCGATGGCCGCAAATACCCCTCGCGCGAGTGCCCGATCTACCATTCCTTCCGCAATGAACAGGTCAACCGGGTCGAAGACGAGGTGTTCTGGCACAAGAACGGTCGTCCGATTCAGGTCGAATACACCTCGACCCCGATCTATGACCAGCAGGTGCTGGCCGGCGCAGTGGTGATTTTCCGCGACGTGTCGGAACGGCGCGAGAACGAGCGCAAGCTGCGCGCGGCCATGGACCAGATCGACGCGCTGCGCGAACGGCTCGAACAGGAAAACGAATATCTGCAGGAGGAAATCCGCAACGTCCGCTCGCATTATGACCTCGCCGGATCCTCACCGGCGATCATGCGCACGCTGGCGCAGATCGAGCTGGTCGCAAAGACCCAGAGCAATGTTCTGATCACCGGAGAAGGCGGTACCGGCAAATCGCTGATCGCGTCCGCCATTCACAAGTCGAGTTCGCGTGCGAAGCGGCCGATCATTCGCATCAACTGTGCCGGCATCTCGCCATCGACCTTCGAAAGTGAGCTGTTCGGCCATGTCCGCGGCGCGTTTCAAGGCGCGGTGCATGATCGCACTGGCAAGCTCGAAATCGCCAATGGCGGCACCTTGTATCTCGACGAAGTCTCGGAAATTCCGATCGAGCTTCAGGGCAAGATCCTCAAGACCTTGCAGGAACAATCGCTCGAACGGCTCGGTGACAACCGCATCAGCAAGATCAATGTCCGCGTCATTGCGTCCTCCAGCAAGGATCTCACCGCCTGCATCCGTAACGGAACGCTGCGGCAGGATCTCTACTTCTATCTCAACGTCTTTCCGATCGAGTGCCAGCCGCTGCGCGAGCGCCTGTCCGACATTCCGGAACTGACGCAGCATTTTCTGACCCTCGCCTGCGAGCGGCTCAACCTGCAGAAGCCGACGATCACCAAGGCCAATATCCGCCAGCTGCAGGATTACCACTGGCCCGGCAATGTCCGCGAGCTGCAGAACGTGGTCGAACGCGGCGCGATCCTGTCGCGTGGCGAAAAGCTGATCCTCGACCTGCAGAAAGGCACTGGCCGAGCCGGAGCAGCCGAGCAGGCTGATATCCTGACAGAGCAGCAGATGCATGAGCTCCAGGTCAGCAACATCATCGCCTGCCTGAAACAATGTGGCGGCCGCGTTTCCGGTGAGGAAGGTGCAGCGCAGCTGATGGGCATCAAGCCCACCACGCTTTATTCACGGATCAAGAAATACGGCATCGTTCTCGATGAGACCGAAGAGAATTGAGGAGAACCGCCTACCGGGCAGCCGTACTCAGCGCATCAGCTTGCCGATGGGAAAGATGGCGCAGGTTTCGGTACCGTGCGCCAGGAGCCTGCCGGAACTGTCGCGAAGATAGGCCTCCGAGGTGGCGATTGTCCGGCCCCGGTGCAGGATCCGGCCTTCGCAGCTGAGCTCCCCCATATCCGGCAGGATCGGCCGGGTGAGGTTGAGCTTGAACTCCACCGTGGTGTAGCCCTCGCCGGGCTTGATCATCGTCATCACCGCGCAGGCGAGCGAGGAATCCATGATGGTCGACGCCCATCCGCCGTGCACCGTGCCGAGCGGGTTGAGATGCTCAACCGTCGGCGCGCCGGTGAACACGATCCGCCCCTCCTCCACGGTGGTGAGCCAGAAATTGAGCGTCCTGCCCATCGACGCTCCGGGCAGCCGTCCTTCAAGAATGCCCTTCATCACCGAAAGCCCACCCTCCCGCGCCACCACATCGAGCGGCACCACGCCGGCGAACTGGCCGTTGGGTCTGGAGGTGGTGTTATCAAGGCGGTCTGTCGTGTCGGTCATGAAATCGTTTCCTGAACAGGGGGGTGTTCGTGCCCCGGTTGAGACTTGGGTTGCGGCATGGCGCGCAAGGCAGCCGTACAGAAGCTCTCGCGGCTGATCGGGGGCTCGACACCGCGCGGCTCGAACACATGCCGATTGAGAAAATAACCGGTCAGCCGGAAGGCCTGGGCCAGCATTTCCGCATCGGTGCAGGCCTGCGTTCGGTCCGGCAAAAACGCCGGCAGCGCCAGAAGCCGGTCAGCCCAGGGCGCGCCCGCGTCCGCGGATACCGCCCGGCCCGACTTCGGCGACACATAGACAAGGTCCGTTTGCGCCCCGGTCGCCGCACATTGGCTGAGGTCGAGACCGAAACCGAGATCCTCAAGCACGGCGAGCTCGAAGCGCACATAGAGGGCGCCGGCTTCTTCAGGCGTGTCGAGACTATCGAGGATGATGGCAAAGGCATCGTGCAGCCGTGGATGATTGTCACGCTCGGGAAGCAGCCGTAGCAGCGCCGCCATCGCCTGGACACCGTGGACGCCGATAGCACTTTCCATCAACCGCCCGGCGCGGGCGGTAAGAAGCTCGGCCTGGTACTGACCCAGATGCTCGTCCAGCCGCGCACGCCATACCAAATCCACCGAATTGCCCGGCTGCAGCACCGGCTGCAGGCGTTTCGAGCGGCCGCCACGAACGATGCCGAGATGCCGGCCATGCGCCTTGGTCATCACCTCGGCGATGACCGAGGTTTCGCCATGCTTGCGCAGGCCCAAGATGATTCCCTCGTCTCGCCACTCCATCTGATGACCTTGCCCGCTCAGTGGGGGAATTCAAGCCCCATCTCGCGATAGCGCTCGGGATCATTGCCCCAGTTCTCGCGTACCTTGACGAACAGGAACAGGTGCACTTTCTGCTCCAGGATCTCGGCGATTTCCTTGCGCGATGCCTGACCGATGGCCTTGATCGCCTCGCCCTTGTGGCCGAGCACGATCTTCTTCTGGCTGTCGCGCTCGACATAGATCACCTGCTCGATGCGGACTGATCCATCCTTCTTCTCTTCCCAGCTCTCGGTCTCGACATGCGAGGCATAGGGCAGTTCCTGATGCAGACGCAGGAACAGCTTCTCGCGCGTGATCTCGGCCGCCAGCTGCCGCATCGGCAGATCCGAGATCTGGTCCTCGGGATAATACCAGGGCCCTTCCGGAAGGGTTTTAGCCAGATACTCCATCAGATCCTTGCAGCCCGAACCGTTCAGCGCCGAGATCATGAAGGTCTCGTCGAATTTGACCTTCTCGTGAATGGCGGCAGTCAGCGCCAGCAGCGTATCCCGCTTGACCTGGTCGATCTTGTTGATCACCAGGATCTTGTGCCCATCCCGCTCGGCCAGGGAATCGAGCAGCGCTTCCGCCTCGCCCCTGATCCCGCGCTCGGCATCGATCAGCACCAGAACCAGATCGCCATCCTTGGCGCCGCCCCAGGCTGTCGAGACCATCGCCCGGTCGAGCCGCCGCTTCGGCGTGAAGATGCCGGGCGTGTCGATGAACACGATCTGGGTCCGGTCGTGAATGGCGATGCCGCGCACGATCGCCCGCGTCGTCTGCACCTTGTGCGAAACAATGGAGACCTTGGCGCCGACGAGCTGGTTCATCAGCGTTGACTTTCCGGCATTGGGGGCGCCGATCAGCGCGACGAAGCCCGAACGGGTCGGCGCCTGCGGTTCGGTCGGGTTTGCGTCTGTATCTGGTGTATCAGTCATCATCTTGTCCTGCGTTTGCCTGCCAGACGCCCTCGCGCTCGAGCAGTGCCGTTGCGGCAGCCTGTTCGGCGGCGCGCTTGGAACGGTTTTGGCCATCGGCAGGCTGGGTCCCTTCCACCGTCACGGTCACCTTGAACACCGGCTCATGATCGGGTCCTGTTCGGTCAGTCACCCGGTACACCGGCGTCACCCCGTGGCGGGCATGGGCCCATTCCTGCAATTCCGTCTTGGCGTCCCGCCTTGCCGCATCCTCGGCAAAGGCCCGCGGCTTCCAGTGTTTATGGACGAAGGCCCGCGCAGCCTCCAGCCCGGCATCCAGATAGATCGCCGCGATGATCGACTCTACCACATCCGCGCGCACATTGAGCATGCGCTTGTCGGCCACCTGCTTGACATCTGCACCGGTCCGGATGAACTCGTGCAAACCGAGCGCGTCCGCTACTTCACTGCAGGTCTGTGCACTGACAAGCTGGTTGAGGCGCACGGACAGCTCGCCCTCGCTGGCCTGCCGGAAATGATCAAACAGCATTTCCGCCACGCACAGGCCAAGCACCCGGTCACCCAGGAACTCCAGCCGCTCGTAATTCCCTCCGGCCGGACTGCGCAGACTGGAATGGGTCAGCGCCCGCTCGAGCCGGTCCGCATCGGCAAATTTATGGCCAATGCGCTCCTCGACCCGGGCGACGACTTCCGCAGTCTTTTTCGCTGCGCGCTTCATCGCTGCGCGGATTTGAAGAACCGGCTCAAACGCAGGTCGGTGGGCCACTTCCAGATTTCCAGCGGCGACGCGTCTTCACCGATCGAGAAGAAGATGATTGTCGCGCGGCCGATGAAGTTCTCGAGCGGCACGTACCCCACTTCGAAGCGACTGTCCTGCGAGTTGTCGCGGTTGTCGCCCATCATGAAGTAGTGACCTTCAGGCACCACGAATTCGCGCGTGTTGTCGCCCGGCGAATTGGGGCTCAGATCAAGCGTGGTGTAGCTCACGCCATTGGGCAGGGTTTCCTTGTAGACCGGCACATCGCTGCCCTGGCTGTAACGGCCTTCCGGCTCATAGCTGCCGACAAGCTCGCGCTCGACCGCTTCGCCATTGATGTAAAGCTGACCATCGGTGACCTGAATGCGGTCGCCGGGAAGTCCGATCACGCGCTTGATGTAATCGATCTTGGTGTTGCTGGGCAACCGGAACACCGCAACGTCGCCGCGTTCGGGCTCACTGCCCCAGATCCGCCCCTCGAACAGGTCCGGCGAAAACGGGATCGAGTACTTGGTGTAGCCGTAGGAATATTTCGAAACGAACAGATAGTCGCCGACCAGCAGCGTCTCCATCATCGAGCCGGAGGGGATGCTGAAGGGCTGGAAAAACAGCGTCCGGATGATCACCGCCAGCAGCAGCGCCTGGGCAAGCACCTTGACGTTTTCCCAAAGTCCGCCGGACTGGTCTTTTTTTGTATCTGACACGCGTTGAATTCCTCAGCTAGGGCGCGGAAGCGCTTTCTCTAGCGCTTTGCATCGTTTCCGGCAACACCACTGACCAATGTGCCGCATTCTGCTCTGCCGAACTGTACTGCCAGACCCGATGGAGGCTGGAAACGGACGCAATCGGCCTCAGCTTCGAGACAGCGCTTCTATGATCACAAATGCCTGCGCCAGCGGGAAATCATCGGTTATTGTCAAGTGAATGGCGCAAACCATGCCCTCGGGCGTCATTGCCTCCAATCGCTCGGCCGCGCCGCCACTGAGCTGCATGGTCGGCTTGCCGCCCGGAAGATTGACCACCCCCATGTCACGCCAGAACACGCCTTGCGACAGGCCGGTCCCGAGCGCCTTAGAACAGGCTTCCTTGGCGGCGAATCGCTTGGCATAGGAAGCCGCACGCATGGCCCGGCGATCGGACTTGGCGCGTTCGACATCGGTGAAGCACCGGTTGGTGAAGCGTTCGCCGTGACGCTCCAGGGTCTTCTCGATCCGCCTGATGTCGATGAGGTCGCTGCCAATGCCAATGATCACGCGCTTTCTGCCCCGTCTGCCGATCTGTCAGACCGCTTACCCGCCATCTCCTGCAGGCGGATCTTGGCTCGTGCCGCAAGCCTCGACTTGCGCCGCGTCTGAAACGCCCGAACACCCCAATAGGTCAGGATGTAGAACGCAATCCCGGTGATGACACCCGGCGGAATGGCGCCGATCAGCATTGGCTTGAGCACGGGATCCCACAACTGCTTGATGTCGAGATGCCGCAGCAAGCCTTCCAGATTGACGTGTCTCTGGTGCGCGCCGGTTTCGACACCGATCAGCATGTTGCCGATCTTGATCGTCGCCGTCCAGATGAAGGGAAACGACAAGGGGTTGCCAAAGGCCGTTCCGATTGCCGCTGCAACCATGTTGCCGGCAAGCACGTAGGACAGCGCAAATGCCAAGATGAAATGAAAGCCCAGGAGCGGTGTCCAGGAAGCGAACACCCCGGCGGCCACACCCGCGGCAATGGCATGCGGCGTGGCGGTCAGGCGCAGCACCCGCTTGATGAAATACTGGAACGACCGGCCAAACGACCTCCTCGGCCAGAGCGCGGTGCGCATCCGGTCAAAAAATCCCTCTGGTCTTCGGCGACGAAACAGCATTTGGTTTCCGTATATCGCTCTTTTTGTGTCAGCTCTAAGTCAGGCCGACAAGAATTCTCCGGGAGCATCCCACTTCCGCAAGATGCATCACCCGACTTGGGTTCCAGTCTGGCCCGCCAACAGCGAAGATCTGGTAAAGACCCCGGCCAAAAAACCGCCTGTAAAGGCTGGCGCTGCCTGCGATTGGCGCTCGGCCCGCCCTGCCAGCCTATTGATAGATCCGCTCGACCGTAGACACCGATCCAAGCTCCTTCAACTGGGTGATCAGCTGATTGAGGTGCTTGAGGTCCCAGACCTGCAGATCAATAAGCATTTCGGTGAAATCGGCCGCAACACGCACCATCGACAGGTTCTGGATGTTGGTCTCGCTTGTGGCAATCCCCTGGGCAACCTCGGCAAGTGTCCCCGGCGCATTGATTGCGGTCACGAGAATGCGGGCGGGAAATCTGTTCTTGTTGTTCTCGTCGATGTCCCAGCGGATATCGACCCACCGGCTTGGCTCGTCATCGAACTTGGTCAGCTCCGGCGACTGGATCGGGTAGATGGTGATCCCCGAACCGGTTTCCAGGATGCCGACAATCCGGTCACCCGGAACTGCGCCGCCCGGACCGAACTTGACCACCGAATTGTCATCCATGCCACGGATCGGCATCGCATCCATGTCCGGATCGGGGCCAATCCGGCGCGAGGTCTTGTTCGATTTCTGGGTTTTTGCAAGTCCCGGCAGCTTGAAGATCAGACCTGCCGCACTGCGCAGGTTGAACCAGCCTTCATCTGCCGGTTTTTGCTGCGAGACCCGCGTTTCCTGATGGTTTGGATACACCGCCCGGAACACGTCATCAGACGCCAGCTCGCCGCGCCCCACCGCGGTCAGCACGTCCTCGACATCCTTGTGGCCCAGCCGGTGCAGCACCGGCTTCAGCCCTTCCTTCGACAAAGGCTTGCCGGCGCGGGTGAAAGACCGCTCCAGGATCCGCATGCCAAGGCCGGAATACTGCTTGCGCACCGCAGCCTTCGTCGCCCGGCGGATTGCAGCCCGCGCCTTGCCGGTAACGACGATCTCCTCCCAGGCCGGCGGAGGCACCTGAACGCCCGAGCGCAGGATCTCGACTTCGTCGCCATTGGCCAGCCGCGTGACCAGCGGCATGATGCGACCATTGATCTTGGCGCCGACACAGGTATCGCCAATGTCTGTGTGAACAGCATAGGCAAAATCGATCGGCGTCGCCCCGCGCGGCAAGGCGATCAGCTGGCCTTTCGGGGTGAAACAGAAGACCTGGTCCTGAAACAGCTCGAGCTTGGTGTGCTCGAGAAAATCTTCCGGATTGTCGCCAACAGACAACGCCTCGATGGTCTGCCGCAGCCAGGAATAAGCCCGCGAATCCTTCGACAGCACCACGGCTTCATCAGCGGAGGTGGAATCCTTGTAAAGCGTGTGCGCCGCCACGCCGCGCTCAGCCACCGCCTGCATCAGCGCCGTACGGATCTGCAGCTCGACGCGTTGCCGCGACGGGCCGACAATGGTGGTATGGATCGAACGGTAATCATTCTGCTTGGGGGTCGAGATGTAGTCCTTGAACCGCCCCGGCACCACAGACCAGCGCATATGCACGATACCCAGCGCGCGGTAGCAGTCGGCTTCACTGTCCACGATGATACGGAAACCGAAGACATCGGAGAGCTGCTCGAAGGAAAGTGACTTGGACTGCATCTTGCGGAAAACGGAATAGGCTTTTTTCTGCCGGCCCTTCACCTGCGCCTTCAGCCCTTGCTGCTTGAACAGCGCCGACAATTCGTCCTCGATCGTGTGGATCAGGTTGCGGTTGCTTTCAGAGAGCTCGGCCAGCTTGCCGGTGACCGTGTCATAAGCTTCCTGGTTCATGTTCTTGAAGGCCAGGCCTTCAAGCTCTTCGCGCATTTCCTGCATGCCCATGCGGCCCGCAAGCGGCGCATAGATGTCCATGGTTTCCTCGGCAATGCGAGCCCGCTTTTCAGGCGGCACATGCTCGAGCGTGCGCATGTTGTGCAGGCGATCCGCCAGCTTGACCAGAAGCACGCGGACATCATCGGAAATCGCCAAGAGCAGTTTGCGCAAGTTTTCGGCCTGCTTGGCCCGCTTGCTGACCAGATCCAGCTTCTTGATCTTGGTGAGGCCTTCAACCAGCCGTCCGATATCCTCGCCGAAAAGCTCGTCGATTTCGGCGCGTGTCGCCGATGTATCCTCGATCGTGTCATGCAGCAGCGCCACGGCAATGGTCGATTCATCCAGACGCATTTCCGTCAGGATCGCAGCCACTTCGAGTGGGTGGGAAATATAGGGGTCGCCACTGGCACGCGTCTGCTTGCCATGCTTCTGCATGGCATAGACATAAGCCTTGTTCAGCAAGGCCTCGTTGACATCCGGCTTGTATTTTTGCACGCGCTCCACGAGCTCGTACTGACGCATCATAGGAATGGCACTCCACAACAAGAAAATGCGCCGAATCGAACGACCGGCGCATGGTATTGCATCAGCTGTCTATCGGCCTCTGGCCGGTTGCCCGCAGATTGAACCAATCGGCGGGCTTCCAAGTCAGACGCTTAATAGTCGTCGCTTTTTTCAGGCGGCACAAGCCCTTCGATGCCCGCAAGCAGATCTTCTTCCGACATCGAGCCAAAGGAAACAGCTTCCGGCTGATCGTCCTCGACGACGGTCTCTTCGGCGGTCTCGCCGGTCTGCAGGAAACGCTCCGGATCGGGCTCCGGCTCATCGACTTCCACATGCTTCTGCAGCGAGTGAATGAGATCTTCCTTCAGATCGCCGGGTGAAAGCGTTTCATCCGCGATTTCCCTCAGGGCGACGACGGGGTTCTTGTCGTTGTCGCGAGGAATGGTGATCTGGCCACCCTGGGAAATCTGACGAGCGCGATGGCTGGCAAGCAATACCAGTTCAAAACGGTTATCAACCTTGTCGATGCAATCTTCGACTGTGACGCGGGCCATTGCCTGTCCTTTACAAACTGCTATGGGGGAGTTTGACCATGCGATAAACACATTGTGTGGCGATTTCAAGTCTTTTGCGGCCAGAGCCGGGCTTATCTGAGCCATCAGCCACAATTTGAGCCACATCGCGCAACAGTTTACCCAACTGAGCCTTGCGTCAGGTTCATTGATTGATTAGCAGCCATGCATAAGTAACAAGGCCGCCCCCCTTGAATTATGGTATCAACCGCAACATTTGGTTCACCCTCACGATTTATTGAGTCGTAAAACAGTAGGATGATGGTAAACAACAGGCTTATAAAAAGTTCGAGATCGATCTATTTTCGCCATATGTACGCCGGATTTGCCTACAGAGTGGCCGCAAGGGAATTTGAAAGGATGATCATAAGTGTTTGATCCCAGAGAAAAAATTGCACTCTTTATCGATGGCGCCAATCTTTACGCCGCATCAAAGAGCCTTAATTTCGACATTGACTACCGGAAGCTTCTGAAGGCATTTCAATCCCGTGGCTATTTATTGCGCGCCTATTATTACACCGCGTTGATTGAGGACCAGGAATATTCGTCGATACGACCATTGATTGATTGGCTCGATTACAACGGATACAAAGTAGTAACGAAGCCCGCCAAGGAATTTACCGATTCCATGGGACGCCGCAAGATAAAGGGCAACATGGACATCGAGCTGGCAATCGACGCCATGGAACAATCTGACGTGGTCGATCACTTGGTAATCTTTTCCGGTGATGGCGATTTTACTTCGCTGGTCGAAGCGCTGCAGCGCAAGGGCCGTAAGGTCACTGTGGTCTCCTCGCTCTCCTCGCAGCCGCCGATGATTGCCGACGATCTGCGCCGCCAGGCCGACTACTTTATCGATCTGAACAGTCTGAAATCGGAAATCGGCCGTGATCCGTCCGAACGGCCACAACGCGCCTTTACCCCAGTCGAAGACGACGAAGACGATTTCGACGACGATTGATCCGCAAGCGGGGCGTCAGACAGAATGACACCGTGAAGAACGAGCCGGATTACAATTGCAGCCTCTGCCCGCGGCTGCGCGGCTTCATCCTTCAAAACCGCCAGAAATTCCCCGACTGGCACAATGGACCGGTCAAGACCTGGTATTCACCTGAAGGCCCCAACTCCGTAGAGCTGCTGATTGTCGGTCTCGCGCCCGGGTTGCGCGGCGCCAATCGCACCGGCATTCCGTTCACCGGTGATGACTCGGGTAGCCTTCTCCTTGAGACGCTGGAAAAACACGGATTTGCCCGTTCGCTCAGCCCCGCAGATGCTGACAGGCCATGGCAGCTGAACGCCACCGCAATCACCAATGCAGTTCGGTGCGTGCCGCCAGCCAACAAGCCGGTTGGTGCGGAGATCAACACATGCCGGCAATTTCTCAGCCGAACGATCAACCAGATGGCCGGCCTCAGGGTCATCGTCACGCTCGGCAAGATTGCCCATGACAGCACGATCCGGGCACTTGACGGAAAGGTCTCACAGCACGCCTTCGCGCACGCTGCCGAAACCGAGCTCGCTGGTTTCAGCCTGGTATCAAGCTACCACTGCTCTCGCTACAACCTGAACACCGGCCGCCTGACACCCGAGATGTTCGACGCGGTGTTTGCAAAAGCCGCCCGGTTGCTGGGCGCAGACTAGACGTCTGAACCATCAAATCCATTGGAAGAGAGGCGCCTGTCTAGCCGCGGTCGCGCAAAAGCCGTGACTTGTCCCGGTTCCAGTCGCGTTCCTTCTGGGTCTGGCGCTTGTCGTGCAGCTTCTTGCCCTTGGCCAGTGCCAATTGCAGCTTGGCCAGTCCCTTGTCGTTGAAATAGATCTTCAACGGCACCAGGGTCATGCCGTCGCGTTGCACGGCCATCCCGAGCCGCGCGATTTCACGCAGCTTGACCAGGATCTTGCGCCGCCGGCGAGGCTCATGGTTGAACTGGTTGGCCTGCAGGTATTCCGGTATGTAGGAATTGATCAGCCACAGCTCCCCGCCCTCTTCATTGGCGTAGGAATCCGCAATGTTGGCCTTGCCTTCGCGCAGCGCCTTCACTTCGGTTCCGGTCAGAACCAGGCCCGCCTCGAAAGTCTCGACGATCTCGTAATTGAACCGCGCCTTGCGGTTTTCAGCGACGACCTTGCCGTATTGCGACTTGTCTTCCTTTTTCGGAGCCATGATCAGCCCGCCACGCCCGCCTGAGCAAGCGCCGCGTCAAGCAAAGCGGCTGTCGCCGGCTCCACAGGTGTCAGCGGCGAACGCACGACGTTCTTGATCAGCCCCATCTTGCCGAGGCAATACTTGACCCCGGCCACGCCGGGCTCGGCAAAGATCGCCTTGTGCAACGGCATCAACTTGTCCAGCATCGTCAGCGCCGTGGCGTAATCGCCACGCAATGTCGCCTGCTGGAACTCGGCGCACTGCCGCGGCGCGACATTGGCCGTCACCGAGATGCAGCCCACTCCGCCATGCGCATTGAAACCGAGCGCGGTCGGATCTTCGCCAGACAGCTGCACGAAATCCTTGCCGCAGGCCATGCGCTGCTCCGGCACCCGGGCCAGATTGCCGGTCGCATCCTTGACGCCGATGATGCTGGGAAAATCGCGATGCAGCGCCGCCATGGTTTCCACCGACATGTCGACAACCGACCGGGGGGGAATATTGTAGATGATGATCGGCAGCCTGGTGGCTTCGGCCACAGCCTTGAAGTGCTGATAGAGCCCCTTCTGCGTCGGCCTGTTGTAATAGGGAGTGACCACAAGCAAAGCGTCCGCGCCGGCCTTTTCCGCATGCACGGCAAGCTCGATCGATTCAGCCGTGTTGTTCGACCCGGCTCCGGCCACGACCGGCACCCGGCCACCGGCAACCTCGATGCACAGTTCCACCACGCGCTTGTGTTCGGCATGGGTCAGCGTCGGCGATTCGCCCGTCGTGCCGACCGGGACAAGCCCGGTGCTGCCTTCTTTGATCATCCGCTCGACATGGCTGGCAAAGCCATCCTCATCCACCGCACCATTTTCGGCAAATGGGGTGATGAGGGCCGGAAGGGAACCCGTGAACATGCTGATCTCCAAAACCTGTAACTCTGCACCCAAGAGGCGCATTCACTCATTTGTACCCACGCGATACAGGAAATAACCGCGCCGGAAAAGCCTTACCCATCGCCTCGCGGCGCTTTTGCGGCAAATGGCCGATCGAGAGGCCAAAAACCCTTCTGGCCGCCGCAGATTACCCGCATTTGTGACCGAACGTGGCCACTCAGGGCGTAACGGCCTGGTCCGCGACAGGTTTCCCGGCACTTGCCAGTTCAGCCTCAGGGCTTGAAACTGCGAAACCGGCAGCGCGGCCTGCAGTATCGACACGCATCGGATAAAGACGTCAATTCGGACAGAAGGCCACATGCAGAAAATCGCTCTCGCTATCCTGATCCTGTTTTGCTGCGGCGTGACCGCATTTTTTGGCACAATGTCCGCCAGTTCTGCCGCACCGCTGCCCACGGGGGCCGTCCCCCTGCCCTCACCTCGGCCAGCAGTGGAAGACAGCGGGCGCCGAGCTTCATCCGGCGCCGAAGCCAAGGCTGCAAGACCGGCAAGCGACACTCTCAAATCCGGCCTGCAAGCACTCGGCAACGGCGATGCCGATCTTGCCCTTTCGCTGCGTGTTTCCCTGCCCCGCAATGCACTGGACCGCCATATCCTGACCTGGGCGATCGTTTTGTCGGGTCTGGAAGACGTGCCATCGGCTGAAATTGCGGATGCCGCGTCCGAACTCGAGGGCTGGCCGGGCCTGAGCTCGCTGCCCCGCTTCTTCGAGCGCGCCGTCTATTTCGAAAAGCCGCCGGCTCAGAAAGTGATCTCGGCCTTCAAGGACCGTCCTCCGGAAACCACCAAGGGCTCGATTGCTCTGATCCGGGCTTTGATGGCAAGCGGTGACGCCAAGCGTGCCCGAAACATTGCCGCCAATGCATGGCGCACCCAGAAGATGGATGACCGCGAAGCAGCCATCTTTCTTGATGAATTCGCCATCCTGCTGACCAAGGACGACCATTTCCGCCGTATGGAAATGCTGCTCTATCGCGACCACGTCAATGACGCCAAGGAGATCTCGAGGAAGGCCGAAGCGCATTCGCTGTACCGGGCCTGGTCAACGGTAATTCGCAGCCCCTCAAGAGCCGGCGCCGCCATTGAGGCTGTCGACCGCTCCTGGCACGAAACACCGGCCTATCTGTATCTGCGAATCCGGCACCTTCGCGAACTTGAGCGCAATGAGGAGGCCGCCGCCCTTCTGGCAAAGATGCCACGGGATCGCTCAGTGCTCGTCAATCCGGACGAATGGTGGGTGGAAGCCCGCATCATCAGCCGCGGGCTCTATGAGCAGGGCGATGTCAAGAGCGCCTACAAGCTGGCCGCAGCCCACCTTGCCGAAAGCCCGGAGGAGATCGCCGAGGCCGAGTTTCACGCCGGCTGGTACGCCTTGCGGGGGCTCAAGGACGCCAAGACCGCTGCCCGGCATTTTGCAGCCATTCTCGATGTCGCCAGCGGGCAGATATCGTCGGCGCGCGCTCATTACTGGCTCGGTCGCGCCGCGGAAGCCGGAGCTGGCGGCAAGGCATCGGAGCATTATGCGCGGGCTGCAAAGTACCCTTCGACTTTTTACGGCCAGCTCGCCAGCGCCAAACTCGACCGCAAAGCGCTCGACATAGGCTATCCGCAGCCCACGGCACAGGACCGGGCCCGGTTTGCCGCCCGCGAAGCCGTACAGGCCATTGGCAAGCTGGAGGACGCAGGTTCGGAATGGCGTGCCGAAATGCTTTACCGCGCCCTGGCAGCCGAGCTGGAAAGTCCCGGCGAACTTGCCATTCTGTCTGCCATGGCCGAAAAACGCGGCAACCATCAGACCTCCCTGCAGGTTGGCAAGATTGCGTGGAACCGGGGCCTGGACGTCGCAGCATTGGCCTACCCGCTGGGCGCGGTTCCCAACGGCGCCAACATCAAGGGATCCGGCAAGGCGCTGGCCTACTCGATCGCCCGCCAGGAAAGCGCGTTCAACAAGGCCGCCGTCTCGCCGGCAAACGCCCGCGGATTGCTCCAGCTTCTGCCGGGAACGGCCAAGGGGGTGGCGCGGCGCCACGGGCTGCCCTACTCTAAGGACCGTCTGACCAGCGATGCGGGTTACAACGCGACGCTGGGTGCGCATTTTCTCGGAGAGCAGATCAGCGACTTCGGCGGCTCCTATATTCTCACCTTCATCGCCTACAATGCGGGCCCCAGCAGGGTGGGCCAATGGATCGAGCGTTTCGGCGATCCGCGAGGGCGGCCGCTCGACGAGGTGATCGACTGGATCGAGCTGATCCCGTTCACCGAAACCCGCCATTACGTGCAACGCGTGATGGAGAATTACCAGATCTACAAGGCGCGCCTCGGCCAGCCCGGCGACATCGAGGCTGATCTGCGGTTCGGTCGCCGATGAGCCCTGTCGCCTTGCCTCAAAAATAGGGTATAGGCTTGATCCTGAAGCACGACTGACTAACAGCAGGATCTGACATGGCGAACGGGAAGACTGGCGCAGCCGCCACTATCGAAACCGGCGGATTTGAAGACGTGTTCTTTTCCGCCAGTGACGGACTGAAACTGCATGCCGCCGACTATGGCCGCAGCAATTCCGCCACCCGCGACCGCCTGCCTGTTGTCTGCCTCCCCGGCTTGACCCGCAACACACGTGATTTCGACGACCTCGCCCGCCTTCTCGCAAGCGATCCAAAGACACCCCGCCGCGTGGTCAGCTTCGATTATCGCGGCCGCGGCCAATCCGGCTGGGACAAGGATCCGTCGCGCTACAACATCACAGTCGAGGCAGAAGACGTGCTCAGCGGCATGGCTGCTCTCGGCCTTGAACACGCGATCTTTATCGGAACCTCGCGCGGCGGCCTGATCATGCATGTTCTCGCGGCGACCCGGCCCGGGGTTATGGCTGCAGGCGTGCTAAACGACATTGGCCCGGTGATCGAAGGCGCCGGACTGGCCCAGATCAAGGCCTATCTCTCGCGCATGCCAAAACCCAAGAACTGGGACGACGCTGCACAAATCCTGTCCGAAGCCCATGCCAAGAGCTTCCCGGCCCTGACCGAAAACGACTGGCGCGATTTTGCCCGTGCCGTCTATGTGGAGGAAGACGGACAGCTGGTTGCCGACTACGACCCGAAACTGCTCAACGGCCTCAAGGGCATTGATCTCAGCACCCCGTTGCCAACCCTGTGGCCGCAGTTCGACGGGCTCGGCCGCATGCCGCTTTTGGCCTTGCGCGGCGAACACTCGACGCTGCTTTCCGCCGACACGCTGCTGGAGATGAAGCAGCGCGTCCCGTCGCTTCAAACAGAAACGATCGCCGGACACGGCCATGCACCAATCCTGCATCTGTCGGGTATCCCTGAAATTCTGACCCGGTTTTTCGCCTCGGTCGACAAGCAGAACCGGCACTGAGCCGGAGAAACAGCCATGCTGCCCATGAGGCAGCACTCCCGACGCCAGGCATGAACGAGGCCGCAAGCGCAATCCGTCATGCGGCAAGCGACCGGTGATCTTGAAAGGCTGATTTACACGACGATTTTGACAGTCCCGAACCGTTCGTTCCAAGCGACGGTTCCGGCGGAGCTGTGCGTCACGCAGTCCGATACCGTTGCGGGCCAGGTATCACCCAAGCCGAAGCTCACATGCCCCGATGCCGCAACCGGCAAACGGCAAAGCCGGACAAACACCTATCCTGACACGAACACAAGACACAAAAAACCCGGCAGCCGAAGCTGCCGGGCTCTGTCTGATCAAACCGAGGTTTGATTAGAACGAACGACGGACCCAGACGAAGCCGGATGCCATGTTGGTCTTCACACCAGCATGCGACGTGGACTGGCCCCAGTTACCTTCAAGACGAACGTTGAAGTTGGTGACCGGAGTCCAGGACAGCGCGCCTTCTACGAGGTGAGCGCTACGGGTGGTGCCGCCCTTGGCAACCGAGAAGCCATCGAAGTACTGATAACCGAGAGTCGCGTTAAGAGTTTCGGTGACATCCTGGGTGTAGCCGAGGCCTGCGGACCAGTTGGAAGCTTCTGCAGTGCCGCCAGGAATGCCTACGCCGTAAGCGTTAGCAACCTTGTCGGAGTAGAAACCACCGACGCGGAGCGAACCGCCGGTTGCTGCAACAGCAAACTCAACGATGCCCTTGACGCCAACTGCACGAGCCGATTCGTCGTAACCGACGTGTACAGCAGCGCCGCCCCAACCCTGGGTCATGCCGAGAACACCGACAACGTCAGTGGCCCAGTCGGTAGCAGGGTTAGCAACTTCGTCGTTTTCGAGAACCAGGGCTGCGTAGAATGCGCCGGCATCGTAACGATAACCGATCTGCTGACGCTGCTGGTAGCCGTAAACGCCACCGGCATCCGTCTGGATGATACCCCAGTTGCCAACGCCGCCGCCCCAGAGAGCTGCGAATGCGGATTCGGTGTAACCCATGAACAGGCCGCCGAGCTGCAGCATTGCCTGGTCCTGAACAACAGCTGCGTCGCCGTTTACGCCAGCCGAGTTGGACTGCATGCGGATGTAGCCGCGCAGGGTGCCCAGTTCAGTTTCCGAGCGAGCGTCGAAGTTGACGCGAGCGCGGGTGTTCTGCGAATAACCGGCGTTGCCGCGGGTTGCAGTCACGCGGAAGCGGACATAACCGTCGATCTTCAGGCAAGTTTCGGTGCCTGGGATGTAGAAGAAGCCGGTGCCGAATGCATCGCAAACGCGAACGTATTCAACGGGCTCAGGCTCAGCTGCAACGATAGCGTCTGCAGCGCGTGCGCCGGATACAGCAACGAGTGCTGCTGCGGAGCCGATGAGAAGGCTCTTAATGTTCATTTCTGACCTCCAGTCAAAAGTTAATGGTCTGGGTTGTCGCTGAAGGACAGTATTCTCTGTCCCATCCCCACAATGGAAGAAGACAAGCGGGTTACCGCCGTGGCTTCGAGAGTGAACATACTCACCCCGGCAGCCCGCGCAACGTCGATCACCACGCTCGACAGCTCCACACGCCGCCTTCACCGCCCCCTGTTGCACAAATGACACGAAACGATCGCCGACACCCGGTTTTGTTTACCAAGCGTTAAGAGTTTGGCGGCTCCGGGCCCTGATCAAAGCAAGGCGGGGCAGCCGATTCCGCGGTATTTCGGACAGAATCAGCACGTTTGCACTCATCCGCATGGCGGAGAACCGACTCGGCTCGATCCGCTCCTCGCGCTTTGCAGTTCGGCCGTGACGACTCAAACAGCCCACCAATCAGACTTAGGCGACGCCCTAGGCAGGCTTTATATATACACCTGCCTGGCAGCCACGGCACGGCAACGAACCCGCAAGACCGAGGCCGCGCCTGGCTCACCCCGCCCCAAGTAATGCTTGATACCCTGTCAGCGCGTGCGATCCTTTTGTTCTGCCGTCGCAACTGCACAACAGACACGATGAACTCGTGGGTCGTTCTCACATCGAGACCGGAGTACGGGTGGGCGAAGCTCTGGCACTGAAATGGAATGATATAAACAGCAATGTGGCTACGTTCCGGATCACCAGATCCGGGATCAGCCGCTCCGCGCCTTCGACTCACCCCGCGGCCGAAGCTCTTGAGCGGGCTCGCGCCTCCAGCGGACACGGGTCCTTCCCGGCCATCTGCTGTCCGAACTTCAATCAGAACTGGAACCGCGCGCAAGCATGACGGCTTCATTGATGAACCCCTATGCCAAACATTTTTGCGGCACAGCTGTGCTTCCCGCCTGCTCAAGCCGGAATGAGTCTCAAGCGGTCCAAACCTTCCCCGGTCACCAGACCATCCAGATGACGCAGCGCTGCGTTTCCCTAGCAACCAGTGACCCCGGCCAATGCGCCATTGCCCTGAAGGCTGCAAACAAGGCAGCCGACGGCAAATTGAAACGAGGCGCAAAGCCCTGACCTTGCAGAAAACCGGGCAAGAAATAGACGTCCGGTCCGGCGGCGAAACCGCACAAACCCAGCAGGAGAAACAGGCCTGAGCAAGGCGCAGGCGCGGGAAACCGACACTCCCCCGCATCGCCAGGCAACCAATGATCAATTCTTGCCGGAATTCCGGTTGATTACCCGCCCATGCTGGGGTAACAGACCACTCGACGGAGAGGTGGCCGAGTGGTCGAAGGCGCTCCCCTGCTAAGGGAGTATACCCGGAAGGGTATCGAGGGTTCGAATCCCTTCCTCTCCGCCATTTTTGTTTGCGCTTTGCCGCCCGCCAACCCAAAGCGCAATGGCTCCCGGTTCGGACTTCGTCCTCTCTCCTCCGCCATTTTAACCGGTGCCTTGCCACCCGCGGTCCAGACTTGGTCCTTCCTGCTCTACCAGCGCCCTGGCTCTTTGCCCCATGTGGCAGATCCCTCGCCCACGTCCGTGCTCCGCGCACCCCTCGCCTGTCCCACTGCAGTCCCGGATTTCCGGCTGGAAGGCCCAGGTGATTCTCATCGCCTGGTGATCAACGAGCCAGCCATCGACCTGGCGGCCCAGTTTACCCGACAGCAATCTGCAAAAATCGGAGCTTCAGCGACGGCCGCCCCCGGTCGATCAGCGCCTTTAAGGCGGATGGCAGGCCGCAAGCAATTCATTCGGCGCTGCGGCGAAATACCAAGCATTTAAAGGGTGTACCCATGAGCCTGGCAGTCAAAACGACAGTGCTTTTTGCCCGGCTTTCTTCAGCCACATCCAAAATATTGCATGAATATACAATAGTCTAATGGCATCAGACCGCCGCTCATGTTTCTTTGGAGACTGCTATTAGCGTAGCTATGGTGGCAAGGCTGGGAGGCCTTGCGCATTCCACTCCAGGGAGGATTTTATGTCGAAATTCCAATTAAATCGCCGTACGCTGATCAAGTCGGGCGCCGCTGTTGGCGCCGGCCTTGCACTGCCGACGATGTTTACCAGTTCGGCGCGTGCCTATCTCAATGAGCCAAAGGGCGGCACCGTCACCCTCGGCTTCAACGTTCCGCAGACCGGTCCCTATGCCGACGAAGGCCTCGACGAACTTCGCGCGCAGGAACTTGCCGTCCAGCACCTCAATGGTGAAGGCGACGGCGGCATGATGAACACCTTCTCCTCGAAGGCGCTCAAGGGCAACGGCATCCTGGGCAAGAAGGTCCAGTTCGTCACCGGCGACACCCAGACCAAGTCTGATGCCGCCCGTGCATCGGCCAAATCGATGATCGAAAAAGACGGCGCCATCATGATCAACGGCGGCTCGTCCTCCGGTGTGGCTGTTGCCGTTCAGGGTCTCTGCCAGGAAGCCGGCGTCATCTTCATGGCCGGCCTCACCCACTCCAACGACACCACCGGCAAGGACAAGAAGGCGAACGGTTTCCGTCACTTCTTCAACGCCTACATGTCCGGCGCTGCTCTCGCACCGGTGCTGGCAAAGGCTTACGGCACCGATCGTCGCGCCTACCACCTGACAGCCGACTACACCTGGGGCTGGACCCAGCAGGAATCGATTGCAACCGCGACCGAAGGCATGGGCTGGGAAACCGTCAACAACGTGCTCACCCCGCTGGCTTCGACCGACTTCTCGTCCTACATCGCTCCGGTTCTCAACTCCGGCGCCGATGTGCTGATCCTGAACCACTACGGCGGCAACATGGTCAACTCGCTGACCAACGCGGTGCAGTTCGGTCTGCGCGACAAGATGGTCAACGGCAAGCAGTTCGAGATCATCGTTCCGCTCTACTCCGAGCTGATGGCAGCGGGTGCAGGCGCCAACGTGCGCGGCGTGTATGGTTCGATGAACTGGAACTGGCAGCTGCAGGATGAAGGCTCCAAGGCCTTCGTGAAGTCCTTCGGCGAAAAATACGGCCGTCCGCCTTCAAACTCGGCACACACCTGCTACGTCCAGACACTGCTTTATGCGGATGCCTGCGAACGGGCCGGCACGTTTGATCCTTGCGGCGTTGTCGAAGCTCTCGAAGGCTTCGAATTCGACGGCATGGGCAATGGTCCAACACTTTATCGTGCCGACGACCACCAGTGCTTCAAGGACGTGCTGGTCATGAAGGGCACCGACAACCCGACCAACGAGTACGACACGCTGGAAATCGTCGAACAGACTCCGCGTTCGCAGGTCGAATACGCTCCGGACCATCCGATGTTTGCCGGCGGCGAACTCGGCCAGTGCAACTCCGGCGCATAAGCCACACCACATGTCTGCCGCGCCGCCACCTGGCGGCGCGGCTTTCTACTTGAATTGGGACTAGAGCCGTCGCGCCCTTGCGCGCGGTTTCATCGATGCGGGCTTCACTATGGACGCAATCATTCTCCAGATTCTGAACGGTCTCGACAAAGGCAGTGCCTATGCCCTGATCGCGCTCGGACTGACACTCATCTTCGGCACCCTGGGCGTGGTCAACTTCGCCCACGGTGCCCTGTTCATGCTTGGCGCCTTCTGTGCGGTGACGCTTCAGCGAATCCTGTCACTGTCATTCACGGTTGAAGACCCGACCCAGAAGGATTTTCTGGGCAATCCGCTCAAGGTCGACACGCCCTACGTCGTCAACTGGTTTGGCGACGTCACCGGCAATGCCATTCTCGACTGGTCAGTGCCGCTTGCGATCCTGTTTGCGATACCGGTGATGCTTCTGGTCGGCTATGTCATGGAACGCGGCCTGATCAAGCATTTCTACAAACGCCCCCATGCCGATCAGATCCTGGTCACCTTCGGGCTTGCCATCGTCATTCAGGAAATCGTCAAGTATTTCTACGGCGCCAATCCGATTCCGACACCCGCGCCCGACATGTTCCGCGGATCGGTTGATTTCGGCGTCATGGTCGGGTTTGCAGAAAACCAGATCATCTACCCCTACTGGCGACTGGTCTACTTCCTGTTTTCCGCCGTGATCATCGGTGCGGTGTTCGCCTTCCTGCGCTTCACCACCTTCGGCATGGTGGTCCGCGCCGGCATGGCCGACCGCGAGACCGTCGGCCTTCTCGGCATCAACATCGACAAGCGCTTCACCATCATGTTCGGCATCGCCGCCGCAGTAGCTGGTCTTGCCGGTGTCATGTATGCCCCCATCAATTCACCCAACTACCACATGGGCATGGACTTCCTGGTGCTGTCCTTTGTCGTGGTTGTGGTCGGCGGCATGGGCTCCCTGCCCGGCGCCGTTCTGGCCGGTTTCCTGCTCGGCATTCTCGAAAGCTTTGCCTCGATGAACGAGGTCAAGTCGATCATTCCGGGCATCGACCAAATCATCATCTATCTAGTTGCAATCATCATCCTTTTGACCCGCCCCCGCGGTCTTATGGGTCGCAGAGGCGTGATGGAGGAATAATTCATGCTGGGACTGAGTAAGAAAGACACGACCTTCCTCCTGATCGTCATTTTCCTGACGCTTGCAACGCCAATCCTGTTGCAGCCGTTCCCGGAAAACTCCGCGCTGGCGCAGTTCAATGCCGGATATCCGGACCTGATGCAGCGCTTTGCAATCTTCGGGATCTTCGCGATCGGCTTCAACATCCTTTTCGGCCTCACCGGATACCTCTCCTTCGGCCACGCAGCCTTCCTTGGCGTCGGATCCTATTCGGTCGTCTGGATGTACAAGCTTCTGAGCTACAACGTGCTGCCGGGACTCATCCTCGCGGTCATCGTCTCGGGACTGTTCGCACTGCTGATCGGCTACATCTCGCTGCGCAGATCAGGCATCTACTTCTCGATCCTGACGCTGGCTTTCGCCCAGATGTCGTTCAACCTCGCCTATTCGGTGCTCACGCCGCTGACCAATGGCGAGACCGGCCTGCAGGTCTACACCGATGACCCTCAGGTCCTGGTCAGTGAAGGCAGCCCGCTGTCGCCGCATTTCTTCGGCATCGTCATGAACGAGAGCGCGAAGATCGATGTCGGCGGCTGGCAGTTCACCTTCTCCAACGGCTACTATTTCTGCGCCATCATCGCGATCCTGGTCTTCTACCTCTCGATGCGCATCTTCCGCTCTCCCTTCGGCGTCATGCTGCGCGCCATCAAGACCAACCAGACCCGGATGAATTATACCGGCCTCAATCCGCGCCCCTACACGCTCGCAGCCTTTGTCATCTCCGGCATGTATGCCGGGCTTGCAGGCGCACTGCTGGCCGCCATGGATCCGCTGGCAGGTGCCGAGCGCATGCAGTGGACGGCCTCCGGCGAGGTCGTGCTGATGACCATTCTCGGTGGTGCGGGCACGCTGATGGGCCCGGTCCTTGGCGCCGGCTTCATCAAGTACTTCGAGAATATCTTCTCCAAGATCAACGACAACATCCTGCACACCTGGTTCTCCGCCCTGCCGGACGGCCTGGAAGATGCGGTTGTCTTCGTGCTGCACCCCTTCATCGGCAAGGGCTGGCACCTGACACTTGGCCTGTTGTTCATGCTGGTCGTGATCTTCCTGCCCGGCGGCCTGATGGAAGGTGGAACCCGGATCTGGAACGCCATCACCGGCAAGAACCGGAAAAAGAAGCAAGACGCCGACCATCACCCAAAGCCTTCGGCCCACGTAAACTGATCTGCGGAGATAATAGATATGGGAATTCTTGAAGTCTCTAATGTCAACAAGCGGTTCGGCGGTCTGCAAGCCCTTGGCGATGTCAATCTCGACATCGCCAACGGAACCGTCCACGCCATCATCGGACCGAACGGGGCCGGCAAGTCGACCCTGCTCAATGTCCTGGTCGGCAAACTGACGCCCGACACCGGGACGGTGATGTTCAACGGCACCTCGGTGCTTGGACGCAAACCCTACGAGATCAACCAGCTGGGCATTTCCCGGGTCTTTCAGACGCCGGAAATCTTCAGTGATCTCAGCGTGTTCGAGAACATGCTGATCCCCTGCTTTGCCAAGCGCGATGGCGCTTTCCGGCTGCACGCGCTTGAATCGATCGCCGCTGAAAAGCAGCTGATCGAGAAAGCCGAGCAGATGCTGGCCGAGGTCAACATGGCCGACAAGCGGCACATGATCGCCAGTTCACTGTCGCGCGGCGACAAGCGGCGCCTCGAAATGGCCATGTGCCTGGTGCAGGAGCCTAAACTGCTCTTGCTCGACGAGCCGACCGCCGGCATGGCCCGCGCCGACACCAACAACACCATCGACCTGCTCAACGAGATCCACGACAAGCGCGACATCACCATGGTGATCATCGAGCATGACATGCATGTGGTGTTCTCGCTCGCCAAGCGCATCACCGTACTGGCGCAGGGCACACCACTGGTCGAGGATACGCCCGAGAACATCAAGGGCCATCCAAAAGTCAAAGAAGCCTACCTGGGAGAGGCCGCAGCATGAGCCAGATCCAACCTGCAACCGGCGCCCAGCCGACAGATGGCCCGGACTTTTCGAAGAACGCCAACCATGCGGCCACCGCACCGGCCTTCCTCTCGGTCCACGACATCCACGCCTATTATGGCGAGAGCTACATCGTTCAGGGCGTCAGCTTCAATGTGCATGAGGGCGAGATCCTAGCACTGCTCGGCCGCAACGGGGCCGGCAAGACCTCGACCCTGCGCGCCATCGCCCAGATCGGCTCGCCGGCCATGACCCATGGCGAGGTCTGGCTCGATCACCAGCCACTGCATCGCATGAGTTCGCACGAGGCTTCCCGCGCCGGGCTGTCGCTGGTGCCGGAAGACCGCCGCATCATTCCCGGCCTGACGGTGGAAGAAAACATCGAACTGGCCCAGATCGCACCGCCCATCGGCTGGTCGATCGAACGGATCTACGAGCTGTTCCCGCGTCTGGGCGAGCGCCGCAAGCAGGAAGGCGTCACGCTTTCGGGCGGCGAACAACAGATGCTCTCGATCGGCCGGGCGCTGGCCCGCGACATCAAGGTTTTGCTTCTCGATGAGCCTTATGAAGGTCTCGCCCCGGTGATCGTCGACGAGATCGAAAAGACGCTCAACATCATCAAGCAGCAGGGCATCACCACCATCCTGGTGGAACAGAACGCCGTTCGCGCGCTCAAACTTGCCGACCGGGCCGTCATCCTCGAAACCGGCGGCGTGGTCTTTGACGGCACCGCGAAAGAGGTACTCGAAAACGAGCAGCTGCGTCACGACTACCTTGCGATCTGACCCCGGCGGACCTGATACGAAACTGAGAAAATCGCGCCCATCCCGGCGCGATTTTTTGTTTGACGCCGCACCGCAATGCTCAACGGTCACTTACAAGTTGATCATGCCGATGCTGGTGCCGCCACAGACATAGAGCGTCTGGCCGGTGACGAAGCTGCTGGCCGGATCGCAGAAGAACAGAAATGCATTGCTGACGTCATCCACCGAGCCGAGACGCCCGACCGGGATCTTGTTGGCCAGCTCGGATTCGCGCTCGCTGCCCTTGGGGATGATGCCCCAGAAATTGTCGGTCTGCACCGGCCCCGGCGCCACCACATTGACGGTGATGCCATGCGGCGCAAGCTCCAGCGCCCAGGTCCGCGCCATGCCGATCATGCCCGCCTTGGTCGCCGAATAGGCGGTGCGTGTCGGAACCCCGAGCGCCGCGCGTGACCCGTTGAACATCACCCGGCCGAACTTGCGCGCCTTCATTGCCGGCAGGAACGCCTGCAACAGCGTCAGTGCAGACCCCAGATGCAATTGCGACAGGCCGGTGATGTCTTCGGGCTTGGCCTCTTCCACAAGGTTAGGCCAGATCAGCCCGGCATTGTGGACGAAATGCGTGACTTCATGCTCTGCCGCAATCTGCTGCGCCGCCTGGCTAACCGCCTCAGCATCCAGCAGATCACAGGAGACGCTGATCAACCGCTCATGCCCTTGTTCCGGTGCGTTGCGCGACAGGTTGATCACGGTGTAGCCGCGCTCGATCAGCTTGCCCGCCAGATCTGCCCCAATGCCCTTGGAAGCACCGGTAATAACTGCTGTGTGCTGGCTCACGTTCTGTCTCCCGAAGCTGTTGTCTGCGGCACAAGCGCCAGCACCCTGAGCGGGCTTCCGGTACCGCCCTTGATCTTCAGCGGCGGCGCGATCAGCATCGCGCCCGTTGCAGGCAGCCGGTCGAGATTGCTCAGGCATTGCAGCCCGAACTTGCCGGCGCCATGCAGCAAATAATGCGCCGGATAAGGCGGCGTGTAATGCGCGCCCTGCCCCGCATCGGTACCGACAGTCTCGGTGCCGAAACCGCGAATGTCGCGCTTGAGCAGCAGCTCGATTGCAGCCGGCGTCGGCCCGGGCGAATGCGGCCCGTCGTCGGCCATGTTGAGATACTCGGCTCCCCGCCGCTTCGACCAGTCGGTGCGCATCAACACCCAGCTGCCAGCCGGAATGGTGCCGTGCTCTGCTTCCCATGCCGCGATGATCTCCGGCGTCAGCTCGAAATCATCGTCCGTGGCAGCGCCTTCGGAGCAATCGATCACCACCACCGGCCCGACAAACATCGCCGGGTCGATCTCATCGACAGCGCCATTGGCTACATCGCGGCCCGAGACCCAGTGGATCGGCGCATCGAAATGCGTGCCGGTATGCTCGTTCATCGAGATGTTGTGCCACTTCCAGGCCGGTCCGCGTCCGTCATAGGCGGAAACCTCTTCCATCCGGAACCGGGCGCACTGGCCAAACTCCGGCGGCAGCACGATCACCGGGAAATCCGGATCCAGCGTATGGGTCAGATCAACGACCTCGACCGATCCGTCACCCAGCGCTGCCGCAAGGGCTGAAATGGCCTCGCTCATGTCCCGCCTCCCGTCAGTTCGCGTTCCAGCACCTTGGCGTCCTTGCGCCAGCGCTCTTCCAGGTCTTTTGCAACATCGCCGCAGAAAACATCCTCAAGACCTTCGCTCAGGGCCGTAAGTACCGACTTCGCCAGCGCCTTCGGCGGCACTTTCGGCGGCGGCAGCGGCTGGTGCCACTCATCGTCCGTCGGGCCGGTAAACACATTGATGACCCGAAGCCCGGAGCTGCGGAACTCGGCTCTCAGTGTCTGGCTGATCGACAGCGCCGCCGACTGGCTGGCGGAAAACGCGCCATAGTGCGGATCAGCCGAAAGCGCGTGCACCGAGAGCAGGTTGACGAAGGCCACGGCGGAATTGACGCCATCGGCCGTGCGCGACGCCATTCCCGGTCCGAATGCCTGCGCCAGCCGCATCAGCCCCAGCGCATTGGTCTCGAATTCCTCGCGCGCAAACACCGTGTCGGCGCCAAGCACACCACCGGGCCGCACGAAGCGTGCCGTGTTGATCAGAATATCGGTCTTGCCGCCGATCTCGGCTGCAAGCCGTTGGACTGATGATGCATCCGACACATCAAGCTGCATCACCGAAACCTTGTCGAGCGCGGCAATCGCCTCATGATCGGACCCGCGCCGCCAGCTTTCGGATTCGCCGACGAAAATATGCGCGGCACCGGCGGCCAGAAGCCCGTCGATCAGCGGCCGCGTCATCGGCGAGCGGATGTCGGTGATCAGAACCCGGCGGTGTTTCGGGTCGGCCGTCAGGCTGCGCAATTGCGGGTCATCCGCCATATCGGGTGTCCTTTCCACTGGCAGGGCGATCATCACCCCCTGCCCGGCCTTGTCGAGCTTGAGATCCATGCGCACCGTGTCGCCACGCCCCACATCACCATGCAGATGGCATAGCACCGTCGGCCCGGCCTCCAGCTGCACCAGGCCTGAGCGCCAAGGCAGCCGCTCGCGGTAATAGGGATCGGGCGACGCATGAATGCGCGTTTCGGCGATCAGCTTGCCCTCCCTGGCGGTCTCGCGCCAGGCAAGATCAACCGAGAGGCAGGAGCTGCAGGCGTCGCGTGGCGGATACTGCACCGCGCCGCACTCTTCACAATGCTGCAGACAGAATGCGCCCCGCGCGGCGGCCGCCGTCAGCCCCAGCGCTGCGCGTGACCGCATGGCCGGCGGCAGCGTCGGCACGCGCTGGCGCAGTTGCGGGTTCTTCTTTTTGGGTGGCAGAAGCTTGTCGGTCATTGCCCCGCCCCCGTCAGGATTGCAGCCGAGGAACACAGGCCACGGTCATAATTGATCATGCCGAACCCCGACACCATCGCGGTTCTTGCTTCGGCGACCTGGGTACCGCCAGCCTGCCCAGTCACCTGCCGGATCGCCTCGACCAGCCCGAGATACCCGCCGGCCGCACCGGCCTGTCCGGCGGACAGTTGTCCACCCGAGGTGTTGTGCGGGAAATCGCCGGTGATCGTCAGATCTTGGTTGCGTACGAATTGCGCCCCTTCGCCCTTGGCGCAAAACCCGAGATCCTCGAACTGCATCATCGAGATCACCGGATAGTCGTCATAGGTCTCGAGCACATCGATGGCGCCCGGCCCGCAATCCGCCATCTCGTAAAGCTCATCGATATCCATCACCCAGCCGCCGCGAAGCTGCACCGGGTCTTCGGGAAACGCATTGTGCCGCTCGATGGTCGAGGCAATCCGCGCATAAGCGAGACCGCGCCGCTGCGCTTCATCCTCGCGCATCACCAGAAAGCCTTCCGCGCCGGCACAGGGCATGACGCAGTCAAACAGCCCGAACGGCTCCGAGATCGGCCTTGCCGACATATACTGCTCCAGCGACAGCGGCGATTTCATGATGGCATCGGGATAGTGAAGCGCGTTTGCGCGCTGGGCCACGGCGATGCGCCCGAAATCCTCGCGCTTCGCGCCATATTCGGCCATGTAGGCATCGGCGATCAGGGCGAAACTGGCGTTCGGCCCGCCCGATCCATAGGGGTAGGACGCATCCATGGCAAAGCGCGAGAACGACGACAGAAGCTGGCGGAAACTGTCGATCCGGTTGGCGTCGCCAGCGACGCAGGCGACCACATCGACATCGCCCGCCTGCACCGCGCGCGCGGCACGTCTGAGCGCTACGACACCACTGGCCCCACCCATCGGAACACTGTCAAGCCACCGCGGGCTCAAGCCCAGATGCTGGGTCAGCCCCACCGGCGTGTCGGGAAACAACGTGAAGCTCGAGACTGAAAACCCGTCCAGTTCGCGCGACGAAATCCCGGCCACCTCAAGCAGCTGTTTCAGCGCCCGTGCGATCCACCAATGCGCCGTCTCCTGCGAATAGCGCACATAGGGCACGGATACGGGCGCGGTCACCACCACGCCATCATAGCTCTGACGCTTCACGCGGCTGTCCGCTTCTTCATGGCGCGCGTATCCACCGTTGCCGGATCCTGAACCAGTCTCTCGGCCAGTTCCTTGAGTTCACGCCGCTGTATTTTCTGGGTCGAGGTCAGCGGCAGCGCATCGACAAAGGCAACATAGCCCGGCGCCTTGTAATAGGCGAGCTGTTCAAGGCACCAGCCGACAATCTCGCTCGCCAGCGCCGGTCCCGCATCGCCGTCGACCTTGAGACAGGCAAACACCTCGTCGCCACGCACCGGGTCGGCAACGGCCGCCACCGCCGCAGCCTTGATCGCCGGGTGACGCATCAGCGCTGATTCCACCTCCACCGCCGCAATATTTTCGCCCGACCGCCGGATCACATTCTTCTTCCGGTCTACAAAGAACATCGAACCATCGTCTTCACGCCGAACGATATCGCCGGTGTGAAACCAGCCATCTGCCCAGGCTTCTGCAGTGGCTTCCGGGTTCTTGAAATAGCCCGAGAAGAAGCCCCGTTGCGGCTCGTCACCCTTTCGCCGGACCAGCAATTCGCCGGGTCCGTTGCGGCTTTCAGCGCCGTCGGTATCCACGATCATCACGTCGAGTTCATCACCGGGCTTGCCGAGGCAGCTCTCGCCCACCCGCCGTGGCAGCTGGTTGGCGCAGATCACCGCACCCGCGCCGGTTTCCGTCATCGCCCATGCCTCGACCAGCGGGAAGCCGAAGCGCTCTTCGAAGCCCGCATGCAGTTTCGGGTCAACGCCCGCACCAAATCCGAACCGGACCGAATGGTCACGGTCCGCTGCGCTTTCCGGCGCACCCATCAGCATCGACGGCATCACGCCGAGATAATGCAGGCAGGTGGCGCCGCTCTCACGCACGCTTTTCCACCAGCTCGACGGATGAAACCGGTCGAGCACGGTCAGGCATCCGCCGACGGCCACCATCGCCATGAAGGAATAAGCCATGGCATTCATGTGAAAGATCGGCAGCGGAGTGATCATCCGCTCGCCGTCCTCGGTAAGCGCGCACAACCCGCCGGCTTGCGCATACCAGCGGCCCGCCTCGAGAAAATAGCTGTTGGTCAGGATGCAACCCTTGGGGTTGCCTGTGGTGCCGGAGGTGTAAAGGAGTGCGGCTTCCAGCGCTTCGCCATCAGCGCCGCCCGTGGCACCAGGCTGCAGTGCAACCGGGCCTGCAGACCCGGGCTGAGGCACGGGATCGGCCGGCGTGATCACCGGAACATCAAGCCTTGCCTCTTTCGCAGCCGCTGTCAGGCCATCGCAACGAGGCCCGATCGCGACGATCAGCGACGGTTCGGAATGACCGGCCATATAGGTGAGTTCGGAATGCCTCAGGTCCGGGTTGACCGGCACCACCGAGGCGCCGATCCGGTTGAGCGCCAGCAGCCAGACGAAGAACTCCGGCCGGTTTTCCAGGAGAAGCATGACCCGGAAACCCGCGCCATAGCCTTTCTCCTGCAAAGCGGCTGCAAGCTGCGTCACCTGATC
Source organism: Hoeflea sp. (assembly GCF_002733955.1). GTDB lineage: Bacteria > Pseudomonadota > Alphaproteobacteria > Rhizobiales > Rhizobiaceae > Hoeflea. Next base: position 130,490 of record NZ_NVXQ01000021.1, on the reverse strand, counting down.
GGAGACCTCCCGATAGCTCGTCTCGCCGGCTTCGATGCCGTAGATCCCGGCGGTCTCGTCCATGACGTTGAAGACTGCACGATCAGGATAAAGGCTGGCTGTCGCTGAAAACGCCTGCCAGATGGTCTGTGTGCCGGGCTCGATCATGGCAGCAGCTGGATGTTGCGGAAGGCCGCGTCACTGTTGAGGAGGTCGACCCGTTTGTTGGCGATCCTCAGCTTGCCGTCGACCAGCGCCAGTTCGTGCCGCGCTGTCAGCGCCAGCAGGGTCTGCTCGTCGAGCCGGGTTTCGACATAATGCATGAATGTCGTGGTCACGAAGGTTCCTGCCGCCTCATCCATCTCGTCGACATAGGGACGCTGGATGACATGGTGACACCGGCTTTTGGGCTTTTGCGAAAACGTCCGCGCCCCGTTGAGCCGTTCCACCCGCAATTTCAGCATGAACAGGTCTTCATACATCAGGGAGGTGACGTTGAGCGGATCGGTCTGCTTGTAATCGAGCGGCATCCAGTAATGCCCGTCCTTGAGCCACAGCGCCAGCCACTCGTCGTAACGGCCCTCGTCGAGCATCCGCACTTCGTCATAGATGAAATCGATCAGCTGTTCCTTGGAGACGCTCATTCCGCAGCCTCCCGCACGTCATCCATGTCCCAGGTCATGAATTTGACCCAGGCATCGAACTGGTTGCGCATCTGCCGCTCGGTGGTGCCGTTCTCGACCGCTTCTTTCGTGAAATCCTCGCCCTCTTCATAAAGCCGCTGGATATTGACCCATTCCAGCCCGTCCGACTGCAGCCCCTCCTGCGCGCGCTCATACATTTCCAGGTCGTCATGCCCGACAATCGAGGTCGGCGCGTTGATCATCCGGTTGTACATCGCCGTGCGCTGGGTCAGCTCGTCCGGCCCGTCCACGAGACGGTAGATATAACTTTCCACGATCGTCTTGTCGGCTGCCAGCGGGATGAACACGCGCAGCTGCTGGATCGGCCCCTTGATCATGATATTGGGGAAATAGACCGTGTTGTGGCGGTTTTCGCCGAGGATTTCCTTGGCCTTCTCCTCGCCATAGGCCTCGACCATCTTGTCCATATAGCCCGGAATGGCCGAATAATTGGAGTGGATCGAGTGGTGCACGCCGGTATGGCCGTGTCCGTTCGGCCAGGTCCGGATCCCCATGTTCTCGAAGAACTCGTAAGGCGACATGAAGGGCGCAATGATTTCCATCGCGGCCGGAAGCGGCGTGCCTTCCGGCATGTCGAGCTCTTCCCAGAGCTTCACAGCGGTTCCGGCGGAACTCTCATGCGCCACCATCGGGTGGCAGGTGTCGGTCTGGTTCTCGACCAGCATTTTCCAGTTGCAGTGATGCATGTATCTGAGCGGCGGCCCCGCGACCTCGAGCCGGCCTGCCGGCGAGCGGTCGACCATGTTGTCGATCGACGACAGCGAACCGCCGAAATACTCCTCGAACGAGATCCCTTCTTCGGCCAGGCGGCAGAAGATGAAGCCGCGATAATTGCGGACCTCGCCAACGGCGCGCATGCCCTTGCCGCTGTCGGTGTTTTCGAGGCCCGTATTGGCGTAGCCCTTCTTCAGCGGGATGGCGAGCAGGCAGCCATCGGTCTTGAACGACCAGGCATGGTAGGGGCAGCGGAAGAACTTGCCGGTATTGCCGGCCCGGTCGATGACGATCTTGGTGCCCTTGTGCGGGCAGCGGTTGTGCAGCACATGCACCTCGCCATCGCTGTGGCGAACCTGGATCACCGGCTGGTCGCCAATTTGCGTCGAGAAGTAATCGCCCTTGTTCGGCGTCTGGCTCTCATGGCCGACAAACACCCACGCATTGGCGAACAGGTGCTTCATCTCCAGCCGGTAGACTTCCTGGTCCGTATAGACGTCCCGGTGAACTTCATTGCCGCGATACAAGGCCTTGATCGCTGCTGGATTGTCTGCATAGCGTCCCATTGCCACCTCTCCTATAGATCAAGCACGAGACGGGCGGATTTTGCCCTGCTCACGCATATCTGGATCACATTACCTTCAGCCTTCTCGCTGTCACTGAGCACGACATCGCGATGATCCGGAATGCCATCGATGACATCGGTCCGGCAGATGCCGCAATCGCCGCGCAGGCAATCATGCATCAGGTCGACACCCCCTGCCTCGAGCACTTCCACGATGGTTTTGCCCGGCGGTATTTCGAACACCTCGCCAGTGGCATGCACTTCAACTTCGAAGGCACTGTCCCCGGCCTGCTCGGCTGCGGACGTAAACAGTTCGAAATGGATCCGGTCCTGAGTGACGCCGGCTGCTTCCAGCGCCGATTTGACGGCCTCGATCATACCCTTGGGTCCGCAGACATAGACATGCTCGTCAGCGCCCACCGATCCTGCAAGCGCTGCGATATCCAGTGCAGTCTCGGGGACATCATCGAAATGCAAGGTCAGATGGTCGCCGAACCGAGCCTCGAGCTCGTCCCGGTAAGCCATTGCAGCCGCGCTGCGGCAGGCATAGTGAAACCGGAACGGGGTCCCGGCGGCGGCCAGTGCAGTCGCCATGCTGATCATCGGCGTAATGCCGATACCGCCTGCGATCAGCAGCGCGGGCTTGTCCGCCACAAGCGGAAAATCATTGCCGGGGGCTGAAACCGTGATCTCGTCGCCAGGCTTGAGATCATGCATGAAGCTCGAACCGCCGGTGCTTTCCGCCTCGAGCTGGACTGCAAACCGATAGCTGGCCGGAGCGGCATCATCCGGGATGGGCTCGAAATCGATCAGCGAGTAGGACCGCTCCCCGGCCGGCAGCGCGAACTTGACGTGAGCGCCAGGCGTGTAGCTTGCAAGCGTGCCAGCGTCGCTGCGCACCAACTCCAGTTCACGAATGGCTTGTGTCAGCATGCGCACCGACGCGACTTTCAATTTGACCGGCTCAACCAATTCCACGATCTCCTTTGCAAGAAACATGAATTTTCATATAATTCTTGTCAAGAGGTTTTTGTTGAAGATACACTCCCGGAATGCGATGAAAGCCGCCCCGAAGCACGCGGAATCCGAATGAGCAATTCAGCCGACAGTCCCAATCCCCCCTTTGTTCCCAACTACCTGCTTTATCTGCTGGCCGCGGCCAGCGAAGCGGCAAGCGAGCATTTCCACGCCCATGTCCGCACGAGGGGGTTACGGGTACCGGAATGGCGCGTCATGGCCTGTCTCATCGACACCGATGGCTCGATGGTGACCGAACTGGCGCGTTACGCCATGATCGAGCAGTCGCGGCTGACCAAGATCATCATCCAGATGGACACCCGCGGGCTGGTCACGCGCCGCAGCGACCCCAAGGACGGCCGCCGGGTCCGTGTCTTCCTGACCCCTCAGGGACGCGCCCTCGCCGATGAACTGGTTGCAGACGCAAAGATCGACGAGCAGGAGTTGCTCAGATCATTCCAGGGCGGCCAGGGTCCGGAAATCAAGCAAACCCTGCGCGCCCTGATCGAGCATCTGGAATTCAGCCAGTCCGAGCCAGCACAGAGAAAGACAGCCGACGCGGAATCCTGAAAAAGATGGATAGCGGACATTGCATGTTTTTATATGATAATGCATGTTTCTGCTTTCGAGGTCAGGAAATGAACGCCTGATCCTCACCACTGGGAGGAAGCGCATGAACAAGATTGGCACACTGTTGGCCAGCACGATGCTGGCCGTCGGCTTTTCGGCGACGGCCATGGCCGCCGACATCAACCTGACCATTTCAAGCTGGCTGCCGCCAACACACCCGATCAACACCGAGATGCTGGAGGGTCTCGTTGGCATGATCGAGGAAGCCACCGACGGCCAGGTCAGCGGTGAGATCAAGATGGGCCTCGCCCCGCCGCCGGCGCAGATGGACCTGATCCTGGACGGCGCTGCCGACATCACCATCATCTTCAACGGCTACCAGCCCGGCCGCTTTGTCGGCACCAAGCTGATCGAACTGCCCGGCTACGAGGGCAACGCGGAGGCTGCCTCCGTCGCCTACTGGCAGGTGCACGAGAAATACCTGGCCCAGCTCGACGAGTTCAAGGGCACCAAGGTCATAGCCCTCAACACCCACGGCCCCGGCCAGATTCACTCCAACAAGCCTGTTGCGACCCTTGACGATCTGCAGGGTCTCAAGACCCGCCTTGGCGGCGGCGTGTCGGCCGATGTCGGCACCGAACTGGGTCTGATCGGCATTCAGGTGCCTGCACCGAAGGTTTATGAAACCCTCTCATCGGGCGCTGCCGATGCCGTCGCCATGAACATGGGCGAGCGCATCAGCTTCAAGCTCAACGAAGTCGCCAAGAACGTCTACGAAATGCCCGGCGGCTTCTACCGCGGCGCCTTTGCCGTGCTGATGAGCCAGGAGACCTTCGACGCCATGCCCGATGACGTGAAATCCGCGCTCGAGGAAAAGGTCTTCGGAGAGCCCGCATCCCGCATGATGGGCGCGGCCTGGGATGAAAGCGACAAGAAGGCACGCGAAGCCACGATGGCTGCCGGCGACAACAACATCGTCACCGCCAGCGCCGAAGATCAGGCCAAGTTTGCCGAAATGGCCGCCCGCGTCCGGACCAAGGTCCTGGCCGAAATCTCGGAGCTCGGGATCGACGCTGACGCGGCAGCGGAAATGGTGTCGTCGACCATGGCATCCTACGGCAAATAATATCGCTGCGGGGGCACCTCCGTGGTGCCCCCGCAATTCTGCCTGGGAGGAGCAGCCGTGAAACCGATCGCCAGAATGTTGAACCGTTTGGCGGAGCTGCCGATGCTGCTCGCGGCGGCGACGCTGTTCATTCTCATGGTGCTGACATTTGCCGATGTCATCATGCGCTCCACCTTCTCAGCGCCGATCGAGGCCGCCACCGAACTTACTCGTATCGCCATGGCGGTGATCGTGTTCTCGGCCCTCCCCGTCGTCTCCGGCCGGGCCAACCACATTGTCGTCGACCTGCTCGATCCGCTGTTTCACCGCCTGGGCATCGAACGCGTGCTCGAAGGCCTGGTCACGCTGGTCTGCGGCGTCCTGCTCTACTGGCCCGCCATGCGCTCCTTCGATCTCGCAGCACGCGCCAGAAGCTATGGCGACCTGACCGAATACCTGGCAATTCCGGTGTTCTACATCACCTGGTTCATTGCTTTCATGACCCTTGTCACCGCGATCGCAATGGCGCTGCGCGGAGCTGTCATTCTCTTCAAGCCAGACCTGCTCCGAGGCACACATGATTGAATCCCTGATTGGTTTTGCCGCGGTGCTGCTGCTGGTGCTGCTGCGCATGCCGATTGCCTTTGCCATGGCCATTGTCGGCATGGCCGGCATGACCTACGAGACAAACTTCAGGGCGGCGATCTCGCTGGTCTCGCGGCTGATCATCGACACCAGCCAGGATTACGGCCTGTCGGTGGTGCCGCTGTTCATTCTCATGGGCCTGTTCGTCAACAAGGGCGGCATCAGCCGCGAACTCTATCAGGTCTCCAACGCTTTTCTCGGTCATTTCCGCGGCGGGCTGGCCATGGCCACCATCGCCGCCTGCGGCGGCTTTGCCGCCATCTGCGGTTCGTCGCTGGCAACCGCTGCCACCATGTCCAAGGTGGTGATGCCGGAAATGCGCAAGCTCGGCTATTCCGACGAACTCTCCTCCGCCTCGATCGCTGCCGGCGGCACGCTCGGCATCCTTATTCCGCCCTCGGTGATCCTGGTGATCTACGGGCTGCTGACCGAAACCTCGATCGGCAAGCTGTTCATCGCCGGCATCATCCCGGGCATCCTCGGCATTGTGTTCTATCTGGTCGCGGTCCAGATCTCGGTGTTCCGTAATCCCGCGGCCGGTCCGGCCGGCAGGCGCTTCAGCCTGTCCGAAAAACTCCAGGCCCTGCGCGGTGTCTGGTCGGTACTGCTGCTGTTTTTCCTGGTCATCGGCGGCCTTTACGGCGCGCTGGATTTCTGGCCGATCAACCTCACCTTCTCGCCCACCGAAGCCGCCGGCATGGGCGCCATGGGCGCGTTCCTGATTGCCCTGTTCCGCGGCTCGCTGACGGTTGGTGAAACCATCACCGTGCTCAAGGAAACCGCGACCACCACCGCGCAGCTGTTCAGCGTGCTGATCGGCGCCTGGATCTTCTCCAACTTCGTCAATTATGCCGGCCTGCCCGAGGGCCTGAAGGACATGATCACGACCGCCGAGCTTTCGCCCTGGCTGGTGATGACGGTGATCATCCTGATCTATGTGGCGCTCGGTTGTGTCTTCGAAAGCCTCTCGATGCTGCTTCTGACCGTGCCGATCTTCTTTCCGATCGTCATTGGCCTCGGATTCGACCCGGTCTGGTTCGGCATCATTGTCGTCGTGGTCACCGAAATCAGCCTGATCACGCCCCCCGTCGGCCTCAATGTCTTCATCCTCAAAAGCGTGGTCGGCGACATCTCCGTCGGCACCATCTTCAGGGGCGTGACACCGTTCTGGATGATGGACATTGTCCGTCTGGTGATCCTGTTGCTGTTCCCCTGGCTGGTGCTGTTCCTGCCCTCGCAGATGTAACGGGTCAGCGTTTCCAGCTTCCGAAAACTCGCAGCGGTGTGCAGACCGATAAAACGGTATGCTCCTGTGGAGGGCCTAAGAGTGGCATGCAGCCTCCAGGTAACAGCGACCGTTAGCTTAGATCATCTTCGCCAAGAGAAAGGGCGCTCCGGCCGATAGCCCGAGCGCCCATTCAAGTCAGTCAAATCAGGAAAACCGGCTATTCCGCAGGCTCGCCGTGGGCGCTGGCAACCGCCGGCTTTTTCCCAAGCCCGATCCGAGCCTTCATCCGGTTCCACCAATTAATCACCTTGCTGTCCTGCGACCGTGTCACGATCATCAGCAGCGACGGTGTCACCACCAGGGTCAGAATGGTCGAGAACGCGAGGCCGAACACGATCGCGCTTGAGAGCGAGATCCACCACTGTGTCGAGGGTGCCCCATAGGTGGTCTCATGCGCCATCAGCTCGAGATTGACCCCGAAAGCAATCGGCAACACGCCCAGGATTGCGGTCACGGCGGTCAGCATCACCGGCCGCACACGCTCGCGGCAGGTCTCGAGGATTGCATCGAGCTTGTCCATCCCCTCGCGCCGCAGATGGTCATAGGTGTCGATCAGCACGATATTGTTGTTCACCACCACGCCGGCAAGCGCGATGATGCCGATCCCGGTCATCACCACGCCAAACGGCTGCCCGGTAATCAGCAGCCCCAGGAACACGCCGATGGTCGACATCACCACCGCCGACAGCACCAGCGCCACCGAGAGGAACTTGTTGAACTGCGCCAAAAGCACGACAAAAATCAGGAACACAGCGGCACCTGCCGCCTTGGACAGGAACTCGCCCGCGGCCTTCTGCTCTTCGTCCTCACCCGCCAGTTTCCAGCGGATGCCCTGCTCTTCCAGATTGGCTTTTTCCAGCTCGGCGACAATGCCCTGCCGCAACGCGTCGGCCTGAACACCCTCGCTGATGCCCGCTTCCACCGTCACCGTGCGCACACCGTCAATGCGGGTCAGCGTACCGACGCTCGGGGCCGCGACACGGGTCACGAAATTGGAGATCGGCACCGAGCCCTGGGCAGTTTCGATACGCAGATCATCCAGCGTCGACAGGGTACGCCGTTCCTCCGGCAGCCTGAGCCGGATATCAACCGCGTCATCGACGCCCGCCGGCCGGTAGTCGGTCAACTTCAGGCCGGTGGTCACCAGCTGCACCACCGTGCCCACCGATGACGGACCGATCCCGTAGCGGGCGGCGACCGAGCGGTCGACCCGGATCTCCCAGTCCACGCCGGGCGGTGGCAGGCCATCGGAGACATCGATCACATTCGGCGTGGCTTCCAGCTGTGCTGCAACCCTGCGCGCAACCTCGGACAGTCCGGCCGGGTTGGCGGCAGACAGCTCAATCTGGATCGCCTTGCCCGTTGGAGGTCCACCTTCAGGCACCTGCACTTCGATATCGATCCCCGGAAAGCCGGTGAGCTCGCGGCGGAAATCCTCGAGGATTTCACCGGCAGGCTTGCGCTCGCGCCAGTCGACGAATTCATATTGGATGACGCCGACCACATCTTCAGCCACGTTGTTGCCGCCTCCGGCGACATTGCCAACACGTGTATAGACGCTGGTCAGGCCAGGCCAGCCGATGATCCGCTCCTCGACCATGCGCACCGCATCGTCTTTCTCCTCAAGCGAAAGATTGCCGCGCGCATGCACATAAAGCAGACCATAGTCCGGCTCGACATTGGGGAAAAACTCGACGCCGTTGCCATATTTGCCATAGGCGACCGGCACCACCACAAGCGCGGCCAGCGTCAGGAACACGACAATGAAGGGATGCCGCACGGCGCGGGCGACAAACTTCATGTAAAGCCCGTCACGCTTCGGCCCGTCCTCGACCATTGGCTTGGCAAACAGAGCGCCCAGTGTCGGTGTGAAGACGAGCGCATAAAGCAGCGATGCGGACAGGGTCGCAATCAGCGTGATCGGCATGTACTTCATGAACTCGCCGACCGTGCCCGGCCAGAACAGCAGCGGCGAGAACGCGGCCACGCGTGTCAGCGTCGCCGCCACCACCGGTCCCGCCATCCGTTTCGCAGCCAGCGAGAATGCCTCTTTCCGCTCCATGCCCTCGCTCATCCGGCGTTCGGCAAACTCCGTGACGATTATGGCATCATCCACCAGCATGCCCACGGCCAGGATCAGGCTGAACAGCACCACGATATTGACCGTCAGCCCGGCCAGCGACAGCCCCAGGATGCCCATCAGGAACGAGGCCGGAATGGCAAAGCCGATCAGCAGCGACGCCCGGCCCGACAGGGCATAGAGAATGACGATGAAGACCAGGATCACGGCTGTGAGAACCGAGTTCTGCAGATCTCCCAGCAACTGCCGGATCGAGGTCGACTTGTCCTGGCTGAAGCTGATCACCGCACCTTCGGGCAGCAAGTCCTTGTAAGCGGTGGCAACCTCTTTGACCGCGTCAACGGTCTCGATCAGGTTTGCGCCGACACGCTTGGAAACCTCGATTGCAATCGCCGGCTGGCCATTGAGCCGGGTGATGGTCTCGGCATCCTTGAACGAGGCGCGGATGGAGGCAAGGTCGCGGGCCCGCACCACGGCGTTCGAGCCTGCGATGATCGGCAGGTTCGCCACATCCTCGATGGTTTCGATCAGCAGTGGAACCTTGATCGAGTAACGGCCTTCATCGCCTTCCAGCGCGCCGGCGGCAACCACCGAGTTGGACGCATTGACGGCGCCGATCAACTGGTCAAGCTGCATGCCATAGGACGACAGTTTGACCGGATCGATGATCACCTCGACGAGATCGTCGCGCGCGCCTTGCAAATTTGCTTCCAGAACGCCGCTGACCTCTTCGAGCCGGTCCCTGAGTTCACGCGCCGCAGTCGTCAGCGCGCGTTCGGGAACATCGCCAGCCAGTGTGACCACCAGAACCGGGAACTCGGAAATATTGACCTCGTTGACGGTCGGCTCATCCGCGCCTTGCGGCAGGTCCGGCTTGGCGTCGGACACCTTCGTGCGCACATCATCGAGCGCCTTGGCCAGATCGGCGCCGGCGTTGAATTCGATCAGCACGTTGCCGCCGCCCTGGTAGGCGGTCGACGTCATCTTCTTGATGCCGGTAATGTTCTTGAGCTTCGTCTCCATCGGGCGAAGCAGCAAGCGCTCGGAATCCTCGGGCGAGATACCCTGATAGCCCATGCTGACATAGATCACCGGGATCTGGATGTCGGGCTCGGCTTCCTTCGGGATCGAGATATAGGCCATCGTCCCGGCGACGACGAGAAACAGCAGAACCGCGATGGTCAGCCGCGCGTTGCGGATCGCGACATCGACGAAGTTCATTGCTCCTGCTCCGCCACCCTGGCGGTCGCTCCGGTGATCATGCTCGAGTCAGCAGGCACCGCATTGACGGCCTCACCATCACTGACCAGGTCCTGGCCGGCAACGATGATCTTGGCGTCTTCCGGCACACCGCTCAGGATCAGACCTTCGGGCGTGTCGTCGATCAGGTCGATCGGCACGAACCCGACCGTTCCATCACCTTTCAGGATCCTGAGCCCGAGATTCCCCGCCGGATCCAGCGTCACCACCGAACGCGGCAGCTTGACCGCCCGCACGGCTTCGGACTTGACCATGATCTCGGCCGTCATGCCCGAGGGCACCTTGTTGTCGGGATTTGGAATGGCAACCTCGATCGGGAATGTCCGTGTCCCGGCCGTCGCTTCAAGACTGACATGCCGGACAGTTCCAGAGACAATCTCGCCGCTGATCAACCGCACATCGGCCTCGCGGCCGACGTTGACATGGGAGATCTCACGCTCGCTCACCTCGCCAAGCGCCACCACCGGATCAAGCTGCAGCAGAACCGCGGCAGCCTCTCCCGAGGGAAGCCAGCTGCCCTCTTCGACCTTGACCTGGTCGATGACGCCGGAAAACGGCGCGACGACCGTCAAGCGGTCGATTTCGGCCTGGGCCGTTTCAAGCTGCGAGCGCGCCGAGGCCAGGGCCGAACGGGCATTGTCCATCTGTGTTGTTGGCGCGATGCCGGTCTTGACCAGCCGCTCGACATTGTCGGCTTCCTTGCGCCGCTGATCCAGCAGCGCCTTTGCCGTGTCCACCATCGCCTGTTTCTCGGCGCCATCGAGCACCAGGATGACGTCGCCCGCCTGCACCCGGTCGCCCTTTTCCACCTTCAGCTCACCAAGAATTCCGGCGCTGCGGGTGGCAAGCGTCGTCCGCTTGTCCGGCGCCGTCACCCCGGAAATCCGGATAATGCGGTTGTGCTGGATGAAGTCGGGCTCGATCACGGCGACCGTGCGCAGGGCCTTTTCGGTGGCCGGAGCGGCCTGCTCGGCCTTTGGCTCGTCACCTGACTCCTGCGCAGCGCTGCCGATCGACGAGAACTCGCCGGTCAGCACCCAGGCTGCAGAAACAGCCAGCACGACGAAAGCTGCGACGGTGTGAAACCTTGGCAATGCCATGATGAACCTGCTCTCAATTTAATAATGCGCAACGGCTCATGTGAAGCCAGGCTAAATGCAACATCCACGTTGACCGGCGGTTTGCCGCAAACGGATTTCCGTATTTTCGGATATATAGTGACAGACGTCCGGTCAAAAAAGGACAGCAGTCAAGAAACTGCCGCCTGAAAGCCAATGTTTTACCTCAGTGGCATCGTGGCAACAGATAGCACAGAGCCAATGTTTGCAGTAGAACCGCCCCGTGACCAAGCTGAACTTCAGCCCTTCGAAATATTAGGGATGACGCATAGTCTCGATCAGTTCAACATCGAATTCGCGGCAGATCTTGCGCACCCTTTCGTCCGGACACTGATCGGTGACGAACGTGTCGACCTGCTCGAGATGCCCGATGCGCACCGGCGCCGTGCGTTCGAACTTCGTTGAATCGGCCACCAGGATCACGTGGCGCGCATTGGCAATGATGGCTTGCGCCACCTTCACTTCGCGGAAATCATAGTCGAGCAGCGCCCCGTCCGGATCAATCGCCGAGGTGCCGATCACCGCGTAATCCACCTTGAACTGGCGGATAAAATCCACCGCCGCCTCGCCGACAATGCCGCCGTCGGAGGCGCGCACCACGCCACCGGCAATCACCACCTCGAACTGGGTAAAGGGCCGCATCCGGTTGGCAACATTGATGTTGTTGGTGATGATCATCAATGGCCCGTGCCGCAACAGCGCCTGGCTCACTGCCTCGGTTGTTGTCCCGATATTGATGAACAGCGAGGCATTGTCGCCGATCAGTTTCGCGGCCGCCTCGCCGATGGTCTGCTTTTCATCTGCGGCAATCTTGCCGCGCTGGGCATATTCCATGTTTTGCGTGCTCGACGGGATCACCGCCCCGCCATGGATGCGCATCAGCAATTGCCGTTCGCACAGATCGTTGAGGTCCTTGCGGATGGTCTGCGGCGTCACATCGAAGCGGGTCGCCAACTCGTCAACCAGAACCCTGCCCTCTGTCTTCGCAAGTTCGATTATTTCGGAGTGGCGCGGCGCAAGATACATCTGGATCGTCTTCCGAAGGTTGCAGGTTTCGCAACCAGTCTAAAACGAAAGAAACGAAAACCACAATACGCTTGCCTGTTTCGGCGCAGCTTCGCTTTGATCGTTCAGAACCGATCGGGCCGCACCACTTCCACATCGCTGATGGTGATCACGCCCATTTGCGGGCTGACCACATCGAAGATGTCGGTGAGAACCCGATCCAGATCTTCGGGGTCAAGCACCACCAGCACCATAACCATCTGACCGGCATCGCCGATCATCCCCTCGCGGTCCCATTCCCCCTCAGACCCCGATCCGGACAGCGCCGGAAACACCGTAAAGCCCTTGACCCCGGCCTCGGTCAGATGCCGCTGGACACGCTTGAGGATCGGCCGTTCGCAAATGATCTGGATCTGCTTCTTTGCAAATGTATGCATGGTGATCTCCTCGGTTAGCCCGACGCCATCTGCGCCAATGCGATATAGGCGGGAATGCCGATGGTCAGGTTCATCGGAAAGGTAATGCCGAGCGACAGGGTCAGATAGATGGACGGCCTCGCCTCGGGAAGCGCCAGCCGTAGCGCGGCGGGCACGGCAATGTAGGAGGCGGAAGCACCAAGCACCATCAACAGCGCCACGCCGCCGGTCGAAAGCCCGATCGCAAGCCCGGCACCAAGCGCGAAGACGGCGCCTATGTAAGGCATGATCAGGCCGAACAGCACCAGCCCCGGGCTCATGTGCTTCCACCCCGAGCGGATGCCGCGTCCGGCCACGGCGCCCATGTCGAGCAGAAACAGACACAGCACGCCCTTGAACGGATCGACGATGAAGGGAGCAATATCGGCGAGCCCCTTCGGTCCGGCCAGAAATCCGATCACGAACGAACCGACCAGAACCACGACAGACGAGTTGAGCATGACTTCGGTCAACAACCTTTCCTGACGCCCGCCGGGCTTGGCAGCAGCTTCGGATGCAGGTTTGCCGGCATGCGCCAAATAGAGCGCAACCAGGATGGCAGGCGTTTCCATCACCGCTGCAACAGCAACCAGGTAGCCTTCAAAACTCAGACCGGCGACCCGCAGGGCCTCGCCTGCAGCAACAAAGGTTACAATCGAGATCGAACCGTAATGGGCGGCAACCGCCGCGCGGTCGACCCGGTCCAGCCGCGCCATCACCGTGAGCAGGCCAAAAGCCACCAGCGGAATGAGCGCCGAAAGCACCATTCCTGCGACCAGCGCCAGCACGATGTCGATCCCAAGGCCATGCTCGGCGACAGCAACCCCGCCCTTGAAGCCGATCGCCAGCATCAGGTAGATCGACAGGGTCTTGGCTACAGCCTCCGGCAATGTCAGATGCGCGCCGGCGATCGTCCCCAGGAAGCCAAGCGCGAAAAACAGCACCGCCGGCGACAGAAGGTTCGCGCTTGCCAGCGCCAGAATATCTTGCATGAAATGCCAATGCCCCTTGCCCACGTAATCCGAGGTGCATGTAGGGCGCACAGCCGTCTCGCACCAGTCAATGCCGGCAAGAACTTGATCGAAACCGTTCAGCTCTGTGACGAGCGCCGCCGCAGTATGTCGGCGAAGAACAGGGCGGCATCATGTGGCCGGTCGATGTCGCGCGTGATCAGGCCCACCGCCCCCATGGTCGAGCCGGTATCGATCGGCAGTTCGATAAATTCGCCCGACGCAAGTTCCGCCGCCACCACACCGCGCGAAATGATCCAGATCGCATTGGTGGAGCGCAGGAAGGCGCGGCCGAAACTGTCCGACACTGTCTCCACCGCCTGCACCGGCGGCGCCATGCCCTGCTCCAGCATCACCCGCTCGACAAATGGATGGATGATCGACCCCGCCGGCGGCACCAGAACCGGGTAGCGGGAAAGGATGTCCGCCGCCACCTGCCTCTGGCCCGAAAGCGGATGCGTGTTGTGAACGATAAACACCACCCGGTCGCGGTAAAGCGGCTCGAAGCGCAGGCTTGTCATGTTCTCGGGCGCCGGCATCCGTCCCATCACCAGATCGAGATCGCCCTTGCGCAACTGGTCGAGCAGCACCCGGTTTTCACCGGTCGTCACTCTGAGCGGGCTTTTCAGCCCCGAATCCAGGAAATCGTCCACGGCGCCAGGCATGATGGTGACGGATACCGTCGGCAGCGCCCCGATGCGCACCGGAGGCCCCGCCACGGTGGCGACATTGGCCAGTGCCGCAATGCCGCCGCGCACCGCCGCCAGCCCCGAGCCGGCATGCGAAAGGAAGACCTCGCCCTGGTGCGACAGCTTGATGCCCCGGCCATCGCGCTCGATCAGCGCCGCGCCGACGATCTGCTCGAGCTCGCGTATCGTCCGCGTCACTGCCGGCTGGGTCAACGACAGCGTGATTGCCGCGCGGCCGACGCTTTTCTGGCGCGCCACTTCGACAAAGGCTTCGAGATGCCGGATCTTGATGCGCCGGGATATATCCATATCAGTTTCGCGATCATAACTGCGTCAAAAAATCATTATTCATTTCCATTCCAATATGTAAAGTGAAGGCTGAGACAAACAGGGAGGTTCTCGGGGTGGAAGCAAAATCCAAAGGCGAACAGACACGCCGTTCGGTCTTGGGTGACGCCCATGTGGACCGGGCGATTGCGGCGAAGACGCCCTTTGACGAACCTTTTCAGGATTTGATCACAACAAGCGCCTGGGAAGGCCTCTGGTCCCGCCCGAACTGGAGCAAGCGCGACCGCTCGATCGTCACCATTGCCCTGCTGGCAGCCCTCGGTCATGAGGAGGAAGTCGCCATGCACGTTCGCGCCACAGCCAACACCGGCGCCACCGAAGACGACATCCGCGAAGCGCTGATGCATGTGGCGATCTATGCCGGTGTGCCCGCAGCCAACACCGCCTTCCGCATTGCCAAACGAACCCTGGCCGAGATGAAGGCCGCTGAGGGAGGATCGAAGCCATGAAAAACAGCAGACCTCAAGCCGCGAATTATTTCCCCAGAGACCGTGCATGGCATCCCCAGGCCTACGCACCGGGCTACAAGTCCTCGGTCCTGCGCGCGCCCCAGAGGCCGCTGATCGCCTTCGCCAACACGCTGTCTGAAACCACCGGCCCTGCCTTCGGGCACGACATGATCGGACAGCTCGACAATGACCTGACACTCAACTTCGCCCAGCCCGGCATGAGCGCCATCGGCGAGCGCATTGTAGTTCAGGGCCGGGTGATGGATGAACGCGGACAGCCCGTTCCCAACGTCCTGCTCGAATTCTGGCAGGCCAACGCCGGCGGCCGCTACCGCCACAAGAAGGACATTTACCTGGCGCCGCTCGATCCGAACTTCGGCGGCTGCGGGCGGACGGTGACCGGTGATGACGGCGCCTACGCCTTCCGCACGGTGCGTCCCGGTCCCTACCCCTGGCCGAACGGTCCCAACGACTGGCGTCCGGCGCACATCCACATCTCCGTCTTCGGTCAGGCCTTTGCCCAGCGCCTGATCACGCAGATGTATTTCGAAGGTGACCCGCTGATCCCGCGCTGTCCGATCGTCAAGACGATCAATGATCCGGCTGCCATCGACAAGCTGGTCGCACGGCTCGACATGGAATCCTCGGCGCCGATGGACTCGCTGACCTATCGTTTTGACATCATCTTGCGCGGCAGCCGCTCGACCCTGTTCGAAAACCGCTTGGAGGGCAACTGACATGACCAATGTTACACCGACACCGCTCTATCCCTTCAAGGAATCCCCGTCGCAAACTGCTGGCCCCTATGTCCATATCGGCCTGACGCCAAATTTCTGCGGCATCGAAGGCGTCTACGACCAGGATCTCGGCATCGCCATGGTCACCGACAAGACCAGGGGCGAGCGCATTACCGTCGAAGGCCGGGTCTTCGACGGCTCGGGAACACCGCTCAAGGATGTGCTTGTGGAAATCTGGCAGGCGGATGCCGATGGTCTCTACAACAGCCCCGCCGAGCCTCGCGGAACTGCCGATCCTGCCTTCACCGGCTGGGGACGCTGCGCTGCAGATCAGACCACCGGGCATTTCCGTTTCGAGACGATCAAGCCGGGCCGCGTTCCCTTTTCCGACGGGCGGCTGCAGGCGCCTCACATCAGTATCTGGATCGTCGCGCGCGGCATCAATCTCGGTCTCAACACCCGGATCTACTTCGAGGACGAGGCCGAGGCCAACGCCACCGACCCGGTCTTCGAACGCTTCGAGCATCAGGACCGTGTGACGACACTGCTCGCCAAGGGCGGCAATGGCACATACAGCCACGACATCCACCTGCAGGGCCCGCAGGAAACCGTCTTCTTCGACATCTGAGAGAGAAATCCATCATGGCGCAATTCATGACGCTGCCCGACGCGGTGGCGCAGAATCTGAAATCCGGCGACACCGCCGCCTTTGAAGGCTTCACCCACCTCATCCCGCATGCCAGCGCGCATGAGGCGATCCGGCAAGGCATCAAGGACCTGACGCTGGTGCGCATGACGCCAGACGTCGTCTACGACCAGCTGATCGGCGTTGGCGCCGTGCGCAAGCTGATCTTCTCCTATGCCGGCAATCCCGGCGTCGGCCTGCTGCGGCGGCTGCGCGATTCCGTCGAAAACGGCTGGCCGCACAAGATCGAGATCGAGGAACATTCCCACGCCGCCATGGCCAATGCCTATGAGGCCGGCGCTGCCGGTCTGCCGTTTGCCGTCTTGCGCGGCTACAAGGGCGCGGGCCTTCCGAGCGTCAACCCGAACATCCGCTCAGTGACTTGCCCCTTCACCGGCGAGGAACTGGCAGCTGTTCCAGCGATCCGCCCCGACGTCAGCTTCATTCACGCCCAGAAAGCCGATCGCAAGGGCAATGTGCTGATCGAGGGCATTGTCGGCGTGCAGAAGGAAGCAGTGCTCGCAGCCAAGCGCTCTGTCGTCACCGTCGAGGAAATCGTCGACGAGCTCGACGCCCATCCCAATGCCTGTGTTCTGCCCGGCTGGGCCGTGACCGCCATCAGCCTCGTGCCCGGCGGCGCCCACCCCTCCTATGCGCACGGCTATTATTCCCGCGACAACGCCAGCTACATCGCCTGGGACAAGATCGCGGCAGATCGCGACACCTTCCTCGCCTGGATGAAGGACAATGTTCTCGACGCCAAGCCGGAAGATTTCGCTGACCGGATCAAACATCTCAGGAGCGCGGCATGAGCGACAACGATTTCACCTCCAATGAAATGATGACCATTGCGGCCTCCCGCGCCTTGAAGAACACCGATGTCTGCTTTGTCGGCATCGGCGCGCCCTCGGCGGCCTGCAACATCGCGCGCCTGACCCATGCGCCCGACGTGACCCTGATCTATGAAAGCGGCACCATCGGCACCGCGCCGAACGTGCTGCCGCTCTCCATCGGCGATGGCGAGCTTTGCGACACCGCGGTCACCACCGTCTCGGTGCCCGAAATGTTCCGCTACTGGCTGCAGGGCGGACGCGTTACCGTCGGCTTTCTCGGCGCCGCCCAGATCGACCGCTTCGGCAACATCAACACCACCGTCATCGGCGACTATGACGCGCCGAAAACCCGCTTGCCCGGCGGCGGCGGTGCGCCCGAAATTGCCTCCTCCTGCGGCGAGATCTTCATCACGCTGAAGCAGTCCAGACGCGCCATGGTCGACAAGATCGACTTCTTTACCAGCTTTGGCCATGGCGAAGGTGGAGATCACCGCGAACGCCTGGGGATTACCACCAAGGGACCAACCTTGATGGTTACAGACCTTGCGGTCTGGAAGCCCGACCCGGTAACACGTGAGTTCACCGTGGTCTCCATGCACCCCGGCGTCACGCGCGAAATGGTTCAGGCCGAATGCGGCTGGACCGTGCGCTTCGCCGAGCAGCTTGAAGAGACCCCGGCCCCGACCGGGATCGAGCTGAAAACGCTGCGCGATCTCAATGCCCGCACCAAAGCTGCCCATTCCGGCGGCAAATCTGGAGAAGCTGCCTGATGGCCGACGCATTTATCTGTGACTATGTCCGAACCCCGATTGGCCGCTTTGGCGGCGCCCTTTCCAGTGTCCGCGCCGATGATCTGGCTGCGGTCCCGCTCAGGGCGCTGAAGGAGCGCAACGGGTCTGTCGACTGGGACGTGATCGAGGAAGTCTATTACGGCTGCGCCAACCAGGCCGGTGAAGACAACCGCAATGTCGCCCGCATGGCCACCCTTCTCGCAGGCCTGCCGGTCTCGGTGCCGGGCACCACGCTCAACCGCCTGTGCGGTTCGGGCATGGACGCCGTTCTGGCCGCCTCCCGCATCATCAAGTCGGGCGAAGCCGAACTGGTCATCGCCGGTGGCGTCGAAAGCATGTCGCGCGCACCCTTCGTCATGCCCAAGGCTGACACGGCCTTCTCGCGCAATGCCGAAATCTACGACACCACCATCGGCTGGCGCTTCGTCAACCCGGCGCTGAAGGCCCAGTACGGCGTCGATTCCATGCCCGAAACCGGCGAGAACGTCGCCGAAGACTTCAACATCAGCCGCGAAGACCAGGACGCCTTTGCCCTCCGCAGCCAGACCCGTGCCGGCAAGGCTCAGTCCTCCGGCCGTTTCGCCAAGGAAATCGTCGCCGTCAACATCCCGCAGCGCAAGGGAGATCCGGTTGTTGTCGACACCGACGAGCATCCACGCCCGCAGACCACGATCGAGCAGCTGGCCAAGCTCAAGGCCCCGTTCCGGGCAGGCGGCAGCGTCACCGCCGGCAACGCCTCCGGCGTCAATGATGGTGCCGCGGCCCTGATCATTGCCAGCGAAGCGGCTGCAAAGAAGCACGGCCTCACCCCCATCGCCCGCATTCTCGGCGGCGCCACCGCCGGCGTCGATCCGCGCATCATGGGCATTGGGCCGGCGCCGGCCTCGCAGAAACTCTGCGCACGGCTTGGCCTCAAGCCATCCGATTTCGGCGTGATCGAACTCAACGAAGCCTTCGCCAGCCAGGGCATCGCCGTGCTGCGCCAGCTCGGTTTGCAGGAAGACGCCGATCACATCAATCCGAACGGCGGCGCCATCGCGCTCGGCCATCCGCTCGGCATGTCCGGCGCCCGCATCACCGGCACGGCCGCGCTTGAATTGGCTGTCCGCAACGAGAAGCTCGCGCTTGCCACCATGTGCATTGGCGTCGGCCAGGGCATCGCCATCGCACTCGAGCGGGTCTGAGATGGCAGCTGGCGGACAGACATGGACGGCTGGTCTGTTCAAGGACCGTGAAATCGCCGAGCGGTTTTCCGATGATGCGATGTTCGCCAGCTTCTCCCGCTTCGAACGGGCCTTGATCAGCGGCCTTGCTAGGGCGGGATTGGTTACGCCCGACGATGCACAGGATCTGATCTCCCAGATCGCGGACTTCGAGCCTGACGGCGCGGCAATCGCAAAAGCCGGCATCCGCGACGGTGTCTCCGTGCCCGAATATGTCCGCCAGCTGCGCGCTCATGTGTCGGGGCCGGCAAAATCCATGCTCCATCATGGCGCCACCAGCCAGGACCTGATGGACACCGCCACTGTCGAGGCGCTGGCTTCGGTCAATGCCATTCTGGCGCAACGGCTTGAAACCCTGCTGGGCCAGCTATCCGAGCTTTCCGCCCGCAACGGTTCCAACACGCTCCACGCCATCACCCGGATGCAGCCTGCGATCCCGTTTCAGACAGCTGACCGGATTGCCGCCTGGCGTCACCCGCTGCAATCCCTGCACAACCGTATGCCGGCCCTGTCCGAGCAGACACGGCTGCTGCAATTGGGTGGCGCGGTCGGTGATCTCCAGGCCCTGGGCGAGAACGCGCAGACGGTTGCCGAAACAATTGCCGCCAAACTCGGCCTGCGCTGGCCGGGCCATAGCTGGCACGCCGACCGCAGCCCGGTGCTGGCTCAGGCAAACTGGATGTCGGAGCTGACCGGCGCGCTTGGCAAGATAGGCCAGGACATCGCCCTGATGGCGCTGCGTGGCAATGACGATATCCAGCTTTCCGGCGGCGGATCGTCCTCTGCAATGCCGCACAAGCAGAATCCGGTCACCGCCGAGCGGCTGGTCACGCTGGCGCGCTACAATGCCACACTGGTTGCCGGCATGCACCAGGCACAGGTTCACGAGATGGAGCGCTCCGGCGCTGCCTGGATGCTGGAATGGATGATCCTGCCGCAAATGTGTGAAACCGCAGGTGTCAGCCTGACCGCAGCCTCCGCACTGATCGGCTCAATCAAAGAGATGGGAAAACCCGCATGAAGAAATTGTCCACCCAGGTTTGCATCATTGGCGCCGGGCCATCCGGCCTGCTGCTCGGGCAATTGCTGCACAATGCCGGAATTGAAACCATCATTCTCGAGCGCTCCAGCCTCGATCATGTTCTCTCCCGGGTCCGCGCAGGCGTGCTCGAGCAAGGCACCGTCAACCTGCTGGAACAGGCCGGCGCCGGCGCCCGCATGCATGCCGAAGGCCTGCCGCATGACGGCTTCGCCATTACCCGCGAAAACGACACCCACCGCATCGACCTGGCCAAGCTGACCGGCGGCAAGAACGTCATGGTCTACGGCCAGACCGAGGTCACAAGGGATCTGGTCGAGCGCCGCAAACAGACCGATGGCATCAGCAAATACGAGGTTGCCGATGTCGAGCTTCACGATATCGACAGCGACAAGCCGCATGTGACCTGCAGCATCGAGGGCGAAGCCGTCCGTATCGATTGCCGCTTCATCGCCGGCTGCGACGGCTTCCACGGCGCCAGCCGCCGATCGGTGCCCGATGATGCCATCCGCACCTTCGAGAAAGTCTACCCCTTTGGCTGGCTTGGCATTCTTGCCGATGTGCCGCCCGTCAGCCATGAGTTGATCTATGCCAGCCACTCGCGCGGTTTCGCACTCTGCTCGATGCGGTCGAACACCCGCAGCCGCTACTATATCCAGTGCAATTCCGATGACAGCATAGAGGCCTGGTCGGATGACGAGTTCTGGACCGAACTCCGCCGCCGGCTGCCGCCGGAAACCGCGGAAGCCATGATCACCGGCCCGTCCTTCGAGAAATCGATCGCGCCCTTGCGCTCCTTTGTTGCCGAGCCCATGCGTTTTGGCAGCCTGTTCCTCGTCGGCGACGCAGCCCACATTGTCCCGCCGACGGGCGCCAAGGGCCTCAACCTCGCAGCCTCCGACGTGAACTACCTGTTTGAGGGATTGCGCGGCCATTTCCTCGACAGCGATACGGCTCTGCTCGATGCCTATTCCGAACGCGCCCTGTCTCGGGTCTGGAAAGCGGTCCGCTTCTCCTGGTGGATGACGACGATGCTGCACCGTTTCCCCGATCAGGCGCCTTTCGACACGCGGATCACCGAGACGGAGCTCGCCTACACGCTCGAATCCGAAGCGATGAAAACCGCGCTCGCGGAAAACTACATCGGCCTGCCATACTGAAGCCGATTTTCGCACGTTTGTTCAGCTTGCATTCAGCAGACTCTGGCAATGGTGTCGCCACTATTGTCGTTCCAGCAGCAGGTTGACCCCATGAACACCACTGTCTCCTTTGCCCCTCGGGCTGCCGCCCTCGCCGCGGCGCTGATAGCCGCAGGCTTGTTCTCGGCTGCCCCCGCTCTTGCCGACCAGTATCGCGGCCAGCGCTTGGTTGTCGTCGACATTAATGGCGAATTGATGCGCGACATTCCCGAGGCCGGATCCGTGCGCATTGTCCTAGACAACCGGGGACGCAGGCTGCTTGTCGACAATTGGGACCAGGTCATCGGTCTCGAGATCCCGGCTTGGCAATATCAGGGGCAAAGCAGCATCATCGAGCGCGGCGGCGAAAGCCGGATGGATGCGTCCCGGTTTCCGGAGCGGCCCTTGCCGCCGCGTCAGCAGGTCTCGCGCGACCCCTTTCCCGAGGCGCCCCGCGCCCGCATCGAGCGTCGTGACCTCAATCCGACCACCGGCACAGTGCCCACCCGGCCGAAAATCATAGAAGTTCCGGCTGCCGAGGAACCGGCAGTCCCGGAACAGCAGGTGCAACCCGCGGCGAAAGCGCTAAAGCTGACAAAGGCCCAGGTCACAGCACTTCAGGTCTATCTCGACCGCAACGGTATATCCCCCGGCGTGATCGACGGCCGCATGGGCTCGAATGTCAGAAAGGCGCTGGATGCCTGGTTCGAGGCGACAGGCGAGCGGATTGACCCTGCCGACGCCGACCTGATCGTCAGCCGTCTGGCAGCCGATGGCGGCCTCGCATTCGCCACCTACACCATCACCGCGGAAGACGCCGCCGGCCCGTTCGTCGCCTCGATTCCGTCTGACTACGCCGAAAAGGCAAAGCTCGAGCGCATGTCCTATACCTCCACCCTGGAGATGCTGGCGGAGCGCTTCCACATGGATGAGGCCTATCTCAGGGAACTCAATCCGGATGTCGATTTCAGCCTGCCCGGCGTTCAGATCAAGGTTGTTGCGACCGGCAGCGAAAAGACCGGAAAGGTTGCCCGCATTGTCGCCGACAAGGGCAAGAAACAGGTTCGCGCCTATGATGCTGCCGGCAAGCTGCTCGCCGCTTATCCAGCCACCATCGGCTCGACCGACACGCCGTCCCCCTCCGGCGAGGTCACCATCGAGCGTGTGGCCCCCAATCCCGGCTACACCTACAATCCCAAAATCAATTTCAAGCAGGGCAACAACGACAAGATCCTGCAGGTTCCGCCCGGGCCGAACGGTCCCGTCGGCAGCATGTGGATGGCGCTGTCCAAGCCCACCTACGGCATCCACGGCACTCCGGAGCCGTCCACCATCGGCAAGACCCAGAGCCATGGCTGCGTACGGTTGACCAATTGGGATGCAGCAGAACTGGCCGGCATGGTGAAGCCCGGCGTCACCGTGAGCTTCATCGACTAGAGCCCGCGCGGAGGCCACATGCGCGCATGCTTGTAAGCCTTGCCAAACAACCAGCTAGAGCGCGTTTCGGAATCAGCGTCCAAAGACAGCTTCAGAAACCGCATCAACCGCCGACAAGACAAAAGCGAAGGCTGTCAGCGGTGCTGATCGACCAGGATCGGGTTGCCGTCAGGGTCCCTGATCAGGAAGCTCCCCGGGCCGGTCGCAGCCTCGTCGGCTTCGGCCTCGAAGGCAATGCCGTTGCTCTTGAGCTGCTTTTGCAACTCCCGCACGTCGGTGAACTGCTCGAGCGGTGTCGCGCTCTCGCTCCAGCCAGGATTGAAGGTCAGCATGTTCTTCTCGAACATGCCCTGGAACAACCCGATGACGCAGCCGCCATTGTGCAGGATCTGCCACCCCTGCTCCGCGTCGCCGCCGAACACCGTGAAACCAAGCTTCTCGTAAAACGCACGTGACGCGGCCAGATCCTTGACCGCCAGGCTGAGTGAAAACGCACCAAGCTGCATAGCATTGCTCCTCTGCAACAACCCAAGGACCGCATACTAGCTTATCTTGAGAATGGAGCCAGAGGCTTGGGTTTCAGCCTTCAAAGACAGCTGGAGTGCCCAGGTCCGGCTCTGGAGGAAATCACTCAGAGGGCGGTTCGACAAAGGAGGCAATCAGTTCCGCAACCTCATCCGGTTTCTGGTGGCAGATCCAGTGGTCTGCGTCTGCAACATGGCGCACGGTCAGATCGGCGGCATAGTCCTCCAGTCCTTCGATGCAGGCAGGCAGCAGAGCGGTGTCATCATCCCCCCAGATCAGCAGATGCGGACGGCGCACCTGCAACCTGTCCTTCGAAAGCAGGGGAACATCTGTCATAGCCACACCCGGTTTCGCGACCTTGAGCGGCGAGGCCCGGTACCAGTTGATCATGCCCCGCATCCGGCCGGGCCGTGACCATTCCGCCTTGTAGAGTTTCTGCCTTTCGGGCGTCATCCAGCTGAGATCCATCTTCGCCGAGAACAGTTTCAGCAACCCGCCAAAATCATTCGCCGCAAGCTTTTCTTCCGAACCCTCTGCGCGAAGATAGAGGATATATTGCGAGGCGCTGGTCTGCGCGCCTCCGTCAGCCAGCTCGCGCTGGAACGGAGCCGGATGCACCCCGTTGATGATGACGAGCTGCGATACCAATTCCGGTTGGAACATCGCCAGCCCATAGGCTACCGCCGCACCCCAGTCATGGCCGACCACCGTCACCGGTCCGCCCAGATGATCAATCAGCGCCACCATGTCGCCGACCAGCGCGCGCAAAGTATAGGCCTCGACCTCGGCCGGCGCCCAGCTCTGGCCAAATCCGCGCTGATCGGGCGCGATACAGCGGAAGCGATCAGCCAGCCTCTCCGCCACCTCGGACCAGGCCGCGCTATATTCGGGAAAGCCGTGCAGGAAAAGCAAAGTTGGAGCATCGGCACTGCCCCACTCGAGGTAGTGGAAGGAATGACCGTTCAGCTCGACGGTGCGGTGTGTTGCGTTAGCCATCAAGCCCCTCCCCGAAGCCGTTTGCGGATGATCCAGCTCAGGAGCGTTGGACCGTCCATCGTATCTGCCTGGCGGATCCAGCACCGGTGCCGGCCAATTGCCTAGCTCAGCGTCCGCCGCACCGCGTCGCGCCAGCCTTCGAGCTTGGCATTGCGGGTCTCGTCGTCCATCTGCGGTTTGAACTGGGTGTCGAGCGCCCAGGCCTTGGCGAACTCTTTCTGCTTCGGCCACACACCGGCGCGCTGCCCGGCAAGCCAGGCCGCGCCCAGCGCTGTGGTTTCAAGGATCGTCGGGCGGTCCACCGGTGCGTCGAGAATGTCGGCCAGTCGCTGCATGGTCCAGTCCGAGGCGACCATGCCGCCATCCACGCGCAGCACCGTGTCGGCGTCCGAACTCTTCCAGTCCTTGTGCATCGCGTCGAGCAGGTCGCGGGTCTGGTAGCAGACCGCCTCAAGTGCTGCGCGGGCAAACTCCGCGGGGCCGGTGTTGCGGGTCATGCCGTAGATCGCACCGCGCGCGTCCGCATCCCAATGCGGCGCGCCAAGGCCGGTAAACGCCGGCACCAGATAGACATCTTGCGTCGGGTCGGCTTCCGCTGCCAGATCGCCTGAATGTTCGGCCTTCTTGATCACCTTGATGCCGTCGCGCAGCCATTGCACCGCTGCACCCGCAATGAAGATCGAGCCTTCGAGCGCATAGGTGACCTTGCCGTCAAGCCGGTAGGCGACGGTGGTCAACAGCCGGTTCTTTGACCGCACCAGGTCCTCGCCAGTGTTGAGCAGCGCAAAACAGCCGGTACCATAGGTCGATTTCAGCATGCCGGGCTCGAAACAGGCCTGACCGATGGTTGCTGCCTGCTGGTCGCCGGCAACACCCAGGATCGGAATTTCCGCCCCGAACAGGCTCTTGTCGGTGATGCCGAAATCGGCGGCGCAATCCTTGACCTCCGGCAGCATCTCCGCCGGGATCTCGAGGATCTTCAAAAGTTCCGCGTCCCACTCCTGCGTGCCGATGTTGAACATCAGCGTGCGCGACGCATTGGTCGCGTCGGTGACAAAGGACTTGCCGCCGGTCAGCCGCCAGATCAGGAAACTGTCGACGGTACCAAAGCACAATTCGCCGCGTGCCGCCCGTTCCCGCGCACCGTCCACATTGGATAGCATCCACGACAGCTTGGTGCCGGAGAAGTAGGGATCAAGCAGCAGTCCGGTCTTGGCCGTAAAGGTCTTTTCCAGGTCCTGACGCTTGAGCTGGTCGCAATAGGAGGATGTGCGCCGGTCCTGCCAGACGATCGCGTTATGGATCGGTTTGCCGCTGTCGCGCTCCCACACCACCACGGTCTCGCGCTGGTTGGTGATGCCGATGCCGGCGATGTCCGAGGCCTCGACACCGGCCTCCTTCAGCGCCTGCTTGACCGACCAGACCACGGTGCTCCAGATTTCTTCCGGATCATGCTCGACCCAGCCGGACTGCGGATAGAACTGGGTGAATTCCTTCTGGCCGACGCCGGCGATCCGCATCTCACCATCAAAAACGATGGCGCGGCTCGAGGTGGTTCCCTGGTCGATCGCGAGAATATATCCGCTCATTCTGTCCTCCAATTCCGCGCCCATATGACCCGGATTCGCTGCCGGCGAAAAGCCCCTCACCCGAAAGCCGGCCTTCAGCCTGCGCGGGCGTCCGCCATATAGGCTTCAAGGGCCGAAACCTGCGCCGCGTCGAGACGAAGCCCGCGCTTGGTGCGCCGCCAGATCACGTCTGCCGCTTCCATCGCCCATTCATGAGAGATCAGGTAATCCACTTCCAGCGCATGGAGGCCGTAACCGAAATGCTGCCCCAGGTCCTCTTGGCTCCTGGCTTCTCCCAGGAGCTTCCACGCGCAGGTGCCATATTGGCGGACATAGCGGCGGGCCTGATGCGGGTCGAGGAACGGGTAATCGGCCTGCAGCCGGGCCACCTGGTCGTAAAACCCGTCGGGCGGAAAATCGCCTCCCGGCAGCGCGGCCCTGTGAGTCCACGGCGCGGACTTCTTGCCAAGGCGATCCTCGATCAGCTCGAGCATCGATTCCGCCAGCTTGCGCGCAGTGGTAATCTTGCCGCCAAAGATATTGATCAGCGGAGCGCCGTCGGCGGGGTCAGGCTTGAGCACGTAGTCGCGCGTCGCTTCCTGGGCTTCCGACGCCCCGTCATCATAGAGCGGCCGCACCCCCGAATAGGTCCAGACGATGCTGTCGCGCTCGACCGGCTTGGCGAAATACTCGCTTGCCGCCGCGCACAGGTAATCGATCTCGCTATCGGTGATCACCACGTCCTTCGGATCACCGGTGTAATCCTGATCCGTGGTTCCGATCAGGGTGAAATCCTCTTCATAGGGCAGCGCGAAGATGATCCGTCCGTCGCCGTTCTGGAAGATATAGGCGCGGTCATGATCATGCAGTTTCGGCACCACAATGTGGCTACCCTGCACCAGCCGCACATTGTGCGCGTCATTGCGTCCGACAACGCCCGACAGGATCCGGTCCACCCACGGGCCGCCGGCATTGACGATCAGCCGCGCCTTCACCGTTTCACTGACGCCGGACGTCCGGTCCCTGATCCGGACCTCCCAGAGGCCG
The DNA here is from genome assembly GCF_002733955.1 of Hoeflea sp. GTDB lineage: Bacteria > Pseudomonadota > Alphaproteobacteria > Rhizobiales > Rhizobiaceae > Hoeflea. The sequence continues at coordinate 103,430 of NZ_NVXQ01000021.1, read as the reverse complement.
TCCATGCGCTCGGCGGATACCACCTCGGTCCGGGTGCGGATCTCGGCGCCGCGGTCGGCCGCGTCGCGAGCATTGAGCACCACCAGCCGTGCATCATTGACCCAGCAGTCGGAATACTCGAATCCCTTTGAGAACAGCGGCTTGAGCGGCTTTCCTACCGGCGAGGACTTGAGATCTACCGTCGTGGTGCCGGGCAACAGCTTGCGGGTGCCGATGTGATCATAGAGGAACAGGCCGAGCCTGAGCAGCCATGCCGGCCGCATGTCCTTGTGGTGCGGCAACACGAATCTGAGCGGCCAGATGATGTGCGGCGCATTCGACAGCAGCACTTCGCGCTCGCTCAGCGCTTCGCGCACCAGCCGGAATTCATAATATTCAAGATAGCGAAAGCCGCCATGAATGAGCTTGGATGACCAGGACGATGTGCCCGAGGCCAGGTCATTCATCTCGGCCAGGAACACCGAATAGCCGCGGCCGATGGCGTCACGGGCAATGCCACATCCGTTGATGCCGCCGCCAATGACGAAAACATCATAGACTTTGTCCTGCGCCATTGGCCTCTCCGCTCATGCAACAAGCTGAGGTTTTTTGTAATTCGAAACAATTGCGAATGTCAAAAGAAAACAAACGAAAGCGAAACAATCGCTCACATCTGTGCACAGGCTTTCACAGTACTGCCTCGGCGATCAGCAGCCACAGCCCGGTTGTGGCCGCAGCCAGCGCCGTGCCCAGCGTCATCGAACTCGACGCCAGCCGTTGCCCGGTGCCAAGACGGCTGGCGATCAGCCAGCTGTTGACGCCGGCAGGCAGGGATGCCGCGGCGACGACGACCTTGGCCTGAAGCTCCGGAAGACCGAGCACCAGCGCCATGCCCAGCGCCACCGCCGGCATCAGCATCAGTTTCAAAGTCACCAGCGATAACGCCTGTGGCACCTGCCCGCGAATGCCGTAGCCGCGCAGCGAAACGCCCATGGCAAATAGCGCCACCGGGCCGGCGACCCCGCCCAGGCTGCCGATCACCCGGTCGGCAATCCGCGGGATCTCAAGGCCGGACATCCGCACGATGAAGCCGCAGAGGATTCCGACGATCAACGGATTGGAGAAAAGCTGACGCAGAAACCCCGTCAGCAGCGCCATCATTGACTTGCCACCCGTGCCGGCGCCGTCGCGTTTGAGCGCCCATTCGAACAGGATGACCGAGGCCGCCATCATGATCGGCAAGTGAATGGTGACGATCTGCGACAGGATCGCCAGGCCATCCTCGCCATAGACGCCGGTGATGAACGGCAGTCCCAGCAGCACCAGATTGGAGAATCCGGCTGTCACCCCAGCGACAACCCCGGAGCGTGCATCGCGCCCGAAGCCGGCGCGTATGATCAGATGTGCCGACACCCAGGTGACCAGCACGGAGGTGAAATAGGCAGCCCACACCGCCCAGGGAGCACCATGGTCAAAACTCGCCGTGGCAATAATCCGAAACAGCAACAGCGGAACCGCGATGGTGAACACGAAATCCGAAAGCCCGTCGCCGGTTTCCGGCTTGAGCACCCTGAGCGCCGCCGCTCCATAACCAATGGCAATCAGCGTGAAGACAACAAGAATGGTTTCGGCAAAGGGAGGCATCAGGGGAGACTCGGGATACATGGCGGGACCCTGTTCATAGACCGTGCGGCCGGGCACGCAAAGCGCCGGGCTTGATTAATGCGGGAGACGCGGGAGTGGGCTTGCTGTGGGGTTGGTGCCAGCGGCGGCCAAAAGACCCCTCCCCAACCCCTCCCCACAGGTGGGAGGGGTTAACCCGGCCGCGCCTGTCTTCGTATCCCGGCGCTTTCAACGACACGGGACTTCCTGTCTGGAACTGGAACGACCCGCACACTAGCCCCTCCCCCTTGTGGGGAGGGGGTGGGGAGGGGCACTTATTGGCGTTGTACGCACTCCTTCGAGATGCGATGTTGCCTTTCGCCCCTGCCCCACGGCACCACCGCCTTTTCCCCGCTTGAAGCCAACCCCCATTGCCGCTAGGGATTTCGGGCCATTGTTACAGGACCGATCCGACATGCCCGCTTTTGCCCGCTTTACCGCTCTTGCCCAATCGCTGCCACCGACCGTGCCGTTTGTCGGGCCGGAGACCCAGGAGCGGGCGCGCGGGGCGGAGTTTGAGGCGCGGCTTGGCGCCAATGAGAACGGGTTTGGTCCGGCGCCGTCGGTGATCGAGGCGATCACGCGTGAGGCTCAGCTGAGCTGGCGCTATGCGGATCCGGAAAACCATGATCTGCGCGCGGGCCTTGGCGCGCATCTGGGCCTGGCGCCCGAGCGGGTGGTGGTCGGCGAAGGCATCGACGGGCTGTTGGGGCTCATCGTGCGGCTGATCGTCGAGCCCGGCACCCCGGTTGTCACCTCGCTCGGCGCATATCCGACCTTCAATTTTCATGTCGCAGGCTTTGGCGGAGAGCTTGTCACCGTGCCCTACCGCGATGACCGCGAGGATCTCGATGCGCTGCTCGACGCCGTCCGCCGCGAGAACGCGCCGCTGGTCTATCTCTCCAACCCCGACAACCCGATGGGCACCTGGCATTCCGCCGAAGCCGTGACCGCCTTCGCCCGGGCCCTGCCCGAAACCACCATGCTGGTGCTCGACGAAGCCTATGGCGAAACCGCGCCGGCCGCCGCGCTGCCCGCAAACTCAGCACTTGCCGACATGGCCAACGTGCTGCGCTTCCGAACCTTCTCCAAGGCCTATGGCCTCGCCGGCCAGCGGGTCGGCTATGTCTTCGGCACCGAGGACAGCGTGGCCATGTTCCACCGGGTGCGCAACCATTTCGGCGTCAACCGGCTGGGCCAGGCCGCAGCCCTGGCGGCGTTGAAAGACCAGGACTGGCTCGCCCATGTACTGGCCCAGGTCTCGGCATCCCGCGACCGGATCGCGGCCATTGCGGAAGGCCACGGTTTCAAGCCGATTGCCTCGGCCACCAATTTCGTCACCGTCGATTGCGGCCGTGATGCCGCTTACGCCAAGGCAATTCTTGATGGGCTGGTCAGCCGCGGCGTCTTCATCCGCATGCCCGGCGTGGCGCCGCTCAACCGCTGCATCCGCATTTCGACAGGCCCCGGGCCCGAAATCGATCTGTTCGAGAAAACACTCGCAGAGGTCGTGGCGGAACTGGGCTGACCCGGGACCACCCTTATCAAACAAAAGGCCGCGATCGACCAATTCGGTCAATCGCGGCCTATCTGAAAGCCTCTCCGTTTTGTCCGGAGCTATGGCTCTCGCCTCGTTCCCCTCGAGGTAAGATCGTGAGTATCGTGGCCTGGGAATGCCCGTCTGGACACCCTGCCCTGCAAGCGCCTTGCCGGCGCAATGTCGGGACCAGAGCCCGGATCAATGCATGGTCATCCATTCGCGTGCAGCGCGCAGCGCCGCGGCAAGTTCGGCCTTGCTCATGCTTTCAGCCAGTTCGGCGCGCAATGTAGCCGCCCGGTCGGAGCCCTTGATTGCCGCAATGTTGAGCCACTTGTGCGCTGCGATGAAGTCGACTTCGCATTCGCGTCCAGTCGCATACATCAGGCCCATTTCGCAGAAAACGTCTGCCTTGGCTTCGCCGCCGATGATTGCCTGGTCGTGATCGTGAATTTCATAACGTGCCATTTTTTCAGTCCCTGTAAAAAGTTTGGTTTCGTAGTCCCTGTCAGCTCCTGAGAAGCCGTCGTTGCATGTGGTCGTCCGGTTTGGTCCGGCGCTGTCTTGTTGGATTGAAGTGTGCCGTTATCGATTAAAAAGCGCGTTAAATTGCATGCTTAACTGGAAGCGAACAAAGTCCAAAGGCTTGGTAAATTTGGGATTTTGTTAAACATCGAAGCCGTTGCGTTCCGGCGGGAGCGGCTGAAATCGGCAATTTCAGGCCACTCAAAAAAGTTACGAACGGCTAACCAAGGATACATCGCATTTTCTGAAAATCTGATCCGGCCTGCCAAAAACTTGCTCACTTCGCCGCCACACAGAGCCCAATGCGGCAGCAATCAAATCCCTCAGAAATGCCAGTTTACCTTTACGTAAAGTCGAGTTAAGTAAGAAACGCGCTTGAGGAAGCGCTCATATCCTGGGAGGAACATCATGATCCGTACACTGATTACCGCCGGCGCATTCGTTGTTGCCATGGCCGCACCGGCACTGGCCGATCCGATCGAGGGCAACTGGAAGACAAAGAGCGGCGAGACCGCGGCGATCTCCAGCTGCGGTGGCTCCTACTGCGTGACCCTGAAGACCGGCAAGCATTCAGGCAAACGCATTGGCAAGATGAAGGGCAGCGACGGAAGCTATTCCGGCACCATCACCGATCCAGCAAACGACAAGACCTACAAGGGGTCCGCGTCGATCTCCGGCAAGACCATGAAGATGAAGGGCTGCGTGCTGGCCGTGCTTTGCCGTTCGGAGAACTGGTCGAAACTGTAATCCAGACCGCAACCTGCAGACTGACAGGCCCGCCCATGTGATCTGGTGCGGGCCTTTTTATGCGAACTACCGTGCCTTCTGGCCGAACAGAACCTTTTGCGCATCCTTGTCGTCGGCCAGGTTCTTGCGGTACTCGATGCCGATGCTGCAGCCTTTTTCAACAGCCGGACGCGCCATCAGGGTCTCGAACCAGCGCTTGAGGTTGGGAAAATCCGCGAGATCTTGGCCTTGTCTCTCGTAGGATCTGGTCCACCCGATCGAAGCCATGTCCGCAATTGAATAATCGCCTGCCAGAAACTCCCGGTCGGCCAGCCGCCGGTCCATGACGCCGTAAAGCCGGTTGACCTCACTGGTGTAGCGTTCGATCGCGTAAGGCACCTGCTCGGGTGCATATTGCCAGAAATGGTGCGCCTGCCCCGCCATCGGCCCCAGCCCTCCCATCTGCCAGAACAGCCATTGATCGACTTCCGTGCGCGCGCGCTCCTGCGCAGGATAAAAACGCCCGAACTTGCGGCCGAGATATTGCAGGATGGCGCCGGATTCAAACACCGAGATCGGCTCACCGTCCGGTCCCTCGGGATCAATGATCGCAGGCATCCTGTTGTTGGGCGCAATCGCCAGGAACGACGGCTCGAACTGCTCGCCCTTGCCGATGTTCACATATCGGATCTCGTAGGGAACGCCCAGCTCCTCCAGCATGATCGTGATTTTCCAGCCATTGGGGGTCGGCCAGTAATAGAGTTCGATTGCTTTGGTCTGGGTGGTCATCGCCATGTCTCTTGTCACCTCTCCTGTCGCCGCACACTGCCATGCGTTCGTGCCACTCTAGCATTGTCGAACAGCATATCCACGGGATCAAACCGGCAGCCACCCCAAAGGCTGCACAAGCATGACAAGCACCATATCCTGTTGCTGACGGGCCCGAGCGGCATCAGGAAGGCGAAATGCTGTCACGTGAGCAAGAAGCGCATGAGCTGATACGGGTCAGGAGTTCACCAGCAGCGGGCTGTCCGACACCTCTTCGCTGAACACGAACCGGTTTCGACCGCGACGCTTGGCAAGATACAGCGCTTCATCGGCGTGGGTAAGAACTGTTTCCCGGGTGGTTACCACATTTGCAGGCTTCAGCGCCACACCGACGCTGATGGTCACGATACCCAACCCGTCATTGCGGCCAGGATGGGGAATCGCCAGCCCCTCGATTGCCGCGACAACGGCGCTTGCAAGCCTGCGCGCCTGTAATTCGTCCACGTCCCGCGCAGCAAGCGTGAATTCCTCACCACCAAACCGGGCACAAAACAGGTCCGGTTGATCAAATTTTTCTGTGAACGCGTCCGCAATGGTTTTAAGGCACTCATCCCCCGCCGGATGGCCAAGCGTATCATTGAACAGCTTGAAATGGTCGATATCGATCATCATTACAGCAGCCGGCCGATCACCGCTCGCCCACTCGTCAAGTTGTTCGTCCAGGAACCTCCGGTTTGGCAGGCCGGTCAGAGAGTCCGTTTTCGACATCACCTGAAACTGCTTCTCGGAGGATTCCGCCGCTTCAGCGCGCATCTGAGCCTCAAGCGAAGCGCAATAATCCATGCATCGCCGCCGCTCAAACAGGTAGTTCGCATACAGGCAAATAATGCATACGGTCGCGAACTGAAAGCTGAGAGCCTTTCTCAAACCTGGGTCGATTTCAGCATTTGTCATGATCGCCAGGACCGGAAAACAAAGCGTGGCCAGCGTGTAGAAGAACGCGTGCTTGAACCTGAGCGTCACGAGCACATTGCCGAAAATGATGCAGATCAGGACATCCACATTGGCATACACGCCAATGCCGTAGCTGGGATTGTACATCATGTAGACCGGCAGGACCGTAGAGATCGAAAGGCCGAACAGCATCACGTTTTCCCGCAATGCATGGCTCATGGAACTCATACGCCAGTAATAGCTCACTGCGAATGGGATGACGACGAATGTTGTGACCAGCAATATGATCTCGAGGCTGCCAGGAAACAGCGCGGCCTTCGAGATTCCGTGCAGGACATACAGAAGCACGCCGAAGACGATCGCATTGCGGAGCTGTTCCACACGCTCAGCACCGTGTTCGGCTTCATAGCGTTCTTCCGTCTGGCGATCGAATCTGAGCAGCCAGTCAAGTGTTGGCTGGTAGACCCGTCCCGCTCCGCTGTCGTTCGAATGCATTCGCATTTTTCGCGCCTTCTGGATTAGCAAATACGAATATGCGGGGGCGTGGCTTTAAATAGTCATAAAACGCCGCGTCCGAAGCGGCCGATCATGTTTTACAATGTGCAGTCGGTTAATTTCTTGTGCTGCCTTGTTCACATGACGCGGCACTGCCCGGTGCGGCAGAGCCAGCCATGGCTGTCCTGTTAAACACCTTGAACGCCAGATGAACGGCCATCTCAGCTACCGTTCAGCCGCCGCGTGCGAATGTCTCCTCACAACAGGGGAACACTGGACATGAGCACGATTGCACGCCGCTTCACCATCATCTGCCTGATCTTCGTGATCTTCGCTTTGCTGATGGCTGCAGCTGTCGCCAATGGCGGCCGTCGTCAGAACGGCTGGCGCAACGGCGCAATCGAAGCTTGCGTGTTTCACCCAGACCTGGATTGCACGGCATCGCGCTGACACTGACACCCGAGGATTGAGCATATGCGTACCAACATTCAAAACACCATCACCACCCTGCTGCGTATGACGGCTCTGGTAAGCTTTCTCGTGGGCCCCGTCGGCGCCTATGCTTACGCCCAGACCGGCGACAAGGGACCAGGCCTTTCCGGTGCCGGTTACGTTCTTTACGTCACCCTCCAGCGCAACAACGGCTGATCCGGTTGACCGGGCTCGAGCTAAGGGCTACCTCGGCCATTGCGCCCACAGCTGGTCAGCCCTTGCAATCAAGTTGAAAGTCCTTTTGGTGTTGCTCGTCTTTTCCTTGTCAATATTTCTCGTCTATAACGGTGCATGAACCAGAGAATCTCTTCCCACACCGCCAATGGCTTCGTTTCGCCAACCCCCATCGAACCGCAGGAATTTTCCGATGCGGCAAGTGCGGTTGCAGCCCTTGAAGCCATTTATGATCGCAATACCCGCTTTTTGTGCGAGGCCTTCCAGGGCCTTGCAACGTCGAAACCGGCAGGCCGCTACCGCGCCTTCTATCCCCAGATCAGCTTCGAGACGACGTCCTTCGGCATGGTCGACTCGCGTCTGTCCTACGGGCATGTCGTCTCGCCGGGCCGCTACGCAGCAACCATCACCAGGCCTTCGTTGTTCCGCGCCTATCTGACAACCCAGTTCGAGCTGCTGCTGCGCAATCACGGCACACCGCTGACGATTTCAGAATCGGACACGCCGATCCCGCTGCATTTTGCCTTTGGCGAGGGCGCCTATGTGGAAGCGGCCGTGGCCGAGAAACTCGACATGCCGCTGCGCGACCTGTTTGATACCCCCGATCTCGCCACCACCGATGACGAGATCGTCAACGGTCTTTATGAACCCGGCCCCGGCGAATTGCTGCCACTTGCCCCGTTCAAGGCGCAGCGCATCGACTACTCGCTGGCCCGGCTGTCGCATTACACCGCCACGGCGCCCGATCATTTCCAGAATTTCGTGTTGTTTACCAACTACCAGTTCTACATCGACGAATTCTGCGCCCACGCCCGTTCGCTGATGGCCGAGGGCAACAGCGAATATGACTTCTTCGTCGAGCCGGGAAACCTGATCACGCCTTCCGGACACGGCAGCCCGACTGAAGGTGTGGCGCCGCCGCGTCTGCCGCAAATGCCGGCCTATCACCTCAAGCGGAAAAATCACGGTGGTATCACCATGGTCAATATCGGCGTCGGTCCGTCCAACGCCAAGACCATCACCGACCATATCGCCGTGCTGCGCCCGCATGCCTGGCTGATGCTCGGACACTGTGCGGGCTTGCGCAACAGCCAGGCGCTGGGCGATTACGTCCTCGCCCACGCCTATGTCCGCGAAGACCACGTGCTCGATGATGACCTGCCGGCCTGGGTGCCGATCCCGGCGCTGGCCGAGGTTCAGGTTGCAGTTCAGGACGCGGTCGCCGAAGTCACCGGTCTCGAGGGCTATGACCTCAAGCGCATCATGCGCACCGGCACGGTGGCCACCATCGACAACCGCAACTGGGAACTCAGGGACCAGCGCGGCCCCGTGCAGCGCCTGTCGCAGTCCCGCGCCATCGCGCTCGACATGGAATCGGCCACCATCGCCGCCAACGGGTTCCGCTTCCGCGTTCCCTACGGCACTCTGCTGTGTGTTTCAGACAAACCGTTGCATGGCGAGCTTAAGCTCCCCGGCATGGCCTCGGCGTTTTACAAGACCCAGGTCAACCAGCACCTGCAGATCGGCCTGCTGGCGATGCAGAAACTTGCCGCAATGCCACCCGAACGGCTGCATTCCCGCAAACTCAGAAGCTTCTTCGAGACGGCGTTTCAGTAACAGCAAAAAGGCGGGATCCGAAGATCCCGCCTTTTTAATATTGGCCAGCACGAGCGCGATTGCGAGTGAACCGCCCCGGCCCCAGCCAGCTCACATATTCGTATAGACCGGCCCCTCGCCGCCCTGGGGCGGGACCCAGTTGATGTTCTGGTTCGGGTCCTTGATATCGCAGGTCTTGCAGTGGACGCAGTTCTGCGCGTTGATCACGAAGGTCGGCACACCGTCGGTTTCCACCCATTCATAAACGCCTGCCGGGCAGTAGCGATTGGAAGGTCCGCCATAGACATCGAGTTCCGAGGTCTTCTGCAACTCCGGATCCTTGAGCTGCAGGTGAATCGGCTGGTCTTCCTCGTGGTTGGTGTTGGACAGGAACACCGACGACAGCTTGTCGAATGTCAGCACGCCATCCGGCTTCGGATAGTCGATCTTCTTGTGCTGCGCGGCCGGTTCAAGTGCGGCGTAATCCGGCTTTCCGTGCTTCATCGTGCCAAAGGGCGAGATGCCGAACAGCGTGTTGAGCCACATGTCGAGACCGCCCAGCGCCACGCCGCCGATGGTGCCGAGCTTTGACCACAACGGCTTGACGTTGCGCACCTTTTTCAGATCCGAGCCGATCTCCGAGGCCTGCCAGGCCGCATCGTAACCCTCAAGCGTATCCTGCGCCCTGCCCGCCGCAATGGCTTCCGCGGCGTGTTCCGCCGCCATCATTCCTGAAAGCACCGCATTGTGGGAGCCCTTGATCCGGGCCACATTGACGAAACCGGCCGAACAGCCGATCAGCGCGCCGCCCGGGAAGGCAAGCTTGGGCACCGACTGCCAGCCGCCTTCGGAAATCGCGCGGGCGCCATAGCCCAGCCGCTTGCCGCCCTCGAACACCGGCGCAATTGCCGGGTGCGTCTTGAAGCGCTGGAATTCCTCGAATGGCGACAGCCACGGATTCTTGTAGTTGAGGTGAACGACGAAACCGACCGCCACCTGGTTGTCTTCAAGGTGATACAGGAACGATCCGCCGCCGGTCTTCATATCCAGCGGCCAGCCGAACGAATGCTGCACCAGACCCGGCTTGTGATGCTCCGGCTTGAGCTGCCAAAGTTCCTTCAGGCCGATACCGTATTTCTGCGGTTCGCGGTCTTCATCAAGCTTGAACTTCGAAATCAGCCGCTTGGCCAGCGAGCCGCGAACGCCCTCGCCGATCAGCACATATTTGCCCAGGAGCGCCATGCCGCGCGCATAATTCGGGCCCGGCTCGCCGTTGCGCTCGACACCCAGGTCGCCGGTGGCCACGCCGATCACCGCGCCTTCTTCGTTGGTCAGCACCTCGTCCGCGGCAAAGCCGGGATAGATCTCGACGCCCAGCGCCTCGGCCCGGTCACCCAGCCACTTGGTCACGTTGGACAGCGAGACGATGAAATTGCCATGATTGTTCATCAGTGGCGGCATCATGAAATTCGGCAACCTGATTGAACCTGCAGGCCCCAGGACGAGGAAGTGGTCAGCCTTGACCGGTGTCTTGAACGGATGATCCGGATCGTCGCGCCAGTCGGGGATCAGCTTGTCGATGCCAACCGGATCGACCACGGCACCTGAAAGAATGTGGGCGCCAACCTCGCCGCCCTTTTCCAGCACGACAACCGTCAGCTCGGGATTGACCTGCTTGAGCCGGATTGCCGCCGACAGTCCGGCTGGGCCGGCACCGACAATCACCACATCAAATTCCATGCTCTCGCGCTCGGGAAGCTCATTCACATCAGTCATCGGACGTCCTTACCTCTTTGATCCCGCAATGCCCTCAAGGGGCAGACGCACAAGATCACTCCAATATCGAGCCTGGTGACAGCCGGGAAGCCGGACCATCTGCCCATCCTCCTCACCACCGGCTGGCCTTGCGGCCGGTCTGTCCTGTTTGGCAAATGACGCGCACGAAGTCGAGACAGGATGCACCAGGATTTGCAATGTTTCCTAACAAAAACTGACGTGCACGTAAACGTCAATAATACGCAACACTGTTGCTCATTCCCATCGCGAGAACCGGCTACGGGGCTCCGCGAAGTGAAATTGACAGGTATGGAAGAAAGGCTGGCCCAGAACGTGGAGCACCAGCAGAGGGCGACTCGTCAGGCTGTTCGGGCAAACATCGGCTGCATGGTGAGCACCAGGACGGCCCCGGCGATAACCTTGTCCGGACCGGTCAGCGGGGTCATCCGGCAGTGGACTTCAAACAGGCGTCCAAACGCGTCCGACACTTCGTAGGTATAGCGTATACGTGCACCGCTGAAACATTGGTCGATGCGCGGCTTTGCCCGCGTCTGAAACCGCTTCTGGTCAATCACGTCAAGCATATGCTTGCCGATAAAGTCCGACGGCTTCTTGTTGTGAAACTCGGCATTTCTGCTGTTGCAATAGATGTAGCGATAATCCAGTCCGATAACCGCCACCCGTTCCGGTATCGAATCCAGAACAAGTTCCTGCAGCGACGGGTCATAGCCATCCGCAACCGACATTTGCTCGAGCTGCGACGGAAAGGGCTTCCGTGTGCCATTTGCCTCAAGGTAACGCGCGAACAGGGTCGACATCATCGTCGTGTAGCGCTTCACACTGAAATCATCTTCACAGTTCCTCATCGCGAGGCGATTGAAGAAGCCGATCTGGGCCATGATTTCACTGTGAGTGCCGGCATCGAAATCGTAGATTCGACGTGTCAGCGGCTGGAGCTGCATATCAATCTGATTGATCTCGCCTTCGTCGCCACGGCGCACCGCAACGAGCAATTCGTCGCTAAGGTGATCAAATTCTCTGATCAGATCAGATAACATCGAGCCCTCTATTTTTGTTCCCCGGCTACTTTAGCGGTTCCTGTATAGAGATAAATCTCGGTTTTCTGCAAGTCGATCGGCTTTATGTTTTCTCACCCGAAACAACTCGTCTGGCACTGGTCGTTCGTCGCGCTCGGCGTCGACACCGCAAATAAACGTTGTCCACATTCATAATACTATCCAGACGACAGCTTAAATAGCTGTTTTTATTATGTAATTACATATCTCGCTCATCAGCCACCAACCGTGGAAGGGGCGCACGTTGCGTCTTCGGTGCCAGACGGGCTGCATTTCAGCCGCAGCGACGCGTCAACCAAAAAAATCATATATTTAGCAAGCTTGCCCAACGCTAGGCTCAGGAAGCGAGGGTTTTGCCGACTATCGATGAATCAGCGCGCGTCGAAAACTTTGACGGCCAGTCCGAAAACTTTCCGAAGCAAGCGGCCGCAGGGCCTGCAACACGGGACCAGCTGGCAATATGCAAACAGATGGCGCCGGCACGAGCGAACAGACCAGGATTTATCCAACCTGCTTAGCGGGACGCACACTCAGCCAGGCGCGCCAAGCTCGGCACTTCGACATGGCGGTTGTTGTGGATCAGGATAACCTCGTCTTTCCGCAACTTCGTCAACTGCCGGCTGACCGTTTCGATCGTCAGCCCGAGAAAGTCGGCGATATCTGAGCGGGTCAGCGGCAGATCAAAACGCATCGAACCTTCCACCGTCCCCGCGTCCGGATTGATGTGCGTGGCTATCAGATAAAGAAAACTCGCAACCTTCTCCGAAGCGGTCTTGCGGCCCAGCGTCAGCATCCAGTCCCGTGCTTCATCCAGCTCCTTCAGCGACTGCTCCAGCAGCTTGTGTTCAAGTTCCGGCGTATCCTTGATCATCCGGTCAAGCATCTTCTTCGGGAAACTGCAGACATTCACCTCGGTCGCCGCATCCGCCGTGATCCCGCTGTCGGGGCGAAACGGACGGCCGAGAAAATCCGGCGCGAACTGCAATCCGACGATCTGCTGGCGGCCATCGGCCATCATCTTGGTCAGCTTGACCACGCCGGAAATGATGTTGGCATAGCTCTCCGTCTGCCGCGTCTCACCCAACAGTTCCACGCCGGGCTCGACGCGCTTGAGGACCGACTGCTTGTTCAGATCGATCAGCTGTTCCGCCGTCAGAGCGCCGCACACGCCCTTGTGACGCGCTTCGCAGGCCCGGCAAAGCACGGGAATGTCTGAATTGTGGATATCCTGACGCTTGACGCTCATCAAATCCTCTCGGGCGCAGAGGCGGCACAGCCCAGCCCGTGCGCCATTCCACTCTCACCCGGCCACGGAAGCGCCGCGGCTTGCCGGGGATACTGCTCAAACAACCGCGCGGTTTGATCAAAGTCAAGGCACGCGAGCTCCCGGCGCGCAATGTAGAGCCTGATACTGGAGAGCAGAAACATGCAAAAAGAATTTGTCCAGAAACACGGTGGCCCTGCGCCCCGTTACACCAGCTACCCGACCGCGCCGCATTTCCATTCCGGGATAGACGGCAACGTCTACGCGCGCTGGCTGGGGCAGTTGACCCCGGGACAAACGCTGTCGCTGTACATCCACATTCCCTGGTGCGACCGTCTGTGCTGGTTCTGCGGCTGCAACACCAAGCAGACCCTCAAATACGAACCCTTGAAAACCTATCTCACGGCGCTCGAAAACGAGATGGAGACAATCTCCGGCCTGATCGACCCGGGCTGCCGGGTCACGGCCCTGCATCTGGGCGGCGGATCGCCCACCATGTTGCAGCCCGAAGACATGCTTGCCCTGAACACCATGCTGCGCAGCCGGTTCAGTTTCGATCCCGACGCGGAAATCAGCGTTGAGATGGATCCCAACGACCTCACGTCGGAAAAATACGATGCCTTGGCCGAAATCGGCATGACCCGCGCCTCGATCGGCGTGCAGGATTTCGATGAAGTGGTGCAAAAGGCAATCAACCGCGAACAGACCTTCGAACAGACCCGCGATGTCGTCGAACAGGTGCGCGCCCGGGGCGTCCGCTCCGTCAATTGCGATGTGCTCTACGGCTTGCCGCATCAGACCCGCCAGTCGGTTGAACACACCATCGACCAGGTTCTTTCGCTCGAGCCTGACCGCATAGCCCTGTTTGGATACGCCCATGTCCCCTGGATGAAAACCCACCAGAAAATGATCGACGAGACGGCGCTGCCCGATCTCACCGAGCGATTCGCGCAGATGAACCGCGCCGCCTCGACGCTGACATCGGCAGGCTATACCGCCATCGGCATTGATCATTTCGCATTGCCTGGCGACAGTCTGGCTGTCGCTGCCGCATCCGGCGCCATGCGGCGCAATTTCCAGGGCTACACCAGCGATACGGCCGACGCGCTGATCGGCATGGGCGCATCCTCGATCGGGCAATTGCCACAGGGCTATATCCAGAACCAGCCGTCGACGGGGGAATACCAGCGCCGCGCCAACCGGGGTGAGTTGCCCGTCGTGCGCGGCTTCGAACTCTCGACCGAAGACCGCATCCGCGCCCGCATTATCGAGTTCCTGATGTGCGATTTCGCGTTTTCATTCGCCACGATCCGGCATGAATTCGGTGGAGAGGCCGAGAATATCCTCGACGAAGCCGAATATCTGGCAAGCTGCGACACCGACGGGATGATCGAATTCAGCGGTGGCCTGTTCCAGATCACGGCGAAGGGCCGGCCCTTCGTGCGCTCGGTAGCCTCGGCCTTCGATGGTTATTTCGGCACCGGTGTTGCGCGTCATTCGCTTGCAGTCTGAACGAGCCGGCCCCATTTGGTGTGGTGAACAGGCTTGGCCGGAAACAGCCGGGCAAAGAAGCCATTGGCTTTTGCGCCGGATTTTTCTATAGCTGCGGCAAAACATTCACCCAATGAGGACCCAAGCGTGACCGCAACATTCGACAAGGTCGCTGACATCATCGCCGAGACCAGCGAGATTGACCGCGATTCCATCACCACCGAAAGCCACACCATCGACGATCTGGGCATCGACAGCCTCGATTTTCTCGACATCGTTTTTGCGGTCGACAAGGAATTCGGCATCAAGATCCCGCTCGAGCAGTGGACTCAGGAAGTCAACGACGGCAAGGCCTCGACCGAAGAATACTTCGTACTGGGCAATCTTTGCGCCAAGATCGACGAGCTGAGGGCCGCAAAGGCCTGACGACAAGGCCCTGCGGAGCATCTCATGCAGCTTGAATACTTCCAGATGATCGACCGGATCGAGGCGCTTGACCTTGATGCGGCTACACTGGTCGCAAGCTCGACAGTCCCCGTTTCCAGCACGGTGTTCGAGGGCCATTTCCCCGGCATGCCGCTGGTCCCCGGGGTCTTGCTGATCGAAACCATGGCTCAGGCCAGCGGATTTCTGATCCTGGCCAAGACCGGATTTGCGGCGATGCCGTTCCTGATGTCGGTCGATGGCGCCAAGATGCGTGATTTCGTCAAGCCCGAGACCGCGCTGGAGATCTCGGCCACTCTCGAGCATGAGGGATCTGGCTACGCCGTGACCAGGGCGAAGATAACCAGTGGTGGCAAGAAGGTGGCTGACAGCCAGCTCAAGTTCAGGACCGTGGCCTTCGACCAGGTTCCGCTGGCCGACATCGTACGAAGCCGGGCCGAGGATGTGGGCCTGTTGAACGCCATGGCGAAACCTGCAGGAGACCGGCAATGACAAACACACGCCATCAGGTGGTGGTGACCGGCATCGGACTGGTGACGTCGCTCGGTGTTGGCCGCGAGGCCCACCGCGATCAATTGATGGCTGGCACGGCCCCGGCCCGGGTGACCGACAGCGAAAGCTTTGCCCCCTACACCGTCCATCCCCTGCCTGAAATCGACTGGTCGGCGCAGATCCCGCGTCGTGGCGACCAGCGTCAGATGGAAAACTGGCAACGGCTCGGCGTCTACGCGGCCGGCCTTGCGCTCGATGATGCCGGCCTGAAGGGCGATCTCGACGCCTGTGCCTCGATGGACATGATCGTTTCGGCCGGTGGCGGCGAACGCGACATCGATGTCGACACGCTGATTGTCGAGGAAAGCCGCAAGCGCAACGACCGCGAACAGCTGCTCATCGAAAAGCTCACCACCGAACTGCGCCCGACCCTGTTTCTTGCGCAGCTTTCCAACCTGCTCGCCGGCAACATTTCCATCGTTCACAAGGTGACCGGCTCGTCGCGCACCCTGATGGGCGAGGAAGGTGCGGGCATCTCGGCCGTCGAGACCGGCTTTGCCAGGATCGCCGCCGGCCAGTCTACCCATTGCCTCGTCGGCGGAGCCTTTGTCTCCGAACGGGTCGACATGCTCATGGTGATGGAAGCCATTCAGGGGCTCGGCAAGGATGCAAGCGCCCCGTTCTGGTCCGCCGATGGCAACGCAAGCGGCATGAATCTCGGCACCGCAGGCGCTTTCCTGGTGCTCGAATCGCTTGAACATGCCCAGGCCCGTGGCGCACATATCTATGCCCGCCTCGACGCCGTGCTCGGCGACCGCGGCTCGCGCGAAACAGACCGGCTGGAACAGCGGTTGACCCGTCTCGCCGATGACACCGGCGCGTCGGGCGGCGGCGAAGACACAGTGGTGTTCTCCGGCGCCAGCGGCTACCCCGAGCTCAGCGCCCGCGAGCGAGCCTTCCTGCAGTCCCGCTTTCCGGAAGCACCGCGGCGCACGGTCGGCGCGCTGTTCGGCCATTCGCTGGAAGCCCATTTCCCCACCGCAGTGGCCCTGGCCTGTCTGGCTCTTGACGACGACGCTCCGGTCAGCCCGTTTGCGCCCGGTGAAGACGCCGTTACATCTGCTGCAGCCAACACGGCGATCGTGACCAGCATTGGCCATGTTCGCGGTGAAGGCATTGCCCGCCTGACGAGGATGTCATGAGCAAAGCCGCCTACACAGACCATCTCGGCCGTCCGCTTGTCGCCGTCACCGGCATGGGCGTTGTCTCTTCGCTTGGCCAGGGCGTGACAGACAACTGGTCAGCGCTGACCTCCGGCAAATCCGGCATTCACCCGATCACCCGGTTTCCTTCGGAAGGGCTTTCCACCCGGATTTGCGGCACGGTTGATTTCATCGACATTCCCGCCCCGAATGCCGTCGAGCGCTCCTTTGCCTTTGCCCGCGAAACCACCATCGAGGCGCTGGCCCAGGCCGGCATCACCGGTGAATTCGGTGGTCCGCTGTTTCTCGCAGCCCCTCCGATCGAGCCCGAGTGGAGCGCGCGCTTCGAACTTGGCGACCGCGTGAAGCCCGAGCAGATGACCGGAAATGCCTATGAGCAGTTCCTCGCCGTCTTGCGCGACAAGGCCGACCCCGCATTCCATGAAGCCGTCCTGTTCGGCTCCATCTCGGAGCGTCTCGCGGACCTGTTCGGAACCCGTGGCCTTCCCGTCACCCTGTCGACCGCCTGTGCCTCCGGCGCCACCGCCATCCAGCTCGGCGTCGAGGCCATTCGTCAGGGCCGCACCGAGCGCGCCCTGAGCGTGGCCACCGACGGGTCCGTCAGCGCCGAAGCGCTGATCCGGTTCTCGCTGCTTTCGGCGCTTTCGACGAACAATGATCCGCCGGAAAAGGCCTCGCGTCCTTTCACCAAGGATCGTGACGGCTTTGTCATTGCCGAGGGCTCGGCGACCCTTGTGCTCGAATCGCTCGAGGCCGCGATCTCCCGCGGCGCCAAGGTGCTGGGCATCATCAGCGGCTGCGGCGAGAAGGCCGACGATTTCCACCGCACCCGCTCCTCGCCCGGCGGCGCGCCGGCAATCGCAACGATTAGCGCAGCACTTGCTGATGCCGGGCTGTCAGCCGACGAGATCGGCTATGTCAACGCCCATGGCACCTCGACACCGGAAAACGACAAGATGGAATACCTGGCGCTGTCGACCGTGTTTGGCGACCGGATGGCCGACATTCCGGTTTCCTCGAACAAATCGATGATCGGCCACACGCTGACCGCCGCCGGCGCGATCGAAGCAGTGTTTTCGCTGCTGACCATCAGCAACGGCACTCTGCCGCCGACCATCAATTATGACAATCCGGATCCGGCCATTCCGCTCGATGTGGTTCCCAACGTCAAACGCGATGCTGCGGTCACGCACGTTCTTTCCAATTCATTTGGATTTGGCGGACAGAACGCATGCCTTGTCATGTCGGCTGATCCCGCTTAAGTCATCCCCGCTCCGGCAAATGCGCCGGAGCCACACTGAACATGCATCCATGACAAGCGTGAACGCGCAAACACGAGGTTCACGGGATGCCCGGCATACAGGCAATCCTGTAGAGACACTGGCGGCTGGCTGAGCCCCGCCAAGCGGCGAAGGACAAATTCATGCGGGCTCTCCAACTGATCGAAGATCGCAAGCTTGAAACGGTTGATCTGCCGCCGCCCCCGCCGCCCGGCATTGGCGAAGTCACGGTTTCGATCAAGGCCGTTGCCCTCAACCACATCGACGTCTGGGGCTGGCGCGGCATGGCATTCGCCAAACGCAAGATGCCGCTGGTCATCGGCGCGGAAGCTTCGGGTGTGGTCGATGCGATCGGGCATGGTGTAGCGGGCCTGGTTCCCGGCCAACTGGTCTCGATCTACGGCGCCCGCACCTGCGGCCTGTGCCGCCCGTGCCGCGAAGGCCGCGACAATCTGTGCGAGCATGTCGGTGGCGTTCATGGCTTTCACCTCGATGGCTTTGCCCAGGAACAGGTCAACCTGCCGGCACGCCTCCTGGTTCCCGCGCCTCCCGGCGTGACTGCGATCGGCGCCGCTGTCGCCCCCGTCACATTCGGCACCGTCGAGCACATGCTGTTTGACAACGCCAGGCTCGAACCGGGCGAAACCATTCTGATCCACGCCGGCGGTTCCGGCATCGGCTCTGCCGCCATCCAGCTTGCCAAGAAGATCGGCTGTACCGTCATCACCACCGTTGGCTCTGACGCCAAGATCGAACCTGCCAAGGCGCTGGGCGCCGATCACGTCATCAATTACCGCGAGGACCGCTTCGAGGGCGTGGTGCGCAAGATCACAAAGAAACGCGGCGTCGATGTGGTGTTTGAACATGTCGGGGCCGACACCTGGGCCGGTTCGATGCTGTCGCTCAAACGTGGCGGACGCCTGGTGACCTGCGGCTCGACCTCCGGCGTCTCGATCCAGATGAACCTGATGATGCTGTTCCAGCAGCAATTGAAACTGCTAGGCTCGTTTGGCTGCCGCATGGAAAACATGGCCGACGCGATGCAGAAGATGGCGGCCGGCCACGTCCAGCCGGTCATCGACACCGAAGTCAGCTTCGATGAGATCGACAAGGCACTCAGCCGCATGGAAGGCCGCGACGTGTTCGGCAAGATCATCCTGCGGATGGATTGAGGCCGGCACATCATGGCAAGCTCGACCCGCATGGTGCTGACGCGCATCGTCATAGCCCTAAGACGCGCCCGCGACTGGCTGATCGCCACTGCGATCTTCACGCTTCTGCGGTTGCTTGCGCTGTTCCCCGCTGACAAGGCGATCAACTTTGTTGACACCATGGCGCGGCGCATCGGCCCTCTGACCAAGCGCCACCGGCTGGCGCTGAGAAATCTCGAGCGCGCCTACCCGGAAAAGACAAAGGCCGAGCACGAAGCCGTTGCCCGCGACATGTGGGGGAACATGTCACGGCTGGCCGCGGAATATGTTTTCCTCGACAAGCTGTTCGATTTCGATCCGGAGGCCAGCAAACCCGGACGCATCGAGGTTGGCGGCGCGGACCTATTTCTCAAGCTGCGCGACAGCAACAAGCCGTTTATCGTCTTCACTGCCCACACCGGCAATTTCGAATTGCTGCCGATTGCCGCCGCCACTTACGGGCTCGATGTGATGGCGCTGTTCCGGCCGCCGAACAATCCTTACGTCGCCGAAAAGGTGCTGGCCGCCCGGCGCACCTCGATGGGCCATCTGGTGCCCTCGCGGGCGGGCGCGGCCTTCATTCTGGCACGCAGGCTCGAGGCCGGCGGCGGTGTCGGCGTGCTCGTCGATCAGAAATTCCACAAGGGCGCAGAAACCTCGTTCTTCGGGCTTGAGGTCCACACCAACCCGCTTCTGGCCAAGCTGGTGCGCCAGTATGATTGCGAGGTCTACCCGGCCCGCTCGATCCGCCTCCCCGGCGGCCGCCACCGGCTGGAAGTCGAGCCGGCCATCACCATTCCGCGCAAGCCCGACGGCAGTGTCGACATCACCGCCACCGCGCAAGTGCTAAACGACAAGGTGGAAAGCTGGGTGCGTGAATATCCCGGCCAGTGGCAATGGTTCCATGACCGCTGGGAAATCAAGCACCTGGTGAAATAGAAAGGCCCGGCGTCGAGCCGGGCCTTGAACAATCTTGATTTCAGCAACAGCCTTGCCCGCTGCAACGGCTCAGTGCTTGATGACGATCCGGGTGTTAGTGCTTGATGACGATCCGGGTGTTCTTGTTGCCGGTCTTCTGGACCAGCGCAAAGAACTTGGCGGCATTTTCCGGAGCAAGGCGAACACAGCCATGCGAGGCGACACGGCCCAGACGCTTGGTGTCATAGGTGGCGTGGACGGCGTAACCGCGATGATAGAACACCGCATAAGGCATCGGCGCATTGTTGTATTTGCGCGACCTGTGGTGGCGCGACAGCCATTTTGCCGAGTAACTCCCGGTCGGCGTCGAGTAGCCCTTGCGACCGGTCGAGACCGGCCATTTGTATTTCACCTTGCCATTGTGGGTGACCACCATGGTCTGCGATGAAATATCCACCTTGGCGATGAGCTTTGCTGCGAACGCCGAAGCTGATGAGAACGGAAGAAGTGAGAGGGCGAAAAGCCCTGCCAATACCAGATTTCGCATGATTGTTTCCCCATTTGCCCTGTTACTGGCTTTACTAGCCGGGAACCAATCTAAACAGAGGAACTATCGAGTTAAAGTTAAAATGCAATATAGAATTCTATGCATCACCCCAAAGTATTGATATTATTGATTTAAAATGAAACAAGAATCCCAGCCACAACCAGCATAGCAAGACAGTCCAGTGCCCGCTGGTACACCGAGAGCGCTTCGAGGATATGCTGCGCACTGGCTTGCGTGCTGCCTGAAGCGTTCAGGCTGGCTTCCATCACCAGCTCGCCGTGATACCGTCGCGGACCGGCCAGTGCCAGGCCGAGAGCCCCGGCCATTGCCGCCTCCGGCCACCCCGCATTGGGCGATCGATGCAGACCGGAATCCCGCAACGCTGTGCCTGCCGCCTGCCGCATAGCGTCCCTCCCCTTGACCAGGCCAGCCCCGGCAGCAATCAGCAGTGCCGACAGCCGCGACGCCGGCCAGTTGGCCAGATCGTCGAGCTTGGCTGCCGCACGCCCGAAATCGGAGTAGCGCTCATCGAGATGCCCGATCATCGAATCCGCGGTGTTGAGCATCTTGTAGGCCAGCAGACCCGGCAGCCCGAACACCGCGTACCACAGCGCCGGCGCGACGATGCCGTCGGAAAAGTTCTCCGCCAGACTTTCGATCGACGCCCTGCACACCGCTGACTGACCGAGCGCCTCCGGGTCGCGCCCGACAATCATCGACACCGCCTTGCGCCCGCCCTCGAGCCCGTTTTCGCGCAAGCCGGTTGCGACCGCGGCGACATGGTCTGCAAGGCTTTTCTGCGCCAGCAAGATGGCAACGACGACAACCTCGAGCACCAGGCCAACCATGCCCATCCGGCCGAACAGGCGTGCAAGCGCCCAGCCGCAAAGTGCTGCGGCCAACAGCAGCCCTGCGATTGCGACTTGTCCCTTCAGGCGGCGGGTGGCGGCAGCATCGGCGGGCCTGTTCAACCACCTTTCGGCAAAGCTGATGGCATGACCGAAAATCACCACCGGATGGCTGAGCCGCCGCCACAGCCAGTCAGGGTCCCCGATGACGCGATCCAGGATCAGTGCGACCAGCAGAACCGCAAAATGGCTCATCAGGAGGTCTGCTGGTTCACAAGCCGCAAGGTTTCGCGAAGCCTGACTGCCGACAACTCGTCCGGAACAAGACCGATCCGGATCAGTGACGGGCTGTGGTCGAAACTGCGCACCAGGACTTTGTGCCTTGCGAGCTGATCGGCAACAGCTGCGCCATCACCCACATTGCAGCAGAAAAACAATTCGCTCTCGCCTACGATCGACACCCGCGCCATGCTCAGCGCCGAGCGGGTCATCGTGTGCGCCTTCTCGATCTTGTTGCGCAACTCGTTGACGAGGTCACCCCGCGAAAACGCATGCGCCGCCACTGCCAGCGCCGGTCCGGAGACGGCCCAGGGGCCAAGCCGGTCGCTCAGGATGCCGGCCAGCCTGGCTTCCGCGAAGACAAAGCCCAGCCGCAATCCGGCAAGTCCGAAGAACTTCCCGAACGAGCGCATGACGATCAGATTGGGCTCCATTCCGGCAGCCCCTGCCATCGACAGGTCCTGGCGCATGTCGGCAAAGGCCTCGTCGACAACGACCAGGCGGTGACGCTGCGCCCGGACAAAGCCGAAAATGTCATCGCGGGTCGTCTCGCGGCCATCCGGGTTGTTCGGGTTTGCCAGCACCGCCACGCCGGCCCGTGTCGCCGCCGCCGCATCCAGCGTGGCGACCGGGTCGATCGTCACATCCATGCGCTGATAGGCCCGCTGATATTCGCCATAGGTCGGCGAGACTATCGCCACCTCCGACGCATCGGGCGTCAGATGGGGCAGCAACTGGATTGCAGACTGGGTGCCCGGCACCGCGACCGGAACCACCGATCCGCCATAGTGCCGCATCGCCAGCTCGCAAACCCGTTGCACCTCGCTCCGCTCGGGAAGCCGGCGCCAGGTGTCTGCTGAAAACTCCGGCAGCGGCAAGGTGAAGGGGCTGATGCCGGTCGACAGGTCAAGCCATTCGGACGCATTGCCGCCATGACGCGCAATAGCTTCGGATAGCGCCCCGCCATGGGCAATCGGTGCATCTGCCTGGTGTGTCATGGTTCTAGTCTATCCGGTCAATCACATGCATGAACGAGCCTGCGACATTGCCGCGCCGAAGCCCGGCGGCGCCAAGATCTGCCCCCAGCGCATCGCGCGAACTGAACAGGTGCCCGGCCGCAGCTCCTTCCGAGACAACGCGGGCATAGTGAAACTCGTGCGCGGACAGTTCCATGTCCCAGAAAAATCCCGGCGTCGGTGTCAGCCGCCGATAGCCCAGATGCCGCTTGGGTTCGGCAAAACTGGTGACCAGCGGCAGCGCGCCAAGCATCTCGTGGCGCACGCCCTGTGCATCGATGAGCCCTTCTCCGAGTGCCATGTAGCCGCCGCACTCGCCATACACCGGAACGCCGCGGTCAATCGCCGCCTGCATGCCGGCCTTGAATTGACTTGCCGCGGCCAGGCTGCCGGCATGGAGTTCGGGATAGCCGCCGGGCAGGATCACCGCATCGCAATCGGCCGCCGGGGCTTCATCCGCAAGCGGAGAGAAGAACGACAGCTCCGCACCGCGGCGCTGCCACCCGAGCAGCATGTGCTCGTAGAAAAACGCAAAGGCCACATCCCGTGCCACCGCAACTTTCTGTCCCGGCGGCGGAAGCCGGGGAATATTGGCCGGCGCCGGCTTGGCGGGGGCGCGCTTCGCCTGCTGCAAAAGCATATCCAGGTCGATCCGGCTTTCCATCAGGTCGGCCGCATTGTCGATCAGTTCGGCGAGTTTTTCGTTTTCCCCCGCCTGGACCAGACCAAGATGGCGCTGCGGCAGAACCAATTTCTCGTTTTGCGGCAGCGATCCGAGCACTTCCACACGGGCCTTCTCGAGCGCCTGACGCAGCATGCCGTCATGCCGCGCGCTTGCGACATGGTTGAGGATGACCCCGGGCACCAGCACGTCGGGATGGAAATTCGCAAAGCCCCGCGCAAGGGCTGCCACCGAGTGCGACATGCCGGTGCAATCGATCACCAGAATCACCGGCAGCCCCAGCAGGCCGGCAAGGTCGCCTGCCGAACCGGAGCCGTCCGCGGCCCCGTCGAACAGTCCCATCATCGCCTCGATGAACAACATCCGACCGCCTTGCGATTGCAGCGAGGCATTGGCCAGCAGCAGGTCGCTGCGCATCGCCCATGGATCGTAATTCAGGCAGGCCTGGCCGCTGGCCGCGGCATGAAACGCCGGGTCGATGTAATCCGGTCCTGCCTTGCCAGGCGCCAGCGCCACGCCGCGGCGCTTGAGCGCCCTGAGCAGCCCGAGGGTCACGGTTGTCTTGCCGGACCCCGACCGGGGTGCAGCAATCATAAGACCTGTCATGCAATATCTTTCTGCGCATCAGCGCGATTTCCCAGAGGATCTGCTGTCAGCACCCTGCCGGCTGCCGCCCCCATCCAGTCCAGTGCCGGGCGAAGCCGCACCACCTGCCCGACCACGACGATCGCCGGCGGCTGCAACCCGGAGGCAGCCACATCCTCCGCCGCCCGTGAAAGCGTCGTTTCCAGCACCTGCTGCGCGTCCGTCGATGCATCGGTGACAAATGCCATCGGCTCATCCGGATCGCGGCCTGCGGCCATCAGGCTCGAGGTGATTGCCGAGATATGCTTCATCGCCATGTACATGATGATCACCTGGCTGCCACGCGCCACGCCATCCCAGTCGATCCGGTCCGGCACCACGCCGGACGAATCATGTCCGGTCAGGAACGTCACCGTATGATTGGTGTCGCGATGCGTCGCGGGGATGCCGGCATAGGCCAGCCCGCCGATCCCTGCGGTTATGCCGGGCACAACCCGGAACGGAACCTTGTGCTCGACCAGCGTCAGCGCTTCTTCCCCGCCACGGCCGAAGACAAACGGGTCGCCGCCCTTGAGCCGCAGCACCCGGTGCCCTTCACGCGCCAGCTCCACCAGCCTGAGCGAGATATCGCGCTGCTTGGCCGATGGCTTGCCGCCGCGCTTGCCGGCATATTCCAGCGTCGCACCGGTCCGCGCCAACTTCAGGCAATCGGCATTGACCAGCGCGTCATGCACGATCACATCGGCTTGCGAGAGCGCATTTGCGGCGTGCAGCGTCAACAGTCCCGGATCACCCGGACCGGCGCCAACCAGCCAGACTTCGCCCGGTTTCATCTGCGGCAGATTTTGTTGCCAGTCAGTCATGTTTTTCCGTTCACGCGAGCAGGAGATTCCTGCACAACACCATGGGTTACACCCGTACCAATCACATTCTATAACGGCAACAGGCAAGACACGACAGAGAACTGCGACATGGCCACGGGCGAAAACGAAATCCGGGTGGAAAAACCCGCCACGGCCCTGCGCCGCGGCTGGACCACCGGCGCCTGCGCCACCGCCGCAACCAAAGCCGCCCTGACCGCGTTGCTCACCGGCGACTTCCCAGACCCCGTCCAGATCACGCTGCCCAAGGGCGAGACACCGAGCTTTCCCCTCGCCCGCGAAGCCCTCTCCAAGGACCACGCCATGGCAGGCATCATCAAGGATGCCGGCGACGATCCCGACGTCACCCACGGGGCGCTGGTAATGGCAAGCGTGCGCCGCCTGGTGGATGGTGCAGGTATCGTCTTCAAGGCAGGCCCGGGCGTCGGCACCGTCACCAGGGCCGGGCTGCCGATCCCGCCGGGCGAAGCCGCCATCAACCCCGTCCCTCGCCGGATGATGACGGAGGTCGTCACCGCCCTGTGTGATGAGCACGGCATCGCGCCCGATATCGAAATCGAGATCGCCATCGAGAACGGTGCCGAACTCGCCTTGCAGACCTGGAACCCGCGGCTTGGCATCATCGGCGGACTGTCGGTGCTCGGCACCACCGGCATCGTCCACCCCTATTCCTGCGCCGCCTGGATCCACTCGATCCACCGCGGCATCGATGTCGCCCGTGCAGAAGGTTTCCCGCATGTGCTCGGCGCCACCGGCTCCACCTCGGAGAAGACGGCGCAGGACTTTCATAAACTCTCCGATATCGCCTGCCTCGACATGGGCGATTTCGCCGGCGGCCTGCTCAAGTATCTCCGCGTCCACCCGGTACCGCGCCTGACCATCGCCGGCGGCTTTGCCAAGCTGACCAAGCTGGCGCAAGGCGCGCTGGACCTGCATTCCGGCCGCAGCCAGGTCGACATGACATGGCTCGCCGCACAGGCCGAGGCACTGGGCGCGAAGGCCGAGTTAAAGCAACGGATTCTAAGTGCCAATACCGCGATGGAAGTGCTTGAATTGACTCAGGATCACGATCTTGACCTGCCGATGAAGATCGCGTCGCAAGCGCGCGTCACGGCGCTGGAAACATTGCGCGGCGCACCGGTCGAGGTCGATGTGATGGTCACCAATCGCGCGGGAAAGCTGCTCGCCCATGCCCGGTAGTGCCGCCGCACAGGAAACCATTCTGATCCTCGGCGGAACCCGCGAGGCCGCGGATCTCGCCAAGGAACTCGTCGCATCAAAGCCCGAAGCCCGGATCATCACCTCGCTGGCAGGCCGCACGAAGGAACCCGCCCCGCTCGCCGGCGAGGTCCGCACCGGCGGCTTCGGCGGCATCGAAGGACTGATGCAATACCTGCGCGAGACCGGCGTCACCCAGCTGATCGACGCCACCCATCCCTTCGCCCGCCAGATCAGCGCCAACGCGGTCGAGGCTGCAAAACAGGCGGGAGTCCCGCTCGATATCCGCACCCGAAAACCCTGGGCAAAGCAGCCGGGCGACAGCTGGATCGAAGTCGAAACGCTTGAGCAGGCCCGTGATACCATCCCGCCCCGCGCCCGCGTGCTGCTGGCGCTCGGCTCACAGCACATCCGCCTCTTCGCCAGCCGCGAGGATGTCCATTTCGTCGTCCGCATGATCGATCCGCCGGAAGAGCCGCTCGACCTGCCCGACCACGCCCTCGTGCTCGGCCGCCCCGGCGACACCCCGGCAGTGGAAACAATGGTGCTGATCGCCCACTCGATCACCCACATCGTCTGCCGCGACTCCGGCGGCAACGCCGCCTACGCCAAGATAGAGGCGGCACGGGAGCTGGGGCTGCCGGTGATCATGGTTGGGCGGAAGGGTTGAAGCCGAAGCCGGGCATCTTGCCCGCCCAAACGAACACGGCCGTTGCATCGCCTCAGAAAGAGGTGGCAGGATGGCTCCGATACAGGAGGAGATCCGGTGAGCCGCGAGACAATCAATTTCATATGCACCAGCTTTCCCGGCGCCGAGGTTTCCGACCCGTGGGGCGGCGGACACGACGCATGGAAGATCGGCGGCAAGATGTTCGCTTCAATTGGCGCGACAACCTCCGGAGTGGCTGTGAAAACCGACAGCGTCGAAACTTCGGCCATGCTCATCGAAATGGGCGTCGGAACGAAGGCGCCGTATTTCCATCGCTCATGGATATTGCTGCCATGGGACATGGAGCCCGGAGAGCTCCGCGAACGGCTGCTCCAGTCCTACCGTCTGGTCCGTCAGGGGCTGCCAAAGAAGCACCAGGCCGAATTGCCGGATTTCCCCTCCGGGTGAAGCTCAGCCTGCCGCCTTCGCCTTTTTCTTTTTCCCGACATTCCTGAGCACATGCGAGTACTCGGCATTGTAGAGATCGCTGTCGCGGAAATTGTTCTCGCCGAAGACCTTGCCCACCAGAATGAGCGCCGTGCGGGTGATCTTGTGCTTGCGTACCTCTTCCTTCATCCCTTCCAGCGTGGTGCGGATGTAGAGCTCGTCCGGCCAGGTGGCGCGGTAGGCGATCACCACCGGGCAATCGGCGCCGTAATAGCGCTCCAGCGACCGGCGCACGTAGTCGAGATTGCGGATCGACAGGTGGATGGCGAGCGTCGCCCGCGATTGGCCGAGGATCTCCAGCTGCTCGAATTCCGGCATCGACGATGCCTTCATGCCCGTGCGGGTGATGATCACCGTCTGGGCGATTTCCGGCAGCGTCAGCTCGGTAGCAAGCTTTGCCGCGGCTCCGGCGAAGGCCGGCACACCCGGCACCACTTCGTAGTTGATCCCGAGCGCATCAAGCCGGCGCATCTGTTCGGCCACCGCGCCATAGATCGCCGGATCGCCCGAATGCACCCGCGCCACATCCTGCCCGGCCTCATGCGCGGTTTTCATGTCGGCAATGATCTCGTCGAGATGCATCGGCGCAGTGTCCTTGACCAGCGCATCGGTGGGCGCTGCATGCACGATCTCTTCCGGCACCAGCGAACCGGCATACAGGCACACCGGGCAACGCTCGATCAGCTTCAATCCGCGCACGGTGATGAGATCCGGCGCGCCGGGACCGGCGCCGATGAAATAAACGGTCATGCCGCGTCTCCTGAAATCTGTGTGCCAATCTGGGTCATCGCCGTGCCTTCTTTCCGCGCATAGCCCCGCGGCGTGTAGACCCATGTCTTGCCGTCCCCGGTACTCACCGTTGAGGAATTTGAGGAACCGACCACCACCACGGTCAGCATGTCGACATCATCGACATTGAGCGCGCCCAGCGGCACGATGCGGATCAACTCGCCCTCGCGGCCCAGATTGGTGGCGAGGATCACCGGCGTTGAGGCCGGACGATGCTCAAGCAACCTGTCGCGCGCCCAGGCCAGTTGCGTCCGCCGCTTCTTCGACACCGGATTGTAGAACGCGATGACGAAATCACCCTCGCCCGCCGCCGTCACCCGGCGCTTGATGTCCTCCCACGGCGTCAGCAGATCCGACAGCGAGATGGTGCAGAAATCATGGCCCAGCGGCGCACCGGCCCGCGCAGCGGCTGCCTGCAGCGCCGAAATGCCGGGCGACACCGCGATCTCGATCCGCCGCGCCTCCGCCGTCAGCCCCTCCGGCCCATCGGCCTTGTCGAGCAGTTCGAACACGAGCGTCGCCATGGCGTAGATTCCGGCGTCACCGGAACAGACCAGCGCCACCGATTTCCCCTCGCCCGCCAGTTCCATGGCATGGCGCACCCGCGCCTCTTCCTTGCCGAGATCGAAATCATGCCGCGCCTTGCCCTTGGTCAGCGGCCCGAGCAAATCGAGATAGAGCGAGTAGCCGACCAGATCGGTCGAAGCCGAAACCATCTGCGACACTTCCGGCGAGCGCCAGCCTTCGGATCCCGGCCCGATGCCGACCACCATCAGCTTGCCCCGCGCCCTCCCCGGCAGCTTGGCATTTGTGAAAGGCTCAACGGCCTGCCCGATGGCGCAGGTTGCCCGCTTGCTCTTGCGTTTCTCCGCAACCAGTTCGCCCGCGGCGCCAACCGCTGCAAGCGCCGCCCCTTCGCTGACGCCGTGACAGCCGACTTCGGCAAAGACGATGTCGGACGGGTTCTTGAGCCGCGGCGTCTCGGCTTCCAGCGTCGCTGCATCGAAGAACCGCGCCGGACAGCCAAAATGATGCGCCAGATGATGCACTGCGGCCTCGTCCGCCTTGACGTCAATCGAGGCCACCAGCCCGACTGACGCAGCACAAAACCCGGCCTCGGCCAAGCTTTCCAAAGTCAGCGCCAGCGCCTCGTCGCCACTTGCACCGCGTTCACAGCCGATCCCAAGAACAAGGTTCTTCGGCCGGTAAAGCAAACCACCTGCCGGGTCCACGTCTGCACGGTTGGATACGCTCAGCGGTACCTGGCCATCCACCGACAGCGGCAACCCGCTTTCGGAAAGCCAGTCTGCCTCACCCTCAAGTCGTGCTGATTTGCCGGCCACCAGATCCGCCATCACCTGCTTCGCGTCTGCCGGATTGGCCAGCACCCAGCCCTCCGGCGGCTGATCCAGTGCGACACCGAATTTCAGATCTCCGGCTGTGGTGATCGCGGCAAAGCCCTCAACAGCACCGGCGATTTCGCGCGCCAGATCATTGGCTCCGTGATGCCCGCCGAGAAGCGGAACCACGGCCGAACCATCTTCCGCAGCCGCTAGAACCGGCGGCTCATTCTGCTTGTCCTGAAGCTGCGGTGCCAGCAAGCGGATCACCGCGCCAGCCGCCATCAAGGCGACGATCGGCCGGCCGTTTTGAAACAGCCCCCCCAAATGTTGGCCTGTGTCCGTAAAGGTTGCGTCAACGCTTTCGGTGATACGTCGATCATGTCCATGCACTTCGCCACCGATGGTCTCGGCAATGCGCCGGGCCATCGGCAAAGCGGCCTCCGACAGGATGACAATGGCGGGAGATGTGGTCATGTTTTGCTCCCGGGCAGGGCTTGGATCCAGTCCTCGCCGCCCTTGTAGATCAGGATCATGGAAAAATACGGGGCGGTGTCTTCAGCCACCTCGGCAAGCGGCATCAACCGCTCGGCGCCGAGCGAAACCCGTTCGACATAAATTGCATGAGGTAGCAGATTCAATTTCGCAATCAACGCACGCAAGCGATTGAAATGCCTGCCTATCTTAATGATCGCTAATGCATCTGCACCGTTGAATCGATTTGTGAGCTCTTCATCGCTAAGTGGACCCGGCACGACGCTGAGCACATCGTTGCGCGCAGCCAGCGGACGGCCCGCCGCACTTGCCGCCGCCATCATCGATGAGACCCCCGGAACCACTTCGGTCGGGTAATCCGCTGCCAGCCGTTCGAACACATACATGAACGAGCCGTAGAAGAACGGATCGCCCTCGCACAGCACCGCCACGTCCCGGCCCGCATCCAGATGCGCAGCGATCTCGACCGAGGCCTTGTCATAGACATCACGCGCCGGAAATCTCTCGGTGCGCATCGGCACCACGATCGGCACCTCGATCTGCCCGTCCGGCAGATAAGGCGCCGCAATCGAGCGGGCAAAACTCGGTCCCGTATCGGGCGCCGGCCAGGCGATCACCGGCACGCTCTGCAGGATCCGGTGCGCCTTCAGCGTAATCAGTTCCGGATCACCCGGACCAAGCCCGAGCCCGTAGAGTCTTCCGCTCATCGATCCAGTCCCTTTGTCACCGACCAGATCGTCACCGGCATCATCGGCTTCCAGCCGAGGTAGCGGCCGACAGGTTCGGCGCGGCTCACCTGCATGCGTGTCAGCTCGCCGCCATGTACCGATTGCAGAGCGAACAGACGCGCCTCGCCCTCTACTGTCACGGCATTGGCAACCATCCTGCCGAACGGCTTGAGCGCCTCCCACGAGGCTTCGAACACGCCGTCATTGGAAATCCCGCCACCGATGAAAACCGCGTCTGGCGTGTCCAGATTGGCAAGCGCATCGGGTGCGGTTCCAGCCACGATCACGAGAGCGGGTGCGCCGAGCGTCACCGCATTGTGTGCAGCCATCGTCCGCCGCGCCTCGCTGGCCTCAATGGCAATCGCCCGTGCCCCGCGCGCCGCACGTATCCATTCAATTCCGATCGAACCGCAGCCCGCGCCGACATCCCACATCAAGCCGCCCGGCACCGGCCCGAGCCGGGACAGGGTGACGGCCCGCACCTCACGCTTGGTCAGTTGCCCGTCATGCTCGAAGGCGTCGTCCGGCAGCCCCGGAACCGACGGCAGCAACGCGGCTCCCGGTTGCGCCTCGCAGGCAATCGCCAGCGTGTTGAAACCGGCGATGCCGGGTTTCTCGGCGGCAACCCGGTCAGCCCGCATCACCCGCACGCGCTCTTCCGGACCGCCCATATGCTCGAGCACATGCATCTCGGACCGGCCATAGCCGCGCGCGCTCAGGATCTGCGC
Organism: Hoeflea sp.; assembly: GCF_002733955.1. Classification (GTDB taxonomy): domain Bacteria; phylum Pseudomonadota; class Alphaproteobacteria; order Rhizobiales; family Rhizobiaceae; genus Hoeflea. The sequence continues at coordinate 72,076 of NZ_NVXQ01000021.1, read as the reverse complement.
CGCCTCGATCACCGTCTGCCCGCTTGAGGTCAGCGCAATGATCCGTGCGCCGGGTTGCACATGCGCGGCAAGCCCATGCACCGAACGGCCATGCAGCGAGATCATCGCCACATCCTGCAACGCCCAGCCGAGCTTGGCGGCAGCAAGAGAAAACGCAGAGGGTGACGGGATCACCCGCATCTCGGTCGCTTCCATCTGCCGCATCAAGGTGGCGCCGACGCCAAAAAACATCGGGTCCCCGGTCGCCAGGATCGTTACCGGCGTGCCGCGCCGCGCCATCACCAGGGCAATGGTTTCCTTGATGCCGAAGGTCCAGGCAATGGTTTCGCGCCTCCCGCAATCGATCCGCGCCAGCACCCGTTCTGGCGCAATGATCGTTTCAGCCGCGTCAAACAGTGCGCGCGCCGGTGGCGTCAGGCTCTCGAGCCCGTTGTCGCCAATGCCGATGATGGTGAGCCAGGGTGCGTTGGTCCCCGAACCGCTAGCCATGCCCTTCAAGCCCCCCGGCCAGCGCATTGACGGCGGAACTGGCCAGCGCACTGCCGCCTCGCCGCCCCGTCACCGTCAGGAACTCGACTCCCCGCGGATCGGCCACGAGCGCATCCTTGCTTTCCGCAGCCCCGACAAAGCCGACAGGCACCCCGATGATTGCGGCGGGCTTCGGTGCTCCAGCATCTATGAGATCGAGCAAACGGAACAGCGCTGTCGGCGCATTGCCGATGGCAATCACGGCGCCGCCCATGCGGTCTGCCCAGAGATCCACCTGCGCGGCCGAGCGCGTTGTCTGTTTGCGTGCCGCGATCTCCCGCACCTGCGGATCGTTGAGCAGGCACAGCACCTCGTTTGAGGCAGGCATCAGCCGCGTGATCACCCCGTGCCGAACCATCTCCGCATCGCACAACACCGGCGCACCCGCCTTAAGCGCCGTCCTTGCAGCGCCCGCGAAACCTGACGACACCACGATGTCGTCGGCCAGATCGACCATGCCGCAGGCATGGATCATCCGCACCACGATTGAGCGGGCATCGGCCCCGAACCGCGCCAGATCGGCCTCTGCCTGAATGATGGCAAAGGACTTCCGGTAGATTTCCGCCGGGTCTAGGATCGGGGCCGAGGCACTCATGCTCAGCCCTTCTTCTTTTCCATCGAACGCGGCCCATGCGGATGGTCGGCATGCGGATAGGGATGGTGATGATGGTCGTGCGAATGGCCCTGATCATGGGTATGATCGTGAGAGTGGTCGTGACCATGGTCATGGCTGTGATCGTGCCCATGCCCCTGCGCATGTGAGTGATCGTGTCCATGCGAATGATCATGCACCGGCTCCAGCGGCGCCGGGCTCGCATGGCTGTGCACCGGCGTCCAGGGCAGACCGTGCTCTTTGCAGAATTCTTCTTCCCGGCACGAGGCGTCGCAATCGCCCTTGCACGGACAATCCTCGAGCCCGCCGCCAATGCCTTCGACATGGTGGTGATGGCTTTCCTGCGGCAGCCCCACTTCGGCCTCGAAGCCGAGCACCTGTTCGCGGTACTTGCACATCTGGCAGTTCATCAGTGCCTGCCCGTCCATGATCTCCTGCACCCGGTCCTGGAAGGTGTCGAGCACCAGCGGATGGTCGCTCAGGTAGGACGCCTTGATGAACTGGATTTCGGGATGGTTGGCCGCCACCGCATCGGTTTCCGAATAGATCCGCTTGACCAGAACGCCGGTAAACAGGAAATACGGAAACACGATGATGCGCTTGTAGCCGAGCTTTGCCGCATGGCTCAGCCCCGGCCCGACCAGCGGAAAGGTGACGCCGGAATAGCAGGTCTCGGCCCAGCCGAAGCCAAAGCCTTCCCACAGCATCCGCATCACTTTCGAGGCGTTGGAATTGGCGTCGGGGTCGGATGATCCGCGGCCGACCACCATCAGCAGCGTGTCATGGATCGCAACCTCACCATGCTCCTTGTTCGCCGTATCGAGCGCAGCCTGGATCCGTTCGCCGGCGGCGCGGATCATCTTCAGGTCGATGCCCAGTTCCCGGCCGTAATTGATCACCATTCCGGGGTTTTGCGCCTGGTAGGTGTTGAGCACCGAGGGAATGTCGTTCTTGGCGTGGCCTGCGGCAAACAGCATGCCCGGCACCGCCAGCACCCGGGTGATGCCCTTGGCGCGAAGCCGGTCGAGACCTTCCGAGATCACCGGATTGCAGAATTCCAGGTAGCCATATTCGACATGCGTGTCCGGGTACCTTGCCTTCAGCCCCTCGGCCACGGTGGCGAATTCGCGGGCTGCATTCTGGTTGCGGCTGCCATGGCCGCACACCATGATACCCGTCGTCTCCGGGATCGGGGGCTTGCTCACGGCTCAGGCCTCCGAGGCTTCGGGTTGCTTGCCGCCGTCGGCTTCGTCCGAAGTCTCCTTGTCTGAAGCCTTGGCCTTGTTGCCGCGCTTGATCGCCCAGGCCGCAACCGCGCCTGCCGCAGCAGCTGCTGCCCAGCCGACCCAATGCGAATGCCCGGCCAGATCGCCCACATGCCCGCCATGGGCAAATGCGGCACCAGTGCCAAGAACAGAGAAAACAGCGGAAATAGCAAAAATGCGCATCGGGGCCTCCGGACAACGTGACAAATACAGCACGAAACGCCGGATGAAGAGACACGGGCCCTGGCGGACCACATCTCATCTTACCGAACCGGACAGCCCCGGGGTTGGCCCTTGAATTAAGTCAGCCGCACCGGAATATCTCTCAGCCTGTCATCAGGCGCCGTCGCACATGAGCCGAGTCATAGGCGTTCCGGATTTTGAGGTCAAACGCCGATTGCGCCAGCTGCGTGCTGATCTGCGCCAAGCCACGGATTCATTCAGTGACTCGCGTTAGTCGAACCCCAGCCGCCTGGCCGTGGCCTCGAACAGGCGACGCTCGCGCTCATCCACCTCGCCATCCGCTTGGGCCACCATCGCAAGATGTCCCAGGATCTCGCGTTTGCGCTCGACGCTCAGACCGGCAAGCATGTCGGCCGCCTGCGCATCTGTGGTCTCGTAACCGAAATCATTGAGATATTTGAGAATATCGGTCAGTTCGTCACCATTAAGACCCAACAGCCGTGTGCAGATCGCTGCAAAGGCATCGGCTTCCGCCGGCTCTACCGACTTGTTGGCGAACGACATTCTGACGAGCAGCAGCAGTTCCGCCGTCAGCACCGGGTCATGGGCAACCTTGCTCAATGACCCGCTCTGATCGAGAAATGACCGGACCCGCTCGCCGAAACTCGGGGAATTGCCTGCTGCCTCACTCATAACCTTGCCTCTTCTCCTCGACCGCACCCGGGACGCGCTGCAGCTCCGGCAAGACCGGTTCCAACCCAAGCAGATCAGCCATCCTGAGGATCAGCCTGCTGTCGCATTCGGCCCCGTCGGAGCTTGCGCGCGCAATCTCCACCATGTGCTCAAGAAGGGTGGTTCGCGCCGCCATGTCAAGCTGACCAAGCAGCGTGAAGGCCTTGGCATCGCAAGACCGCGCTTTCGGCGAATCAAGCAGCGCATGCAACTCGGGCATGTCACGACGGTTAATGCCGAAATGCTGCTCGCAGATGCGTTCGAAGGCAGTGAGTTGGGATGGCTGAACCACGCCGTCCGCAAGCACGATCCGGAAAAGAACGAGGATTTCCGCCAGCACTACCGGATCTTCCGCAACCTGCCCAAGCGCCCCCGGCAAATGGCGCTCTGGTTCGAAAAACTGCGCGATCGAAGCCAAAAGTACTTTCACGAGCAAAGCCCCCCAGAGGCCAGAGCGATTCCAAACATTAGAAAAAACTTAACGCGCTACTTCCGATTGTCCAGCTTCAATCTCCGTGCCATAGGTCGCGGCGCGTTTTACAGTCCCTCACCCCCAAGGCCCGCCGCATGGAAGATCTGACGCTCACGCTGACCTTGCTGTTGCTTGGCGCCGCATTCATGGCCGGGTTCGTCGATTCGATCGCCGGCGGCGGTGGCCTGATCACGGTGCCGGCGTTGCTTCTGGCCGGGCTCTCTCCGGTCGAAGCACTCGGCACCAACAAGCTGCAGGGTCTGTTCGGCTCCAGCTCGGCAACACTCGCCTATGCCCGAAAGGGCCATGTCGATCTCAAGGCGCAGCTTCCGTCCGCGGCCCTGTCCGCTGCCGGGTCGGCGCTCGGCGCGCTTCTCGCCACTTTTATCCCCGGCGACATCTTCCGCGCCTTCCTGCCGTTCCTTCTGGTCGCCATCGCGCTCTATTTCGCTTTCAAGCCGAACATGGGCGATATCGATCGCGCCCGCCGCCTGTCGCCGTTCCTGTTCGGCCTGATCATCGTCCCGGTCATCGGGTTTTATGATGGTGTCTTCGGCCCCGGCGCGGGTTCCTTCTTCATGCTGGCCTTTGTCGCACTCGCCGGCTACGGCCTGCTCAAGGCCACCGCCCATACCAAGCTCTTGAACTTCGCCTCCAATCTCGGCGGCTTTGCAGTCTTCGCCATTGTCGGCGTGATCTCGTGGAAAGTCGGCCTGATGATGGGCCTCGCTCAGTTTGCGGGCGCTCAAGTCGGCTCGCGCCTGGCGATGAAGAACGGCGCCAAAATCATCAAGCCGCTTCTGGTTATCACCTGCGTCGCGCTGGCGGCAAAGCTGATCGCCGACCCCGCGAACCCGGCGCGGGTCTTGTTCGGTTTCTGACCAGTCTCAGAATACGGCGAGAAAAACCGCGCCGGCCGCGATCAGCGCCACGCCTATCCAGTTCATCACTGACAGGTGTTCGCCCAGAAACAGCACACCGAAGATCGCCACCAGCACGATTGAGAGTTTGGCGAGCGGCGCCACCCGCGCCGCATCGCCCAGTTTCAGCGCCCGGAAATAGGCGAGCCATGACGCGCCGGTCGCCAGCCCCGACAATCCCAGAAACACCCAGGTCTTGAGCGGGATGGTTTGCGGATTGCGCCACTTGCCCATTGCCGTCAGCATAGCGGCCAGCACCAGCATGATCACGCAGGTGCGGATGAAGGTGGCGAGATCGCTATCGACGTCACTGATGCCGACCTTGGCGAAGATCGCGGTGAGCGCCGCAAAAATCGCCACCACCAGCGCCCAGAACTGCCAGCTTGCCGAAAGGCTCATGGCCACCCCCTTGTTAGAACTCCACGCCAATCTGTGCCTTCACGCCGGAGCGGAACGGATGCTTGATCATTTCCATCTCGGTGACCAGGTCGGCATAGTCGATCAGCTCATCCTTGGCGTTGCGGCCGGTCAGCACGACATGGGTCATCGCCGGTTTCTCGGCTTCCAGAAACGCGATCACCTCGTTGACGTCGAGGTAGTCATAGCGGATGGCAATGTTGATCTCGTCAAGCAGCACCATCGAATTGCGCTCGTCGCGGATCATCTCCTTGGCCTTTTCCCAGGCGGCCTGCGCCATCTCGATGTCGCGGGCCTTGTCCTGGGTATCCCAGGTGAACCCCTCGCCCATGGTGTGAAACTGGCACAGGTCGGAGAAATTCTTGAGGATCAGGTCCCGCTCGCCGGTCGACATCGCGCCCTTGATGAACTGCACCACCGCGCACGGCTTGCCATGGGCAATATGCCGGAAGATCATGCCGAAGGCGGCCGATGACTTGCCCTTGCCCTTGCCGGTATGGACGATCACCAGACCTTTCTCGCCGGTCTTGGTGGCCATGATCTTCTCGCGCGCCACCTTCTTCTTGGCCATTTTCTCCGCATGGCGGGCGTTGAGTTCTTCCTCGCTCATGCCGTCGGTGATTTTTCCGCGTTCGCTCATCTCGTCCATCCTGTTCATCATCATTGCCGGGCAATCCGCCAGAACCGCCCGCCGTTTCCCTATTGGGTCTTAGCAACCCCGGCAATGTCAAAGGTCTTGGCAAACCAGATCCGCTGCGGCGCGCCGTCATGGGCGGGCAACCGGCCACATTCCTCGTAGCCGAGACTTTCATAAAACCGTGGCGCCTGGAATTCGAACGTGTCGAGATAGACCCCGACAAGCCCCCGCTGGCGGGCGATCTCTTCCGCCCTGGCAAGCAGCCTTCGGCCAAGCCCGCTGCCGCGCTGCTCCTCGGTGACTCCGAGCAGTTTGACGAACAACCAGCGTTGCACCGAATGCGCCGTCAATCCGCCGGCCAGCCGGCCATCGGCATCAACCGCCTTGAGATGCAGCGGCACCGGATCGAACGGATGGCCCCGCCGGGCCGCCGGTTCGTCAACAATTTCCTCGATCGCTGCAGCGAATTCGGGATCACCGATTTCGTCCACCGTGATTTCAAGTGTCATGCAGTATCCCTCTCCCACCGCGCGGCCGCGCCGCGCAGCGTCATCCATGCCCGGGCGGGTGTCCCGCCAGTTCGCCAAGCGCAAACTTGGCCGAATTGCTCTTCGGCGTCCACAGCCCGCGCTCGATCGCCTCTTCGAATTTTTCGGCCATTTCCTTCAGCGCATCGGGGTTCTTCTCGCGCAGGAAGGCGAGCGTCTCCTCGTCCATCAGATAGGCCTGGTAGACGGCGTCGAAATGCGCGTCACGCACCGCGCCGGTGGTGGCGGCAAAGGCAAACAGATAGTCGACCGTCGCCGCCATCTCGAAGGCGCCCTTGTAGCCGTGCCGCTTGACGCCCTCTATCCATTTCGGATTGACCGCCCGCCCGCGCACCACCCGCGCGATTTCCTCTTCCAGCGACCGGATCACCGGACGCTCGGGCCGGGAATGGTCATTGTGATAGATCGCCGGCCGCGTGCCGCGCGCCGCTTCCACCGCAGCCGTCATGCCGCCCTCGAACTGGTAGTAATCATCGGAATCGAGCAGATCATGCTCGCGGTTGTCCTGGTTCTGCACCACGGCTTCCACCGTCGAGAGCCGCTGCTCGAACAATTCATGCGCCGCCTGCCCCTCTTCGCCGGCGCCATAGGCATAGCCGCCCCAGACGACGAAGGCCTCGGCCAGATCGCCGCGATCGGTCCAGCCGCCCTCGTCCATCAGCGCCTGCAAGCCTGCGCCATAAGCCCCCGGCTTGGAGCCGAATACACGGAATGAAGCTCGGCGCAACGCTTCGGTCTCGGGTACACCGGTCTCGACCAGCCGCGCACTCTCGCCTCTGGCCCGCGCAGCAAGCGGATTGTCAGCCTCATCCTCGTCGAGTGCGGCAACGGCCCGCACTGCCCGGTCAAACAGGGCGATCTGGTCGGGAAACGCATCGCGGAAAAAGCCGGATATCCGCAAGGTGACGTCGACCCGCGGCCGGTTCATCATCGCCAGCGGAATGATCTCGTAGCCGGTGACCCGCCGCGAGGCCGGATCCCACACCGGTTTGGCGCCGATCAGCGCCAGCGCCTGGGCGATGTCATCGCCGCCGGTGCGCATGTTGGACGTGCCCCAGGCCGTCAGCGCCATCGAGGTCGGCCATTCGCCGTGATCCTGCACATGGCGGGTGACCAGCAGTTCCGCCGATTTCTGCCCCAGCTCCCAGGCCGCCGGCGTCGGCACCGCGCGGCTGTCGACCGAATAGAAATTCCGCCCCGTCGGCAACACATCCGGCCGCCCCCGCGTCGGTGCCCCCGAAGGCCCCGGCGCAACGAAACGCCCGTCGAGGGCCGTCAGCAGGCCGTTGATTTCAGCCGCGCCGCAGGCTTCCACCGAAGGCCTGATCGAGGTCTCGATCCTCTCCATCACCGCCCGCGTCGCGGACCAGTCATCCGGCAGGGCAACGCGGCCGGAAACCAGCTCGATCGCCAGCAACTCGAACCGCTCCACCGTGTCGCCATTTGTGCGCCACAGATCATCGGAAACGGATTGCAGAATGTCCGGCTTTGGCCCTGTCCACGGCTCGCCCATCGGGCAATCGAGGGGGTCGAAGACAGGCCCCTTCTCAAGCGTATCCGCGAAAGGCCCCTCCCCAACCCCTCCCCACAGGTGGGAGGGGCTAGACGGTCGCGCCTTCACAGAAGGAAATCCGGATTTTCCGTTGTCGATAGTTGTTTCCGAATGCGCGTCACCCGCTGAACCGAGCCCCTCCCCCTTGTGGGGGTCCGAAGGACGGGCGAGACCCGTGGCTCGCCCCGGCTGGGTTGGGGAGGGGTTTTTCAACGCATCCCGCGCAATCGCCCGCTGCAGGCTGTCGTCACCCGGCGCTTCACCGCGCTTGATCCGCGCCAGCGCCACGGTGAGATCGGTCAGCAACCCACCCTCAGGCGATTTGCCGAAGATGTGCAGCCCGTCGCGGATCTGCATTTCCTTGAGATCGCACAGCCAGGCGTCGAGTTTTTCCAGCGCCAGATCGTCATCATCGCCCGGCGCAATGCCGGCGTCGCTATCAAGACCGATATCGCGCACCAGATCGAGGATCTGGGTTTTCAGCAATTTCAGCCGCCGCGGATCGTGGCCGGAGGCTTCGTAGAACTCGTCAACCAGCGCCTCGAGATCCTTGAGCGGACCGTAGCTTTCCGCCCGGGTCAGCGGCGGCGTCAGATGGTCGATGATCACAGCCGATGTCCGCCGCTTGGCCTGCGTCCCCTCGCCCGGATCATTGACGATGAACGGATAGACATGCGGCATGGCCCCAAGCACCGCCTCGGGATAGCAGGCTCGCGACAGCGCCAGCGCTTTGCCCGGCAGCCATTCAAGATTGCCGTGCTTGCCCATATGCACCACCGCGTGGACATCAAACTGCTGCCGCAGCCAGGCATAAAACGCGAAATAGCCGTGCGGCGGCACCAGATCCGGCGCGTGATAGCTGGCTTTCGGATCGATGTTGTAGCCGCGCGCCGGCTGGATGCCGACCGCGACATTGCCGAAGGTCAACAGCCCCAGATGAAACACCCCGTCGCGGTAGAACGGATCGGCTTCCGGCGCGCCCCAGCGCTCGGTCACGGCCGCTTTAATGCTCGGATCAAGCGTATTGAAAAACGCCCGGTAGTCCTCAAGCGAAAGAGGAACCCCACCGCTGCGGTCGTCACGGATCGCATTGGTCGGCCCGGCCTTCAGCGCCGTCACCAGCCCATCGCCGTCTTCGGGCAGCTCACCGGTCTGGTATCCGGCCTCGGCCATGGCTTTCAGCACCTCGATCGTGCCCGCCGGCGTATCGAGCCCGACGCCATTGGCGATGCGTCCGTCACGATTGGGATAATTGGCCAATATGATTGCCACCCGGCGATCCGGCGCTGGCGTCCGCCGCAACCGGGCCCAGCGCGCAGCAAGCTCGGCAACGAATTGAACCCGGTCAGACTCCGGCGCATGGGTGACGATATTGGCTTCAACCGTCTCATCAAACCGCGCCGCAGACTTGAACGACACCGCGCGGGAAAGCACCCGGCCATCGACCTCCGGCAAGACCACATGCATGGCGAGGTCACGCGAGGTCAGACCCTGTTGCGACCCTGCCCAGGCCTCGCGACCGCCTCCGGCAAACACCGCCTGCAACACCGGCGCACCGGTCGTTTCCAGCACCGTGCCCTTGGTCGCCCCGCCCGGAGACGACACCGCAAAGCCGGTGGCATTGACCACCACATCCGGCGGTGCATCGGCGAAGATCGCCTCAACGGTGCCGACCGAGACCGGATCCTTGAGGCTCGAGACAAACACCGGCAGCGCGTTAACGCCTTGTGCTTTCAGCCCGCCGCACAGGGCCGCCACCGGAGCAGTCTGTCCGCTTTGCACCAGCGCCCGGTAAAAACAGAGCACCGCCACCGGCGCGCCCGGAATCCAGTCCCTGCTCAGATCCGCCAGTGCCGGATTGCTCACTTGCGGATGCCACAGCCCGGCCTTGAGCAGGGGAGCCGCCGGTGCGGGTTTCTCGCCGCCATCAAGCAGCGCCTCGGCGTACTCGATCAGCCCGCGCGCATTCTCCGCCCCGCCTTCGATCAGATAGCCCCAGAGCTGGTCACGTGCCGCCGGGTCCAGCGTCGACAGCGGTTCGAGCCCCGGATCCGGCCGGTCATCGCCGGGCAGCGCCGCCAGCTTTATGGCATGTGTGGACGCCGCCGCATGCAGGCTTTCGAGCGCATAGGCAAAATAACTTGCCCCGCCGAGCGCCCGCACAATGATCAGCTTCGCCTTTGGCGCCATCCGGGCGACAAAGGTGTCGACCGACATCGGATGCTTGAGATCGCTCAGGCTTGCCAGCCGCCAGTTGAGCCGCCCGGTGGTCTGCCGTGCTGCCGCGATGCTGGCAAGCTCGGTGTCCGCGGCGCTGAGAAACAGGATGTCGCCCGGGCTCTGGCCAAGATCGACGGCCTCGTCGCCATCGCTCAGGCTTCCCTTTTGTGCGACAAGCAGATGCATTATCCGGTCAGCCCGGCCAGGCTTTCACGGATCGCGGCCTCATCGATATCGTGCAGGCCGATCACCACGAGGCGTGTTTCGCGGGTTTCACCAGGTCCCCAGGGGCGGTCGAAATGCGTGTCGATGCGGCTGCCAACGGCCTGAACCACCATCCGCATCGGCTTGCCGGCCATGTCGGCAAAGCCCTTGAGCCGCAGGATATCGTGCGTGACGATCAGGTTCCTGAGGCCTTCGGTAAACGCTGCCGCATCCGTGACCGGTCCGAGCGAAACAACGAAGCTCTCGAACTCGTCATGATCGTGGTCATGCTCGTGACCGTCTTCGTGATGCAGCTCGTGATGTGATTTGCGGTTGGCAATATCGTCTTCGGTCCCGATGCCGAGGCCAAGCAAAACTTCCGGCGCCACCTCGCCCTGCCGCGCTTCCACGAAGACCGGCTTGCGCGTGAGATGCCCGGCGATCCCGGCCCTCACACCATCCAGTTCCGCCGCTCCGATCAGGTCCGCCTTGTTGAGAATGATGAGATCCGCAGCCGTCAGCTGATCTTCGAACAGCTCCTCAAGCGGGCTTTCATGATCAAGACCCTCGTCTGCCAGGCGTTGCGCATCGAGCTTGTCGTGATCATGGGCAAAGCGGCCGGCGGCGACAGCCGCGCTGTCGACCACGGTGACCACGCCATCGACAGTGACCTGCGTCTTGATGCCGGGCCAGTTGAAGGCGGCGACCAGCGGCTGCGGCAGCGCCAGGCCGGAGGTCTCGATGACGATGTGATCGGGCCGGTCCTTGCGCGCCAGCAGCTGTTCCATGGTCGGGATGAAATCATCTGCCACCGTGCAGCAGATGCAGCCATTGGTCAGCTCGACGATATCGTCGGCGCTACACACCTCGTCGCCGCAGCCTTTCAGCACATCGCCATCGACGCCCAGATCGCCGAATTCATTGATGATCAGCGCAATCCGCTTGCCCTTGGCATTGGCCAGCATGTGCCGGATCAGCGTGGTTTTGCCCGCACCGAGAAAGCCGGTGATGACAGTGGCGGGAATTTTCGAACCATTCATGGCCTCAGCCCTTCATTTTGAGTGGCAGGCCGGCGGCGACGAAATAGACCTCGTCAGCCAAGCCCGCAATTTTCTGGTGGAGACGTCCGGCATGGTCGCGAAACGCCCGCGCCATGGCGTTGTCAGGCACGATGCCAAGCCCCACCTCATTCGATACAATAACTACAGGTGCGGGAAGCCCCGGCAGTGCGGCGCAAAGCCCGTCAAAGGCAGCGTCCAGATCTTCCTCGCCCAGCATCAGGTTGGTCACCCATAGCGTCAGGCAATCCACCAGCACCGGGCGGTCAGCCCTTGTGTTTGCAAGCAGCGCCTCCGCCAGCTTCACCGGTGCTTCGACTGTCTGCCAGCCCTCGCCGCGCCGCGCCTGATGCGAGGAAATGCGGCTCCGCATCTCCTCGTCCCAGGCCTGGCCGGTGGCCAGATAGAGCCGTGCCGGAAAAGCCGCCTCCACCAGTTTTTCGGCAAAGGCGGATTTGCCCGAGCGGGCGCCGCCCAGCACCAGTGTCACCGGTGGCAGGCGATTGCTCACGCCGCGGCTTCCTCGGGAACCCGCGACAGGAAGTAACCGAGCAACCCGCCAAGCAGCAGCCAGAAGAACAGCGTGGTTGCCAGCGACGCAGCCGCGTAGGCCGACGCGATATAGGCCGGCACTTCACTCGCGAGATCCTCGGGAACAGGCGAGCCCCAGAGATGCGGTGCGACGATGATCACGAGCCCCAGCACCTTCAAAACCCACTCCGGCCTCATCACCAGGCACCACAGCCCAACCGCGGAGGCCGCAACCGTGATCATCCACCAGCTCTGGCGGTCGCCGAGATCGGCATAGGGGAACCCGGGGACGGCTGGCGGCAGGCTCAATGACGGCGCGAGCTGGACGCAGAACCACGCCCCTGCCCCGAGCAGCAGCCCACGCATGATGGCCTCGCGCCCGGCGGGCAGTTCGACGCCCATGATCAGCGCCACGGCGGCCAGCATCAACGCGAAGCCTGCGCCGGCAACCAGATTGGCGAGAACGGTGTCCCAGAACCGGCCGAAGCCGAGCATGGAGTCTTCCGCATGCTCATGCGCCGCGCCAGCTTCTGCAGCATCATGCGCGTGACCAGCCTCGCCATTCTCATAGGCTTCGGCCTGCATGATCAACGGGATGGTCTTGACATATTGAGCGGGCGTCATTGCCATACCGGCAATCAGCCCGGCGGCCAGGGCCGCCAGGAGCAATCTGACAATCATGAGATCAATCCCTTAGTGGCAGGGAAAGCCGTAGGAATGACGGGTGTCGTGCGCTGCGTCGTGCAGCGTCTGGGAATTGGCGAGACCAACTCCGAACACCAGGATCGAACCCACAACCAGCGCCATCAGGCCGGCAACGGTACGGGCGCCGATACGATCGGTCAGGGAAAGTGTTTGGGTATTTGCAGACATGACAACCTCCGTGAGTGACTCCGGAAGATTTTTCTTCCGGAGGTCCGGCTCTCAACCGGTGCGAATGGCAGGTCTCCTGGCTCGCGGGTCGCGTCGACGTTGCCGTCAACTTCAGCAAATGTCGGCCTTCCCAACGTGATTGCGGTCATGAAAACGGGACGATTCGTAGACAAAGAGGCGTCCGCGCCGATTGATCATGCCGCCACGTCAGTGGCCTGTCCGGTCCGGAGCTTCAAGATGACGGGGAGACACCATTGTCTTCCGCCACTCTGGCCTGCCGGGGCCGGTGACATTCGCCTAACCGCTCTACAGTCGCGGGGTCGGCTGCGATAAAGATGCCCTGATTGGGTCCATCTCGTCGCATTCCCTTTTGATCCGGAAAACCAGTTTGGCTTTCTGGAACCATTCGAACTTCAAGTGATAGGCCGGGTGCGACAGGCTGTCAATCGAGACTGCGCCATCCCCCGATCCATCAACGACCGATCGGTGCAGATAGGCGCATCAGCTGCTCAAACCCCACCAGCCGCTCAAGCTCCTCGGCGATCTCGTCAAGCGCCCGGTCAACATCCGCCCGGTAATTGCTCTCGCCGCCGCGAATGCCGAATTCGGCCAGCAGCCTGGCGCGGAACTCATCCGAATCGAACAGCCCGTGCAGATAGGTCCCCGAAACCCGGCCGTCGGGCGACATCGCCCCGTCCGGACGGCCATCGAGAATGGTCATCGGCCGGACGGCGTCCGCGCCCTTGCTGACCCCGAGATGGATTTCATAGCCCGACAAGGCGACGTCATACTCCGCCGAGCGAGCACTAATGTTGCGGACCGTCTTTTCCGGCGCCATCTCGGTCTCGATGTCGAGAAACCCGAGCCCCTCGGTGGCGGTCTCCCCACCCTCGACCCCTTGCGGGTCGCGCACCATCCGCCCCAGCATCTGCAGGCCGCCGCAAATCCCGATGATCCGCCCGCCCCGGCGCCGGTGTGCTTCGAGATCGGCATCCCAGCCCTGGCGCCGGAAATCGGCAAGGTCGGAGATCGTCGATTTCGAGCCGGGAAGGATAACCAGGCCTGCGTCCCCGGGCAGCCGCTCGCCCGGTCGGACAAACACCAGCTCGACCTCCGGCTCGGCCCTGAGAGGATCGAAATCATCGAAATTAGCGATCCGCGACAGCACCGGCACCGCAATCTTCAGCGCTCGCGCCTCACCGCGCACCAGCCGTTCCAGAGCCACCGAATCCTCCGCCGGCAACCGAGCGGCCGACTTCAGCCAGGGCACGACGCCCAGGCACGGCCATCCGGTAAACCCGCCGATGGAGGTGATTCCGTCATCAAACAGGCTGACATCGCCACGAAACTTGTTGATCAGATAGGCGGCGATCATCGACCGGTCACCGTCAGGCAAAATCGTGTGGGTCCCGACCACCGAGGCGATCACCCCGCCCCGGTCGATGTCGCCCACCAGCACCACCGGCACACCCGCGGATGTCGCAAACCCCATATTGGCGATGTCGCCCGCACGCAGATTGATCTCGGCCGGCGACCCCGCCCCCTCGACCAGCACCAGATCGGCGCCTTCGGCGACACGGCCAAAACTGTCCATCACCGCCGCCATCAGCTGCGGCTTGAGCTTCTGGTAGTCGCGGCCCCGCGCCTGGCCGAACACCTTGCCCTGCACGACAACCTGCGAGCCTGTTTCCGACTGCGGCTTGAGCAGCACCGGGTTCATGTGCACGCTGGCCGGCACCCGGCAGGCCAGCGCCTGCAGCCACTGCGCCCGGCCGATTTCGCCGCCATCATCGGCGACAGCGGCGTTGTTGGACATGTTTTGCGGCTTGAACGGCCGCACCTTCAGCCCGTGATTTGCGGCCAGCCGGCAGAAGCCCGCAACCAGCACGGTCTTGCCCACATCCGACCCTGTTCCCTGAAACATCAATGCCCGTGTCATGGCCTGTCGATAGCATTGCAGTGCGAGGTTCGAAAGCGGTTTGATGCCCGTCTGTTAACCTGGTGGAAACCGCGCATTTGAAATTCCGGAAATTTCTTTCTGCGGCATCTGAATTGCGACACGCCGAGGCGGTTTTAACGCATCCCGCATCTTCCGATCGGCATAGTGCTGCGACGGATGGCAAGGGCCATTGAGACGTCATCAACACCAGACTGAAAGGGCATTGCGATGCTTTACGTTTATAATTCTGCCAACCGCGTTCAGATCGCATGGAACAACGAAGTTCCCGGTCAGCAGCCCAGCAAGAAACGCCGCAACGGCATGCTGAAGAGCTTTATCCGCAGCCTTTCTGCCCGCTGAAGTCAAGATTGAATGTTTTTCGCCGGGCTGACCGCTCGGCAGGAGGCCGGGTGAGATGATCACCCGGCCTTTTTCGTGTCGTCATTTCCTCAGAGCATCATTTGATGAACACGATACTCGATGCTCCAAATGCGAAGGCCGCCTGGATCGATCGATCCAAGCGGCCTGCCAAATACTCTGACGCCCTCACAAAAACGCGCGAGGGTCGCGGCACTCCGGTACGCAATACCTGATCCGGAATGGTCGGCGGTTGTCCCCCGCCGTGGAAATACGTTTAACCCGGACATCGTTACCGGAGAGTTATTGAAACCCTAAACATTTATGAATCGCGCATTTTATTTGCTGCGCCCGCAAAACAATGATGCGTTGCACCACCGACGCCTCGGACGATTTACGATTTCTCATTGCTGCTGTTGATTTCTTTGGCCAAGTCCTTACCCTTAAAGGTGGCTTTTTAAACGGCAAAAACCCTGCGACCACGTTCTGCAGGATTCATTTGCGCCGCTTGATGTCGCCTTTGCGCCGTAGCGGGCGTATGGTTGGTCTTCGACGGCCGACACGGGCGATTGGCCTTCAATTCCATCGGCATCCGGCAAACAGCAGTGACCGGATCTGCCGAAAGATGGATTTATCACTGCAGCAATAAGACTGGGAGGTCTTACCTATGAAGAAGCTTCTCGCTTCCACCGTTCTCACCATTGGTCTCATGAGCTTTGCAGGGGCTGCCCAGGCAGCATCTCACAGCGAATGCGGCCGCGTGACCGTGGCCAACATGAACTGGCAGTCAGCTGAAGTGCTGGCGCAGATCGACAACATCATCCTCTCGGAAGGCTATGGCTGCGAAGTCGAGCTGGTCCCCGGCGACACCATGCCGTCGCTGACGTCGATGACTGAAAAGGGCGAGCCGGATGTTGCTCCGGAAGCCTGGATCAACTCCATGCGCGACGTGCTGGACAAGGCTGTTGCCGAAGACAAGCTGGTCTACGCATCTGAATCGCTGTCCGAAGGCGGCGTCGAAGGCTGGTGGATCCCAAAATACATTGCCGAAGCCAATCCCGACATCAAGACCATCAACGACGCGCTGGCGCGCCCAGAGCTGTTCCCGGATCCCGAAGATCCTGACAAGGGCGTCGTGCACAACTGCCCCGCTGGCTGGAACTGCCAGATCACGACCGGCAACCTGTTCAAGGCCTATGATGCCGAAGAAAAGGGCTTCCGCCTTCTCGACACCGGTTCGGCTGCCGGCCTCGACGGCTCGATCGCCAAGGCCTATGAGCGCGAAGAAGGCTGGCTCGGCTACTACTGGGCTCCGACTTCGATCCTCGGCAAGTACGAAATGGTCAAGCTTGACCATGGCGTCGAGCACGACAAGGAAGAGTGGGAATCCTGCACCGCCGTTCTCGACTGTGCCGATCCTCAGCCCAACGCCTGGGCCAAGTCTGAAGTCTACACCGTCGTGACCAAGGCCTTCGCCGATCGCGCCGGCCCGGCAATGGACTACCTCAAGGCTCGTTCCTGGGAAAACCAGACCGTCAACGTTCTGCTCGCCTGGATGACTGACAACCAGGCAACCGGTGAGGAAGGCGCACGCTACTTCCTCAAGAACAACGAAGAGGTCTGGACCGAGTGGGTCTCGCCTGAAGTGGCCGAAAAAGTCAAGAAGTCCGTGATGTAATCACGGGTCATCAGGGCGGCCCATCGGGCCGCCCTTTCAATGTTGGGGTGGGGCGCACAACCTTTGATAGCCAAATCCAGACCGCAATAAGAAAACTTCAAGGGACCAGAAAAAATGGACTGGCTCACGACATTTCCACACTTGAATGACGACGCGTTACGCGCCCTCAAGAAAGCCATCGATGGCGGGTTTCGAGACTTCACCCGCGCCTATGGCGAAACCATCGAAACCATGTTCGAACCGGTACGCTGGTTCTTGATCTATTCCGAACGCTTCATGACCAACACGCCATGGCCGCTGATCCTGCTGCTGGTCGCCGTGCTTGTCTGGATCGCCAGCCGATCCTGGAAGATCACCCTTGGCTCGATCGTCACCCTTCTCGCAATCGGCTTCTTCGATATGTGGGACGACACGATGAAGACGATCGCCATGACCTTCGTCTGCACCTTGCTCGCCATTGTCATCGGCATCCCGATCGGCATCGGCATGTCGCGCTCAAACCGGCTGCAGGCAATCGTCAACCCGATCCTCGACGTCATGCAGACCATGCCGAGCTTCGTCTATCTCATTCCGGTTGTCATGCTTCTGGGCATCGGCAAGGTGCCGGGCCTGCTCGCGGTCGTCATCTACGCGATCCCGCCGATCATCCGCCTGACCAATCTGGGCATCCGCCTGGTCGACAAGGATGTGCTCGAAGCCGCCGACGCATTTGGCTCTTCGAACTGGCAACGGCTCAAGGACGTGCAGATGCCGCTGGCGCTGCCGACCATCATGGCCGGCATCAACCAGACCATCATGATGGCACTCGCCATGGTCGTTGTCGCATCCATGATCGGCGTCCAGGGCCTCGGCCAGCCGGTGCTCAAGGCAATTGCCAACCAGTACTTCACTCTCGGCATGTTCAATGGTCTCGCCATTGTCGGCATCGCCATTATCTTCGACCGCGCAAGCCAGGCCTACGGCAAGCGTCTGCAGCGTCACCTGGAGGTGGTTCATGGCTGAGCAACACACAGGCATCGGCATCAGTATCCGAAACCTCTACAAGATCTTCGGCACAAACCCGGAAGACTACATCGATGCCGTCAGGGGCGGCATGACCAAGGCCGAGCTCAACGACAAGCACAATCACGTGCTTGGCCTCAAGGACATCAACATCGAGATGCCCGAAGGCGGCATCCAGGTGGTGATGGGCCTGTCGGGCTCCGGCAAGTCCACGCTGATCCGTCACATCAACCGGCTGATCGATCCTACCGCCGGCGAAGTCATCGTCGGCGACGAGGATGTGGTCAAGATGAACGAGACCGAACTGCGGGAATTCCGCCGCCGCAAGACGGCCATGGTGTTCCAGAAATTCGCGCTTCTGCCGCACCGGACAGTGCTGGAGAACGCGGTCTATGGTCTCCAGATCCAGGGAATCCCGCGCAAGGAGCAGGAAGAACATGCTCGCCGCTGGATTTCCCGCGTCGGACTGGACGGATTTGAAGACAACTATCCGAACCAGCTTTCGGGCGGAATGCAGCAGCGCGTCGGTCTTGCCCGCGCCCTGACCAACGACGCCCCGATCCTGCTGATGGATGAGGCCTTCTCCGCGCTCGATCCGCTGATCCGCATGGACATGCAGACGGTTCTGCTCGACCTGCAGAAGGAAATCCGCAAGACCGTGGTTTTCATCACCCACGATCTTGACGAGGCGCTAAGGCTCGGAGACCGCATCGCCATCCTGCGCGACGGCGAAGTGGTTCAGCAGGGCACCAAGCAGGAAATCGTGCTCAGGCCGGCCGACGAATACATCTCGAGCTTCGTGCGCGAGGTCAATCGCGGCCGGGTGATCTCGGTAGACATGGTGATGACACCCTTGTCCGGCGAACCCCAGGGCATGCCGATCAGGCAGGGAACTGTGCTCGAGGTAGCGGCCAAGAAGATGACCGACACCAACGTCTCGATGGCGCACGTCACCGACCGCGACGGCAAGCCTGTCGGCGCGCTGGACATCCATGACGTGATTTCGGCCATGGTTACCCCGGTCGATCATGAGACAGCCGATTCCGAGGCGGCCGTCGCCTGATCCGGCCCTCATCCGGATCCCGGAACAAGCGTCACAAGATACCCGCAGGCCAGGAATGGCTTGCGGGTTTTTCTTTTCCCGCACTCAGTTCTCTTGCAATCACATAAAGATATCCTTATACGATACGCAACCTTACAGGAGAACCGAATGTCCGTATCCAACCCGCTTGCCGACCTGCTGGCCGAAAAAGGCGTCCTGCTTGCAGATGGCGCCACCGGCACCAACCTGTTCGCCATGGGGCTGGAATCCGGCGAAGCGCCCGAACTGTGGCTCGAAACGGCTCCCGAAAAGATCACCAAGCTGCATCAGGATTTTGTCGATGCAGGCTCCGACATCATCCTGACCAACAGCTTCGGCGGCACCCGCAACCGCCTCAAGCTGCACCAGGCCGACGACCGGGTCTTTGCCCTCAACAAGAAGGCCGCCGAGATTGCCCGAGCCGTGGCTGACAAGGCGCCGCGCAAGGTCATCGTCGGCGGCTCCGTCGGCCCGACCGGCGATTTGCTGGTGCCATTGGGCGCCATGACCTACGAGGATGCGGTCGCCTCTTTCGTGGAACAGATCGAGGGACTCAAGGCCGGTGGCGTCGACGTCGCCTGGATCGAAACCATGTCGGCCCGTGACGAGATCCGCGCCGCCGCCGAAGCGGCCGTGCGCTGCGGCCTGCCCTATGTCTACACCGGCTCCTTCGACACTGCCGGCAAGACCATGATGGGCGTACACCCGCGTGACATCCATTCGATTGCCAGCGATATCGGCGACGGCCCGTTTGCCGTCGGCGCCAATTGCGGTGTCGGCGCCTCCGACATCCTGTCCTCGCTGCTTGACATGACCGCCGCCGATCCCGAGGCCATCGTCGTGGTCAAGGGCAATTGCGGCATCCCCGAATTCAAGGGCGCCGAGATCCACTATTCCGGCACGCCGCCCCTGATGGCCGACTATGCCCGTCTCGCCATCGACGGTGGCGCCCGCATCATCGGCGGTTGCTGCGGCACTTCCTGCAATCACCTTGCCGCCATGCGCGAGGCCGTCGACAACCACATCAAGGCACAGCGCCCGACCGTGGAAACCATTGTCGAACGCATCGGCCCGATGCGCAACACGGTCGCCACCGACAGCCCTGCCCCGACGCGCGAGCGCCGCGGTCGCCGCGGCTGACGCGGGGCACCGCCCACACATCAAGAGGCCGGCGCACATGCACCGGCCTTTTTTGTGCGCCAGCCCGAAGCGCGCGCCGCGTCCACTGACGTCTACACGAATGCCGCCATGTGAAAGCGGATCTGGTCAGCCCCATAGCGATAGGGCCGCCCGACCGGGCAGGCATCCCGCGCCCGGCAGCCTGAAGCCATGCACCTGGTCGTGCCGGCCTCCGTCGTCACAAATGTGCGGCAGTCTTCGACTGCAAAACCGTCAGGGCTGAACGCACCGACCGGGCACGCCGAAAGACAGGGTTTTTCCCAGCACATATCGCAGGGATGAACAGCCTCTGGCCGTGGTCTCGCGACGCCAGGACCCACGGCGCTTGTGCCCGGTAGAGCAGAGACGCCATCATTTGGCGCTTCAGCGAACAGGATCGCTCCGCGGTAGCCGTGCCACAACCCGTAGTCAGGATGGATCAGCAATCCAAGTGGTGACGGTTTCAGCGCTTCCGCCTGCATCGCCCACTGCTGGAACGGATGCCACGGCCGGTCGGATGGAAACACCGCCTCCCCGCCGAGCAAGGCCGCCACGGGTTCAATGACCGCCTTCGACCAGGCATCGAGCGGATCGGCGATGCCCGGATGCATGCTGCGCCAGGCCTGAAACACCGGCCAGAAGCCGCCGCCGCCATGCCCGACCAGGCAGATGGCTTTGGCAGCCATCCCGTTTCCCAGTCGTGGCGCCGAAGCTTCATCCGGCACCAGCCAGCCCCGAGGCTGCAGCCCGAAGGGCTCCAGCGCCGCAAACACTTGAGCGTCACGCGGCGGGCTACTCACCCGGGTCCCGATCGCTGCCCCGGTCATTGAACGCAGAGCGCCAGACCTCCTTGTGAATGAGGCCTGCCACCTTGTCCTGCCCGCCTGTCTCCCTGGCTTTATCGGGCTTTGTTCAAGTGAAAGCGTCGGGCATCGAATCCTTGCGCTCGGCGATAAAGGCCAACAGCGCCTCGTCAATCGCCGGATCGAGCTCCGGGGCCACATAGCTGTCGAGCCACGACCGGCAAAGACTGCGGGCCCGTTCCTCGATGCGCTTTTCGCCTTCGGCCAGCCACTGCTCATAGGAATTGTTGTCGGCCAGAGCTGAGCGGTAGAAGGCCTGCTGGAAATTCGCCTGGGTATGCGCGCAACCGAGATAGTGATTGCCCGGCCCGACCTCGGCGATGGCGTCCAGCGCCTGCCCTGTTTCCGACAGGTCAACGCCTTCGGCAAATTTCTGCTGCATGCCGAGCTGGTCGACGTCAATCATGAATTTCTCGTAGGAGCTGACCAGCCCGCCTTCCAGCCAGCCGGCCGAATGCAGCGCGAAATTGGTGCCCGCCAGCAGCGTCATGTTGATCGTCGAGGCGCTTTCGTGCGCGGCCTGCGAATCCGGCACCTTGGAGCCGCACAGCGATCCCCCGGTGCGAAACGGGATTTTCAGACGCCGCGCCAGCTGCGCAGCACCGTAGGACACCAGCGCCGGCTCCGGCGTACCGAATGTCGGCGCGCCCGACTGCATCGAGATTGAGGCGGCGAACGTGCCGAACAACACCGGCGCGCCTGGCCGGATCAGCTGGGTGAAGGCCGCGCCCGCCAGCACTTCAGCCAGAATCTGGGTCAGCGTGCCGGCCACGGTCACCGGGCTCATCGCACCGGCGAGAATGAATGGTGACACCACGCAGGCCTGGTTGTTGCGGGCATAGACCTTCAGCGCCCCGAGCATGGTCTCGTCAAACACCATTGGCGAGTTGGCGTTGATCAGGTTCAGCGTCACGCAGTTCTGATCGACGAATTCGGCGCCAAACAGGATCTTGCACATCTCGATCGTGTCTTCGGCCCGTTCCGGTGCCGTCACCGAGCCCATGAACGGCTTGTCGCTGTATTTCATGTGGCTGTAGACCATATCGAAATGGCGCTTGTTGACCGGCACGTCGACCGGCTCGCAAACGGTGCCGCCGGAGTGGTGCAGCGACGGCGCCATATAGGCGAGCTTCACGAAATTGCGGAAATCCTCAATCGTCGCATAGCGCCGCTCGCCATCGAGATCGCGCACGAAGGGCGGGCCATAGACCGGAGCAAACACGGTCGCATTGCCGCCGATCTGCACCGACCGGGCCGGGTTGCGCGCATGCTGGGTAAACACTTCCGGAGCGGTCTTCAGCAGTTCACGGCACAAGCCTTTGGGAAACCGGACCCGCTCGCCGGTTACATGCGCGCCGGCCTGACGCCAGAGTTCGAGTGCCTCCGCGTCATCGCGAAACTCGATGCCGATTTCCTCGAGAATCGTGTCGGCATTGCGTTCGATCAGGCTCAGGCCTTCCTCGTCCAGCACCTCGTAGACCCCGAGTTTTCGGGTGATATAGGGCATCGACACACCCGGGCCGCCGCCGGAACGTTGCGCCCGCCGCGCTGCAGCACCTCTGCCGCGACGTCCAGCGCTCGCTTCGGGTGCAGCTTCTTGAGCCAATTCAGGGGTGGAAAGCGTGTCTGAATGCGCCATGAAATGCCTGCTGATTCTGGGTTGGCGCACCATCACGCCGATGAGACCATGCTAGCCAAAACACGTCCCTGCACATTCCTCTGAGCGCCAAGCCTTGGCGCAGCAGGAATATCGGATAAATCACGGCCCGTCGCTTTTCTGAATATGCGCGTCGCTTTCAAGGAACATTTTGCAATCATTCCCCTATATCGCTATGCACGATGGGTCTGGTGCATCAAGCCACCGGGCGGGTGCATTCAAGGGAGAAACCGATGTCTGACGAAGAAATCATCCTGTCCGAACTCTCCGATGATGAACTTGTCCAGCAGATGCATGACGATCTGTATGACGGGCTCAAGGAAGAAATCGAGGAAGGCACCAACATCCTTCTCGAGCGCGGCTGGACCCCCTACGACGTTCTCACCCAGGCCCTGGTCGAAGGCATGCGCATCGTCGGCGAAGACTTCCGCGACGGCATCCTGTTTGTCCCCGAAGTGCTGATGAGCGCCAACGCGATGAAAGCCGGCATGTTCATCCTGCGTCCGCTTCTGGTCGAAACCGGCGCTCCGAAACTCGGCAAGATGGTCATCGGCACCGTCAAGGGCGACATCCACGACATCGGCAAGAACCTTGTCGGCATGATGATGGAAGGCGCCGGCTTCGATGTCATCGACCTTGGCATCAACAACCCGGTCGAAAAATACATCGAGGCAATCGAGCGCGAGCAACCCGACATCCTCGGCATGTCGGCCTTGTTGACCACCACCATGCCCTATATGAAGGTCGTCATCGACACGATGAAGGAAAAGGGCATCCGCGACGATTTCATCGTTCTGGTGGGTGGCGCGCCTCTCAACGAGGAATTCGGCAAGGCCGTGGGTGCGGACGCCTATTGCCGCGACGCAGCCGTTGCGGTCGAGACCGCCAAGGAACTGATCAAGCGCCGTCATAACAGCCGCGCCGAAGCCTGATCCGAGACCGGCCTGCCCGGCAACCAGCCAAAGCGGACGTTGACGAGAGCGTCGTCGTCCTAGTGACCGGCTGGTTTTTGTTGGCGCCAATGCCGTCTCATGTCGTGTTGGCGCCCTGTGCCCCATGTCTCGTGAGCGCAGATGCGTCGTCGAGCAACGCCGTGCTGCGCCGGATCGCATCAGGGTGCGCGTTGAGCGAACATGACCCAGTTGAGAAGGCAACACCATGGTGGAGCAATCATCAGACCAGCCCCGGAAGACCGTGCGCGTGATCGCTTGCGGCATGATCGGCCGCGAGGTGCTGGCCATCAATCGCCAGCTTGGCCATGATCACGTCGATCTCAAATGTATCGACGCCAATTACCATCACTATCCGGATCGCATCGCACCCGCGGTCGACCGTGCCATCCGCAAGGCGCGCGACGAGGGCTTTGAGCATATCTTCATCGGCTATGCCGATTGCGGCACCGGTGGCGAACTCGACAAGGTCTGCGCCGCCCACGGCGTCGAGCGGATCGAAGGGCCGCATTGTTTTTCCTTCTATGTCGGCAACCAGGCTTTCGAAGCTTCCGGCGATGACATGATCACCACCTTCTTCATCACCGACTTTCTGGCCCGGCATTTCGAGGCCTTCCTGATCCGCCCGCTCGGGCTCGACCGCTTTCCCGAACTGCGCGAGACCTATTTCGCCCATTACGAGCGCGCGCTCTACCTGGCCCAGACCGATGATCCCGAGCTGGAAGCAAAGGCCCGGGCCGCGGCAGAGAGACTCGGTTTGCGCTATGAACGGCAATTCACCGGTTATGGCGACCTGGCAGATGCCTTGGCACCGCTTTAACGGCGTGCGAAATTTGCAAATGCAAATATTTTTGCTCCCGGTGCCCAATCGCGCTTTATTGCCATAATTTTTAAGCAATCCGTGCTTAGATGACAGGTAGTCGTCATTCAGGGTATTCGCAGTGAACCACCAATCCGCCGCTGTCACCGTTCCGGGCATCGCAGCCAGCACAAGGAAGCATCCCGAGAAGCTGTCGGAACTTCTCGAGCGTCTGGCGCGGGATGCTGGCGAACGCATCAGCATGCGCGAGATTGCCAATGCGCTCGACGACCGCTCCTTTGGCGCATTTTTGCTGGTGTTCGCGGTTCCAAACCTTATTCCGCTGCCACCCGGCGCCACCATGGTGCTCGGTTTGCCGATGGTGTTTGTCGCCTGGCAGATGGTGATCGGCTACCAGAAGGTCTGGCTGCCGCGCGCTCTGGCCAACTACTCGATGGACCGCGCCACGTTTCAGCGCATGGTCACCCGCGTTTCCCCCTGGCTGCGCAGCGCCGAAAACTGGGTTCGTCCGCGCAACTGGCCCTTGGGCGGGCCGATTCGCGAACGGCTGTTCGGCATCTTCGCCCTCCTCCTGGCCATCACCTGCGTTCTGCCGATCCCCTTCGGCAACTGGCTGCCGGCCTTTGCCGTCGCCATCTTAGGCGTTGCCCATACCGAACGCGACGGCAATTGCCTGGCTCTGGGCGTGCTGGCCGGTGTGATTTCCTTTGCCGTTGCCGGTTTCGTGGTCACCGCCACCGGTGCATTCCTGATGCATATCTTCTGACCATCGGTCGAAGCCCTCGCCTTCAGCCCCGCCTGCTCCGGTCAGGCTCGCCGCTAGCCGGATCTTAACCCGGCCGGATTACCCTGTGATCTCATCTCGGTGGGATCATCATGGCAAGTCAGAACAAGATCATCGTAGTCACGGCCGGCGGCGCCTATGCCTGGGTCATCGTCAACGCTTTGGCGAACCGCTTCGACACTCTTGAAGTGGTTGTTGAACAGCCTGAATCAAAAGCCCTGTTTCTCAAGCGCCGGGCCCGCAAGATCGGCTGGCTTCAGACCGCCGGCCAGTTCGGGACCATGCTGATTTCCCGTTTCGGCAAACGTTTCGCACAAAGCCGGAGCAACGAGATCATCACCACCAGCGGCGCTCAGCCCGAACTGGCGCCTGAAATACCGGTCACCCGCGTTTCCTCTGCAAACGCTAGCGATTGCCTTGACCTGATAGCAGCGAAGAAACCGGATGTCGTTTTCCTGGCCGGTTGCCGGATGCTGTCGAAGTCTACCCTTGCCGCAATCTCCTGCCCGGTGATCAACTATCACTCCGGCATCAACCCGAAATACCGCGGGCTGGCCGGCGGCTGGTGGGCCCGCGCCACCGGCGATCATGAAAACTACGGCACCACCGTGCATCTGGTCGATGCCGGCGTCGATACCGGCGAAACACTCTATCAGGCTTTTCTGACACCCGATCCGCGCGAGACGCTGATGACCGATTCGCTGGCGATGGCGGCAGGCTCCCGCGACATCGCCCTGCGTGCCGTCGAAGACGCCTTGAACGGCAATCTTCAGCCCAGTTCCAGCGACTTGCCCTCTGTGCAGCGCTTTCACCCGCCGATCTGGACCTACCTGATGACCGGGCTCGTCAAACGCGTCTGGTAGTTATCCCCCGCCGCGGTTTGACCCGGGACCCCATCCAAAATATCCCCCGCATCACGCAGGTCGTTTTTGACGCGCCGCGCGTCGTCGTGAGCGAAGCTGTCAAGAATTCCCATGCGCATTGTAACCATCAAGGAGACCTCAAATGGCCAACCGAATCGTCGTCTACTGGCGCGACATTCCCGCCCAGGTGATCATCAAGAAGGGACGTGCGACCGCCAAGCGGGAGCTCTCGCTCAGATTCACCGAAGCGATCGACATGTGTGCCATGCGCACCGGTGCCGCCGAGACCGACGATTACCTTGCCGAATGGCGGCGGGCGGATCCGGTGGAAGTCTCCGACGATCTGGAAGCCGAAGCCGACAAGGCGACGGCAGAGCTTGAAGCAGCCTACGACAAGGAGCGGCTGGTCGCCCTCGTCAAGGGCGGAGGCAGGGAGAGCCATGGCTGACGAACCGACGAAACCGACCCAGGCAAGCCTCAACAAGAAGGCCGCCCAGAAGACGTCCTACAAACCGTCGGGCGTCTCGGCGACCGGCCGCAAGGCCCGAAGTTTTGCCATCAGACTGTGGTCGGTGCGTCACGCCCGGACGCTCGAATGGTTCTATGCCCATTTCGCCGAACTTTTTCTCAAGCTGCACCCAGTGTGGAAGGCAGTTGGCTATGAACGGGCCGAGGGCCCGATCAAGTTCATCGAGAAGCACGCCAAGGGGTTCCTCTTCGATTGCCGCATGTGCGGCCAGTGCGCCCTGTCATCCACTGGCATGTCCTGCCCGATGAACTGCCCCAAGCAGCTGCGCAACGGTCCCTGTGGCGGGGTCCGTGCCAATGGTCACTGCGAGGTCGAGCCCGACATGCCCTGCGTCTGGGTCCAGGCCTGGTCCGGCGCCCAGAAGATGGACGGCCGCGACAACATCCTCACGGTGCAGAAGCCGGTCGATCAGTCGCTGCGCGAAACCTCGTCCTGGCTCCGCGTCACCGCCACCGCAGCGGCCGATCGCGAAGCGGCCCTCGCCGAGGGTGCCGCGCAATGACCCAGCCCGACACCAATCCGCACGATCCCAGCGCCCTGCTTGAGCCTCTTCCCGGCCACTCCTCTCTCGGACGGCTGGAACGCATCCTGCGCCGCGGCGAATTCGCCGTCACCGCCGAGCTCAACCCGCCAGACAGCGCCAATCCGCACGATGTCTACGAGCGCGCGGCGATCTTTGACGGCTGGGTCGACGGCATCAACGCTGTCGATGCCTCGGGCGCCAATGCACACATGTCGTCTGTCGGCATCTGCGCCCTTCTCACCCGCATGGGCTATGCCTCGATCCTGCAGATTTCCTGTCGCGACAAGAACCGCATCGCGATCCAGGGCGATGTTCTCGGCGCCTCCGCCATGGGCGTGCAGAACGTCCTCTGCCTGACCGGCGACGGCGTGCAGGCCGGCGACCAGCCCGGCGCCAAGCCGGTGTTCGATCTCGACAGCATGTCGCTCCTGGAAACCATCCGCATCATGCGCGACAACTCCAAATTCCTCTCCGGCCGCAAGCTCACCAGCCCGCCCACGGTGTTTCTTGGCGCTGCCATCAATCCCTTCGCCCCACCGCATGATTTCCGCCCGCACCGGCTCGCCAAGAAGATTGCCGCCGGCGCCCAGTTCGTTCAGAGCCAGTATTGCTACGATGTGCCGATGATGCGCGCCTATATGCAGCAGGTGCGCGACATGGGGCTCGACCAGGAGTGCTTTGTCATGTGCGGTGTCGGCCCGCTGGCATCAGCGCGAACCGCCAAGTGGATGCGCTCGAATGTGCCCGGGGTGCATATTCCCGATCACATCATCAAACGGCTGGAAGGCGCCGAGGACCAGAAGAAGGAAGGCAAGCAGCTCTGCATCGACATCATCAACGAGGTCAAGGAAATCGAGGGCATCTCCGGAATTCACGTCATGGCCTATCGCCAGGAGGAGTTCGTCGCCGAGATCGTTCATGATTCCGGCGTCCTCAAGGGCCGCAGGCCATGGCGCAAGGAACCCAATCCCGTGGACCAGATGGTGGCCGAGCGCATGGAAGAAATTCTCGAAGAGCCCAAGCACATGCTGCACGAAATGGCCGGAGCAGCAGGGGATGCCGACGCTCAGGATTGAGCCCGGAGGCTTGCACTCACCGCCGAACCGCTATAATGATATAAACAAATCTTTATGTCTTCACTGCAAGGACCGAACATGACCCGTACCATCGTCGCCTCCGCCACCAAAGAAGTGATCATCGGTTTTGATCAGCCCTTCTGCGTGATCGGCGAACGCATCAATCCGACCGGCCGCAAGAAGCTCGCCGCCGAGATGGTCGAAGGCAATTTCGACACCGTGATCAAGGATGCCCTGGAACAGGTTGCCGCCGGCGCCACCATGCTCGACGTCAATGCTGGCGTCACCTCGGTCAATCCCAACGAGACCGAGCCCGGCCTTCTGGTCAAGACACTGGAAATCGTCCAGGGTCTGGTCGACGTGCCGCTGTCCATCGACAGCTCGGTGTCGGCAGCCATTGAAGCAGCGCTCAAGGTCGCCAAGGGTCGTCCGCTGGTCAACTCGGTCACCGGCGAGCTGGAAAAGCTCGAAGCCATCCTGCCGCTGTGCAAGAAATACGACGTGCCGGTGGTCGCCATTTCCAACGACGAGACCGGTATTTCCGAAGATCCCGACGTCCGCTTCGCCGTTGCCAAGAAGATCGTCGAGCATGCTGCCGATTACGGTATCAAGCCGCACGACATCGTTGTCGATCCGCTGGTCATGCCGATCGGCGCCATGGGCACCGCCGGCAAGCAGGTTTTTGCCTTGCTGCATCGGCTGCGCAACGAGCTCAAGGTCAACACCACCTGCGGCCTCTCCAACATCTCATTCGGCATCCCGCACCGCCACGGCATCAATGCCGGCTTCATCCCGATGGTCATCGGCGCCGGCATGACATCGGCGATCATGAACCCCTGCCGTCCGCAGGAAATGGAAGCCGTTCGCGCAGCCAATGTGCTCAACGGCACCGACCCGAACTGCATGACCTGGATCAAGACCTACAAGGACTACCAGCCGAACGTGGCCGGATCCGCCCCTGCCCCGCAATCCACCGCACCTTCAGGCGATGGCGGTGGCCGCCGCCGCGGCGGACGCGCCGGCCGCTCCGGGGGAGCGTGACCTCATAATGACCGAACACCTTGTCCTGTTCATGCCGTCGGGAAAGCGCGGACGCTTTGCCACCGACACGCCTGTTCTCGAAGCCGCACGGCAACTGGGCGTGCATGTGGAAAGCGTCTGCGGCGGCCGTGGCATCTGCGGACGCTGCCAGGTTGACGTGCAGGAAGGCGTGTTTGCCAAGCACGGCATCACCTCCTCCAACGAGCACATCTCGCCCTTCGGCGGCAACGAGGTACGCTACGCAGAAAAACGCGACCTGAAAGCCGGCCGCAGGCTGTCCTGCTCGGCGAAGATCCTCGGCGATCTCGTCATCGACATCCCGCAGGACGCCGTGGTCAACGCGCAAGTTGTGCGCAAGGATTCCGATGGTCGCCTGATCGAGCGCAACCCGGCGGTGCAGATGTGTTATGTCGAGGTCGAGGAGCCCGACATGCACAAGCCGCTCGGCGATCTCGACCGGCTGCTGGCAGCGGTCGAGGCCGACTGGGGATTCAAGCACCTCGCAATCGACACCTATCTGCTTGGAGAAGTCCAGAAGATCCTGCGCGCGGGCGACTGGAAAGTCACCGCCGCGGTCCACGAGCCGGTCGAAGGCGGGCCCGCAACGCTGGTTGCTCTTTATCCCGGCCTCAAGAACGAAGCCTATGGCATCGCCTGCGATATTGGCTCCACCACCATCGCCATGCACCTGTCGTCGCTTCTCTCGGGTCGCACGCTGGCCTCTTCCGGCACGTCGAACCCGCAGATCCGCTTCGGCGAGGATCTGATGAGCCGCGTCTCCTACGTGATGATGAACCCCGAAGGCCGCGAAGGCATGACAAAGGCCGTGCGCGAAGCCATCAACGGGCTGATCGACAAGGTCTGCGCCCAGGGCGAGATCGAGCGCAGCGACATTCTCGACGCCGTCTTTGTCGGCAACCCGATCATGCACCACCTGTTCCTCGGCATCGACCCGACCGAACTCGGCGGCGCACCATTTGCGCTGGCCGTTTCCGGCGCGGTCAACGTCAAATCCTCCGAGATCGATCTGCCGCTCAACCCCGGCGCCCGGGTCTACATGCTGCCCTGCATTGCCGGCCATGTCGGCGCCGATGCTGCGGCCGCCACGCTCACCGAAGGCCCGCACCGCCAGGACGAGATGATGCTGCTGGTCGATGTCGGCACCAATGCCGAAATCGTGCTCGGCAATGCCACCCGCACGGTGGCCGCCTCCTCGCCCACCGGCCCGGCCTTCGAGGGCGCTGAAATATCCTGCGGCCAGCGTGCAGCCCCCGGCGCTATCGAACGCATCCGCATCGACCCGGAAACGCTTGAGCCGCGCTACCGTGTTATCGGCATTGAGCAATGGTCCGATGAACCCGGTTTTGATGAAGCCGCGAAGAAAGTCGGCGTCACCGGCGTTTGTGGCTCCGGCATCATCGAGATCATCGCCGAGATGTATCTCGCCGGCATCATCACCGAAGACGGCGTCATCAATGGCGACCTGGCTGCCCGCAGCCCGCGCATCACCACCAATGGCCGCACATTCTCCTATATGCTGCGCGACGGCGAACAGAAGCTGATGGTCACCCAGACCGATGTCCGCGCCATCCAGCTCGCCAAGGCAGCACTCTATGCCGGCGTCAAACTGTTGATGGACAAGCAGAACATCGACCATGTCGACCGCATCGGACTGGCCGGTGCCTTCGGCTCCTTCATCGACCCGAAATACGCGCTCGTGCTCGGGCTCGTGCCCGATTGCGATCTGGAGAAGGTCAAGGCGGTCGGCAATGCCGCGGGCACCGGTGCCCGCATGGCGCTGCTCAACCGCGCTCACCGTCGCGAGATCGAACAGACGGTCACCCGCATCGAGAAGATCGAAACCGCGCTGGAACCGAAATTCCAGGAGCATTTCGTCAACGCCATGGCCTTCCCCAACAAGATCGACGCCTTCCCGAGGCTCACCGAAGTGGTCAAGCTGCCCGAACGCTCCAAGGACA
Source organism: Hoeflea sp. (assembly GCF_002733955.1). GTDB lineage: Bacteria > Pseudomonadota > Alphaproteobacteria > Rhizobiales > Rhizobiaceae > Hoeflea. Next base: position 41,023 of record NZ_NVXQ01000021.1, on the reverse strand, counting down.
CCGATGCCGCCGACGGCATCGAACCCGGCGCCGGACGGCGGCGCGGCGGACGGCGCAACCGCGGCTGACAAACAGGCTTTACCCGAATCGGACTTGGGTCTAGGCCCTTTGGAGTGTCTTCCTTGATCCGATCACCGCTGTTTCTGGTCCTTGCCCTGTGGGCCGCCGGCCTCGGGGCCGCGGCGCAATTCGCCAAGATCGTGGTCATCTTTCCCGAATTGCAGGCCCATTACGGCCAGACCGGCGCAGCATCCGGTTACCTGGTGTCGCTGATCTCGTTTGTCGGCATGGCGCTGGGTCTGGTTGCAGGCGTCATCGCCATCCAGATCGGCTTGCGCAGGCTGCTGATCATCGGCCTGAGCCTTGGTGCGCTGATTTCCGCCTGGCAATCGACAATACCCGGTTTCGAAATGATGATGCTGAGCCGTTTTTTCGAAGGGCTGTCTCATCTCGCGATCGTGGTCTCGGCGCCGACCCTGATTTCCCAGTTTGCCACCCAGCGTCACCAGGGCGCGGCTCTCACACTTTGGGGCACTTTTTTCGGCGTGGCGTTTGCGGTGGTCGCTATCGCAGCACCTCCGCTGGTTGACGCCCATGGGCTGGGTTCACTGGCGTTTCTTCACGCTTTCTACATGGCCGGCTTTGCGCTGCTGGTGAGCCTTGTTCTGCCAACTTACGACCGCACCGCAGCGCCCGCCTGGCCATCTCTGGGAGAGATCGCGCGGCGCCACCTCACCGTTTACGCGTCCCCCTTCATTGCGGCACCGGCTCTGGGCTGGCTGTTTTACACTCTCACATTCGTCTCGTTGCTGGCGATCCTGCCCGCGATGGTCGATCCATCGCAGCGCGCCATGGTCACGGCCGCAATGCCGCTTGCCAGCATTGCCTCGTCGCTGACGCTTGGAACCTGGCTGCTCCGCCGCCTGCAGGCCGTTCAGGTTATCCTCATCGGGTTCGCGCTCGCCATCTGCCTGGCCCTGGCCCTGATCGCGCTCGGCGTCAGCGCATGGCTCGCAATCGCCTTGTTTGCAAGCCTTGGGCTTGTCCAGGGCGCCAGCTTTGCAGCTGTCCCCCAGCTCAATCCCGGTCTGCCCGAGCGGGCGCTCGCCAATGGCGGGCTGGCGCAGATGGGCAATATCGGCAATGGCCTAGGCACCCCCATGGCCCTTGCGATCCTGACCTTGGGCAGCGGCCTCGGCCTTCCGCTGTTTCTAATCATCAGCTACGCCGCAGCCATTGCCACGCATCTGGCGCTCGGGCGCATGAGAAAGGCCAGCCCCGGGGTTTGAACCCCGCAGCGCGGCGACAACTTATGGGGTCTTATTCCGGCCAGATATACTTGCCGCGCGCCCAGCCAAGTTCGGCATCATTGGTCATCACCTGGCACCAGACGTAGGCCTTCTTCATCTGCGCATATTTCCAGCCGGTGCTTTCATAGCCATCGATCCGGAACGAGACATTGGTGACGATGTTCTTGCAGCGCCCGGTCATGCTGATGCTCTCATCAAGCTCATAGGCGTCAATGATCTTCGATTGCGCCGAAGGCCATTTGCGGATGTTGAGCGCGTCATCAGGTGCGATGGCGGTGATGGTGCCGGCGGTGAAGGCCGAAGACAGTGCTGGAACCGCCGTTGCGGCGAGAGTGGCTGCAGCAAGTGCTGCGATGATCTGGATGGATGCGTTCATGATCGTTTCTCCCCTTTGAGGCGCTCCTCAACTGCGCCGGTATCCGCAAGCTAACCGGTCACATGTGGCCCGGTGCTGAACGCCATGTTCAGCCGGCATTCATCTCGTCACGCCACGCACCAGGAAATCCGGACCTAGATGTCGAACTTCCCGGTCTCGCCAAAGCGCTCGAAACAGGCGCGGAAATGGTCGCTCAGCGCGCACACTTGGGGCGAAGGGTCAGCCGCGACCTTGAGCAGCAGCTGGTACTGCCCCGGCGCTGGCAACCCGCAATCCTCATCCAGGATCTGGACGTCGGGACCGACGAAGCTGCGCCCCAGCGGCGCGATCGCCAGATCAGCCAGGATCGCCGCCCGCTGCCCGGCCATGTGCGAGGTCATGAACGCCACCCGGTAGGAACGTCCAACGCGCTCAAGCGCCGACAACGCACTTTCGCGCCAGACACAGCCCTCGTCCCACATCGAAACCGGCACCGGATCCATCAGGCACGCCTGCCCGCCCTTGGCGCCGGCCCAGACGATGTCATCGGTCATCACCACCTCTCCCGGCTCCGGCGTGTGGTTCTTCATGCAGCTGACCAGCGCGATGTCGATATGGCCTGACGCAAACCGCTTCATCAGGTTGGAGGATTGGTCGACCACCACATCGACAACCACCGAAGGGTGCGATTTCGCAAACAGCTTGAGCACACCCGGCAGCACCGCTTCACCATAATCGGATGGAGACCCGATCCGCACCACGCCGGAGACTTCGGAGGTGACAAACCGCGAAATCGCTTCCCGGTTCAGCGCGATCAGCCGCCGCGCATAGCCCAGCAGCACCTCTCCATCATGGGTCAGCGAGACATTGCGCGCATCCCGCAAGAACACCGACACGCCCAGTTGCTCTTCAAGCCGCTTGATCTGCATCGAGACCGCCGATGGCGTCCGATAGATCCGCGTTGCCGCAGCCGTGAAGCTGCCGGTCTCGGCGATGGCGACGAAACTGCGCAGGACATCCGGATCCAGCATCAGCAGCGGATGATTGAGTGGTGCGTTCATATCATTCAATTCCGTTGATCATAGCGGTAAATTCATTTCGTTTGATTGAACCATGCAGCGGAGAGATGCTGTTGTCAATCCAGCAGGACTGGTCAACGCCGAAACAGGAGACACCACGATGTTTGGAATTTATAGCCTTGTTCGCTACGCCCGCCGCTTGCATGCGAGCCGCGAGCGCGCCCGGATGGAAAGGATCTTTCTGGACCTTCCCATCGAGCTGCAAAGAGACATTGGCTGGCCTGAAATCAGGGAAAACGCGCCAACCGTCCTGGGCCAGCCGGCCCAATGCTGCAGCCCGGCCCAATGAAGCCTGTTGGCCCATGTCGCAGGGCGAAAAAATCCGCTGTCACGCCCGTGACAAAGCGCGATTTTTATGGCCTGATCGCGACATGGGCCTCTGCGAGGCGCGCACAGGATTTTGGGCATGGCCTCACAGAACAAACCGAAGCGGTCGATTGTGTTTTTCATGGTTCCGGATTTTTCCATGATCGCTTTTTCGATGGCCATCGAGCCCTTGCGGCTGGCCAACCGGATGCTGGGCTATGATTGCTACAAATGGCGGCTGACCTCGCATGATGGCGAACCGGTGACGGCGTCGAATCAGGTCGTGGTTTCGGTCAACACATCGCTGGCCGATGAGCGCCGCAGCCTGTCGGGCGAGCACCGGCCGACCATGGTCTTTGTCTGCTCCGGCGCCAATGTCGAGCGCTTCCAGAACAAGTCGGTGCTGGCCTGGCTGCGCGAGGAACACAATCGCGGCGTGGCTGTCGGCGGATTGTGCACCGGCGCCCATATTCTCGCCCAGGCGGGTCTCCTGTCGGGGCGCCGTTGCGCCATTCACTGGGAAAACCTTCCCGGCTTTGCCGAAGCTTTCCCCAAGGCCAATGTCTATGCTGATCTCTATGAGATCGATGGCTCCATCCACACTTGCGCCGGCGGCACCGCAGCACTCGACATGATGCTCAGCCTGATTGGCGAGGATCACGACGACACGCTGGTCAACCGCATCTGCGAAATGGCGCTCACCGACCGCGTCCGCAACGCCCATGACCGCCAGCGGCTGCCGTTGCGGGCGCGTCTCGGCGTGCAGAACGCCAAGGTGCTCTCGATCATCGAACTGATGGAAGCCAATCTGTCCGAACCGCTGTCGCTGATCGAGATTGCCGATGATGCCGGCCTGTCACGGCGCCAGATCGAGCGCTTGTTCCGCCAGGAAATGGGCCGTTCGCCGGCCCGCTATTATCTCGAGATCCGTCTCGACCGGGCGCGCCATCTGCTGATTCAGTCGCCGATGCCGGTTGTCGAGGTGGCTGTCGCCTGTGGTTTTGTCTCGGCGTCGCATTTTTCTAAATGCTATCGCGAACTCTACAGCCGCTCACCGCAGCAGGAACGCGCCGAGCGCAAGCAGTACCAGACCGCGGCCTGACCGCAGTTCGGCACGTCGGACCGGAGTGACGCCTGGCTCAGGCAGGCATCGCCATCGGAGCAAGCGGTATGGCCGCTTTCCGCAAGGCTTCCATCTTGGTCAGAATGCCGATGTTCTGCGCGATCCGGCACTGGAACTCTTCCTGCACGAACGGCCGGTACATGAAGTCACTTGCGCCTGCTTTCAGGAAGCTGGCTGAGAGTTCGGGGTCATTGGAATTCGAAATACCGATGATCCGCAGCACGTCGTCGGAATAATCGCGGCGCAGTTTGCGGGTCAGCTGATAGCCGTCCATGTCCCCCATGTGGTAATCGGTCAGCACCAGCTTGATATCCGGATTTGCCGCGATCGCTTCCAGCGCCTCCTGCCCCGAGGCAGCTTCGACAATCTCGAATTTCTGCGCCAGCAGCATGGCCGAAAGGATGCTGCGCTGGGTCTTTGTGTCGTCGACCACCAGAATCCGGAAATCGCGGTTGCTGATGATCCGGCGGACCGCCGAGACAATCTCGTCAAACGCCCGGTCGGTATCCTTGATCACGTAATCCAGAACATTCTTCTTGAGGATGCTCTCGCGCGTGTTGAAATCGAACTTGCCGGTGAAAACGATCGTCGGCAACTCGATGTCGAGCGCGTAGTCCAGCGCCTCGCAATGCGGTGAATCAGGCAGGTTGAGATCGGTCACGGCGACGAAGAAGCCATGTTCGGCATCGCTTGCCGCATGTTTCATTTCCGCAAGTGAGCTGCAGGTCACGACATCGACCCCCAGGTCGGTCTCGAACCTGAACTTGAGCGCCGAGGTGAACATCCGTGAATCTTCGACCAGCAGAACCCGCAGCCGCTCGCCCGTTGCGGTCAGGGCAGCTTTCCTTTCAATGTCATTCGAAGTCTTGGACATGTCAGCTACTCCATTGGTGCGCAGGCCAGCCACGGCTGCAATAAGACGCTGCCCGCGTTACGCGACCTTCGCCCTGGCGACATTTCCCATCGACCGCCGTGCGGACTTGATCTGATCAAGCGTGTCGAGGTTCTGGTTCACACGGCAGTAAAATTCCTCGTCGATGTAGGGACGCAGCATGAAATCATTGCCGCCGGCCTTGAGAAAGCGAGCCGATAGAAGCCGGTTGTCGGATGAGGACACCCCGATGATCCGAAGCTCATGGCTGCCGCGAACCGACCGCAGCCGCCGGGTGAGCTCGAAACCATCCATGTCGGGCATGTTGTAATCGGTAATCACAAGGCCGATATCGGGTGTCTTTTTCAGGATCGTCAACGCCTCTGCGCCGCTCTCTGCGGCGCTGACATTGAAATTGAAACGCTCCAGACGGGTGCGCAGCAGCGCCCGCGCCGTCGGGCTGTCATCGACAATGAGCACATGATGCCGGTGGTTGGTCAGGAAGCGGCAGACGGACTCCTCAAGCATGTCGATCGCCAGCACGCTGTCCTTGATCACGTAGTCGACGATATCCCGCGCCAGAATCCCCTCGCGGGTCTTTTCGTGGAATGTGCCGGTGAAGACGATGATCGGGATCGACAGGCCTGCAAGATAGCCCAGCGCCTCGCCGTTCTCTGCGCCGGGCAGATTGACGTTCGAGATCGCCAGCGTGATCGGACGGTCATTGTAATCGTAAGCCAGCTGCAATTCTTCGAATGTGCGGCATATCTCGATGTCGATATCGAAGCTCTCCTTCAGCTTCTGTCCAATCATCGAGGTAAAGACATTGGAGTCCTCCGCCACGATAATACGGTGGTCACCCAGTGATCCACCCGAATACTGCATCCCAGAAAGCCCGATAAACATACATGCACCCCTTTGTAGAGGCAGGCTAATCATGTCCGGATTGAATTTCGGTTAACACTTAAACCAATAAATTTAAGAGTTTCGAGCCATTTGCTCAGGCAACAGTCTCAATTTGACGCATTTCATACTATCGCGGCACACCAACGGCGCGCGACTTGCTGTTCAAACCCGCAATCAGACCCTGGCTTGGCAGTTCGAAGCGGTTGTCAAAGGCACACGCATGACCGGGGCTGTTTGCCCGCTACGGATCATCAAACATCCACTGCCTTTGCTGCCAGATTTTCTCACCGATCATGCAATCGGATGCCTTCGAAGAGGGCCGCAGGAACTGTGTCGGGGCCGCCTGTGCCGGCATCACTTTTCCCTCGAAGTCCGGCAGACCGCCAATCTCGAGAATGAGCTTGCGCCGGATCGCTTCGGGAAACTGGTCCCAGCTCGTGACCGGCACCAGAAAACTGCCCGGCCCGCCGATCACGCAATCGCCGTAATAGACATCGAGATCGGGAATGTTGAACCCACCGTCAAAGCCATCGCTGGTCATCAGCGGCAGCCCGTTGATGACAACACGCCTCGCCAGCGCCACCTCCCGCGCCTCCTCAACCGGCTGGCCCTGATTGTTGGGGCCATCGCCGGAAATGTCGATCACCTTGCGAAAACCATCAAACGGTGCCGCGTCCAGCAGCTTGAGCGCATGCAGGATAGCCCCGGAAATCGATGTTCTGCGGAGCCCGACCGGGCTGGAGTTGCGAACCGCTGCCGACAGCGCGTCCGCATCTGCTGCGGTCTCCACCACCGTCCAGTCAAACACCGTCCGGATTGAACTGTTGCCCGCCCATTCGAACATCGTCACCGCGATGCGGCCATAGGCGCCCTGGCCGATGGCGCGGATCACATCCGGATGGTTGAGTGCTGCTGCGTAGCCCTCGCGCTGGATCGAAAGTTCGCGTGGCGACATCGACCGGGATACATCGACCGCCAGCACCAGCGTCACATCCACCGGCTCCTGCGCCCTTGCCTCGAACGCCAGAACCAGAACAGCAGCCATCGCCAGAACTTTGTAAAACCATTCCGCCATGCCTCATATTAGCATGGCGACCTGACAGCCCGAAATTGAATATCGGTCTGCCTACACCTCATCACCTGGGCAAGGCATCGTCGCTGTACATCGAGGTGTATTCGGCCGATGGCGGGATTGGCCGGATCACGTCAATCAAGGTACCGGACGGGTCCCGGGCAATGAAGTGGCGCTGTCCAAACTCTTCGTCACATAACGGCTTCAGGATCACCCACCCTTCAGCCTGGGCAGTCGCATAGACCGCATCCACATCGTCCACCTCGAAATTCAGGATAACGCCGGATGCCGGCATGTCGCTGTCCGGGATGGTCGGGTGACCCTCTTGCAGAACGGCCAGATTGACCTCCGGATCGGCCTTCGAGCGCAGATGCACATACCAGTCCGATTCAAATGCGGGCTCGAACCCGAGCTTCCGGACATAGAAGTCGCAGGTTTCGCTAACCTTTTTCGTGACCAGAACGGGATAATAGCTGGTGGTCTTCATGACTTGCCTCTCCGTTGGAACAAACATACAGTATGTATGACAACAACAAACATACAGGCTGTTTGTATGAATATCAAGACACGAATGTCCAACGAGGATCGCTCGAGCATGACCCGCAAGGCACTTGTCGCGGCGGCGCGCAAATTGTTCCTCGAAAAAGGCTATGCGGAAGCAAGCACGCCAGAGCTTGTCAGGGCTGCGGGCGTCACCCGTGGTGCGCTTTATCATCATTTCGAGGACAAGAAGGCCATATTCCGCGCCGTCGCCGAGAGCGAACTGGCAGAAGTCGCCACGCTGATAAACCGCTCCACCAGCAAGTCTTCGACCGCCATGCAGGCGCTCGAAAGCGGTACACGGGCCTATCTCGACGCAATGCAGACACCCGGCCGGGCGTATCTCCTGCTCGTGGAAGGGCCCGCAGCTCTGGGGGTGCACACCATGAAGCAGCTCAACGGCGACAGCGCAGCACACACCTTGCGCGACGGCTTGGCCGCAGCCATGGCCGCGGGAGAAATCCCGCAACTGCCGCTGGACGCCGTGACAACGGTTCTGGATGCTGCCTTCGACCGGGCGGCGCTGGAAATTGCGCAAGGTGCTTCCCGCACCGAGATCGAAACCGCGCTTGCAGCCTTGCTCCAAGGCCTGGCAGCTGAATAGCAGCAAGTCCCGCGACGTGTATCAACCCGCCGCGGGCTCGCACCACGGCCGAAACCGGTCGTGTTTCAGCATTAGCTGCGCGGTTTCAGGTTCTCCGGATCGTACAGCGGCGTGTAGCCGACGGCCGCCACTTCGACCGGATAGGTCTCGCTGAAATACTCGACGTTGAGCTTGCGCCCCACCTGGCAATAATCCCAGGGCAGATAGGCCAGCGCGATGTTCTTGCCGATGGTCGGACCATAGGCAATCGACGTGGTGTAGGACCGGCGGCCGAGCGCGTCGACCAACGTCTCGCCGGTTTCGGGGTCCATCACCGGCAGGATGCCGACCGGATAACGCGCCACGCCCTCAGCATCGATATTGTCACTCATTACCAGCGTGCACAGCATCGCCGGCTGGTGTTCGCGCGCCTTGTATTCGAGGTGCTTGTCCTTGCCGCGGAAATCGGCTTCCTTCACCTTCGGCCGCGCCAGATCGGCTTCCAGCAGATTGTACTGGGTCAGCAGGTCGGCATTCTGCAGCCGCAGGCTCTTTTCCATGCGCCGCGAGTTGGCATAGGTCTCCACCCCTACCGGCGTCACCCCGGTGGAGCGCAGCGCATCCCAGACGGCCAGCCCGTCCTCGTATTTCATATGCAGCTCCCAGCCCTGCTCGCCGACATAGGAGAGCCGGAACGCCGACACTGTCTTGCCGGCAATCTCGATCGGCTTGATCGCGGCAAAGGCAAAGTTCTCGACATCGAGACCGGCTGGATCGGCCACCACCTTCTTCAAGGTTTCGCGCGCGTTCGGGCCCCAGATGCCGATAGTGGTGTAGTCCTCGCTGACATCGGTGATGGTGACATCATAGCCCTTGTCCTCGGCCACACGGCGCATGTAGTGGAAGTCGCGCGGACCGGCATCGGCACCGTTGATCAGCCGGCAGCGGTCAGCCATGCGGATCACGGTGAAATCGGCCCGCACCATGCCCTCGTCATCGAGGAAATGGGTATAGATGCCCTTGCCGATCATGTTGTCGCCGCCGACCTTGGCCGCGCACAGCCACTCCATCATCGCAACATGATCCGGCCCCTCGATGTCGACCATGTGGAAATGCGACAGGTTGATGATGCCGCAATCTTCGCTCAGTTGCAGATGCTCGGCATTCGAGACGCGCCAGAAATGGCGGTTGTCCCAGTCGTTTTCACGAACAGGAACCCGGTCGCCGAATTTCTCGAGCAGATGCGCGTTGGAGGCATAGCCATGCGCCCGCTCCCAGCCGCCCAGTTCCATGAAATGACCGCCAAGCTCGACTTCGCGCTCATAAAACGGCGAGCGCTTGACGCCACGGCTCTTGGCATAGGGCTCGCGCGGATGGATCGCCGGGAAATAGATCTTCTGTGCCGCTTCATAGCAGCGGTTTTCGATGAATTCTTCCGTCATCTGATGCGGGTAGAAGCGCGCGTAGTCGATCGAGTTGTGGTCGATCTCGGTGCGGCCTTCGGTCATCCAGTCGGCAATCAGCTTGCCGTAGCCTGGACCGTCCTTGACCCAGATGGCGACGCAGTACCAAAGACCGCGCACCTTCTGGCTTTCGCCGCACGACGCGCCACCGGCGGCAGACACCTGCAACAGCCCGTTGAAGGAATGGCTTTCATTGTAGCCCAACTCGCCCAGGATCGGCGTCAGCTCCATGGCGCGCTCCAGCGGCTCGATGATCTGCTCCATGTCGAGATCGCGCTGCGACGGCGAGAGCCGGGCCTGGTTCTTTTCCAGAATGTCACGTGGATGGCACAGCCGCGGCTCGTCGGTCTCGTAGTAGCCCCATTCGATCTGCCCGCCTTCGGCTGTTGTCGGGTCGCCGGTGTCGCGCATATAGGCCGAATTGCCCTGGTCGCGCATCAGCGGCCAGCCGATGTCCTTGCCGGTGCCCTCGAACTCCTTGTACGGGCCGAAAAAGGTCAACGGATGGTCGACCGGCATCACCGGCAGGTCCTCGCCCACCATCTCGGCAATCTGGCGCCCCCAGATCCCGGCACAGACAACGACATGATCCGCCATGATTGTGCCGCGATGGGTGACGACACACTTGACCCGGCCGCCTTCTACGATCAGCGATTGCGCCGGTGTGTTGGCAAAGACCTTGAGCTTGCCGGTCTTCTCGGCCGCATCGACCAGCTTGCCGGCGACAGTCTGAGAGCGCGGAATGACGAGGCCGGCATCAGGATCCCACAGGGCGCCTGCCACCATATCTTCCTCGACCAGCGGGAATTTCTCCTTCACCTCTTCCGGTCCGATGAAGCTGGCGCGTGTGCCAAACGCCTTGCCGGAGGAAATCTTGCGCTTGACCTCTTCCATCCAGGCATCGTCACCGGCGCGGACGATCTCGAGACCGCCAATGCGGGCGTAGTGCCCCATCTTCTCGAAGAAATCGATCGAGTATTGCGTCGTCCAGACCGACAGATAATCATGGCTTGTGGTGTAGCAGAAGTCAGACGCATGCGCCGTCGAGCCGATATCGGTCGGCACGCCCGACTTGTCGACGCCGACGATGTCGTCCCACCCGCGCTCGATCAGATGATGCGCGATAGAGGCGCCGACAATGCCTCCCACACCGATGATGACGACCTTTGCCTGCTTCGGGAACTCTGCCATTGTCTCAACCCTGATTGCGCTTTGAGCAGAATTTAGAATCTGCCGCGCCAAAACCAGAGCCTGTCTACGACATTATCACCGTGCAGGACGACCAGCGACGATTGGTTCTTACTGCTCTCGGTGCACGCAGACTGACCCGGCATAGCGCGCCAAGCCTGGCCGCTACACGGGTGAGCAGCGCTGATCCAGGGCCTCGGCAAGCTCCCCGATCCGGCTTTCGGAAAACACGTCTATGCCGTTTTGCGACAGGATCTCCGCCACCACGCCGGCGCCCGCGCGCTCGACGCCGTCAAAGCGTCCGCTGTAGACGAACGACGTGCCGCACGACGGGCTGCCATCGGTCAAAAGTGCGAACCGGCATCCCTGCGACAGCGCTGTCTCCAGCGCGATTTCCGCCCCTAGCAGGAACGTCCCGGTGACGTCCGCTCCGGTATCCTCGAAAATCCGGGCCTTGCCGGAAAGCACGTCATCGCCCAGCAACCCGGGCTCGATTTCCGCAGGCGGTCGCGGCGTCGGAAAACCGGCAGCGACTTCCGGGCAAAGCGGCACGATGCGGCCCTGCTCGCGCCAGAGCGCGATCAGCGAATGCTCAACCAGACGATCGGAGCCATTGTAGCGCACCGGGCTGCCGAGCAGGCATGCGGAGACGAGAATCTTGTCCATTGCGAACCAATGGCCGCTGACGTGGTTTCATGCAAACAAAAACCAGGCGCCGGTCATCCCAAGGGACAACCGGCGCAGAATTGCAAACCAGGTCGATTACTTGATGACGGCAGCGCCGTTGATGATGGTGATGGTCTCGGTCCCGCCGAGCGTTTCACGGTCTCCTGACGGCATGGTGACAAAGCACCCGGCCGGGCAGAAACTGACGGTGGCGCCGGCATCGACAACCATTTCGATCTTGTCGCTGCCTTCGGTAACGATCAGGATCTGTGACTGCTGGTCCTGATTGGTCACGCTGGCAGCGGTTGCGCCGGCAACCATCAGGGAACTCATTGCGAATGCAAAAACTACTGTCTTCATCGCGTTTCGGCGCTTGGGTCGCCGCTCCATGTTGCAAGGGTCGGACCGCCATTGGCCCGATTTGGACCGAGGTATAGCGGTTGCAAACTGAATGCAGTCTGAACGGATCCGGATCACTTGTCACCATCTCCGGCGCCGCCATCATCATCCATCGTATCCTGTACCGCCTTGCCCGGTGTGGCGCGCCGTCTGGGTTTGCGCGGCGCGGGCTTTTCCGCCTCGCCAGCTTCGAGCGTGCTGGCTTTCGAGCCGGCAATCTTTTCGCGAACCGCAGCAACGACTTCATCGTCCTCGCCGAACTTGATGTTCAGGTCACGCTGCGGGAACGGAATTTCGATTCCCTCTTCCTTCAGCCGCTCGAAGATCTGCAAGCGCAGTTCGGTGCGCACCGACAGGCCGTTGAGCACGTCGGCGATGTGTGCCTTGACCTCGAAATCCAGCGAGGAATCGCCAAAGCCGACGAAGTGCACCGATGGCTCTGGATAGTTGAGAACAAGTTCGTGGCTGCGGGTAATTTCAGTCAGGATCTCGATCACCCTGCGTGGATCAGCATCGTAACTCACCCCCACCGGCACATCGACGCGGCCAAGCGAATTGCGATGGTTCCAGTTGCCCACAGGCGCATTGATCAGCTCCGAATTCGGCACGATGATCGACTGGCGGCTGAAGGTCTCGATCTCGGTCGCCCGCACCGAAATCTTCTTCACGAAGCCTTCGGTCGAGCCGGTCACCACCCAGTCACCCACCTTGAACGGCCGCTCGGCAAGCAGGATCAGGCCCGAGACGAAATTGCTGACGATGTTCTGAAGTCCGAAGCCGATGCCGAGCGACAGCGCACCGGCGACAAGGGCGAGGCTCGAAAGATCGATGCCCGCCGCCGATATGCCGATCAGCCCGGCGATCGCCACGCCGAGATAGCCGACACCGGTCTTGATCGAGTTGCGTACCCCCGCATCCATCCGCCCGCGTGACATCACACTGCCGTCTAGCCAGCGCTGGAACCAGCGGGTCACCACCAGCCCGAGCAGGAACAACAGAATGCCGAAGAAGATGCCGACGATGGAAATGGTAATGCCGCCGATCCGGATCTCCGTCAGGAACCGGTAGAACCAGATCTCGATATCCTGGATCTGAAAGCCCCATGACAGCAGGATAAGGGGCACGCCAAACAGCAGCACCGCCAGGCTGATCAGCAGACCCGCCCCCAGGCCCGACCGGTCAAGCGCATCGGTCCCGAGCGCGAAACGGGTTTCGATGCGCCGGCCAATCGCCGTCTGGGCAAAGGCGCCGGGTTCCGAAATGGCCCTGCCGGAAAGGTAACCGATATACATCGTCGTCAGCACCGCGCCGGTCACCACGATCTGCGTCGCGGCAAAGCGGGCAAATCCGACATATCCAAGCGCTACGGTCGCCAACAGGCCGACACCGGCAGCCACCAGTGTTGCAGAAATGAACCGCGGCCATGGCTGTCCCGGATCGGCAGGATCACCGGACGCCGCAACCATCGGCTTGCCCATTGCCATGCCGATCAGGATCAGCGCAATCAGCACCACCGCGATGATCCCCTTGAACACCGTCAGCACCACCGGAGATCCGAGCGACTGGCTGATCTGGTCTCCGACAAAATCCAGGCTGTTGACAATCACCATGGCCAGCACCAGCAGATAGAGCATGCGTGCGCCGTCATTGGAAATATTGACCAGCCGCCAGGCAGCCATTCGCGGCGCCAGTATCGCGCGTGCCAGCTTGGCCACGAAGAAGATCGCGACCAGGGTCATCAGCACACTGGTGATGACCGGTTCGACATCCGCACGCAGGATCGAGAAGCTCTGCGCCAGCACGAAAACCGTTACCGCCAGCACGGTCATGGCTGCTGTCGGGATCACCGTAGACCAGAACGCCACCGACAAGCGGCTTGTGTAGAGAGGATCCTCAACCTCCGGATCGCGTTCGATCAGCCCGCCAAACAATCGGTAGGCGCCCGACATGAACACCAGCGCAGCCAACAGCGAGAAGAACAGCCAGCCAAGCAGGGCCTGCCATTTGAAGGCCCAGACGAAATTGATCCACGACCCGAAGGTACGGACCGCGTCATCCGCTTCATCGCCCATCGTGCTGATCGCCTGCGACAGCATCGCCGGGCCGATTTCGGTTCTCTTGAACAGTGTCGTGGTGAACAGCTCGCGCCGCGCTTCGGTGATCCGGTCACCGAGCTGACTGGCTGCCACCGAGACCGATTCCGCCCTGCCCGTCATGGCGTTGATCTTGGCGCGCTCCGCGGTCAGGCGGCTGCGTTCGGCCGTAACCAGTTCCGGCTCTTCCGGCTCCCCTTCCGCCGGCACCGGCCCCAACTGGTCGATCCGCGCCTTGATTTCGGTCAGCCTCGGACGCAACGACACGCCGATGTCGAGCATGCTGCGCGCCAGTGCCTCGGCATCCAGCTTCAGATCGACCAGCGAGGTGTCATTGCCCGAATTGTCTTCGACCTTTTTGGCCAGATCCCCAATTCTGGCTTCCGCTTCCGACAGCTGCTCCTCGGCTTCCACGATCGCGGGGGAAACCACCGGCTCCGCAGGCGCCGCCGCGGCGCCTTCTGACGCAGGAGCTGCTGCTGCAGGCTCGGGGCCAGGCTGTGTTTCACCGGCCGTTGCCGGGCTTTCAGATTGTGGGGCACTGTCGGGAGCAACCGTCTGCGCGCTGCCGGAGGCGACGGGTGACGCCAGCATGAGCGCAGCAACAACCGCCGCTTTCAACCAATCAAAACGCATCAAAGCCCTGTCCAGTTAGATCTTCTGACATCATCCATAGCAGGATGGCGATGCTTCTCAAACGCTATCGGCCGCATCGGCTCACCTGGGTGATCTGCACCATGGCCTGTCAGCAGCTTGGAAGAAGTTCAGAACCCTGCGCCAGGCGTGGCGAGATAGGCCTTTTCTTCCGCCGTCGAGGCCCGTCCAAGGATCGGGTTGCGATGCGGAAACCGGCCATAACGCGCGATGATGTCATGGTGCTGATTGGCGTAATCGAGATAGTTGGCGTTGCCCAGCGCCTCGAACAGCGCCACGCAGCGCTCCTGCTCAGCAATGTCCTCGGCATGCTCGAACGGCATGTAGAAGAAGATCCGCCGGTCTTCGGCAATCGCCTTGTCGGCACCGACCGCCAAGGCTGCCTTGGCCTCTTTCAGTGCCAGCCCATCCGTGGCAAACGCCAGCGGAGAGCCACGATAGATGTTGCGGGGGAACTGGTCGAACACGATGATCAGCGCAAGACGCGCCTCAGGCGTCGCCCGCCATTCGTCGCTGACCCCGCGCGACAGCGCCAGATGCAGGCCGGAAAACCGATCGGTGATGCTGGCGTCGATGTCATCGCTCTTGACGAACCAGTCCTTCGGCGTGAGCTCGTTGAACCAGAAATTCAGAACTGTTTCGGGAGTCTCGGTCATGGAAATTCCTGTTCTGTGTGCTGCGTTCATATGTGGTGGGGAGAGTGGGCGTGCAAGGTCACCCAAACCGTGCCGGATTACCACCCCGCAAATTTGAGGGCAGTGACAGCAGACATTCAGGCAGCGTCCGCTTCAGCCGTCAGCCGCACCAGGCTGACGCCATCGGCCACCTGCGCGCCGGTGCTCACCAGCACCTCGGCCACCACGCCATCGCGCGGCGCCGCCAGTGTCATTTCCATTTTCATGGCTTCCATGATCACCATCGGCTCGCCGGATTTCACCTCCTGCCCCTCGCTGACAAGCACCTGCTTGACGATGCCCGGCATCATCGAGACCACCTGGTCGCCGCCTGCCGCCAGATCGTCGGAACGCGTACCCCTGGGCTTGACGAACCGGTAGGTCAGGCCCTCATGAAACACCGCCACTTCCGTGCCGTTCTGCACCAGCCTGCAGCGTTTGCTGACCCCGTCGGCACTGAAGCTCCAGTCGTCGCCGGTTCGCCGCACAACTTTGAGATGCATGTCCCCGGCACCAAGCCCTTCGCCCGCCACGCGCCAGTCAGAGGCGGCCTCCCGCTCTACCGTGAAGCCGCGGCTTTGTCCGTCGATCTCCAGCGACACCATGCGCCGGGGCGCACCCCAGATCTCGAACGGGCCGATGCTTGCCACCGACGCCGGCGGCTCCGTGCCCGACCCAACCATGCCTGACGCTGCAAGCACCGCCAGTGCGGCAATCGCCTCCGGCGCCGTCACACGCTCGGTCAGGCTGGCAATGTTGCGGTCGATCAACCCGGTATCGAGCCGGCCGGCAGCAAAATCCGCATCCCGGCACAGCCGTATCAGGAAAGCAGTGTTGGTCACCGTGCCGGCTATCTCGGTGCGGCCGAGCGCGCCAGCCAACTTGCCCAGCGCCTCTGCCCGCGTCGTGCCATGCGCGATCACCTTGGCAATCATCGGATCGTAGAAAGGCGTGATCTCGTCACCGGCTCTCACCCCGGCATCCACCCGGATGTCGCCCTCGGGAAACTGCAGATGCATCAACCGCCCGACCGCAGGCAGGAACCCCTTTTCCGCATCCTCGGCATAGATCCGCGCTTCCACCGCATGGCCGTTGATCGAAAGCTGATCCTGGGCAAGCGGCAGGGGTTCGCCCGCAGCCACGCGTATCTGCCATTC
Source organism: Hoeflea sp. (assembly GCF_002733955.1). Lineage (GTDB taxonomy): Bacteria > Pseudomonadota > Alphaproteobacteria > Rhizobiales > Rhizobiaceae > Hoeflea. The sequence continues at coordinate 24,584 of NZ_NVXQ01000021.1, read as the reverse complement.
GACCAGGTCGAGCCCGGTGATCAGCTCGGTCACCGGATGCTCGACCTGCAGCCGCGTGTTCATTTCCATGAACCAGAACTTGTCGGCCATAAGCCCCTCGCTGGCGTCAACGATGAATTCCACCGTGCCCGCGCCGGAATAATTGATCGCCTTGGCCGCCTGCACCGCCGCAGCCCCCATCGCTTCGCGCATGTCTTCCGGCATATCAGGCGCCGGCGCTTCCTCGATCACCTTCTGATGCCGCCGCTGCGCCGAGCAATCGCGCTCGAACAGATGCACCACATTGCCGTGACTGTCGCCGAACACCTGGATTTCGATGTGCCGCGGCGTGGCGACATATTTCTCCACCAGCACCCGGTCATCGCCGAACGAGGCCTTGGCCTCGCGCCGCGCGGAAGACAGCGCAGCCGGGAAATCCTCCTGCCGCTCGACCTTGCGCATGCCCTTGCCGCCGCCTCCGGCGCGCGCCTTGATCAGCACCGGAAAGCCGATCTCGTTGGCCTTGCCGGCCAGCACCACCAGTTCCTGCGCCTCGCCGTGATAGCCCGGCACCACCGGCACATTGGCCTTTTCCATCAGCGCCTTGGCCGCATCCTTCAGCCCCATCGCCCGGATCGCCTTGGCCGACGGCCCGATGAAGATCAATCCGGCCTTGTTCACCCGCTCGACAAAATCCGGGTTCTCCGACAGGAACCCGTAGCCGGGATGGATCGCATCCGCTCCGGTCCGCTTGGCCGCATCGAGAATGGCGTCGATCCTGAGATAGCTCTCCGACGCTGGCGCCGGCCCGATCAGCACCGCCTCATCGGCCTTCTCGACATGCAACGCATCCGCGTCGGCCTCGGAATAGACCGCCACCGTGGCAATGCCCATTTTCCGCGCCGTACGAATGATCCGGCAAGCAATCTCGCCCCGGTTGGCGATGAGGATTTTGGTGATCATGGCTCGCTCTTGTTTCATTCGAATTTCAATTCAGCAAATCCAACGCGGGGAACGCTTGCAGGCATTCGGATCCCCTTGTCATCACTTAAGAAGGTGTCACACCCCGCAGCCACCGCAGACGCGGGGTGAATGGCATCCGACAGTTTCGTGCCGGAAACCGCCCGTATTTGTGCAGCTTTTACCAATATGTCACGGCTGACTGGCACAAGTTCAATGTGTTCCTGAGATTCAAGGAATTGAAGCACGGCATCGATTGCATGCGCATTGCTCTCGCGCATTGGCTTCACCAGGCACTCCGCCAACGTCAAATGACTTGAAATCCCCGTCACCGTCCCGTTCTCTAGTGCATCGATAAACAGTTTCTGCGACCGGTTCAGCGGCGTGGTATGTTCAAGGATGGTGATCACGACGTTGGAATCCAGATAGACATGATCTCCGGCCCTCAAGGATCAATCCTCCCATTCGTCGCGAAGCACCCGAATATCCATCACAATTTCCTCTGCCGTGCGGCCCGAGGCTATGCTTCCAACCAGATCAGACAATCGCTTTCGCTTCTTGGGCGATGTCTGAACGGGCGCTTTAACCGCGTTCGAAATGATAGCGCGCACCTCTGCCTCAGCAGATCGGTTGTTGGCTTTGGCCCTCGACTTGACCGCATCCAGCACTGCGTCGTCCAATTGCCTGATCACGATCTGACCCATGTTCATCACTCCTATTGATATCAAAATGATATCACAACTCAAAGCTGCCCGCCATCACATCCTGAACACGCCAAACTTCGTCTCTTCCACCGGCGCATTCAGCGCCGTCGACAGGCTCAGCGCCAGGATCTCGCGCGATTTCAGTGGATTGATGATGCCGTCATCCCAGAGCCGCGCCGAGGCGTAGAGCGGGTGGCTCTGGGTCTCGAACATCTCGATGGTCGGGCGCTTGAACTCGGCCTCCTCGTCGGCTGACCATTCCCCGCCCTTACGCTCAATGGCGTCGCGCTTGACCGTGGCCAGCACGCCCGCCGCCTGTTCGCCACCCATCACCGAGATCCGGCTGTTGGGCCAGGTCCACAAAAAACGGGGCGAATAGGCCCGGCCGCACATGCCGTAATTGCCCGCGCCGAACGAGCCGCCGACGATCATGGTGATCTTCGGCACCTGCGTCGTCGCCACGGCGGTGACCATCTTGGCGCCGTCCTTGGCGATGCCGCCGGCCTCGTATTTCTGGCCGACCATGAAGCCGGTGATGTTCTGCAAAAACACCAGCGGGATCTTGCGCTGCGAGCACAGCTCGATGAAATGCGCCGCCTTCACCGCGCTTTCGGAAAACAGCACCCCATTGTTGGCGACAATGCCCACCGGCATGCCCATCACATGGGCGAATCCGCAGACAATCGTGGTGCCGTAGCGTGCCTTGAATTCGTCAAACCGCGAGCCGTCGACGATGCGGGCGATCACCTCGCGGATGTCATAGGGCTGGCGTGTGTCGGCGGGAATGATGCCGGCAATCTCGGCCGGGTCGTAGAGCGGATCTTCCGGCGTCTGAATATGCATGCCGGCAAGCCCTGCCTGCCCGCGACCGTTGAGATTGGCCACCGCCTGCCGCGCCAGTTCCAGCGCATGCGCGTCATTGTCGGCCAGGTGGTCGGCCACGCCCGAAAGCCGTGTGTGCACATCGCCACCGCCGAGATCCTCGGCGCTGACCACCTCGCCGGTGGCGGCCTTGACCAGCGGCGGTCCGGCCAGGAAGATCGTGCCCTGGTCGCGCACGATGATGGTCTCGTCGCTCATTGCCGGCACATAGGCGCCGCCCGCCGTGCACGACCCCATCACCACGGCGATCTGCGAAATCCCCTTGGCGCTCATGTTTGCCTGGTTGAAGAAGATGCGGCCGAAATGGTCCCGGTCGGGAAACACCTCGTCCTGGTTGGGCAGGTTGGCGCCGCCCGAATCCACCAGATAAACGCAAGGCAGATTGTTCTCGAGCGCAATCTCCTGGGCGCGCAGATGCTTCTTCACCGTCAGCGGATAGTAGGTCCCGCCCTTCACTGTCGCATCGTTGCAGACCACCATCACATCGCGGCCCTTGACCTTGCCGACACCGGCGATCAGCCCCGCTGAGGCAATATCCCCGCCATAGAGCCCGTGCGCCGCAAACCGCCCGACCTCGAGAAACGGCGAATCCGCATCCAGCAACGTCGCCACCCGCTCACGCGGCAATAGTTTTCCCCGCCCGACATGACGCTCGCGCGAAGCCTCCGGCCCACCCTGCCCGTGCAGCGCAGCCGCCTCGGCCGTCTCGGCAATCTGCGCCTGCATCCGTGCGGCATTGTCCCTGAACGCCTGCGAGCCGGTGGAGATCTTGGATTGGATGATGGTCATCAGCGAATAAGCTCCACTTTGCAAGGCAGGTCGAGATCGGCCCAGTTTCGGTCTGCGGTCAATGCCGGCTTGTTCTCGCGGATCGCGAGCGCGAGGCAGGCCCGGTCACCCAACGACAGCCCCCGATGGCGAGTATCCGCACGCAAGCGACCTGCCAATAGAGCGGTATCGGCATCAAATGACACCACATCGAGACGAAGGGCCGCCACATCCTCTACCGCGACTTCAGGCTCGCTACCGATATCGATAAGTTTGGAAACGACTTCCGCAAGATTTACCGAACAAATCCGCGATCCGACTGAGTGTTTCCAAAACAACTCAGCGCCGGGTTCATTTTTCAATCCGGCTAGCACCGCTGACGCATCCAGAATAACGTTCACTTATCTTCTTCCCGCATCGCCATTCCTTCGCGATGCAAGCGCTCAAAACGCTCATCAGATCTTCGCTGCTCTTCCCTGCGCTCGGCTAGAAAGTCCTCAACAATATCCACACCCGGAGGGACGAGCTCTTGGACACGAGCCTGGATTTCCTTGATCACCGCCATGTAGGACTTGATCTTCAGCTCCCCGTCCTCGACTTCCAGCGCCAGCTCGTCGCCCGGCTTGACCCCAAGTGCTGCGCGCATCGCAGCCGGAATGACCAGCCGTCCACCCTCCCCAAGCTTCACCCGGTCGAGCATCGGCTTCTTCGCTTCGCCTGACACGGTGTCGTAACCGGACTGGCCGGTTTCAGCGAAGCCTGTCTTTCCTGTCTGCTTGGTCATCATGCCACCTCTTGCCGACCTGCCATGTTTTTCAATCATGGCAATGTAGCACAATTACGTCACGCCGTCTCCGCCATCATCTCGCGGCCGATCAGCATGCGGCGCACTTCCGAGGTGCCGGCGCCAATCTCGTAGAGCTTGGCGTCGCGCAACAGCCGGCCTGTCGGGTAGTCGTTGATATAACCATTGCCGCCCAGCGTCTGGATCGCTTCCAGCGCCACCTGCGTCGCCTTTTCGGCCGAGTAGAGAATGCACCCGGCCGCGTCCTTGCGGGTGGTCTCGCCCCGATCGCAGGCCGCCGCCACCGCATAGACGTAAGCGCGGCAGGCGTTCATCGTCGTGTACATGTCGGCCAGCTTGCCCTGCATCAGCTGGAAATTGCCGATCTTCTCGCCGAACTGCGTGCGCTCGTGGCAATAGGGCACCACCACATCCATCGCCGCCGCCATGATGCCGAGCGGACCGCCCGAAAGCACCACGCGTTCATAATCAAGCCCGGACATCAGGATCTGCACCCCCTGGCCTTCCTCGCCCAGCACATTGTCAAACGGCACTTCGCAGTTCTCGAACACCAGCTCGCAGGTGTTGGAGCCGCGCATGCCGAGCTTGTCGAGCTTTTGCGCGGTCGAGAACCCGGCCATCTCCTTTTCGATCAGGAACGCGGTGATGCCGCGCGATTTGGCGTCCGGATCGGTCTTGGCATAGACCACCAGCGTGTTGGCGTCGGGACCGTTGGTGATCCACATCTTGTTGCCATTGAGCACATAGCGGTCGTTGCGCTTCTCCGCCCGCAGCTTCATCGACACCACGTCGGATCCCGAGCCCGGCTCGCTCATTGCCAGCGCCCCGACATTCTCGCCCGAGCAGAGTTTGGGCAGATATTTCTGCTTCTGCGCTTCCGTGCCCCATCGGTTGATCTGGTTGACGCAGAGATTGGAATGGGCGCCGTAGGAGAGGCCGATCGAGGCCGAAGCCCGGCTGATTTCCTCCATCGCCACCACATGCGCCAGATAGCTCATGCCGGTACCGCCAAAATCTGGGTTGGCGGTCATGCCCAACAATCCCAGCGCCCCCATCTCCTGCCACAGATGCATCGGAAACTGGTTCTCCCGGTCCGTCTCCTCGGCCACCGGCGCAATCCGGTCGGCGGCAAAGCGGGAGACCATGTCTCTGAGCGCGTCGATGTCTTCGCCCAGTCCGAAATTCATGCTTGCAGAGAACATCTCAGTCTTCCTTTTTCTGTCCCACCAGCCGCGCCACCAGGCGAACATAGATCGCCTCGATCTCATCGAGCGACAGGCGCCCGTTGTCGCGAAACCAGGTGGTCATGCCGTTGAGCATGGCGATGATCGCCATGGTGGTGACCTGCGGGTCGATAATGTCGAACGAGCCGTCGCTTGCGCCCCGCTCGAGGATAGCGCGCGGAAAGCTTTCATATTTGCGCCGCAGCGCCTCGATGGCGCTGAAATTCTCGCCCTCGAGACTGCGCAGCTCCATGTAGGAGATAAACACCTCGCGCGACTTGGTCAGGTGATAGCGGATGTGAAACCGGACAAAATTTTCCAGAGCTGCGGGTGGTCCGAGCTCAAGGTCCTCGGCCTCTTCCCAGGAACTCAGCAGCGTCTCCATGTGGACCTGCAGCAGATCGTTGAGCAGATCCTGCTTGGTCGGGAAATGATTGTAGATCGCCCCCGCCTGCACGCCGGTTTCCGCCGCGATTGCCCGCATCGACACTGCTGCATAGCCCGAACGGGCAAACAGTTCGAGCGCCGCGTTGCGCAGCTTCTCTGCCGTTTCAGCCCCGTTTGATCCCGCCCGTCGCGCCATGGCCCACACAATTAAATGAACGTTCGTTTAATTTATCGTCTTTCGCGTCGTCCTGCAAGTCCTCGATGAGCCTGCCGCGACAGGCCCTGAATTGATATCAGCCTCCGGGGTCTTCGCCCTGCTCAGGCCAGCCAGCGCTTGCGCCGCTTGTAGTGCTTGACGTTCTTGAACGACCGCCGCCCCTCGCCGCCGACGCCGAGATAGAACTCCTTGACGTCCTCGTTCTCGCGCAGGTCCTTGGCCACGCCATCCATCACGATGCGGCCCGATTCCATGATGTAGCCATAGGTCGCGTATCTGAGCGCGATATTGGTGTTCTGCTCGGCCAGCAGGAACGACACGCCTTCCTGGTCATTGAGCTTCTTGATGATCTCGAAGATTTCTTCCTGCAGCTGCGGCGCCAGTCCCATCGAAGGCTCGTCGAGCAGGATCATTTTCGGGCGGCTCATCAGCGCCCGGCCGATCGCCGTCATCTGCTGTTCGCCGCCGGAAGTATAGCCCGCCAGGCTTGACCGGCGTTCCCGAAGCCGCGGAAAATAGTCATAGACCATCTCGATATCGCGCTTGATCGCCGCATTGCCGTCGCGCCGTGTGAACGCGCCGGTGAGCAGGTTTTCCTCAACCGTGAGATGGCCGAAGCAGTGCCGGCCTTCCATCACCTGGATGCAGCCGCGCCGCACCAGCTCATTGGCCGTCTGCGCCTCGATGCGGGCGCCTTCGAATTCGATCGATCCCTTGGTCACCTCGCCGCGCTCCGAGCGCAGCAGGTTTGAGATCGCTTTCAGGGTTGTCGATTTGCCCGCGCCATTGGCACCCAGCAATGCCACGATACCACCTTCCGGCACCACCAGAGACACCCCCTTGAGCACCAGGATCACGTGATCATAGATCACTTCGATATTGTTCACCGCCAGAATGTTCGGCTGTGTCGACGCATCGGTTGCTACGGACGTGGACATCGGATTGGACCCTCTCCGGTCAGGGATAAATGTCAGAGGCGGGGGCCTGCCGCGCGGAGCGCGTGTCCGCGCGGCAGGCCGGTTCAGCGCTTAGTTCAGGCAGGCTTCAGTCCGCTCGGGCCATGGCGCGTTGCTGGCGGCATACTCTTCGGCAGCCTTTTTCAGCAGCGGCTTGACCATGTCGACGTCCGGCGAGAACCAGTCGCCCGACTTCTGCCAGTCCTTGCCGTCCCACTCGACCACGTAGACCTTGTGGTGACCGGAATGGTCTTCGCAAGACAGCTTCATCGGCAGCGCGAAGCCTTCCATGCCCATTTCCTTGAGACGGGCCTCGGTAATGTCGAGGTTCTCAAGTCCGTTGCGCATGTCGGTTGCGTCGATCACGGTCTTGCCGGTCAGCTCCTGCGCCTTGCGGATACCTTCGGCGATCAGCATCGAGTTGTAGACGCCGCGGTTGTAGAGGTTGTCGGCGAACTTGGCCGGATCAACTTCGCTCTTGCCAGCATCGACGACGAACTTCTTGATGTCCTGGATCGCGCCGAAGTCGGATCCGACGCCGTGGAAGTTGAGGGTGCGGTAACCCTTGGCTGCATCGCCGCCGGCTGCCGCATCGTCATTGCCGCCGGACCACCACACGCCGTAGAACTTGTCCATCGGGTAGCGGATCTTGGTGGCTTCCTTGACGGCTGTCGGGCTCATGGCGCCCCAGCCCCACATGATCATGTAGTCAGGCCGGTCGCGTCGGATGTTAAGCCACTGCGAGGACTGGTTCTGCATTTCCTTGCCGGCAACCGGATACTGCATCAGCTCGAAGCCCATGTCGCTGGACAGCTGCTCGAGCAGCGGAATGGCTTCACGGCCATAGCCCGCATCCAGGAAGATGTAGCCGATCTTCTTGCCCTTGAGGTTTTCCGCACCGCCTTCACGGCGTGCGATATCGGTGACGATGGCCGAAGCGCCGTCCCAATAGGTGTCCGGCGGGTTGAACACCCACGGGAAGGTGTTGCCTTCAGCCGCGGCCGAAAGGCCGTAGGCCATCGACAGGACCGGGATCTTGTCGACCGAAGCCTTCGGGATCACCTGCAGCGTGATGCCGGTCGAGTACGGGCTGATGACCAGGGCGCCGTCGCCCTTGACCTGCTCGTAGCACTCCACACCCTTCTGGGTGTCGTAGCCGGTTTCACACTCTGTGACCCGGATCTTGACGCCGTTGATGCCGCCATCGCGCTCGTTGAGCATGGTCAGGTAGTCGTGCATGCCGTTGGCAATCGGGATACCGGAGCCGGCATAGGGCCCGGTGCGGTAGCTGAACAGCGGCACGTGCAGCTCGTCGACGGCAAAGGCCGGCAGCGCCGCGCCCGCCAAAGTGCCGGCCATGACGGTTCCGGCAATCAGACATTTCAGTCGCATTGTATTCCTCCCATTAGGCGCGAATTCCGCACCAGTCCGGGGACCCTATTCCTCCCGACATCACTGGTCCGGACGGGTCCCGTGCCCGGACAATGTCGCTTATGGAACCTTTCCCGGACACCTCCTCAGACGTCCGGGAAAGCACCAGTTGGTCAGCCGTAAGGAAACGGCCAGACGCGCAGTTTCTCTTTGCCGAGCGACCAGAGCCGTGCCAGCCCGTGCGGTTCGACAATGAGAAAAAAGATGATCAGCGCGCCGACGATCATCGTCGCGATGTGAAACACGGTTTCAGCACCGATGCCGATCCCCAGCGCAGGAAATCCGGCGCGCAGCACGATCGGCAGCCCCCAGATGAAGGCCGCGCCGAAGAAAGAGCCGACGAGACTGCCAAGCCCGCCCAGGATGACCATGAACAGGATCTGGAACGACAGCGTGATCGAAAACGCTGACGGTTCGGCAGCACCGAGATAGAAGAAGATGAACATCGCCCCGGCAACGCCGCACAGATAGGACGACACCGCAAAGGCCGAAAGCTTGGCCGTCAATGGCCGCACGCCCATCAGTTCAGCCGCGATATCCATGTCGCGGATCATCATCCATTGCCGGCCGATCCGGCCGCGCACGATGTTCTTCACTGCAAGCGTCACCACCACGACAATCGCCAGCACGATGAAATACTGGGTCATCGGTGCTGCCGACGGGCCGGTGAGGATGATATCCCCAAAACCGCGCCGCTCCGGCACCTCGATCGCACCCGATGCGTTGTAATTGTAGAGCCACGGAATGCGGATGAAGCACCACTCGAGAAAGAACTGCGCGGCAAGCGTCGTCACTGCCAGATACAGCCCCTTGATCCTCAGCGACGGCAGCCCGAACAGCACCCCGATCCCGGCCGAAAACAGCCCGGACAACAGCACCAGAATGACAATGTTCGCATCCGGGAAAATCGTCGTCAGCTTGTAGCAGCTATAGGCGCCCACACCCATGAACGCTCCGGTGCCCAGCGACAGCTGCCCGGCATAGCCGGTCAAAATGTTGAGCCCGATCGCCGCCAGCGCCAGGATCAGGAACGGCGTCATGATGGCGTTGAGAAAGAAGTCGCTGACAAAGAACGGGATCGCCAGCGCGATGACGCCGATGATCCCCATCCCGATCCGGTCTTCCCGGATCGGAAAGATCGCCTGGTCGGCAGTGTAGCTGGTCTTGTACTGGCCAGATTCGCGGTACAGCATTAGTCGTCTCCCCAGACATTCCCGCTCGATGGCAGTACGTGAGAATGCGGACCGGTCACCCGAAACCGGTGCCCGGTCGGCGCTTCCATGATCACCGAATGGTCCACCACCGCGATCTTCTTTCCGCCGAGTTCCTCGATGCGGTGGATCTCGGCCGCCAGATTGTCGGTCTCGATGTCGAAATGGATGCGCGCTTCATCGTGAACCGCCTCGATCACCAGCGACACACCCTTGTCGGCGGCCAGGATGGTGGCCCGGTGGCCGTCATCATCCACATGCGAGGGCTGCCCCAGCAGTTGCGACCAGAACCCGGCAGCATGTTCGATATGGTCGGTGTGACAATCGACGACGATGGCTGAAAGTCTGCTCTTGTGCATCGCTTACACCCTTTCGATAATGCGTTCGCCGAACAGGCCCTGCGGCCTGAACAGCAGGAAGATCAACGCGATCATGTAGGCGAGCCAGCTTTCGATACCGCCGCCCACCAGCGGACCCCAGTATATCTCGCCGATCTTCTCGCCGATACCGATGATCAACCCGCCGACAATGGCGCCGGGGATCGAGGTGAAACCGCCCAGGATCAGCACCGGCAGCGCCTTGAAGGCAATGATTTCGAGTGCGAACGACACATCCGAGCGGGCGCCCCACATAATCCCGGTGGTCAGCGCCACGATACCGGCGGCAAACCAGACGATGGCCCAGATCTGGTTGAGCGAAATGCCCACCGAAAGCGCTGCCTGGTGGTCATCGGCCACCGCCCGCAAGGCCCGGCCAATCCTGGTCTTGTTGAAGAACACCGCCAGGCAGCCGACCATGATGATGGCGATCACCGCGGCCGCAATGTCGATATGCTGCAGGATCAACAACCCGCCATCGCCGATCTCGAACGCGGTCGATCCCGTCGGCAGGCCAAGCTCCTCGGTGATCATCTGCTTGGGTTCGCCGCCAAACACGAATTCGCCGAAGCCGACCAGAAAATAGGTCAGCCCGATGGTCGACATCAGAAGGATGATGTCGGGCTGGTTGACCAGCGGTCGCATCACGAAGCGCTCGACGGCAAGCGCCAGCACGCCCATCACACCGATGGTCAGGATCAGCGCCAGATAGGCCGGAACGCCCTTTTCGTGCAGGCCGACAAGCGTCAGCCCCGCAAACACCACCATGATGCCCTGCGCGAAGTTGAACACGCCCGACGCCTTGAAGATCAGCACGAAGCCGAGCGCAATCAGCGCGTAGAGCACACCGGCGACAAAGCCTTCCCACAACACCTGCAGGAAGAAGTCCGGCAGTTCCACCATCTGGACGAACGGATCAATGAGAATTGAGTACAGGAAATCCATCAGTGCGACACTCCCAGATAGGCGTCGATGACGTCCTGGTTGTTTTTCACCTCATCGGGCGGCCCGTCACCGATCTTGCGGCCGTAATCAAGCACCACCACGCGGTCGGAAATGTCCATCACCACCCCCATGTCATGCTCGATCAGCGCGATCGTCGTGCCCATCTGGCTGTTCACATCCAGAATGAAGCGGCTCATGTCTTCTTTTTCTTCCAGGTTCATGCCCGCCATCGGCTCGTCGAGCAGCAGCAGGTCCGGCTCCATCGCCAGCGCCCGGCCCAGCTCGACCCGCTTCTGCAGCCCATAGGGCAGCTTGCCCACCGGCGTCTTGCGGATGTGCTGGATCTCGAGAAAGTCGATGATTTCCTCGACCTTGAGCCGGTGCTCGATTTCCTCATTGCGCGCCGGCCCGACATTGAGCACCTGCCAGAAGAAGTTCTTGTGCATCTTCAGCGTCCGGCCCGACATGATGTTGTCGAGCGTCGACATGCCCTTGAACAGCGCCACGTTCTGGAACGTGCGTGCGATGCCCGAGGCCGCGGCCTCGTAGGGACGCATGCGCGAGCGAGCCTCGCCGCGGAAGGTGATTACCCCTTCCTGGGGATGATAAAACCCGTTGATCACGTTGAGCATCGAGGTCTTGCCGGCTCCGTTGGGGCCGATGATGGCGCGGATTTCGCCCTTGCGGATATCGAACGAGATATCCGAGATCGCCTTCACACCGCCAAATGACAGCGACACGTTGTCGATCTTCAGCATCACGTCGCCGGGGTTCAGCCCGTCATCCTCGGCATGAAGCTCGACATGTTGGATTCGCGCGTTCATTCGGCAGCCTCCGGCATTGCATTCGAAACCGGCTGCACTTCCGCATCCGCCACTTTCACCGTGGCGCGGATTGTGCCCTTGCGGCCGTCCTCGAAGGTCATTTCCGTCTCGATGTATTTCTCCGGCGACCCGTCATAGAGCGCCTCGATCAGCGGTCCGTAGCGTTCCGCCAGGAAGCTGCGCCGCACCTTCTGCGTCCGGGTCAATTCGCCATCATCGGCGTCGAGTTCCTTGTGCAGCACCAGGAAGCGCTTGATCTGCGCACCGGCCATCATCGGCTCGGCGGACAGATCACGGTTCACCTGGTTGATGTGATTGGTCATCATCTCGTAGACCTGCGGCAGGCCCGCCAGTTCCTGGTAGGAGCCGTAGGAGATATTGTTGCGCTCGGCCCAGTTGCCCACCGCCGTCAGGTCGATGTTGAGAAACACCGCAACGAAATCCCGCCCGTCACCGAAGGCCACCGCCTCCTTGATGTTGGGGAAAAATTTCAGCTTGTTCTCGATATATTTCGGCGCATAAAGCGCGCCCGTCGTCAGCTTGCCGACATCCTTGGCCCGGTCGATGATCTTCAGGTGCCCCTGGGCGTCGAAGACCCCGGCGTCGCCGGTCATCACCCAGCCATCCGGCGTCATGGTTTCCCTCGTCTTGTCCTCGTCGCCGTAATAGCCGGTAAACATGCCCGGCGAGCGGAACTGCACCTCGCCATTGTCGGCAATGCGGATTTCGACATCGGGAGCTGCAGGCCCAACCGTGTCGGGACGCACGTCGCCATCCTTTTGCGCGGTCACATACAGGAACGCCTCGGTCTGCCCGTAAAGCTGCTTGAGATTGATCCCGAGCGAGCGGAAGAATGAAAACAGGTCCGGCCCGATCGCCTCACCGGCGGTGTAGGCCGTGCGGATCCGCGTAAACCCGAGCACATTGCGCAAGGGCCCGTAAATCAGCTTGTCGCCGATCCAGTAGGAAATCCGGCCCGAAAGCGGCACCGGACGGCCTTCGAGTATCTTCTCGCCATGGGCCTTGGCGACACCGAGATAGTGGTGAAACAGCCATTTCTTCCAGGCGCTGGCGTCTTCCATGCGGATCATCACGCTGGTCAGCAGGCCTTCAAACACCCGCGGCGGCGCAAAATAGAAGCTCGGCCCGATCTCGCGCAGGTTCTGCGCCACGGTTTCGGGGCTTTCGGGGCAGCTCATGCACAGCCCGACGACATAGCCTTGCGCGTAATTGAGATAGTGATCGCCGACCCAGGCCAGCGGCAGATAGGCAAGCACCTCATCCTGCTCGGTCATGTTGTCGAACCGGGCGGTGTCCTCGGCAGCCTTGACTGAGGCCGCGGCCGTCAGCATCACGCCCTTGGAGCGTCCGGTGGTGCCGGACGTGTAGAGAATGGCCGAGGTTTCGGTGCCGTCCGAGGCCCGGATACCGGCTTCCCAGTCAGAAATTGCGGAAGGGTTGGCCGCGGCAATCTCGCGGCCCTTGTCCTGAATATCGGCGAAATCATGTAGATGATCGCGCTCGTAGTCGCGCAGTCCGCGCGGCTCGTCGAAAATGATCTCGGTCAGGCCCGGGATATCGTCAGCGACCGACTGGATCTTGTCGACCTGCTCCTGGTCCTGCACAACGGCAAAGCGCACACCGGCATGGTGCAATACATAGGCCATTTCTTCGGCAACGGAGTCGGCATAGACCGGAACCGGAATGGCCTTGAGCGATTGCGCCGCGCAGAACGCCCAGTAAAGCCGCGGCCGGTTGGAGCCGACGATGGCGATGCGTTCGCCCTCGACAAGACCCATCGCCTTGAGCCCGAGCGCGAAGTCGCGTATCTCGTCGCGCTGCTCGGCCCAGCTCCAGGTCTGCCAGATCCCGTAGTCCTTGATCCGCATCGCCGGTCGCGACGCGAAACGCTTGGCGTTCAGCAGCAGATACTGCGGAAACGTCACCGGCTTGCCGCCGGCGGTTACGCCTGTGGCTTCCATCCTCCACTCTCCTCCCTGTCCGGACCGGCTCCCACCTTGCCCGGGCGCATGGCTCTCACCCCATGCTGTTGGCCGTTCCCACTGACCATAGTGCTACCGGGGAATGCCGGTAGCGTCTGTTTTAGCGGAACTGGCAACTGTCCTCTCAATTGCCAGTTCAGAAGCGCATCAATTAAATGAACGCTCGTTTACCTTATTCGCCTCTGCCTCCGTTGCAAGTCCTACTTTGGTGAAAAATCACCCTTATCCCGTGATCGTCTGCAAACGGTCGACCAGAGCCGTCACGCCAAAGCGGATCGGATCTGTCGCCGGCACGCCGTATTCAGCCTCCAGTTCGGCAAGCAGTGCCTTGGCTTCCGCCTCGCCGAGCTTCTGCGTGTTGACGGCAATGCCGGTGCAGGTGATCCCCGGATTGGTCAGCCGTCCGCAGGCAATGGTCATGTCGATCACCTGCTGGATGCTCGGCAGGCCATGCTTGACCCCGCGCATGGTGGTGCGGGTCGGTTCGTGACAGACGACGAAGGCATCAGCCTGCGCCCCGTGCAGCAGGCCCAGCGACACGCCCGCAAAGCTTGGATGAAACAGAGAGCCCTGCCCTTCGACGAGATCCCAGTGACCGGGGTCTGCCGCCGGTGCGATCCATTCCACCGCGCCCGAGATGAAATCCGCCGCCACCGCGTCGATCGCTGCCCCGCGGCCGGAAATGAACACACCGGTCTGCCCGGTGGCGCGGAAATCCGCATCCATGCCGCGCGCCCGCATTTCGCGCTCAAGCGCAAGGGCTGTGTATTTCTTGCCCACCGAACAATCGGTACCGACGGTGAGACAGCGCAGGCCCAGGCGCTTGGTGCCCTTGCCGGTGTCGAAGCGCTGATCGGAAAAGCGCACGTCATGCAGCTTGGCGCCGCTGCGCTCGGCCGCGGCCCTGATCTCCGGGATAGAAGCCAGCCGTGTGTGCAGACCCGTCGCCACATCAAGCCCCGCATCGAGTGCGGCAACGATGGACGCGACCCAATGCTGCGGCAGCACACCGCCGGCATTGACCGAGCCGACAACCATGGTCTTCACACCCTGCTCGACCGCCGCTTCGATGCTCAGGTCCGGGATCTTCGCATCCGCCTGGCAACCCTCCAGCCGCAATTGACCGATGCACCATTCGGGACGCCAGTCGACAATCCCGAGACCGGTTTTTGCCGCCAGCGCGTCAGGCACATCACCAAGAAAAATCAGATAGGGCGGATTGATGACCATTACATACTCCGGACATGGAAATCGGTTTCAAGCAACCACTGTCCTGCCCCATGCAGCAGCCGTCAAGGCGACAAATGGCCTCTTGAACAAATAAGCGCACGCAGCGGATTTGGGTCAGTTGGAAACCGGCAGAACATAGGCGTCGAAACAGGGTGTCAGCTCGATCCGCTCGTGCCCGGTCAGGGCCGATTGATAGTGCTCGAACAGCACCTTTCTGGCGTGGTGCACCGGACAGGTCGGCGCCAGCACAAGATCCGTGCTGGCCACCGCATCGCGGGTCTTGTCATCCAGTTCGGGAACCGCCCGGTTGGGGTCGGCGCCGATGGAGACATAGTCCGCACCCTTCTTGTTCAGGATGTAGGGAAACGGATTGGCGAAATCGAGATTGAGAACGCGCTCGAACCGCCTCCGGCTCCGGACTTCCAGCCCCTTGATCGCCACTGCCGCCGCCTGCATTTCCTCAAGCAGCAGATACTGGTAATCGGGATCGGAAAACAGCAGGAACGACGGCAGCGCCTCGGTTTCGGCAACCGCGTCGTAGGCATTGCGATGTTCGATGTAGATCCCGCGCATCCGCTCCGCCCGCTCGACGAAGATATCCTTGGCCGAGACCTGACCGATCGGCCCCAGATCCGGTGCATCAAGCTCGACATAGCCCGGCGCGACCGCCATGGCCCGCGCAGCCTTGTGCAGCACCGTGCTGACCGTCGGCACCACCGTGAACCCGATCAGCACCAGGATGAGCATGGCATAGCGACCGTAGCCGGCTTTCGGCCGCAGCAGGATTGCCAGAAGCGCCGGCCAGACCATCAGGAAGGCCTGGCTTCCGGTGTTCTGCGTCTCGTAGAACAGGCCGCAGATCAGCAGCAGCCCGACCCAGAACCAGTCCGCATCGATCATGCGCGCGATCCGGTTCGATCCGTCCCGGCCCCCGGCCGCGGAATTGCCGGTCAGAGCCGCGATCAGCAACACGATCGCCAGCACCCCGCCAGCGCCGAAGACGTTGAAATGCAGCGAAGCCGCGGTCAGGAACCGGGGCAGAAGCGCACCGGTGTTCTGCGAGGCCAGCACAATGATATCCTCGACATAAGGCACCACCAGCCCTGTGGTCAGCTCTGCGATGCCGGTCACGCCGACGCAGATCAGCGCCGTGGTGATCGCGGTCACGAGCCGGATGCGGCCCAGCACGACCCCGAACAGCAGGATCGGCCCGGCGGCCAGGAATGCCGTGATCTTGCAGAACGCCAGCGCCAGCACCAGCACACTCAAAAGCACCGTCTGGATCACCGGCCCGCGCACGAACAGCACCGTCACCGCCACCAGGTAGATCAGATGCGCCCCGTGCCGGTTGTAGATGCCGAACGCGTCGGTGCCCGGATAGGGATAGAAATCAACCACATTGTAGGGCAGCAGGGTAAACAGCATCCACGGCGCCAAGAGCCAGAAGGCCAGCTTGCCGCGGCCGCCGCGAGCCACGTCCCACAGGATCAGCGCCATGACCGGCGCTGTCACCGGCAGCCAGATCCACTGCGTCATCAACACCGGCTGCGCTTGCGGAAACAGCCAGTTGGAAAAGGCCGCCAGGAAATATTCGGCCGGCCCGACCGGTGCGAAGAAATCGATTGCCGGCCATTGGCCTTGCGCGATTCGGCCGATCGCGTCGTAATAGACCAGCACGTCCCAATACATCGGCCCGATCGGCAGAACCAGCGGCAGGCTCTGCAGCACGATCAGAAGCAGCGCAAACGCGATCAGAACCGGATAGAGCCAGACCAACGCGCCCCGCCCCCGGGTGTCGTCGATCTCGATGGAGTTCGTGCCCATTCTGTCCCCGCCCTGATTCTCTGTGCCACGATAGTCGGCGATATCCCGCGCCAAGGTCAATCAAGACCGTCTGCAATGCTTAATGCCGGGGATGACCGGCAAGCAAGGATGCCGGGACTGGAGCATGTTGCCTTGTCTTCCAGTCTGACAGCGTGAGCGCCTGTTCAATGTACCGCAAAAGTGGCTGAATATGTCCGACAAGCAGCATCATCGCGACTGAACGCAAACCGCAGGCCTTGCCAGGCCCTCACGACGGCGACGCGTCAGGCACACCCTGCGATCCGGATCAGCTCCGGCCGCAGCCGCAAGACTATCAACACTGGAAGAAAAAGATGGTGGGCGCGCACGGGCTCGAACCGTGGACCCGCTGATTAAGAGTCAGCTGCTCTACCAACTGAGCTACGCGCCCCACCTGTTCCTCTAGAGGAACGAGGGGGCGTATAGACCGGATCAAAGCCCGTGTCCACACTGTTTTTTGCGCAGCAGCAACAAGTGCTGATTTTTATGCGTGGCAGCCCTCAGACCAGCAGCTTGCCCTCGGCCACGCGCACCGCTTGCCCGCCGATCCGGACATGCGAAACCTGGTTTCCGGCACAGTCGATATGCAGGTGGATCAGCGATGGCCGGCCCATCTCGACGCCCTGCTCGATCATCAGCGCATGGTTGCCGTCGAGCAAGCCGTCGAAATGATGGATGGCGCCCGACAGCGCAGCCGCTGCGGAACCGGTGGCCGGATCTTCCGGCATGCCGTCGCCCGGCGCAAACATGCGGGCATGAAACGAGGAGGCGTGGTTCACCCCGCCGCGGCAATAGACATAGGCAAAGGCCAGCTGGCCGTCGCACATCGGCGCAATCCGGTCCCATTCCGCGGCAAGGCATTCGGCCTTGGCGGCCGTGGCGAGATCATGCACCGGAACCAGCACGAACGGCACGCCCGCGCTCCACAGCGAAACCCGGTGGTTTTCAAACCCGATCTCGTGCGGGTCGAGCCCCAGCGCAACGCCCACATCCGCCGGTTCGATCTCCACGTCGAATTGCCGCGACAGTTTCGGCAGGTCGAACTCCGCGAACCCGGCAGCACCCGGCTTGACCCGGACCGCGCAGCGCACCGGCCCGATCGCCTCTTCCAGCATCTTGACCAGATCGATGCCGTTGTCGGGCACGGCGCCGCCGAGCCGCCGCTCGGCCAGCGCCACCGCCGCCCCGACGGTCGGATGGCCGGCGAAGGGAAGTTCGCGCATGGCGGTGAAGATCCTCAGCCGTGCGGTGTGGACCGGGTTCTCAGGCTTGAGCACGAACACCGTCTCCGATAGGTTGAATTCGCGCGCGATCGCCTGCATCTGCCCGTCGCTGTAGTGATCGGCGTCAAACACCACCGCCAGCGGGTTCCCGGCCAGGCCGGTGTCTGTAAAGACGTCGTAGACTGCGTAATCACTCATGCCGGCCTGGTTCCTCTGTTTGTGCAGCCTGCAGGGCCACAGGTGCCGCGGACGCCCATCCTATCTGTTTCCCGCGGCCTGCCAACCGGTGTTGAAGTCCGGCGCGGCAAAATGAAAATCCAGCATCGCCTGCATGTGCGGCGGCACGGTTGGGCCGGCATCACGCGGCGCGCGGACGATCACCACGTCGTCGATTTCCTGTTCCGGATCGGTCTCGATATGTGCGCGCATGCGCTCCACCAGCAGCGTTGCGGGTTCGTCAATCCGGAACCGGCGGAAGATCGCGACACGGCCGCCACTGCGCCAGCACAAAAGCCGATCCTCCGCCCCGGCAACGGACAGCTCGAGCCCGGTCTCTTCCCTGGTCTCGCGCATCATGCTGCCGTCAACATCGACACAGCCGTCCCTGATGTCGCTGTCGTCGAGCGAGCCCGACGGTGCGTAGACTTTGCCGGCATTTGCGGTTTTCGCCGCCATCCGGATCAGCAGCATGGCGCCATCCGAGGACAGGATTACCGCCGAGCCGAACAGGTGCCAGACATCGGCTCCGGGCTGGCACTTGATCCAGTGCAGCAGCGCGGCAAAGGGTGTCCGGTGGCTGATGCCGGAAATCGTGCCCCGGTCAAGCTGAAGCCCGCGATGCAGCAAGACGGTCCCATTGTAGAGCCACGGCCGCTCCACCTGCTCGCGCGCCCAGTGCGCCTCGATCGCAGACGCCTCGGCCGCCGCCCAGGGATGCACCGCCGCATCGACGCTGAGCCGCACCGCATCGAGACTGAAAATCCGGTTCTCGGGAATCCCGCTCATGCGCGCTCACACCAGGTCAAAGGTCATGGCCACCGGGCAATGATCCGACGCCTTGGGCCGGTCCCAGCCGGTGCGCGGATAGCGCTCGACTTCCTGGCCGTCGGGAAACAGCGTCCGGTAGGGCTGGCCTGCACGGACGATGTCGGGCAGCCGGTCGCGGTTCGAGCGCACGATCGCCGGCGAGGCCAGCAGGTAATCCAGCTGGCACAGGTGCCGCTCTTCCGGCCCGCGGGTGTGGTACAGCGTCCAGCGGTCCATCTCCGGACGCCGGGCGACGACGTTTTCGGCAAAGCCGCCCGCTTCCAGCTCCCGCACGGCGCCGCCCTCGGCCTGTTCCGGAATGAACTGGTAGCCGTTGCGGCGGTCTCCGGTGATCACGAGTTTCTCCGAGTAATCGTTGAAATCGCCGGCGATGACGTAGCGCTTGCCGCCGCCATCGGGCCCGAAGCGGTCGGTGATGATCTTGCGCACGCCGCGCGCCTCGGCCACCCGCACCGGCATTGTCAATGTGCGGCCGTCGATGCCGTTGCGCGGGCTTCCCATCGACTTGAAATGCACCACGTAGACGGTGAGCCGCTTGGAACCGACTTTGAGATCCACCTCGAGGCAATCGCGCTTGAACAGCTTGTCCTGCGGCTTGGCCAAGTCCGCCAGATCCGGCGTGTAAAGCCCCATCGTCTCGTAGGTCTGGTGCGCATGGCTGGTGACGTCCAGCACCTCGATCCTGGCCCCGTCGATGGTCCGCTCGCGGGTCATCAGCGCCAGGTTGATGCCGCGCCCGTCATTGCCGTTGATCAGCACCTTGTGGCGGTAGCCGTCGCCGATCATCTTGAACAGGTAGCCATATTCGAACCGGTGCAGCGTATCGAGATTTTCGACCTCCTGCAGGCAGAGAATGTCGGCATCGGCCTCGGCGATTGCCAGCGCCGTCAACTGCCTGGTGTCATCGGTCAGCGACACGGCGCGCGCGATCTCGGCCTGGCGGTACTGCGCCTCGGTGTCGAAATCGTAAAGCTGCGCCACCCGGTCCTGTCGGAGCTCGTTGCGGAAGCCGGAAAAATCGAACCGGCTGAGCAGGTTCTCGGCATTGAAGCTGGCGATGCGTACGGTCATGCGGCGTCCTGATTCTGGCCCGGAAGCGGCGTTGCCGCCGGTGCCCGAGCCTAGGCAGGCGGCCCGCATGCCGCAAGCCAAATCACACGCTGTCGCGGAAGCCGGCCAACACCGGTCGGGCGCTCGCGGGTCGGATCAGCCGCCGGTCAGCAGCCCGAGCACCAGCTGGTGCACATTGCCGCCATCGCCCATCTCGACGCGGTCGAAGTCGCGGCCGCGGGCGCGCTGCTCATCCGACAGCCGCTTGAGATGGGTCTGCAGCTCCGCGCGGACCTTGTGGCAGCCGGGATCAGCGGGCGCGCTCAGCCCGACGCTGACATCCTGGATCGCCTGCACCATCTCTATGATGTGCTGCCCGTGCACCCGCTCATGCGCGGCCAGCCCATCGTAAAACCGCTGCCAGCGCGCGGCCACGGCCTGCGGCAGTTTCTCGCGCGGTTTCGGCAGCGTGTAGGTGATGATCAGCCGCGGGTTGTTGGCGGCGATGACACAGCTGCCATCGGCCCGCTCGCGGTAATCGCGGCCCCAGGTCAGCTTGAAGGTGGTGTGAGCAATCGCCCGCCGCTCACCGGAAATCACCGGCCCGTTCTCGCCGATCGAGGCGTAGAGCTGCGGCGCGGTCTGCCCGCTGATGCCATAGGTCTTGACCTGTTCCGACGCCTTCCAGGCCAGCGCCGGCTGGGCCGCAAGCACGAAGGCGGAAGCCAGGAGGGCAGCGAAGGCATGGCGGGCTGACGGCATTCGGTTTCTCCAACTCGATGACAGCGAGTGGTAATGCCAGCCAACGGCCAATTCAAGGCAGCTGCCCGCCTGCTGACCGCTGCAGTTGCGGCGCGGCAGAAGCAGAAATTGCGCTCCGCTGGTGAAAAACGCACGACGGACCTGGTGATTGATCCGCATCAAGACTTGCGTGCTGCGGACTGCTAGGCTCGTGCGAAAGGCGCAAGACCGCGCGCATTCACCCCAGTGGAGGATACCGTGAAAACCACCCCGATGATCTTCGCTGCCGGCCTGGTTGCCGGCCTCACCGCCCTCGCCGCCCCGGCATCCGCCGCCAGTTGCTGGGACCTCTGGTACGAGCGCAACGAGATTTTCGACCGCAACGGCTACTGCTTTTCCACCAGCCTGGGCAAGCGCACTTTCAACAATGCGGATTGCTGGACCAGGAACCCGGACCTGAGCCGGTGGGAACGCAACCGTGTGGCCGACATCAAGGCCGAAGAACGCCGCCGCGGTTGCAAGGTCAACAATTAGCAAGAGGAAGGTCGGGGACAGTTTACTTTCGGGCATTCGGATTGCCGGTGTCCAGATTGCAGCCACCTGCCCGAAAGTAAACTGTCCCCTGCATACCCGAAAGCAGGCAGCCGCAAACGCTGCCGCGCGGCAAAGCCGCCGGGATGAGGAAGCAGGATAGTCCGGAGGGTCGCACGCGGGCAGAGCCTCTTAATGAATGTAGTATGGGTGGCGCTGTCCGCGCGCGGCCCGGAACTCGCCGGATGCTGTCCGGCATCCGACAGGCGGCGCCTCGCATTTCCCGGGGTTTTTACGCCCCGCCCGGATTGCTCCGGCCGCGATCCGGACAGACCGCGGAACATGCTTCTGGCATGGGTTCCGGCACGGACCCTGATCGTGTTTTTAAGGATGCATGTCCGATACCGTTCAAACAAAGGGGTTTGAACGCGACATGCATTCACGCAATCATGTCCGCCACAGGCCCGTTCCGGTCACCTGGCCCCGCGCCCGCCTTGCGGCAGACGGGGAGCAGATCCCGGCCCGGTGGCTGGCTTTGCACGCTCCTCAGACAAGAGGACCGCCCGCCAGCGGAACCCCGATGGCCTCCGCCTCTCCGAGACTGGCGCGCCACGTCTGCGCACCCGCCCCGAAGCATTCCCTCCCGCCTGGCCCGAAACGCTCGCGATCCATCCGGCAGCGGGAGTGAGGGGATTATGGCATGGGGGTGGAAGGTGGGGAAAAGATTGGGGGAATACAGATCCTCTGGTCGGAGCCCGAGGACGAAGATGATTGGTCAAGTTGATGCACGCACCTACATATTAGGTGACACAACTGGGCCGCTTATACCTTGAAGTTGGTTCTGCAACGCATCAAGAGACTGTATTGTCATGTTGGTCTGTCCAACTAGCGCTTGGCTGTCAAGTTGGAGCGTCTTCCAGTCGCTGGGTTTGAATGCCGGAACAGCACCCAATTGACTTGGATTTGAAGTCCGCAACTCTGATTCAAGCGTTTGAATTTGCTCTGTAATTTTACCGACCGCATCCGTGAGACTTACCACTTTGCCAGCAAGATCTGCTTGCTGCTCTGCAACGGACTTGACGTTGACGGTCAGTTGCGCGCTTTCCGATTTGGTTGTAAATTTAAAGGTTCCATTCGACCATTCAAAGTTCAGAATGTGTGGCAAAGCAATCAACCCGACACCGAAAACGAAAACCATAGATTGCCCAGCTGAAATATCCCGTTTGAAATAGACCGTCGCTACTCCAATCACCAAGAGAAGCGATCCTGCAATCATCAAATAGGTCTCCATAGCGATCTCCTCATTGACCAGGACTCCACATATATCACAGATTGTATAACCTCAACAAACTCCCGCTTCGGCAAACCTTCCCTTTTAGGGGGCGCTATTATTCCTGTTATCATTCTTGCCTAGAATAAAAAGTCAGATTGTAGACAGCGAGATGATAGTACCGCATCTTCTCCGTTAAGCCGGACTTTATCCGGCATCCAGCGGGCGAGCGTCCGCGAGCCGGAAGACCCATCCCTTGCCCCACATCGAAAAGAGTCTCCCGCGCCTGCGGACGCAGGCGCTGCTGGACCCCGGATCAAGTCCGGGGTGACGGTGGAGGGGAGATGCGTGGCCACCTCTCCCCTTGTGGGAGAGGATACAATCTCGGGGGCTTGGCCGGAGGCCAAATCTCAGATTTTGTTGGTGAGGGGGGCGGGCGGCCAATTTGCAGCGAATACCCCCTCTCTTGGAATTTCTAGCACTTGGCTGAAGCCAAGGCGCTGAAATTCGCATTCTCCCCCACCAAGGGGGAGAGGGCCGCATTCGGCGTGGCGTTCAGGCCTTCGGGTGCCTCAGCCCTCTCGTTTTCGTCATCCTCGGCCTCCGAGCCGAGCATCCACACCGTGATCCTTCCACGTCGGCCATATTCCGAGAGATTGCGGGATGGAGCCTCCGGACGGGGCCTGAGGATGACGAATGGAGGGGCCCGAGGATGATGAGACGAGAGACCCGAGAATGACGACGGAGGGTGCGGTGTCGCCAATCTCCCCCCATGCGGGGGAGTTGTCGCCGTAGGTGACAGAGGGGGTAAACGTGAGGCTGGCACGCGGGGAGAGATTACCCCCTCTGCCCTGTCGGGACTGCTGGCGCGAGCCACGGGTCTCGCCCCGTCCTCCGGACCCCGCCGCAAGGGGGGAGATCGGGTGGCGCGGCCAGCCGCGTTGTCCCTCTCCCGGGGTGGCGGACAGCGCTGCCCGGGCTTTTTTCCGTCCTGACATCCGTCGCGTCAGCGGAGGAGAATGACACCGCGCACCGGCTGCTTGATGCCCAACTTCTTTTTCATGGTGCGGACCGTGCGCTTGTATTTCTTGATGTTGCGCTCGACCGATTTGATCTTGGCCAGGTGCTTGCGAACGTCGGAATTCTTCTTCCAGGCCTTCGTCTTGCGCTCCTTTTCGAGCTTTTCAAGTTCCTTTTCGAGGTGCGCCACGCTCTTCCTGGCATTCTTCAGGCGCTTCTTGTCTTTGGCCGTCTGCTTCGCCTTTTTGGCCTCGGCCTTGGCTTTCGCCTTGGCCTTTTTCTTCGCAGCCTGCTCGGCCCGCCGTTCCGCGCCGCGCTGTTTGAACGTCTTTTTCGCCTTCTTGGTCGCAGCCGGTCGGCTTTCGCTCAGCGGCGGGCCGCCGCCTTCATTCGCCAATGCGGGGGCGGCAACCTGAATGCCGGCAACGGCGATGGCAAAAGCGAGAGCGGTTTGTGTAATTCGCCTGGCGATCATGGCATGTCCCCTTCCTCGTCCCTTTGTGAGTCCTGTGGATCGTTGCGATCCTGTCATTGGGTCGTCTGGGCTCGGATACTGGTCCACCGGCACTGACGAGTAATCATCAGATGTGATGAGCCGCCAACAAATGACCGACATGGTTCGAACGATCAGAAGCGTTCAAACGGCCTGGCAACCGGGGTGGCACATGGTGGAGACATCGCGGAATGGATCATCGGAGGCAACGACGTCGCTACGCTTGTCTTGGTCGGGGTCCGAGGATGACGAATGGAGGGGCCCGAGGATGATGAGACAAGAGACCCAGGAATAACGACGGAGGTGCGGCTGTTTTAATCTCCCCCCTTGCGGGGGAGATGTCGCCGTAGGTGACAGAGGGGGGTGACCTTGAGGCTTGCACGAGGGGAGAGATTTACCCCCCTCTGCCCTGTCGGGCATCTCCCCCGCAAGGGGGGAGATCGGGTGGCGCGGGCATCCAAGCCG
>NZ_NVXQ01000014.1 GCF_002733955.1 Hoeflea sp. | reverse complement strand
CCTGGGCACGAGCCCCACAACCGGGTTCTGACGGATGTTGCCGGCGAGTTTCGCGATCATGAACCGACCGCCTGCAAGAGATGCGGCCATTCGTTTTCCTGCGACGATACCATGGTGCTGACCGGGGCCTATGACGAGATCGATATTCCTGCGATCCGTCCTTATGTCACCCGGCACCGCCGTTATTCCTGTCATTGCCCGCATTGTGGCACGACGACAAAAGCCGCCGCACCCGCCGTTGCGACCGCGACACCCTTCGGCCCGGGCATTCACGCACTGGCGATCTACCTCAAGAGTTTCCATGCGCTGTCCTACGAACGCCTGAGTGGTGTGTTCAAGGATATCTTCGGCCTCAATGTGAGCGAAGGCGCAATCATGAACATGTTTGCCCGCTCCCGTTCGGGTTTCCACGCCACAGCACAAGCCGCCAAGGCCAGCCTTCGCGAACCGCCCGCGTTGTTGCCAGCGACGAAACAGGTGTTCGTATCGAGGGCACCAATGCYCAGCACTGGGTGTTTCATTGCAAGGATGCCGTTGTCCACCAGCCCGATTACTCCCGTGCWGCACGGGTCGTTCACGAGACCATGGGCGGCCATGTCCCCGAGGTMTGGANATCTGATCGGTATTCAGCCCAGCAATCWCACGGCCATCGACATCAAACCTGYCTKGCRCAYCTGSCGCGTGATACAGCCTTCGCGCTGGAGMATGGYGTGGATGATCTGCCTTTTCGCTTCCGGCTKTGGTTYGGSCGTGTGTTTGATTTCKCCAGAGCCATAAGCACATTCGCCGCCTCYACCGTGGCAAGCAAGAAGCGCAAATTCGACASAGAGCTTGCRGGGCTTCTATGCACCCCGACGTCATGCGAACTGGCCCAAAAGCTCCAGGCCAAGATCGGGCGGGCCCGCGATCAGCTGCTGACGTTTTGCGACTATCCCGGAGAGGTCGATGTCACCAACAACACGTCTGAGCGAAAGCTCCGCCCATGGGTCATCCAGCGAAAGGTGACAAACGGATATCGCGCCATGTGGGCCGCCCAAGCCGAGGCGAACATACGCACGACCGTCGATACCGCACGTCTCAAAGGCGCAAACCCCTTCCAGGTCATCAAATCCGTCCTGGCATAGTGCGATAGAAGCACGCGGCAGGAAATTACGAATTCAGGGGTGGGTAAATACGGAACGCGCGTTGAAGAACAGCCTATTGGTGCTTCAACAGCAACATGTTTCCGATAAGCTTTTCATAGGTATCGACGATCAGCTCGACGCGCAACGCGCCACTGGGACGATACCATTCCGAGATGCTAGTGAGCATGTTAAGGATCGCCACGACCGTCACCGGCCGGCATGCAACAGTGAAATCGCCAGAGGCGCATCCCTTTTCGACAATGTCGCCCAGGATGATCTCGAAACGCTTGCGTAGCGATCTCACCTCGTTATAGCCGGCTTTCGGCAGGCTCTTTAATTCGTTATGCGAGACATAGGCTTCCTTGCGCCGCTCGCAATGCCAGACAACCATCGTACGAACATAGATGCGAAGCCGCTCGACCGGATTGCTTGTGCCTTCAATCGCCTCCTCGATGGTCGCGAGGAGATCGCTCATGATTTCGCAGATCACCTTGTAGAGAAATTCGTCCTTGCTCGAAAAGTAGTTGTAGAGCGATCCCACCTGGATACCGGATTCCTTGGCCAGCTTGCGCAGATTCATGCGCTCGAACCCGGTCTTGCATATTAGGTCGATGCCCTTGGTCCGAATCCTCGGCCAGGTCTTTTCGCGGCTGGATCCAACTGTCCTCATTGGACGCTCCCGTGGTTTCGACGCGCGGACACGCCGTTGCATGTTACCGACTGGGCGGGTTCAACCGACCCGCACAAGTCCCGGTTTTGCCATCAGCGCCTCGTCAACCGTGATGGCATGACCGCAGGTCTAAACCGAGTGATCGAGTTTCGACAACTGCCGTGAACACTGCAAGCCCGATTACACGTGCAATCCACCATCGACGATCAGGGTCTGGCCCGTGATATAGCTCGCCCGGTCCGAAGCAAGAAATGCGACCGCCTCGGCGATCTCCGACGCCTCCCCGAAACGGCGGAGCGGAACGCGTTTACGCTGCGTTTCCCAGACTGCGGGATCGTGGATCTCGGTCTGCATCTTCGATCCCAGTCCCGCATTGATAATGCCCGGAGCAACGCAATTGGCGCGTATTCCGTAACGCCCCTCTTCCTTCGCGACAGCCCGCGTCATCATCTCCACGGCGGCCTTGGGCACTGCGGAGAGCGCATCGCCCGACATGTAAAGATGCGTGGCGAACGTACCGATCGACACGATGCTAGCCCTGCCGCTGGCGCGCAATGCCGGCAAGGCTGCACTGACGAGATGAATGAAGCCGAGCGACTCAACCTTGATCACCTGATCCCACTGTTCTGCCTGGGTGTCGAAGATGAATGGCTGATCGATATTCACGCCGGACGCGTAAATCAGCGTAGATAGCCGTGAGAACGTCCCGTTCGCCTCGGCCATGCATCGCTGGATGGACGCCTCGTCGCACAGGTCCATCTGGCCGAGATGCACCTCCGCTGTTTCGCCCAGCTTTTCACGCAGAGATTCCACCGCCGTCCTTGAAGAGCGATAGGTTATAAATAGCCGATAACCGTCGTCCGCGAGCCTTTCGCAAATCGCTGAGCCGAGCGCGCCAGAACCGCCCACGACCAGAGCTGTCGGTTTCTCCGCGTCTTCCGCCAAGTCACTATTGCTCATCGAGATTCTCCCTGGCTCTTAATCATGTGAACACCTCGATTTACTCCGCTTTCCGGCATTGACGGGACGATTTGAGGCATGTCGTCACGTTTGGCGGAGATTTTTGAACTGTTGGTATTGGCATTCCCTCCCCTTTGGCGTCCGGAACCTTGTCAGACAAACCCAGTCCCAGAGACCGCATGAACGACAGCCGGTCCTGAATGACGAACTCGGCCTGATCGTCGGAGAGGTTGTAAAGCGCCTGCAGCACCAGGATCTTGAACATCAGCACCGACGGGAAAGCAGGACGTCCGCCCTTCGATCCATCCGATCGCTTCAATGCCTTCGCCAGCGGCTTTTCAAACACGGGCCAGGGAATGATCCCGTTCAGCTTTTCCAGAGGATCACCCACGGCACTCAGCCGCTCGTAACGTTCGTCCAAATCAAAGAACCCCGGCTGTCCCCGCATCATCCGCTCCCGGCAAATCACACAAGCCGGATTGAATCACGATTTGCCGAAAAGCGGGAGGTATTTCGAGGTCTCCATTTGCACTGAAAATGCATTTCGACATCCAACAAATAACGAGCGAAATCGCTGGTGTACTTCACTTCGCTGCGGATCGGCTATCTCACCCGTAACGAAGTACAGAAAACACCCTTGGGACTGTATAGTGCCTTCTAATCCGGGATCAAAGCCCCATGGTCTTTGCGATGACGGTCCTCTGTATTTCATTGGAGCCGCCGCCGATCGGGCCGATGCGGCAGTCGCGATAATGCATCTGCATTGCATGATCCATCATATATCCAGCTCCGCCCATGATCTGCATACCGTGGTCGGCGATCCTGACATTGTTCTCTGTCGCGATGACCTTGGCCATTGCAGTCTCCTGGACTGGCCTGAGCCCATCATCCATCATCTGGGCGACTTTATAGGTGATCAGACGGGCCTGTTCGGCCATGATCTGCATGTCCGCCATCTTGTGCGCGATTGCCTGAAATTTAGTGATCGGCTGGCCAAACTGTTTGCGTTCTAGAGCGTAACCCTTCACATAGTCGATGATCCTTTGGCAATTTCCGCAATGGGTGGCTGCGATAATAAGCCGTTCAAGGTTCAGACCAAGCATCAGATTGTGCCATCCCTTGTTTTCCTCGCCCAGCATATGCCGCGCGGGAACCACGACATCCTGGAAAAACACCTCGTTCGTATGTACCGATCGCCGCCCCAGCTGGCGCAACGGGCGGATCGTGAGGCCTTCCTGTTTAGTATCGACGATGAACTGGGTCATCCCGCGATGCCCGGCGGAGGGGTCGGTTTTGGTCGCGACGACGAGATAATCGGCTACATGGGCACCGGTGGTGTAGACCTTACTGCCGTTGATTACCCATTCATTGCCACGCCGTTCGGCACGAGTCTGGATCGCCGCGGCATCCGATCCTGCACCCGGCTCGGTCAGCGAAAAGGCCGTCTTGATCTCGCCCGAGATGATCCGCGGGATGAACTCTACCTTCTGCTCGTCGTTGCCGTAAAGCTTGATATGGCCGCCCCCCAGCGTCACCGTGGTCAGGTAGGCGGAGCTTATGCCGCTCCAGTGATAGGCGATGGTTTCGATGAAGATCGCCAGATCGGCGTAGCTGGCGTTCATTCCGCCGTATTTCTCCTCAAACGGCAACGCCATCCATCCTTCGGCGGCGAGCGTTCGATATGCCTCGTGGGGAAACTCACCCGCTTCGTCGAGTTGCTGGACCTTTTCGTCCGGCAGAACGCGCTGCAATAGCCCCAGCACGCTTTCGCGCATCATCTTCTGCTCGTCGGTAAGTCCGTAATCAGGCATTCCATGCATCTTGTATATTCCCTATTTGGAGAGGACTGATTCCCCGTCTAATCCCTCTAGCGGCGCAAGCGATTGCAGACATCAACCTGCCCCGACGTCCCTCATGCGGATCAATGTGATGAACCGTCCAGTCTGCACCAAATGACCCTTTTGGTTGATCAGGTTCATCTGGCGGACGAGAATGCCGCGGCCGACTTTAGATGTCGGCCGCATCTCTGCGACGGTCATTTCCAGATGCACCGTGTCGCCCGGATAAATCGGGGCGGTGAATTTCCACTGCATCTCCAGAAAGGCGATGGTGGAACCGTCAAACAAACCGGTGCGATTGCTCAGCCCAGTCGCGATCACAAGCCCCAAAGGGCCATGCGCAATCCGTCCACCGAACTCGGTTTCCAAGGCAAACACCTCGTCCGTGTGCAGCGCGTTGTAGTCGCCCGAAATCCCCGAGAAGGCCACGATATCGGCTTCTGTGATGGTCCGGCGGGGGGTGATGAACTTATCACCGACCTCGAGATCTTCATAATACTTAGGCATGGGTTCTGCCCTGAGCTTGTTCGTTTGCGGCGACATATGGGATAATAACCGCGTCGACGGCAATCGCGCCGTCGCCTCGCGCGAAGATCGGGTTCACGTCAAGCTCAGCTACCAAATCTTCAGCATCGGCTACAAATTCTGATATCCGCGCGATCTGGTTCGCCAATACGTCCAGATCGACCGCAGGCGTCCCACGATAGCCCCGCAACAACGCTGCGCCCTTCAATTCCGTCAGTTTGGCCACAACCTGATCCGGAGCCACCGGCGCCAACGCAAACGCCAAGTCCTTCATCAATTCGACAAATACCCCGCCAAGTCCGAACATGAGAACCTGACCCAAGGCCGGCTCGTACTTCGCGCCGACAATGATCTCGACTCCCGGCGGTACCATTGCCTGCACGACCGCACCCTGCACCCTCGCATCCGGAAATGCTTCGCGCGTGCGTGCCATGACCGAATCGAACGCTTCAGCAACTGCTTCAGGGTTTTCGAGACCCAAGATCACCAAGCCGGCATCGGTCTTGTGCAGGATGTCCGTAGACTCGACCTTGAGGACGACAGGAAAGCCGATTGCCTCTGCTGCCTGTACGGCCTCGAACCGGCTCGCTGCGAACCGGTCTTGGGTGGTCTCGACCCCATAGGCCCGCAGAACAGATTTCGACTCGCGTTCACTGAGCGCTCTGCCGTCGCGGACTGCATCCTCCAACATTGGACGGACCACATCGAAGGCCTCGGGGGGCGACAGCCGCGCCATCCACCTTTCGAGACTCTTGACCCGCAGCGCCTCCCGCCATTTCCAGGCACGGATAGCTTCCATCGCGCGCGTCATCGACCGGAACAACACTACGTTCTCGTCATTTTCGTATATGCGCGCCGCCGGGCAATCCAGCGCCTCGTTCATCCAAGCCACAACTATGGGGATCGAGCTACCGCGCGCAGCCTCGCAGATCAGGTGGGCGCGCTGCTCGGCCACAATCTTCTGCGCATAAGGCACCGCGATCAGCAGCACAGCAAATCCCGGCTCATTGCACAGTGCTGCGATGCAGTCGCGAAACAGCGTCGGGTCGCCCTGCGCCGCTGCAGTGATATCCAGAGGGTTACCGACCATGCCGAAGCTGGGGACAAGAGCGCGCAGAGCGCTCTGGCATTGTTCCGACAGTTGCGGAAGATCCACCCCTGCATAATCCGCCTTATCCACCGCCATCACCGCCAGACCACCCGAGGTCGTCATCACCCCGAGCCCCCCCATACCGGGCGGGGGTGCCTTGCTCAGGAACTGAGCGATTTCCGTCATCCCTTCGACGCTGTCCACGTGGATCAGGCCGGTTTCCTCGAACAAGGCCAGATAGGCCTCGATCGATCCGACCACCGCACCGGTATGTGAGCGGATCGCAGCATGGCTTTGATCAGACTGGCCGGTCTTGCAGATCACTATTGGCTTGTTTTTTTCCAGTGCCCGCCGGCCCAACTCGCGCAGGCGCGCCCCGGATTCCAGCCCTTCGAGAAAAGTAACGATCACTGACGTTCCGGGATCATCGAGCATGTAGTTCATCAGATCGCAGGCATCGACATCGCAGGAATTGCCTACCGCAAAAAAATGACTGAACCCTATTCCCCGGTCCATTGCCTGAAGAATGCCGTAACCGATACCGCCGCTCTGGGACACCAGCCCGACCGGACCATGCACCATCTCGCCGGGCGCAAGTCCGCCAATGAAATGCATAAGCGCGCCTGTGCCGAAATTCAGCAGACCTGCGCAATTAGGGCCGGCAATGCGAAGTCCCGTGCTCCGGGAAATCTCGGCCAAGCGTGCTTGCGCGAGCGCACCCTCCTCGCCGGGCATCTCAGCAAAGCCCGAGGCGTAAATGATTACCCCTCCTACTCCTAGGTCAGCACAACTTTCCACCATCGACACGACCGCATCGCTGGCCACACAAAGTACCACGCAGTCCGGTACCTGTGGAATCGCATCTAGTGACGGATAGCAGGGCACCGCGTCGATCTGCTGGTACTTGGGATTTACCGCACAGACCCTGCCGCCGAAACTAGCGAGGTTATCCAACGTGCGCTTTCCGAAAGAGCCCGGTTTCGGCGAAGCGCCGACAACGGCAATGCTGTCAGGTTGCACCAGGCGGCGCAACTGTTCTTGGGTGTGAAGCGGGCGATCAGTCATTTGCACGGTCACCTTCCGCTTCGACAAAGCCGAAAAATGATCCGTCCTCATACGCCATCCTCCCTACCGCGACCGGCATCGTGACCCGCAGCCGCTCTGGCGAGATCAGCAGACGGGCCGCCATGCGCAACCCCTCGGGAGTGTCCACAATTCCAACCGCATACGGCGCTTCATGCGTGAAGATGCTCGGAGCCGCGTGGACGATCGTATAGGAATAGATGTGGCCTCGGCCCGAGATTTCTCTCCATTCCACCTTGGCGCCTAGACAAGCCGGGCATATGGGCTTGGGTGGAAAGGTTGTCTTCTGGCAGGCGGCGCAGCAGGTGGTCAGAAACCGCCCTTCCGTAAGACCATCCCAGAAGGTTTGGGTGAAACCTGAAATCCGGGGCGGATAGGGACGGTTGCCTGTCATAGGGATTACATGTTCGATCATGCCGCCTCCAGTATATGTATAAGCGCCGCGTTGTAATTTCCCAACTCGCAGCACATTAAGCCAATTCGCGCCATGTCAACTTGCCTGTGGCCCGCCTGCGACGTCAGCTGCTGATATAGTTCCAAGGCGTTGTAGAGCGGCGTCAGCCGCGCCGGATGGCCACGCGACTGGCAGCCCCCAGATGTGTTGATGGGAATCCGCCCACCGAGTGTAGTCTGCCCCGCCTCGGTCTGCTCGGCGCCCTTGCCCTTCTCTAGCAGACCAAGCGCTTCAGCCACGAGAATCTCGACGATCGTGCAAGGAGCATAAAGCTCGGCGAGATCGATCTGATCGGGCGTCAAACCGGCATCGTCATAGGCTGCGCGTCCAGCCCGCTGTGCCGCGTTCAGGGCGATCATGTCAGCAGGCGCATCGGCAATCTGATGCACCCCCTCGTGATAGGCCCCCCGCCCTCGCAACACTACAAAGGGCCGACCGCTCTGCTCGGCCACGCGGCGCGAGGCAAGCACCAGACAGATGGCCCCATCCGAGCGAGGCGGTACATCCAGCAGCGATAATGGGTGCACGATGGGCTTGGCGGCCAGGACATCATCGATAGTCATCGGTTTTCTGAACTGTGCCAGCGGGTTCAATTCAGCGTGTTTGCGGTTCTTCAGCGCAACGCTTGAAATCTGTTCCCGGGTTGCGCCGGTCTCGTGCATGTAACGCACGGCGTCCATCGCATACCAGGAGATCGGCGTGAATCCAGCGGCGGATTGAAAATCCACATCGCCGACCGCGCGCATCGTATAGTTCATATGTTCGGTGGCAGGCACCGCCGTTTCCAGATTGACGCCAAGCGCCAACGCCAGCTCGGTCCGGCCGAGCCGAATTTCATCGGCGGCTCGGTCGAAAACCAACCCGCCGGTCATGCCGTTGCCCAGGATCTCCATCACACCGCCGTCGCATTTCATGTCTAGATAGCCTGCCATGAAGGTCGCGAAGTATTTCTGACGCGTGTAGATGTGCGGCTCAGCGAAAATCATCGCACCCACCTGCATCTTGTCGACATTTGCATCCGCGATCGCCTGACTCACCACCTGCGCGAGCAGTTCATGTTCCAGAACCTGTTGTGCGGCCCCCGGGCGGGATTGGATTTTCCCGACCGGAGTCGCCGACGCAGCTAAGAGAGTGACTTCATTCACCGGTTGCATTCTACTATTGTCCCGGCTGAACTTTGGAGTAGATCTCGCGCGACAATACCTCTTCGTATTTCTCCGGGTCATCGCCGAACTCGGCGCTTAGGCCTTCCCATTTGGCTTTGTTTTCCAGAAGCGTCGCGATGATCTCGCGAGCATTCTTAACCCCTCGACCCTCGGCAATACTGGCGACTGCATCACCCTCGGCCGCCTTATAGGCTTTCAATTTCGCCAGCAGGCTGTCATCAGGAGCAAGGAATTTAATTCCCTTGTCCCGCGCATCCTGCAAGGTCTCGAGATCTTCGGGTAAATAACCGCGGAAGATCTCGCCCGAGATAGCAATTGGCGCATTTGCGATAAGCGCCGCCCTTTGGTCTTCCGGCAATCCATCCCAAGTCGATTTAGAATAGACCACGTAGCCACCGCCGTGGAATGTGCCCATTGGCAGATCAACGATGGTGTCGACCAGCTCGATAAGAGAAAGCTGTTTTAGCCACGCAATCGAGCCGAGCACGCAGTCCGCCTGGTTTCGCTCCAAAGCCTGATAGACCTCCGATGATGGCAGATTCACCGGTACAGCCCCTAGCGCGTTAGCCCATCTGCCCCAAGCGCCGACCGCGCGGATCTTTTTTCCCTGAATGTCGGCGCTGCTTTGCAGATCGCCCTTGCACATCAGGTAATAGGGCATAGTCGCGTAGGGTGCTACATAGGCAATGCCATTCTGATCCCATTCAGCTTTGCAATCGGGACAATCCAGAAGAACAGTCTCGGCCACCGCTGCCGCCATTACTGCGGGATTCTCGCCGACCAACGCCATCTCCGATAGCATCGAATCGCGCGGAAGGTTACTAGGTGAATAAATCGAGACGACGAATCCACCATCGGCGATCCCGTCGCGCAGGCCGGGCAACATCGCCGAGGCCCCGAGGAGAGCGCCCCCGGCTACTAGATCAAAGGTCAACTTACCGTTCGTATCTCTAGTAACCGCCTCGAAGTACGGACCATAGCCGTATTTGTTTGCCGCGTTTGAGGGTGGCTGATAATTCGCATAAACAAGCATACGCGCCTCTTCTGACCGCCCGCTCGATGCAGCGAAAAGTAAAATTCCGACGCCGATACATGTAGCTCTGAAGATTGGTCTGATCATTTCTTTTCCTCCATGTTAAGATGATATATTGAAGAGAACGCTGTTCCCAAGACCTAGCCAGAACTAGCCGACCATTAAGTTGGGGACATATAGAGAAATCTGCGGAAACAGTATCAGCAGTAGAAGCGTCAACATTTCGATGACAACGAACCAGCTGACCCCTCGAAAGATTGTCCCCAGCGCTATACTTTTGCCCACCACGCCCTTGATCACGAAAACGTTCATACCGATAGGGGGTGTGATCAGACCTATTTCAATCAACTTGATCATGATTACTGCGAACCAAATGAGGTTTATATTCGCCGCCTCGACAAGCGGAAGCGCGACGGGGAGCGTGATTAGAAGAACACCCATGGGATCCAAAAACATTCCTAAAACGAGCGTGAAAGCCGCAATAACGAACAGCACCATCGTCGAACCCAACCCCATATCGGTGATCTCGGCGCCGATAAATTGCGGAATGCCGCTGACCACCACAAAGCGCGTCAGCAAACTCGCCCCGATAGCAATCAGGAGGATCGAGGCCGTCGAGATGACCGTTTCGCGAGCGGCGTCCAAGAACGCCCGCCTCCTGTAACCGCTGCGCAGACGCACGAAAGCCACCACCGCCATCAATGCCGCACCAATACCAGCGGCTTCGCTCTCAGTGGCAATCCCGGCATAGATCCCCGTAATTACACCACCAGCGACCAGCAGCACCGGCCAAACCTCCCTCAACGCGGTAAACCGCTCCGGCCAAGATGACGCATGCACTGACGGAGCAAGTTCGTCATTCAAATAACAGCGGAGAACGATCATTACTGTATACATGAAAGCAGTCAGCAAACCGGGAAGAATTCCAGCCATCAGGCATATCCCGATCGATTGCTCTGTAAACACAGCATAGAGAATCATCAGAATACTGGGCGGAATCAAGGACCCTATCGTACCGGCGGCCGCCACAGTACCCGCGGCTAAACCTGCATCGTAACGCGCGTGGAGCATCTCGGGAATGGCGATGCGCCCCATCGCGGATGCCGTGGCCAAGCTGGAGCCGCTGACCGCTGCGAACATCGCGCACGCTATAGTGGATGCAACTGCCAGTCCACCCGGCAACTGGCCAAGCCATGCCTTTGCCGCCCGAAAAAGCCCCGATGTCAATCCCCCATGGTAGGCAATCGCTCCCATCAGTAGGAACATCGGTATTGCGGCCAGCGACCAATTCGCTGCAAAATCATAGGGTAACGACCTGAGCGCGCCGTAAGCCGCATCAAAGCCGCGGAGGGACGCAAGCCCCCCAAAGGAGACAAGAGAAAGTGCCAAGCCAACATGCATCCGGAAAAACAACAAGACCACAAGCAACGCTAACCCGATAAATCCTATAGTCACACCTGTCATGGGTTCGTTGCCTCCTTGCCTATCCGGTTAACTCCCACACCCACCAGATCTAGTGTTTGGCATGGATATCCTGGCCCGTGACGACCTGCAGTTCCCGCAGTTCCAACGCATTTTCCCGGACGGCGCGGCCTGTGCTGCCTATCTCGAAAAGGCCCGATGGAAGGGAGGTTTCGCTTGTCCAAGGTGCGGCGTCGTTGGCGAGCCGTTCCGTTTCGAAGCCCGCCCAGGCGTTCTGCGGCTGCCGCGCCTGTCGCAAAGACGTAAGCCTGATGGCCGGGACCGTCATGGAGCGCGGCCACACGCCGGTGTCGACTTGGTACTGGGCGGCCTATTTGATAGCCAGCCAGACGCCCGGAATGTCGTCGGCCGTCCAATTTCAGCGGCAACTCGGCCTGTCGCGCTACGAGACGGCCTTCGGCATCCTTCACAAACTCCGCGCCGGGATGGTGCGCCCCGAACGCGACAAGATCGGCGGGAAGCCGCAAGAACATGTCGAAGTGGATGAAACGTGGGTCGGTGGACGGACCCCCGAGGCGTCCATCACAAGGTTCTCGTCTCCTGCGCCGTGGAGGTGCGGCGCCGCAAGCCGGGAACCAAGCTCGACAATCGGAAAGACGGTCGCTATGCGGGGCGTGTTCGTCTCGCTGTCGTCCCTGACCGTAGCGCCAATTCGCTCTGCGGATTCGTCGAGAACGCCGTTGCTCCCGGATCACTTGATCGTCACCGACGACTGGAGCGGCTATGCCGGCCTCCGCAAGCGCGGATTCGACCACCACGCGATCGCCGAATGCGGAGACCCAGAGATCGCAGAGGAATTCCTGCCGATCATCCACTTGGTCTTCGCCAATCTGAAGACTTGGATCAATGGCATCCATCACGGAGACAGCGTCAAGCATCTACAAGCCTACCTCAACGAGTTCATGTTTCGATTCAATCGGCGCTTCTATCCCTTCAACGCATTCCGCTCGCTGCTCGGAATCGCCGGCGAGGCAGCCGCGCCGACCTTTGACGGGCTTTTCTCCGGAGAATGGGTGCACCCCACATTTAGTGGGTGTGGGTAACAACCGGATAGGCAAGATTGCCTCGTTTATGTCGCTGCGGATTTGGGGCGAGACTCTTGCGCTCATGCAGTACAAACCCGACGCCAAACACCGATAAGCCGCAAGACGAGCGCCACAAGGAACAGTCCCAAGCCCACAAGCACCAACCAGCGTGTAGGCCAGACCAGCAGATCGAAAAACGGGCCACTTGCAGCCGCGCCAACACGGGATTGAGCAATCGCCTCCTGTAACGTCGCGACGACAAGCAGTGAGAGAATACCGACTGATAAAATGCCGGACATCAACTCCGCCACGGCAGCTAGCCGAGGCCCGGCCATTTCTGTCAGGAGCTCGACTTTCGTATGGTCGTTCATCAGCTCGACGCTCGCCATCGGCAAAAAAATTACTGCAACCAAGTAGTAGTGGGCGACGATTTCTATCGTCATCGGAAGCGGTTGATTTAAAACATATCGCCCAATTACCTCGGCGCAGACGTGCACCACCATTAGCAGAAGCGCCATGCGAGCAATAATCTCGCCGCCAGCCGAAAACTTGTTCACAACGGTATCCAGAGCCAAGTGACATCCTCCCCTCCCTCTGCCTGCTGGGCACTCCCTTCGCCGCCTTCGGCGAGGCCACGCATGCACTACTCGGCTTTTGTTTATACGTGCGTTTGTTTTTAAAAGCAAGTGTGTGACTTGGCACTTAATGAGGTTCTTCCTCACTTTGTGTGATTCATCGGCTGTTAGCGATGATGTCGCTATGGGCGGGCATGCAAAAGAAATCGACATGGTCGCCCGGCCCAGGGGTTAAGATTCTGGGTGCCACGCTCACTGTTGACGACGGGTGGGTTGTTTCCGCTGCTGGATCCGCGATCGGCATCTGCCCCGATTGTGGACGGCGAAGCCGAAGTCGGCATGGTTGGGCCCGCCGCAGCCTCCAGGATCTGCCGGTCCAGGGCAAGCCGGTGACAGTGAAGCTGCTGCTGAGCCGCTGGCGATGTGCACAGCGGGAATGCCCACGACGAACGTTCACAGACCGACTGCCGACGGTAGCTGATCCATACGCGCGTCGGACGAGAAGGGTCGGAGAGATTGTCGGCCTGTTCGGCCATAGCGCCGGCGGCCGCCCTGGTGAGCGGTTAATGCAGCGGCTCGGCATGCCCGTCAATGATGACACCATCCTGAGGCAGTTGAAGCGGGATGCCGAGGTTGCTCATCGCAATTCCGAGTTACGGGTGGTCGGTATCGATGATTGGAGTTGGCGGAGGGCGACGAACTACGGAACCATCATGGTCGACCTCGAGCGCCGCTCGGTTGTCGACATACTGGATGACCGTAGCGTCGAGAGTGCGGCCAAGTGGCTGCGTGACCGTCCTTCCATCGAAATTGTTAGTCGGGACCGCTGCGGCCTGTATGCGCAGGCGGCTCGTGAAGGCGCACCGCAGGCCCAACAGGTCGCCGATCGGTTTCATCTGGTCCAGAACCTTCGCTCGGCCATCGAAGAACAGATGAGCCTTTCGGGGCGCGCCACCGGCAGGGCTATTCTGCCAGAGGACGCAATTGTTGACGCTGCCACACATCGCCGTCGCGCCCGTCTTGCGCATCGGCAATCCCGCCAGGAAATATTCGACATGCTCCACGCTTTGCGCCAGCAAGGGCTGTCAATCGGCGCGGAAATTTGACCCCATATCGGCGTCCAATGTTGACCCCCATGTTGACGATCAGCACCTGGTTCGCCCGGCGCTGGCCGGGGTTGCAGAGGGCGAACCAGGTGCGGGTGGTAGGGCTCTTCGGCTTTAGCTTTGAGAGCGGTTTTTGAAGCGCCAGGACTCGTTGCCGGTTTCGACGATCTCGCAGTGATGGGTGAGCCTGTCGAGCAGTGCGGTCGTCATCTTGGCGTCACCAATGATTTCATGATGCCTGTTTCCTCGATCGTCTATTGCGTTGGGCGCGAGCGCGCAGAGTGTCTATCAGCTCGTCCGTCAGTTCTATCTGCCATGGTTGTCCTTTCACCAACTGCCGGCCTTCGACCAGGCCGCGAGCCAGGTATTTGAAGATGGTCTGCGGCGTAACGCCGAGAGCAACAGCAGCTCCGTGGATGGAATAGGTTCCGTCCGGCCATCGGATGGGATTGGCGCTCGTGCCGTTGATTTTGACTGTAGGAATACCCCAACGTCTCCGCAACAACCAGACATTATCACCCTTGAAGGCGCAGTTCTGTGCCGCAAAGAAGCCTTCCGCGTTCAGCGTCGACGCGATTTCCTTGTCCATCTTCCCAGCGGCGTTCAGCTCCGTCACGCGCTTCCGCAGCCTGTCGATATCGATGTAGTCGCCATAGGTGTGAACGCGCCTCTGGAGAGAGTGTTCGCTTGTCGCTCCCGTTTGCCACAGGATCTTGAACCAGACCCGTCCCCGCAGGCGTTTCTGGTCGAGGACGACTTCATAGATAATGAGGCGCAGGATGCTTTTGCGCTCGGCCGCCATGGTCGACGGGGCGCGCCAGATGCCGGGCAGGTCTTTTCCGAGCGCCAGCAAACCGTCGCGGTCTGCCTCACTCAGGACCAGGGGCTCGTCAGACCGCCACCGTTCATAATCCTGCTCGATCGCCTCGGCGGCGCGCAGCTTCTCTTCCCAGCCGCGCTCCAGCGAACGCGCCACCAAGCGGTTTTCGGGCTCGACCGCATCGTATTGGCGCCGTGCCCTTTCCGCCTCATAGCGCGCCCGTTCGCGCCGCAGGGCCCATTGACGCTCGAGTTGACGCGCTTCCTCTTCGATCTGGCCCAGTGCGGCGACGGCGATGGCGATCCTGTCCGGCATCAGGGCGTCAAGCAGAATGCTTTCGACGCGTGCATCGACCGGTAGCGCGCGCACTTCCTGGCATAACGCCCCCCCGTCGTGGCCGCGGTCGGCGCGGCATGTGTAGACGGGATAGTTCCCTGCGGGACCGCTATAGCGCAGACTCATCCGACGACCACACCGCCCACAGACCGCGATGCCCTGCAGCAGTGCGGCACCCTTGCGCGGCGTGCCTGAATGGCCGGCTTCGTAGCGGTTGATATTGTTCGCCAATCGCCTCTGGTTCTCCATGAACTCCTCCCAGTTAATGTAACCAGGATGAGCGGCTTCAAGACAGACCTCCCAGTCCGCGATGGGGACCTTGGTTGTCCGCGGGCGGTAAACACCCTGGCGAACGCGCCCGCCATTCAGCCGCCGCCGACCATACACATACGCCCCAGCATAGCCGGGATTATGGAGAATGCTGAGCACCCGCGGATTGCTTGCCTCACGCCAGACCACTTCGTGCGGCGCCGGACCAAGCAAGGGACGCATCGGCAGCGGCAAATTCTCCTTTCGCAGATAGCGCATCACCGCCCGCGCGCTTCCAAGCTCGCGGAACTTGTTGAAGACTAGGCCGAGCCTCGCCTGCACCTGCTCATCGGGATTGAGAATGATCTGGCCCGAACGGTCATGAGCCAATCCGGCGGGAAGAGGAAGGCGCAGCTCGCCGCGCGCCGCTTTCTGGCGCTCGCCCTGATGGAGGCGCTGCTTGATCTGATGCAACTCCGCTTCGCTCATGATGCCGGACAAGCCCAGCAACAGGCGGTCGTGGTAAGCGCAGGGATCGTAGAGCCGTTCCCCGTCAGCGATGATGACGCCGAACAATGAGCACAGATCGAGGAGCTGATGCCAATCGCGGTTGTTGCGAGCAAGCCGGGAGGCGTCGAGGCTGATGACCAGTCCGGCGTTTCCCAGCCCTATCTCGGCGATCAGCTTCTTGAAGCCCTCTCGCTCGACGAGACCGGTCCCGGATTTGCCGAGATCTTCATCAATGACGTGCACGCGTTCATGCGGCCAGCCAAGAGCGACGGCCCGATCGACGAGACGATACTGCAGCTCCGTGCTTTCTTGATGATGCCGCACTTGGTTCACGGAAGACTGGCGGACATAGATGTAGGCGAGCTTGCCGCGATGCTCGGCCGTGACGCGTTCGTCGGGACTATTCGAAGCTCTCAACATGCCGATCCACCTTTGTCGGCGCGCGGGTCGACCACCGCATCCGCATCAACAGTGGCGCAAGACCCTGAGCGATCTGTTTCCGCGTCTCCGCCGGCAGATCGAGCCACGGACGCGGGCGTGGCGTGCTCGGGTTCAGAAGCTTTGTGAGAGACTGGGACGCTACGCGGTACGGATTCGATTGCACGTTCATCGCGAATCACCTCCTTGGAACGGGAGGCAACCTTGCTGTTCAAATGGTGCATCAATGTGAGCAGCGTTCGAACGCTGACGCGAGGCGCCGACTTCGATGCATTCCGATCTTCCGGTGTTTCGGCCGCAAGATCGGTCGCTGAGCGGCGAATTGAACGGCAGCGTCCGTCAGGTAATCGAACGACAACGAACGCCGGACCGCGCCCGGACCGGCCTGAAACGAGCTCGAGACGCTGACCCGCAAGGCCGTGGCGCGGGTCGACGACCGTCAAATGAGACACCATCCTGTCGAGAATGGCGGCAGCCTGTGATGTTTGGTTCGCCGAACACGGTTGGCCATTCGCCGAATGCGAGGTTGGTGGTGACGATGATCGAGGTGCGCTCGTAGAGCCTGCTGATCAGATGGAATAGAAGCTGACCTCCGGCCTGGGCGAAGGGCAGATAGCCCAGTTCATCGAGGATGATGAAGTCGAGACGGTTGAGATAGTCCGCCGTTCTTCCCTGCTTTCCGCTGCGCGTCTCCGTCTCCAGGCGGTTGACCAGATCGACGACATTGAAGAAGCGCCCGCGTGTGCCATTGCGGATGAGAGCACGGGCAATCGCGATGGCCAGGTGGCTCTTGCCTGTGCCTGTGCCGCCGACAAGAACGACATTGCGCTGATCGGCGACAAAGGCTCCGGTGGCCAGTTCGCGGACGAGGCCTTCATTGACGGGCGTGTTGGCGAAGTCGAAGTCGTCGATGTCCTTGGCCAGAGGCAGCTTGGCGATGCTGAGCTGGTAACGGATGGAGCGCGCCTGTTTCTCGGCGATCTCGGACTGCAGGAGATCACCAACAATACGCGGCGGCTCATGCTGTCGTTTGATCCCATTACCCATGACCTCGTCATAGGCACTGCGCATGCCGTAGAGCTTCAAGGTGCTCATCAATTCCAGAACCTGTGTGCGTTCCATCAGCTTGCCCTCCTGAGGCTGTCGTATCGTGCACAATCGGCGACCGGCTCATGGGTCAGCCGCAGCGCATCGGGGATTTGCAGGGGCGCGGTCGGGGCCGGATCACGACGTCGCGCGAGGATGTTCAGGATGACGGCAGCCGAGCAAACACCTTGATCAAGCGCTTCCTGACATGCGGCCTCCACGGCGGTGATGCCGTCGTCTGGCACGCAGCCGAGAATGGTGACCATTTGCCGATCACCGTCATCGATGGTCTTCAATCGCTTGCGGACCTTCTCCATCGCCGCCGGCAGCACCCAGTCGCGGAACGGTGCGCCATTGCGAAGAGCGCCGGGTTTACGGGCCAGGACAGGCACATAATGCCAGGGATCATAGACCGTCTCGCCGCGGCCGAAGCTGCGCCGATGTTCGGCGATGACCGTGCCATCCTGCTTGACGACAATCCGGTCGGCATAGGCGTGGACTTCGACCGGGCGGCCGACAGCCGTTGAGAGGACCGAGTATTTGTTATTGTCGAAACGGACCGTGCAGGTCTTGGACACCGAGGCCGGAACGCAGTGAAAGCCGTCGAACGGCCCTACATAGGGGACGAGACTGCCGCGCTCGGCCTCGAACATCTGCCAGATCGTTTGGTCGGCCTGTTCCGGATGGTTGTGCGCCTTGGCGTAGGCCACACATTTGTCGAGCAGCCAGACGTTCAATTCCTCAAGGCTCTTGCCCCTCAGGCGCGGGGTGAAGAAGCGTTCGCGCACCAGGCCGACCTGGTTCTCGACCTGGCCTTTCTCCCAACCAGACGCCGGGGTGCAGGCAACCGGCTGCACGAGGTAATGGCTGCACATCTGCAGGAAACGGCGATTGTATAGCCGCTCCTTGCCAACGAAGACCGTCTCCACCGCCGTCTTCATGTTGTCGTAGATGCCGCGCGTGCAGGTGCCGCGGAAGAAGGCGAAGGCCTTGTCATGGGCGTCGAACACCATCTCCTGGCTCTCGCGCATATAGGCGCGGGCAAACATCATACGGCTGTGGTAGAGCCGGACATGGG
This sequence comes from Hoeflea sp., assembly GCF_002733955.1. Classification (GTDB taxonomy): domain Bacteria; phylum Pseudomonadota; class Alphaproteobacteria; order Rhizobiales; family Rhizobiaceae; genus Hoeflea. The sequence continues at coordinate 21,954 of NZ_NVXQ01000014.1, read as the reverse complement.
CGACCTTGACGGTCGTCGTCACCCCGTTGATCAACACAATCTCGTGGCTCCAGTCGAACTGGAAGGCTTCGCCGGGTGCATAGTAAAGCGGCACATAGGCCTGCGCCGTCGCTGATCCGCGGTTCTTGGCCCAACCCTTGGCGTAACGGCGGATCGCATCGTAGCTGCCGTCGTATCCGAGCGCCCGAAGCTCCTCGTAAATCCGGATCAGCGTCAGCCGTTCACGTGATGGCCGGCCTTCGTTTGCCGCAAGAAAACGCTCGATCTCGACTTTCCAGACACCCGTCTTCGGCAAAGGCTGTCGTTCGCGCTCGTAGAAGAAGTCGGTCTCGTCGGAGCGCAATATCTTGCGGACCGTATTGCGGGAAACATGCAGTTCGCGGGCGATCTTCTTCATCGACCAGCCTCGAACATGGAAGGCTCGCCGGACGCGCGCAATCGTATCCACTCGCTTCAACTCCCTCTCCATCCGCTGTCAAAACACGGATGGTCAGATAAATCCGAGGGGGGGCAAAATTGGACGCCGATCACCCCGCTAATGGGGTCAATTTTGCACGCCGAAACACACAGGCCAAAGCCAAGCGGCCGCCGCTTGCGAGCGGACCCTTTACGGGTTGATCGTGGAAGTCCGCGCCGCACCAGGAATGCCATCTCTCAAAGAGCGAGGTTGGGCTGCATCCGGGATAGAGTTCTGGTCAGGTGCGGTCGGATCGGCCTGGTCGAGGCTGGACAGCCAGGTCGGGAGATGAGAGCCGAACACGGTGCGGGATACGAGGTCTTGTTGTCGGGAAGTGTTTAGAGCGGAAGTCAGGTCCGCTTCACGGCCTTGATCGCGGACGCGCGGGCCGCTTGCTTGATTGTCGTGGCAATCTCGCGGAGGAACGCCGCGCTGACAGATCCGATCGGCTCGGTGGACACGAAATCATAGTCCTTATCCATCTCCACGCGATTGAACTCGTCGAGAATGATCCAGCATGGGGGGTTGAGCCCAATGCGCCGGCACTCGATTTCAGGGACAATCAGCGCAAGCTGGCCGTCGAGCGGCTGCCTGGAGGTAAAAGGAAAGAGAAACACGACATCAGGATTGCCGGGTGTTTTGATGACGATGCAGACAGGGCGAGGCTTCCGGCCGGATTCCTCGCCCTTTTCCGCTTCGCGGTGCCAGAGGTAATGAAACTCGGCGACATCGCCCTGTTCAAGCATCGTTTTTTGCAGGCTCGAGGATGGCGTCTATACCGGACATCAGTTCTTGATGGATGTCATCCGGCGCATCGTGCAGGGAATAGGACTTCGTCGGGCTCGGTTCACCGCGCATCCGGTGGTAGTCCCGGGCAGAGAGAACAAAGAGCTTCTCCTTGCCGTGCTTGGTGAGCACGACCGGTTCGATCATCGCCGCCTCGAGGATTTCGCCCGAAGATCGGTTCATGTCGGAAAAGGTGAACTGCTTCATCGCAAAGGCTCCAGTATTTTACGTAAAATAGGTATTCCATGTAATTTTGTCAATTCGAGTCTTCGTGTCGACAAAAAAGGGGCGGAGCCGGAACTCCGCCCGTTTGGCCTAGCTGAGTGCGGCCAACTGCAGTTCGGCCGCCTTGCGGTCGACGGTCTGACCTGGGTTGTCGATCAGGCGCTGGAAGGGCTTCCACGCCTCGCCGACCACCTCTTCGTAGGCAGTCACGACGCCTTCGGCGGCGCAACGGAGCGCATGCGCCTGCAGGCCCATATCGGCCGCGAATTCGCGCTTGCGTTGGGCTGCCCCATCGAAGCCGACCGGGCCATCGATGTCCTCGTCCCGAGTGTCATTGGATCCCTTGGCCGTGGCATCGCGGGCCTCGGTCACGGCGCGGCTGTAGAATTGTCCGGCCCCGTGGGCGGAGCCGACAAACGAACCGACGATGCGCTGCAGGTGGATCTGCATCGCCCGTTCGCCGAGACCCTCGTTGAGGGCGTCGGCCGTGTCGACGATGATCTTGTGATGAAGTTCGCGAATGCCGTCACCGTCGATCACGGGAAGACCGAAGCTTTCGGAGATGAGGGAGGCCTGAGCGCTATCGGGGCAGGCAAGTCGGACCATTTCGAGCGAAGCGCCCTTGCGAAGCTGGGTGACCTTGGCGGATTGACGGGGAGAACGAGCGGTACTGGTCATGTGATTTTCCTTTCCTTCACGGTATGGCCGAAGGCTCAAGCCGGACTGCCGGCCTTCCCTTCGGGCGCGGTCAGGAAAAACCGGTGGAAAGACGGAGGCTTCAGGGTCCGCGCGGACCGAGACGAGCGAACCTGTCCTGCGGGTCAGCAAAGCTTTCAGCCCTTGCGCCATACCGCGGGGCCGGCTTGGCGAGGATGGTCCGCGCGGCCGCACCGCGGCGCGTCAGCGGCCTTGAAGGCTCCGGCCGCCGGTTTACGACCGCAGCCTGTCCCGAAGGGAAGGCCGGCAGACATGGCGCTCCACTGGCGGCGATGTGTGAAGGAAATGACGATCGCCAACCGGACCGCTAACCCGACCAAACCACCGCTGCGTCTGCCGATGCGGTTCGGGAGATCGCTGCGCTAACCCTTGCCTACCGGCCATTGCGGGAAGGGCATGCTTCCGGGTTCATAGTCTGGCGGGATGGCGGCAGGGGCCATGGACGCCGCAAGGTCCTCGCCGGCGACTGCCCAGTCGATGATGGCGACGTTGGCCTGATCGGGAAATGGTGACGATCCGTCAAGATGGGCTTCGAGCGCTTCGGCGATATGCGCACGGGGATTGGTGGTATCGGCCGTCACGAGAATATGGACTGCAACGAGCCATGCGGTCATGGTCTGGGTCTCCTGTTCGGGGTCATGAAGCGGGGAGCGTGGATCGACGTCAGAGCCGCGCGCTTCCAGGCGTCGGCCCCCGCGAACCGGGTGCTGTGCCGCCTGTGATGGATGATGAGCTTCGGATAGGCGCCCTCCATCCGGAAGCTGGCGTGCCAGCCGAAGGCAATGGCGATCAGTTTCCAGGGGACGGACATCAGCGCCCCCATCCGATAAAGCTGGAGGGCCCGTCATAGACATCGTGGCGGGCGGGATCGATGACGAAACCAAATGGGCCGACCGTGTATTCCGCCGAGCGAACCAGAAATCGGCGCTCCTCCGCAGCGTGATCGCGCGTGCCGCCAAGCGTCGCGACGACCTCGACAAAGCCGTCGTGATGATCCGACCTGATAGCGGAGATCACGATCCAGTCGCCGGCATGGCGCGACTGGAAGGCCCGGCGATCCTTTTCGCGGGATTGACCGGGTTCGAGCACGGTTCCCGTGATCGCCTCGAATTCGTCTGGCCAACTGTCCTTGACCGTCTGGTCGGCGCATCGCCGTTCGAAGCTGGTAAACAATTCCGGGAAGGTAATCGCAACGATCGCCCACTCGACGTCTTCTTCGTACCAGCTATTGGCATTGCGAAGCCGCCCATCGACCCTGGCATTGCGATCGGTCGCAAGATGGAACCCGCCATGACCGGCGGTCGAATGGCAGACGATCCCCACTGCAAAGACCGTGGCGCCCTGCGAGGGTCCCCAGGGCGTATACGCCCGGGAGTGGATTTCCCGGCGGCCGAGAGCATTTTTCTCGCGGATGTGCTCGGCTTTCTCGGCCATTTTGGCACGGAAAGCGGGCTCGTCGGCGAGCGCGCCTTGAAACCCGTAGAAGTCTCCCCGTGCGAGCTCGTGCAAGGGCCGGCGCACCAACCATGCCGCGGCAAGGTGGTGGGTTCCATTCCGGCCGGGCAGCATGGCGTAGGCGGTGTCATCGATGCACGCCACAGCGAAACCGTCGGCGCTGGTCCCGAACTCAACCCCGACCATGTCGGTGGGCTGTGAGGCGGAAGGGTGGGATTGGGCGGAATTGGTCATGCCGCCCTCCCCTCGACATGATCGGAGGCCACCTGGTCGGCGGTCACCTCATGCAGCACCGCATCGGGGTAGCCGTGGCGCGACAGCCATTCATCGGCCGCGGCCCTGCTGACCGCGACGTGGACCAGTTCGCCCGCATCGCCGGGCCGGCTGAGCACGAGAACCGAGCCGGCAGAAGGACGCTCGATGACGGTGAAGTCGAGATCGCTGTCGAGCGAGAAGGTCTTGAAGACCTTCAGTACGATCACCGCCTTGGTGCCGTAGTCGCCCTCATGCAGGGTAAAGCTTCCGGGAATGATGGTTTCCCCGACGCGGGCACCCGCCTGTCTCTTGACGAGACGGCCGGTGTTGTTGTGGCGCTCCCAGGCCTGGAGCTTGCGGCGGTGCCGCTCAGGGGGACGGAGTGTGCCGTCGGAATAGCGGATGATCGCGCCGAGCGGTGCAGTGTCGAAGATCAGTTGCGCGGACATGAGTGATGTCCTCCTGTTGGATGAATCGGAAACGAAAGCGCCGCCGGACGATGCCGGCGGCGTGATGTGCGTTCGGAAGGAAGTAGACCGCTATTCGGCGGCTTCGCGGAAACCCTCGGAGACGGCGTCCGAGTCGATGTCGACCTCATCCGGCCCGTCGATGGAGCCGTCGGCATCCCCGGCTTCCTCGTCCTTGGTGAGCTCGTTGCGGGCCTTCCAGTCGGAGAGTTCGTTTGCCTCCGGCGCGAAGAGCGCCGAGGTGTGAACGAAGCGTTCTTCCTTGAAATGCTCGACGAGCGCGGCGCGCGTATCCCGGACTTTGTTGCGCGGCAGGACCGAGGTGTCCGCGCAAACGGCCTCGAGAGCCTGCCGGGACAGGCACACGAGGAAATCCTCGGTCCCCATATTGGGCAGGAAGCTGTCGGCCCCAATCACAACGCCGGCCACCCGCGAGACGATGCCGCTGTTCGACATGTTGCGGCGGCACGACAGCACCTCGATCAGCACCGAGCGGGCCGCGACCCTGAGCGTCTCCGTGTCGACGGCGAGATTGCCAGTGCCATCAACCAAGGTCGCGGCATGGGGCGCGATCAGGCTTCGGAACGAACCCGTATTGCCGGATCCTGTATCGACGCGGACGTTTTGACCGGCAAAGGCAATGACGAGCAGCGCCATCAGCGTGTCGTCCTCGATCGGTGCGCGGTGAAGCGCCTCGTGCAGCGCATCGGTGCGGAAATCGCCGATCATGTCCTGGCCCTTCTGGGTGACGTCCGAACGTTGCGTCGGTGCTATGGCACCGCTCTCCTCCGCCTTGCTCTTCGCTGCTTTCGGCTCCGGCATCCGGTAGACGACGGACTGAACCTTGCCGTCGCGATCGAGATACATGGCCGTATGGTCGGACTTCTTTGGCTTGCCGTAGACGCGTTCGGCCTTCTTGGGCAGATCGGGACCGTTCCAGCCATTGAGCTCGGTAATCATGCCGTTCTTGGGCAGGTTGTTGGTCATCCATTCCTGCTGGGCGCCGAGAAAGGCCTCGACATCGTTCGTATAACGGCTGTCCTCGTCGGCGGGGGCGAAGAGGTCCTCAACCCAGGCGATGCCGTAGGCCTGCGCCAGCTCATCGTGGAAGCTGGCGTCGCGTGCATACATGCGGGTCTTGGACAGGCCGTTGGCAACCGAGCACCAGGACGTCGTTTCGTTCTTCTTGGGCTTGTGGATCTTCCAGACCTCCTTCTGCTCCGCGATCGAGGCTGCGGCAATGGTCCTGAGCTGCCGTTCATCCGGCATGTCGCCCTTGGCCATCTGGTCCAGCATGGCGGGAAGCACATTGGCGAGAAGGCGGAGCTTCTTGATCTGGCGGACCGGAAGCGACAGCGCCGCGGCAATGCCTTCCTGGGTCCAACCGAGCGCCACCAGACGTTCGATGGCGCGCCACTGATCGACGGGGTTGAGCGGTTCGCGGGCGATGTTCTCGACCATTGAGCGCATGGCGCCGCCGTCACCGGCCGGATCGGTCACGATGACCTCGATCTCTTCGAGCTCCGCGGCAATCGCACCTCTGGTGCGGCGATGGCCGGCCTGGATGATGAAGCCGTTGCCGCCACCCGCTTCGGGGGAAACGACGGGCGGCTGGATGATGCCGACGGCCTTGATGGTCGCGACCAGCAGCGCATCGCCCTGCGGCGTGGATTTGGATTTGCGGGCATCGTTGGGATTTTCCTTCAGCGCGCGCGGGTCGATCTTGATGATATGCATTGGAAGCTCCTGGTTGCGGATTGAGGACCCGGCACGCCGCCGGTTCCCTTTTTCGTCTTCTTCTCGAAGACATCCCCGGGACCGCGGAGCGGGCGGGCCGGTGCAACTGCGGCCGAGCGTCCCTGCCCGGCCGGGTGAGCGGGGCTGGCCAGCCCTGCGAGGAACGACGGGTCGGGATGGCGCAGGCGGCGGTTGAGCGACAGCATCACCGGTTCGACCGATCTGCGACCGGTCCCCTTCCTACTTCTTCTTCAGGCCGCCTCCCCCTCCTTCAATACCTCATCCGCCAGATCTGCCTCGATTTTGGCGAGTTGTTGGCGCTTCTCTGCAAGCTCGTCTTCGAAGCCGAATTCTCCGCCCTGGCGGGTCTGGTATGAGGCCAGCCGGCGCTCCGCGTCGTCGAGGCGGAAGCGGTATTGCGAGCGCTCGTCTTCGAAGCCGCCGAGCACATGTTCGATGCGGGAGACGGCGCCGAGCGGAGTGACGGTCAGCGCCAGGTCGATCTCGGATTCCGCGCCAGTCCGCGCAATCGTTACGTCGTACTGGAAATCGTCCTGACCGACACGCTGGCCCGAGAAAACGAGATCGAAGCCGCCAATCGTGGCGATCGTCTTTTCATCCTCCTCGCGAAGATGCACGAGCGTCATGATTTCCTTCATCAGGGCACGGCCGGCAGGCTTGCGCTCGGTGAAGGATTGCCCAGCAACGGTCATGGCAAAGGCATCGCCGGCGGTCGGAATCCGACGCTCGATGTCCTTGGCGATCTCCGCGATGCGACGGGTATCATGCTCGATATCGCGTTCGGCGTTGCGGATTTGACGACGCACGGCAAAGAGATCGTCTCGGTGCGCGGCGCACAAGCGTTCGAGCCGGGCGATATTGGCCTCGAGGCCTGCCTTCTGCATCAGGCGCTGATCGCCGGAAGCGATCGCCTTGGCCATGGCGAACTGGTTGGCCTGCCCCTCGCCCAGATCCTCCAGGCGGCGTACCGATGTGTCGCCGGAGAGGGCCGCGGCGATGAACCGGGCCTTGCGCTCGTTGTTCTGCCACATCTGCGCATCCATCGAGCCTTCGGTGGCGTAGGCGAAGATGTCGATCTCGTCATGCTGATTGCCCTGCCGCTCGATGCGGCCCTCGCGTTGCTCGATCTGGGAGGGAAGCCAGGGCACGTCGAGATGGTGGAGCGCCTTTAGGCGAAGCTGGGCGTTGACGCCGGTGCCCATGGTTTCCGATGAGCCGATCAGGAAGCGGACCTTGCCCGCATTGACATCGGCGAACAGCCGCTGCTTGGCCTCGGTCTTCTTGTAGTCCTGCATGAAGGCGATCTCCGAGGCCGGAACGCCAAACCGGACGAGCTCGTTGCGGATCCAGCGATAGGCGGAAAAGCCTCTGCTTTTCTCGACGCTGATCGTGCCAAGATCGGAGAAGATCATCTGCGCCGCGCCGGGCAGGTCGAAGGGCTTGCCCTCACGGGTCAGGTACTCGTTTTCTCCGGACTCGCGCCAGATGCGATAGGCGTTGGCGATCAGCTTGTTGAGCTTGTTGCCCGGCTCATTGTCATTGTCGGGATCGACCAGCCGCAGATCAATCGCCGCATGGCGCCCGTCGGTAATGACGGAAAGCAGAATGTCGTCGCCGGGTTGGGCCGGACCTTCGCGCTTTTCGATGGCCCTGATGCGGGCCTCGAGCACCTGCTGATAGAGCTTGAAGTCGTCGGTCGGCTTTGCGGTGACGATCTGCCGTTTGCCCTTCGAGACGGCGGGAATTTTCACATATTGCTTCAGATCCTCCGGCAACACGACATCGGCGAAGGAGCGGAACATGGCGATCAGTTCCGGCACATTGACGAAGGTCGCAAAGCGCGAGACGGGCTTGTATTTGCCCGAGGGCTGCAATTCGAGTTCGGTCGCCACATCGCCGAAAGTCGAGGCCCAGGCGTCGAATTCGTGCAAGCCGCGTTCCTTGAGCGCGTCGAAGCCGAGGAAGCGCTGAACCGAGAACATTTCGCCAAGCGTGTTGGTGATCGGCGTACCCGAGGCCAGCACCAGTGCCCGACCCCGGTTCTTTGTCTCGATGAAGCGGGATTTCACATAGAGGTCCCAGGCCCGCTGCGAGCCGTTCGGATCGACGCCTTTCAGGGTCGACATGTTCGTCGCAAAACTCAGCTTCCGGAATTCCTGCGCCTCGTCGACGACGATCTGATCGACGCCGATCTCGGAAATGGTCAGGAGATCGTCCTTGACGGTCGCCAGAGATTCCAGCCGGTCCTTCAGGCCCTCCTTCAGCCGTTCCAGTCGCTTGCGTGACACCCGATCGTCGCCCTCGACCCTGGTGAGCAGGTCTTCATAAAGCGTGAGTTCATCCTCGATCATCTGCTTTTCGAAGACTGCCGGTACAGCGATGAACTTGAAGGCGGAATGGGTAATGATGATCGCGTCCCAATTGGCCGTCGCGGCGCGCGACAAGAAGCGGTGACGTTTCTCTTTGGAAAAATTCGTCTCGTCGGCGACGAGTATCCGCGCAGTCGGATAAAGCGCCAGGAACTCGCGGGCGGCCTGGGCCAGGCAGTGTCCGGGTACGACCAGCATGGCTTTCGAGATCAGGCCGAGCCGGCGTTGCTCCATGATGGCGGCCGCTATCGTCATGGTCTTGCCAGCGCCGACGGCGTGAGCGAGATAGGTCGCGCCGGAGGAGATGATCCGCCAGATGCCGCGTTTCTGGTGGCCATAAAGAACAAAGGCGCCTGAGGCGCCCGGTAGCTGGAGATGGTCCCCGTTGAAGGATCGGGGCGCGATATTGTTGAAGCGGTCGTTATATAGGCGCGCCAGCCGGTCGGTGCGGTCCGGATCGGACCAGACCCAGCTCTGGAAGGCGGTCTTGATCTTGGTGAGCTTCTCCTTGGCCGCCTCGGTGTCGACGACGTTGAGCACCCGGCGTTCACTGGCCCCGTCCCTGATCGTGTCGAAGATCTGCGGGATACGGCTATTGAGGGCGTCTGCGATGAGCTCGCCGGCATGCCGGCGCTTGGTGCCCCATTCCGACGTGCCCTCGGCCCGGAAGGCCAGCATGCGGGCATCGACCGTCCAGGAGGCGAGCTCTGGCATGTGCCGGATCGTGATCTCGGTGCCCATCGTCTCTCTTACGAAATCGACGACATCGCTGGCGGGAATCCATGGGGCGCCCAGCCGTGCGGTGATCTCCGACGGGCTGAGATCGGCCGGCTGCACCGCTTCAAGCGCTTCGACATTGCGCTTGTAGGCCGGGTCTAGCTCAGCGGCCGCTTCCGCGATCGCCAGCTTGTCGCGGACCGGGCCGGAGAGGTAGGCGTCGGATGTCTGCCAGGACGCATCCGCCGGATCGCGATAGATTGCGCTACCCAGTCCCTCGATGACGGTCTTGCGATTCTCATGCAAAAGCTCGGCGATATGGTCGATATCGACATGGCCGCGTTCATTGAGGACGACGGCAAGCGCATCGGTGGCGTTGGTGATCACCGGCGGCGAAGGCGGAGCAATCACCCGTTCGGAGAAGATCGGGCCGGGCTTGGCAGTGTCGGTATCGAGATCGTAATTTTCGATGGAGGCGACCAGCCAGCAATCGGGATCGTCGAGGAAGGGCTGCAGATTCGGGCGGCGATGCGTCTCGCGGGTCTCTCCGGTCGCATCGTTCTCCGAGATCGACACCCTGGTGTGGTTGATCGGCCCGAAATCGCGCACGAAGCTCGACCAGGCGATGCGCAGCTTCACCTGAAGGTCCCGCCACGGCTGATCAGTCTCCTGGGCCTTCAGGACCGCCCGCACGGCGTCTCGGACCGGGATCAGCTTTCTGACGATGTTGATCTGCTTTTCGGAAAACCCCTCGCCCGACCGACCCTTGCGGACAGGAACCGGTGCGGGTTTGCCGTCGAGAACCTGCATTAGCCCTTTCGGGGGGCCGAAGAAGAAGCTGCCCTCGCGGACATGGGCATCTTCGGGTCTCGCGATGTCGGTCAGGGTCGTCCCAAGTTCGAGATCGATATCGATAGCGACGGGCTCGCCGTCATAGAGGGCGCTCGGGAGGGAGAGGACGGCGGCATCCAGATCGGCCGCGAGGTCGCCGCCACCGGCCAAGCAGGTATAGGCTTCGCCGAAGGGTCCGGACGTGATCGCGTGGCGGCCCAGGACATGAGCGGGGTGATCGGCGAACCAGCGATTGACCCGGATGGCCTCGCCGTCCTCGCTGGCGGGTGCAACCTCAGCCAGGTTCAGCCAGCTCGCGTCGCCCTGCAACTCGCCGGGCTTGCGCTTGCGGAAGAACAGGATGTCGACGACGACATCAGTGCCGGCATCGGCGCGAAAACTGCCTTCGGGCAGGCGGAGCGCGGCGATGAGGTTGGCCGACTTGGCGATGTGTTCGCGGGCTGTCGCATCGGCCTTGTCCATCGTGCCCGACGACGTGACGAAGGCGGCGAGCGCGCCGGGCTTCAGGAGATCGATCGATCGCGCGATGAAATAGTCATGCAGCCGCAGGCCCATTGACCGGTATGCGCGGTCGGAGCGGACGGTCCTGTCCGAGAACGGCGGATTGCCGATGGCGAGATCGAAATGCGCCGGCAGATCGGTGCGCGCGAAATCACCTTCGATGATGCGGGCGACCGGCTGGAGGAGCTGGGCGATCCGCGCGGTGACCGGATCGAGCTCGACGCCGGTGACGAATGACTGACCGCGAAGCGCTTCTGGCATGAGGGCTGGGAACAGCCCCGTCCCGACCCCCGGTTCGAGGACGCGGCCGCCGCGCCAGCCGAGCCGTTCGAGACCCTTCCAGATCGCCCGGACGATGAACTCCGGCGTGAAATGGGCATATTGCGTGCAGCGGGCAAGCGAGGCGTAATCGGCCTCGTTCACGGCCTCCTGCAGCTCTTCGCCAAGGTCTTCCCACCCCTTCCGGAACCCATCCTCGCAGGGCCGGGAGAAGATCGCATTGGCAAGATCGGAGGCGCCAAAGCCTGTGAAGCGAACAAGACGAGCCTGTTCCTCCGGCGTCGCGGGCCGGTCCTCGGCCGTAATTGTTTCAGCGAGCGAGATGGCGGCGAGATTGTCGCGCGCCCGGGTTTTCCAGCCCTTAGCGAGGTTCCGGCTACCGGAAAGATGAAAATTGCTGCCGCGCGCCGTGTCGTCGATGTCGAGCTTCCGGGAAGCAGCCGCCAGAACCTGGCTGTTGACCTGATCGTCGGCTGGAGTATCGGATTCGGTCGTTTCGGATTTCGGGCTGTTGGCAAAGGCGGTGACGCCAAAGCCCAGGCCGGAAGACAGTGCGCTCTGCGAACTGCCAAACATGTCGAGGGTCAAGGGATCGTGGTCGGACATTGATGGTTTCTCCTGTGATGCGAGCGCACGGAGCCGCGGCGCCGGGCGAACCGGTCGCGTGGGGGACGTGCGGAATTGGAAGTGCGGTTAGCGGGTGATCAGCGAGAACGAGATCTCGTTCTCGGTGAGCTGGATCCCGAGATAGGACGCGGCGAAGTTCCGGTTGAAGTTCGGAACGACGAGGTCGGCGTCGATGAACTCGATGCCGTCATCGCCTCCGAAATGCCGGCGCTTGTAATCCCACCAGTCGTCACTGCCCTTGGGGTGGCACTCGTTCGAATAGACGACGAGCGGTGTCTCACCCTCGGCGAGCTTACCGTTGGATATGATGTAGACCCCCTCGTCGCCAACGAGCCAGAAACCGGGATTTTCGCCCTCGCCTGGCCTGGTGCCGTAATACGGATTGCGGAAGCCGCCATTGGCGGCCGCATCCGCTTCGCCGCGCGCGATGACCTTGCGCACCGCATGACAAGGAAATGTGAACATGACCGACCTCACGCAGCTTCAGGCAGCGGCAGGTGACGCAAATGAATAGGCAGCTTCTCGGAGATCTGCGCGTCGGTCAGGTGGTCGAGCAGCTGAAACCTGTTCCCCGGCCGACCATAGACGATGACAGTGCGCTTGCCGCGATGTTCGGGGCGGAAGTCCGCGCCGGCATAGCCGCGATAATCGTCATGGGTGGCGCTCCAGATGTGTTCGATGCGCTCTTCGCGGGTCATCGCCTTGACCGGCCGGCGCTCGCGCTCGACGATGGCATCGCGCATCTCGTAGGGAGAGCGCGGATCGGAGAGATCGCAATAGGCGTGGAAGAACCGGGTCACGCCATTGATGCAGAGCGTGTAGAAGAGGCTGGTGATGCTGCCGGTCAGGAATTCGCGCAGGGCGAACATCTCGCCGCGCATCCAGAGCGGCGGCAGGATTTCGAGCATGTAGTCGTGCTCGGCACGGGCGATTTCGAACCACTCGCCAGCGTAAAGCGCGCTGTCATCGTTCTGCCAACGATTTGGCCGCCGGGCGTGCCGATCGAAGAGACGAAACATCTGGTGGCGGTCTGCGATCCCGAAATGGATCTTGCGGATAGGAGAGGTCATTGCGGGCTCCTTTGAGGCCTGTCACGGGCTGAAGCGCGGCGCCGTCCCCGGCTCACCATCTTCTTCAGCCCTTCCGGACCCTTTCCCGCGGCCGTCTCTCCGTCCGGCCGGGTCAAGGGCCGGCGTCAGCCGGGCGGAGCGTCACCCTTGAGGCGGACGGCGGGCATGCGGCACGCCTTCTTCCTCCTTTCTCCTTTTCTCATTCCCTCTTTTTCAGACTGGCGTTCCAGTCATCAGACGGTGGTCTGAGGCGCTGCCAGTTGCAGCCTTTCTCATCGGCGAGGACCCGCAGGCGTTCGGCAAATGCCTCGCCCTGACTGTTGGCGTCGGTCGCCGCGACGAGGAGGGCGTCCGGGCGGGCGGCAAGCCCGCGAAGGGCGGCTTCGGTCGATGGCGACCAGCCGCCGCCGGTGCTGAGATAGAGCGTTCCGGGCGACGAACGTTCGATCGCGGCAAGGCTCATGGCGTCGATCGCCGCCTCGGTTACGCAAAGCCGAGTGGCGCCGGCGGGTCCGAGTCGAAAGAGGACCTTGGCGCCGCCGGTCGCAAAACCGCGCCAATCGGGCCCCCGTTCTTCCCAGCCGGTGACGCGACCGGCCTCGTCGAAATGACCGGCCCACATGCTGCCGTGCGGACCTTCGCGCAGGGCATCGGCGGCTATCGCCTGCCGCAGAACCGCGTCCGGGATGCCTCGCGTCTCGCTGAGATAGCGCCAGCTCGACGAGCCACGCCATGACTTTCGGCGGCTTTGCCAGCGTTGCGCCACCGTCTGGTCCGGCACTTTCTCCCTGGCCTGACGGATCCAGGCGGGCTCTGACGGCGTGAAGCCGATGAGGTCCGCGACGACATACAGCGCAGCAGTAAAGGGGAGCCCGTCGAGATGCTCGACAAGGCGGAACACGTCGCCCTTGGCGTCCGACAAAGGGTCAAACCAGCCCTTGCCGTCATGAATGACGATGACGATGTCGCCGCCGCGGCGGTATTTGACCGCTTTGCGGGTGCTTTCCTTTAGATCGACGGCAAAGCCGGCGGATTCCAGCACGGCTCCACAGGCGACTTTTTCCCTCAGTTCTTCCAGTTCGGCTTTTTCCATTCACTCTCCGCGTTGCGCGCGGTCCTCTGTCCGGGTTTCCGCTCCTTCACTTTTCGGGGCTGGACCCGGAGGCCGCGAAGAGCAAGGCAGGCAAGGGCGCGACTGGCAAGCCGGCAGTTTTGCCAAGGCCTTGTACTCACTGCCAGAAGCGGCGATAGCTTCCCTTGCCGGCCATCGCTCGCAAGCGGCACGAGGGGTGTTTTCACTGCTCTCACGGCCGTCCCCTGCGTCAAGGATTGCCGCCCGGATTGAGGAAGACCGGTTGCGTGCTTCAGCTTTGCCAATAGTTCGGCCCGACGGGCGACGCCGGCCTTTTCGTCCAACACGGTCCCGGTACCGAGGAGTATTTCTGACATACACCCGATATGATTGCAGCATAAGTTGTCGTACAATCACAGCCAAGCCGGACACTTGGGGAGGCACATAGATATTCTGACACAGTTCAGGCGGCTTCGGCGACTGCGAATGTTCGGGCTCGTTCGAGCCCGAACCCCTTCACCAAGGCATAGATTGCCGGAATGACAACCAGCGTGAGGATGGTCGATGACACCATTCCGCCGATCATCGGCACGGCAATGCGCTGCATGATCTCCGATCCGGTGCCCTGGCTCCACAAGATTGGAACCAGGCCCGCCATGATGGCGACGACGGTCATCATCTTCGGCCGCACCCGTTCGACGGCGCCTTCCATGATCGCCGCGGCAATGTCGGATTTGTCAATTGGACGCCCCTCCTTCAGCGCAAGCGCCTTGCGCGCATCGAGCGCGTGATCAAGGTAGATCAGCATAATGACGCCGGTCTCGGCAGCCACACCCGCAAGTGCAATAAAGCCGACTGCGACTGCAACCGAAAGGTTGAAACCCAACCACATCAGCCACAGGCCGCCAACCAGCGCAAACGGCAATGACAACATGACAATCAGGGTTTCCGTCATGCGCCTGAAGTTGAGATAGAGCAGCAGCAAGATCAAAAGCAGCGTCAGCGGCACGACAATGGCGAGACGCTTTCTCGCGCGCTCGTAAAACTCGAACTGGCCACTCCAGATCGCATAATAGCCGGGCGGGAAGTCAACGCTCTGCGCCACCGCTTTCTTGGCATCGGCGACATAGCTGCCCAGATCGCGTTCGCGGGCATCCACGAATATGTAGGCGGCGAGTTGGGCGTTCTCGGTCCGGATTGAACCCGGCCCGCGCACCAATGAAACCTTGGCCACCTGGCCGAGCGGGATCGATGCGCCCTCGGCAAGTGGCACCAGCACCTCGCGGGCGATCGCCTGCGGATCCGAGCGCAGGTCGCGCGGATACCGAATGCTGACGGCGTAACGTTCGCGACCCTCGACAGTCGTGGTCACGGTCTCGGCGCCGATAGCGGAAGCTACGACCGCCTGAACGTCGGCAATCGATAATCCGTACCGCGCGAGCTCTCGGCGATCCGGATCTATATCCAGATAGTACCCGCCATTGATGCGCTCGGCGAAGGCACTCGAGGTTCCGGGCACGGTCTTGATCGCCGCCTCGATCTGGCGCGCGAGCTTTTCAATCTCGAACAGATCCTGTCCAATCACCTTCACACCGACTGGCGTGCGGATGCCCGTCGCCAGCATGTCGATGCGCGCCTTGATCGGCATGGTCCATGCGTTGGAAACGCCGGGAAACTGCAAGGCGCGATCCATTTCCTGGATCAGCGAATCAACGGTGACGCCAGGACGCCACTGCAATTCAAGTTTCAGATTGATGATCGCTTCGAACATCTCGGTAGGAGCCGGGTCCGTGGCAGTTGCCGCACGACCCGCCTTTCCGAACACATTCTCCACTTCCGGGAATGTCTTGATGATCCGGTTTTGTGTCTGCAACAATTCAGCAGACTTGGTGATGGAAAGCCCCGGCAGCGTGGTCGGCATGTACATAATTGTGCCTTCATTGAGGCTTGGCATGAATTCGGAGCCGATCTTCGTCGCTGGCCATACGCTGACCGCAAGCACGGCCACCGCCACGACAACAGTGAGAGTCTTGACCCTCAGCACTGCGGTAATGATCGGCCGATATAACCAGATGAGCAGACGATTCACCGGATTGCGGTGCTCGGGGACGATGCGGCCGCGCACGAACAGCACCATCAGGGCCGGAACGACAAGGATCGACAGAAGCGCTGCCGCCGCCATGGCGAAGGTCTTGGTCCAGGCCAACGGCTTGAACGTAGGCCGGTGGGATCATCCGGACTTCGTGTCCCAAACGGCCTATCTCACGCGCCCAGAAGTAGGAGCTTCCACAGGCTTCCATCGCAACCAGGCACCGTGGCAGGCCACCAAAGAATTTCAAAACCTGTCCACGTCGCAACTGTTTGCGAAACACAACTGCCCCCGATGCATCCGCGCCGTGGACCTGAAATATGTGTTTGGCCAGATCCAAACCAATCGTACGAACTTCGCTCATGATGCCCATCCTCCAATGGCGGTTCAAACAAGCTCATCTTGCCACACACTGGGGTCGTCGCGGGCGTCTACATCATCAACGCCCATATGAGGAAGAACCGGTTAATGTGATGTAGTGGATGGCGCCCTCCGACGGCATCGAATGTGCCAAAATGGTTTTTGCAAAACCCAAGAGAGGAGCCACCCACCATGGATAAGATTACGACAATTGGACTTGATATCGCAAAGAATGTTTTCCAGCTTCATGGAGTTGATGCGGACGGGCAGATAGTTTTGCGCAAGACGCTACGACGCGGGCAGATGCAGCCGTTCTTTGAGAAGCTTGCTCCCTGCCTGATCGGTATGGAAGCCTGCGCAACAGCCCATCACTGGGCGCGAACGCTGATAGCAGCGGGTCATGACGTCCGGCTGATCCCACCGAGCTATATCAAGCCATACTTGCGTCGGCAGAAAAACGATGCTGCAGATGCCGCCACTATTTGTGAAGCCGTCACACGACCATCGATGCGGTTTGTTCCAGTCAAGAGTGAGGAACAGCAGGCGACATTGATGCTGCATAGCGCGCGCGAACTTCTGATCTCTCAACGGACTGCTCTCATCAATGCCTTGCGTGGTCATTTTGCTGAACTTGGCATTGTCGCCCCACAGGGAGCTCACAACGCACGGCAGTTAATCGCCATTCTGGATGATGATGAACGATACACCCCGGACGCCGTTCGCATTGCTCTCGGACCGCTGGCGACAACATTGATAGAGATCGAGGGCCAGATCGCAACGCTCGATAAGGCGATCATCGCCGCTCATCGCAACGACGATGTCAGCCTCCGGCTTGCAACTGTTCCCGGGATAGGCCCCGTCATCGCCACTTGCCTTTCTGCCAGTGTGCCGGACGCCAAGCTGTTTGTCGGCGGGCGAGAGTTTGCAGCCTGGCTGGGTCTCGTTCCCAGGCAACATTCAACGGGTGGGAAGCCAAGGCTGGGCTCCATTTCCAAAATGGGCAATAGACGCTTGCGCAAACTTCTTGTGGTTGGAGCACATGCCGCGCTTTACAGGATGAAGAATGGCAAGACCCAATCCCCACTGGCGAATTGGGCGAGAACCCTGCTGGAGAAGAAATCCTTCAAGCTTGTTGCGGTCGCCCTCGCAAACAAGATTGCCCGCATTGCATGGGCGATCATGGCGCGGAATATACAATTCCAGCCGGACTTCGTGCCTGATCACCGGGTACCGGCTTCAGTGTAGGCATATAGGAGCGAACAAGACTTGCCTTTCGGGGCACTACAGTTGGCGGAGTGACGATGGTATGATGTGACAGCAGAGCGGAATGGACCGCACGAACCGAAGAACCCGCGGCGTTGTCTTGCGCATCAACAGCGCGATAATGTGATAGGGATCGGTTCAGGCGGATAACATCAGGGCCAGCGGTCATATCGTGCCGCATAAACAGGCCGGAGACATGACTGCACCCGACCCGCCAAGCTAAAACATCACCAAAATCACGTTGCCAAATGGGCGCCATCCAGACATGACACCCCAGTGTACTATTGAGTTGATTATTCCGCCGCCACAACTCCCGTTTCAAACGCACCTACGGCCTGCCAACGCTGCGCGATTTCGCCTAAGGAATCGAGCACTTGTCGCAGATCGTCACCGCGCTCTGTCAAACCGTAGGTGACCGCAGGCGGAATCGTTTGGGTCTGATCGCGCCAGATCACTCCGGCCGCCTGCAACATTCGCAACCGTTCCGTCAGCACCCGGGTTGAGATTCCCGGCACTGCCCGCTTCAGCGCCCCGAAACGTTGCGGCCCGCCGTCGCTAAGGACCCAGAGAATATAGGTTGTCCACGGACCCATCAGCAGGCGCAGAATGGAGTCCATGGGACACGCGGGCGGTGTTTTCTGTTTCATTTTGAGGTTTTCCAAAGGTAGTTACTTTTCTGTGCCTACTTTTCCTTTTAAACTAAGACGCCTAAAGATACTAGAGTGAAAGGCAAAACCTGGCAAGGGTGAGCCATACGGAAGAGTGCTCGGGTAATTTGAACAAAATAGAGGACGTCTAGATGAGCGACAAATCTGCGAAAATTACGTACTGGGCTGCAACCGGGCTGGTTGCATTGGTCTATCTGGGCGGAGCGGCATTTTACATCACCGCGCATGACATGGTTGCGGGAATGTATGAGGGCCTGTTGAAATACCCAACCTACATAATATGGCCGTTGGCCATGCTGAAGATCGTGGCGGCCGTAGTCATCCTTTGGCGCCCGTCGACGTTTCTGTCCGATTTCGCCTATGCGGCGATGTTCTGGCACCTGTTGCTGGCCGCCTCGGCGCATATGGCTGCCGGCGATCCGGGCTGGCCGCCGGCGATTGTTGCCTGGATTGCGCTGCTTGTGTCGTTCCTGACGCAAAACCGGGTGCGCGAAAAGAAATCACCCTACGGTGATTTGCTGAAGCGCGCCGCGTAACCGGATTTTCCGACGGCCACATGCCGGCTGGCCATCACGCTCTGCCAGTAAAACAAGCGAAAGGACGCAGTACATGACTCGGATGCCGACGATGTTCATTCCACACGGTGGAGGCCCATGTTTCTTCATGGACTGGACCCCGCCAGAAACCTGGAACCGGCAGCGCGAGTTCCTTGCGGATTTACCGGCATCACTGCCGGAAACCCCCAAGGCATTGCTGGTGATTTCGGGCCATTGGGAAGAGCCGCAGTTCACCGTGCAGAGAAACCCGGACCCACCGCTGTTGTTCGATTATAACGGGTTTCCACCCCACACCTACGAACTGACCTGGCCCGCGCCCGGCGCTCCGGCGCTATCCGACAGGGTGCAGGCGCTGCTCGAGGCGGCCGGGTTTCCCTGCCCCGTTGATGAGGCGCGCGGTTACGATCACGGCGTGTTCATTCCGCTTAAGGTGGCCTTTCCGCAGGCCGACATTCCCTGTGTACAGCTGAGCCTGCGAAGTGATCTTGACCCGGCTGCGCATATTGCGGTCGGGCGGGCATTGGCACCGTTGCGAGATGAAGGTGTTCTGATCATCGGTTCGGGCAACACCTATCATAACATGCAAAAAATGATGCGCGCGATGCGGGATGGCGCCGCCGATTTCGTGAACGGGCAGGAATTTGACCGCTGGCTGAGCGATGCGGCCACCCGCACCGATCCGGTAGAGCGTGATCGAATGCTGGCACAATGGGCCGCCGCTCCCGGTGCTCGCGATGCAAACCCGCGCGAGGAACATCTGATTCCGCTGCATGTGGTCGCGGGGGCAGCCCTTGCCGACAAAGGCATGAAAACGTTGGAGGATCACGTGCTAGGCGCAGTCGAAAGCGCGTTTACTTTCGGCTGACTCCATTGAGACGCTTGAACATCCAAATCCAACCCGGAAAATCTAGGAAAATCCAATGACAAACATTCAAAACGGCCCTTTCATCGTCACCGGTGCATCCGGCCAGCTTGGCCGACAGGTCATCGACAACCTGATTGCGGCCGGTGCCGGTCCGATCATCGCCATTTCCCGCTCGCCGGAAAAGCTGGCCGATCTGGCCGACAAGGGCGTCGAGGCCCGCAAGGGCGATTTCAACGACCCCGCATCGCTGGGTGCAGCCTTTGCTGGCGGCAAGCGCCTGCTGATCATCTCGACCGACGATCTGGAGCCGGGCAAGCGATTGGCGGCGCATCAGAATGCCATCGCCGCCGCAACGAAGGAAGGGATCACACATATCGTCTATACTTCGCTGACGAACCCGGTAGAGGAAAGCCCTATCACCTTCTCCAAAGATCACAGCGACACCGAAGCGCTGATCAAGGACACCGGTGCTAGCTATACGATTCTGCGCAACAACCTTTACACCGATCTGGTCCTGATGGGTGGCGGGCAAAGCATTGGTATGGGTCAGCATTTCGCTGCAGCTGCCGAGGGAAAAACCGGCTATGTCACCCGCGCCGATTGCGCCCGCGCCGCCGCAACGGCCCTGATGCAGGAAACCGGTTCAAGCGTTCTGGACATCACCGGACCCGCGGCGGTTTCCCAAGGTGACATCGCGGCCATCCTGTCGGAAATCTCGGGCAAGGATATCCCCTATATCCCGATCTCAACCGACGATCTGGTTAAGGCCATGGTCGACGCTGGCTTGCCAGAGTTCATGGCAAAGGTCTTTGCGTCCTTCGACGAGGCGATGGCCAAGGACTATCTGAGCGTTGCGACGGGCGATCTGGAAAAACTGACGGGACAGGCCGGACAGTCAGTGCGTGATTTCCTGATTGCCAACAAGACAACTCTGCTGACCCCGCCACAGCATTAAGGAAACCACGATGAAACTTTACAACGCCAATTTCTCGCCAAACGCCCTTCGGGTGCGTGCGGTTGCCTTGGAGCTGGGGATCGACCTTGAGATCATCGAAGTCGACATACGCGCTGGAGACAACCGTAGCGATGAATTCCTGGCAATGAATCCCAATGGCAAGGTACCGGTGCTGGTGGACGGGGATTTCGTGATCTGGGAATCGCGCGCCATCAATTCCTATCTGGCCAGCAACAAACCGGAACGCGGTCTTTATCCCGATGACCCAAAGGCCCGGGCGACGGTAGATCAGTGGCTTTACTGGCAAACAATCCACCTTGGCCCGGCGATGCAGAAACTTTCGTTCGAACGATTCTTGAAGGCGAAATTCGGCATGGGAGACGCAGATAAAAGCGTTATCGACGCCGAGGTGAAGAACGTCGATCAGTTTCTGGCGGTACTGGAAATCGGCCTTGCGGGCAAGGACTGGATCGCAGGCAATCTCAGCGTGGCAGATTTTTCGCTGGCCTCGACATTCATGTATCGCGCGCAGTCTGACATCTCACTTGACGATCTGCCGAATGTCGCGGCCTGGATCGAACGGGTTGAGGCGCGCGCCTCGTGGAAGGCCGCGTTTGCTCCCGTTCTGGCCCTGTTTGGCGATTAGGATTATTCACGGAAACATTTGCGGGGGCGAGCCATTCGCCTCCGCTTCAATGAAGGACATATCGTGCAAATCGGAATATACATACTCGCGGATACAACGGCTGACCGCGATTACCATTCAAATGGTGGTCGGGATGCTTGACCACGAACCCTTGATGGAAGCTATCGAAATCTTACTGATCCAGGCCGCTCCGGATCAGCGCAAGGCTATGGATTATACCGTGTTAAACAGTGAGGCAGGAAATGTTTGAACTGACACCCCGCTTCGGCCCACGACCAAAAACCACCGACTGCGCACCGCATGAGCAGGTAAGCCAGAATCCCGACGCCAGCACCTATCAAAAGGTGAATGCTCCACCGGCTAAAGCCGGTGGCTTCGGGTTACGGCTAGAAGCCGGATCGGTCCGCCATTGGGCGGACTATACCACCTCAAAATCATCGTCTGGCTCAGGCGGCTTCTGGTTCTTGATATACTCTTTCCACACTTCGTCCGTCACATTCCCGCTTGTGTTCACCCAATAACCCCGTCCCCACAAATGCTGCCCCCAATAGCGTTTGCGCAAGCTTTTGTACTCGCGCAGCAGCTTGTGCGAACTTTTCCCCTTCAAGAATTGCACAGCACGCGACACCGATAGGTTCGGCGGGATCGAGATCAGCATGTGCACATGGTCCCGGTTGATCGATCCTGCATGAATATGCATCTCATGCGCCATCGCAATCTCACGCAACAGCTCACGGCAACGTACTCCGATATCGCCAGCCAAAACATCAAATCTGTATTTTGTGTATTTACCCACCCCTGAATTCGTAATTTCCTGCCGCGTGCTTCTATCGCACTATGCCAGAACGGATTTGATGACCTGGAAGGGATTTGCGCCTTTGAGACGCGCGGTATCGACGGTCGTGCGTATGTTCGCCTCGGCTTGGGCGGCCCACATGGCGCGA